>CAWKAV010000033.1:0-9245 GCA_963847735.1 uncultured delta proteobacterium | reverse complement strand
AATGGAATAGTTCACCACCGTCATCAGTGGCAGGATGGCGGAAACGGCCACGACCAGGAACACCGGGATGACCATGAGCCAGGCCTTGTTGTCTTCCCACTTGTTCATTGTGCCGCCTCCTCACCTGTCTGAGCTTGCAAGCGGGTCTCAATCAGTATGCCGTCGGCGTAAACCCGCAGCCATTCGGGGGGGAAAGTCAGATAGCCGACGTCCGGAGGAGCCGACTGCCCTTCCGGAATCTTGACCTTGAGAGTTTGCCCGGCGAACCGGACCGTCACGATCATGCAATTCCCCAGGTCCTCCACGGTACTGACAGCCACCTTGTGTGCCCCCCGGGTCATCTCGTTGTGCAGTTGCAGGAACTCCGGACGAATCCCCAGTTGTAGAGTGCCCTGCAGATTTTCGGCGCCGGAGGAGACCTGAAAGCGCAGGGCCCCGACGGTGAGCGCGCCTCTCTCCAACCGGCAAGGCATAAAATTCATACCCGGGCTGCCGATGAAATAGCCGACAAATGTGTGCTGGGGATTTTCGAACAGGTCCTGCGGCGTACCGATCTGCAGGACCTGGCCTTCGTTCATGACGACAACCTGGTCGGCAAAGGTCAACGCCTCGAGTTGGTCGTGAGTGACGTAGACCATGGTCAACTTGAAGCGGGCGTGGATTTGCTTCAATTTGCGCCGCAGGAGTAATTTCAGATGCGGGTCGATCACCGTGAGCGGTTCGTCGAACAGGATGGCGGCGACATCGCTGCGCACCAGGCCACGGCCGAGGGAGATTTTCTGCTTGGCATCGGCGCTCAGGTTGGCGGCACGCTTGTGCAGGTCATCCTGCAATTCGAGCATCTCGGCGACTTCTTCGACCCGTTTGCGGATTTCGGCCACTGGGTTTTTACGGTTGCGCAATGGGAAGGCCAGATTGTCGAAAACACTCATGGTGTCATAAATGACTGGAAACTGGAAAACCTGCGCGATATTACGTTCCTGAGGCGACTTGGCAGAGATATCTTTTCCATCAAAAAGAACTTGCCCTTCAGACGGGCGCAGCAGCCCGGAAATAATATTCAACAGCGTGGTTTTGCCGCACCCGGATGGACCGAGCAGGGCATAGGCGCGGCCGTCTTCCCAGATAAGATCCATTTTGTGCAGTGCATAATCACCTGCACTGGTCGGGTTGCGGCGATAGGAATGAGCCACTTGTTTGAGGTCAATGCGTGCCATGAATGCTGCCTTTAAGTCAGACTTGTCGGGAGAACACCAGGAGCAGCAACCAGGTGACCGTCGAGATCGAAGACGTATAGCCGCGCCGGGTCGACATACACCTGAACCTGCTCTTCCATCTTATAGTTATGAATTCCCTGTTTCTGGACTGTCCAGTGATCTTCATTGTGAGTGACGTGAACAAAGGTCTCCGAACCGCTGATCTCTGCGAGATTTATTCTCGTGTTAAATCCGATGTCTGTGGCGATTTTGCGCTCAAGTTGCAGATGATTGGCGCGCATCCCGAAACGGTAGTTGCCGGGGCTCAATCCACTCAGATGGCCCTGTAACGGGACCTGGCGGGCGTCACCCAGTTGAAGACTGTCAGCATCAACGCTCCCGGAGACGATATTCATGGCCGGATCACTAAAAGCTTGAGCAATGCGAGTTGATTGTGGATGTTGATAGACATCGACTGTCTGACCGAACTGCTCGAGTCGGCCCTCAAACAGCACGGCGGTATTGCCTCCTAATGCCAAGGCTTCAGTGGGTTCGGTCGTGGCGTAAACCACAATAGATTGGCGGCGCTTGAATATTTCGCGCATCTCCGTGCGCAGCTCTTCACGCAATTTATAGTCAAGATTGACCAGCGGTTCATCTAACAGTAATAGCTCGGCATCCTTGACCAGCGCTCGGGCAATAGCGGTACGTTGCTGCTGACCGCCCGAGAGTTCTGCCGGCAAGCGATCGAGCAGCTTTTCAATATGTAACATCTCGGCAACTTCACGGACTCTACGGTCAATTTCCGGTTCGGAGGCCTTGGCAAGGCGCAAGGGGGAGGCAATGTTTTTGTAAACGGTCATCGAGGGATAATTGATGAACTGCTGATAAACCATGGCCACGTCGCGTTTGCGCACCGACATACCGGTCAAATCCTGACCATTCATCAGAATGCGCCCTTTCGTCGGTTTGTCGAGTCCGGCCATCAGTCGCATCAGGGTGGTTTTCCCCGAGAGGGTCCGTCCGAGCAGGATGTTGAAAGTTCCCGGTTCAAGCTGTAGCGAAATATCATTGATATGGCATGCATTACCGACCATTTTTGTGACGTTCTCAATAACCATTGCCATTTAGCAGCTTCCCTTAGTTAGATACTTCAGTTAAATGGTTTTTCGTGACAGTGGACGAATCGGTCACATGCAGGTCTACGCCAGCTTCTTTAAGAATAGCAACAAGGTGCAGGGGTGGAGGTTGGTCGGTAAAGAGCGCGTCAACCTGCGTTATGCTGCCAAGTCTGACCATGGCGTAGCGGTCGAACTTGCTATGATCTGCGACCAGAAAGACTTTTCTGGAATTTTCGATAATGGCCTGTGCAACACGGACCTCATGATAGTCGTAATCGAGCAAGGCCCCGTCGACGTCAATGCAGGAGATACCGATAATGCCGAAATCGACCTTAAATTGACGGATAAAATCAAGGGTGGCCTCGCCGGTAATTCCGCCATCCCTTTGACGTACCGATCCGCCTGCTATAATGATCTCGAAGCTGGGATTGCAGCGCAGAATAGAGGCGACATTCAGGTTGTTGGTGATAACCCGCAAGTTGCTATGGTTCTTAAGTGCCTTGGCAACTTCTTCTGTCGTTGTGCCGATATTGATGAAGATTGATGCCCGGTCAGGGACATGCTGCGCAGTCAATTGAGCGATGCCGCGTTTTTCCGCCAGATGCATGACTTGGCGCGTTGAGTATGCAAGGTTTTCAACACTGGATGAAGGCCCGGCGCCGCCGTGGAAGCGGGTAAGCAACTGTTTTTCACAGAGGGTGTTGATGTCGCGGCGGATTGTTTGAGGAGTTACCTGGAAGTTTTGCGCCAGGGTTTCGATTGCCACAAATCCCTGTTGCTGAACCAGGAGTAGAATTTCCTGCTGACGCTGATTCATCCAGAGTCCAGATCGGTTAGGGGATAACTATGTTCTGTTAGGGAATGAATTTGTGCTAATTTTATCTTTATACTAGATTTTGTTCGTTTGACAAGGAGAAATTGCAAAACGTTTTCACTTTTGAACAATCGGCAGCTTGACTATTTTCGATATTGAGTGATTATGAACTTTTGATAGTCAAACCAGGGTTTGAGGAGGTCATTTATGAAGGGACGACATATCCTTGCTATCGATCAGGGAACGACCAGTTCGCGTGCCATGATTTTCGATGCAAGTGGACACTGCATAGCGCAGTCCCAGCAAGAATTCCGTCAGCTCTATCCGCAGGATGCATGGGTCGAACATGATCCGGAAGGGATCTGGCAATCGGTGCTCGAGGTGTGCCGCCGGTCGCTGCAGCAGGCAGAGATGACCGGGAATGAGGTTGCCGGCATCGGTATCACCAACCAGCGAGAAACAACGCTGGTCTGGGATCGGCAGACCGGTAAACCTATTTACAATGCGATTGTCTGGCAGGATCGTCGCACCGCCGCCCATTGTGCCGAGCTTATAACTGCGGGGAATGAAGAACTGGTCGCCGAACGGACCGGGTTGCTGATTGACCCCTACTTTTCAGCAACCAAACTGGGCTGGATTCTCGATCATGTAGCGGGGGCAAGGGCGAGGGCCGAAAAAGGGGAGTTGGCGTTTGGAACAGTCGACAGCTTCCTGCTCTGGCGCCTGACCGGCGGTGCAGTGCACGCAACCGATGCGACCAACGCATCGCGGACCATGCTGTTTAATATCCACACCCAGGAGTGGGACAAGTCTCTGCTGGATCTGTTCAACATTCCATACGCCCTGTTACCCGAGGTCAGGGATTGCATTGCCGATTTTGGCGTAACGGATGCAGAGCTGTTCGGTCGCCCCATTCCGATCGGCGGAATCGCGGGTGATCAACAGGCCGCGGCTATCGGGCAGGCCTGCCTTGAGCCGGGAATGATCAAGAGTACCTACGGTACCGGCTGCTTTGTGTTGATGAATACTGGCGGACAAGCCTTCCGTTCCCGGAACCGTCTGTTAACGACTGTCGCATATCGTGTCGCCGGAAAGACCAGCTATGCGATTGAGGGCTCTATTTTTGTCGCAGGTGCGGCGATTCAGTGGATTCGCGATGGGCTGAAACTGATCAACTCCGCCGGCGAGGCCGAAGGGCTCGCGCAGGGGCTTGATTCCAATCGTGGGGTCTACATGGTTCCTGCTTTTACCGGGCTGGGAGCCCCGCACTGGGATCCTCACGCGCGTGGCGCGATTTTTGGACTGACCCGTGACACCGGGATTGCGGAGATTGTCCGCGCGACCCTGGAATCGGTAGGCTATCAGACCTACGACCTGATGGAGGCTATGCAAGGGGACAGCGACGCCGCCTTGAAGACCTTGCGCGTCGATGGGGGCATGGTCGCCAATAACTGGTTTCTGCAGTTTCTGGCCGATCTGTTGAACCTTCCGGTGGAACGCCCTCAGGTGACGGAAACCACGGCTTTAGGTGCGGCCTATCTCGCCGGGGTGCAATTCGGCGTCTTTGCGTCAATTGAGGATATTCAAAAGAATTGGCAGCGAGATGCTCTCTTTACCCCTGAACTTGGCCAGGCAGAACGAAACGCGTTGCTGCGTGGCTGGAAAAAAGCGGTATCCAGAGTCCTTGAAGATGAGAAATAGAAGAGGGGGAGGCCATGTCTGAGCAACAGACCGATTTATTGAGGGCCGATCTGTCCGGCAAGGTTGTGTTGGTAACCGGCGGCGGCAGCGGAATCGGCGCCGCAATCGCGGAAGCCTTCGGCCGTTATGGGGCCAGGGTCGGTATTCAACACTTTAGCAGTGATGGCAAAGCTGTTGCAGGGCTTGTCGGCAGAATTCGCCTGGCCGGTGGTGACGCTTTGTCAATTCAGGCGGATTTCAATTCAAGCCAGGCCGTTGCAGAGACCATCACGCAGGTGGTGGCGCACTTCGGCCGGCTGGATATTCTTGTCAACAACGCCGGCAGCATGGTGGCCAGGCGCCAGCTGGAAGAGCTGGATGATGATTTTATTGATCGTGTCTTCAATCTCAACGCCCGCTCGGTTGTTACAGCGTGCCGCGAAGTCTTGCCTGCTTTCACCCGTGCAGGTGGGGGCTGCATCATCAATGTCAGTTCCATTTCTGCCCGAACCGGCGGCAGCCCGGGCTCTTCGATTTACAGCGCGTCCAAGGCTTTTGTCAGTACCCTGACCCGCTCACTCGCCAGAGAATTGGCCGGGCGCCAGGTCAGGGTCAACGCGATCTCTCCCGGCACTATTGATACCGCATTCCACGCACGCTTTTCCAGCCCGGAGAAATTGGCGAAGACCCGGGCTGGCATTCCGCTACGGAGACTTGGTGAGGCTGAAGACTGCGCCGGAGCAGCCCTTTATCTGGCGTGCGATGGTTTAAGCGGCTATGTGACCGGTCAGGTTATTGAAATCAACGGTGGGCAATTAATGGCTTGAACTCAGGGGCAGAAAAGATTGTCGGCATGAGCTACGACGTTGTTATCATTGGCGGAGGAATCGTTGGCTGTGCCCTGGCGCGGGAGCTGTCTCGCTATGATCTGCGGCTGGCCCTGATCGAAAAAGAGGTTGAAGTCGGTTTCGGGACCAGTAAAACCAACTCGGGCATCATCCATTCCGGACATCATGCGTCTCCGGACACGCTTAAGGGAAGGCTCGAGTGGGCCGGCAACCAAAGGTGGAGCGACCTCGCCCGGGATCTGAAGTTTGGTTTTAAGCGGATCGGCGAACTGCTCCTGGCGCTGCAACCCGAGGATCTTCATTATCTGCAGCTACTCAAAAAGCAGGGCGAAGACAAAGGCGTCCCCGGCCTTGAAATCTGGTCGCCACAGAGGATTCAAAAAGAAGAGCCCAACCTCAATCGCACAATTTTGCAAGCTCTCCACGCTCCGACTGCGGCCGTCATCAACCCCTATGAAGCCTGCTTTGGTTTAATCGAGTGCGCGCAGCAAAACGGCGCTGAACTCTTCTGCGGCTGCCCGGTCCTTGCCATCAATCAAACCGGCGCCGACTTTTCAATACAAACCCCGCAGGGAGTATTCCACTCTCGGATTATTCTCAATGCTGCAGGCGTGTTTGCCGATCGGGTTGCGGCAATGGTCGGCGCGGCTGATTTCAAAATCCACTGCCGTAAGGGGGAGGAGTACCTGCTTGATCGCCGTCTGCAGGGGATAGTCACCCGACTGATTTTTCCGGTACCCACCGCGACCAGCAAGGGGGTGCTGATCATCCCGACTGTCGATGGCCCGATCATGGTGGGTCCGACCGCGGAAGAGGTCAACAATCGCGAAGATTTGTCGACCAGCTTTGCCGGGGCAGCCAAGATCTTTGCGGCAGTGCACCAGTATTGCAAAGCGATCTCTGAGCGGGACACGATCACCGAATTTGCTGGTCTGCGGGCGGTCGCAGAGACAAATGATTTTGTCATCGGCCCCTCTCCGGTTAAAGGCTTCTTCAATGTGGCGGGGATCCAGTCTCCAGGGCTCACCGCGGCACCGGCCATTGCCACTTACGTCACAGAGATGCTCCGTTGCGAGGGGCTGAAGCTGGCAGAAAAACCGGTCTGGAAAGCTGAAATCGACGGACCGTTCCGTTTTGCCAGGATGTCACAGCAACAACGGCAAGCAGCGATTCTGCAAGATCCGGCCTTCGGACGGATTGTCTGCCGCTGTGAGGCGGTGACTGAGGCTGAAGTGCGCTACGCCATCCGACACGGCGCCCGCACCCTCGATGGCGTTAAATTCCGGGTTCGGGCCGGAATGGGCCGCTGTCAGGGCGGATTCTGCACCATGAGGGTCATGGCCCTGCTCTCCGAAACCCTGGGACTTCCCCTTACTGAAATCACCAAACGCGGTCATGGCTCGGAGGTTTGCTGTCCACGTCAGGACAATTTGTCGGTTGGGGATGGGCGATGAAGAGCCCACTGAGGAGCAGGTACGATGTCGTGATCGTCGGTGGCGGGCCTGCCGGGCTGGCCGCGGCCCTGGGTGCTCGACAGGCAGGTGTCGAACATATCCTGATCGTTGATCGCGAAATAGAAGCTGGCGGCATTCTCAACCAATGTATCCACAGCGGCTTCGGCTTGCATTATTTCAAGGAAGAACTCACCGGCCCGGAATACGCAGAACGTTTTATCCGAAATGTCCAGTCTGACCAGGTGGAGATCCTCACCGACTCCTACGTCCTCGATATCAGCCCTGCTCTGCAGCTGGAGATTATCAGCGGCGGCTATGGGCATCTGCAGCTGCAGGCTCAGTCCGTCGTTTTGGCCATGGGCTGTCGTGAACGCACCCGGGGCTCGATCCGCACGCCTGGCTTTCGGCCCGCCGGAGTGATGACCGCCGGCCTCGCACAGAAAATGGTCAACATGCATGGCGTTCTCCCGGGTCGGCGCATCGCCATCCTCGGTTCCGGCGATATCGGCCTGATCATGGCCCGCCGTTTGTCTTTGGAGGGTTGTGATGTGACCGGAGTCTACGAGCTGCAGCCTCATTGCAGCGGTCTGACCCGCAACCAGGTTCAGTGCCTGGATGACTTCGGTATTCCCCTGCACCTGTCCGCCACCGTCGCCTTTATTCATGGGCGGGATCGCGTCGAGCGCCTGACCATAGCCCCGGTCAACCACGAACTCATACCGGACCTCAGCCGATCCTGGGACG
The DNA here is from genome assembly GCA_963847735.1 of uncultured delta proteobacterium. Classification (GTDB taxonomy): domain Bacteria; phylum Desulfobacterota; class Desulfuromonadia; order Desulfuromonadales; family BM103; genus CAWKAV01. Next base: position 1,388 of record CAWKAV010000033.1, on the reverse strand, counting down.
TTGCCTGCGATACCCTGCTCCTTTCCATCGGCCTGATCCCTGAGAATGAACTGTCAACCAGACTCAGACTGCGCATGGACCCGGCTACCGGCGGACCGCAGGTAACCAGTAACCTGGAGACCTCCCTGCCTGGAGTCTTTGCCTGCGGCAATGTGCTGCATGTCCACGATCTGGTCGATTTTGTCTCTGAAGAATCTCTTCGCGCCGGACGTTTTGCCGGGGAGGTCGCCATAGGGATGCGCCGCCCCAGCGACAATATTTCCCTTCAGGCCGGAGAGAATATCGCTTCCTGTGTTCCGCAGAGCCTTTCCCCTGACCGGGAGCAGATCATCTATCTGCGGGTCAAGCGTCCATTAAAAAATTGCGTGCTGACGATTGGCGACCGTTATGAAAAAAGTTTCCGCATGCTGGTCCCCGCGGAGATGATTCGCCTGACTCTCGCGCCAGAGCTTCTCGACCGCTATTTTGGCGAGATGCTGAAAATCGATGTCCGCCTACGGGAGGCAACATAATTGCTTGAGAAGCGAAGACTGACCTGCATTGGTTGTCCGATGAGCTGCCCGCTGGAGCTGGTGATCATTGATGGCGAAATCCGAGAGATCACCGGCAACGATTGTAAGCGCGGGGAGGCTTACGCCCGGCAGGAGTACACCGCTCCCTGCCGAATGGTCAGTACCACGATTGCCTGCAACTCGGGTCTCTGGCCCCGCTTGCCGGTCAAAACGGTCACGGCGGTGCCTAAAGCTGAAGTTATGGCGGTAGCGCGGGCTCTCCATACCCTGGAAATCGAAGCCCCTGTCCAGATAGGCCAGGTCATTCTGGATGATATTGCCGGGACCGGAATTGCCGTGATCGCGTGCCGCAGCCTGCCCAGCGCGCCAAACTCCAAATGAAAGCCACCTGGGTTGATCACCGATGAGCTTGTTTATGGCTGATATCATCGGTCAGCTTTCGCATCGGGGGACAGCCATGAGACCTCTTGTTGAGCAAGGTCTTTACGTCTATCGTGACTTGCCAGTCAACCGCAGCAATGGCGGCAGCCCCGGCTCCTCGATCGACAGTGCCTCCAAGGCGTTCGTCAGCACCCAGACCCGCTCTCTGAGCCGGGAACTGGCAGACCGGGATATCCGCGTCAATGCGATCTCTCCAGACAGCATAGACAAAGCGTTCCACGCACAATTTTCCAGCCGCGAAAAACTGGAAAAGACCTGGCTTGGCATTCCCCTGGTGCGGCTTGGCGAGGCCGGAGATAGTGCCGGGGCGGCACTTTACCCGGTTTGCAATAGCTTGAGAGGTTACGTGACCGGGCAGGTGATTGAGGTCAACGGCGAGACACTTGAGGGGAGGTGTGTCAGGTTTGAACTGACAGCCTCTGCCGCACCACCTCG
>CAWKAV010000032.1:0-17151 GCA_963847735.1 uncultured delta proteobacterium | reverse complement strand
GCCTGCGATCCCTGATGTTATGATGTAAAAAAGGCCTGTCCGCTCTGGATGGGCCTTTTCTCTTTTGCCACGGCTGCCGAGACAACAACGAGCTTATTATTGACCGGGATATTTTCGCCGACAGAACGACGGCCACCTGGATAAATTGCGATGGTCCTGCTTCCTGCAAGCCAGGATAAATGCCAGTGCACCACCTGTGCGCCACCGGCGGATCGAACCGGGAGGTTGTTGCAAAACAAACACATTCTAATATTTTTGGGCTTATGCTAAATTCCCGACCGGAATGGTCGCAACCTTTGTTCTCGCAGATTAAGAAGCTATGACATATCGAACTAAATGCGCACTCTGGGTTGGGCTTATATGCATCCTGCTGTTCATGGCGGTTCGGCACTATGGCGGGTTCGACATAACAGATGCTTTGATATTGTTTGGCCTTTGCTTCGCGTGTGAGTTGATTGATAGCGGGTTAGGGATGGGTTATGGCACGATCCTTACCCCTACGCTGCTAATGCTCGGTTATCAACCTCAGGATATTGTCCCGACCATATTGTTTTCAGAGTTGTTGAGCGGATTCGCAGCATCCTTCTTTCACAATGAGATCAAAAATGTTGAGTTGGGGGTTCGTGGCAAGGATTTTAACCCTGCAGTCATACTTGCTGCAGGCAGTGTGGTTGGCGTCACTGTGGGGGTCTTCCTGTCAGTTAATATCCCCAAAGATGTCCTCAAGGTTGCAATCGGATGCATCATACTCATCTCTGGTTTGTTCGTGATTCTGGTTTCGCGTCGTGTCATAGAATACAAAAAGTGGAAGATGCTTGTTCTGTCGGGTGTTGCCTCATTCAATAAAGCCGTCAGCGGAGGCGGTTACGGCCCATTGGTAACGAGTGGCCAAATATTGAGCGGCGTTCAAGGCAAGGCTGCAGTAGGGATCACCTCTTTTGCGGAAGCATTTACCTGTCTGTTCGCGGTCATCCTTTTTCTCAGTCAAGGGGGCTTCATCAATTTGCATCTATTTATTCCGATGTGTGCGGGAGCCTTGCTTTCCGTGCCGTGCTCTGTTTTTGCCATCAACAGGGCGAATGAGAACCACCTTAAAATAATTGTTGGGATCGTTACCGTGTGTCTGGGGGCGTTGACGATCTACAAAGCATTAAGCTGAGGCTGTCCATTCAGTTACGCGTCACGATAGCTTCGGCAGGCCCAGGCATGTGAGCAAGAAACCCTCTCCTTGATTCTGCATCGCGCAGCTACCTTTGCAAAGCTGCGCAAATGTCAGCGCTTGTCGATCAAGTTGCGTCTCTCGCCAACCAAATCTGGTGCGATCACAGCCGAGGCAGGATGCATAAATGCCACCCTGTGTCGATGTGTTGTGCAGGGATGTTCCGCCACTTCTCGCAACATTGGACAATTCCCACTTTACTATTGACACCTGCCGCCAATAGAAGTTACAAAATCACTTCTATTATCTATTGGTTTTCGGGTCATTACTTTTTGACTATGCAAGGAGGAAGTATGGTGTCCAAGTGTCAGATGAAGAACCTGTTGGTCGCAATTTTCGCCGTAGCGTTCGTGGTTTGCGTGAGCCAGGCGGCTCTGGCGGCGCAAGCAGTCTTAACCGCCGATGACTGCGTCAAGTGTCACGCTGAACAGCCTGCACAAATCGAGGCAAACGGCGCGTCCCACAAAACCGAAATCGACTGCAGAGCCTGTCATGCCGGACACCGGCCAAGCGTAGCGAACAATATCCCCCAGTGCAGCGAGTGCCACGAAGGCAGCGCACATTACAAGGTCGACAATTGTCTCGGCTGTCACAACCCGCATCAGCCCCTGAACATCAGCATCAAGGGCGAGCAGAAGACCGTTTGCGTGAGTTGTCACGCTGGCCCCGAAGAGCAGATGGTTGCGAACCCGAGTCAACATGCAACCTTTGCCTGCAATTTCTGCCATGCCGATACCCACGGCAACATTCCCGAGTGTTCTGCATGTCATGAGCCACACGCCAAGTCGATGACTCAAACCGACTGTTCGACATGCCACCAGGCCCATATGCCTCTCGCCGTCGCTTATCCTGACAGCACGGCATCGGAACTTTGCGCTTCGTGTCACGATACGGTTGCCGCCGTACTGGCCAAGAGTCAAACCAAGCACACCAAGGTTTCCTGTGCAACTTGTCACGCTGCAAAGCACAAGGTGATCCCGGAATGCAACGCTTGCCATGGCCTGCCGCATCCCAAGGCGATGCATACCCGTTTCCCGAAATGCGGTGAATGTCACAACGTTGCCCACGACTTGAATAAATAGCTGAAGCGGTAGGCAGATTTGATCGCAGCAACACCCGAGAGGCTGACCTTCACCGGTCAGCCTCTCCTTTTTTTTAGTTTGAAGGCTATGGCCTATAATTTCTCGATGACGGGAGCAAGTCGGTTACGCAGCCGTATCGAGAGTTTTGCTAGCTTTATGAAATCCTGCAGTGACCGGAAAATTCTGGTATCTTGTACTTGACCTGTTTGCGGCAAGGATTTAACGATAAATGTCTTTCCCGTATAGATCGACGTCTGCTCCCCGTAACTTCAGCGCCAGCATCGTCAGCTGGCTGCCTCTGCTCTTGCACACCCTGCCGGGCCGTAAATCTTTCAGGGCCTATGCCTTGGCCTGCTGTTGTTCCCTGCTATTGAGCCTCCCTGCTGCTGCGGAAATGCAAATTTTCGAGCTGCAGCACAGGTCCGCCGTCGAGCTTGCGGAGATCGTAAGGGGTGTTGTCAGTGCCAATGCCAAGGTCGCAGCCCACCGGAATACCCTGGTTGTCAGGACTGATCCCGCGGAATTGGCGGAGGTTGCCAGGCTGGTCGCAGATTACGACCGTGCGCAAAGCATGCTGCGGATTACGGTTGACCAGGGGGCCCGGACGGATAGCCAGGGTCAGGATGTCGGCGCAGCCGTGCTGGTGCGGGATGATTCGGTGAAAGTCGGTATCGGCAGCCCACGCAAGCCCGGGGACGATTACGTCTCCGTCAACAGCGGGGACGCCCGTGGCGGAATGCACGGCCAGGAGGGACGCGTTATTGAAAGCCGGCAAGCCAGCCAGTCCATCGCTGTCCTGGAAGGTTTCCCGGCCAGTATCAGGGTCGGGCGTGCCGTACCGTTTACCAGTGAGTTGAGATACTACTGGAATCGCCACCCACACTACGTTGCAGCCACCGAATACGTGAATGTCGACACCGGTTTCGAAGTCATTCCGCAAATCCAGGGGGAGATGGTCCAGCTTGAGATCCGGCCTTTCATGACCTTCCTGGATAGCGACGATTCGCAGCAGATCGTTTTTCACGAACTCTCGACCAGGGTCCGTATCCCGCTCGGCGCCTGGTATGATCTCGGCGGGCAACAAAGCTCCCTGAGCGGCTTGGCCAGGGAAATCCTCCGAACCGGCTCCCGGGCCGACAATTCAGGCAACACCATCAGGGTTCGTGTCGATCCCGGCTCCTAGGAGACAGATCGACCGTGACATTTGCCCTGTTTTCGGTGATCATTGATTCGTAATCCGCGTCCAGTTAGAAGGAGGTTTTTCATGGCTGTTGTAGAAATCAGTGTTGCACCTCTGGGCACAGCAACTCCGGGGGTCTCCAGTTATGTTGCCGCCTGTGTAGAAGTCGTTGCAGAGTCTGGCCTGAATTATCAGTTGACCCCTATGGGAACCGTGATCGAAGGTGATATTGATGAAATCCTTCCGGTCCTGAGAAAGATGCATGAAGTCCCTTTCGGCAGGGGAGCTCAAAGGGTTTCGACCCTGATCAAAATTGACGACCGGCGAGACAGCGGGAGCCACGGTTTGCAAGGTAAAATTGATTCGGTCATGAATAGAATCCAAACTCGCTCCTGACAGGATTTAGCGCTTGACAGATAGGATACCCTCTGATATTGAAAGAAGCTCTTTTTCGATGGCTCCGTCGCCAAGTGGTAAGGCAGAGGTCTGCAAAATCTCCATCACCAGTTCGAATCTGGTCGGAGCCTCCAAAATCAACAGGTCAGCCAAAACATGGCTGACCTGTTCTGCTTTCAGGTGACCATGGGTTCTTTCGGTATCGCAAGCATAATTCTCTTTGCTGTCCTGGGCGGGTTTGCCGGATTCCTGGCCGGTCTTCTTGGTATCGGTGGCGGGATTATCCTCGTCCCGCTTTTCCTCTGGTCGTTTGAAACGGCAGGCTTCGCACCGGAAATCCTGGTCCATACCGCCTTCGGCACCAGCCTGGCTATCATTATCCCGACCGCCATCAGCAGCACCATGGGCCATCGTAAACGCGGCAATGTCGCATGGCATCAGGTTACATACCTGTGCCTGGGCGGATTTTTCGGTGCGATTTGCGGTGCCTGGATGGCCTCTCAACTCAGTGGCGACTGGTTGAAAGGCCTTTTTGGCGTCATGCAGATATTCGTAGCGGCGCAGTTGTTCCTCTTTCATCCTCGGCTGCCGCCAGAGCGTAGCGACTCTGTCGCGTTTGGCTCGCTGCTCCTGGTCGGCTTTGCCGGTGGTGTCTTCAGCGCTTTTTTTGGTGTCGGTGGCGGCGTTGTTGCGGTCCCCCTGATGGTCATAGCCTTGAGGTTCCCGATTCATCTGGCTGTTGGCAATTCGAGCGCCCTGATTGTCATCTCTTCTCTTTCAGGGGTGTTGTCGTACATGCACCATGGCTGGGGTGCCGAACTGCTGCCACCATTTTCCTTGGGTTACGTCAATCTCCTGGTGTTTTCCCTGGTTGCACCCTTCACCATCGGCATGGCACGACTCGGTGTCCGTGTTGCCAGCAGAACGGCCCATGATAAACTGGTCAGGGTATTCGCGGTTCTGCTGGTGTTTGTCGGACTGCGGATGATTTACAGCGCGTGGTTTTGCTGATCCTGTCGGAGGTTCCGTCATGTTGCGTAACGCTGTGGTCGCCGGTCAGTTCTATCCCGGCCAGAGAGAAAGCCTGCTAAAATCCGTCATTTCCCTGATGCCGGCAGCTTCCGAACAAAAGACGGCAATCGCCGTCATGTCTCCGCACGCGGGCTATATCTATTCGGGTAAGGTTGCCGGACAGACGTTTGCCGGCGTCAGGATACCCCCTGAAGCCATCATCCTCGGCCCGAATCACCACGGCCGCGGCCATGCTGCCGCTGTCTACGCCAGCGGTGCCTGGGAAACCCCCCTTGGGGAAACGCCGATTTCGGCAGAACTCGCCGACCGTATTCTCAGGGAATGCCCGATGGCGGCAGCGGACACCCTGGCGCACCGTTTTGAACATTCCCTCGAAGTCCAGCTGCCCTTTCTGCAGTTGAAGGCTCCGGAGACCAGCATTGTGCCGATCTGCATCAGCCGCATGCCGCTCGACCTGCTGCTCGAGATGGGCAACGGGCTCGCCCGGGCCATCTCGGCCTGCTCCGAGCCACCCCTGATCGTAGCGAGCACGGATATGACCCATTACGAGTCCGGGGAAAATGCCAGGCAGAAGGATTTCATGGCATTGGACAGGGTCCTTGCCCTGGATCCTGAAGGGCTCTACGATGTGGTGCTTGAGCACGGCATATCGATGTGCGGGGTCTTCCCGACCGTGGTCATGCTGCAGGCGGCAAAAACCTTGGGCGGCGACAAGGCCGAGCTGATTCTTTACAGCAATTCCGGTGATGTCACAGGGGACCAGTCCGAAGTGGTCGGTTATGCAGGAGTCATGATCTCCTGATTCTCTAATTCTTGCCACACCCCCGATTTCCGGTATAAAGCGGGGTCACCGAAAGGTGACCTGTTCTGCGAAAAGTATTTAGGGGCAGGTATTCAGTATCCAGAATCCCGTATTCAGTAGAATAATAAAACAATCAGGATTCTAGATTCTGGATTCTGAGATTCTGGATTCTGGATTCTGGATTCCCAATATTAAACATTTCCGGAGCAACAAAATGTCTGAATTACGTGTACGTTTTGCCCCGAGTCCGACCGGCTACCTGCATATCGGTGGGGCCCGGACGGCTCTGTTCAATTATCTGCTGGCGCGCAAAGAGAGCGGCACCTTTGTCCTGCGTATCGAAGATACAGACGTGGAAAGATCCACGCAGGAATCGGTTGATGCCATCCTGCAAGCCATGGACTGGCTGGGGTTGAGCTACGATGAAGGCCCTTTCTACCAGTCTGAAAGATACGACCTTTACAAGCGCAAGGTAGCCGAACTGCTGGACAAGGGCCTTGCCTATCGCTGCTACTGCACACCCGATGAACTGGACGCCAAGCGGGAGGCGGCAATGCAGAGCGGCGGCAAGCCCCGTTACGATGGCACCTGCCGCAACCGGACGGACCGGCCCGATGCACCCTTCGTGGTCCGGTTTAAAACGCCGCTGGACGGCACGACGGCATTTGTCGACCGTATCAAAGGGATAATCTCGGTAGAAAACATCGAGTTGGATGATCTGATCATTCAACGAACCGACGGCAACCCGACTTACAACTTCGTGGTCGTGGTAGATGATGCTGAAATGGGCATCACCCTGGTGATTCGCGGCGATGACCATGTCAACAACACCGTCCGCCAAATCCCGATGTATCAGGCCCTTGGCTACGGGGTCCCGGAATTCGCCCACGTACCGATGATCCTCGGCGCTGACAAGAAGCGCCTTTCCAAGCGTCATGGCGCCACCTCGGTTATGGTCTACCGGGAGATGGGTTATCTGCCGGAGGCGATGGTCAATTACCTCGTGCGCCTGGGGTGGTCGTTCGGCGACGAGGAGATCTTCTCCATGGACGACCTGATTGCAAAGTTCACTCTCGAAAACGTTGGCCGCTCGGCCGGGGTGTTCAACCCTGACAAGCTGTTGTGGTTGAACGAGCATTACATCAAGACTGGCGACCCGGTACGCCTGGGTGGCCTGGTGGCTGAAATCCTTGCAGGGCAGGGCGTCGATGTCACGTCCGGGCCGGATATGCCGTCGGTGGTCATGACCCTTCAGGACCGCGCCAAGACGCTGGTCGAGATGGCGGACGGCGCGCGCTTCTACTTCGTCGCCCCGGAATCCTACGATGAAGAAGCCGCGGCAAAGTTCCTCACCGGCGATCAACGCGACGTGCTTGAGCTGACTGTCAGGCATCTCGGGGCATTGACCGTATACAGCCACGACAACATTGAAAATGCCTTCAAGGCGGTTATGGAAGAAAGCGGCCTCAAGTTTGGCAAAATCGGCCCGACCGTACGCGTGGCGCTGGTCGGAGGGACTGTCAGCCCGAGTATCTATGACGTTGTCGCCGTGCTCGGCAAGGAGAGAGTTTTGTCCCGCCTGCAAAAGGCTCTTGCATCGCTCGCCTGATATCTATATTATGCGTTTTCCGGCGGCAAAAAGCTTGACTCCAAAAGGCAACTTTGTTAAAAATCACAGCCTGCTTTTGGGGTGTCGCCAAGCGGTAAGGCAGCGGACTCTGACTCCGCCATTCGGGGGTTCAAATCCTCCCACCCCAGCCATAGTATCAACAGGGGAACATTTTCCCCGTGAGAGCATAGTTACCATGCGCTCATCGTCTAGCCCGGCCTAGGACATCGGCCTTTCACGCCGACGACAGGGGTTCGAATCCCCTTGGGCGTACCATTCAGAGACCCCGTGACTCTTGCGAGTCACGGGGTTTTTGTTGCCTGTGTATTTACCATCTGTTGCGCTGTATTTGTAACGCTTGTTTTATACTGAATCAGCAGTGTGATATGAAATTCACATTTAAGGAGCTCGCTAATGGAATTGACCTGGACCCCGGCCCTGAGCATAGGGAATCAAGAGATAGACAAACAGCATATTGCCCTTTTTGGTTTTTTTGGTGATTTCGTAGATGGCTGCTCTAGGGGAGAAGGCAAGGAGACCTTGCTTGAACTTCATGACCGTCTTAAAGAGTACGTGGTATATCATTTCCAGGCAGAAGAGGCCCTGATGCAACAGGTCAATTTCCCTGATCTTGATCTGCACAGGCGCAAGCATCAAAGCTTTCGGGAACGACTCGCTGATATTCGCCAACAGATTTCGAGCCAGGGTCCGACCTTGATGAACATCATACAGACCAACAGGGCCCTGGTGGCCTGGTTGGTCCAACATGTACAGGCTTTTGATCAAAGCTTTGGCGAGTTTCTGAAAGAGCACCCACCAAAAATATAATAAACCATATAAATAGATGTTGACATTAAACGACGACTCCGTATAATTCCCGCACAAATAGTGAGGGTTGTTATGCCTGAAAAAAATAAAATACTACGGAGATTGATCATGTCTGATTACACGAATTTAAAGCGTTATTTGTTAACTGTTGCTCGGGGCCTTTATGTACTGACGACCTGTGCGGTTGTCCTCCTGGCGTTATCCTTTCTTAATCTCGGCGGCCACTAAGGCCTGGGTAAAGCTACAGTTCGATGTGCAAAGGCGACCTTCAAAAAGGTCGCCTTTGCTGCATCTGATGGTTGACCTCTACAAGCCACTCTAGTAAAACAGGCTCTGCTCATTTAATTCCAATTCCCAAGGCTGCCATCGTGACGGACATCAATCTCAATAATCTCGACCCGCAAAAATTTATCTTCCGGGTCCCACCTGAAGGCTCTGTCATCCACATCGGGCCAGACCAGACCCCGGTGCCTCTGCCTCAATTGCCTTTGCCGGTTAAGATCACAAATATGGAGCAGGATGATGTCCCTACTGAGAATGCTATCGGTGAGGGTGTCTATGATTACTTGCGCCAGTTCCCAGATTGTTTGCACAACACCGCTTATGCAGAATTGCTGCGTGATGGCTACCCTCACTATCTTGCTGACCTGGCCGCACATGCAGTCATGCTCGACAAGAAAGATGTCGAGCCGGCTTATATCTTTCGCAAACTGACTTATCTGAAGATCCTCCAGTTGCTTGAACCTCGGAATACGGGCCTGCTGTGGCAGCTCTGCCATGGTTTTTATGAGCTCGCGATAACTTTTACCGAACTGCCTCAAGTCCGCCGCCATCTGCTGGACGCCATGCGTTTTGGTCATGCACTCGTCAAACTTGACCCCGGTAACGTCGCGGCGCTGAATCTTGTTGTGCAAATCGATATCTTATTCGGGGATTACCCTGCAGCGATCAAACGATTACACAGGCTGCTTGAGTTGGTTGAAAGTGAAGAGACCCTGGGGCAGATCAAGGCTCGCCTGGATTCATGTGTTAAAATCGGGTTTCCGGACCATTGCCTGGTCGACGACCTGGAAAAGGTTGCGGACGCCATGCAGCTTTATTCAGCCGGACACTATGCCCTGGCGACCGAGATCCTCGAGCGGTTGGAAATTGATCCGTATTTTACCTCTGAACTCAAGTCAGTTGACTTTCTCTGCCTGCTTGGGATGTGCCGCTTAAAGACCGGTGACAAGGGTGGGGCTTTCGAGGCTCTGACCAACGCCCTGGGAATCGATCCGGAGCACAAACAGGCTCGTGAAACTCTTGATTTAATTTAGATTACCACAACGTTTTGCTTCGCAACTTTTCTCTGGTCATGATAGATTTATGCTGTTTTTAACAGGGGGCTGTCATGCACAACGTTGGCATCGGTGATGTCGTATTCATAATCCTGATTCTCGGTGTCATCCATGGCATTATGTATCTGGTGACGTATTGCAGAAAACGCAAGTCCCGGTCTCAGGATGAGCCATCGGACTGATCATCGCGACGCCCTAAGTCACCGCCCCCCTCGCTACTTTTTTCATAGTTGATCCCCGTGATATGTGATCTCGGCGTTTTTATCTTTACCTCGACTTCGGCTGGACAAATGAAACGAGGCTTACCCCTTCACCTCGCATTCCTCATCCTGTCGTTTGCAAGCCCGGTCTTTGCAGACGACGCATCGCTGTCTACTTTCTGGCCTGTCTATGATTACCGGGCCTCCGCCCAAGCCGGCTACCAGAGCCTTCATCTGATGGGCCCTTTTGTAAAATACGAGACCAAGGATGTTGAAACCGAGTATGCCCTGCGGCCACTTTTTTATCGGGCAGTAGACGAAAATGGCGTTGCCGAGACCGATGTCCTCTATCCGTTGTTTGGTCACAAAAGAAATAAGGAATCATCCAGTTTCCACCTCTTGCACCTGTTAAACTACGATTTCGGAGAACGCGAAACAGGCAGTGATAACCGATCGTATCTCTTTCCCTTCCTTTTTTACGGCGAAGAGGAGCAGGGCAGCTACATGGCCTTTTTCCCGCTGGGAGGCACGCTTTATAACTGGTTCGGTCGGGACCGTATTACATTCGTGCTGTTCCCCCTCTACAGTCAAACCGAGCGTGGCACCAGACAGGTCGACAATGTCCTCTGGCCTTTTTTTGCCAGGATTTCCGGTGAGGATGAGTCAGGATACAAGTTCTGGCCGATTTATGGGCAGAGCGGCAAAGCCGGCGTATACCGCAAGAAATTTTTTCTCTGGCCCATCTTTTTCTCCGAATCCAAAAAACTTGACGGCGACAACCCTGAGGAGATTAGAGCTGCCTGGCCATTTTATGTCAGCAAAGAATCGCCTGAAAAATCATACCGGGCAGCGCTTTGGCCGTTCTTTTATAAAATAGAAGACCGGGTCAAAGGTTATGAGGAATGGAATGCTCCCTGGCCCCTGGTCAGGGTGACCAGGGGAGAGAACCATCACGGCATGAAATTGTTGCCGTTTTTTGCCGATGAAACGATGGATGTTAAGCGGCAGAGATGGTATCTTTGGCCGATATATAAAATTGAAGAAATGAACACAGAGCTGATTCAGAGACGTCGTGATCGGGTGCTGTTTTTCCTCTACTCAGACACCAGAGAGTCGAAGTGGGAGACCGGTGGATCGATGCGGCGGATTAATCTCTGGCCGCTCTTCGGCTATTACAGAAAAGATGGTGTAAGCCTTCTGCATACGTTCTCGCTGCTGGAGCCCTTTTTCCCCGGCAACGAATCTATCGAACGGCTCTGGTCGCCGTTGTGGCGGGTGTATCAACAAAAGTGGGACCAGCAGGGCAACCAGGCGATCAGTCTGTTATGGAATCTGTATTGGTCCGAACGACAGGGGGACATGATCGCATGGGAACTCTTTCCCTTGGTTGAGTATCACAGGGAATCGCCGGATGACAAGAGACTTCGTTTCCTCAAAGGCCTGATCAGTTATCGTGTCGATGAGCAGGGCAAAAGATTGAGTTTCTTCTACCTCCCCTGGGGACTGCGCTGGGATAAACCCGTGGCGACTGCCGAGTAACAGCTTTATGCGAGTGTTCAACTTCATAGTCGGCAAACTGCTGAACGTTGCACAAGGTCTCGGCGAGATGCTGGCGCTCCTCTGTGAAACGATCTACTACTTCAAAGAGGCTCCACGCAACCTGACCAGCATCTTCCGACAGATGAGTATCATTGGTATCGGCACCTTGCCGATCGCCATGCTCGTGGCCATGTTCGTCGGTATGGTCCTGTCGGTGCAAACTGGTTCAGAACTCGCACTTTACGGCACCCAGGAGGCCATCGGGGCGATCGTTGGCCTGTCGATGGTCAAGGAGCTCGGACCGGTCATGACCAGCCTCCTGGTCGCTGGACGCATAGGCTCAGCGATGGCCGCCGAGGTTGGCGCCATGCAGGTCTACGAAGAGATTGATGCGCTCAAAACCCTGGAAATCAGCCCGGTCCGTTATCTTGCCATGCCGAGACTGATTGCCTGCCTTCTGGTCGTGCCGGCGCTGGTTGTGTTCTCAACTGTAGTCGGCGTGATTGGCGGCGGGGTTGTGGCCGAAGTAAACCCTCGGATCGATGTCCCGTTCACTGTTTACTATGACAACATGATTCGTGCACTGAGCTACATGGAAATTCTCAAGGGGCTGCTAAAGGCAATGGTGTTTGGCGGCATTATCGCCCATGTCGGCTGTTATATCGGTTTCAAGACGAGCGGTGGCGCGAGAGGGATAGGCGAGTCGACGACCCGCTCCGTCGTCCTGTCTTTCCTGCTGATCATGGTGGCTAATTACCTTCTGACCCGTCTCATGCTTTAAGGAATGATTATGACTCCAGAAACAACCCAGACAAAGGACTTTTGCTGACACGATGAAGCCACGCGGCACTTTTTGGACAAAACTTGCACACGGTTTTGCACCGTCGATAATGGATGGCGATAGCTGCCAGATCGGTTACACGGCATCCCGTGGGGTGAGGATAGAGATCAAGAATCTTAACAAATCTTTCGATAACAATCACGTCCTGAGGGACATCAACCTGAACGTCGAGCCAGGAGAGACATTCTCGATTATCGGACCGTCGGGAACCGGCAAGAGCGTCCTGCTTAAACATATCGTCAAGCTCGAACAAGCAGACAGCGGACAGATCCTGATAAATGGCCAGGATATTAATGAGGACGTGCCGCGAAATGCACCACATGATTTCCGGTACAGTATGGTTTTTCAGTCTTCCGCGCTCTTCAACTCTCTGACCGTAGGCGAGAACGTCGGCCTGTGGCTGAGGGAAAAACGTATTTGTGGCGAAATCCGGATTCGTCGCATCATCAGGGAGAAATTGCGACTGGTTGGCCTCGATAGCAAAGAGGATATGCGTACGGAAGAGCTTTCCGGCGGCATGAAGAAGAGGGTGGCGATAGCCCGCTCCCTGGCCATGAACCCGGATTTGATCCTGTATGATGAGCCAACCGCTGAGTTGGACCCGGTGACTTCTGATGAACTCGCCAGGGTCATTATGGAGCTTAAAAGAGAGGTCAACCTGACGACTATTATCGTCAGCCACGACCTGAACTTTGCGCTGTACCTTTCAGATCGCGTGGCGATGATGCATGATGGTCAGGTGATTGCAGTCGGAACTCCAGAGGAAATCAAGAAAAGCCAGAACCCGCTTGTTCGAAAATTTATCTATACAACGACCAAGGGTCTCCAGGGGGAAAGGGATTAGCATGGCAGTGTCAACCGAACAAAAAGTCGGGTTGTTTTTTCTTACAACCCTGATCTTGCTGGCCGTGATGATAGAACTGGTCGAGGACTGGCGTCCTTTCGAAACCCAGTATTCATATGTTGCCTATTTCAACTATGCCGTTGGCTTGAAGGTGGGCGACCCGGTGCGGATTGCCGGTGTCGACGTCGGCAAAGTCAGGAAAATCGCTATCGAGGGTCAGCAGGTGCGAATAGATTTTTACGTCAACCGCGAAGACAGCCTTCGCGAAGACTCCCTTGCCCAAATCCGTCAGACCAATATGCTTGGCGGAGTTTTTCTGGGACTGGACTTCGGCTCTGCGCAGAGCAAGATCCTGGCCCCCGGAAGTGCTGTCAATACCCAGGACTCGACAAACATTGACCAGCTCATCACCAACCTTGATCGTAACCAGGACCGGTTCCTGAGACCGCTGGGGGATCTGGTCGATGAGAGCCGTGAACCGCTGGCCCAGACGATCAGTCGCCTGGAAAGAATCGTTGCCAAGATAGACGAAGGGGAAGGGACCCTGGGGCGGCTGGTAAACAACCCGACCCTTTATGATGAGATGGTAGCCATGTCAACACGACTGAACCAGTTGCTCGCCAAACTGGAAAGCGGTAACAGCTCACTGGGAAAACTGATCGATGACCCGTCCCTCTACGACAACCTCAACCAGACCATGCTTAACCTTGCGGCGCTCTCCGATCTGATCAGGTCGGGCGAGGGGACCCTGGGCAAACTCTTTGTCGATGACCGGCTATACGAAGAGATCACCCTGTCGGTCGGCAACCTGAACGAAATATCGGCGAAAATCAACGCGGGTGAGGGGTCGATTGGCAGGCTCATGAATGATGACGCCCTTTATAACAACCTCAGTGACACCCTGGCCCGGGTTAACAGTATTGCTGCCAAGATTGATGAAGGGCAGGGCACATTAGGGAAACTGGTTAACGAAGACGACCTCTATCGTGATGCCAAAACCACTCTGCATAAGGTTGAAAAGTCTGTTGATGGCATCAGCGATACAGGTCCGCTATCTGCGCTCGGCGTCGTTCTTGGGACTCTCTTCTAGATTTATACTGAATGGTTGTTAATTTTTTACATTTCTTGCATATTGCTTGTGTTCGTGCGATTTTTTACTTGTCAACCGTTTGCCTGGCAATGGCTCGTTTCTTTCTAGTATAGGGTTTTTGGGTCATGTATTCAGCTCTACTTGACCGAACCTGGAGGGATTTCTTGAGGCGTTTGCTTCTGTCCGCTCTGATGATCATTGGTTTGTGCGGGCTTTGGTGCTCATCCAAAGCTGCTGCTGAAGAACGTCTGATAGCCGTCGTTATGGCTAATTCGCAGCCGCGTTACCGTGACATCCATGACGGTTTTTGTCAAGAATGTCAGTGATTTTTGCAGCAAGGATTGCCGGATTTATGTGCAGACTCCCAATGCTGACATCATGTCCCTGCGCAACAGTGTTAGAAAAGCTATTGCATTGGGAGCTGGGTTAATTGTGGCCTATGGCCCTCTGGCAACAATTGCCGCACAGGCTGAAGTCCCACCGGTCCCAACTCTTTATGTCGATGTCTATGACCCCGTTGGCCTCGAGATAGTCTCCGCCAAGACCATGACCGGACGCAACATGACCGGCATTCGTGGCGATGCCCCGGTTCAGGGGCTGTTCAAGTATTTCACCGATACAGTGGAAGTGCGAAAATTGGGAATCCTCTACGATATTTACAGCCCGGAGGCATTGCTGCAGAAGCGCACCCTGGAAGAAAGTGGCAAACGCAAGGGGATCGACGTGTTCTCTGTAGGGGTCGATGATTCACATAATTACCTGGCGCCTCTGGGAGCTCTCCCGGATGATGTCGATGGGATTTTTGTCGCCAGCAGCGAACATTACATAGCCCCGCTAGATTACGTCCTCGGCTACACCAACGCTCGCAAGATCCCGGTGATTACACAGCTCGCCGGTGCCGCCGACAAAGGAGCCTTCATGGTTCTTGAGACGTCCGCGCTGGAGCAGGGTGAAAAACTGGCAGAACTGGCCAGGCAGGTGATTTCCGGGGCGGATGTCAACCAAATCCCCATGCACAGACCTCACGACATTTCCTTTGTGATCAATCTTAGAGCGGCCAGGGAACTTGGCCTCAAGGTCCCGATCCAGACGTTGTCAGTCGCCTCCCGCGTCGTCCACTAACCTAACCAGTACAGCAGAACGGTCAAGGTCAACGCACTGCAGAGCGTACTTGTCAGTATCGTGCCTGATACGAGATCGGGTCGGGTGCCAAAGCGCAGGCAGTAGAGCAGAGGCATGACCGCTGATGGCGTGCTGGTCTGCAGAATCAAGACCTTGCGCGTAAGGCCGTCAAGCCCGAAAAGCGAGACGAGCGCGATGGCGACCAGCGGCCCGACCAGCAGGCGAATCGACGTGGCCAGACCGAAAAAACCCCACCCTTGAGTTATTTTAGATCGTGACAATTGCACGCCGAGCAGGATCAGCATAACAGGGATTGCTGCCTGTCCAAGCAGTTCCGTTGACCGCAAAATGAACCCGGGCATCTGCCAACCCAGAACCTTGCAGAGCAGTGCCAGGGCGACAGCATAGAATATCGGGATTTTCAGCATGTTGTGAATTGCCTGATGCCACTTTACCCCCTGGCCCTGGGCAATGATGATCGCCAGGGTGCTTAAGGGGATGTTGAACAAGACAAACACAACGATCGAGATATCGAGCGCCGCTTCACCGTAGGCAAAGAAGACCAGGGGCAAGCCAAAGTTGCCGATATTCGCCATCGAGGTCGTCAGAGTTAAAGCGCGGGTCGTGTCGTTGTCGAACCTGCACAAACGGGCAACGCAGAAAGCCAGTGCATACATCAGCAAGGTATAAACGAGCATGAACGCTGAAAGGGTTCCCAGCAGGTCAGTAGCAACGGTACTCTTAACCAACGCCGAAAAGACCAGCGACGGAGCAAACAGGTACAGAGCGCCGTTCGCCAGTGAGCGGATGTCGACTTCTGACCTGCGCTCAAAAATGTATCCAACGGCTGCTATCAGGAATACCGGAAGTATGACTTGGATAAAGAGCATGGTCTTCGCTACGGATGAAAGCGTACATCCTGTGGTTGGGTCGTGATGCTCCGACGAGCTGCACATCTTATGCTTTTCCCTGTGCAAGGTCGACCTTATAATCTGGTTTGCAGTTGCGCAGCTATACGATGGCCTCTATTCTCTTAAAGAGCAGACAGTATGCTCACGGAGATGCACTTATGCTTGTTGATACAGACAGCCTTGCACTCGGCCTGAAGAACCTGCCTTTTTTCGACAGGCTGATCGCTTTTTGCAATGGCAGAGAGGCTTTTGTCGTGGGGGGGGCGGTTCGAGATGCCCTGATTGGCCTGCCGGTCCAGGATGTCGATTTGATCTTTCCTGAAGACCCGACAGGCTTGGCAAAGTCGTTTGCAAGGCTACACGGCGGACATTGGTTCTGGCTTGATCAAGAGCGCAAGCAGAGCCGGATTGTCTTTGGCCACGCCGAGCTGTGTCCCGTCTTCGATTTTGCGCCATTCAGGGCTTCATCGCTGGACCTCGATCTTTTTGACCGGGATTTCACGATCAATGCGATGGCGCTCTCCCTGTCGGCAAATCTTACGACAACGCCCCTCGTTGATCCGGTCGGTGGCATGGAAGACCTGCAGAAGGACGTGCTGCGGATGGTCTCCAAAGATGCCTTCATCAATGACCCCCTGCGGATAGTCAAAGGTGTTCGACATGCAACGGCTCTCGGGCTTTGCATAGACGATATCACGCTCGATTGTATGCAGGCCGAGATAACCGCGCTCTATCGCGTCGCGCCAGAGCGGATCCGCCAGGAAATTTGGAAGATCCTGGCCAGTGAGGATGCCGCGAGGGGCCTTCACCTGCTTGCCGAGAGCTTGGCCGGAAACTACCTGTTCGGGAATGTCTATTCAGGTCGGTCTGGTGACCTTGCCGAGGCGCTGGCCGTGGTCAGAAACTGCTGGAGCAGCCTGGCACTGAAACAGCCGGTGACCAGGGA
This sequence comes from uncultured delta proteobacterium, assembly GCA_963847735.1. Classification (GTDB taxonomy): domain Bacteria; phylum Desulfobacterota; class Desulfuromonadia; order Desulfuromonadales; family BM103; genus CAWKAV01. The sequence goes on along the minus strand of CAWKAV010000032.1, from coordinate 173 downwards.
CTGGCTGGCGCGCGAAGTTGAACAGGGTTTGAGCTGCGAAACGCTTTTGCTCTGGGCGATGCTCCTCGCCCGGTTGGACGGTGACTTGCCAGGTCGAATCGCCGAAGAGTGGCTGCTGAGCCGCAAGGCGAAGGCCTGCGTGAAAGCTTTTGCCAGCATTGATGAAAGAACCC
>CAWKAV010000031.1:0-15666 GCA_963847735.1 uncultured delta proteobacterium | reverse complement strand
GCATGGCGAATTTGAACGGTTGGGCTCGTCAAAGACTTTCAAGGTCGACGTGCGTGTGGTGGCAACAACCAACCGAAACCTTGAAGAAGAGATTGCCGGCGGCAGATTCCGCAAGGATCTTTACTATCGGCTGAATGTCTTTCCCATCACGGTTCCGCCATTGCGGATGCGGAGAGAAGATATTCCTCTCATGGTTCAGGCCTTCGTGGCGCGATATGCCCGAAAAATGGGGAAAAAGATCACCTCGATCCCGAAGAAAACAATGAAGGCATTGCAGGAGTATTCGTGGCCCGGGAACGTCCGGGAACTTGAAAGCATCATCGAACGGGCCGTGATTCTCTGCCCGGGCCCTGGATTGCAACTCGCTGACAATCTGAATATTCCATCCAACCCAGTCTCTTCCGCGGGAGGAACCGTGAAAGAGATTGAACGGCAGCATATCCTCAAGGTACTTTCCGAAACCAGCTGGCGCATTGAGGAAAAAGACGGAGCTGCCCGGATTCTGGGGCTGCACCCGAGCACCCTGCGTGCAAGAATGCACCAACTAGGGATAGTGCGCCCGCAGAATAAGACGTCGGATCAGCCGGCGGTCCCCTCCTCCTTACCCTCAATATTTTGAGGTGCCGCCACATGTTGAGGCCGGATATATTACGGTCCAACTTCTTTTCTGTTCTCGCCGTTTCCTCCCCTTTCATTGCTAATAAAGGCTTTTACCATTTGTTTCTGCCCGCTTTCACCTGTCGGCATGCTTCTTGCTCTGTTTAAAGTATGATCCTAGTCATCACGTACATGAAAGTGTCGTCGAGGAAAAGAAAAGAAATGTCCCAGGCGATTATCTCGCTGCTCTTCGCCATCAGATCGAAAAAGGGCTGCGTCCATTGTGATTTATTTCATGGAGTGGAAGATGAAAATGTTCTCTGCCTGCTCCAGAAGTGGGATTCCATGAAAAATTTTGAAACATATCGCGAGTCGGAGTCTCACAAAGTGCTACGGGGTGCGATGCACCTTCTTGATGAACCATGGGAGATAATCTCTTGCCAGGAGTTCGAAACCCACTAGAAAAATAGATCGCTGCGCTATCCCCCGGCTCTGGCGCACTACTGAACCAGGGCCGGTAGCGAACCTTAGCAACACAGGACTGCAATATAAAGGAGAAACGTCATGCTCGGAACAATTTTGCTCATCGTTTTGATTCTGATGTTGTTTGGTGCATTACCCACCTGGCCTCACAGCCGCGAGTGGGGTTACTACCCGAGCGGCGGCATAGGCCTGATCGTGGTGATCCTGATCATCCTGCTGCTGTTAGGCCGGATATAATACAAGGGGCTGCGCACAATCCCTGAAAATCATGTGCGGAAGACGGGAAAACAACAATCGCAAGTGGCGGGAAGAAAAAAATTAAAAACGTAACACACAAGGAGCATTATTATGAAACTGTTCAATCTGTTCGTACCCTTTTTACTGGTCATTATGCTGACATCTTTTTTCGGCTGCGCCTCGACATCAACGAAAGAGGGAACCGGAGAGTATGTTGACGATTCTGTCATCACCGCTAAGGTAAAGGCGGAAATTTTCAAGGACGATTCGCTCAATTCGAGCGAGATCAACGTTGAAACGTTCAAGGGCGTGGTGCAGTTGAGCGGCTTTGTCAATTCCCAAGCCGACATTGACAAAGCGGTCGAAGTCGCCCGCACCGTCAAGGGAGTGACCTCGGTCAAGAATGATATGCGGGTCAAATAGCGGCAAACCGGCTCAGCGTCGTTTGGTCTCCGGCTATCTGGTGCGGGGACCGGATGACCGCATATATGAACGTTACTCAAAATAGTACGCTCCGGGCTGATAGACAGAGAAAGCCATTACCAACATGGGGAAAATCAAACACACTGCTCATAATCCCTTGAACACTGTAATGGCATCTGATTATGCGAATATCATAGGTTTAAGTTGTTAATTTCAATGGTCAATAAGGAGGGCTGGATGAAATCGATATTTAAGAAAGGTATTGTTCTTTTTATTTTACTGATGATCGCATTTGTTCAAATCGGTTGTAAAAAAGAAGGTACGGCTGAAAAGACCGGTAAGGAGATAGATAAGGCACTTGATACGGCAAAAGATAAAATTAATGATGCCACAAAATAACAGCAGATGAACAGGCAGATAAGATGAGTGTTACTTAAAGTAGTAGGCTCTGGCAGCTGATTGCCTGAGAAAGCCATTTCAGGCAGGGAAAAAATATGAAAACGACCGAGGTTTTGAGGGCTGATCATGGCACAGCCGTGATTAAGGCAAATTTAACCAGGAATGAGGAAACATGGGTCTTCCGACCAGGTGTTGAGAAGGAATCCGAACTGATAGCCGGGATACATTCGACAATCCCTGGTGAATCTCCAATGGCTTCAGGTCATGATCGCCGTGGGAGAATATTTACGGACCAACGCCACATCTACTCCGAAGAGGTTGTTTCGGCTGTTCGCAATGTGGAAAAAATATTGCTATTCGGGTCTGTTGAAGCAAAGAGTGAGCTGAAAAAAATTTTAGCAGGCGACTGGCTGCATGAACTTGTCGAGGTCCTGGAATCATGCATCAACACATTGACTGATCACCAGATGATGAAAGTCCGGGAAGATTTTCAAAAGTGAAAGTGAAGGAGGAGAGAAATGGTGAAAATTATTTTGATGTCGATATTAGCGGTTCTCGGCTTAGCCCTGTTTTCGGGCTGCGCCACTATGCCTAAAACATGGCCGGATTATGCAAGAAGCGCAGAGAGCAAGATGGTTGTAATCCAGGAGAAGATCGGGGATGGGCTGAAAACCGGCACTCTTACCCCTGACCAGACCCAGATGTTTCTGACGACGCTGAAGGGTATTCGAACAGATTACACGATGCTGCGCGATAAAGCGGTGTACCGGGACGAATGGGACATGCTGAATGGAAGACTTGACGTGCTTGACCAGGAGATTAACAGGGCGCTTATCCGGCCTGCAAAGGTTGAAGGAATGGAAATGCCGAGGAATGGAGACAGGATTGTCGCACTTCAGAGGAGAATTGATGACGGCAGAATAAGCAGGCGTCTGTCTTCAAGGGAAGAGCAGGAATTCCAGGCCAGGCTGGACTCCATCCGGCGCGAATATTTTCGTATGACGGAAGAAGGCAAATACTCTACGTACGAAGAGAGAACAGATATTTCCCGGCGGCTTGATCTCCTGGAAACGGATATGAACAGGTACCGCTAGAATTTTTCAGCAAATCGGCATTTCTGAAATTCAGACGTTTCCTCTGCTGATGTAAATTTATACTGGCAAACTTCACAGATGACAAAAAGGATGCGGTCCGGACCGCAGAAAAAAATCAAACAAATTAAGGGCGTGAATTCCGTTAAGCGCATTTGAAGGAGGAACGCATGTTGTGGACGATTGCAGTAATAATGTTGGTTTTATGGGCGCTTGGACTGGTCAGCAGTTACACCATGGGAGGGTTCATCCATATCCTGCTGGTGTTGGCGATTATCGTAGTGCTGCTCAACGTCATCCAGGGACGCAGGGCTTCGTAGCCTGCGGGGAAAAATAGTCAGGGTAATTCATACCAAAAGGAGCAATATGAAAACATACACAATAGCAGCCATTATTCTCATCGCCATCGGAATCGTGGCCTTCGCCTATCAGGGCATCAGCTATACGACACGCGAGAATGTCGTTGATATCGGCCCTATCCAGATGTCGACTGAGAAGACGCGAACACTTCCATTGCCGCCAATCGTGGGCGGTATTGCGCTTGTTGGCGGTATTGCGTTGCTGATGATGGGTAAGAAGAAGAATGCCTGAAGGCGGTAACACATTTCAACCACAAGGAGATTGCCATGACGGACAAGCGCAGGGCGTTCGAAGAAAAGCTCGAGGCCCAGATGAAGGAATGGAACGCACAGATCGCTCTGCTTAAAGCCAAAGCGGACACAGCCAAGGCCGAAGCGAAGGTTGAGTACTATGCAAGAATCGAAGCCTTGCAGCAGAAGCGGGATACGGCCGGGGCGAAGCTGCAGGAGCTAAAGGCTGCCGGGGATGAGGCATGGGAAGAGCTCAAGGCAGGCGCTGAGAAGGCATGGGCCGAGGTCAAGAGTACCTTTAACGACGCAGCAGCAAAGTTTAAATGAGCCATGCCGCATGATAGTTTAAAAAAAATTATGCCGGAGGCAAAATCAGTATGGATGAATTTGCATGGAAGACGACTTGAAAAACAAGACATGTTCTTCGATCCCGGTGTGGTTGTCTCTGTTCAGGGCAGCGTGGTGAAGGTGCGGTTTGAAAATTGCCCCGCCCATTTACTTATTGCTGGGCGCGGAGCTGGAGAGCGATATAGCTGCTATCACTGAATCGATGCCTGAATCAATCCGCCTCCTACACAGGGGCAGTGGTTGGATATTTGTCTCTGCTGTCAGTGAGTCGTTGGCACACGAGGAGCCGGGAAGCACAGATGAACTATAAACATCGTCCCTTCTTTTACCCCACAATCGGTGGGTGACCTATGTATAAGATTAAACAACTCTATGATAATCTCCGGTCGAGCTTTTGGTTTGCGCCTTCGGTGATAGTCGCTTACAGCATTGCCTTAGCGGTAGTTTTAGTCGAAGCAGACTCCGCCGGGAGCGACCGGTGGCTGGCCCAGTGGCCGCGACTGTTTGGGGCCGGAGCGGCAGGCGCTCGCGATATGTTGTCTACGATTGCCGGTACGATGATGACCGTTATGGGAGTCACGTTCTCCATGACCCTGGTGGCGCTGGCGCTGGCTTCGAGCCAATATACCTCGCGCATCCTGCGGAACTTCATGCGCAGTCACGTTACGCAGTACACGCTCGGGGTCTTCGCCGGCATATTCTCTTATTGCCTCATCGTGCTGCGCACCATCCGCGGCAGTGGCCAAGTCGAATTTGTTCCGGGCCTGGCGGTTTTCTTCGCATTTGTTCTGGCACTCGGCAGCGTTGGCGTTCTCATTTTCTTTATTCATCACATCGCTTCTTCGATTCAGGCTTCCAAGATCATCTCCTCGGTCGCTGAGGAAACCATAGCGGTTATTGATCGGCTTTTCCCCGAAAAAATGGGACATGGACCCGATGAAGATGAGGATAAGGACCAGTTGCTCCGGTCCCTGGAAAAGTTGACCTGGCATCCGGTGCCCGCAATGATGAGCGGTTACATTCAGAACGTGGATAGTGATAGGCTCCTGCGCCTGGCACGGGACAGGAATACTATTTTGCGCATGGAGCGCGGCATCGGCGATTTTATTGTTGAAAAGACCGCGCTGGCCGCACTCGCCCTGGAGGACCCGCTGGATCAGGAGACGATCGCTGCTGTTAATTCGTCTTACAGCATCAGCAGCTATCGCACGATTGATCAAGACCCTGCATTCGGTATCAGACAGATTGTTGATATCGCGTTGAAAGCACTTTCGCCCGGTGTCAATGACACCTCGACGGCTGTGATGTGTGTAGATTACCTGGCAGCGATTATGGCACGGCTGGCCTCCCGTCAATTCCCTTCTTCACGCCGCTATGAGGAAGATGAACTGCGTGTGATCACTGTTTCCCCAACTTTTGATCGTATGCTGGCAGTATCGTTCGATCAGATCCGGAGGAGCGCTGAAGGCAATGTTGCCGTCATGGCGCGCATGCTCAGCGCTTTTGAAAATATCGCCAGTCTGACGGTCAGCCCACTCCGCAGGAAGGCCCTCAATGAACAGGTACAATGGATTGCCGAGCTGGCCGATCGCACCATCGAGTCCGCGCATGATCGCGCGAGGATCGAGAGGCGGCTGATGCATCTACGCCAAACGCTCGACTCCGAACCTGCCTTGTGCACTAGGAAAGAGGAAAAGAATGAATAGGCTTAGGATAACGAACCGGTGGAGGCGCCCGCGGGTAATCGTTTTTTGCGAGTGGTATCCGATATCAGTTGATTGCGTCAGGGGCAGGTTTAATCGTGGATACATTCAGGATTTGAGTGAAAATTAATCTGGAAAACCATCGGTGTTTGTTTTCCTCAAACCAATTAAGAACAGGAGGAAAAAATTATGGCACGTAATTTAATGATAAAAGGAATGTTGCTGCTTTTTTGCATGTCGCTGCTGTCTGGTTGCGAAACCATGTCTGAACATAAGGGAGCAACAACCGGCGCCGGTGTTGGCGCGGCTACAGGTGCGGTTGCAGGGGCATTAATTGGGAAAGACACCCAAAGTACAGTGATCGGTGCCCTGGCAGGCGCCCTGGTGGGCGGTGCCATCGGTCATTATGCTTATGACCAGAAGAAAAGCCGCGAACAAACCCAAGAGACATACAACTACAAACCAGACTACGGCACCGTTCTTACCCTTGAAGATGTATCCTCAGTACCGAACACTGTTTACCCGGGTCAAACCGTTGAGCTCAAAATGACCTATGCGATTCTTAATCCGTCCGCCAAATGTGCAGACAAGCATCACGGAAACCAGGATGATCACCCATAACGGTACAATTGGTCGGCAATCCGGAAGTCCGGGTGACCCGTGCCGACGGCACCTATAGTTCCTCAATTCCTCTGCATCTTCCAGCCGATGCCGCAAGGGGAACATATCTTGTCAAAAGCGAAATCCAGAGCGACAACGCCAAGGATTCCAGGGAATTCACCTTTACGGTGATCTGAAATCAAATGGGGAAAATTTTAATATCATTTCACTTTCCCATAACAAAACAGGAGGTACATCATGAACGAATATAAACGTATTCTTGTTGTCAGCAGAATGATCCAGTCATCCAGAAAAGCCATTCAATATGGGGTTTCACTGGCCCAGAAATACAAAGCGAAACTCTATGTCATTCATTCCATCTATAATCCTTTCAGCCTCAGGGGTTGGAGCGTGGGGACCCTGGCGCTGGGAAAAGAGTATCAAAGAATTCTTGCGGATACCAAAAAACAGTTGTCCGAGCTTGTTGAATCGGAGAAGAAAAAAGGCATGTCCATAAAGGAGCTGGTCCGGGAAGGAGAGCCCACCGCGGAGATCCTGAAAACCATCAAGGCAGAACAAATAGACCTCTTGGTCATGCTTGCCCATGGAGAGGGACGGCTGGAGGACCTTTTTTTCAACAAAAGTAACGATGAACTGGTCAGGAAGATGCCCTGCTCGATCATGCTGGTAAAAAAAGAAGCCGAACCGCTTGCTGAAGAGGATGAGGATGATATTGAGGATGAAGATGATGTTGAAGATGAAGAGTCTGCATGATTATTCTCTTATTGCCGACACATTGCATAGAGCAATCTGAGAATTAATTGATCTGCATAGTATTAACGGCTCGGTTTCGCAATTGCAAATTGCCCGTAAGTGCCTTTTTTCTGAGTTTGGGGTTTTTGCCCATTGCCGTGAAACGGCCATCCATGGCTTTCATCTTGAAAAGATGCTGAAACTGGTTTGCTGGCCCAAATTACTCAATCTAGGAACAGCAATCATGACTGATAAACAGGCAGATACTATTTTGTATTCATAATTAAAAGTACATCTTTCTTGCCACAATCTTGAATCTAACGAGGAAAATTACCAGGTAAGGTGTCCAGTGGCAATAAAAAAGCCCCTCCAGGCGGAGAGGCTTTGAATGGATAGCAGTCGGCAACCGGGACGTTAGCTGTCTGATAGAGACGGCCTACTCATGATGTAGAAGGACAAATCACTTCACTGGCTCGAAATCGCCGGGCATCCAGGTCTTGTCGAACCACTCCTGCAGCGGGCCGTAGAGGCGCAGCAGGACGTTGTAGCCCTTCCCGGGCATGGTCTGGATCCAGTTGCCTTCGTGACCCTTGGGTGCGGTAGGACCGAACCACATGGTGTAGGAACCGTCGGCATTGGCCTTCACGGACGGGTTGTTGCTGTCCAAGCCGCCGGACTTCTGGTCGGTTTCCAGCACCGAACGGGTTTGGTTGTCATAGACCACGAAGGACCAGAAATCCTTGGCGGGAACCGGGCCGGGCAACGTGCATTTGTAGGTCTTGCCGCCGTCGAGGTAGCGGCCTTCCGAATCGTGGGCGCCAATCTCATAGGCCGAGCCGGTGCCAACTACTGGCTTGGCCATGGCCGGCGTGATGGCGGTGGCGTAGTAGTGGAACATGATGCGGTCATCCAGCACCAGCTCGCCGTTGTTCATGAATTCGTGGCTGCCCCCCGTGAAGCAGGAATACCACTGGCGCTTGCCGGGATAGAAATAGGCGCTCTCCAGACGGGGACGGAAGGTGATCGATCGCGCCGTGGCATTGCCGATGGCCACGCCCTGTTCGAGGATCTTTTTCATCCGGGCGTCGGGCGCGAAGGGCTTGCCCTTCTTGATCCCGATCGCGGCAAACTGGCCGACCAGCTCGGGGTTGAAGGCATCGCCTGGTTCGTATTGAACCACCGCGTCCAACTCATGCCAGAAGCTGTAGTCGTTGGCATGGATGGTGTTGATCTTCGCACCTGAAGCATCCACCCAGCGTCCCTTGGGCGGGTTCTTCAGCTGCGAGAGCGGATAGATGCGGAACTCCGTCCTCAGGCCCAGGGTGGCCGTTTCGACGTCTCCGTTCTGGACCAGCGCACGCAGGAACATCCAGTTGCGGTAGGTGGGGGTCTTCACGACGCGATAGCCGTCGGGAAGCTCGCCCTTATAATCCGGACCGACAAAGACATACTTGCCGCCCTTGCCCTGGTTCGGGCCGGTCAAGCCGAGATCGGTCACCCAGCGGAAGAAGGCATCATCCACCGCGCCGACCAGACGTCCGGGCGGGACTTCCACGATGGCCGGCTCGGCTTTGACATTGATTTCAGCAAAGGCGTAGGGCGTCGAGGTATTGAAGGTCAGGGCCAGCGTGCGGGCGTCACCATAATTCTTCCAAAGAACCAGATCGCCCGGATTCGCGCCGGTAGCCTTCATGCCTTCCAGCATGGCGTAGATCGATGTCGGCGGGATGCCATTGAGGAACGCTTCAGTGGCGCGCGCCAGATCGATGAAGTCATAGGTCTTCTGGACGGTCGCCTCGCTGGGCATGCCGTCCTTGAACTCGAGTTCGCCGAGGAATTCGGTCTGCACCTTGTCGGGCGTGATCAGGCTCGATGGCACGTCAGCCTTGTATTTGGGTTCTGCAGCGAAGGCGGAACCGAGGGTCACGGACAGCGCTGCGACAGATACCAGCAGCGCGGGTATGTGGTGTTTAATATTCATAATTCAGTATCTCCCAGTTGGATTGTATTGATGGTTTGAGATCCTCTTAGTTTTTTCTGGAAGGTATCTAAGAAAGGCCACCTATTTTTTAACCTTCTCGATTGCCGAAGGTTGCCATTTGCCGTCGAGAATATCCTGTTCGGGCCAGTAAATGCGCAGGCCCAGTACAAAGGGGCCATCCGGAGCAGGCAGCCAGTTGGATTCCTTGTCCGGGCCGGGCGATTTGTGCTGCACGTGAATCGTCACCGAGCCGTCTTCATTCGTCTTGAAACCCGGGGTGCGGTCTCCGACCGAGTAACGCTCGATCGGGTTGGCAACCAATAGAATCTCAGGATACTTGTACATCGTCACCGACCAGAAGGCCTGCACGGGCGGCGGGGTCTCGAAATGGATGACATAGTCGTGCTTTGAAGCGTCCAGAGTTTCGCCCGCACTGTCTTTGGCCCCGCTGAAGTTGTAGGCTTCCTCAGGATTGTTGCCGTAAAGGCCGACCATATTTGCAGCGGCACGCATCAGGTTCTTGCCCCCCACCATCGAGCGGTAGCCAAAGCCCTCAGCGATCAGCGACCAGTTGTTGACGTTGCGGCCAACCTTGAGACTCTCAGCTTTGATCTTCTCATGCGCGGTTGCGACACCCTCGGAAACTGCCTTGCGCACATCTGGCGCCAAAGTAGCGGGCTCAAAGAGCTTTCCAGGCTGCACGCCAATCCTGGCCCATTTCTCCAACAGAGGACGTTCGTCCGGGCCGGGTTCGATCTGCCCCAGCAGGAAGTTGAAATAGTTGATGAACTCGATCGAGGCAGCCTTTTCAGGATCATACGCGGGGATAGGAGGGCGTGGGTGCTGGCTCTGGCGCAGGCTGCCCCAGGTAGGCATGTAGTGGCGTTAAAGTATACTGGTCCTGCAGGGCGTTGACCGCGGGCAAATCCTCCGGCCCCTTTGCGGCTGTGCGTCCCAAGAGAAAAAGGTAGCGGCATTCCGTTCGGCGCACCCCATCAATTCCCTTCGGTATGGAGCCATGCCAGCCAGGGCCGGCAAACAGGTATCGCCCGGGTTGATAGCCGGTTGTGCGAGCGCCGATGTACTCCACATTGAAGGCGTACATATCCACAATATGGATCACGTAGTAGCGCTTATCCGGAAACTCCGGCAGGCTGAGCACAACGGGCTCCGTGCCAAGGTCCAGCCAGGCCATCGAGTAGAGGGTGTCGTTGTTGGGAGCTACAACGTCGGTAAACTCGGGACTTAAAAGGCGTCTGCGGTGGCTGAATTGATTGAAGGGCGCCCCGAAGGTGGGCAGATCTTCATTCACCGCCTGCGCGTACATGGTCTTGTAGTTTTCCAGCATCGGAGTAGGCGAAGATATAGGCCTCTTCTGCGAGTTGCCTTGCTTCCTGAGTGGTGATGCTCGCCTTCTTGGCGTCGCTAGACATTTCCGCTGGGATGACGGATTGTGCTTGCGCCGTCGTGAAAACCCACAATGCCAGCGCTATCATCGTGAAGCCGATGAATTTCACGCAGTTTGTTTTCATATTGTTATGCTCCCTCTTGTGTTGATGTGTATTAATAACTATCCAGCTAACATAGATCTCTTCAATTTTTAGTAAGCGAAAAAAGGGTTCATTTGCCGGCATTCGCGTACTGGCGGATAAACTTTACGATCTCTTCTGATACAACATCAGGCTTGGTCACTACCATCAGATGCCCTGCGCTCGGAATGTTTACAAGGGTGGCGCGATCTCCGAGGTCGGCCTTGAGCAACTCCCCGTTTTGCAAAGGAGCGGCCTGATCGTTTGCCCCTTGCAAAATAAGGAAGGGAACCTGCCCGGCAGGCGCCCACCAGTCGGAGAGTTTGGTGGACATCCCCGCGGCGCGCTGGATGGGGCCTGCGTTTGGTGCCCGGCTTTGCTTGAGGGCTTCGCCAGCCAGCGCGTTGTCGGCCGGATCACCCACCATATATTGCATGGCGTCCAGATAGTCGGACTCGGATGTGCGTGAATCGAAGATCGAGGCCAGGGCTTTCTGTGCATCAGGAGTCGGCGCGACCTTTCCACCCGCTGCAAGGAGAATGACACCTTTGACTAGCTCGGGGTGGTCGGAGGCGAGCATCCGCGCCACACGGTTGCCGAATGCATGCCCGGCAACCCAAACCGGACCTGCGTCTAATTGTTTGATCACACCGGCGACATCGTCTCCCAAAGTGTGTAGGGTCACGCCCTGCACCGTGCCGGTGCTCGCGCCCGCTCCACGCGGATTGATCCGCACTGCACGGTAGCCGGACGCATCCAGCGACCGGGCAAGATTCGCGAGGTAGTTCACACTCAGGCTACCACCCGGCAGCAGGACAACCGTCTCGCCTTTCCCGACGCTGAAATACTCCACGGTGGTATTGCCCACATGGACGAGGTGAGATTTGCTCCCGGGTCCCTCCGCAACGGTGGTCGAAGAGTCGATGCGCTTCGCCGACATTTCAGAAGCGGCCTGCGCAGACGTAACCACCCACGCGGCTAACAACACTATTCCGAAAGCAATAACGTTAGTGCTTTTCTTCTTTATACTCATTAAGTTTTCGTTTATCAGTTTGTGAGTCAGCTCAAAGTCACCAACCATGCAGGGCTGTATTCCGCCCTTTTGATGCTCCCAATTTCAATTTGTTTTTATTGCGATGCCTTCCATTGGCCGTATTAATTTTACAGAGCCGTTTGCCACAACACCTTCAGCTGTATGTACTCCGGTTGCTTGCTGTGAATCCTACGCACCAAGCGCTCGACCTTTCCGTCACTTTGGAAACATGAATTGAACTTGCAATCTCACCTGATAGTTCGGGGCGCCGTCCGGCCGCTCGACGTTGTAGTAGAACGCGGCCTGCAGATTCACCGGCTGCGTGCCTAAGCGTGTGATCTGGCCGATACCAAGGCCGAGCGGGACCAACCACTCCTGGCCATTCTCCGCCTCCCAGTTGGCGGTGATTATCGGTGAAAAAGTCAGGTAGCGGCCCGGGATCGAGGGGAAGTTGTAGTTGATGAACGGCTGCGCGAGAAACTGATTCACTTTGCCGCGATCGTCGTCCTCCGAGACCGACCAGACGTTGTTCACCAACGCGCCATACACCCAGGGACCGGACATACGCAGCGCCACTGCCGTCGGCCCCAGTCCCCAGGCCCCCTGACCGAGCCGGTCGTCGGTTGCGGTGTCGAGTTGGGCGATAGCGCCGGCACCCCAGATCCACCCACCGCTCGTGGGTTCCTTTGGAGACAAAAAAGTGGAGAACTGGATGTCGCCGATGCCGTTCTCCCGCGTCGAGTAGACGCCGAAGTCTGGCTGGGAGATGACCGGCATGATGGTCCGGGTAATCAGATTCCAGTTTTCGCCAAGAGAGAACGGCACGACCGGCTGAATGTTCAACACCGTTTGCAGGTCGTCCTCGGGCCCTGTGCCGAAGTTCATATTGAGCTGCATCGGCAAGCTGATCATGGACGCCACCGGATTCTGAGCAGCCTTGGCCAGCGCCGCGGCGTCGTCATCCGCCGCCATGGCCGGCCAAGCGCAGCATGCGCCGACCAGCAACGCAGTTGTGAAGGCGACGACTTTTGTGCGGTTGGTTTTCATATTGTTCTACTCCTTTTTGTGTTGATGTGTATTAGAAAATATCCAGCTAATGCAGGAAGTCAGGGATGCGCGTTAGCGCATCTGCTGGCCTGCCTGTTTGTGCGTTTCTTTATTTAACCAGTTCGATCTCACCCGGTCGCCAGGTCTTGTCGAACCATGGCTCGGTGGGGCTATAAAGGCGTAGAAGAGCGAACCATCCCTTGCCGGGAACAGTCTGGATCCAGTTCGCTTCCTTGCCGGCCGGAGCCTTCGGGCCGAAGTAAAGATCGATCGAGCCGTCGTCGTTGGTGATCAGCTTGTCGCGCTGGCTTTGCTTGCTCGGGAAGGTCTGGTCCGTCTGGAGCATGGAGCGGGTCTGGGGATCATAGACACACACCGACCAGAATTTCTGGGCAGGAGCATCTTTGGGGATGTTCATCTTGTACGTCTTGCTGCCGTCGAGGTAGTTGCCCTCGGCGTCCAGATAACCCCAGGCGTATTGTGAGCCCGCGCCGATCAACTTCATCGCCATCGCCGGGGTGTTCACCGTGGCAAAGTAGTAGAAGCTGGGTCCGTGCATCCAGGTTGCGCCCGCCCATGCCCTCATCCTTGAGGAACTGGTAGGAATCGCCGGCGTAGCCCCGCTTCCAGTAGCTGCCTTCGTAGAGGAACTCGTCCTTGTTGCGCTCATCCCAGAGAATGGCCCGTGATGTCGCATTGGCCACCGCCACCGCTTCGGTCATGATTTTCTTCATCCGCGCATCCGGGGCAAAAGGCTTGCCCTTCTCGATCCCGATGGAGGCGAAGAGTCCGCGCAGCTCGGGGTCGAGCATCTCGACGGGCTCACGCTCGATGACGGTGTGGAGTTCCTCGTAGAACTCGAAATTGTTGGCATGAATCGTGTTGAACGATTTGCCGGAGCCGCTGATGAATTCCATCTTCGGTGGATTGTCTTTCATGGCGAGGGGATAGATCTTCAGGCCGTCCCTCCACATCTTGGCAGCCGCGTCAGGCTTGCCGTCGACGAGGAATCCACGCAATCCGATCCAGTTCACATAGCTGGTGGACTTGGCAACGAAATAGGTCTCGCCGTCGATGACCTGTGCCTTGCCGCCGATGGGACCTTCAAGGTCGCCTTCATAGTCCGGGGGCAGGATCAGATACTTGCCGCCCTTGCCCCTGTCCGGGCCGGGAGCACCCATGTCGACCACAAAGCGGAAGAAGGCGTCGTTCACCGTTCCCGGGCCGGCCCCGGCCGGGATCTCGACCACCGTCGGGCCATCCTTTTTGAGATCGAGAATGGGGATGGCGTAGACGGTGCTGGTGTTGCCGGTGAGAAACAGCGCCTTGCTGTCCATCAGCTCGTCAAAGTACAGGACCTGGTTCGAGTTCTTCTGCCCGAGCGACGCCGCGCCAAGCCGGAGTGCTTCAATGGAGGCGGCGGGGATCCCATTCAGAAACGTCTCCATGGCCCGTGAGAAGTCGAGGTAGTCGTAGACCAGGGCGGACGTCTCCTTGGTGGGGATCCCATCGAAGAACTTGAGGGTGCCGATTCGCGTCTCGACGCGGTCCGGCGTGGTGATGGACTCGGGAATGTCAGTGGTCATTTTCAATTTCGCTGGTGTCGCGGCGTGAGCTGAGACGGCGTAAATGAAAAATGCCAAGATCATCGCCAGCAGTTTTGCATGAGCTTTGAAGTTCATAATTTTCACCTTCCAAATTTTTAGGGTTTTAAATAATGTATAGCTGCCAAGACTCCGCCGAAAAGGTTGGTCGTGGAATTTTCGGGAACGTTTTGATGGTAATAGTCTACTATTTCATGTATATTAGTTCGTTTGTACTAATACATTAGTTCGTTCGTACTAAATGTCAATGGGATTTCAAGAGTAAAACTGAATTTTTTATGGCAGACAAAAACCTTAAGGAAAATCATCCAGACAATCCTCGCCCGAAGGATGTCTCCACTAAAACCATCGTGCAGATTCTTGATGCTGCACAACAGGTCCTCATTACAAGTGGTTATGCCGGTTTTACGTTGCGTCTCGTCGCGCAATCAGCCGGAATCTCACCCGGCAATCTGACCTATCATTTTCCGAGAAAAAATATTTTGCTCAGAGCGCTTATTAAACGACTTTTGGATGTCTATTTGTGTCAGCTTGACACTCTTCTCTCCGGTCCGAATGTGCCGATCGAAAAGGAAGTTGAGATGTTGGTTCATTTCGCGTTGATGGATAGTGTTGACGAAAAGACGATGCGGGTATCGCGCGAGCTCTGGGCGTTGGCGCTGCACGACAATGTCATCCGGGATGAGGCCGATGATTTCTACGACGAACTGATGGAGAGACTGGTGAATATGCTGCAGCGTTCACGTCCGCATGTCGATATAGCCGCGATCAGGGAGTTGGTGCATTTTCTGTTGCTGCTTGCAGAGGGGACCACCGTGCTTTTCGGGACGCGGCGGGAAAGGGCGGTTTCTGTCGAGCGGATGATTGAGGTGGCCACCCCAATACTAAAGAGTTTTGTGCTTAATCAGGTGCAAATGGATATGAGGACCGATTGAGCATTGCAGAGAGCAAGCAATTCGCTCACCAGAAGGTCGAGAACGAAAATGCGACTGTATCGGAATCGCTGCCCCTTATTATAACAGTTTCATCTGTGAAGCAAACTCTTTAAGATTTTATTTTCTGCTGGATAAGAGCCGGGCAGGCGAAACTGCTCGGCTTTTCTTTTTCGGGGTCTAAGTAAAATTGCAACGCATGTGCATATAGAGTCTTCTCAAGAGTCACCTCAATTGAGTTTCATTTCCCAAGGTTTTATTTGTAGGAGCAACAATATAAGATATTATCTTATGTTTCAAAAGTTACAATTGCTTG
>CAWKAV010000030.1:0-82618 GCA_963847735.1 uncultured delta proteobacterium | reverse complement strand
GTCCTCTACTTCAACTTTCAGTTACGTATTGCTTGTAGTTTCATTCAGCAACACAATGCATAAAAGTTATCCCAATCCACACAACATCGACTCTGATTAAACCAAAACTTCAAATCCTATTTCTCGAAGATAATCAAATGTCGGGTCATAGAAGCTAGGATTACGCGTTTCATCTTCCAGACAACCAGGTGGTATAACGATAACCATCCCCTGCCTTGCTCGAGTAAGAAGAACACGATAGGCATTTTTGAGGTAGGTCTTACGTTCTTCTTTTAGGATACTCTGCCAACGACTACCACGAAAGGACCGATGTTCCCAACCCTTATGAGAATATCGAAAATCAGCGTCCCAAGTTAAACAGACCCAATCGAGTTCTAAACCCTTGCACATGAAATTCTGTTGCCACCGACTCCAAGAAATATGATGATCTCACATCTTCTTTCCCGTCTAGAAACCAGTGAATCGGGTCCATCGGCGACCGGACATCTATTGCATGAGGTTTTAACCGTTCCGCCTGCGATGAAACAACAATTCCATATCGTTCTGAACCGCGAGCCTGTTTCTTAAGCCACTGCTTTGCCTTTTATGAGATCGCGAGTAATAACAATGGGATATTTATCTCGGATTCCCTCAAATGTTTCCTGTGCGCTCATGGTGTCGAGGTCCAGTAATTGTTTAACTAGTAAAGAAACATTTTCAGCACGAAAAGAGCGCATCGAAACAGAAAGATGAAGATTGTCGTTATAGACCACATGCTGCCGTGACAAGAGACTTTTGAAGCACATCCCCAGCCCCATACTCACTATCTGTAAGACGTGGGGAGATATGAATATGCCAATCAGGGAACTTTCCGATTCAACGATTCGATCCATTCACTTATGCCAGCCTCACCTGTATTGATCTCTTGACCGCCCCCGACCAAGCACACAATTACCGCCCAATCGTCATGTCGGTCTAAACAAGAGATAAGGAACTCTGGCTCTGACTTTTCAAAGCCAGGGACGTCCTTCTTCCGGCGCATAAATGAAGCGGTTTGCTCGAGGTTCCATGCGCGTTGCGCTTCATCAAATAGAGCAACATGCTCTTTGGGTGGGTCTAAATCTCGAGGCAATCGTCACGGAAAGTGATGCACATTCTGAACAAAAGATTTCACTTCACTGAGAGCAGAAGATCTTCTTAAATCGGCAGCCTTTCTCTTTCTCACGTCGGACCTTGTCGCGAGCTAACGCCTCTCGAAGAATCGATACAAGCGGTCCGTTGCCCGAGAGGAATACGCTATAAAGATCATCCTTATTACTGATGTGTTTTGTAGCAATATTAAGCCCAACAAGTGTCTTGCCAGCACCCGGGACACCCGTTACGAAACAAATCGTCTTATGAGAATTATCACGTGACTGGAGAATAACGTCTGCAATTGCTTCAGTCGTTTGGGTCAGGTTAATCGCACTAGCATCTTTTCGTGAGATATCGTCAACAGTGTGATCATGATAAAGAGCCATTGCTGCTTCAATAATCGTAGGAGTAGGACAGTAACGGCCACCCTCCCAATCAGACTCTGTAGGATACACTCACCATCCTCAAAAGCGAGGACATTATCAATAACGTCATTAAGCAAAGAAGCATTTGTTTTTATTGGGAAATACAACCTGTCGTTTTGGTGTGTGAGTGAAATAATTGGTAGATTATCTACAGCTTCAGTCGCAACGAGCACTGGTGCAACGTATTGATTGTGACTTGTCTCGTGGAAATTTTTTAGGTCGAGCGCATAGTCCCAAGTCTGGTCAATTGCATACGAAGTAAAGTTCTTTTCTCCCACCTTGAATTCGACAACAAAAATAACGGGACCAATCAACAGGATGACATCTATCCGTCTTCCCCATACGGGGAATCGCATATTCAAAATAGACTGCACCATCGTATCTCGAAAGTATATTTTTCAGAATACTTACTTGCTCTTGCCAAGCACGACGTTGCGTCTGCTCAACCGCAAACTCACTATTTAAAACCAGTAAACCTAAAATTTCTTCGGAGGATGATTTCAAGAAATTGCATATTGAGTCGGAATAATAAGAACGTTTCATTCTCTACTTTCACCGCGAAATGAATAGGTAAGTTCCATACATATTTTAACAATTGTGATGGAAAAGAGTTTGAGAAACTCTCCCTTTAACTCAAATCATCGTTGGCCAAAACACCTCAAAGTTGAAGCGCCGGCTGCCGAAACACTCCCCCATGCTCCTTCTCCCGATGCCACCGAATAAATTCAATCGACACCAAAGGCTTCCCTGGTTGCGGTTCCCTGAAGAGGCCGACCATGCAGACTGCGGATTTTCATCACAGCTTCATCCGTCCCGGTGAAATCAGCAGAGACCAGGATTCTCCTGTCATCAGTAAGACTCCACGCCCCTGCATCAAACAGCTTGTGCAGAGTCGGCTCCATAGCCAGGCCATTCTCCAACGTGTCTGGTCCTTCATAGGCATGCCACTTGACGTGCGCCGCTTCACAACCGAAATAGGAACCACCAAGTGCTGCCTGAAAACCAGTCACCGCACAGCGATGCTCGTAAGCACGCAGAACCAGCTCTCTGAATCTCGGGTCGCGTTTCCTGACCAGCCCATAAAGTGCTTGTTCTTCCGCAACCATGTTTGCCGTGAACGACGTCAGGCCGACAGCGGCGAGGATGTCGTCATGAAGCGATTCCGGGAAGTGAGCAGCCAGAATCATCTGCACCACGGTATCGACCAGGTTTTCACTCGCCAGCAAGGCCTTTGCATAAGCTTCTGGAAAATGTCCGGATGTAGCCCGAAGAGCTTCCATCTGCGGAAAGCCACCTTGTTGCAGAGACAGCGTATCAGCACCTGGTATCTCCCACAGTTGATCCGAGCAAAGATGCCAGTACGGCAGCTTTGGTTCGTGGCCTCCCTAACGGGTGGAGCATAGGCGTTCAGCAGCGGACGAAGTAAGCTCTCAATCTCCCCAAAGCTCAAATCCCGCTCACCCTGCAACAGCTTTGCTATCGCGACCAGAAGCAGTAGAGGCTTATGTGGCGCCCGGCGATCGCCGCTCCGGTTGACATTGATCGACCTGATCCGTTCCAGAAGCTGATCATTTATCGATGTGCTAATAACGCTCAAACCATCAATCCCCATCTCCACCGGCACACAACAACAAACAAAAAAACCGCCCAACCACACAACGCGGCCCGGACGGCTTTCAAATCCTCAAATCATTCCCCCCTGCAAACCCCATCACTACTCCTCAAACAAAAAAAGAGTACCGCGCAATAATGCGCAACACCCTCCATTTTGGACCAATATAATCGGCGAATCATTACCCGCCAAATTCAATTAACCTGTTGAAAATACTCTTACAAGTGGGATTGGTCAAGATTAAAACAGGTTTATACTATGGTCTGGTTGCAGGTTTGAGTTGCGGAGAGGGTTTGGTTTGCCAGGTGACGAGTTAAGTTAATATCTTGGGAGCCGCTGCCTTGGGTCACTTTTCCAATCTATATATATTGTCCGACAGGTTGCTAACAGAGGGCGGATTCCTTGTGTCTTTGTCTTTGTCTAAATCAAAAGCTGGACCGGCAGGTCTCGGACTGCCTGCCGACGTACTTTTTTCCCGGGCAGCAAAAGTAAGCAAAAAGTGCCGATCTCCTTGCGGAGGGCATATTCCTTCGCATGGTTTCCGTGGTCTCAATGAGTCCGACTGATGTATGAGATCCGGCCCTGTTCAGGGGGCCTTTCTGCAGTGCTTTCTTGGTGCGAAAAGATAATCGACACCGAATATTTAAGTGTCTCTGAGGGAGAGGACCTCAAGGGCCTCGGCTCCTGCGCGGGATCAGTAGCGCAACGAACAGTTGGAACATTCATTATTGAGGTTGCCGCCACTTCGCGCAAAACATGCCTAGCGCAGCGCAGATCGTTTCTTTGGTTACTTTCTTTGAGATCAGCCAAAGAAAGTCACTCGGCTACCGGGCGAGTCCGGTGGTTTATAAGTTTTTGGAGATTTGATTGCAGCAATATCAAGACCGGCAGTACGAGAACTGCCGGTCTTGATTCTGGTTACAAAACCAAACCTGAAAGCACAACCGGCGGGTCTCGGCCCGCCAGCCGACGTACTTTTGCCCGGCAGAAAAAGTAAGCAAAAGGACCTTCTGTTCAAATCTCAAGCGCAAACCTGATTGCCAGTGATAACTCCTGTAATTGTGCATCGGTTAATTTCGTAATCAGCGCTCCGAGTTTGCTTTTGGAAACAGTCTGAATATGATCGCAATTGATAGCGCAATCTTTTGGCATATTGTTATCTCTTGAAAGAGGGACTTCACTTGGAATGCTCCGAACCGTGGTTGTGATCGGCGCAATCGTGACCTCACCGAGATATCCGATCACTGAGGAACGCGACAGGATGACAACCGGTCGTTTTTTGTCCGGCTGCTTAAAGGTGTACCAACGCACCTCGCCGCGTTTCATACATCACCCCAGTCCTGTTCTTCTTCCCAGACACTGAACTCAGCCGATCCGACCGGTTGTTTTTCATATCCCTGACGGTGCTTCTGCTCCAGTTGCTGGATGTTGAATTTCCCCAAAGCATCACGCAAGGCTTCCCTGGTAAATGCGGAACGATTGGTGTGAAGCTTCTTAACGGCCTCGTCGACACTTTCAACCAGATCGTCATCCAGAGTCATCTGTACCGTTTTCATGGTGGCCTCCTTAATGTGGATCATTATAGCTATAGTAATCCACATCTAAGTAAACAGCAACCAGGTTATACAAACATGGGTCGCATAGTATGGTATCCGGCCCTGTTCAGGGGGCCTCTCTTCTGTGCTTTCTTGCAGCAAGAAGCTAAACAACACCTAAACATTCAGAATATTACTGAGGGAGAGGACCTCAAGGGCCTCGGATCCTGCGCGGGATCGGTAGCCCGCTGCATATCCTGAGACTCCGTCATTAAGTAACACCGTCACCTGGAGCAAATCATGCCCTCCGCCAGGAGAATCAGCTTTTTTGCATCCTTTTTTAGCGTTGAAAAAAGAATGTCGTCTGGCAGTACGAGAACTGCTGGTCTTGATTTTGATTACAGAACCAAAACTTGAAAGCAGGATCGGCGGCTCGCGTACCGCCGAACGCCATACTTTTGCCCGGCAGCAAAAGTAAGCAAAAGTGCCGATCTCCTTGCGGAGGGCATATTCCTTCGCATGGTTTCCGTGGTTTATATGGGTCGCTTAGTATGGGATCCGGCCCTGTTCAGGGGGCCTCTCTGACTGGTGCTTTCTTGTTGGCAGAAAAGCTGGAAAATGCACACCGAATATTCGAAGCGACTAGCTGACGGAGAGGACCTTAAGGGCCTCGGATCCTGCGCGGGATCGGTAGCCCGCTGCATATCCTGCGACTCCATCATTAAGGAACACCGTCACCTGGAGCAAATCATGCCCTCCGCCAGGAGAATCAGCTTTTTTGCATCCTTTTTTAGCGTTGGAAAAAGGATGTCGTCTGGCAGTACGAGAACTGCTGGTCTTGATTCTGATTGCAGAACCAAAACCTGAAAGCAGGACCGGCGGGTCTCGGCCCGCCGGCCGACATACTTTTGCCCGGCAGCAAAAGTAAGCAAAAGTGCCGATCTCCTTGCGGAGGGCATATTCCTTTGCATGGTTTCCGTGGTTTCTATGAATGGCTCAACAGGGTATCCGGCCCTGTTCAGGGGGCCTCTCTGTTGTGCTTTCCTGCAGCGAGAAGATAATCAACACCGGTAGTGACGACGCTTACACGTGTGTGTCACCCGCCCCTATTCAGGGGGCCTCTCTTCAGTAATTTCTTGAAGCAAGAAGACAAACAAACCTATGGAATCGGACAACCAACTACCTGCTATCCCCCACTCAGCTTAACCTTCCACCCCTTCGCCTTAAGCAGCTCCACCAACACATCACGATGATCACCCTGTATTTCGATCACGCCATCTTTGAGGGTACCACCCGTGCCGCATTTCTTCTTCAGTTCCTGGGCCAGCTTCTTGAGCTCTTCAGGCGGCAGGGGAACACCAGTGATCAGGGTCATGCCCTTGCCTTTGCGCCCTTTTGTCTCACGGCCGACGCGCACCACGCCATCGGATGGGGGTATGGACATTGACTTGCCGCGGCAGGTGCAGCCGGCAACCGGCTTGCCGCATGTCGGGCACATGCGCCCGGATTCACTCGAATAGACCAGGGACGAAGAAGGTTTTTTCATTGATGGACACCCCGCAGCAGGTAGCGCACTCCGTACCAGAAGAGCATGATCAGGGCTATCAGCGGCAGGGCGGGCAGAAAGAAGCCGCTCGCCTGCGCTGCCACGGTTGCAAGGAACAGCGCCGCCACCGAGACCGGCAGGTAGCGGCCGATCAACCCCCGCCGGGCCAATGACTCGCCTGTCGACCCGACCAGGTTGTCGTTGACGCCGAAACGGCGGGCGACGATCGCGAAGAACACCACCATGATCCAGTCCGAGATGCCGAACAGTGGCGCCAGGCCAATCTGACCGGGAAAGGCCAGTTTGATCAGGATCATGTCGACAAGTGGCGGCGGACCTTCAGGGGCCAACGCATAGCGCTTGATCTCCTCGACGAACCCTGAAGTGGGCCCATACAGCCAGCTGACAAAATCGCCCAGGGTCATAACAATACAGATGGGCACGATCTCCCACAACTTGTTGACATACCTGGCCAGGGCGGCCCCGGTGACGGTCGCCACCAGCAGCAGTAGTCCCGATTTGATCACGGTCAGAACCGGCAGCCAGGCGCCAGTCGGTGCCAGCTGATTGATCAGCCAGATGCTCAGCAGCAGCGACCCACCCCAAAAAAAATAAAAACCACGGCTGCGTTCTTCCGGATGAAGCAAGAGCGCGGGCAGAAGCAGTTGCGCCGCAGCATAGAGCTGCAGGGCGATAAAGACAGCGGACCACCAGGCTGACGGTGTCTCAAGCAGGCGACCGCTCGACCAGAGGCCGAAGACGGCACAGGACCACACCAGGTGGCTGGCGATCAGCAGCAGGATCAGGCGCCGGTTCGCCGGACTGAAGGTGGTGAGTTGGTGCCGTGGCATGAGGCTCCCGTGGCTAACCCTTGTCAATCTCGACGAACCGCTGCACTGCTACAGAGATGTCGTCTTCGTGGATGTTGCCGAAAGCCAGCCGCAGGTAACCGGACAGGCCGGGGCCGAAAGCTTCTCCCGGCAGGCACAACAGCCGGGCCTGTTCAACCATGCGGCGGGCGGCTGCGCGCCCGGAGAGCTGCGGCCAGGGATGTTTGACCCAGGCAAAGAAGCTGCCGCTGGCAACCAGCTGAAAGGGGTTGCCAGGTTGCATGAAGGCCGCCCGGAAGCGGTCGTGGCGGCGCTGCATCATCACGGCATTGGCGGCCACCCAGTCATCGAGATGCTCACAACCGTAACGGATCGCCTGCTGGGTGATGCGCGGCTGGCAGACGACCATGGAGTCCTGGACCTTGAGCGCCTGGTGGATAAAGTCGGCACCGGCCACCAGCGCTCCGGCGCGGTAACCGGTCAGGGCGAAGGTCTTGCCGAACGAGGCGATCTGCACGAAGTGGCGTTGCCAGTCGGGTTCGGAAAAAAGCGCGTGGGGCTGCACACCGGGACTCAAGAAGGCGTTGTAGGTCTCATCCAGTAACAGCGCAATATCATGCTGCCGGGCCAGGGCGTAGAGCTGCTTCAAGGTCTCCGGCGGGGTGACCGCACCGGTCGGGTTGCTCGGTGAGACCAGCAGGATGGCGCGGGTGAGTGGCGTGATTCGTGCGGCGATGGCGTCGACGTTCGGTTGCCCGGCGGCGGTCTCGTCGAAGGGCACCCAGACGCAGCGGATGCCCAGCGCCTGCAGCGCCATCGGGTGATCGAAATAGGCCGGCAGCGGCACGATGACTTCATCGCCGGCCTGGCAAAGGGTCATGATCGCCAGCCAGAAAGCCTGGCTGGCACCGATGGTCAGGCAGATCTCCCGCACATCAAGCATCGCCCGGTAGCGGCGCGAGTACCAGGCGCAGACCGCCGCCCGCGCTTCGGCAAGCCCTTCGTCCGGGCTGTAGCGCGAGGTCATCGGACTCTGCAGCAGGCCACGCAGATGATCGACCAGTTCTGCCGCCGGAGGATAGTCGGGAACCGCCTGGCAAAGGTCAACCAGCGGCCGCTGCCCATCCATTTCCAGCCCTTCCAGCCAGGACTTGACCTCGGTGATGGGCGGGAACTGGACCTGCTCGATATGAGGAGAAATTTTCATCGCTGCCTTCCGGGAAAATTTGGCGGTAATCTCAATTCGCACCACAGTATACTTGCAGCAATACTTAGAATCAAAGAGTCTATTGACAACCCCGCAGCACAGACCGACAATCGACCTGAACTTTTCATGATTGCAGGGAGGGTGAATAAACCGTGGTCAAAAAACCAGATGCAATTTATGCCGCACCGCTCGACGAAATCATCGATTTCCGGTTTGATGAACGGGTCGCCGAGGTGTTTCCGGACATGATCCAGCGCTCGGTGCCCGGTTATGGCCTGATGATCTCGATGATCGGCATCCTGGCGGCAAACTATGCCCAGGCAGACAGCCATTGTTATGACCTGGGCTGCTCACTGGGAGCGGTCAGCCTCGCCATGCGCCAACGCATCAGGCAGCCGGATTGCGACATTATTGCCGTCGATAATTCGCAGGCTATGATTGAGCGTGGCCAGCAGCTCCTGGCCTCGGACACGACGTCCACCGTACCGGTCAGGATGGTCTGTGCCGGCATCCAGGATGTCGACATCGTGGACGCCTCGGTGGTCGTTTTGAACTTCACGCTGCAGTTCATCCCCCGCGCTCAACGGTCGGCCTTGATAAAGCGCATTTACCAGGGGCTGAAACCGGGCGGCGTCCTGGTTTTGTCAGAAAAAATCGCCTTTGATGAGCCGCAGAGGCAGCGTTTTCACGCGGACTCGCATCATGATTTCAAACGCGCCAACGGCTACAGCGATCTGGAGATCAGTCAGAAACGCACGGCGCTTGAGCGTGTCCTGGTTGCGGAAACCCTGAGCTGTCATCAACAACGCCTGCATGAGGCAGGCTTTGATTTTAGTGATGTCTGGTTTCAATGCTTTAATTTTACCTCGCTGGTCGCGATAAAATGAGCGTTTACCGGTCTTTGTATCCTCAGCTCGAAAGCCTCGGCCTGGAGCAGTGGTCACGGCAGCTGCAGCGGATCGTGCCCGCCAGGTTGGCCACCGAAAGTCATGGCAGAATGGCGGACTGGCAAACGGCCCTGCTGGCCCTGCCCGGGCTGGCGCCATCGCATGTCGAGCTTGATACAAAAGTTGAGATTGGCTGCAAAGACGACCTGGCAGAGATCAGCGGCGAGCAGTTTGCGGCGCAGCTGCAGGCCTTCCATCCCTGGCGTAAGGGCCCCTACAGCCTGTTCGGCGTCGACATTGACACCGAGTGGCGATCAGACTGGAAGTGGCAGCGTGTCGTGCCGCACATCCGGCCGCTGGCGGGCAGAAAGGTGCTTGATATCGGTTGCGGCAACGGCTACCACGGCTGGCGGATGCTCGGCGCCGGCGCAGAGCTGGTGCTGGGTATCGATCCGACCCTGGTGTCCGTGATGCAATACCAGGTCATGCAGCGTTATCTGGGCGACAGGAACCATTACGTGCTGCCGCTCGGCATCGAGGACATCCCCGCCGGCCTGGCCTGTTTTGACAGCGTCTTTTCGATGGGGGTGTTGTATCATCGGCGTTCGCCGCTCGATCATCTGCTGGAACTGCGGGACTGCCTGCGCAGCGGTGGCGAACTGATCCTGGAAACGCTGATTGTCGAGGGTGGCGAAGGCGTTATTTTCATGCCGGAGGGCCGTTACGCCAAGATGCGCAATGTCTGGTTCCTGCCCTCCATCCCGACCATGACGCTGTGGCTGCGGCGCTGTGGCTTCAAGGATGTCGCCTGCGTCGACACCAACCGCACCAGCATGGCAGAGCAGCGGCAGACCGAGTGGATGAGATATGAGTCGCTGGCAGACTTTCTCGATCCGGACAATGCCTCGAAAACAGTTGAAGGTTATCCGGCGCCGCTGAGAGCGATATTTATTGCAACCAAACCATAACCGTCAATTGACCTGCCCCTCATAATCCTCAATGCTCTGCCGGAACTCCGCATCCAGCCGCCGGGGCTTGCGCTTCTGGTAATCGAAGCAAACCAGGGCCGTCTCTCCTTCCACCGTCACCACGCCATCGCGTTCAATTCGGTAAGCCATCGCAAACGAGGAACGGCCGATGTTCATGACCCTGGCTCCGATGAACAGCTCATCACCGAGAAACATCTCCGCCAGGTATTTGACGTGGGCCTCGGGCAGAATAATGCCGCACTGGCCGCCGATATCGAGTTCGGAATAATTTCCAAGGTTGCGCAGGTAGGCGATACGCGCATCCTGGAAGAAGTTGAGGACCGCAGAGTTCGCGACATGGCCACCATAATTCACATCGACGACACGTACCGAGTACGCAAGGGTGAATTTGAATCCATCCATAAATAGCTCCTTCATTTCTGGCAGTTCCGACAGTAAAATGTCGAACGCTGGCCGAGCCTGACCTGTTTTATGGGTGACCCGCAGCAGGGGCAGGCCTGCCCTGCCCGTCCATAAACTCGCAGTTCCTGCGTAAAATACCCCGGCCGGCCCTGGCTGTCTGAAAAATCCCGGATCGTGGTGCCGCCGGCGGCAATTGCAGCTTCAAGCACCTCTCTGACAGACCGCACCATGCGCTGGAAGGCCGGTTTGGAAACCTTTCCGGCAGGACGCGTTGGATCGATGCCGGCCCGGAACAGGGCTTCGCTGGCGTAAATATTACCGACCCCGACCACTACCTGAGCATCCATCAGGAACGTCTTGACGGCAATTTTGCGACTCCGGGAACGCTGGAACAGGTAATCGTCATCAAATTCTGGACTGAAGGGCTCCGGGCCAAGGCCTGCCAGGCGCACATGCCGGAGCGGATCGTCGTCGGTCCAGAGCACGGCGCCAAAACGCCGTGAATCGTTGTAGCGCAAGGCCGAACCATCCGTGAAGACAATTTCGACATGGTCGTGTTTGCGTTTCTTTGAAGTGTATGGGGCCAGGCGCAGGTGGCCTGTCATGCCGAGGTGGACGATGAGGGTGCCCTTTTCAAAAGTAAACAGCAGGTACTTTGAACGACGGCTGATGCTCCGGATCTTCTGACCCGGCAGCAGGTCAACCAGGTCGCCCGGCACCGGCCAACGTAAACTGGCATTATGGACATGGACTTCGGTGATGATTTTATTGACGACCATGGGTTCGATGCCACGGCGCATGGTTTCTACTTCGGGAAGTTCAGGCATAGTGCTCCGTGACGAGTGGTGCAGGGATCGGCAAAGTCTTCATGCAGATTGAGGTTTTTGCGCCGCCGCTCCGACTGCGCGGCTTCGCAACTCAACGGGTCCAGTCTGTCTTGATTGACGATCTTCACTGCACACCTCTTAAAAAATCGTCGCCGGGTCAAGTTTGGCAAAATCTGCAAAATCGAGCGATTCAGGGTTCTCACAAAGATCTTCGTCAGTCATTTTCTGACCACGATGATAGCGCCAGGCATTATTCTCCTGACGCAGCCAGGCCAGCTCAGCATATCGCTGTACGACACCCTGGTACTTCATCTCTATCAGAAAAATCACCTGTGCCTGGTGGGCGCCTGCTCTTTCTGCCAGCACCTGACAGCTGATGATCTGATAATCCTCACCGAGGCTGGCTTGACCTAAATGAAGATATTCATCCCGCTCAAGGAACTGTCGGCGAAAATTGGACCCGGAATGGTAAGAATCGTAGATAAAACCGAAATCGCCACGGCAAAAAGCCTGGCTGCGGGCAAGGATCAGCTCAGAGGGAGTGCAAGTCGTGATACATCTGTCGTGCATAAATGAAGTCCTGTTTATAGTGTCTGGACGCAAGATCGGGATAAAGGGACCGGCACCTGCGGAGCCAGTCCTTGATCCCAGATTAATGCCAGTTTCTGATTTGGAAACCAGCAATTTTTCGCAAGGTCAAGGAAGCCAAGCATTTGAGCGGAGGCGTAGTACTTTACGCCGCACAATCAAATGTGCCGGTTGACGCCGAGATTGCGAAAAAGGGCGGTTTCCAAACAGAAACTAGTCCTTGATGCGCGGATCCATCGCATCACGAATACCTTCACCGAGCAGATTGTAGCCGAGCACCGTAACCAGGATTGCCAGACCGGGGAAAACCGACAGCCACCAGGCCGTGCCCAGCGTCTGTTTGCCGGCTATCAGCATGTTGCCCCAGGACGGTGTCGGCGGCTGGACGCCAATGCCGAGGAAAGACAGCGCGCTTTCGGTCAGAATCGCCCCGGCAATACCGAGGGTCGCCGAGACAAGCACGGGTGAAATGGCGTTGGGCAGGATATGGCGAAAAATGATTCGTGCATCCTGTGCCCCGATCGCCCGCGCTGCAACCACAAAGTCTCGTTCACGCAGGGAAAGACATTCGGCGCGCACCAGCCGCGCCACCCCCATCCAGCTGGTAAGGCCGATGATGATCATGATGTTCCAGATCGAAGGCTCAAGAAAGGCGATCACGGCGAGAATCAGGAAGAAGGTCGGAAAACAGAGCATGATATCAACAAAACGCATGATCAGGGAGTCGACCCACCGGCCATAATATCCGGCCATGGCGCCGAGCAGGACGCCGATGAAAGTGGCAATACCGACGGCGACGAAGCCAACCAGCAACGAGATCCTCGCTCCATACAGGATTCTGACCAGGACGTCACGGCCAAGATCATCGGTTCCGAGCGGGAAATCAAGGCCCGGCGACTGCAGCCTGTGAGCAATGTCAATCGCACCGGGATCACGGCCGACAAGTGGCGCCAGCAGGGCAAACAGAAACATGGCCAAAACGATGGCAGCACCGGCCATGGCCATACGGTTGCGTCTCAAACGGTGCCAGAGAACTTCACGGAAAAACGCTGACATGAGAACCTCAAGAAAAAATATTCAATAAATGTCTGTCCTGCCACACCAAATCAGCGACGACCGATGCCAAAATATTCGAAGCCGTATTCCTTCATAATGCGCGGGTCATACTGGTTGCGACCGTCAAAAATGATGCGCTGCTTCATGATCTCTTTCATAGCACGAAAATCCGGATGACGGAACGGCTTCCATTCCGTCACCAGGGCCAGCGCATTGACCTGCTCGAGAGCCTCATATTGATGACGAACAAGAGTCACGAGCCCTTCATCCAACCATCTGGGCGGAAGTTCCGCCCGCGCCGCGTCGAGAGCCTCCGGGTCATAGGCCCTGACCCGTGCGCCGGCAGCGACCAACTCGTTTAAAAGAACAATGGCGGGAGATTCACGTATGTCGTCTGTGCCGGGCTTGAAAGCCAGTCCCCACAGGCTGAAGCACAACCCTGAGAGATTTTCTCCGAAACGAGCCGTAATCTTTCGGAAAATAACGTGTTTTTGGTCTTCATTGCGTTCGTGTACCGCCTGCAGGACCATTGATTGATAGCCGTTTACGCTGGCGGTATGGATAAGAGCGCGCACGTCCTTGGGGAAACATGAGCCACCGTAGCCACAGCCTGGATAGATAAAAGAATAACCGATACGGCTGTCCGAACCGATACCGAGACGCACATTTTCCACATCGACGCCGAGACGGTCACACAGGTTGGCGATTTCATTCATGAAGGATATTTTGGTGGCCAGCATGGCGTTGCCAGTATACTTGGTCATCTCGGCGTCTTTGACACCCATAAAGATGATCCGGTCGTGGTTGCGGCTGAAATCCTTATAGAGTTCACGCATGACCTCACGGGACCGATCAGAATCGATTCCGACCACAATGCGGTCCGGTTTCATGAAATCTTCAACGGCCGCACCTTCCTTGAGGAATTCCGGGTTGCTGACCACATCGAACGCGACATCAACGCCACGTTTTTGCAATTGCCGAAAGACGGCGGCCTTAACCTTCTCCGCAGTACCGACCGGCACCGTCGATTTAGTGACGACAACCTTGTAATCAGCCAGGTTCATACCGATTTCGCCGGCGACAGCAAGAACATGCTGCAAATCGGCGGAGCCATCCTCGCCCGGCGGCGTGCCCACAGCAATGAAAATGATCTCGGTTTCCGCCATCGCTTCGGACAGCACGGTGGTAAAGAGCAAGCGACCCTCTTCACTGTTGCGCATGACGATCGGCTTGAGTCCGGGCTCATAAATGGGCATCCAGCCATCTTTGAGCCTGGCAACTTTTTCAGCGTCAATATCGACACAGGTCACCCTGTGACCCATTTCTGCAAAACAGGCCCCGGTCACCAGGCCAACATAACCAGTTCCTACAACAGTCAGTTTCATAATAACTCCGTAGAGCGTGACGCGTGACGCGTCTCAAGCTTTTCCTCCCACTGCCAGGCAGTGCGCAGGATCATTTCAAGGTCATCAAAAGTGGGTTGCCAACCCAGCTCTTTGCGTATTTTCTGACATCCGGCAATCAATTCGGCAGGGTCCCCCGCACGACGTTCCTGTTCCACAACAGGGAAATCGATGCCGGTCACCTTCCTGGCCATGGCTATGACGTCCCTGACAGAAAAGCCGTGGCCATAACCGCAGTTGAAAATTTCAGAGGGGCCGCCGGCAGAAAGATAGCGAAGTGCGTCCAGGTGGGCCTGGGCCAGATCCGTCACATGGATATAATCGCGGATACAGGTACCATCCGTGGTCGGATAATCTGTGCCGAACAGCTGTAATTCCGGAAAGATTCCGAGCGCTGTTTTCAACGCACGCGTGATCAGGTGTGTGGGGTTGGTATAATCCTGGCCGAGGCGGGTTTCGGGGTCCGCACCGGCGACATTGAAGTAACGCAGGGCGACATAGCGGAAGTCGGCATTCGCCTGGGCAAGATCGGCCAGAAAACGCTCCGTCATCATCTTGGACGCACCATAAGGATTGATCGGCTGCAAGGGCGCATTTTCGGTCACCGGCAACTGCACCGGGTTGCCATAAACGGCTGCAGTTGAAGAGAATATCAATTGCCCTATGCCGACGGAGCAGAGTGCTTCGAGGAGATTCAGGGCATTTACCGAATTATTTCGATAGAATTTAAGGGGGTTTATGACGCTTTCGCCGACCTCGATTGAGGCCGCAAAATGCATCACCGCATCCGGTTTGAACTCTGACAAAGTCTTTACCAGCAGAGCCTTGTCGGCCAGGTCACCAATGACAAGATCACCTGAGAGGATTGCGTCCCGATTGCCCGTTGACAGGTTGTCATAGGTCAAGACGTCGTAACCGGCTTCACCGAGCGCCAGAACGACGTGGCTGCCGATATAACCGGCCCCGCCGGTGACAACGACACGGATTGGTTGAGAAATATTATTCATAGCCGAATTCCTTCATCATACGTCCAGAGTTAGTCCAGTTTTTCTGTACCCGGACAAAGAGCTCGAGATGCACCTTGACGCCCAACATGCGCTCAATCTCCTTGCGGGCGGAAGTCCCGATCTGACGGACCATTGTCCCGCCCTTGCCAACCAGAATGCCCTTTTGTGAATCGCGCTCAACATTAATCACCGCGCTGATGCCGACCATGTTGCGTGCCGGGTTCTCTTCAAATCTTTCAACCAGCACAGCCACCCCGTAGGGGACTTCATCCTTGGTGCGCATCAGTATCTGTTCGCGAATCATCTCGGCAACGATAAAGCGCTCCGGGACATCCGTCAGTTGATCTTCCGGATAGTAGCGCGGACCTTCGGGAAGCAAAGCCGGAATTTCTGCCAACAGCGTGTCAACGCCGTCGCCCTTTAAGGCAGAAATCGGCACAATCGAAGCAAATGGACAGATCTTGCAATAAGCATCGATCAACGGCAACAGTTTCCCTTTGGGGATCGTGTCAATCTTGTTGATGACCAGAAGCACCGGATGTTTGCTTTTTTCGAGGAGCCGGGGAATCATCGGATCATTGTCAACCGGACGGTCCGCCTCGACCAGCCAGAGCACCACATCGACATCCAGGCAAGCCGAGCGGGCCTGATTGACCATGTAACGATTGAGAGGAGAATGCGCCTCATGGATCCCGGGAGTATCAACATACAACACCTGGGCATGTTCCAGATTCTGGATGCCGAGAATGCGGTTGCGTGTCGTCTGGGGCTTTGGCGAGGTGATCGCGATCTTCTGCCCGACAATACGATTTAACAGGGTCGATTTGCCGACATTCGGCCGACCGATAATGGCCACAAAACCAGAATGGAATTTTTCGCTATCAGCCATGACGGCCTCCTGATGAGCACATTTCACTTAGGGGTAAATTCCGGCCGGACATGCGCAGGAAACCCCGTTCAACGGCCTTGTCAGCCCGTACACGAACGGCCGGACGGGTCTGCCTGAGCCACTCACGATTTTCGCCACGGTGGCCAAAAACATCACTCAGGTCATGGGGGTTGACAGAAAGCTGTTCACTGTTTTCACCGGCACGATACAGGGCGCGCCGCCAGAGACGCGAGCGAACCAGTTGCCCGAAAGCCGGGTGATAAGGCCCTGCCAAAAGACTTTTCTCCAGTTGTGGTTCCTGTTGCAGCCCGAGGCGAATCACCGCAACATGCCTTTGCCGGCAGAGAAGAAGCATATCAGCACAGACTTCTACGGCATGGTTCAATGACCACGGCTGATAATTGCCAGCTTTCCAGAGATCGGCCAGACCCGTTCCGTCAAGCACAACGGTCGGGTATATTCTGATAAAGGACGGCTCAAGTTCCAGGGCTTGCTGCAATGAAATCAAGGCCTCCTCCGCGTCACCCCGGGGCAGCCCGGGCATCAACTGCACACCAACCTGCAGCCCGGCATTCAGGCAGGCCTGCACAGCGGAGACGCTGTCTGAGACCGTATGTCCACGTCCCGACTCAGTCAGGACTGAGGCGTCAAAGCTCTGGCAGCCAATTTCGATGGTCGTGACACCAGAACCGCCCAGTCGTGCAATGCACTGGAGATCAAGGGCATCCGGCCGGGTTGAAATCCGGATCCCGGCAGCCCGTCCGGAGGCAACAAAACGTCCGGCGACAGCCAGGTAATCGTCCTGGTCAGCCAACGGCAACAGTGAAAACGTGCCACCGTAAAATGCAATTTCACCGTCACCATGTAGAGGCAAAACCGTCTCAAGGAAGCTGTCGACTGCTTTGGCATCGGGAACATCAGGTTGCCCGGTGGACCGATCCTGCGCGCAGAACAGGCAGCGATGCGGACACCCTGCATGAGGAATGAAGATCGGGTAAATCTTCACGAGGCATCATCCAGCAGGGCCAGGGCCGCTTGCGCAGCGGCCTGCTCCGCGCACTTTTTTGTACTTCCCTGACCAGAGCCAAGGGGGCGATTGTCAATCAGCACATCGACATGGTAGACGCGTTCATGGGCCGGCCCGGACATTTCAACCATCGTGTAGACCGGCAGGTTGCGCTGCTTTGCCTGCAGAATCTCCTGCAGGCGGCTCTTGTAATCCTGGCCACCGTCAAGCGTAGCCTGCTGCAACAGCGGCACGAACAATGGCAGGGCAACCGATTTGGCCGACTCGAAACCGCCATCGATAAAGACAGCACCTAACAAAGCTTCCAGAGCGTCCGCCAGCAGGCTTGATTTGTCGCGTCCGCCGCTGCGCTCTTCTCCTTTGCCAAGCCGCAGACCGGAGCCGATATCGAGTGACCTGGCCAGTTGCGCCAGACTCGGCAGGGACACGACTTCCGCCCTGAGCCGCGACAGTTCACCTTCATGAGCATCCGGCAGATTTGTCATCAGGTATTGGCTGACGACCAGATCGAGGACCGCATCACCGAGGAATTCCAACCGTTCATTGTCCGGCAGATTTTCGGCCTGATACTCGTTGGCGAAGGATCTGTGCGTCAAGGCTTCTGCAAGCAGGGTGCGGTCCTGAAAAAGATAACCCAGAACCTCCTCCAGTCTTTGCCAATGCATTGTTGCTGTATCGTCAAACGGCTTCATAAGTCGGCATGCCGGTGTTCAGGTTTATATCAAAGGATGCGACAGCAGGAAAGCTGATTTGTCGTCCACAAAAGTCAGTTATACTACACCACTTGTCCATAGATATCAATTGCACGAAACCACGGAAACATTATAGTATGACGCCTGTTTCCGAACCTTTAAAGAGATGACCCGGATATCGACCCAACCAGTTGTTTTATGTCATTTTTTACGGGTTTATTACCAAGACAACGGTCACCCACCAAGTCACCAGGACACGGAGCAAACACGTGTATTTTTCTGCAAACATCAGAGTTGATCGTTTTCCTGCTGTCAGGAGATGGTCATGACTTTTGACCAGATTCTTGGTCATGACCGTCAGAAGGAAATTCTGCGCCGGGCCCTGGCGAACGGCCGGCTTGCGCATGCCTACCTGTTTTCCGGTCCGGATGGTATCGGCAAGAGGCTCATGGCGATGGCCCTTGCTCGCGCCATCGTCTGTCTCGAACAGCGTGGTTGCGGGCATTGCCATGCCTGTCGCAAAATTGATCATCAGAACCATCCGGATCTGCACTTTCTCGAACCTGACGGCACCTCGATCAAGATCGAACAGATCCGGATCCTGCAACGCGAACTGAGCCTCAAGCCCCTGGAATCGGCTCGCAAGATCTGCCTGATTGAGCAGGCTGACGCCATGACAATCGGCGCGGCGAACTCCCTGCTCAAGACTCTTGAGGAACCGCGCGGGGACACCCTGTTGATATTACTGACTGCGCAGCCGAACCGCCTGCTTGAAACGATCCGCTCCCGTTGTCAGCCCCTGCCCTTCACACGCCATCCGAACAGCCGGATCCAGGCCGAACTGGAGAGGCAACTCGGCATCGAATCGACAGAATCCCATATTCTGGCGGCCCTCTCGGAGGGTAGTTTCAAAAAAGCCTTCGGTAAAGACCGTGACCTTTACCTCGGACAGCGCCGGGAGCTGCTAAAAACCTTGACGGGGTTATCCGCAGGAAGTATCTTGCCCATTCTGGATTTTGCCGAGCAATTGGCTGCCGACAAGACTGTTCTTCCCGATATCCTGGAGATTTTTCAGGCTTTTTACCGTGATGTTCTGATGACCCTGCAGGGGCATGGTGACGAGAAACTGGTTAACCTTGATCTTAAAGATAAAATCCGCAGGGTCGCCGGCCGGGAAGATGTTGCTACGATTCTCGCCAAGCTGGAAGCGTTGAGCGAAATTCTTCGCCAACTGGCCCGCAACGTTAATCGCCAACTGGCGATGGAGGTTCTCCTCCTCAAGCTCTCAGCCTGAGCTTTTGCCGGGGCCCCGGTTGAACTGTTCACAACCTGAATTAGAGATATCATGATACGTATCGTTCCACTCAAATTCCAGCAAGCAGGTCGTCAATATAACTTCAATGCCCTGACCCTGGATCTCAAAGTTGGCGACAAGGTCATCGTTGAGACAGATCGTGGTCGCGCCATGGCAACCGTGGTTGTTCCCCCGCATGAAGTTGCGGAGCATGAAGCGCCGGAGGGATTGAAGAGCATCCAGCGGCTTGCCACCGAAGAAGACTTGGCGATGGCCGAGAACAACGCGGCCAGGGAGAAGGAAGCCCGCCGTTTTTGCATGGACCGAATTCACTCACGCCAGTTGGAGATGAAACTGGTGCGGGCCGAATATGCCTTTGACGGCTCCAAGATCATCTTCTTCTTTACTGCAGACGGCCGCATCGATTTTCGCGAGCTGGTCAAGGATCTCGCTCATCATTTCCACACGCGGATTGAAATGCGTCAGATCGGCGTGCGCGATGAAGCAAAACAGGTCGGCGGCCTGGGCATCTGCAGCCGGGAACTGTGCTGCTCCACTTTTCTCACCCAGTTCAATCCGGTTTCCGTAAAAATGGCCAAGGAGCAGGGTCTGGCTCTCAATCCTTCCAAAATTTCCGGGCAGTGCGGTCGTCTGCTCTGTTGTCTCGGCTATGAATTCGAGACTTATAAAGAGTTAAGAAAGGGCATGCCAAAGTGCGGCAAGAAAATCATGTGGCAGGACAACGAATGTGAAGTCACATCCCAGGACGTCCTGCGTCAGAAGGTGACTTTACGCGACGGTCAGGGTAGCTGCTGTTGTGTGACAATGGAGGAGCTTCGCACCGGCCAGGCCAATCAGCCGGAAAAAACTGACAAGCCGTCCGGAGAGACTCTTTCAGCCCGTTTGAACAAAGGCCGACAGCCAGAGCAGCGTGAGCGGCCGCAGCCCTCCAGAGGTCCGAAAACCGAGCCAAAAGCTGTTGAGAAAATCGCGAAACCTGAAGAGATAATGCAGGCCAAACAGGAATCCCCGGAAGAAAAAAGCCCGAGCAAGCGTCGTCGACGCGGCAGACGCAAACCTCGTGGCGGCAGCAACCCCGCACCGGGCAAGCAGGGAGAATAGTCATGTCAGAGAATAAATGCTTTTACCTGACAACCCCGATTTATTACGTCAACGACGTACCACATATCGGGCACGCTTACACAACCCTGGCTTGCGATGTGCTGGCACGATACAAGCGCGCCCGCGGCTATGAAGTCAGCTTTTTAACCGGTACCGACGAGCATGGCCAGAAAGTCGAGAAAGCAGCCCATGCCAAGGGTGAAACGCCTCTTGAGTTGGCTGACCGCGTCGTTAAACGTTTTCAGTCGCTCTGGGAAAAACTGAATATTTCGAATACCGATTTCATCCGCACCTCACAGGAACGGCACAAGCAGGCGGTTCAGGAAATATTTCGCAAAATTGAGGCTAAGGGCGACATCTACCTGGGCGAATATGAGGACTGGTATTGCACTCCCTGCGAGACCTTCTGGACCGAGACCAACCTGCTCGACGGCAACTGTCCGGACTGCGGCAGGCCCACTGACAAACTCAAGGAGGAATCATACTTCTTCCGCATGAGCAAGTACCAGGAACCCCTTCTGGCTCACATCGAGGCCAACCCCGACTTTATCCAGCCCAAAACACGTCGCAATGAGATTTTGAGTTTCATCCGTGAAGGCTTGCGCGACCTGTCCATCTCACGCACCACCTTTTCCTGGGGGATCCCGGTTCCGGGTAACGACAAGCATATCATCTATGTCTGGTTCGACGCCCTGACCAACTACATCAGCGCTCTCGGCTTTCCGAACGACAGCGATGGGGATTTCGGTAAATTCTGGCCATGCAATGTCCATGTCATCGGTAAGGATATCCTGCGATTCCATACCGTTTACTGGCCGACCTTCCTGATGGCGGCGGGGATTCCGCTGCCCGAAAAAGTCTTCGCACACGGTTGGTGGACAGTTGAAGGCCAGAAAATGAGCAAGAGCCTGGCCAATGTGGTTGAACCAAACATGTTGATCGACAAATACGGAGTCGATGCCATCCGCTATTTCCTGCTGCGCGAAGTTCCCTTTGGCCTGGACGGCGACTTCTCCCACAGCGCCCTGGTGCATCGCATCAATTCCGATTTGGCCAATGATCTCGGCAACCTGGTCAGTCGCTCCACGGCAATGCTCAGCAAGTACTTTAAGGGTATTCTTTCAACACCTTGTCATGAAATAGAGATTGACAAAATCTTGCAAGATAAATTTACCCAGCAGATCACCGTGATCAATGAGCAGATGGAGACTTTGTCCTTCAACAAGGCGTTGCAATCAATATGGGAACTGGTCAGCGCTGCCAACAAATATATTGACGACTCCGCGCCCTGGGCTCTGGCCAAACATGAAGATCAGCGCGAACGACTCGGTACCGTCATGTATAATCTGCTCGAAGCGATTCGCCTGATCGGTCTGCTGGTCACGCCCTTCATGCCGGAAACCGGCGCCAGCGTCTGCAGGATCCTCGGCATCGATCCGGACAACCAACTGCTTGATGAACAAGACAAGTGGGGACTGTTGCCGCCAGGCATTATGATTGAAAAGGCTGAGCCCCTCTTCCCCAGGATAGAAACCGAGTGACCGGAAAGCGGGACGAGGGACGCGAAACGAGACCATCAATTGCAAGATCTTCGCGTTCCGTGTCCCTCGTTCCTGGCAACGGAAATTTTTCATGAAAAAGCTACAGTCCTCACTGGTTGACTCCCACGCCCATCTTGATTCAAAGCCTTTGATAACCGAACTGGATGCAGTGATTGAACGGGCCGCAGATAATGATGTCGGCCACATTCTGACTGTTGGTTGTGACCTGGAGAGTTCTCGCGCCAGCGTCGACCTCGCCCTGCGTTATCCAAACGTTTACGCCAGTGTTGGCATTCACCCTCACGATGCCAGCAGCGTAAACGATGAGACCATCGATGAACTGTCCCGCATGATTGAAGCGGTCGACAAGGTTGTTGCCGTTGGTGAGACAGGTCTTGATTATTACCGGGACCGTTCACCGCGTGATCAACAGCAAGCCTCTTTTCGCAGGCACATCCAGCTGGCCAAAGACACCGGTAAACCACTGATTATCCATGACCGCGATGCCCACGGCGACATCATCAGGCTTATGCGGGAGGGAAAGGCCGCCGAGATCGGCGGCGTGCTGCATTGTTTCTCGGGCGACCTGGACATGGCACGCAAATGCGTTGAGATGGGTTTCTACATCTCATTTGCCGGCCCTTTGACCTATCCGAAAAATGACGTCCTGCGTCAGATCGCCCGAGATCTGCCGATCGACGTCATGCTCGTGGAAACCGACTGCCCTTACCTCGCGCCGCAAGAGTGGCGTGGCAAACGCTGCGAACCAGCTTTTGTTCGGGCAACTGCCGAGAAGCTTGCCGAGGTTAAAGGTTTGACTCTTGAAGACGTTGCCCGCATCACAAGTCTCAACGCCTGGCGGCTGTTCGGCATCGGGAGCGTTGACCAGAGCACGCGCATTGCCTACGTCATCCGCAACAGCCTCTACCTCAACATGACCAACCGCTGCACCAACAGCTGCACTTTCTGTGCGAAATTCAGTGATTTCACGGTCAAGGGGCATCAGCTCTGCCTGCAGCGAGAGCCAGATCTTGACGAGGTGCTGGCCGCTATCGGTGATCCGTCATCTTTTGACGAAGTGGTTTTTTGCGGCTATGGCGAGCCCCTGCTGCGTCTCGAACTGGTCAAGGAGGTTGCAAGCTTCCTGAAGAGTAAGAACATCACTGTCCGCATCAACACCGACGGCCAGGCCAACCTGGTCCACGGACGCAATATCCTGCCGGAACTGGCCGGGCTGGTTGACTCGATCAGTGTCTCTCTCAACGCCCCGGATGCGGTCACCTACCAGAGAATCTGCCGTTCCAAATTTGGTGAACAGGGTTATGTCGCGCTGAAGGCCTTCCTGGTCGAGGCAAAAAAACACATACCGTCGGTCACGGCAACCGCCGTCACCCTGCCGGGGATTGACATCGAGGCGTGTCGCAGAGTCGCAGATGATCTGCAGGTGGAGTTCCGCGCGAGGGTTTACAACGAGGTGGGCTAGGCTGACGACTGTCAAGAGCGACTGCTACGAAATATTCCGTAACAAATCAATTCCCTGGCCCTTTTTCATGTTTAAGTTCAAACATTTTTTCCACAATTACCCTGGCTCAGGCGGGAGGCATTTTCTGCGGTCTATTGGCAAGGAAAAGCCCCATGGAGACCACAACCAGTGCCAACAACATGGTCATCGACATCGGCTCTCCGAGGATCAGTACTCCGCTGATCAGAACGCCCATGACAGGCGTCAGAAAAGTAAATGCGGTCAACAGGCTCGCGGTGTGCTTGTGAAGGAGTTGAAACCATAGAAGATAGCTGGCGAAGGCAATGATCACCGACTGATAAAAGAGCGCAGCGCTGCCCTGCCAGGAGAATCCACGCCAGAGCTGGTTGTCGAGGGCGAAACAGAGCGCCAGCAATATCGGCGAAGAAAAGAACAACTGGTAGAAGAGCGTCTGCATCGGCTGGGCACGCCCCGGCATAAACCTCTTGATGTAGAGGGTAGTGGCGCCCCACAGAGCCCCAGCCAACAGGAGCAGCAGGTCGCCGGTCAGGGTTTGCGCAGTTAACGGCCCCCAATCCCCTGCAAACAAAATCACCACGCCGCTGAAAGCAAGCAGCAACCCGGCAACCTTGCCAGGTGACAGCCTGTCGTCGTTGAGCAGGAAATGACCTCCCAGGGCGACAAAAAACGGGTGGGTGTAAAGAAGAACATAACCCCTGGAGGCCATGGTGTATTGCAAACCGAGATAAATACAGCCGAACTCCAGGCCAAACAGCAATCCGGTGACCATGCCGTGGATGGCGGTTGTTCTGTCAGGGAAGAGTTTGACCGAATGTGCTTTCATCCAGACAAACAGCAACAGTGCAGCAACCATTGATCTCACAAAGGCTGAAAAGACCGGGGCAAGCATCGTCGAGCCGATCTTTATTGCGGCCAGGTTGCCTCCCCAGAGCGAGCATAACAGGAGCATCAAAATAATGGCATGCCCCGGCAAACCTGTATTTTTCTGACCTGTCATGGCGGTTGGCTCCCGGATCTAAAAAGTGACACCCTCTGCTGTCGTTCGCGATTCTGCTGAAACGGACAAATCATGAAAATAAGGACGATTGCCTCATCCTGTTCAACTACCATAAAGCATGGATGCCTACAAATCATGTATAAAAATCCTGCAAAGAGCTTGACAAAAACGCTGTCTCGAACGAACATATGTGACTTTTTAAGTCATCAATAAAGAGAGAGGTTTCTGTTATGCGTCTGATCCATATTTTCATGTTGGTTTGCCTGTTCTTCCCCAACCTGAGCCAGGCTGGTGCTCCCCGGGTCATTTTTGACCAGGGCCACGGCCAGGCTTTTACAATCGAAAACCAAGGTGAACTGCAGTTGAGTCGACTGGCGGGCATACTTCATGGCGACGGATGGCAGGTCAACGCGACACACGATCCTCTGACCCCTGACTTGCTGTCAGAATTCGATGCGCTAGTTATCTCCGGCGCATTCAAACCTCTCTCCGGAACCGAACTCGCGGCTGTCGGCGACTTCTTGCGCAACGGCGGACGCTTGGTGGTTATGCTGCACATTGCTTCTCCCCTTTCGCCTTTACTCACAAAACTTGGGGTCAGCTACGCCAACGGTGTTGTTCGGGAGGGGGATGAATCTCTGGTCCTTGACGGCCAACCTCTCAATTTCAAGGTTTCCAATTTCAAGGAGCATCCCCTGACCAGGAATTTGGAATTCTTTTCACTGTACGGAGGCTGGCCGCTGCTGCCTCTTCATGAGAGCGTTTATACAATTGCCAGTA
This sequence comes from uncultured delta proteobacterium, assembly GCA_963847735.1. Taxonomy (GTDB): domain Bacteria; phylum Desulfobacterota; class Desulfuromonadia; order Desulfuromonadales; family BM103; genus CAWKAV01. Next base: position 57,345 of record CAWKAV010000030.1, on the reverse strand, counting down.
CCGGTCCCATGGCGTGGGTCGATCTCAACCGCGACCAGCTGCTGTCTGGCAATGATGCCGTGCAGGAGTTCGCTGTTCTGGTTACCGGCAAGATTGGCAAAGGGGAGTTCGCCGTGTTTGGTGACGATGCAATTTTTCAGAATCGATTTCTTGAGGGGACGAACGAGAAGTTGTCTGAAAACCTCGGCAACTGGATGAAACAGGGGAAGTAACCGTTCAACTACACACATACGTTGCCGGCAGGCGCGGTTTAAAGCGGTCTATTGATTGATTTGATCAATGGTCCAGAGTCATCCAGAATACCCGGACAAATAATAAATGGCCACCCGGAATTGATCCAGGTGGCCAACACTTCGTTGATGATGAAGCGTCATAAATATCTTTGTCAACAAGATGCCAGTATTCGTCTTGCCAGTGTGTCCCGAGAAAGAGGTCATGATTTCATACCGATCACCTGGAAACGGGCAGTCCATTATGCACCTCCCTGAGAAGGAATCCAATAGTGCCATGACTGGCAGGCTTGCAGTCTTCCGGAAGGACGCCGAGGAACGATCCGGGAGTCAAGAAATCTGTGATATGAGGTGGAGTATGGAAAATTACCTGAGTGGAGTCACCAGTGTGTGGGTAAATGATGCCATCTTTGCTGTAAAAAGAGTCGGACAATTCATCTGCATCTACGGGGGAGGTAATCGCAACCAAGGGGAGTCCCAAAGCTGCAATCATCAATATTTTACCGATCAGCAAACCAATTTTCATAAATAACTCCTATGAGTGGAGTAAAAAAGACATCACCATATCATTTTCAAAAACAATGTCACTGAGTTTTTCGAGACTCCATTTTCTCCCGCCAAAGGACAGCAACAACATGAGACTGATCGTGTTGAAGTCATTATAACATCATGAGAAAAGAAGGTAATGAAGCTGCTGTCATAACCACATTATGTCCGGTATCCCCATCAAACAGGCCGCCGAGGCTAACGACCCCTCCGATCAGTGCTGCATAACAGAACAGCTTGACTTGCATCCTGGACAGGATGACTTTAACTTAGAGGGACCAGGACACCAACTCGCGACAGCACACCAGCCCGCCGCGACATAAGTCCCACGTAACCATAACCTTCAACGAGCCATAACGGTTACAAAATGAATATTTTCGAAACAGGCCCTATACGGCCACCCAGCGAAGCAGGCAGTTATCTGATTCGCCTGACACGCGGCTGCCCCTGGAACAAATGCGGCTTTTGCCGCTCCTACCGCAAACTTGCCTTTGAAATCCGTGATGTTGCCGAAGTCATGGCTGATATCGACGCCATGGCGCGGATCAGGGACGAGATCAGGAGCGGCAGACGTGTCCACGACCAATACGGCTGGATGGTTGAGAACGCCCTGAGCCGTGGCGGCACGACGGCCTTCCTTCAGGATGGCGACTCTCTCGCCATGAAACCCGACGCCGTTCGCCGCATCCTCAGCCACTTGCACGAACGCTTTCCGGAGGTCACCAGGATTACCAGTTACGCCCGATCCAGGACCATGGCCAGCCGCTCGGTTGAAGACCTTGTCTCCTACCGGTCGCTTGGCCTTACCCGCATCCACATCGGCATGGAGAGCGGCCACGACCCCCTGCTTGAGATCGTCAAAAAAGGAGCCACGGCAGATGTCCATATCCGTGCCGGCAGGCGGGTTGTCGAGGCCGGCATAGAGCTCAGTGAATACATTATGCCGGGGCTTGGCGGCCGTGAGTTCAGCGAAGGGCATGCCACAGACTCTGCTCGCGTCCTCAATGAAATTAACCCGGACTTCATCAGATTGCGCACCGTATGTCTCGGCCCCAGCCTCCCACTCTGGGAGGAGTTCTCTTCCGGCAGGTTGACGAGACTTGACGATATAGAGATCGTCACTGAGATTCGCACGTTTATTGATGCGCTGCGGGTTGATGGTTCCAAAATTGCCAGCGATCACATCCTCAATCTGCTGGGAGAGCTTGAAGGGAGCCTGCCGCAGGACAAAGACAGATTGCTTGGTGTCATCGACGCCTTTCTTGCTCTGCCGAGAGAGGACCGTGAACTCTTTCAGGTCGCTCGACGGGCCGGCATGCTGGAGAAACTCTCAGACCTCGACCATCACAGGACAAATGGCAATGCCAGGAAATTACTGGATCAGATCTACCGCCACTATGGCAAGGATGGGGTCGAAGCAGCGGCACGCGAGATGATGGAGCGGCTTATCTAGTTTTTGTCATGTACCTCACCTGTATTGCATGCATGAATATTCAAGGAAAGGGCTTGTATGACAAGCGTTAATTATGGTACCACAATACCGAAATAACAGATTTTTGATCTCCCGGATTTTATTATGACAAATCAAACCATCATACGAAATGCCGTACCGGATGACTTTGACGCCGTGATCGAACTGGACCTTGATGGCATCGTCGAAGAAAAGCCGGCCTATTGGCGCGGTATCTTTGACCGTTACGTTACAACCGGCAGGGAGGGCGGTTTTTTCCTGGTCGCCGAATCCGGCGCTGAAGTCACCGGTTTTATCGTCGGCGAAGTGCGTGCCTGGGAATTTGGCTCGCCGCCATGCGGCTGGGTATTCGCCCTGAGCGTGTCACCAAAGTCCCGTGAGAGAGGGATCGGCCAGCTTATGCTGTCGGAGATGTGCCATCGCCTCAAACAAGCCGGCGTGTCGACCGTTCGAACCATGGTAGACCGTGAGAACAAGCTGACCCTGTCGTTTTTCCGCAGCCAGGGTCTGCGGACGGGTCGCTACATTGAACTCGAAAAACTGCTTGATGATGTTTAACACGCTCACCCCCGGGATCACATTATGAGAATTCAAAAGGCGAGCCTGTTTGCACTTTATGCGGTACTGGAGCTGGCCAGTGACCCTCAGCGGCAGCTCTCGGCCGCCGACATTGCAGATAAATACGGCATCTCCACCCACCATCTGGCAAAAATTCTGCGTACGCTGGTGCGCTCGAAACTGGTGCAGGCTGTGCGTGGCGCAGGCGGTGGCTATCGTTTTATCGGGATCATTAATCGCACGACGCTGCTTGATGTTATCGAACTGTTTGAAACTCTGGAACCTGAGCTCGATACGCCCACACCCGAAAGTCTGGCAGGCAGCTCCATCATTGAAGAACTGCAGAACGTCAGCCGTGAAATCGATGAGCTCACCAGGGCGGTCCTGGACACCATCACCCTGGAAACGGCTCTCAGCAGTTCGCGCCGACGCGAAAAACTCCATGCGTGACAACCACTCAAAGACAGGCAGAATCGGCGACCGCCCCTACTGGGCTCTGAATTTTTCCATCCTGATCAGGGCGGCACACCAGATCGGGGCGGCGGTTTTTCTTGCTGCCTACCTTCTCGATATCATTCCCGGCCCGCCAATGATGTACATGTCGATTGCACTGGTCAGTGGCGGGCTGCTGCTCGGAACCGAATGGTGGCGGCACCGCCAGATTTTCAGGGAACTGGCCGGCATGATCACTGTAGTGAAGGTCCTTCTTCTCGGTGCTGCATATCACAGCTTCCTGCCTCCGACTGCAACCGTACTGCTGGCCTTCATCATCGCCTCGATCGGCGCCCATGCGCCGAAAAACGTGCGGCACAAGCTTTTGTTTTAAACCTGCCTCCGGGGCTCTCCTCTTCTGCAATCTGTCAATCACACCGTGAGTGACGTGTAGAGGCCTGCCTGTATATAATCGCAAGATTCATAATGGTTTTAAGGTGTTATATTGGTTTACAGGCCGGGATTGCGTTTGACATGGTCTTAAGCTTGAGTTAGAAGAGAGAAGCGGTCAATTTTGGATCAGCCAATCGACCGGAGGGATTGTTTCTGCGATCAAGGCTGACAATATGAACCAACAATCAGTTAGAGATGGCTTGTGTCTTTAAGTCCGAAGATGAAAATCATTGCCTGTCACGAATGTGACCACCTCTACCGCTACGAACCCATTGTGTCTTCTGGAAAGGCCAATTGCCAGCGTTGCGGCGCGCTGCTGTATCGTTACGTCCCCGACAACCTTGATTATGGCATCGCATTATATCTAACAGCATTGATGCTGTTTATCATTGCCAACACCTTTCCGTTTTTGTCTTTGGAACTGGGCGGCCGGGTGGAGCAGAATATACTTTTGTCGGGCGGCCTGGCCATGTACCGGATGGGGATGGGAGAACTGGGCGTACTGATCTTTCTCACCAGTATCGGCTTTCCTTTCTTGACCATCACAGGGATGCTTTACTTAATGATCCCGATCAGGATGGGTTATGTTCCCCCGGCAATGGGGTTGGTGTACCGAATACTTGCGGCCATCAACCCCTGGAGCCTGGTCAGCGTGTTCATGCTCGGAGTACTCATCTCGATTGTTAAATTACAGGACCTTGCCAATGTCATTCCCGGAATTTCACTTTATGCGCTGATTGGATTGCTGGTCAGCTTTGCTGCGGCACGGGCGAGCTTCAATCCGGAAGTGTTATGGGCTCATTTTAAATACCAGGTGCCCGACATCAGTCATCCGGAAAATTTACTGAATTGCCATACCTGCGGGTTGCTGAGCACTGCTAGACCTGGCCTGGATGTATGCCCCAGATGTACAGCACCAGTACATCGCCGCAAACAAAACAGTATCATCCGCACCTGGGCGCTGCTGGTCACGGCAATGATTCTTATCATCCCCGCCAACATCTACCCGATCATGACGGTCATTCGATTTGGACAGGGTGAACCCAACACCATATTGAGTGGCATATTACACTTGATTGAAAGTGGCCTGTGGGGTCTGGCGATGATCGTGTTTATTGCCAGCATCGTCATCCCCATCATGAAATTGATTACCCTCAGTTTTCTGCTGATCACCGTCCAGAAGGGTTCTCGCTGGCGGCCGCAGGACAGAGCCAGATTGTACAGAATCACCGAAACCGTTGGCTCATGGTCCATGGTCGATATCTTCCTGGTCGGCATCCTCTCCGCCATAGTCAGCCTGGATAGCCTGTCAACTATCCGGCCGGGTATCGGGGCCTCTTTTTTTGCTGCGGTCGTTGTTTTCACGATGTATGCCGCCCATAGTTTTGACCCGAGGTTGATCTGGGATAATGCAATGAATGTTGCGGACAAGGGGACCGATTAGTGGAAGTGTCCAGCCCGAAAATAAGCAAACGCTCAGGGATATCAATGGTCTGGATTATCCCTATCATCACGGCCCTGGTAGGAGGCTGGTTGATTTACAAAACCATTTCCGACCAGGGGCCGGTTGCAACAATAAGCTTCCAGACCGCAGACGGCATAGAAGTTGGCAGCACCCGCATCAAATATAAGAATGTTAATATCGGCGTGGTCGATGGCATGGAATTCAGTGATGATTTCTCCCACGTGATACTAAAGGTGCAATTCAACAAAGGCATGGATTCTTTCCTGAGACGCAACACCCAGTTCTGGGTGGTCAGGCCCCAGTTTGGACTGTCCGGGGTTTCCGGGTTGGAAACCTTGGTGTCCGGCTCCTATATCTCTATCGAACCCGGCCAGGGTGCGCCGCAATTTCATTTTGTCGGCATGGAAAAAGCCCCCGTGGTGTTATCGGATTCCATTGGACAACGGGTTGTCCTGATAGCTGACAGGCTGGGCTCCATCGACACGGGATCACCCGTTTACTACAGAGGGATCAAGGCCGGCAGAGTCCTTGGTTACGAACTGGCAAATGACCGAAAGAGCATTTATATCCATCTTTTTATTAACGACCCCTATGATCAGCTGGTCAGTGGGAATACCCGGTTCTGGAATGTCAGCGGGATGGAACTCGGTGCCTCGGCAGACGGCATTAAAGTCAAAACTGAGTCTCTGATGAGCATGATCTACGGAGGCGTCGCATTCGATACGCCAGACACTCTGGACCCGGTGACGGACAGTATCCAGGGACTTGTCTATACACTGTATGACGACCATGACCAGATTCAGGAAAATGTCTACAACCAAAAGCTTCGCTATGTTGCCTATTTCAACAGCTCGATCCGTGGTCTGAGCCCCGGCGCGCCGATCGAGTATCGGGGCATAAGGGTCGGCTCCGTCAAGAGTTACAGTCTTGAGTATGACCGTGACATGGCCCGCTTCATGATACCGGTATTGATTGAGATAGAGCCGGAACGCATCATGTTCAGAGATGTCGTTGAAGGGAGTACACCGTCAAAGACCATCATCAATGATCTGATCAATAAAGGCTTGAGGGCCAAGCTGCAATCGGGCAACCTGATAACCGGCCAACTCTACGTTGAACTGGTGATGAATCCGGATTCACCCATTGAGCGGGTTGCCGGTGACGGTACCGTTCCTGAAATGCCGACCATTTCCTCAGCGGATATTGAATCAATCACCAGCTCTCTGAGCGCGTTTGTTTCACGACTCGACGCTCTGAATATCGAGGATATAGGCACGGAATTGCTTGGCACCCTCAAAGGAACCAACAAACTGGTTAATTCTTCTGCGATCCAGGCATCACTTGATGACCTGGAAGTGTCCATGACATCATTTCGCAACATTCTTGCCGAAGTTGAAGAAGCAAACCTCAAAGAGACTATCGGGGCGGGACGAGAGGTGCTTGAAAAGTTACAGGAGACCCTGGCGCTTGCCAATTCGGTCCTGGAACCCAACTCACCGATGCAATACAACGTGATTCAACTGACCAGTGAACTGGAAGCGACAGCGCGTTCAATTCGTGCACTGGTAGAGCTATTGGAAAGAAACCCACAATCTCTGCTGTTTGGCAAAGGAAGCGGGGGAAAATAGATTTGACCTGCGGGACTCTCGGAGCCGCCAATGACTCATAAAGCTGAATTATCCAGTACCGCCATCTGCACGATGAACGGTTTTGATGACATTGTTCATTGCCATGCAGGGGTTTTATGAGCAGTTCAGCCGGATGGGGACGGGTTCGATCATTGCGGAAAACAAGGGATTGGAGTAGGCGGAAATAATGAAAATCCTGTATTCCCTGTTGCTGGCCTTTTGTTCTGTCGCTTCGTTAGAAGCACACGCTCAGCTGAGCACCGATGCCGACGGCATGGAGATCATGCACGCGGTGCAACAGAGCATCTATGAGGAGAAGGCCGTTTATGAAGAACTCTCGGTGATTCTTACCGATGAACGGGGAAACCGCGCAACGCGTTCATTGCGCAAGTACACCAGGGTAAACAACGAAGACGATATAAAGCTTTTGCTGCTGTTTGATTCACCCGAAGAGCTGCGTGGTGTTGCCTTGCTGGCCAGCAGAAAAAATGGCTCGATTCGGGACATTAGCATCTATCTTCCGGCCTTCGGGGAGATGTTCAGATACATTCCCCTTGGGGATCGTGGGCAAACCCTGTTCGGCACAGATTTTACGCTGCAGGAATTAAGCGGTTTTTTTAACGAAAACTACCGGTTTGTCCGGCGAGAAGACAGGCACATCAACAATATAGATTATTACATTGTTGATGTGTTCGATGAAACCTCCGGCAAGGAGTCGACATCACCGGTGATGAAACATTATATACATGAGGACAGCCTGTATATCATCCGTACAGATTATCTCGACAAATATGGAAGAGTGACAAAACAACTCACCATGCATGACCTTAAAAAGGCAGGGTTCAGCACATGGAATGCGGCAATGCTGCTCATGGAAGACAGGCAAAAACTTCACTCAACCCTGGTCAAGATCAACAAACGAATAATTTCCGAAAATTATGTACCTGATGAGGTTTTCACCTTTAACTGGCTCTATAAAAACCAGCCGCCACTGGATATTGAGCCTGCAGAGGATAATCAAATCGAAAACGAATTAATCGATGCCGGCACCAGGGCCCCGAATGATTCGCTTGATACTATGCCAACGGACCAGAAATAACTCATGATACAGGAACTTTATTTAACAGGCACCAGGCACCGGCAAGTCATCTTCCTGGCAATCATTGCAATCACTGCATTTTTTATTGTCGGCTTGCCGCGACTGACTGTGGACACCAACCTTGACAGTCTGATCGCCGCCAACGATCCCGACAGGCTGGTCTACCAAAGGGTGCTGGAGGAGTTTGGTACCGATAACAAGGTTTTTATCCTTGTTGAGGACGCAAATCTCTGGTCCCCGGAAAAACTCTCGACTCTGGAGAGGCTGCACCATGAGCTGGAATCAATCAATGATATCAGTGAAGTCGACAGTCTCTTCAGCCTTCGTACCTTGCAACGGGTAGACGGAAAGCTGGAATCCGGTCTGGTCATTGACCACCCGTTACACTCACAATCCGATGCAAAGAACCTGCACGACTCCCTTTTTAACAACCAAATGCTTGTGGGCGATTATTTCTCCGCAGACGACCGGGTTACGGAACTGGTGCTCTCGTTGGGCAATGACAGATCGGCAGTCAGTGACAACGAGCGCATATACAACGAAATAGATGCTGTAATTGGTAAATACCAGGGGAGTTTCGATGCTCTCTCCCAGATTGGTACGCCCCGTTTATATGCTGAATTAAAAAATCAGCTGATCAGTGATTTTCGTTTGTTGGGGCCATTGTCAGCGATCATCGCATTTATCTGCATTCTGTTCTTTGTTCGCAGTCTGCTCGCGGCAACAATCCCGATCATAACCTCAGCCGTTGTAATAACCTGGACATTTGGCCTGCAGGGCTGGGCCGGCATTCCGATTACCATCCTCAGCACCATGCTGCCCCCCCTTATCATCATTGTCGCATCGACGACCCCCATGCATATCGTGATTGCCTACATCAGGCGAATGCGGAGTAACCCCAAGGCAACGCATGAAGGGATCATGCGCATGATTGCAAAACATACCGGTCTGTCATTTCTTTTATCGTCCCTGATAATCTCCCTCGGCTTTGCCAGTAATCTATTTAACAATATTGGTTTGATCAGGAATTTTGCCATTGTCTCTACCTTTGCCATCCTCAGCCTCGGGGTGGTTACGGTTTTGTTTGTACCAGGCTTGCTGGCGATATACCTGAAGACCACTGAAAAATTTGTCGGCAAGAAGAACCCGTCCGACCAATATCCGGACAAGCTGCTTGCATCACTGGAGAAGGTTCACGGCCGTTTTCCAGGTGCGATCCTGATTGTTACTGTATTACTCAGTATCTTCTTTTTCTTTCATGCCTCGACCTTTCATGTCACCAACGATCCGGTACTGTATTTTTCAGCAAACCAATCACTCATGCAGGACAATGAACGGCTGCATGAGGAACTTGCAGGGGCCAATATCTTCTTTATCGCCCTGGAGTCTAATTCAGAAAAAGCCTTTCTTGAACCTCGAAACATAGAAAAACTGGCCCGGATTCAGGATTTTGTCCGGGAACAGGGTGTGTTTGACCAGAGCCGGTCCCTTGCCGATTTTCTCAAATTTGTACATAAAGAGATCCAGGGAGAACAGCCAGGGCTGCCGTTGCCCCGAACCCGCCAGCTGATAGCGCAATACCTGCTCCAGTTTCATCGCAGTGAACTGAAGAGTTATGTCAGCCAGGACTACAGCCGGGCCAACATTGTGGTTCGTCACAATATTCATGATTCACAATTATTAAATAAGTATATCAGTGAGCTGGAGGATGTTGTTGAGCAGGTTGCCGGTGCCGAACTGGCTTCCAGCGTGGTTGGCAAGAACCTGATGGTGAACCAGGCGGCTGAAAGTCTCAAACAGGCACAGGTAAAGGCCTTCGGACTCCTGGTTCTACTGGTCTTTATTATCGTTTCGGCGTTGTTTACCTCACCCAAAGGTGGCCTGATAGCCCTGATTCCGGCTCTTGTGCCGGTTGCTATCATGTATGGCATGATGGGACTGCTCAATATTCCATTGAATCCGGGCACTGCGATGGTGGCGGTCATCTGCGTTGCCCTGTCCGTGGATGGCTGCTTACATTTATTGACGAGCTATATCGATCACTGCCGCCATACTTCCGACTATCCTGGTGCGGTCACCGCTTCGGTAAAAGAAGTCGCACCACCGTTACTCATCTCCTGTCTCGCTCTATCCCTGGGATTCGGCATTCTGATGTTATCGAGGTTTACCGTGGTGGCTCAATCCGGGGCATTGATCACGGCAACCGTCCTCTTATCCGTTTGTGCCACCCTGATGATCACTCCCATCCTAATGTCCAGGATACGTCTGGTAGGCCTTTATCAAATCCTCGCCTTGTCTCTGGATGAGGATTCGCTGGCTCACTGTTCCCTGTTCAGGAACATGACTGATTATCAACGGCGCAAAGCTATTCTTATCTCCGAGCTGGATGAATTCAAAGCAGGCGAGTTGCTGATCGAACAGGACACCCCGGGACGCAGTATGTATCTTATCTTGTCAGGGGAAGCGGAGGTGATACGCCACGATCATGGCACATCCCATGTGCTGGCCAGTCTGGAGCCCGGTCAGATTTTTGGCGAGATCGGTTATATCATGGAAACCAGGCGCACCACCGATGTCCGTGCCAAGTCTGACATTACCACCTTGAAGTTTGACTATCAAAGACTACAGAAAGACCTGAAATACTTCCCCAATATCGTGGCCAAGCTGAATTTTAATATCAGTTGTATTCTGGGCGAACGTCTTGCGGATATGGTGGAACAGAAGAGGATATAAGATTCTCAGTGCCCACATATCGCGAACCACCGCTGTATCTCCCCGTCTGCTTGATCATCTGGTTTTGTGCGGTTTTCAGCCCCAAAAACAGCCATAATCGTCTTTTTCCACGACCGCCAAAAACTCTTCGATTGTAAGTGTTTCCGGGGTTGGTTCGTACTTGTGCCATTTCAAGTCAGCACGTTGCGGTTATCCATCAGTTGCAGCATGAAACCAGAAACTGAATCAAAGCGGTGACAACCCCAAAAATCGGCGCGGATTGGCCGAGAGGACGCCCTCTTCAAGCTCTTCCGGTAACTGCAGCGCCCTGACCAGCTCAATGTAGGACAAGACGATCTCAGGCTGGTAGAGCAGTGCATCGGAGCCGAAGCAGACCCGATCGGGGTAATGGGAGATGAAGTCACGGTAGCTGGAGGGGTCGTTCTGGATGTGCGGCAGCATATAGGCAATATCGGTATAAACGTTCTGGTAACGGTCGAGAATGCTGGCCATGGCCTTGCGACCGATACCGAAATGGGGAAAGTTGATCCTCAAGCGGGGGAAATCATCGAGCATGGCGCGCATCACGTCACCGTGGCGTCTGGCGTCCATGTGATACAGGACCGGCAGGTCGTTGGCTTCGGCAAAGGCGAAGATCTGCCATTCGCGCTGGTGGTACCGCTCCAGGCTGATGCCAAAGACTTCGGGGACGCCAGCCAGGTGCAGGTCGTTGCTGTTATCGGCCAGATAGAGTCCCTTGATGCCGCGGAAGCCCAGTGCGACATAGCCTTGCAGCAGTTCAGCCACCTGCCCTGCCAGGCAGCGCGTGTCGAGCATGGGGAAGAGCATACCGCCGCTGCCATGGCTGAAGCGCAGCAGATCGTCAACCTCGTAGAACAGTGGATCGCCGAGGTGCTCAAACCCTTCCGGGATCAGCTTCCAGATTTCCTCGACATTAAGGCGTGTGTTGGCCAGCCCCATGACGGCCAGGTGGCGAACGCCTGCTTCACGCAAGCGGGCCAGGCCAGCGTTGACCTGCTCGGTCTGGTCAGGTCCGGCAAAGCAGTGACAATGGACATCGACGATTTCCTGCGTGGTGGAATTTTTCATATCAACACACACCAGGGACAGTCCATTAACGGTTCTGCCACTTGGCCGGACGCTTGTCGAGGAAGGCAGTCAGACCCTCGACAGCATCGTGGGTTGCCATCAGCCCGGACAGGTAAAGGGTTTCAACCCGCTCCAATTTGGCGATGACGCGCTGCCGGTACTCCTGCCGGGCAGCCAGTACCGCGAAACGCATGGTGCTGGCACTGCTGGCCAGCAGGTGCTGATCGAAATAGGCCAGCGCCGCCGCTTCCGGATCCGTGCTCACGCTGTCGACCAGCCCAGACGCCAGGGCCTCCCCTGCCCCCATACTGCGGCCTGACAGCAGCAGATCTTCGGCTTTAGCCTGGCCGATCCGCTCGGGCAGCAGGCAACTGGCCGCAGGTGCGAACACCGCCAGCTTGATTTCCGGTTGGCCGAGCTTGGCGTCTTCCGAGGCGAACAGCATGCTGCCGGCGGCAGCGACTTCAAGCCCGCCACCGAGGCATTGCCCCTTGATCGCTACCAGCAGCGGTAGCGGGAAGTTGAGCATGCTGCGCACCAGGGCGTGCAGCGATTTGAGCATGTCTGCGCACTGGCCGGGCAAGTGTTCTTCAACGCTGGCGCCGAAGCTGAAGTGCGGCCCTTCATGGTCGAGTAATGCAGCGCGCAGTTCCTTCAAGTCACGATATTCAGCAAGGGCCGCCTCAAGAGCGGCGATCATGGCAGCATCGACGATATTGGCCTTGGGACGCGCCAGGCGCAGCCGCAACAGGCTGCCGTCGCGTTCCAGCCAGACTTTCAGCGGACTGTCACTCATCGCTTAATCCTCCTTCTGTCCGGGCATCAGGCTGTCGACCAGCTGCTCGGTCCAGGGCACGCCTTTCGCCAGCCCCTGGCGTAGTTTGACGAAGTCAATCTCGCGGCCGGTCTCCTTGTTACCCTCATTAAAGGCCCGGAAGCCGGAGCGCGCCTCGTTCATCATGTTGAGCGCCAGCCAGGCCCGCGAGTTCTCCTTGTTCCGATCCCAGGCCTGCAGCTTCGGCTTGCGCAACTCCTCGAGGCTCTTGGTCATACACTCAGGGAAGGTCTCGATCAGTTTGGCGCAGAGCTGTTCGACTTTTTCGTCGAGCATGCCGAGATCGACTTCTCCGCTTTTTATCAGCTCACGGCCGTCTTTGAAGGCGGCGCCGGCTTTGAATTCGCCGTGGATGATGCGGCCGTACTCATCGAACATGCGGTCGGTGACCACGGTCGGGTTGGCGACGTATTTGCCGTTGATTTTGAGCGCCGGCACCACGTCGGCGATGATGCCGAGGCGGTTCGCCTTGTGGGCCGAGAAGGGTTCACAGAGGGTGCCCGAGACCATCGCCTGCTCGCAGCCGATCATCACCGGCAGGAAATCGGTCGCACCGCCGATCGCCGCCGAGCCGTGCTTGGGACCGGCCTGGCCGAAATTGGCGAGATCCTGGGCGATGGTGAAATCGCAGGCCATGCCGATCTCCTGGCCGCCACCGATGCGCATGCCGTTGACCCGGCAGACCACCGGCTTGTCGCAGCCGAGAATCGCCGAGACCATATCGTTGAAGAGGCGCATATACTGGCGGTACTCCTGCGGATTGCCGGCATAGTACTCGGCATATTCCTTGGTGTTGCCGCCGGTACAGAACGCTTTGTCGCCCACGGCGGTAAAGACCACGGCATTGACTTCGCGATCAACGGAAGCGCGACGGAAAGCGAGGATGGTCGCCTTGACCATATCGGTGGTGTAGGAGTTGAACTGCTTCGGGTTATTCAGGATGATCCAGGCGTTGTAGAGCCCTTCGGCCAAGGAACCGTCCAGGCGGCGGGCCGGGCGTTTTTCGTATTTCACCATACCGTCGCAGAGACTCTCGACATCACGATCAATCAGATTGTGATCGATCAGGTGGGCAGGGGCCGTTGCGGCGATGATCTGGTCTGTTGTGGCCATGGTTAAACCTCCTCGAAAACTTTTTAAAATATCAGGCGTCGGGTACCAGAATGGCGCGACGTTTCATTCTCTGGTGATGGACGTCATCGAAAACCGTGTTGATGGCGCTGAGCGGTTTTTGCTCGACAAAAGCCTTCAGATCGATCTTGCCGTCGAGCACCAGGCCGAGCGCAGCCGGGTAGTGCTCCGGCAGGCAGCCCCAGTTGCCGAGGGCGCGGGCGTGGAAGGCCATCAGGTTGGAGAGACGGATGTCCACCTTGTCCATGGTGAAGCCGACCACGCTTAAAGTTGAGCCGTGCACCATCAGTCCGTATGCTGATTCCTGTCCTGGCCTGGTCCCGGAACACTCGAAGATAAACCACTCGGTGGATGGCAGGCCGTTCGCTCTGGCAAAGGCGCTGACCGCCTTTTTCATCTCGCGGCCGTCCAGTTCGCGGGCATTGAAGGTTGCCGCCGCACCATGGGCGGCGATAGAAGACAGTTTGTCCGGGTCGATGTCGATGGCAACCACTGTTGCGCCAAAGGCTTTCGCCATCTGTACGCAATAGCCGCCCACACCGCCGACGCCAACCACAATGGCCAGGCTGCCCGGTGTGACACCGGCCTGGTAAACCGCCTGGTAAGGGGTGGTCACGGCATCAGCCACCACCGAGACATCGGCAAGCTGCAGCCCGGACGCCGCCAGACGTTGCTCATCGACCGGACAGAGCCCCCGGATCGGCACGACAATATGGCTGGCAAAACCGCCCTGGATGTCGTTGCCGGGCATCTTCTGGCTGCGGCAGATGGTGCCCTTGCCACGTTTGCAGAGATCGCACTGGCCGCAGGGGATCACCGCCGGGATGATCACCGCCCTGTTCAGCCAGTCGCCAGCACCATCACCCGCAGCGACCACCCGGCCGCTGATTTCATGACCGAGGGCCAGCGGCAGCTCTGCGTTGGTGCGCACGCCATTATAGTAGAAACCCAGATCAGTGTGACAGACCCCGCATCCGGCGACCTCGACCACCACCTCACCCGCACCGGCCCGTGCTTCGAATTCCTGTCGGGTCAGTGGTTCATTCACTCCATTCATCATCCAGCGATAGGCAGCTATGGACATGGTGTCTTCTCCTGTGAATCGTTTTGAGGTTTCTTGTCATCAGGTCCTTGAAAGGTTGACTGGTCGGCAAACTTTAAATATATGTCACGCAGGCTGTCCGGCATACTGCAAGGCCGCCTTGATTCTTTTCTCACCCAGAGATGCCTGGTAAAGCCGGTCGAGAGCAGCTGGTCGCCACGCATGACCCGGTAGCCGAATTGCAGGCTGCGACTCGCCACCCAGTCGAGCCAGCAGGAGACCCTGACCGTATCGCCGTAGCAGGCCGCCAACCGGTAGTCCTGCTGCGCTCTGGTGATGATCAGGAAGTAACCGAGCGCTTCGATCTCCGGATAGGATTTGCCGGTCTCGGCACAGAAGCGGGTCCGGGCCAGCTCGAACCAGACCAGGTAGTTGGCGTGATGGACGATGCCCATCTGGTCGGTTTCGGCATAACGGACTTCAACGTCAATTTCGGAGTGTTTCTTCATGATCGCCCTCTACAGCCTTTCAATCAGGGTCGCCATGCCCTGCCCGTGGCCGATGCACAACGAGGCGATCCCGTATCGGCCACCGCTGAACTCGAGACCATTCAGCAAGGTGGTGATCAATCGGGTGCCGGTCGACCCCAACGGATGACCGAGAGCAATGGCACCGCCCCAGGGATTGACCTTTTCGGAAGGCAGCTGCAATTCATTCACGCAGGCGATCGCCTGGCTGGCAAAGGCCTCGTTCAGCTCGAAAAGATCGATATCATCAACCGAGAGGCCGGTTTTCTGCAACAGCTTGCGAATCGCCGGAACCGGCCCCATGCCCATCTGACAGGGATCGAGGCCGACCACGGCAAAATCGACCACCCGGGCCCGGCGCTGCAGCGCGAGGCGCTCGCAGGCAACATCGGAGGCGAGCAGGCTCAGGCTGGCGCCATCGTTGAGAGGCGAACTGTTGCCCGCTGTGACGGTGCCGTTCTCCATGAAGATCGTTTTCAGCTTAGCGAGATCGGTACTGTTAGTGCCGGAGCGCGGCGACTGATCATGGTCTGCGACCGAGTCACCGACCGGGATGGACAGAATCTCCCTGGCAAAGTGGCCGGCCTGTTGCGCGGCCACCGCCCGGCGGTGACTCTCAACGGCGAACTCATCCTGCTCGACACGGCTGATCGAGTAGAGCTGCGCAACCTTCTCTGCGGTCAACCCCATGTTGGTAAAAGGGAACTCGTAGCGATCGAGCAGCTGCTGGTTGTAATTAAGCGCCGCCGCCATCGGCACATGCCCCATATGCTCGACGCCACCGGCCAGCAGCAGGTCGGCGTTGCCGGCGGCAATCGTCGAGGCGGCAAAATTGAAGGCCTGCAAACTGGAGGCACAGAGGCGATTGATGGTGACGCCCGGTAGAGACGCGGGCAGCCCGGCCAGCAGCAACGAGAGACGAGCGATATTTTTACCCTGTTCCAGATGCTGACCGACACAACCGATATAGACATCGTCGATCATCCCGGTCAAAGCTTCATCGGCATTGATGCCATCAAGCAATCCGCGCATCAGGGCCGCAAGCATCTCGTCAGCCCGCACCTCGCGAAACAACCCTTTGTCAGGATGGGCCTTGCCGATCGCGGTCCGTTTGGCTTCGACCAGGTAAGCGTTCATGGTTGTCCTTTAGAGTGACAGCAGCCCGCAGCTCTTGCCGCCGTCGACATGCAGCACCTGGCCGGTAATGAACTCGGCATCTTCCGAAGCCAGAAAGGCCACAGCAGCGGCGATATCCTCGACCTTGCCCATCTTGCCGGTCGGCTGCATGCGAATCAAGCGTTCGCGCGCCTCGTCGCTCAGCCCCTGGGTCATCGGCGAGTCGATCGCTCCCGGCGCTACTGCGTTGACATTAATCTGGAAGCGGGCGAATTCGAGGGCCAGCGAGCGGGTCAGGCTGACCAGTCCCCCCTTGCTGGCAGTATAGTTGGCCTGGCCGATACTGCCGAGCCAGGCGCGCGAGACAATATTGACGATCTTGCCGTAACGCTGACTTTTCAGAGTTGGGAAAACCGCCTGACAGCAGAGGAAAGCTCCCTTGAGGTTGACATCAAGGACCTGGTCCCAATCCTGCTCGGAGATGTTGCTGATCAGGTTGTCACGGATGATACCGGCATTATTGACCAGCACGTCGATGCCGCCGAACTTTTCGAGAACCTGTGCCACCATCTGCTGGACCTGCTGCTTGCAGGCGACATCAACAGTGACCGGTAAAACTTCACAGCCGGAAGCTTCCAGGCTTGCGACCAGTTGACGCAAGTGTTCGGCGTTGACATCTGCCAGGGCCAGGCGTGCACCCTGATCGGCAAATCGGCGCGCTATGGCAGCCCCTATACCCTGACCTGCGCCGGTGATCACGACCACCCGGTTTGCGGTGTCATTCCGCCCTGTGGCCATCAGCAGGCCTCCATGATCATGGCGATGCCCTGCCCGCCGCCGATGCAGGCCGAAGCGATGCCCAATTGCTTGCTGTCGCGCTGCAGGGTTTTCAGGCAGGTCAAAGCCAGGCGCACACCGGTCGCACCGAGAGGATGACCGATGGCAATCGCACCACCGTTAACGTTGAGTTTGTCCTGGTCAAGCTCCAGCGCCCTGGCTACTGCCAGGCACTGTGCCGAAAAGGCTTCATTGATTTCAAAACGGTCGATGTCGTTGATGGACAGGCCGGCCTTGTCGAGCAGCATGCGGATTGCCGGCACCGGTCCTATGCCCATGATTTCGGGCAGCACGCCGGTCGACGCAAATCCGCGTATCCTGCCCAGCGGCTTCAAACCGTTGGCGCGCACGTAGTCACCCGAGGCGACCAGCAGAGCTGCGGCACCATCGACAATGCCCGAGGCGCTGCCGGCAGTGGTCGGGCCCTCTTTGCTGAAGACAAATGGCAGTTTGGCCAACTGCTCCATGGTGGCCTGGCGCGGATGCTCATCAGCGCTGATACCGTCGCGACCGTTGCAGCGATATTTGCGCGGTTTGAAATTGTCCATCTCCAGCACGCCCTTGGCTGCGACCGGTACGATCTCCTGCTGAAAAAAGTCGGCTGCCTGGGCGTTGGCATAGCGCTGCTGGCTGCGAAAGGCAAAAGCATCAACTTCCTGCCGCGTCAAAGTGAACTCCCTGGCCAGGTTATCGGCAGTGCAGCCCATAGGCACGGCCGCGGTATCGTTGAGGGCTTCCCAGAGCAGATCAATGAACTCGGGCTGTCCCAGCTGAAAACCTTGCCGTGCAGAATAGGAGGCGAGCGGGAAGCGACTCATGGCGTCTGTACCGCAACCCAGCACCAGGTTGGCCTTGCCGAGAGCGATCTGCTCTGCGGCCTGCCCCAGCAGTTCGATTCCCGAACCGCAGATTCGCTGGGTCAGGAGAGCAGTACTCTCGATAGAAGCACCGCTGTAAAGGGCGATGTGGCGCGGCAGAAAGAAGCAGTCTGCACTGGCCTGGCCGATGTTGGCAACGATGGTCTGGTCAATATCGCTGGCCGGCACTCCACTGGCTTCGATCGCGGCACGGCTGGCGAGAATTCCCAGGTCGGTCGGTGACACTGTCGAGAGGCTGCCGGTGTACTTGCCGAACGGGGTGCGTTTCCCTTCGAGCAGGTAGACATCCTCAAAAAGCGCACCACAGCCGACCTGCTTGTTGTGAAATCCTTGAACCATTGCTTTCATGATGTCTCCTCAAATTATTGTTTTAGAAGCATATATCTTGTTGATTATTATTTTCCAACATAGTTCGGTCTCTGGCCGGTCAGGAAACTTGACATGCCGGTCATAGCGTCTTCAGTGGCAAAGATGGCGATCATGCCATCGAGCTCCATCTGCAACCCGGCCTGAAGATCCAGCTCGAAACCCTTGTCGATCAGGCTCATGGCAGCCTGCAAGGCAAGCGGCGCCTTGCGGCTGATGGACTTGGCCAGTTTCGCAAATTCCTCACGGGCCAGAAGCGGATCGCCAGGATCGCCATTGAAATGGCAGAATTCAACGTCCTGCGCATTCTCTTCGGTACGGCCGGCCTGGGCCTTGTCGACGGACACTTTTGCCAGATCCCGCCAGTCGAGCAGCGGCTCCATGATGGTGTCGATCATACCATAGGCAAAAGCCTGCCTGGCGTTGAGGAACTGACCGCTGGCAACCAGCTGCTTGGTGCGGGCGATACCGATCAGGCGACTGGTACGCTGGGTGCCGCCGAGTCCGGGATAGATACCGATACCGGTCTCCGGGAAGGCCAGCAACGAATTTTTTGTACCGATCCGGTAATCGCAGGCCAAAGCCAGCTCAAGTCCGCCGCCGAGCGCCATGCCGTCGAGATAGGCATAAGTGGCCTTGCTGGAAGCACTGATCTTGTTCAGCACGCGCTGGCCGAACGCCGCGAAGCTATGGATCCGCTGCAGGTCACCGGCAAGCATTGCATCGTGGAAAAACTTGACGTCGGCGCCGGCGATAAACGCCTTGCCCTTGCCATGCAGAAAGATTCTGCTGATATCGGTGCGGGCATTGAGCTCATCGACACATCGGTCCAACTGACTCATCACCGTTTCACCGAGCGGGTTCATGCGGTCCGGAAGGTCGAAAATAATAAAACCGGCGTCGCCGATCACCTCGGTCGTCACCCAATCGAGCTGCAGTTTATGGGCCAGAGACGGATCGGTCAGAATGGCCGGAACCGCCAGGTTCCAGGCAGAGAAGACGCTCTCCACCATGCCGGCGACTTTTGCGGTACCGAGATTCTGGAGCAGCTCGAAGGGACCGGCCGGCCAACGCAACCCGGCACGTGCGCCCAGATCGGCCGAGGTCGCATTGACGACCCCTTCTTCAACCATCTGCGCCGCCACACCGAGGCTGGCTCCAACCAGGCGGCGGGTGACGACAGCCTCCTGGTTCGACCCGCCAGCGAGCAGCCGGGTGTCGGCCAGATCCCAATTCTGTTTGGCCTCGACCTGTTGGCAGAGAACTTCTGCCGGTGCATAAAAATCGCCGAGGACACTGGCCAGGCCATCAGCGGCATGCCTGCCGATCGGCACGCCGGTCGCGTTCATCAGCGCGAAGGGACCCATACCGACGCCGAAGACTTTGCAGGCGATACGATCAATGAAGTCGATGCTGCCGTAACCTTCCTCGTAGAGGCGGGCCGCTTCGTTCAACCAGGGCACGAAGAAACGGTTGACGGCAAAGCCGGGAGCATCTTTCACCAGGATCGGTGTCTTGCTATAGAATGTGTAGAAGTTTTCCAGGGCAGCGACGATCTCCGGCGACGATTGTTTGCCGGGGATCAGCTCGACCAGCTTGTTCTTGGCAGCATGGTAAAAATAGTGGACTCCGACCACGCGCCCGGCGGACTTAAGACCGGCGGCAATTTCAGTGATCAGGAACGAGGACGTATTGCTGGCCAGGATGCAGTCCTTGTCAACGATCTGTTCCAGTTCGGCAAACAGAGCCTTTTTCACTTGAAGATTTTCGAAGATCGCCTCGACCACCAGGCCAGCCTTTGCCAGTTCGGACTTGTCGACCGTACAGTGCAACCTGCCGAGGATCTCATCAAAGGTCTGCTGATCGATCAGGCCGCGCTGCAAGGCCTCTGCCAGTGATGCGCGCATGGTGGCAAGGCCACGATCCAGAAATTGCTGCTGCTGATCAACCAGAATGACCGACAGGCCCTTCATGACAAAGTGTTGAGCGATGGCCGCGCCCATGGTCCCAGCACCAACAACGCCTACAGTTGTAATAGGTTTCATTCGCTTGCCCTCTTTTAAATAGATTGTCCGACATATAAGGTTTAGGAGATTACTTAGCTGCTGGACGCAACATCTTGCAGCGAGTCTTGTCATCTGACAGCAATCAAACATGTTTCGCAATGCGAAACTCGCTTTCATTTATCAAGAATCCTACCCGACAACACTCCGTTTGTAAATATTTTTCTTGATAATTAATTACCGTTGTCGAGTAATATTGGCAACATGCTATTTTTACGCAGATAATTTCATATACAATCATAAATATATTCGCATTTACTGTATAATATCAACGAAAATATCACGTCAGTTCACCGTTAAATAATTTCGCTGTGCGAAATACATTTTCAAATAACATTGTTTTATTCCTTGACACGGACTATCCTTTTAGGTAGAGATTAAAAACCAAGGAACAACTCGATATGGGGTCACCAATATATTTGGCCTCTCCTGATCGTGAGTTCTCCAACGGCAAGGCTCCGGAGCAAACGCCCATGAATGACAATACAGCATTAAATCTCAGGGGCAGCAAAGCAGAGCTCATCGCGCGGGATGGCATCGACCTTCTGCAAGACAACGACAAGGACCGCCAGTTTGTGACGGCTCTGGCCCGTGGCCTGGAGGTTCTGCGCTGTTTCAAACCTAACGATCGACATCTGGGAAACCAGGACATCTCGGTTCGCACCGGACTTCCAAAACCGACCGTCTCCCGCCTGACCTACACCCTGACCCGCATGGGCTACCTCTACCACGATGAGAAGCTGGGCAAGTACCAACTTGGCTCCGGCGTCCTCTCGCTCGGTTTTTCATTTCTGGCTAATATGGATGTTCTGAAAATTGCCCGGCCCCTGATGCAGGAGCTTGCTGACTATTCACACACGGTCGTTTCGGTTGGCTCCCGCGACCGGCTCGGCATGGTCTACCTCGATGGCCGCCACAGCACAGCCGCCACCGTGTCCCTGCGCCGCGAGCCCGGCACCCGTGTCCCCATCGCAACCACCGCCATGGGCAGAGCACTTTTATGCGGTCTGCCGGAAGATGAACGCGAAAAATTGATGAACAACATCCGCCAGCGCGACCCCGAGCGCTGGCCGAAGCATATGGCAGGCATCGAGCAGGCTTTACGCGACTACCAGGACCACGGCTTCTGCCTGTCGATCGGCGACTGGCGCAGTGACGTCAATGCCGTGGGCGTGCCGATGCTGCCGATCGCCGGCTGCCGGCTGCTGACCTTCAACTGCGCAGCGCCATCGTTCCTGCTGCGCCAACACATGCTCGAGGACGACATCGGCCCGAGGCTGGTCAACATGGTCAGAACAATCGAGTCGGAAACGGCTGGATATTAATCACTATCCCGATGTTGACAGGGGCACGCCACGCTGTGCCCGGAGGCGAAAATGGCACAACCGATCTATGTCGGACTTGACATGGGAGCATCACGCACCAAGGTTGCGGTTATCGACCGACATGGTGTGTTGATCGGTCATGCGGTTAAAAAATCCGGGATTGATTTTGCCGCGACTGCGGCGCAATGCCTGGAGGTTTCCCTGCAACAGGCCGGTGCCAGCCGCAGTGACATTATCGGCGCCATCGCCACCGGCTACGGGCGCAACAACGTCGCTTTTATCACCGATCAAAGCAAAACCGAAATCGGCTGCCACGCCAAGGGCTGTCATTACAGCTTCCCTGAAGCAATCACCATCATCGACATCGGCGGCCAGGACAACAAGATCATAAAGCTCGATGCTGAAGGACGGCGCGACAGCTTCAAGATGAATCGTAAATGCGCAGCCGGGACCGGGGCCTTTCTCGAGGAGATGTCGAGCCGCCTCGATATCCCGCTCGGCGAAATGAACAACCTGGCCCGCCAGGCAACCGAGATGATCAAACTCGGCAGCTATTGCACGGTGTTTTCGGCCACAGAGGTCTTGGAGAACATCCGCCACGGCAAGCCGGTCGCCGACATCATCAAGGGCATCTTCTACTCGATGATCCAGCGGGTCCTGGAGATGGACGCCCTGACCGACAAAGTGGTCTTGAGCGGCGGCGTCGTCGCCCACAACCCCTACCTGGTCGAGATGGCCGCAGAGTTGATCGGCCGGCCGGTGCTGCTTCCTGAATTCCCGCAGTTCACCGGCGCCCATGGCGCAGCGCTCTATGCCCGCAGTGCGGCCACTGATAACACAACAGGCAAAAAGGAAACGCAGGGCGACTAAAAAGATCCAGGGAGCGATCATGGCAGAAGACAAGCAACCGCAAAGGAAGAAGATCGAGGCGACCGGGCAGATGATGAAAATCATGTCCGACTACTTCTACGACCTTGACGATGCGGCAAAATCGCCGGAGCGCAAGGTCGCATGGTGCACCAGCGTCGGCCCGGCGGAACTGCTCAGGGCGATGGGGTTTGCCGTACATTTTCCGGAGAACCACGCCGCCATGCTCGGCGCGACGCGAATGGCCACCGAACTGATCCCCGAGGCCAACACCATCGGCTACTCTCCCGACATCTGCTCTTACCTGACCGCCGATATCGGCGCCTATCTGAAAGGGGTTTCTCCGCTCTCCAGGGCCTACCCCGGTATCGAGGCCCCGCCCCATCCCGACATTCTGGTCTACAACACCAACCAGTGCCGCGATGTTCAGGACTGGTTCTCCTGGTACGCAAAAGAACTCAAGGTGCCCTGCATCGGCATTACCTCGCCGAAAAACTTCACCGATGTCAGCGATATCCTGATCGACGATGTTACCCGCCAGATTGAAGCACTGATCCCGACTCTTGAAGAGGTTGCCGGCAGCAAACTGGACATGCAGCGGCTGCGTGAGACCGTCGCCCTGTCCCGTGAATGCACCGAGCTGTGGCGCCAGGTCCTGGAAACCGCCGCGGTGACCCCTGCCCCGCTGACTTTCTTTGACGGCACCATCCACATGGGCCCGGCGGTGGTGCTGCGCGGCACGCAACAGGCGGTCGACTATTATCGGCAACTGCTGGCTGAACTCAGGCAGCGGGCCACCGACAAGGTCGGTGCGGTTGACAGTGAGAAATATCGAATTTACTGGGAAGGCATGCCGGTCTGGGGTCGTCTGCGCCAGCATTCCGAACTGTTCGCCGGATTGCAGGCCAGCGTGCTGGTTTCCACCTACTGCAGCAGCTGGATCTTTCCCGACTTCGATGCCAACGACCCGATACGCAGCATGGCCAGGGCTTACCTCGGTCTCTTTATTGTCCGTTCCGACGACTACAAGGAACAGTACATCAAAAAGATGCTGGAGACGTTCCACATCGACGGCATCATCTACCACGACGCCAAGACCTGTCCCTGCAATTCCAACAGCCGCTACGGCATGCCCCAGCGACTGGAGCAGCAGACCGGCATCCCGAGCCTGGTGATTTCCGGCGATCTCAACGATCTGCGCTGTGTCTCCGACGAACAGACCCGGACCAACGTCGAAGCCTTCATCGAGCAACTGGAGGAGAGAATATAAGATGCTAGACGCCTTGTTCAAACCTAAAGCGGTTGCCCTGATCGGGGCTTCGACCAAAGAGCTCTCAATCGGCAACGTCATCATCAGGAACTTGCAGACCTACGGCTACAAAGGTCAGATCTACCCTGTCAACGCCAACGCAGCCGAAGTCTGCGGACTCAAATCCTATCCGAGCATTTCAGACATCCCCGGCGAAGTCGATCTGGCGCATATCATTATCCCCGGTCAGCTCGTTCCCCAAGCCATCGAGGAATGCGGCCTGAAAGGAGTCAAGGCGGTCATCATCAACTCGGCTGGATTCAGTGAAATGGGCGAGGAAGGTGCCAGGCTGCAAGCGGAGTTCATGGCCAACGCGCGCAAATACGGCATCCGGCTGTTTGGCCCCAACTGCCAAGGGATCATCAACTCGGAC
This sequence comes from uncultured delta proteobacterium, assembly GCA_963847735.1. Lineage (GTDB taxonomy): Bacteria > Desulfobacterota > Desulfuromonadia > Desulfuromonadales > BM103 > CAWKAV01. The sequence goes on along the minus strand of CAWKAV010000030.1, from coordinate 32,972 downwards.
CCGGATCTGAACGCCTACTGCAACTTCACCTTCACCTTCCCCAAGCCGGGTAGTATCTCGGTGGTGGCCTTGAGTGGCGGGGTCGGTGCACTGATCATGCAGGTGCTCGACGATCTGGACATTGGTCAACGGCTCTATGCCAGTAACGGCAACGCCTGCGACGTGTCGATTCCTGAAATCATCCAATACTACGGTGACGACGAAAAAACCAAGGCCATCATTCTCTATACCGAGGGTTTTGACAAACCACGCGAATTTCTGGAAGTGGCCCGCGAGGTGGCAGCTAAAAAACCTGTACTGGCCATGAAGGCCGGACGCACCGAGCAAGGCGCCAAAGCTGCCTCCTCACACACCGGTTCACTGGCCGGGGTCGATATCGCCACCGAACTGATTTTTGAAAAAATCGGTATCCTGCCCTTCCATGACGAGGGCGAGATGGTCCGCGCCGCGATGGCTTTCTCCAGCCAGCCGATCCCGACCGGCAACCGGGTCGGCATCATTACCAACACCGGCGGGCCGGCGGTTATCGCCACCGACGTGCTGGTCGACTTCGGGATTGAGGTGCCGAAACTCTGCGAAGAGTCGATTGCCCGTCTCAGGGAGACCCAGTTTCCCCAGGCAGCTTTGGAGAACCCCATTGACGTGGTCGCCACGGCTGGCGGCCCGCAGTTCCGCGCCGCCCTCGATGTCATGCTGGATGATGAGCAGATCGACTGCATCTATATCAACTTCGTCACGGCTCCTTTTACCGACACTGATGCGGTCGCCCGTGAGATCGTCGAGGTCAGCCGCCAGCGCCGCAAACCGCTGGTCTGTAATTTCATGACCAACCTGAAGCTGGAGCGTTACCGGAAGACCATGGCGATCCTCAAGACGGGCGAAGTGCCCTACTACGCCAATCCCGGTGATGCCGCCCGCGCCCTCGGCGCCCTGGTGCGGTATGGTCAAATTCTGCAACGCGACATCGGCCAGCCACAAATCTTCAGCGGTGTCGATACAAGCCAGGCCAGGACAATCATTGAACAGGCCCGGCAAGCTGGCCGCGAAGTCCTGTCGGCCTTCGAAGTCTACAAAATCTTCGAGGCCTACGGTATTCCGGTCGCCCCCTGGCAAGTCGTCAAGAACGCTGGCCAGGCGGTCGAGGCCGCAACCGGAATCGGCTATCCGGTGGTGATCAAGGTCGACTGCGCTGCCATCGACCACAAAAGCGACATGGGCGGGGTCGCCATCAATCTCAAGGACGCCGCAGCCGTGCGCAGCACGGTTGAAGAGATGCAGGGCCGCCTTGGCCACCACGGCGAACTCGGTTTCCTGGTGCAGAAATTCCTGCCCGGCGGACGTGAGCTGATCATCGGTGCCAGTGCCGAACGGGAACTGGGCCACCTGGTCATGTTCGGTCTCGGTGGCATCTACGTCGAAGTTCTCAAGGACGTCATCTTCAAAATCGCCCCGGTCACCAGGGTTGAGGCTGAAGAGATGCTGGCAGGAATCAGGACTTCTGCCCTGCTTGATGGCATCCGCGGCGAAGCGGGCATCGACAAGCAGGCGGTGATCGAACTGATCCAACGGGTTTCGCAACTGCTCGGCGACCTGCCGATGATTCAGGAAATGGATTTGAATCCAATTATGGCTTTTTCTGACAAGGTCTTTGCCGTCGATGGCAGAATCCGCATTCAGGCTTTGAAATAAGGGGTGGAGACGATGCTTTTGGGAACAAAAGAAGCCGAGGCAAACTGGCAAGAGTCTTGTCAAACTCGCATCACAACCCCGGATGAGGCCGTCAAGGCGATCAAATCCGGAGATCGTGTCTTTCTGACCGGCAATGCTTCAGTACCGCTACCGTTGCTTGATGCCCTGGTCAAACGAGCGCCAGAGCTGCGGGGTGTTGAAATCTGTCATCCACTGACCATCTGCCCAGCTGACTATGTCGCCCCCGAAATGGAGGGGCATCTGCGCATCAATTCCATGTTTATCAGCGCCAACATCCGTAAGGCTGTCAACCAGGGACGGGCTGATTTCACCCCGGTAATGCTCTCTGAATTCCCCCTGCTCTTCAAAAACGGGCATCTGCCCGTGGATGTCGCCTTGATTCATGTCTCACCGCCGGACGAAAACGGTTTCTGTTCCATGGGTGCGGAATCTGGCCTCACCATTTCAGCAGCAGAGGTCTCCAAGATCGTTATTGCGCAGGTTAACGAACAGATGCCGCGCACTCTGGGCGATACGGCCATGCATATCGATAAGATGCATTACATCGTGCCATGCAATACGCCTCTCTTTGAAATGCCGATGGGGGATGATGCAGATCAGAAAGTCGTCGAAAAGATCGCCGCCCATATTGCCGAGCTGATTCCTGACGGTGCAACCATGCAACTGGGCATCGGGGCACTCCCCAACGCCGTCCTGAAATTCCTGTTCGAGAAAAAAGATCTCGGTATTCACTCAGAGCTGATCTCGGACGGCGTGATCGACCTGGTCGAAGCGGGCGTCGTCAACGGCTCGCGCAAAAGTCTGCATCCCAACAAGATCATCTGTGGATTCCTGTTGGGTACCAAACGGCTCTACAAATGGGTTGACAATAATCCGCTGGTCGAATTGCACCGCACTGAATATGTCAACGACCCCTTTGTCGTGGCGCAGAATGACCGCATGGTGGCGATCAACTCGGCAATTGAGGTCGATTTCACCGGCCAAATTTGTGCCGATAGTATCGGCACGAGGATGCATTCGGCGGTCGGCGGTCAACTGGACTTCATCTATGGGGCGTCCCGCTCCAGGGGCGGCGTTCCGATTATCGCCCTGCCGAGCACTTCCCTGCTGCGTGATGGCAGCGTGGTCAGTAAGATCGTACCGACGCTCAAACCGGGCGCGGGCGTGGTTACCAGTCGCAACCATGTCCACTTTGTTGTCACCGAGTTCGGTATAGCGGCCCTTTATGGCAAGACCGTCCGTCAGCGAACCCAGGCACTGATCAACGTCGCCCACCCGCAGTTCCGTGCGGAGCTCACCGACGAAGCGAGGAAGTTGAATTATCTGTAAAGGAACGGTCGACACCCCGCTGACATGTTCCCCCTAATCATCTATTTTAAAAGACTTTTAACTAAAGACGACAATTCAGCTGAGAGGTGAAATAATGGTCTGGAACAAAGAGGAGACAAACAGTCGCAGCGAAATGCAGGCCCTTCAACTCGGCCGGCTGCAGAAAACCGTCAGTTACGTCTATGAGAAGAACCCACACTACAAAAAGAAACTCGACGAACTGAAAATCCTGCCGCGCGACATCCGGTCTCTGGATGACATCCGCAGACTGCCGTTCACCACCAAACAGGACATTCGCGATAATTACCCGTTCCAACTCTTTTCCGCCCCCCAGGAGGATATTGTCGAGTATCACGCCACCTCGGGCACCACCGGCAAACCGGTCGTGGTCGGCTATACCCGACAGGACCTGGAAAGCTGGAAAGAAGTCATGGCCCGGGCCTTTACTGCCGCCAGCATTACCAGCAAAGACGTGGTGCAAAACATCTACGGTTATGGTCTGTTCACCGGCGGACTGGGCGCTCATTACGGGGCGATCCGGGTCGGCGCGGCAGTGATACCGATCTCCGGCGGCAACACCCAGCGGCAACTGATGATCATGGAAGACTTCGGCAGCACTGTGCTCACGTCCACCCCCTCGTTCCTGATGCATCTGCATGAAGCCGGCGAGGAACAGGGCATCGACTTCCGTAAACTCAAGCTCCGGGTCGGCGTGCTCGGCGCCGAGCCGTGGAGCGAAGCAATGCGGCAACAGATCCAGGACAAGTTCGGCATCAAGGCCTGCGACATCTACGGGCTCTCGGAAATCATCGGCCCGGGAGTTTCTTTCGAATGCCTGGAACTGCAGCGTGGTCTGCATATCAACGAAGACTATTTTTACCCGGAGATTATTGATCCGGAAAGCTGCGAAGTGCTGCCGGAGGGAGAAATTGGTGAGCTGGTCTTTACCACTATTGCCAACCAGGGGCAGCCTCTGCTACGCTTCCGGACCCGTGATATCACACGTCTCAGCTACGGCACCTGTCTCTGCGGCAGGACCCTCGTCAAGATGGATCGGGTCTCCGGACGCAGTGACGATATGCTGATTATCCGCGGGGTCAATGTCTTCCCTTCGCAGATCGAATCGATCATTCTCAAACGCGAAGGAGTCTCGCCCCACTACATGGTCATCGTCGAACGCAAGGGCGCCATGGACTCGTTGCGGGTCAAGATCGAAGTCACCGAGGATTTCATGGTCAAGGCTGCTGCCGACATCCTCAAGGGCGATGAGTTCGATATTCTCGAAGACGTCGCGACCGTACGCAGCAAAAAGCGCAACCTGCAGCAGGACATCAAAGACGCCATCGGCATCACAGTCGAGGTCAACCTGGTGCCACCCGGCAGTATCGCGCGCAGCGAAGGCAAGGCCAAGCGGATCGAGGACCGGCGACCCAAATAACCTGCTTTGAATTTGAATAGTGCCAATCAATCGGCTCCTTCACGGCAGCCAGACCACAAAGGGAAGGTTTTGATGAAAAAGATTATTTCCGGCAATGAAGCCATCGCCCTGGGTTTCGGGGATTTCGGTGGAGTGTTCGCCTCCGGTTATCCCGGCACCCCCAGCACTGAAACCCTCGAAGAAGTCGCCCGGCTCGGTGATGTCTACTGTGAATGGGCGCCCAATGAGAAAGTCGCCCTTGAGGCAGCGATCGGCGGCTCGATTGCCGGGGGTCGTTCCCTCTCAACCATGAAACACGTTGGCGTCAATGTTGCCGCCGACGCCCTGCTGACTTTGACCTACACCGGCGTCAACGCCGGCCTGATCCTGATGGTCTCCGATGATCCAGGCATGCACTCCTCCCAGAATGAACAGGACAGCCGCAACTACGCCAAGTTTGCCAAGGTGCCGATGCTCGACCCTGCTGATTCACAGGAAGCCTACGACTTCGTCAAGACCGGTTTTGAAATTTCCGAGCTGTTTGATACGCCGCTGATGCTGCGCACTACGACGCGCATCTCGCACGCCAAAGGGGTGGTTGTCCAGCAAGATAAAATTGCACCGCAGATTGGCGAGTGGGTCAAAAATGTTCCCAAGTACGTCATGTTGCCCAACTTCGGCAAAATCAAGCACGTCGAGGTTGAAGCACGCCTGCTCAAGCTGCAGGAATACGCCGAGACTACGCCTTTGAACCGGATTGAGCTGCGAGATACCGAATTAGGGATCATCACCTCAGGGGTCGCTTACCAGCATGTCCGGGAAGCCTGTCCCGATGCATCCGTCCTGAAGCTTGGTATGATTCATCCGCTCCCGGAACAAATGATCCGTGCGTTTGCCGCCAGCGTCAAGCGCCTGATGATCGTCGAGGAGATGGACGCCATCTTCGAAGAACAGGTTCGCGCCATGGGCATCAAGGTCGAGATCGGCAAGAACAAGTTGCCGCTCTGCGGCGAGATCAACGCCGACATCCTCCGGGTTGCCCTCGGCGGCGTCAACACTGCTGCCACCAGCCCGGTGCAAGGCCTGCCGCAGCGCCCACCGGTGTTCTGTCCCAGTTGCGCCCATCGTGGCCTGTTTACCATCTTAAGCAAGCTCAAGGTCTTCGTCTCCGGCGATATCGGCTGCTACACACTCGGCGCCCTGCCGCCCATGAACGCCATGCATTCGGTGATCGACATGGGCGCCAGCATCAGCGCAGCCCACGGCATGGCCAAGGTTAATGCCATCGCTGGCCGCAGCGAGAAACCAGTGGCCGTGATCGGCGATTCGACCTTTTTTCATTCCGGCATGACCGGTCTGATGGGCATGGCCTACAACGGCGGCAATGCCCTGGTCATCATCATGGACAACCGTACCACCGGCATGACCGGCGGCCAGGAAAATCCCGGTACCGGCACAACATTGCAGGGCATTCCCACCCGCAAGGTCGAGATGGTGCCGCTGGTAAAAGCACTCGGCATCGACAATGTTGCAGAGCTCAACAGCTACGACCTCAAGGAGACGGAAGCAGCGATCAGGAAGGGGCTGGAAACTCCCGGGCCCTACGTGCTGATCGACAGGAACCCCTGTATCCTGCGCTACAAGATCCGCAAGCCCGCCATGAACGTCGATCAGGACAAGTGCACCGGCTGCCGGGCCTGTCTTAAAGTTGCCTGCATGGCTCTGGGTCTGACCGCTACCGGTGAAAAGCAGAAGGTGCGGGTCGACCCCAACGTCTGTAACGGCTGCGGTATCTGCAGCCAGATGTGCAAATTTGACGCGATGCACACGCTTGAGGGAGAAAACAATGCAAATCTTTAATATTGTTATAGCCGGTGTCGGCGGTCAGGGCGTTCTGATGGCCTCAAAGGTTCTCGCTGAAAGCGCCCTGATCAGCGGCATGGACGTCAAGCAGAACGAAGTGCACGGCATGGCCCAGCGCGGCGGTAGCGTCATCAGCTTTGTTCGCATCGGCGATCATGTCTGTTCTCCGGTGGTCATGCCCGGGACCGCCGACCTGCTGATTTCTTTCGAGCCGCTGGAAGCATTGCGCTACATCCACTTTCTCAAACCCGGCGGCCGCCTGGTTTACAGTAAGGTATCGATCAACCCCAGCACCGTTGCGGCCGGCCTGGCGATTTATCCCCAGGATGTCGAACAACAGATTGCCGCAGCCTGCACCGAGGCACACGGCATCGAAGCTCTTGCCATCGCCCGGCAAGCCGGCAACGGCAAGGCGGTCAATATGGTCATGGTCGGGTCGGTCATGAAGTACCTTCCTCTTAAAGAAGAGGTTATTGCCGACGTCGTCAGGCAGATCTCGAAAAGTAAAGGGATCGAGATCAACCTGAAGGCCCTGGCGGGCGGCGCGGCAGCCTGATTGTGATTGGCTCAGGTTAACAGGTGAGGGAGATGAGCATGAAACTAACGTTGAAACAGATTTCGATTTTTCTTGAAAACTCACCGGGTCGTCTCTACGAAGCGACCCAGGCCCTTGGCGAGGCAAACCTCAACCTGAGATCCCTGTCAATCAGCGATGTTTCAGGCTTCGGGGTGTTGAGAATTCTGATCTCCGATGTCGCCAAGGCGCGCCGGGTCATGATGGAAAAGCAGCTCCCGGCCCGCGTCGACGAAGTGGTTGCTGCTGAAATCGACGACACACCGGGCAGCCTGGCAAAAGTCCTCAAGGTGCTGATGCAGCATAAGGTCAACGTCGACTACATGTATGCGCTGGCGGGAACCTCGTCAGGGAAAGCTGTCATGGTCTTCAGCTTCAGTGACAATGACCTGGCCATCAAGTTGCTTCAGGAAAACAAGGTTAAAATCCTTGACGCTGAATCCTTTGGGATTCTCGAAAGCCCGGCCTGACGTCAAGAGGGACTCCCCTGGCCGTCCACTTTCAGGAGTTGTGATGATGGATGATACGAACTACCGTCCGAAGAAATTTGCCGTGATTGGAGCAGGTCCGGTCGGCGGGATAGTCGCTGCTTTTCTCTGCAAAGGTGGCTACGAGGTCACGCTTTGCGACATTGTTCCCGGACTTCTTGCCCCGGCTCTGAACCCGGGGATCCACCTTGAGGGCGCAGACAACTTCCAGGTCAAAGTGACCCGGACCACAACCCAGGTCGATGATCTCCTTAACGATCCGCCCGATGTCATTTTCATCACAGTAAAAGCCACAGCCCTGCCCCTGATCGCTTCGGCGCTGGAGGGTTTTGTCGCTGAAGGGCGTTACGTCATCAGCTGGCAGAACGGTATCGACACCGAGCTGGAACTGGCTCAGCACCTTGGCAACAAGGCGGTTATGCGCGGCGTGGTCAATTTTGGATGCGTGCCCTTGAGTCCCGGGCACATCCGCCTGGCTTTTCACCATCGCCCCCATTTCCTGCAGGAGCTCGACCCGGAGTCGAAAAGTGCAGCCATCGGTATCTGCAATGTCCTGACCGAGTGCGGTCTTGACACCCAGCATACTGACCAGATCAACGACAGGGTCTGGCGCAAGACGGTTCTCAATGCCTGCATGAATCCGATCTGCGCCGTGACCGGCATGACCATGGTGGAGATCATCAACGACCCCATCACGTTCAGCCTGGTTGACGCGCTGATCAAGGAAGGGATCGCGGTGGCCCGTACCAATGAGTTTTCTCTCGGCTCAAACTATTACCCCTATGCCATCAACTACATCAAAAATGCCGGCAACCACAAACCTTCCATGTTGCAGGATATCGAGGCAAAACGTCGCACCGAGGTTGATTACATTAACGGCAAAATTATCAAGTACGGTGCGCAGGCCGGTATCCCTACCCCCTACAACAACATGATCCGGGGGCTGGTCAAGGCGCTTGAACCGAAGTAGCAGCTGCTTACCGGCCTATGATTTGGAGCAAGGAACTTTGCCATGAAATTAAAACAGTTATCGATCCCCCTGGAGAACTCCCCTGGCCGGCTGCATGAAGTCACCAAGGCGCTGGGTGATGCGGGCATCAACCTCAGGGCGCACTGTATCTGCGATTCAACCCATGACTTTGGTGTGCTGCGAATCCTGGTCTCTGACCTGGCTACGGCCCGGGGAGTGATCATGGACCGATATATCCCGGCCCGGGTCGACGATGTCGTCGCCGTCGAGATAGAAGACTCTCCCGGCAGTCTGGCCCGGGTTCTCAGCCTGTTTCTGGGTACCAAGGTCAACGTCGAGTATATGTATGCGGTCGCCGGCGCAAATCTTGATAAAGCAGTCATGGTCTTTAACTTCAGCGCCATCGACCAGGCTGTCGAAATACTTCAAAAGAATGGCGTAAAACTGCTTGATGCAAAATCGTTTGGCATCCTGGTAGGCCAGGAGTAAATACCGGCCGGCAGCAGCGGCAGACACAGTGACATGAAGGATTTTTACCTCGAAACTGTTTAGCTCGAACGGTTGTACGTGTTGATCAAGGGAGTCAGTTATGCCGGAGAACGCCCCTTTCAATCCAAGAAAATTTGCCGTTGTCGGCGCCGGTCCGGTCGGTTGCATTGTTGCCGCATTTCTCGCCCGAGGGGGTTACGAGGTCACGCTCTGCGATGTTCAACTGGGCCTGCTTGAACCGGCAATGGAATCAGGAATCACCCTCACCGGCGCTGAGAATTTCCGGGCCAGTGTGACTGGCATCAAAACCCGGGTCGATGAACTGGCCAAGAACCCGCCTGATGTCGTCATCATCACGGTCAAGGCGACCGCCCTGCCGATTATCTCCTCCGTCCTGGAGGGGTTTATTGACGAAGGTCGCTATGTTGTCAGCTGGCAGAACGGTATCGACACCGAACTGGTTCTGGCCGAGAGACTCGGCAAAAAGCAGGTGATGCGGGCGGTGGTTAATTATGGTTGCATTCTGGAAGGCCCGGCGATGGTCAAGGTGGTCTTCCACCATCGTCCCCACTATCTGCAGGAGCTCGATCCGGGCTCAAAACAAGCGGCACTCGGAATCTGTCGCGTTTTGACTGAATGTGGTCTCGATACTCATCACACCAGTCAGATCCGTAATATGGTCTGGAGCAAGACCGTTAACAACTCCTGTATGAATGCGGTTTGCGCCGTGACCGGCAAGACCATGTTCGAGGTTATCAATGACCCGATCGTTTCCAGCCTGGTCGACTCGTTGTTGAAAGAAGGAGTCAAGGTGGCGCGGGCCAACGAGCTGATGCTGGGACCGGATTACTACCTTGACTGCCTCGACTACATTAAGGATGCCGGACACCACAAGCCATCGATGCTGCAGGATATTGAAGCGAAGCGTCAAACTGAAATCGATTATATCAACGGCAAAATCATAGAATATGGTGAACGGGCGGGAGTGCCTACACCCTACAACTCAACTTTGCGCAGCCTGGTCAAGGCGCTCGAAGCATGAAGGTGAAAGTGTTGGTTTTGACTGGTTAAAACTAAAATAAAACATTGTTGCATTTTATGTCAGGCCTTTCTTGACTGGGACGCTTCGTAACGTTATCCTGTCAGGGACTACATGGATAAAGTATTAATCCAATCGAAATTTTACAAAACCTTGTGCCAAATAAGTGGCCAGGTTAACCACCCGTTAGGAGGTTTGAAATGAAAAAGATTTTTGTCTTGTTTCCTCTGCTTGCCCTGCTGATCGTCAGCTTGCTGACCAGCCCACTGTTCGCTGCCGAAGAGAAAAAACCAGACCCTCTGGCCAACTGGGCCACCAAGTTTGACTTTTCGAAAGCCGAATACACCTACATTTTGTCGAACATTTCTCACCCGGTTATTCAGGGCGTTGCCAACGGCTACAACATCCGTGACTCCCTCTGGGAAAAATCCAATGGCCGCATCTACGTCGACTACCGCCCTCTGGCGCAGCTCGGTGGCGAGATGGACGTCATCAACAAGCTGAAAATGGGCGCGGCCAATGGCATGCTGGCATCTTCAGTGGCCTCAGCCAACATCGCTGATATCCTCGGCATCGTCAACCTGCCCTACGTTATCGACACCTATGACAAACTCGACCAGTTCCGCACCGACCCGGCACTCTGGGGCCCTTACAGCGCCGGTGCGGAAGCAGCCGGACTGATGGTCGTCGATATCGTCAATTACGGCCAGTACGGTTGGGCCACCACCACCCCGGTACGCAGCCTTGCTGATGCAAAAACCGTCAATTTCCGCATCGCTGAAGCCCCGGTTAACACCGACCTTTACAAGGCCTGGGACTTGAAGTTCACCGTCATGCCATGGCCGGATGTCCCGCAGGCGCTGCAGACTGGCGTCATCAACGGGCTCGATCACACGGCGATCGTCTGCAACATCACCAAGAAATTTACCATCGCCAAATATTTCACCGAACTCAACTACGCCCAGGGCCTGTTCGTGCACCTGGTCAACAAGAAGTGGTTTGACAAGCTCCCGGCCGACCTGCAGAAGATATTCATTGATGTCGTCACCGAGGAAAGCACCAAGACCCGTGGCCTGACCAGGGTGCAGCATGATGAGCAGATCGCCAAGGCCAAAGAATCCGGCGTGGAATTCTTCACCCTGTCGGCTGAAGACAAGGCACTGCTGATCAAAGAAGCCCAGCCGGTTTACGAGACCTGGGGAGCAAAAATCGGCCTCGACTATCTGAACAAGGTTCGCACAACTCTTAAATAACCACTGATCATCTTTATCATGCCGGGGAGCCTCGCTCCCCGGCAATCTTTGCGCCAAGAGGGTCCGCATGTTGAGAAGAGTATTTGATGCTGTCGATCGATGTTTTACCAGAATTGAGGACTGGACGTTACTGGTAACAGTCTGCATTGCCCTGGTTGTCGCCATGTCCAATGTGATGTTGCGCAAGCTGACGTCCGACGTCAATATCTACTGGTCGGACGAGGTGGTACGCAAGACCATCTACATCTCCACCTACATCGGCTGCGTGGTTGCGGTGCGCAACCGCTCGCTGATCTGTATCGATGCCCTGCCGCAGATGGTGCCCGGGCTTAAAAAGCCATTGGCTTATTTCTCCCACCTGGTGGTGCTGACCTTTTCCGCCTGCATGGTCTATCTGGGGGGGACAATGACCCACATGATGTACCTGGACAAATATGCCCGTACTTCAAGCCTGCGGATCCCGGAATGGATCTTCTATGCCGTACTGCCCCTGATGGGAGTGATGATGTTCCTGCGCACCTTGATGGTGGCGATCGATGACTGGAAGGAGGGGGCAAAGAAGTAAGCCGGACGGTTTGCCCTCCCGCCTGCCTTGCCTGAATCTTTATGGATACCAATTACCTCATTATACTGCTGTTGCTGCTTGGCCTGATGGCAGCGACGGTTCCGGTTTTCATGGCCCTCTTCTTCACCGGCGCCGTTGGCCTGGTGTTCATGATCGGCATCGATCCGCAGATTGTCATCGAGGTGCTGTACCGCAGCATGGACAAGTTCGCCCTGGTCGTGGTGCTGTTCTTCATCCTCTGCGGCAACATCATGACCACCGGTTCCATCGTACACAAACTGATCAAGACGGCCAACGTCATGGTCGGTTTTCTTCCCGGTGGCCTGGCCATGGCCGGGGTGCTCGCTTGTGGCTTCTTCGGCGCTATCTCCGGTTCGACGGTTGCCACCGTGGTCGCCATCGGCGGCTTCATGATTCCGGCGCTGATTGAAAATGGCTATGATGAAAAGTTCTCTGTCGGCATCATGACCACGGCCCCAAACCTGGGTATCATCATTCCGCCTTCAATCTCGATGATTCTCTATGCCATGGTCAGCAACGACCCGATCGAGGCCCTGTTCCTGACCGGCTTCATCCCGGGCATCATGATCATGATCGCAATGAGTCTGTATGCTTACTACTATTGCAAAAAGAGAAACTACAAGACCCTGGACAGACCGACTTTCAGGGAGATCGTTGCGGTCTTAAGAGAAAGCGTCTGGGCCCTTTGCCTGCCGTTGCTGATTTTTGGCGGCATCTATTCCGGCATGTTTACCGCGAACGAAGCGGCCGTAGTTGCATGCTTCTATGCCTTCTTTGTCGAGATTTTCATCCACAAGGACATGAAGTTCAAGGATATCCAGAAGATCATTGTCTCCTCCGCAGCGACCTCGGCAACCCTGCTGTTGATCGTTGCCGGAGCTTCGGTGTTCGGTGAGTATCTAACCTTTGAACAGATTCCGAACAAGATCGCGACGGCGGTCATCAGCCAGATTCATTCGCCATGGGTCTTCCTGATGGCGGTCAACGTCATGCTGCTGATCGTCGGCATGTTCATGGACATCATCTCCGCAACCCTGATCCTGACTCCGATTTTCCTGCCGTTGCTGGCATCTTTCGGCATAAATACCATGCATTTCGGCTTATTGATGACGATCAACCTCGGGATCGGCTACTGCACGCCACCTTTGGGTGTCAGCCTCTACATCTCTGGAGCCGCAGTTGACCGCAACCTGGTATATGTCTCCAAGGCGGTCTTGCCATTTGTCTTTATCCAGATCGGGATCCTTTTAATTCTGACCTACTGGGCTGACCTTGTCCTCTATTTGCCGCGTCTTGTCTATGGCGGATAATTGTTTAAAAACTTCTGGAGTATGGCATGACACCTAGAATACTGATTCCCGTCGATGAGTCGGAAACGACGCAAAGAACGATTCAAGCCGTTATTGCCAACAAGGAGTTAATGCCGAGAGAATTCCTCCTGCTGCATGTCGTCGATGTTCACCTGGTGCAGAGACTGGTCCCCGATGTCCAGAAAAACATGATTTATGAGTCTGCTGAAAAATCTGGCAACCGCATCCTTGATAAACTTGCCAAACCGTTTCTGGACGCGGGCCTTAAACCTGAGCTGCGGCTTGAACTTGGTACCCCTGAAGCAGCAATCCTGAAAGTTGTTGAAGAACTTGACATTCAACTGGTCATCATCGGACGGCACCCTGGCAGCGGCGGATTCCGCGACATCATGTTCGGGTCAGTTGCAAACCATATCATTCGGACTCTCAAGTGCCCGGTTCTGCTGTTCTGAATCCCAAATGTCAAAGGTTCGTTCTCAAATGGATGTGCGGTTTCTGCAAAGTGCTGAGTTCATTGACAGCGATGCTGTCAATATAAATGAATTTGCTGCCGTCACAGCCCGGGGTTCCCCCTCACAAGAAGAAAAAGCCATCGCTCTTTATTACCGGGTGCGCGATGAAATCCGATACACTCCCTACCTCGATTTTGGCGACCCGGAAGTGTATCGGGCCAGCAGCGTTCTGCGCAACGGCTACGGCTTCTGCATCTCCAAGGCATCGCTGCTGGCCGCCTGTGGGCGTGCCTCGGGTATCCCGTCGCGGGTCGGCTTTGCCGATGTCAACAACCACCTCAACACCCCCCGCCTGCGCGAAATGAACGGCGGCGACCTGATGCGCTGGCATGCTTTTACGGAGTTTCATCTGCGGGGCAAGTGGGTCAAATGCACCCCGGCGTTCAACCTGGAGCTCTGTACCAGGTTCCGGGTCAAACCTTTGGAGTTCAACGGCCGGGACGATTCGATCTTTCATCCCTTCGATGCCGATCAACGCAGGCATATGGAATACGTCCATGAGCGCGGTTCCTTTGCCGACATCCCTTTTTCTGAGATTATCGCTACCTACAGGGAGCACAGCCCCGGACTGATAGGCAACAACGTCGACGGCGACTTCGGAGCCGAAGCACAAATTCCCCAGAACTGATAGTCAGGTAAAGAGGTTACGAGGCTTGGATGGATATCAGACAACGGGTTAAGCGGCTTTTAAGCCGCATGCATGGAACTCCCAGGTACCCGGGCCAGGGGTCAGTACTCTTTGTCGACCTCGAACAACGCAGCTGTCAACGGGGCTACCTGTCTCTCAATGCGGTCCGGCACTTCCTGGCCGGCCGCGGCGGCAACATGGTCCTGCTCTACAACCTGCTGCAGGATGATAAAGACGCCCTCGACCCTGAGGTGCCGCTGATCTTCGGTGCCGGAGTCCTGACCGGACACATGCCCGGCGCGACCCGCGGCAACGTGACCAGCCGCTCACCGGAGAGCCGGGCCATTCTCGACAGCAACGCCGGTGACTATTTCCCCACTTATCTTAAACGCAACGGCTACGACCACCTGGTCCTGTATGGCCGCCATCCCCAATGGACACTGCTAAGGATTCATCAGCAGCAGGTTGACTTCAACGATGCCTCTGCCTATCTCGGTATGGACAATATTGAATTCACCACAGCGATTGAGCGCGATTTCACCTGTACCGAGCAAAAGGATATGGCGATGGCGCGAATCAGCAGCGCCGGAGAGAACCAGGTTCTTTGCAGCGGCATCATGGCCGGTCAAAAATCGATCTGGGCCCGAGGCGGCGGCGGTGCCAAGATGGGCGCCCTGCACCTGAAAGCAATCCTTCTGCAGGGCAAGCCGCCGGAATTTGAACAGTCACAGGCCTTTCGCAACAACAACCGACAGATTGGTCAAAAGATCCTTGCCGCGAGCGTGGTCCAGAACGCACTGAAAAAAGTCGGAACCCCCTTTCTCTACAAGCCGAGTCGTGTGCTCGGTGCCATGGGTACCAAAAACAACCAGGAAACCACCTGGCACGACAGCCTCGACGCCGACAACTTCGACCCCTATCGGCCCGGCATGAGCGGTTGCTGCAAGTGCCCGGTGCGCTGCCGCGCCAACAACGACATGCTGCCGGGCGGCAAGGGCGGCTGGGGCGCCAGCGCCCTGAGCGGGCTTAGCGGTAATGCCAGCTATGACAGGGCACAGAGCGCCCTCGATCACCACAAGCTGCGCACCTACAACGGCATCAACAACGACGGTCACTTTGACCGCTACGACAAGGGTGAAGGCCCCGAATACATCGTGGTCGGCAAATTCGGACCAAACATCGGTATCAAGGAACCGGAGCAGGTGCTGCGTCTCAACAATATCCTGAACGATCTGGCCCTCGACGCTTCGAGCACCGGCAGCGCCATCGCCTGGGCCATGGAACTCTATCAGCGCGGCATCATCGACCAGCAGACCACCGGCGGGCTGGAGCTGACCTGGGGGAACTACCCGGTCATCGAGCAACTGCTGTTCATGACCGCAAAACGCCAGGGCTTCGGTAACACCATCGCCGTCTCCAGCCGCGCTGTCGAGCAGGGCAAATACCCGGTTGAAGCCTTGAACTACTGCATGGCCTCCAAGGGCCTGTTTCAGTCCGACCCCCACGACGCCCGCATCCTCAAGGCCTTTGCCCTGGGTCTGGCGGTCGCCACACGCGGCATGGATCATCTGCGCAACCGGGCCACCCTGGAGATCAACGCCCGTATCAACGATGACGCTACCTTCAAGACGGCTCTTTACGGCGGGACCGTCTCCGCCGAACCGACCTCTTACGAGGGCAAGGAGTTCGCCGTGCGGCGCTGCGAGAATACCTTTGCTGTGGGCGATGCGATCGGCATGTGCCGTTTCAACACCAAGCTTTTCAATTCACCTTCGACCCCCGACCTGGTCGACTTTGCCACCCAACTCAGCGAGCTGACAGGTTTATCCTTCAATGAAGAACAGCTTGACGAGATCGGCCGCAACATCACCGGGCTGGAGAGGATGATCAACTTCCGCCTCGGCCTGCGCGAGGATGACGACACCCTGCCCGCCCGCTGGTTCGATGAGCCGATCAAGGCCGGACCTTTCCAGGGCGAAAGAATCGACCGACAGCAGTTCTCCGCTCTCAAGCAGCGTTTCTACCAGCTGACCGGACTCAACCGGGAGGGCGTTCCCGCACTTGACTGGCATGCCCGGCTCTCTAAAGTCATCACCGGCTACAGCATCAGGGTCAAGCTGCCCTGCGCGCTGCCCGGCGCTCCCGAACAGAGCATCATCGTCGATGAGCCGATCGCGCATCTCGGGGAGCTGCGGCAACTGCTGCGACGCAAACTCCCGTCAGCGGTCAGAATCCTTGATGACCCGAATCTCAACATCGTCATCAACGGCAAGATGATTCTCGCCGGCGAAAGTGAAACCGATATTGCCGACGGCAGCGAAGTTTTCCTGATCTCTTACGTTTCCGGGGGTTAAGACGTCCTTGCTGAAAACTTGCGGTTATTTCAATATCGATGGTGTCAAACTGGAATATGAGTTACTGACCCCTCCCGGGAGCAATGACACGACACTTATATTTCTCCATGAAGGGCTGGGTTGTCTGGCCATGTGGCGGAGCTTTCCGCAGCAGGTCGCAGCGGCCACCGGCTGCCGGGCACTGATTTACAGTCGGGCAGGCTACGGCGGCTCGGATCCTTGTGAACTGCCGCGGCCGCTCACCTTCATGCATGACGAAGCTCTCAAAATTCTGCCGCAGCTCCTCGATGTCAGCAAAATTCAAAATGCCATCCTGATTGGGCACAGCGACGGGGCTTCCATCGCACTGATCAACGCTGGTGGCCTTGCCGACCAGCGTATTCAGGGATTGATCCTGATGGCGCCGCACGTGTTTGTCGAGCAACTCACTGTCAACAGCATCAGTGAAGCCCTCAACTCCTACCAGGATGGCGACCTGCGCGTACGATTGGCCCGTTATCACGGCGAGCATGTCGATCGTACCTTCCATGGTTGGATCAGGGCCTGGCTGGACCAGGATTTCATGGCCTGGAATCTGGAAGCGTTCCTGCCGAAGATAGAGGTGCCGGTTCTCCTGATCCAGGGTGAGCAGGACAACTACGGCACGCTCCGGCAACTGCAATGTATTCAGGCAAAGCTACCGCACGGAGCCGACATGGAAATCCTGCCAGACTGCGGGCACGCCCCGTTTCGCGACCGTCCCATCGAGACCTTGCAGATTATCACCGGCTTCCTGGCAAAAATCTTGAGACACGAGGTGTGAAGCGGAATTGCGCGCCGCATACAGGCGTAAAGAGTATTGCGGAAGGGCCTCATCTGCGATAAATTGTTGAACATCGCGCGTCTTGGCCGAAAGCCTTCTGCTGAATCCGCCTGGCCGGAGGGATTGCTTCAACGAAGCAAATAGAACATGCCACTTTATGAACTGAACGATATTGAACTAGTACGTGGCCGCTTCGTCCTGCACTGCGAAAAGCTCCGTCTGGAACCCGATCGCCTCTACACCCTGCACGGTGAAAACGGTTCCGGTAAAAGCAGCCTGATGCTACTGCTGGCCCTGCTCCTGCCGCCCCGCAAGGGCAAAATGAGCTTTACCGGACAGCCGGTCGCGTGGCAGGCAAGGCATCTGCACCAGATGCGCCAGCAAATCACCTTGCTTGACCAAAACCCGCTGCTGCTGTTCGGAACCGTCGAACAGAACCTGGCGTTTGGCCTCAAGCTGCGTGGCCTCCAGGGTCAGCATCTCCGGCAGCGCATTGACCAGGCCCTGGAGATTACCGGACTGCAGGGTTTCAACCATCGCCCGGCGCGGGAGTTGTCCGGCGGCGAGACCCGGCGCGTGGCGCTGGCCAGGGCCCTGGCCCTGCAACCGAAGCTGCTTTTGCTCGATGAACCGACCGCCAACCTTGATGCCGGTCAGGTGGATGCCTTGGAGCGCTTCCTGATCACCCTCCCCGAGTTGGGGATTTGCCTGGTGATCGCCACCCACGATGCCAACCAGCCTCGGCGCCTCGGCGGCGAAGAGATTCATCTGCAAAACGGTCGGCTCACGCAGCAGTCCCCGCTTGAGCAGCCAGTTTTTTGCTGCAACGAATGAAAGGATAATCGACATTTTCATTGCCGACGAGGCGTCCACCCGGTTGCCTGCCGGCGGTTGTAACAAGACATCGCTACGATACTCCGAGTTCTCCGACCTGCCGGCTGTAGCCGTGGTTTGGGCACCTATGGGTCCGATTGGAAACGACCGCACCTCCCGTACTTGGAAAGGAGACTGACAGCCCCATGGTGGGGCTGCGTGCGTCTTTCTTCAGGAAGACGCATTTTTATATTGTGGAGGAAACATTGAAGACCTTCCAACACCTGTTACTGCTGCTGGCGCTGCTACTGCTGGCCTGTCCGGCGCTGGCCGTCGAGCACCTGCGCCTGGCGACCACCACCTCGACCGAAAATTCGGGACTACTCGCCGAACTGCTGCCACCCTTCGAGCAGGCCAACGACTGCCAGGTTGACGTGATCGCCGTCGGCACCGGCAAAGCCATCAAGCTCGGCGAAACCGGCGATGTCGACGTGATACTGGTGCATGCCCGCAGCAAGGAGGATCAATTCGTTGCCGATGGTTTCGGCGTCGATCGCCGCGATGTCATGTACAACGATTTCGTCATCCTCGGCCCGGTTTCTGATCCGGCGGGTATAGCCGTTGGCATAGATGCAGCGGCTGCACTGGGTAGAATCGCCTTGACCAAGGCGACCTTCGTCTCCCGTGGCGACGAGTCCGGCACCCACACCAGGGAAAAACAGCTCTGGAAATCCGCCGGCATCACGCCGTCCGGCGACTGGTACCTGGAGGCGGGCCGCGGCATGGGTGAAGTCATCACCATGGCGACCGAACGCCGCGGTTATACACTGAGTGACCGGGGCACCTACCTGGCCTACATGACCAAGACCGACCTCAGGATCGCAGTCGAAGGAGATGCAGGATTGTTCAACCCCTATGGTGTGATCATGGTCAACCCGCTGAAAAACCCCCACGTCAAAGTCGAGCTGGCAAAGAGATTTCTCGACTACCTGACTTCGGACCAGGCCAAAGCTCTGATCACCGGCTTCCGCGTCGGCGGCGAGCAGCTTTTCTACGTTCAGCAGTAAAGGATTCTCTTGGGCTACCTTCTCGATTCGCTGCACAAGGCGCTGGAGCTGATTTTCAGCCTCGACCACGAGGTTCAGGCCGCCGCATGGACCTCCCTCTACACCTCCAGCTGCGCCACAGTGCTGGCCGGACTGGCGGGAATACCCATTGGGCTCTGGCTCGGTATCAATCGCTTTCGCGGCCGGCGGCTGGCGATAGCGCTGCTCAACACACTGATGGCGCTGCCGACGGTGGTGGTCGGCCTGCTGCTGTTTGGTCTGTTCAGCCGCCAGGGCCCGCTAGGCCCGCTGGGACTGCTGTTCACTCCTCTGGCGATGATTGCTGGACAGACGGTTTTGGCCACACCGATCATCGCCAACCTGGTGTTGGCGGCTGTGAGCGGTGCTGACAATCGGATCATCAACACCGCCCTGACCCTGGGGGCCACACGCCTGCAGGCAGCGCGACAATTGCTGCGCGAAATCCGCTACGGCGTAATGGCTGCGGTGATCGCCGGCTTCGGTCGGGTCATCGCCGAGGTCGGCGTGGCGATGATGCTGGGCGGCAACATCCGCAACAGCACCCGCACCATGACGACCGCCATCGCCCTGGAAACCAGCAAGGGAGAATTCTCTTTTGGCCTGGCCCTCGGCCTTCTGCTGCTGAGTGTTGCGCTACTGGTCAATCTCGGGTTAAATCTGCTGCAGCAGCGCTGACAGCCATTCAACGTAAGGTAAGACTTTTATGCTTTCCTATCATCAAGCCCGTCAACAGATTCTCGACGCCGTCATCGTGCTGCCGATTGAAAAAGTTTCCTTGCTCGACGCTGCCAGCCGCCCGATCGCCGAAGCTGTCATCGCCAGTCAACCGTTGCCGGCCTTTGACAACTCGGCGATGGATGGCTACGCGGTACGGGCCGAAGATTGCTCTACCGGCGTGCTTCTGCCGATCATGGGGTTTTTGCCGGCTGGCTGCCGTGACTCTCTTCGGGTCGAACCGGGGGCCACCATCAAGGTCATGACCGGCGCACCGATACCGGCTGGCGCCGACACAGTGGTGCCTTTCGAGGAGACCGAAGAACTGCCAGAACAGATCCGCATTCTCAGTCACGTCAAAAAAGGAGATCACATCCGCTGGCAGGGCGAGGATATCCGACCCGGTGACCAGGTTCTCGCCGCCGGCACCGTGCTGCGCCCGGCCGAGATCAGCCTGCTCGCCTCTTTAGGTATGTCGATAGTACAACGCCACCGCCCGGTTCGGGTTGCGATCCTCGCCACCGGCGACGAACTGCAGGAGATCAATGAGCTGCGTTCCGCGGCCGATGTGGTCAACAGCAACTCCTGGGCGCTGGCCGCGGCCGTGCAGGAGATCGGCGGAGTGCCGCTGATGCTCGGCATTGCCCGCGACAACCGGGACAGCCTGCGCGAGAAGCTCTCTGAAGGCCTGCAAGCCGATGCACTGATTACTTCGGCCGGAGTCTCAGCCGGTGACTGCGACCTGGTGCGCGAGGTGCTTGAAGAGCTCGGCGTCAGGCAGCAGTTCTGGAAAATCAACATCAAACCGGGCAAACCGACCGCCTTCGGCATGAAAGACGACGTGGCGGTCTTTTCCCTGCCGGGCAACCCGGTCTCCACCATGATAACTTTTGAGGAGTTCGTGCGTCCGGCGCTGTTAAAGATGATGGGCCATCGCACAGTGTTCAAATCGCTGTTCAAGGCGACACTGCAGGGTCCGATCAGAAAGAGTCCCGGTCGGCTGCAACTGATGCGTGTGTCAATTACTCTGAATGATGACGGGGTGATGTTGGCTGCCAGCCCCGGTGATCAGAATACCGGCATCCTCCGCACTATGGTCAATGCCCAGGGGATTGCCCTGCTCGCCGAGGAGCGTGTGAGATATGAGGCCGGTGAGATGGTTGATGTGCACTTGTTTGGTTCGGCGACGGCGCTGGGATATTGAGAGTTGTTATGATGGGTGATGGGCAAGGCCGCCGATTCTGCTTATAATTCCAGAACCTTAAAAGACTAATGAACCGTCGGTCCCGCCCGGCAGCCGGGAGTCTTTCTTTGCTGGTCCAAAGAAAGTCACCAAAGAAAGGACCTGGCGCTGCGCTGGGCATGTGTTGGCGGGGTTTTGTGGTTTCCTATCGATAGCTCGTCTTGATTAATAAAGCAGTGCTCCGTTGCAGACAATGGCGGGAGCCCGATTTCTTTTTCGGGCTCTGTTCCGATTGTATCAGCGGTGATTGATCTTCAATTTTTGATTTATTCGAAGTATTTCAGAAAGCAAGGAAACACCACAAATCGATGTCTGCCTCAAAAGTTGCGCAGAAAAGAAGGCCCCCCGAAAATCATCGGGGGGCCCGTCATTGGATTCCACGCAGAACCACCCTTTTCATCAAAGAACGCAGCACAACAAAACACAAAATCCCGCAAACACATGCCCTTCGCAGGAGAATAATAGCCATTTTTTGCATACTTTTTTCTGGCGCCTGCAAAAAAAGTATGGCGTCTGACGGGACGCGACCCGTCGGTCTTGATTGCGATTTTATTTACAAACAACAAAAAAATCCGCGCAAACTGTCCAGCTCGAATGTAAACAACCGTAGACAAACCAGCAAACCAAACGTCACCATCATACTCACTTTAACCAAACCACATCCCGGTTAATGCTGTGAGCATGTCACTTGCCATCTATTCAGCAAAGACTCTCCGCATGGCACGGCGCTTGCTAAACATGTAGGGTTAAAGAAACGTCCCTGTTATCAGATATGACATATCGCATATAAAGCCTGTCATGCCATAGGAGGTACAACATGGAAAACCCTGTCTACCAACCCACCCACCCGATCCGCTTCGTGACGGCGACAAGCCTCTATGACGGTCATGACGTTTCGATCAACATCATGCGTCGCATCCTGCAGGATTCAGGCGCCGAGGTGATTCATCTCGGCCATAATCGCTCAGTGAGCGAAATCGTCGATGTTGCGATTCAGGAGGACGCCCAGGGCATCGCGATCAGTTCCTACCAGGGCGGACATATGGAATATTTCAAGTTCATGTACGATCTGCTGCAGGAAAAAGGCGCTGGTCACGTGCGGATCTTCGGCGGCGGCGGCGGCGTCATCTTGCCAGATGAGATCAAGGAGCTGGAAGAATACGGCATCTGCAAGATTTTTTCTCCGGAAGACGGCCGCCGCATGGGACTGCAGGGAATGATCAACTACCAGCTCGAGCAATGCGATTTCCTACCGCCAAACCAGCTCGCACGCGACCTGGAGAAGTTGCCGCAGCGCGACCCGCAGGCAGTGGCAAGGCTGATCACCGCCGCTGAACAACTGGTAAAGCAACCAGATGAGCTGCTGCGTTCGGTTCAACAACAGGTTCGCGAACTGGCCGGTCAAGTGCCTGTGCTCGGCATCACCGGCACCGGTGGCGCGGGCAAGAGTTCCCTGACCGATGAGCTGGTACGCCGCTTCCTGCGCGATTTTGAAGACAAGACCATAGCGATTCTCTCGGTCGACCCGACCCGCAAACGGACCGGCGGAGCGCTGCTCGGCGACCGCATCAGGATGAATTCCATCGACTCGCCAAGAGTCTTCATGCGCTCACTGGCAACCCGCGACTCGCATAGCGAGCTTTCGACGGCAATCCGCGAGGCGCTCGACGTGCTCAAGGCGGCCGATTACGATCTGATCATCGTCGAGACCAGCGGTATCGGCCAGGGCAACGCCGGCATTGTCGAGGTCTGTGACCTGTCGCTGTATGTCATGACCAGCGAGTTCGGCGCGCCAACCCAGTTGGAGAAAATCGACATGCTCGATTTTGCCGACCTGGTGGCTCTGAACAAGATGGAAAAGCGCGGTGCCGAAGACGCCCTGCGCAATGTTCGCAAACAGTACCGCCGCAACCATCATCGGTTCGAAGCGGCTGACGATGATCTTCCGGTCTACGGCACCATCGCCAGCCAGTTCAACGACGTCGGCGTCAACCGCCTGTACCGGGCATTGATCGACAAACTCAACGACAAATGCAGACTCGGCTGGCAGTCGCAGCTCGAGGTCGGAGAGGGACAAAGCATCGCGCAGTTGATCATCCCGCCGGAGCAGGTCAGCTACCTGTCCGAAATCGCCCATACCGCGAGGGCCTATCGCAAACAGGTCGTCGATCAAACGCAGGTCGGCCGGCAGCTTTTCCAGCTTACCGGCGCCCGCGATCTGCTGTCCGAAAAATGCGCCTGTCAGGTCGCTGACCTTGAAATGCTGATCGAACAGACCAAAAATGCGCTCAGCGAAGCGAACAGCAAATTGCTGCAAAAGTGGCCTGAGATTAAAAGGGCTTACCGGGATGAGGTGATGATCACCAAGGTACGCGACAAGGAGATCCGCACCGAGCTGACCACCACAACCTTGTCCGGAACGTGCATCCCCAAGGTCTGCCTGCCTGACTTCGCCGACTACGGTGAAATAATCCGCTGGTGCATGAAGGAGAACGCCCCCGGCTTCTTTCCCTACACTGCCGGGCTTTTTCCATTCAAACGCACCGCCGAGGATCCCAAACGCCAGTTTGCCGGCGAAGGGACACCGGAGCGCACCAACCGCCGCTTTCATTACCTGACCCGTGACGACGACGCCAAACGGCTCTCGACAGCTTTCGACAGCGTGACCCTCTATGGCGAGGATCCTGACGAACGCCCCGATATTTACGGCAAGGTGGGGATGAGCGGCGTGTCGATCTGTACCCAGAACGATATGGACAAGCTGTTTGCCGGCTTCGACCTCTGCGACCCGATGACCTCCGTCTCGCTGACCATCAACGGCCCGGCCCCGATGCTGCTGGCCATGTTCATGAACACTGCCGTCCGCCAGCAACTCGAAACATTCCGCAGCAAGCAGGGTCGCGAACCATCAAAGGACGAACAGGCCGAGATCCAGAGCTGCACCCTGCAGACCGTGCGTGGCACGGTGCAGGCCGATATTCTCAAAGAAGACCAGGGTCAAAACACCTGCATCTTCAGCACTGAGTTTGCCCTGCGCATGATGGGTGACATCCAGCAGTATTTTATTGACCACAAGGTGCGCAACTACTACTCGGTCTCGATCAGCGGCTACCACATCGCTGAAGCCGGCGCCAACCCGATCAGCCAGCTGGCCTTTACCCTCTCCAACGGCTTCACCTTTGTCGAATATTACCTGTCGCGCGGCATGCATGTTGACGATTTTGCCGGCAACCTGTCCTTCTTCTTCAGTAACGGACTTGACCCCGAATACACCGTGATTGGCCGGGTTGCGCGGCGCATCTGGTCGGTAGTGATGCGCGATCGCTACGGCGCCAATACCAAGAGCCAGATGCTTAAATACCACATCCAGACCTCGGGCCGCTCCCTGCACGCCCAGGAGATGAACTTCAACGACATCCGCACCACCTTGCAGGCGTTGATGGCGATTTACGACAACTGCAACTCGCTGCACACCAATGCCTACGATGAAGCGATCACCACGCCTACTGAAGAATCCGTACGCCGGGCGATGGCGATCCAGATGATCATCAACAAGGAGCTCGGCCTGGCGAAGAACGAAAACCCCCTGCAGGGGGCCTTCATCATTGAAGAATTGACCGACCTGGTCGAAGAAGCAGTATTGATTCAATTCGAAAAAATCAGTCAGCGCGGCGGCGTGCTCGGAGCAATGGAAACGCTCTACCAGAGAACCAAAATCCAGGATGAGTCGATGCTTTACGAGCACAAGAAACACACCGGCGAATTGCCGATCATCGGGGTCAATACTTACCTGAACCCGAAAACCGAGGGCGAGGGTTATGAAATCCCCGGCGAATTGGCCCGTTCGACTGAGGAGGAAAAGCGTCACCAGATCGACAACTTGCGCGCCTTTCAGAGAGAACATGCCGCAAAAGCCCCTGCTGCGCTCATGCGCCTGCAGAAGGCTGCTGAGAGCGGAGAAAACATCTTCGCCGAGCTGATGGAAGTGGTCAAGGTCGCCTCGCTGGGACAGATCAGCGCGGCTCTCTATGAAGTCGGCGGCCAGTACCGTCGCAACATGTAAGCCTGTCTTTCAAGGAGATGACTTTGGATATTTTCCAGGTTTTCAGGGATCGCCGTAGTATCCGCAAGTACAAGGACACACCCGTCGAACCTGACAAGCTCCTGCAGGTTTTGGAAGCTGCCCGCCTGGCCCCTTCATGGAAGAATCTGCAGTGCTGGCGTTTCCTGGTCATCAATGATCAGGATCGCAAAAGGGCCCTGCTTGAAGCCTTTCCTGTCGACAACCCCGGCTTCCGCGCCATCGTCACGGCCCCGATCGTCATCGTGGTCTGCGCTGACCCATCGGAATCTGGCTTTGAAAATGGCATCGAATACTACATCGCCGATACCGCCATTGCCTTCGAACACATCTGCCTGGCCGCGCATGCACTCGGCCTCGGTACCTGCTGGATGGGCTGGTTCGACGAAGCGGCTTTAAAGTCGGCTCTCGCCATCCCGAATCCGTTCCGAGTGGTCGGGATGACCCCGCTTGGCTATCCTGATCAGGAGCCAAAAGCCAGGCCGCGCAAGGCCCTTAAAAACATCACCTTCTACAACCAATGGGAAATTGAACATGACATCTGAAGATTATTTATTGAGATAACCTACTACCAGCAGGATAGGTTCTGGAACTTTCGATGACGGCAGTTTGTACCTGATTCAAGCCCCTTTGCAGTGTTTATCTTACGATAAAAAAAGCTGACAAACCCAACTTCCGGCTTGACTGTTTGCCAGAATTTGGGCAGTTTGTTACGTCCTTTCGTTGGCGCGGATGCTCAACTTCAGATTATCAATGCACGGAAGAGTCGGTCTGAAGTAGAATAATCAGGAAGTGTCGACGGTAACCAGTACGCCATTTTTTATCAGGTTCAAGATCGCGTTGAAACGTTATTTTTGAGGGAGCTCAATGATGCAGAAAAATTCTCCACTGATGATCCAGATACGTTGGCATGGACGCGGTGGTCAAGGTGCCATTACGGCGGCCAAGGTAGTGGCAGAAGCGGCTTTCAAGTCCGGCTACGCCGGAGTCGTCATGGCTCCGACCTTCGGCACGGAGCGGCGCGGAGCGCCGGTCTCCACCTCGTTGAAGATTTCCAGAGACAAAATTTACGATCTTTCTCCCATCGTGACCCCCGATATTGTCGTCGTACTCGACCATCTGATCATCAACGAAGTTGATGTTACCGCCGGACTGAAACCGGGTGGCTTGCTGGTCATCAACAGTCCACGACCAGCCCAGGACCACCAATTGGCCAAATATCGCGTGGCCGTGGCCAACGTCACCAAGCTGGGAATCGAGGCAGGGCTGCGCAAAGGCATTGTCAATAGCGGCATTATCGGCGCCTTAAGCAAAGCATCCGGCCTGGTTGATATCGAGATGTTGTCACTCTGTATCGCCGACGAATTCGTTGGCCGCAAACCGGAAGACAATGCCAGGGCCGCCAGATTGGTCTACAACGCCACGCAGATCTGTGAGCCGTGCGCAGGAGGGTCTCATGCCTGATCCACGTTTCAAAGTTTTAACTTCGGCCAGCACCTCCGGCCCCGGTGACGCCGGGCGGACCGGTTCATGGCGGGTGGAGCGCCCGGTCATCGACCACAGTCGCTGCATCCCGGCGAAAAGCGGCAAACCCTCCTGTCATCTCTGCTGGCTGTACTGCCCCGACAATGTCGTCAGCAAGACCATTGAGCCGACAATCGACCTCGAATACTGCAAGGGATGTGGTATCTGCGCCGAGGAATGCCCGGTCGATGCCATCAAAATGGTCTCGGAAGAAGAGTTCACGAGCAGGGGGCGATCATGAGTGAGAAACTGATTGCAATCCGGGAACGTCGCCGCAGCCATGGCCGTACAACTGGCCGCAGCCGAGGTGATCGCAGCCTATCCGATTACCCCGCAGACGCCGCTGACCGAAAAACTCTCCGAGCTGATTGCCGCCGGCGGAAATGGACGCCGAGTATGTAGCCGTCGAGAGTGAACACAGCGCACTTGCGGTCTGTATCGGCGCGGCCAGTGCCGGAGTTCGGCCCTTTACGGCCACCTCGTCCAACGGTCTGCTCTACATGAGTGAACAGTTGCACTGGGCCGCCGGCGCTCGTCTGCCGATGGTCATGTGCGTGGTCAACCGCGGGGTCGGTGCCCCCTGGTCGGTCTGGAACGATCATCAGGACGCCATCAGCCAGCGCGATGCCGGCTGGATCCAGATTTTTGCCAAGGATCACCAGGAAATCGTCGACATGACCCTGAAAGCCTTCCGCCTGGCCGAGCTGGTGCATATCCCGGTCATGGTCAACTACGACGGCTACTACCTGTCGCACACCTACATGCCATTCGAACTTCCCGGGGCTGCATCGGTCAGGGCGTTTCTGCCGGACTACGCTTACAAGCACACCCTGTCGCCGGAGCACCCGGAGAGCCTGAATACTGTCACGCTGCCCGAGGCGCGCAACGACATAAATGGCGTAAAGCAAGGAAGCTACATGGATATTCGTCACAATCTGCATCAGGAAATGTGTCTCGCGATGGATGTCTGGGAAGAGATCGATGCGGACTTTCGACAGCGCTTCGGGCGCGGCGGCACGCCGATCCTCGATCCCTACTGCTGTGATGATGCCGACTTCGTTGTTGTCGCCATGGGCACCATCGCCAACCAGCTGCACGATGTGGTCGATCGCCTGCGCCGGGACGACGGGCTCAAGGTCGGTGTGCTGGCCCTGCAGATGTACCGTCCGTTCCCGACCGCCAGAATCGCCGAGGCGCTGCAATCGGTCAAGGCGGTCATGGTCTGTGAAAAAGGCTCTGAGCTACGGCAACCAGGGTGCACTTTATCGCCGACCTCAAGTCGGCACTCTACCCCTACCCGGCCCGCCCGCGCCTGCACAACTTCATCACCGGCCTGGGTGGTCGGGAAATCCGCACCGACGATCTCTACCTGGAACTGAAGAAACGCCTGCCTGCAGGAAGAGCATGACCACGCCCAGAACAGACATGACACTCCACATTGGATTGGATTACAACTATGACCCTGCTCGCAAAAACCAACGTGATCAATCTGACCGCAGAAGAATTCGTTCATCCTGGCAACCGCGCCTGCAGCGGCTGCGGATTGAGCATTCTCTACCGCATCGGCCTCAAGGCCCTGGGGCGCGACTGCATCTTCGTCGTGCCGCCCAGCTGTCTGACCGTCATGCAGGGCCTCTACCCGATTTCTGCCACCCAGATGCCGATTCTCAACGGCACCTTCGCCTCCACTGCCGCGATGGCCACCGGCGTGCGTGCCGCCATGAAGCGCCTCGGCAAAAAGACCCAGGTGGTTGCCTGGGCCGGAGACGGCGGCACCTCGGATATCGGCATCCAGGCCCTCTCCGGAGCGCTGGAGCGCAACGAGGACATCATCTACATCTGCTACGACAATGAAGCCTACATGAACACCGGCGTGCAGCGCTCGGGAACCACTCCACAAGGAGGGCTGACCACGACCACTCCCTATTCCGGCAAAAAGGAAACCAGCAAGAACGTTCCCGATATTGTCGCGGCTCACAACCCGGCCTATATCGCCACCTGCTCGGCCAGCTACCCGCTCGATTTTCACGACAAGCTGCTCAAGGCCAAGGGAATCAGCGGTTTGAAATACATCCACATTCAAACCCCCTGCCCGCCGGGCTGGGGGTGTGACGAGCGCATGACTGTCAAGATCGGAAAAATGGCGATTGAATGCGGCCTGTTCGATCTCTATGAGATCGAGAACGGCAAAAAGACCTTATCCGAGCCGACACAGAAACTTCTAAAAAAGAGAAAACTGCGCCCGGTTCAGGATTACCTGCGTATGCAGACCCGCTTCAAGGCGCTTTCGAAAGAACAGATCGCTGTCATGCAGGAGCGGATTGATCAGAAGTGGGAAAGATATAGGGAGGAATTCGCAGCAGAATAGTCTTTCAGACTGTTGACAAACCTCACGCAAAACCGTCGGGGTTGCCCGACAGCAACGTCATTTTCTTTGTGGCGACAAAGAAAACGAAGCAAAAGAAAACTTTGCGCTGCGCTTGGCATGTCTGGCTCGATATCACGGCAACATCAATTTAGAGATGACTGTCGATAATCAGTCTACAGATCCCCCGTAGTTGACGGGGCCCTTTAGGTCCCCTCCCGCAGTAACATTTTGAATGTTTAGGTGTTGTTACTCTTCTTGCTGCAAGAAAGCACTAAAGAGAGGCCACCTGAACAGGGCCGGATTCCCTATTCAGCGACCCATAGAAACCACGAAAACCATGCGAAGGAATATGCCCTCCGCCAGGAGAAGGCACTTTTGCATACTTTTGCTGCCGGGTAAAAGTATGTCGGCAGGCGGGCCGAGACCCGCCGATTCTGCTTTTGGCTTTAAACAAAGACGTAGAGCAACAGATCGATAATCCTATTCGGACAAATGCCCACCACACTCAACGAAACATTACCGCAATAATATTATAAGGTTACGCGTATATGTCAATCGTGACTTTTCGTGTTTTATGGCTCTTTTTGGTGGGCTAGTGTACCAAGAGCGTACCAAGGATTTCCCCTGAGCCCTCAGCAATATCGAGGACTATAAGTCCTAAGGACATCTGAGAAAGAGTTGCAGCAATACTTATGGGAAAGCCCCAACCTTAGAAGTCAGGAAGGGGCTTATATTTACTGTAAATGGTGAATTTTGAGATTCATGAATTGTATTACTCACCAGAGCAGACGCAACTCGTGGGTTCCGTCATTTAATGTGGATCAGGATAGTCAACGTATTGGCCCGGCGGCGTCACACCTGCTGGAAGGCGGTCTGGTACAGGATTTCCTTTCGGG
Organism: uncultured delta proteobacterium; assembly: GCA_963847735.1. Lineage (GTDB taxonomy): Bacteria > Desulfobacterota > Desulfuromonadia > Desulfuromonadales > BM103 > CAWKAV01. Next base: position 2,921 of record CAWKAV010000030.1, on the reverse strand, counting down.
CCGAGATGCTTGACGAATCTATAGATTGCCCGCAGATCCTGCTCCGGAGTATTAGACAGCATGACCCAAGTCATCGGTGAATCCTCTCGCATCTGCTTAGCGAGGACCAGCCACTCATCTTCAGACATGTTGTTTAGCAACAGTCGCAGGTTGGTCGGGTATGACGTTCCTTTAGGACTGCGGAAGCCGAGGTCCCCGCCAACCAACCAATCTTCTTCCGGGATGTTAGATCTTTTAACCATGTAGTCAGGGGTATGACAGTCATTGCATCCCATAATTTTGATCATTTGACGGCCACGTTCGAGCTCTGCCGATTGTTGACGTTTAGTCTCGAAGGCAGTCAACGGTTTTTTTGAGTTAGAGCATCCGGCGGTCACTGCGAGCATGAAAATGAGAAAGACAATAAATCTGTGATGCATTTGACCCTCCACAGAGCAGAAATATGGATACATTGCCGCTGCTAATTTACATCAGTTGCGAACGGAGGTCAAAGGAGATGGAGACTTATTTATACTCCTGATTGTTTTGTGGACCTCAATAAGCTGAAATACGAAATTCTTGCTGGCCCTGCATTCCAAGAAAACCCCCGATCCAGAGATTGAGGGTTTTTGTGTCTGATAGATGGTGCAATCCGAGACGCCACAACCGGATTCAACGATTATGTAACAAAAGGAGGTTTGGCGGCGTTTTGAGGCTGATCGCCCTTATCGTTTATGTCTTTCAAAGGCCTCTAGCGATCAGAATGTCACATGGTGGATTGTTCAGGATGTCGTGCGCCGTCCCCCCGAGCTTGTATGGCATAAGGATTGCTCTGCTGTGGGTTCCGATGGCGAGCAGATCAGACTTTACTGCAACGGCCTCGTTCATTAGGCAGGAGAAAGCGGCTCCCTGGGTAACCCTGTGATAGAAATTCTTTGGCTCGACACCGAATTTTTTCATCACCTTGCTGTTTTCCTTAACAAACATTTCCAGGTTGTCAGTCTCAGCTTTCTCCACCACATCTCCTGCATATTGGATAATCTTTACGCCAATATAAGTGTCCGGTATGTCGTAAGAGTGGACCAGATGGAAAAAACTTTTTGGCGCGAGTTCAAAGGCAACATTCAGTGCCTGTTTTGAACCCGCCGAAAAATCCGTACCAACCAGAACATTCTTATAACTCTCGAGGGGTTTATCCTTGACCATCAAAACCGGCTTAATTCCTTTGCGGATGACTCTTTCCACGGTTGTTCCAACAAACATATCACGTAGCTTGGCCTTGCGATGCATACCCATCACAATTAAGCCGGCTTTGACTGTTTCCGCGTATTGAATAATTTCAACGAATATCTCACCGCCTTCAATCACGCTGATGATCGGTTGCAGGTTTTTCAGCCCTTTGTGTCCTGCCAGATAACTTTTCAATGTATCTTCAGTGTCATGCTTCAGCAAACTGGCCGGTTTTTTCTCGCTGAGAAATGAATAGGCAGGGCAGACATGCAAAATGTGAAGTTTGGCAGACAGAGTGACAGCAAGGTTGATCGCCCGTTCGAGGGCTCGGTCGGCTTCGGCTCCAAGATCAGTTGCGAGAAGAATACTTTTCATGTTTTCCTCCTTTTTTAACAACTAAAACTCAATTCTACCCGCAAGCGCCGAACCGAAATGACGAACCCGGTTCGGCACCCCCCCCGTAGAACAAGGTGGTTGCTGATGATCTCGAAAAAAGGAAAAAATCGCGGGTTTTCTTATCTTCCATCATACTATTAATGCGGTAATACACAAGTACGACAAAAGCGAATAGAGTTTATAGAATTGCATCAATATAAAAAATCAAAATTTGGTCGTTTTTCGTCTCATCAGTAGAGACATTTAAGAAGACAAAATGATGGCCACCTGGATCAATTCCGAGTGGCCATTTTCTTATAACTCAGGGTAAGCAAATCAAACCCCACCACGCATGCAAGTGTCATAGTAATACTGGTAGTTGGCCTGTCGATCATTACTGGCGCGGACGCCGCCACGAATAGCTCCTAGGCCGCCACCCAAGGCAGCCCCGCGTTTAGCCGCTTTTTTGCCACCGATAATCGCCCCGAACAGGGCTCCACCTCCCGCTCCGCGCAGCCCTCCGCGCAGAGCACCGCCACCAGTTGAACCTTCTGACTCGGCTCGGTTACGTGCATAAGTACTGCAGTCTGCCGCCTGTTGGGCGCCGGCCTGTATCTAGGTGGGCACGAAGCAAGTTAATACCAGAAATAATGCCGCCAAAACGGCTGTCAATGATTTCATGAATGCCTCCTTGGACGCCTACTTAGAGAATTGCGTAAAGACATCCATCACCGTGCTCGTTGGATTCGATAGGCAGAAATCTTTCACCTTGTCGGACAATGCGGATGCCGCCGTCAGGTCGAGCTTCATGATGTTCTGCTCTGCCGGAATGAACCCATGGAAATAGGCAATACCAACATCACGTTCCGCATCATCCCCGCGCATCAACTGTTTGCAGGTAATCTTGCTGGTGTCTAAAACGTTTTCAGTGCTATCTTGTGCGGCCCATGCGGGTAATGCAAACAGAAAAAAACCGACTGCTATCAACACCAGCGCTTTAATTTGTTTCATTTCCAGACTCCTTTCTGAATTGTTTTAATGCTGAGCGGATGTCATTCATTAACATTACTGTTGGGAAGCCTCGCTTAACGGGATAGTCTACCAGATGGTTCTTTTGTAACCACATCCCATCGTGAAAAAAATAATGCTATCAGGTTTTTCCATCGACTCAAATGACGACATATCTACTCAATACCGTCTTGCCAATCGTCCCCCAAAATACTGCAGCAACCATTGATTCAAGTTCACCACCATCTACCATGAACCGTTAAGAGTTTGTCCCATAAGTCACCATTTATTAGACACAAAAACCCTCGATCTTAGGACCGGGGGTTTTT
>CAWKAV010000029.1:0-286169 GCA_963847735.1 uncultured delta proteobacterium | reverse complement strand
GGGAAGGCCGCGAGAGCTTCCGTTGTCGGCTCTTTCACCGTCAACGTCGTGACTGGCGCCAACGCCAACCCGAACGCACCGACCGGTTTGGCGCAGTACAAAAGCAACGGCTCCACCGTCATCGCCGACGGCGGCTATACCAATGAGACCACGGTGGTGATCGAGGCCGACATCAGCGATCCCGACGGCGCCGATACCCTCAAACTGCAGGTCGACATTGATTCTGACGGCACTTTCGACTGCGAAAGCGGCGCTACTGCAAATCTCCCCAACCCCAGCGCCAACGTGCAGGTGAGCTGCACCGTCGCCAACGGAAACTCCTACGGCTGGCAGGTGCAAACCGTCGACAATAACGGTGCGGCCAGCGGCTGGACGCCATATAATGGTGCCGGTGCAGACTTCACTGTCGACACGGTCGCGCCGACCCTCGCCCCGGTAAGCATCGCCTCGAGCAATGCCGACAACACCCGCGCCAAGGTCGGCGACACGGTGACCTTGAGCTTTACCTCGAATGAAGACGTCGCCACCCCGACCGTGACCCTCGCCGGGACCGGGGTCACCTCGACCGGCGGGCCAACGGCCTGGACCGCGACCCACGTGATGGCCGGCGGCGACACCGCAGGCACGGTGCCCTTCACCATCGACTACCGACCTGGCCGGCAACCCCGGCACCCCGGTCACCGGCACCAGCGATGCCAGCAGCGTCACCTTCGACAAGACCGCACCTTCGGTCTCGCCGCCGACCTCGCCGGCCAACGGCGCCACCGGCGTGGCCCTCGATGCGAACGTGACCATCGACTTTACCGAGAACGTCCTGTGCTCCACGGTCAACACCACCAGCATTACTTCCGACAGCCCCGGCTGGACCTTCTCCACCTGTTCCGGCAGCCAGGCGGTGTTCACCACCAGCGGCCAGGCGAACAGCACCACCTACAACGTCAACGTCACCACCGCAGTGACCGACCTGGCGAGCAACCCCCTGTCGGCCGCCTATCCCTTCTCCTATGAGACATTGGCGGGCGGCGGGCCGGACTCCCTGTCCGTGACCAACACGGCTCTTGCCAGCTCGGCCGTCGAAGGGAATACCGATGTGCAGATGCAACGCCTGCAGGTTGACTGTACTGCCGGTGGCGGTGATGACGGTGTCTGCGAAATTACCGGCATAACCGTTGATGATCTGGGTGCGGTCACCGGAACCGAGATTGACAATCTGAACATCTATATCGATACCGACACCAGCTTTCTCCGGAACCGAGCCGAATGTGGCCGATGCAACCTTTACCGGCGCTTCAAAAGCGATCGATCTCACCTCAATTGCCCTTGGTTCGACGGCAGGTCTCTGCCGGAACCCCAAAATATATCTGGGTCACTTATGACCTGGCCTTCCGGTTCTGCACCGGCAACGGTCCAGACCAGCGTCACCGCAGTCGCCGTGAATACCGGCAGCGGTGACACCGGTGCAACCGGAACCTGGAATTCCAATAACTTCGCCATTACCGCGGCCGGTGGCCCGGATTCCCTGTCGGTGATCAACACGGCCGTTGCCAGTTTCGCCACCGAAGGGAATACCGATGTGCAGATGCAGCGTCTGCAGGCTTGACTGCACCGCTGGTGGCGCTGATGACGGCATCTGCGAACTGACCGGCATCACCGTTGATGACCTGGGGTCGGTCACCGGCACCGAAATCGATAACCTGACCATCTATATCGATACCGATACAGCTTTCTCCGGTAGTGAGCCGAGCGTGGCCGATGCCACCTTTGCGGGCGTTTCCAAAGCGATCGATCTCACCTCGATTGCCATTGGCACCCGGCAGGTCTCTGCCGGAATCCCGAAATATATCTGGGTCACCTACGACCTGGCCGACCGGTTCCGCAACGGCGACGGTCCAGACCAGTGTCACCGCGGTCGCCGTGAATACCGGCAGTGGCGACACCGGTGCGACCGGAACCTGGAACTCCAACAGCTTCGCAATTTCGGTCATCGGCGGCCTGCAACTGTTCCGGTTGTCACGATTATCCACCTCTCGATGGAACTCGCGATGTCAACGGCGCCGTAGTCGGTGATCATCAAACTCCTGCGCATCTCGCCGCCACCTGTAACTATTGCCATGTGGTCCCGGCAACGAAACGTCTGCGGAGGCCGCACACCGTAATGGCCTATCCAGATGAAGGACGGCACCATCGGCGATGCCGCCAGCGGCGACAACGGCCTCTATTCCAGGGGCGCGACCTTTGCCCAGAGCAACAACCCGACCACCGGGACCTGCTCGAATATCGATTGTCACAACAATGCGGTCACCCCGCAGTGGGGTATTGGGATCATCGACCACGTTGACCGAAGCTACGTGACCGGTGGAGCAACCACATGCATGAACTGTCATGACCTGGGGGCAGCCGCGAACTGGACGGTCGAGACCACGCCATTTGGATAATTGCAACCTTTGCCATACCACCATTCCGGACCCTGCAGGTCGACCTGGCCGCAGGCGTCTGTACGGACTGTCATACGGACACCTGGGCCACGCTGCATACCACCACGCCTCCGGACCACAGCGCCCTGGTCACCACCAGCGGCTCGAACTGCACGAGCTGTCACGAGGACAGCCTGGTCGGCGCGACGGCGACCACGCATCTCGAGGACTGCTCGAACTGCCATAACGGCGACGGCAGCCTGGTGACGACACTCGGCACCGATCTCCAGACCTTCGCCGTCGGCGGCAACTGCGAGACCTGTCACGGTTCCACCTGGGGTTCGATCCATACGTTGGCTCCGGACCACAGCAGCCTGGTCCAGGTGGCCGCGACCGATTGCGCCAGCTGCCACGACAACACCCTGGTCAGCCCCGCGACTAACACCCACCTGGCCGACTGCTCGAACTGCCACAGCGCGGTAGACGGCAGCCTGACGGCGACCCTGGGCACTGATACCCAGACCTTCACCACCGGCGGCGATTGTACGACCTGTCACGGCAGCACCTGGGGCACGCTCCATACGACCGCTCCGGATCACAGCACCCTGGTCACCACGACGCGGCACTGACAACTGCGCCACCTGTCATGCCGACGCGCTGATCGATACGACCACGCACCTGACCGACTGCTCGAACTGCCATAGCGCCGCGACGGTGCCCTGGTGAGCACGGCGATCGGTAAAGACTTCACCATCGGCGGCAACTGTGAGACCTGTCACACCTCCGGCTGGAACGCGACGCATACGGCGGTCACCCCGGACCACAGCACCCTGGTCCAGGTCGCAGCGACCGACTGCGCCAGCTGTCACGACAACACCCTGGCCAGCACCGCGACCAACACCCATGCGGATGACTGCTCGAACTGCCATAGCACCAACGGCGGCCTGGTGAGCACGGCGATCGGTAAAGACTTCACCACCGGCGGCGATTGCACCACCTGTCACGGCACCACCTGGGGCACGCTGCATGCGACCGCTCCGGATCACAGCGCCCTGGTCACCACGACCGGTACCGACAACTGCGCCAGCTGTCATGCCGACGCGCTGATCGATACGACCACGCACGTGACCGACTGCTCGAACTGCCATAGCGCCGCGAACGGTGCCCTGGTGAGCACGGCATCGGTAAAGACTTCACCATCGGCGGCAACTGCGCCACCTGTCATACGGATACGTGGGAGACCACCCACTTCGCTAACAACAACACCACGACGAGCCACAACACGCTGGTCCAGGTTGCAGCGACCGACTGTGCAGGCTGTCACAGCGACCCGCCGCCGCTCACCGATGCTGGTGATGCCAAGGTCCATAACGCCTGTGCCACCTGCCATAACAGCAACGGCAGCCTGGTCGCGACCAACGGCACCAGCAGCCAGAACTTCACCACTGGCGGCGATTGCGCCAGCTGTCATGGCACCCCTTATCATACGAGCAACACCTGCAGCAGTTGCCACGGCGGTGCCAGCGATGCGGATAACTTTGCCAACGATGGCATCGCAGCGAAGATCAATACCGTTGCTGAATGGACCAGCTACGGTCATGGTAACGACGGCAGCACCGGCTTTATCACCAACGCTAATGGTGGTGATCCGTGTCTCTGGTGTCATGACGTCAATGCCGGTCATGAAATCGACGACACCAATGCGTTCCGCCTGAAAGGGAACAACGTCCTCGGTAATGGCTGGAACGACGCCTGTCTGGTTTGCCACGACAGCGATGCCACCGCGAGCTATAACTCCGGCGAGGCGGGCTTTACCGGTATCGATCGTAGCACGGTGATCAAGGTCGACAAGTAGCACCAGATGCAGGCACATGCCGACTCCGGCAATAACGGTGGCAACTTCTGCTGGGATTGTCACGATCCGCACGGTGACGCCAGCAACATCAAGATGATCCAGAGCCGTCCGGCTCAGATCACCGACGGGACTTACGGTATCCCGACCACCAGGTCGCCACCGATGTCGTCTTCACCGACAACACCCTGGCGACCGGAGCCGGCGGTTGGGCGATGACCAGCGGTAACTTCGGACAGGGCGTCTGTAATACCTGCCATACCGCCAGCGCCTCTACCCCGAAGATGGAGCACTACAACAACACCGCATCGGACAGTCACAACAGCGGTACGGTCTGCAGCTCCTGTCACGAGCACAGCACCGTTACCGATACCGTCAACGACGGCAACGCCTTCGCGGGTGCCGGATCCTGTATCAGCTGCCACGCCTACCCGCCAGATCCTGGCGACGGCAAGGATAACACCGGCGGCGATTACCTCGGCAGCGTCGGCGGCAAAGGCGCGCACGTCAAGCACGTGCCTCACATCGCCGACCTGGCCGGAGTCACCCTCGTTGCTGAAAGTGATTCCTACGGCGATGCGACGACCACTGCCGTCTGCGGGGTCTGCCACGACATGACCGGCAGTCAGCACGAAACCAGCGGCGGCACCCGCAACATTAACTTCAACGGCGTTAACACCTATCAGTTCGGGCCGAGTGCGCCGACCTGGAGTGCACCCAGCTGCTCCAGTATCAGCTGTCACTTCAAGTCCACGCCGGACTGGGAATAGGGGGTCGCCATGACTGATAAAATTGCGGCAACCGCCCTGGACGCAAAGCGATGAAGGATCAACCAACACCAGCCGCTGGCGGCCTTCATGTGAAGGCCGCCGACTTTGACGATATACTTCAGAGAATCAATTGAACGTTTTGACCGACTAGGGAGAATTTGATGAAAAATGGCCCGAGCAGGAATGACGGGTTATTTTTAATTGTTGCGGTTATCAGTGTAAGCAGGTTAGTTTGGCTTATGAACAGAATCGCTTTTATCATACTCTGTCTTCTGCTGTTTCAGGCTTTCGCTTCGGTTAGCTATGCAGATTCAGTTTTGAACAGTGCCTCGTACGTATCAAATATCATCATCAAGTTTAAACCGCAGGTGAATACCGAAAAAAAGCCCTGGAAAAACTCGATAAACTGGACGGGAAACAGAACGTCAAATCAAGGTCCAGGTTATTCAAGAAGTCAGGAGAGAGAAAGAAAGACAAGTTGAAGGATGATCTCGGCCTGCTCAGGATCTACAAGGTTTCATTCGGTGAACATGTCAACATCGAGGACGCGCTAAAGGATTACGTCGGTGATCCCGACATCGAGTATGCCGTGCCAGATGATGTCCACCAGTTGCAATTCCTCCCGAACGACCAGCTTTTCTATCCAGAACAATGGAATTTAGACAATGACGGCACATACAGCGGGACTGTCGATTCCGACATTGACGCACCCGAGGCATGGGACCTCACCACCGGGGACAACCAGACAATCATTGCCATCGTGGATACCGGAGTTCAGACAAACCACCCCGACCTGAGCAGCAAGTTACTCCCCGGTTACGATTTCGCAGACGACGACAATGACCCCTCTGACGAATTGGGGCACGGCACCCATGTCGCCGGCATCGCAGCGGCGGAAACGAACAACGGGAGAGGGGTCGCAGGAGTCTGCCCCGAATGCATGATTCTTCCGATCAAGGTCTCTATACGAAACACAAGCGTGATCCCGACATCAAGCATCATTAGCGGAATCGTCTATGCCGTTGACAACGGGGCTGATGTCATCAATCTCAGCATGGTCGGCAACCATTCAGTCGCCTACCAGGACGCTATCCTCTACGCCTACACTGCCGGTGTCGTCATCGTCGCATCTTCAGGGAACAGTTTTGACGAACACATCTACTACCCTGCCGGATATAGGCAGGTGATCGCTGTCGGCGCCTCGGACAGTACGGACAAAAGAACCGATTTTTCCACTTACGGCTATAATGTCGACGTGATAGCCCCGGGGGACACAATCTTAAGTTCATGCATGGTAAATGCCTGGTGCGTAGCTAGTGGCACCTCCATGGCGGCGCCACACGTTGCTGGCATCGCGGGGTTGTTACTCTCCAATAATCCAACGCTCAGTCCCGACCAGGTTAAATGGCACATCGAGCTAGGGGCCGAAGACCAGAAAGGAACTCCAGCCGAGGACACTCCCGGCTGGGACAAGTACCACGGCTTGGGCAGGATCAATGCCTACAACTCCCTTCAGCCCATCTCGCCGGGTGTCACCTTCTCGAACGGGAGCGCTTACGCCGACTCCTATTTCAAGGGGGTCGCCCCGGACTTCGGGGACATCAACACCCTTTTCACCTTCAAGGCCATCTATATAGACGAAAGCAACCTGGCGCCGGCATTTGTCCGGATTTGTTTCGGTGGCAACTGTTACGACATGGCGGCCGACACGTCTGCCTCTTCATCACTGGCAGACGGCGATTACGTCAACGGGGAGCAGTACACATACACGACAACCCTGCCCCAGGGGGGGCAAGGTTACTACTTCTTTGTCTCGAACGGATTTAACGATTACAAGCTTCCACAAAATGATGCTCTCATCGGTCCGAACTTCGACTCATGTCCCGACGACCCCGACAAAACAGATCCTGGCGTCTGTGGCTGCAGTATTCCTGACACAGACACGGACGCAGACGGCACCCCCGACTGCATTGATCTTTGCATCGACGACCCCCCGGTAATGGTTGATGACACCCGGCAGTCCTATCCGGGCACGCTCCAGTCCATCTATGATGACCCCTTCAAAGTCACGAACGGGTATACCCTCTTGCTTCAGGAGCAAACATTCGAAGAGGCCCTTGTCCTCAACCGGGAGATCGCGGTTGCCCTGAGAGGCGGACACGACTGCGGATTTAGCTCCCTCCCCGTTTCATCGTCCACCATCAGGTCGTTGAGGGTTGTCAGCGGTACGGTTATCGTCGAAAATATTGTGGTTAGCCCGTAACCGTAGCCAGTTCCAACCGGCTACGTTCTCCTAATAGAACCTGAGCCGGACGCATAGATTCGAAGCTCCCCGATTGTGCGGTTTACAGGTCGGCGGTCATACCAACGAGGACAGGATAAAATTGACAGCAACTTACTCGAAGTCATCTACACCCCGGAAACTTGCACCATGTGTGCACCGCCAAAGAAAAAGGCCTCGCAGTCGGTAGATTGCGAGGCCTTATAACTTATGGTGCCCAGAGACGGAATCGAACCGCCGACACGAGGATTTTCAGTCCTCTGCTCTACCGACTGAGCTATCTGGGCATGGAGAAGGATTTGTAACGAAAAGCGCAGTTTATGTCAAGGGAAAAGCAAGGGTTGATTCTTTGCTTGCTTTCCGGAGTGCTTTTTGTTACCAAGAAGCACCACAAATATTCATCAGGGTGGCATCGGATGAAATATCAAGGTTGGTTGTTTACAGGTTTTTACTTTTGGTCCGGCAGCTTTTTTGGCTTGCCTGACCGGGGTGAAGTCTGTTGACGATCAAGCTGTCGATAGAATGATCTAAACCACGGGCGGGCTCAATCGGGGCGCCTGTGGTTTTTTCGTTTCGGGAAAGTAAACGATGAAGGCCGCCAGGCAAGCCCTGCCGGCCTTCATTTTTACCGAACTTTCCCAATGTCAAGGAGACGAACAGATGATTATCGTTATGCGCAAAGGGGCCAGTAAGGAAAATCTGGCCGAAGTCAAGAAACGCATCAAGGAACTAGGTTACAAGCCCCATGTGATCCATGGCGAGACCCGCAATGTGGTCGGCGCCGTCGGTGATGAGCGTGGCAAGGCCATTCTGCAGTCGCTCGAATCGATGCCGGGCGTGGAAAATGTGGTGCCGATTCTCAAACCGTACAAGCTGGCGAGCAAAGAGGTCAAACTGGAGCGGACGGCAGTCGAAATTGCTCCCGGCTTAACCGTGGGCGGCGACCGTCTCGTCGTCATGGCCGGACCTTGCTCGGTGGAGAGCGAGGAACAGATCCTCGAAACCGCCCGTGCAGTCAAGGCTGCCGGAGCCACGGTTCTGCGCGGTGGCGCGTTCAAGCCGCGTTCCAGCCCCTACTCTTTCCAGGGGATGGAGGAAGAGGGCCTCAAATTGCTGGCGATGGCTCGTCAAGAGACCGGTTTGCCGATTGTGACCGAAGTTGTCAACCCCCGTGATGTTGACCTGGTCGCAAAATATGCCGATGTGATGCAGGTCGGCGCGCGCAATGTGCAGAACTTTGCCCTGCTCAAGATACTCGGCAAACTCGACAAACCGATTCTGCTCAAACGCGGGATGGCGACGACCATTCAGGAATTTCTGATGAGTGCCGAGTATATCCTCTCAGAAGGCAACCAGCGGGTCATCCTCTGTGAGCGAGGGATTCGCACCTTTGAAACGGCAACCCGCAATACCCTTGATATCTCGGCGATCCCGGTTTTGCAGGAGCAGACTCACCTGCCGATCATCATCGACCCTTCGCATGCGACCGGTCATGCTTCACTGGTGCCGAGCATGTGCTATGCTTCAGTGGCTGCCGGGTGTGATGGTCTGATCGTCGAGGTTCATCCCCACCCGGAAGTGGCCGCGAGTGACGGCCCGCAATCTTTGCGACCGTTTGAATTTCAGGCGATGATGGATAAACTGGTCGAGTTCGCAAAGGTTGTCGGGAAGAGGCTGTAAATCCTGTCAAGCGTAGCGTGGGACGAGGAACGCGAAAAAACTTATTTGGAGATGGCGATGTTTTTAATACCATTAAACCAGATCGAAAGTGTTGATCTTGTCATTCACGCCCTGCGTGCGGCGGGTGGTGAGGCAGATTGCACCATGTGCCCGGTGCGCAAGGTCTGCACCAAGCAGTGCCTGGCAGTGGCTGATGGTGTCCAGAAGATGGTAGCGACCAACAGTTTACCCCGCATGGATTTGCTCGAAGGGAATGTGGATGATGACCCGACCGGTGGACCCGATAACCCTGAGAGTGGTGGTCCTGGATCGCATCTTCGGGTCGTTAAGTGAGTATTCAAACCAGCTTGGAATGATCAGGTAGAGGATGAAACGATGATGAATCTTGCCAAACTTGCCATGGAAGTGCCGACAATCCTGTTGCCGAAAGCCGGCACTGACCTGAGTCGCTGGGCGGTGATTGCCTGCGATCAATATACCTCCGAGCCCGAATACTGGCAGACTGTTGAGCGCCTGGTCGATGATCAGCCCTCTACGCTGCGCCTGATTTTTCCGGAGGTTTACCTCGAAGATGATGACAGTGACAAGCGCATTGCCGATATCAACGCTTGCATGAACCAGTACCTTGCCAGAGGTGTCTTGGCCGACGAGACGCAAGGATTTATCCTGCTTGACCGGAAAACCAGCCATGTGCCGTCCCGCAAGGGGCTGGTGGTTGCTCTGGATCTGGAAGCCTACGATTATCGCCCTGGCACCAAAACCATGATCAGGACAACCGAAGGCACGATTGTCGACCGGCTCCCGCCGCGTATTCGCGTCAGAGAAAATGCGGCCATCGAGTTGCCGCATATCATGGTGCTGATCGATGATCCGGAGCATACGGTCATTGAGCCGCTTTTCGCGGCCGATCTTGAGCAGGCTTATGACTTTGAGCTGATGCAGGGCGGCGGACATCTGCGCGGCTGGAAGGTGACGCAGAAGGAGCTTCTGGAGCAGGTTGGCCGTGCCCTCGAACGTCTTGCCGAGAAAGATCGTTTCCAGAAGCGTTACGATGTTGATGATGACGAAGTCATGCTCTACGCCATGGGCGATGGCAATCACAGCTTTGCTACCGCCAAGGCGATCTGGGAGCAACTCAAGTTAAAAGCCGCCAATCCCGCTGATGTCATGGATCATCCGGCCCGCTATGCACTGGTCGAACTGGTGAATGTTCATGACCCCGGTCTTGAGTTTGAAGCGATTCACCGGGTCCTCTTTGATGTCGATGTGGCAGATCTGCTCGACAAAGCTGAAGACTACTACAGCCGGGCGGGAACCCCCTGTCGCATTGAATGGCACACAGCTCTCGAAACGGCAAGCGCAGCAGCTGAAGCGTCCGGTGCTGCGCATGCGGTGCCCTTGGTTGCCGCCGGTCGATATGGACTGCTCTCAATTGACGATCCGGCCCTGACTCTCGAAGTTGCGACGCTGCAGAACTTCCTGGACGAGTACCTGAAAAATCACCCGGGCGTCCGAATCGATTACATCCATGGCGAGGAAGCCGTGACCCGCCTTGGCGGCCAGAAAAACAACACCGGTTTCTACCTGCCGTCGATTTCCAAACACGATCTTTTCCGGACCATCGTCCGCGACGGTGCGTTGCCGCGCAAGACCTTTTCCATGGGCGAGGCAGATGAAAAACGCTTCTACCTGGAGGCTCGCAGGATTACCCGCTGAGCCCATTGACAACCTCACTGAAAAGTAGTAAAAACGGCCTTCCAGTGGGGGTTTTCGCCTTACAGATAACAGAAATCGCCGACCATGATTGCCCGTTAAGGGCACACGGCGGTTTTGTTTTTCCTTACGAAGGAGTTAGTGATGAATAAAGTCCGCACCTATAACAAGATCTCCGTCAAGGGGCTCTCCAAGTTCGCTCTCGACAAGTTCGAAATTGCCAGTGAGATCGGCTCTCCCGATGCGATCATGCTGCGCAGCCACGTTCTGCAGGCTGACGATATCGAGCCTTCTGTCAAGGCGATCGGTCGGGCCGGTGCGGGAGTCAACAACATTCCGGTCGGGCATTGCACGGAACGCGGCATCGTGGTCTTCAATGCCCCGGGAGCCAACGCCAACGCTGTCAAGGAACTGGCCGTTGCTGCCATGCTTCTGTCGACCCGCGATATCATCGGCGCGATTGATTTTGTGCGCAGGGAAGGGCCCGGCAAGAGCTCCGAGGAACTGCAAACACTGGTCGAAAACGGCAAGAAGACTTACGGCGGGACTGAACTGAAGGGCAAGATCCTCGGCGTGGTCGGACTCGGTGCCATCGGCTCACTGGTTGCCGAAACCGGCCTGATGCTTGGCATGAAAGTGCTCGGTTACGACCCGGCTCTTTCGGTCGAGGCTGCCTGGCGCCTGTCGCGCGATGTCGAACGCATGGAAAACATGCAGTCGCTGCTCTCCAAGTCGGACATCGTCACCCTGCACCTGCCGGTGCTGGAAGCAACCCGCAACCTGATCAACGAGAGTCTGGTCGACAGCTTCAAGAAGGGGGCGACCCTGATCAACCTGTCAAGGGAAAAGGTGGTCGAAACCCAAGCCATCCTGTCTGGCCTGCAGAGCGGTAGGATTGACAAGTACATCACCGATTTCCCGATGCCGGAACTGTTGGGCAATGACAAGGTCGTACCTATTCCACATCTCGGTGCCAGCACCGAAGAAGCCGAAGAGAACTGTGCCATCATGGTCGCAGATCAACTGATCGATTTCCTTGAAAACGGCAATATCAGGAACTCGGTGAATTTCCCGAACATCTCATTGGATCGCGCTGGCGGTTATCGCCTTGCCTTCTCCAACCGTAATGTGCCGAAGATGCTCAACCAGGTTCTTTCCATACTGGCCGAGCGGGAAATCAACGTGATCGACATGATCAACAAGAGCCGCGATGAGGCGGCTTATAATATCATCGATATCGAAACCGCACCGTCTGCTGAACTGATCCAGGCCCTCGAGGCTATCAACGGCGTCATCAAGGTACGTACACTTTAAAATAGTATAAAGGAGGATAATATGTCCCAGCAGGTCTATAATTTCGGTGCCGGTCCGGCCATGTTGCCCGTTCCGGTAATGGAACGGATTCGTGACGAGTTTCTCGATTTCCAGGGGATGGGAATCTCCATCATCGAAATCAGCCATCGTGCCAAGCAGTTCGAAAAGGTTTTGACGGATGCCCAGGCACGCTTTCGCCAGTTGACCAACCTGCCGGACAACTACAAGATCCTTTTCATTCACGGCGGTGCACGCATGCAGTTCGCCGCCCTGCCTCTGAACCTGGCCGGCCGTTCTTCCGGCAAGAAGTGCCTCTACGTTGAAACTGGTAACTTTGCCAAGCTTGCCCACAAGGATGCCAAGCCATTCGGTGACATCCGGGTGATTGCCAGCAGCGCCGCAACCAATTACGACCGTATCCCTGAGATCGACCCGTCTCTGATTGAACAGGATGCCGCCTACCTGCACGTGACCGGCAACAACACCCTGTACGGTTCGCGCTGGCAGACTTTTCCGGAGACCGGTACGGTGCCGCTGATCGTCGACCAGACTTCGGAGATGCTCTCTCGGGTGCTCGACTACAGCAAGTTTGGCTGTGTCTATGCCGGTCTGCAGAAAAATCTCGGGCCAGCCGGAACCGCCATTGTGGTGATCCGCGAAGACCTGCTCGAATTTGCCTCGCCGCAGACTCCGACGCTTCTCAACTACAAGGTCTGCGACGCCGACAACTCGCTGACCAATACCGCCAACACCTTCGCCATCTATGTCACCGGCCTGGTTCTCGAGTGGCTTCAGCAGCAGGGCGGGGTGGCCGCCATCGAAAAGGTCAATGAGCAGAAAGCCAAAATCCTCTATGACTTGATTGATTCCAGCGATTATTATCGTGGGGTGATCCTGCCCGAATTCCGCGGCACCATGAACGTCAGCTTCAACCTGGCCACGCCGGAACTGGAGGACAAGTTCCTCAAGGAAGCCGGGGCTCTTGGGCTTTATGCTCTCAAGGGGCATCGCAATGTGGGTGGCATCCGTGCCTCGATCTACAACGCCATGCCGCTGGCCGGCATCGAAAAGCTGGCCGGATTCATGAAGGAATTTGAGAGTAAAAACGGCTGAGTTATTGATTGAGTTGCTGGCTTTTTGCTGAGGATCTTATCAAATGTGGGGGACACTTGCCGGGTGGAAAGTGTCCCTTAGCATTTCAAAGGAAAGACAAATGAAAGAGAAGGACAACTCCCTGATGCCTCTTGATGGTGAGCCACACTGGCAGGCCTTCGATGCTCCGGCGCTGGTCGGTGAAACCTTGCGGTTTGTTTCGGGTGACCAGACCGGCAACCGTTTTCGCATGAACTATTTTCGTGATCAGGAGCGGAATCTCATTGCCCGTGTCTGGTTCGGGCCGGTCACTGAAGGGCCGCCCGGTCATGCTCATGGCGGCAGTATCGCTGCGGTGCTTGACGAGGTGCTCGGCCTGGCCGCATGGGCGGCCGGTCACGCGGTTGTGGTCGGCAATCTCAATATCAGTTTTCGCCAACTGCTGCCGCTGCAGACCGTGGTGCAGGTCACTACCCGCCTGATCTCGGTGCAGGGCCGCAAGATTATGGTCCATGGCGAAATCTGCAGCCTCGATGGAATTGTCATCGCCACAGGTGAAGCCCTCTGTATCAAGATTACAACCGATAATTCTAATACTGAGAAGAGTCTCTAGAACAGTAAAAACCGCGGTTGTCCCCAGGCTTTTCGCAGTGTCGCGCAAAGGAATGAATGGTTGCAGACTTTTCAAACATTTTTTTGAACACTGCTTATGTGCAGGAAGGATTGACAGAAATGAAAGTTATCGTAACGGATGAGATTTCCGAGAAGGGTCTCGAACTGCTGGAGAAGGACCCACGCGTTCAGTTGGATGTGCGTCTTGGCCTCGAGAAAGCCGAGCTCTATCAGCTGATCGGTGATTATGATGCAATCATCACCCGCTCCGGGACCCAGGTCGACGCGGAACTTTTGAGCCACGCCAAAAAATTAAAAATGATCGCCAGGGCCGGGGTTGGTATCGACAATGTCGATGTGCCCGCCGCTTCTGAACGGGGCATCATCGTCGTCAACGCGCCGTTTGGCAACACCAACTCGGCGGCGGAGCATTCCATGGCGATCCTGCTTTCCCTGTGCCGCAACATTCCGGACGCCAATGCCAGCCTGAAAAGCGGCCAGTGGCAGCGGGCTCCTTTTACCGGTTGTGAACTCAAGCATAGGACCATGGGTATTGTCGGCCTTGGCAAGGTCGGCGGTCGCGTGGCGTTGCGGTCGCGGGCCTTCGAGATGGAGGTGGTCGTTTATGACCCCTACATCAGTGAAAAACGGGCAGCAGATTTTGGTACACGCCTGGTTCCCCTGGATGAACTGATCAGGATCGCCGATGTTATTTCAGTGCATACGCCGCTGAATGAGGAAACGCATGACCTGATCAAGTCCGAGCACTTTGAAAAGATGAAGGACGGCGTGTTGATCGTCAACTGCGCCCGGGGCGGCATTATCAACGAAGCAGCCATGCTGAAAGGCCTGGAGAGCGGCAAAGTCGCTGGTGCCGCCTTCGACGTCTGGAGCGAGGAGCCGCCCAAAAGTGAAACTCTCAGGAAGATGATCGCTCATCCCCGCATGGTGGTCACGCCGCATCTCGGCGCCAATACCTTTGAGGCACAGACCAACGTTGCTGTTGATGTCAGTCGGGAGATCCTCAACCTGCTCGATGGCAAGCCGGTCGAGAACGCTGTCAATATTGCCAGGTTCGATCCTGACCTCATGGTCCAGATGCGCCCCTTTATGAAATTGGCGGCCGTTCTGGGCGATTTTATCTCGCAGCTGGCCCCCGAAAATCCGGGCAAGGTGTCCTTTAACTATACCGGCAAGCTCGCTGCGCATGACTGCATGCCGATCACGGTGGCTGGCCTGGCGGCACTGCTCAATCGCTGTACCGACCAGGAAATCAATATGGTCAACGCCAACCTGGTCGCAGAACGCCGTGGCTTGATCGTTGAACAGAGCCGATCAACGGAATCGGAGTTTTTCTCCAATCTGATCACCTTGAGCCTGGAGACTCCCCGGGGCAAACGTACCATCGCCGGCACCCTTTTCGAAGGGACGCCGAAGATCGTCAAGATGCGCGATTTCGCGACAGACTTCACTCCCGAGGAGCATATGCTGGTGTTGACTTACCAGGATCGACCGGGTCTGATCGGCAAGATAGGCACCATCCTCGGCGAAGCAGGAGTCAACATAGGTGCCATGAACCTCGGTCGGAGCGGCAAAGGCGGTGAGGCGATGGTGGTCCTGTCGGTTGACACCCCGGTTGATGAAACAATTCTGGCGAGGTTGGCAAAATCTATCGATGCCCGTTTTGTGAAGGCGGTGCACTTGAATTGAAAAGCCGTAAGGCTGTAGGGTTGTAAGCTGTAACAAAGGGGCATAGATCAATGATCTACGCCCCAGGTTTCTGGCAAAGTTTATTCTTGTTTCTATCATTGGAGATGAGGGCAACAGATCGATAATCTGTTGCTCTTTAGTTTTTCTTTAAAAACAAAAGCAGAACCGGCGGGTCTCGGCCCGCCTGCCGACATACTTTTGCCCGGCAGCAAAAGTATGCAAAAGTGCCTTCTCCTGGCGGAGGGCATATTCCTTCGCAGGGTTTCCGTGGTTTCTATGGGTCGCTGAATAGGGAATCCGGCCCTGTTCAGGGGGCCTCTCTTTAGTGCTTTCTTGCAGCAAGAAGAGTAACAACACCGAATATTCAAAGCATTACCGAGGGAGAGGTCCAAAAGGGCCTCGTCAACTACGGGGGATCTGTAGACAGGTTATCGACAGTCATCTCTAAATTGATGTTGCCGTGATATCGAGCCAGACATGCCAAGCGCAGCGCTAAGTTTTCTTTTGCTTCGTTTTCTTTGTCGCCACAAAGAAAATGACGTTGCTGTCGGGCAACCCCGACGGTTGTGCTTTAGCTTTTAGCTGCAAAAATCCTACAAAAAGAGCAACAGATTATCGATCTGTTGCTCAAAACTACTAAAAAACAAAGAAACACACAAACTGTAGGCAGACAAAAAAACCCCACATTATCTCAGTGTGAGGTTTGTCAGCAACCTGGGGCGTGGATCAATGATCTATGCCCCTTTCGTGTTTGGGTGTTTGCTGAAATTCAAGATCTCAGGCACGACCCGCCGGTGTTGTTTTTAAAAAACGTTTTCATGAAGCTGAAAAGAACAACAGATCTGCAATCAGTCGCCACATTGGTTTAACTGAGGAAGAGCGGTGCTCTGCTTTTCGGGATGAGGCCTCGTGCCTCGGCACGGGCAAGGAGGGTTTCAATTGCAGTAATCCCTTCTTCACCAAGATCGAGGGAGAAGTCGTTGACGTAGAGGTTGATGTGCGCGTCAATCACCTCGTCGTCAATTTCCTGGGCATGGTCCCTGATGTAGGTGCGTGATTCCTTGGGATGTTGTCGGGCATATTCAAGACTGGCTCGAATCGCCCGGTCGACGAGTTGGATCGTTTCGTTGCCGAGGGCTCTCCGGGCCAGAATGCCGCCGAGGGGAATGGGCAGGCCACTGTCTTTTTCCCACCACGCGCCCAGGTCGAGAACTTCATGAAAGCCCGCTTGCAGAAAGGTGAAACGGGATTCGTGGATGATGACTCCGGCAGCAGCCTCGCCACGTTTGAGGGCAGGCATGACCTGGTCGAACGGCACGACCAACAGATCCTCGTAGCCTGCCCCGTAAAGCTGCAGAAGCAGGTTGGCAGTGGTCAGCTTGCCCGGGACCGCAATGCGTTTGCCGCGCAATTTTTTCATCTCTGTTAAGCTCGGGGCAATGACAAGCGGCCCACAGCCGCGACCGAGTGCTCCACCACTGTTCAACAGGGCGTAGCGATCACGGACATGCCCGAAGGCGTGGTAGGAAATTTTGGTCAGATCGAGTTGACCGTGCAAGGCCAGTTGATTAAGGGTCTCTACATCCTCCAGCTGTTCTGCAACGGAGTACCCCGGAAGGGTGATTTTGTTATGCGTCAGGGCGTAAAAAATAAAAGTATCGTTCGGGCAGGGCGAATAGCCCAGGCTCAGGGTCTTCAGCATTGCTTTTGACCGGGCCATGCCTGAAGAAGGGCCATGATCGCCTTCTGAGCCGAAGTCATGCCGAGAGGAAGATTCCAGCGACTGGTGTCGCGATCTTCAACCAGATTGGAAATGCCGCGCACTTCGAGCAACGGAACTGCCAGCTGCTGACAGGCAAGAGCAACAGCCGCTCCCTCCATATTCTCGCAGACGCCGGCGGTGCGGTTGGCAATCTCTTTTGCTTTTGTGGTTGTCCCTGTACATGTGGAGACGGTCACAAAGGGCCCGCAGCAGAGCTTGAGGCCGGTTTTTTGAGCGTATTCAGCAAGGGAGGGTTGTGCCCAGTCATGGAGTTCCTGATCGACCGGCCAGGTGTTGAAAAATGGTCCGGAGGTCTGGCGCATGGCCAGGCCCATCTCGGCAAAATCACGGAAGCCCTGGTCAGAGGCAACGCCCTCATCACCGAAAATCTCCGTCGTGGCAAGGGCCAGATCGCCGACCGCCAATCCGGTGTCCGGGTAGGCCCCACCGCAACCGAACAGCCAGAGAGCCGTCGGTTGACAGCCGATCAACAGGGTGATGGCCGTTGCTGCTGCGGCAGCCTTGCCGATACCGCTATGTGCCAGGCAGATGTCTGTGCCGAAGAGTTGGCCGGTTATCACTGTAACACTGTGTACGGATTCTTGAGTGAAAGCCTTGAGAGCTTGTCTGATCAGGCGGGTTTCTTCCGGGACGGCTGCAAGTAGGGCAATCATATGGTCAGGTGCTGGGTAAGGGTAAAGGTGGCAGGCCGTGCTTTCCCTTCACCTTTTCCTTGAACCCTTTCTCTAGCTTCTAAGGTTTATACCAACCGTGGCGGATCAGATCGCGACGGAGTTCATGGCCGGCGTTTTTGATGACGCCATTGTACCAGAAGTGTTCGTCCGGGGAGAGAATGCCGGGATTATCCAGTCGCTTGCGATTCTCGATAAGACTCTGTCGGAACTTTTCATCCGGCTCTTTGAGGACGTCCAGAATACGGCCTTTGAGAGGTTGCTCGCAGGACAAAATGACATGGTGCAGGATGTCTCGTAACTGCAGTCCCATACGATACTCCCACAGGTCCCCTTCGAAACCGGTGCAGCACTCCTGTACGAAATCGTTCCAGTCGAGCAGCAACGCCCCGAAATCATCTTCGGCAAATTCCTCGTAGCCCGGGTGCTGGCAGAGGATTTCCTCGATCAGCTGCTGCTCTTTGCGGGAGAAGAAAAAGGACAGGCTTTCTTCCACCGGGTACATGCCGAGATTGTCAACCAGTTCGCGGCAAAAGCAGGCATAGTCAAGATCGCGGTCACTGAAGCCTTGCAGACAGTGCGGCAGGGCTTCTCGTTCCATGCAGAGCAGCGACAGATGGTCGTGCCCCAGTTCCGTATGCAGAAGCAATTCCGGCCGATGCGGGATGCCAACCCTCGCCAACTGGTCGGTGAGTCGCAGATGGTTGTCGGTAAAAAAGGTCAGAACCTTCTCTTCCGAATAGAACATCTCCTGACTGGAACGATTGTTAGCCATCCCAAAGCCGACAAAACCATCATGGGTCAGACGATCCCAGTAAGGTTCGATTGCTGCGATGATCTCGGCAACCGGCATATAAGGTGAGTAGTGAATCGTCGGTGCCGGCGACTCTGGATCGGCAACATTCGCTTCCGTGGTGTAAAACTCAAGAATAAAGAACGCTTCCCCAGGCATGCAGGTCGCGAACCTGTTGAAGGCCGAACGCACGTGCGAGGTTCTTGCCAGGACTGAAAAGTGGTAGGTGTCGCCGGAGTTTTCCAGCAGGGAAAAGTTATAGCCTTCCTTCAAGTTGCGTGCCCGTCGCCGGGCCTCTGGCCAGAGTTGCAGCCCTACCGGAAAATTTGAAAAAAAATGGGGCAAGAAAAACCTCTGCTGTCGTTAAAAAACTGAAACATGTCAACCCTTGGCCTATGATGCGGCAATCATCTTTATGAAGTCAACAGTAAGTCGGGCGTGAACCTTGTGATTGCAGACTGGTCCTTTCTCACCGGCAGGCAGAGCTTTTGAGAACTGATGCATAAAAGGGTTATGAAAAGCAGTAAAGCCCCCCTAAATTGGTGTTTAATATGAGTAAACAGGTTTTATCTAAAATGAATTTATCATTGACATACAAAATCACTTGGGCTATATCCATGCGGTGGATAAAACCCTATTCTACTTCAGGGTTTTGCGAGAGTTTTTCACTTCTGTATTTATTCAAGTGTTGAAGGACATTTATTATCAACGACCAGCGAGCAGAGCAAGCGCGCTGCGTGTTGAAAAACCCTAGACAACAGAGGAATCCAAAGATGGCAAAAAATGCGATTAAACCGTCACTGAAGAATCCATTTGATCCCCCGCAAAAAGTCGAGTTTACCATCCCTGGTGAAGTCGCCGGCAAACGCGGCGGTTACGAAGAGGTCATGCAGGAAGGTTATGACCTGATCCAGCGTCCGATCAAGTCCGTTGCGGTAGGGCAGATTGAGAAGCAGCACTTCAAAAAACGCATGACTGTCTGGGAGCGAATGAATGTTCTCACCCAGTCCCAGCCCAATATCCTTTATCAGAACTGGGGCAAGAATCTTGATGGGGCCTCCCTGGTCACAGGTATCCTGAACATCAATGGCCGGGATGTCGGTGTCTACGGTCACGATTTTACGGTCCGCGCCGGCTCCATCGACGCCACCAACGGCAACAAGCTGGCGCGCATGTTTTACATGTGCGGTGAAAAGGGTCTCCCCCTGATCGGCATGAATGACTCGGCCGGAGCTTTTGTTCCTGCCGGGGTCGGTGGTCTCGACGGCTACGCCGAAGCGTTCACTGCCCTGCGCAAGATCAGCGGAGTGGTGCCGACCATCATGTGCATGTTCGGTTTTAACGCCGGTGGTGGTTCCTACCTGCCGCGCCAGGGCAGCTTTGTCATCCAGCCCAACGATACCTTTTTTGGACTGACCGGCCCCGGAGTCGTCAAGTCGGTGCTCGGTGAGGATATTACCCCCGAAGAGCTGGGCGGCCCCAAGGTTCACTGTGCCTCCGGCGTAACCGATCTGACCGTAGCTGACGAGACCGCCGCACTCCGCACTGCGGTACGCCTGATCAGTTATCTGCCCGACAACAACTTCAGCATGTCGCCTTTCCAGGAAACCAGCGATCCGCTCGACCGCAAGACCTGGGAGATCAACACCCTGCTGAAGAAGGCCTTCAACTCGCCGACCGGATTCAATACCCCGTTCGACGTCTCAATCATCATCCAGCAGATCTGTGACCACGGTGATTATTTCGAGATCCAGCCCGAACGCTCTCGCGAGGCGATCACCGCCTTCGGTCGGCTCGGCGGCAACGTGGTTGGTTTCGTCGCCAACAACAGCGCGGTGTCCTCCGGTCAGATTGATTGCGACTCGGCAGTCAAGATTGCCCGTTTTGTCCGTTTCTGCAACATCTACAACATTCCGCTGATCTTCATGGAAGATACGACCGGCTTCCTGCCGGGGCGTGAACAGGAAGCCCGCGGTATCGTTCAGGCCGGCCGTTCAATGCTCGACTCGATCATCGACGTGCGCACACCGCGCATCCTGCTGATTCTGCGCAATGCCTATGGTGGCGCTTATGCCTCCTACAATAACTATCCGACCGGCGCCGACCTGGTGCTGGCCCTGCCGACCACCCGCCTGGCTGTTATGGGCCCGGCAGGCAAAGAGTTCGTCTACAAGAACGAATTGCGCAAGATCCGTGGCGCCATCAAGCAGATGATTGTGGAAGGGACTCAAACTCGCATCAAGGCTGGCCTGGAGGGCTCCGAGGCCAAGAGGGACGCTGAAGCCGAAGTTGCTGAATGGCTCAAGGCCCAGGAGGCCGCCCTCAACCTGCGCTACGAAAAAGAATTGATGAACCCGAAGGAGGGTCTGGCCCTTGGTTCCATCTCCTCGCTGGTTATGCCGACCGACCTGCGCAAGGTTCTCGGCGAGAATATGAACTTCCTGCTGCGCCATTACCAGCCGTCATCATGGCAGGACGTGCAGCGCGAGTTCCATTAACAGACGCGGATATTATTGATATTTAGCGAACCAAGGTTTCGATTTGGAGATAAATCAATGGCACAGAACAATTACTATACGAACAATCCGCTGACCCATCGTGATCGCCGTTTGAGCAAGTCCGACTCTGAATGGGTCAGTTCTTTCTCGTGCGAAGACCTCAAGCCGCTGATCGTCTGTCGCGGCCCGATCCGTCTGGAGGCGATGACCGTCTACGAAGAGATGGGGATCAGCCACTACGGCATCCTGCTTTCCGAGAAGGATTCGATCATCTATCCCAACGCACTGTCGCCCGAACTGCGCTTGTTGACCGATAACAGTCGCGTGCACCGGGTGCCCGACTACACCGGGGCTTCCAAGGAGGAGCGTGTCGAGCGGATCGGCCAGATCATCCAGATTGCCAAGGATAACGGTTACGACGCAGTCTTCGCCGGTTACGGTTTCATGGCCGAGGATGACGAGTTTGTGGCAGCGATCGAGGATGCCGGCCTCAAGTTCATCGGCCCATGCGCCGCGACCCAGCGCGGAGCCGGCAAGAAGGATGAAGCGAAGCGGACGGCCCTGAGCGTCGACGTGTCCGTCACCCCGGGCATCGACAATGTCACGGCCCGCACCCTGATTTCCAAGCACCCGAGCCGTGAAGCGCTGCTGGCAGTCGTCAAGGCCGAGGGGCTCAAGTGCAACCAGAAGCTGCTCGAAGACAAGAAGATTGAACTCGTGGTCCTCGCTGATCACATCCTGATGGCTTCCTACGATAAGGGTATTGATCTCTTCACGATGGATGAACTCGGCATCCAGGTCGAAAAAGAGTGCGTCGATATGTTCAAAAACTATCCCGGCGCCCGGATCCGGCTCAAGGCGATCGGCGGCGGTGGCGGCAAGGGCCAGCGCATCCTCGGGGCCTCGCTGCTGACCAGGAAGAACCCGACGGAAGCCGATATCAAAAAGGCCGCATCCGTAGCCCCGGAGCTGGTTCGTGAAGTGCTGCTCGAGGTCAAGGCGAACGGCGTCGGCGACAACAAGAATGTCCTGGTCGAGCTGAATATCGAACAGACCCGCCACAACGAGATCCAGCTGCTCGGCAACGGCGAATGGTGTATCGCGCTTGGCGGCCGTGACTGCTCTCTGCAGATGCATGAGCAGAAACTGCTCGAGATTTCGGTGACCCAGGAAGCGCTTGCCGAGGAGGTCAAGAAGGCCAGGAAAGCCGGCCTGAAAGCCCAGGTGGCTGCACTTGAGAGCGACCTGAATGTTCTCAAGCGCATGGAGGAGGAGTCGGAGCGCTTCGGCATAGCCGTCGGCCTCGATTCGGCCTCGACTTTTGAATGCATCGTCGACGGTGCCCGCCACTATTTCATGGAAGTCAACACCCGCATCCAGGTCGAACACCGGGTCACCGAGCTGGTTTATAACCTTAAATTCACCAACCCGAAGAACAAAAAGGAATTTTTTGTCGTCGAGTCGCTGGTCGAAGCGATGGCACTGCTGGCCATGCACAAGGAGCGCCTGCCGCGTCCCGAGCGTCAGCGGCGTTTCGGCGCCGGCGCCGAGGCCCGCCTCAATGCGACCGACTGCTCCCTGTCACCGAGTGCCGGTGGCGTGATTCGTTACTGGTCAAAACCGATCGAAGGCGAAATCCGCGATGACCAGGGCATCTGCATGGTCAATCCCGACACCGGGCTGTTCATGCGCTACACGGTGGCCGGTGCCTACGATTCCAATATCGCCCTGCTGCTGACCAAAGGTGAAGATCGCCTTGACAGCTACAACCATCTGTCCAAGGTGCTGCGCAGCACGGTTCTCCGTGGCACCGATCTGGCAACCAACCTGGAATTCCACTATGGTCTGGTCAACTGGTTCCTCGGTCAGAACGTTATGGCCAAGCCGACCACACGCTTCGTCGTGCCTTACCTGACACTGGTCGGGAAACTCAAGGAAGAAGCCAGTAAGCTTGACGTGGTTTTTGCCTTCCTGGCGATGAAGAAGCACTACGGGACTCTCTATAGTGACAATCCTGACATTGCCAGGGCGATTTCCGAGACCCTTGATCGCAAGGGCACCCTGTTGACCCGTCCGATGGAAAAATTGCTGGAAGATCCGCATCTGCTTTCCGGTTGGCTGAGTCTCAATCGCAAAACCTTCAAACATGAAGGCGGCAAACTGGTCTGGCTGCGTAACCCGCTGGTTATCCTTGAGGAGACTTATGAATACCTCAACATGACCTGGCGCAAAGAAGCCCCCGCTGCCGAAGTGATCTGGACCCATGACCGTGATTTGCTGCAGAATGCCCTGGCCTTCTATGCGCAGTTGCGAGAGAAGTTCGGTCTGAAGAAAGAGGATTTCATCAAGCTGAATAACATCCTTGGCAAGGAGAAGCCACAAGGAGGTTTCGATGCCGAAACCTGGGCGAATATCCGGGCGTCCCACCTCGGTTATGAGATTGGCAACGAACTCTTCGGCATGCTTTTCATGCTTGCGGAAAAGACTGATTTTTACGCTTTCAAGGTAGAAGATGACCTCGAGGTTACGATTCCAGACTACCTCAATGACCCGGATTTGCAGGCGGCCATGAAGAAGATCCTGGTGCCGCCACCATCAACCAAGGCTGATGAGATCGTCACCCCCGGCGGCGGCATGTACTATGCGCAGGAAGCTCCCGGCATACCGAAGTTTGTCACCGAGGGCGCCCATTTTGAAAAGGGCCAGCCACTCTTTATTCTTGAAGTCATGAAGATGTTCAATAAGATTCCCGCGCCCTTCTCCGGAACCATCGATAAGATTCTCATCGAAGGTGGCGATGGCGTCATCGTTCAGAAGGGCCAGCCGATCTTCAAGGTCACCCCGGACGAGAAGTTTGTTGAGACTGATCCGAAGGAAATCCAGCGAGAGCAGCGGGCGACAACGACGGCGTATCTTGGCGCTGTACTCTGATCGCAGGGTTCCTGTCTGCAAGTCACACTGGTTGTTAAAAATTAGCCCCGCCTCAGATCTGAGGCGGGGCTAATTGTCAATTTATCAGTCAATATTTTTGAGCCGGGATTACAAACCGGCTCCCGTTATAGAATCTTCGATTGGAATGGCCTGTATGAGTGTTTAATATAGGTAAACGCTTTTTATCATCAATAAATATTGGTTGACAATTATGCCCCGTATCGGTTATATCCTACACGCTCTAAAACCTCATTTTATTTGCGCCGGGAAGGTTTGCCGTGGAATACAATATTGGCTCTAAAATCAAGGAACTGCGCAAAATCCGTAAACTGACCCTGCAGGCTGTGGCCCGTGAGACAGGTTTCTCTCCGGCATTGATCTCTCAAATCGAGAATAATAATGTTTCGCCGCCGATAGCAACTCTCTCCAAGATTGCCCGTTTTTTCGATGTCAAGATCGGCTTGTTTTTTGAGGAGGAGGAGGTTGACTGCAAGTACGAAGTGGTCAGAAAGGCTGATCGCCGCGAAGTCAACCGGGTGATCTCGGTGGCCGGCACCGGTCATGGGTACACCTACGAAGCCCTGTCGTTTCGCAAGCGCAACAAGAAGATGGAACCATTCGTGGTTACGGTTGCGCGTCGTCCTGATGAAGAAACCTTATACAACCATGACGGCGAAGAGTTTCTTCTGATTCTCAAAGGCAAGGCTGAAATTATCCTCGATGACGAACGCATCCTCCTCGAAGAGGGCGATGCGGTTTATTTCGATGCAACTCTCAGGCATCGATTGCTCTCCTGTGGTGACGAAGAAACACAGGTGCTGGCGATTGTGACAAGGTAAATATTCAGATGGATTCCCTGCTGGGGCACGGTACGCCGTGCCCCAGCGCGGTTTTATGAAAGGATCGATATTTATGAGCTGTTTTGAAAAAAAGTCGCTGGCCGACTGGGAAGCCCTGGCCAGGAAAGAAAAGAAGACCGCCGATCTCTCCAGTTTCACCTGGGAAACTCCGGAAGGAATCAAGGTCAAGCCGCTCTACACGGCAGCAGATCTTGAGAAACTGGAAAGTCTCGACTCGCTGCCCGGCCTGGCTCCCTTTACGCGCGGCCCGATGGCGACCATGTACACCGGGCGGCCCTGGACCGTGCGCCAGTATGCCGGTTTTTCTACTGCTGAAGAGTCAAATGCATTCTATAAGCGCAACCTGGCCGCCGGTCAGCAGGGCTTGTCGGTCGCTTTTGACCTGGCAACCCACCGTGGCTACGATTCTGACCACCCGCGCGTGGTCGGCGATGTCGGCAAGGCGGGCGTGGCGATCGACTCGGTCGAGGATATGAAAATTCTGTTCGGCGACATCCCGCTCGACAAGGTGTCGGTGTCGATGACCATGAACGGCGCGGTCCTGCCGATCATGGCCAATTACATCGTCGCCGCCGAAGAGCAGGGGGTCTCCCCGGAGCAGCTGGCCGGAACCATCCAGAACGATATCCTCAAGGAGTTCATGGTTCGCAACACCTACATCTACCCGCCGGCCCCTTCAATGCGGATTATTGCCGACATTATCGAGTTCACCAGCAAGTACATGCCACGTTTCAACTCGATCTCGATCTCCGGCTACCACATCCAGGAGGCCGGGGCCAACAACGCCCTGGAGCTGGCTTTCACACTTGCCGATGGTATCGAGTATGTGAAAACTGCAATTGACAAGGGGCTTGACGTCGATGATTTTGCGCCGCGGCTGTCGTTCTTCTTCGGCATCGGTATGAACTTTTTCATGGAGGCGGCCAAACTGCGCGCCGCCCGCTACCTCTGGTCGCATCTGATGAAGCGCTTTGAGCCGAAGAACCCGAAGTCGCTGATGCTGCGCACTCATTGCCAGACGTCCGGTTGGAGCCTCACCGAGCAGGACCCTTACAACAACGTGGTCCGGACGACTCTCGAGGCCCTGGCCGCTGTGCTGGGTGGAACGCAGTCGCTGCACACCAACGCGCTTGACGAGGCCATTGCCCTGCCGACCGATCATTCGGCCCGCATTGCCCGCAATACCCAGCTGATTATTCAGGAAGAATCAGGCGTCACCAATGTTGTCGACCCGCTGGCCGGCTCGTACTACGTTGAGAGTCTCACCGCATCGCTGATTGAAGAAGCTCAGAAGACCCTTGATGAGATCGAAGGTCTTGGCGGCATGACCAAGGCCATTGAAACGGGCATGCCGAAATTGCGGATCGAAGAATCGGCGGCCAAGAAACAGGCTGCCATCGATAGCGGGCGCGATGTCATCGTTGGTGTCAACAAGTACCAGCTTGCCGAGGAAGACCAGATTGAAGTCCTCGATGTTGACAATACCGCCGTGCGCAAATCACAGATCATCCGTCTCGAAAAAATGCGTGCCGAGCGCGACGAAGAGGCCTGTCAGAAGGCGCTTGCTGCGATCACTGCAGCATGCGAAAATGGGCAGGGAAACCTTTTAGGGCTCAGCGTTGCGGCGGCCCGCCTCAGGGCTAGCGTCGGTGAGATCTCCGATGCCATGGAAAAGGTTTTTGGTCGCCATAAGGCGGAAATCAAGCTGGTTTCAGGAGCCTACGGATCCGTGGTTGATAAAGACGACAATTTTTCGTTATTGAAGAGGCGCATCGATGACTTCTCTGCCTCGGAAGGCCGTCGGCCGCGTATCCTGATCGCCAAGATGGGTCAGGATGGCCATGATCGTGGTGCCAAGGTGGTGGCGACCGCCTATGCCGATGCCGGTTTCGACGTTGATGTCGGTCCGCTGTTTCAGACTCCCGAGGAGGCCGCGAAGATGGCGGTGGAAAACGATGTGCATGTGGTTGGCGTTTCCAGCCTGGCCGCCGGCCACAAAACCCTTGTTCCGCAGCTGGCCGCCGAGTTGAAGAAACTCGGTGCCGGGGATATCACCATCGTCTGTGGCGGGGTTATCCCGCGCCAGGATTACGATGAGCTGTATGCCGCCGGCGCTGCCAGGATCTTCGGTCCCGGCACACCAATTGTGACCTCGGCGACACAGACCCTGGACGCGATCGAAGAAAAGCAGAAGTAAATACAATTGGGTAGAATGTAGAATACAGGAGACAGAATTCTGTCTCCTGTCTCCTGTCTCCTCAGGAGTTGTTTCCGTGATCAAAATCCAAGACATCGCAGACGGCGTTCGCGCCGGTAACGTCCGAGCTCTGGCCAAAGCGATCACCCTGATTGAAAGCCGCAACCTGGACCATTCACTGGCGGCGACCACGCTGCTCGACCAACTTCTCTCCGCAACGGGCAACTCAATTCGCATCGGTATCTCCGGCGTCCCTGGTGCCGGCAAGAGCACCTTTATTGAAGCCTTCGGTATGTCCCTGCTCAGTCAGGGGCACAAGGTGGCCGTGCTGGCGGTCGATCCCTCCTCGCAAATCTCCGGCGGCAGCATCCTCGGCGACAAGACGCGTATGGAAGAGTTGTCGCGGCAAGCCGACGCATTCATCCGACCCTCTCCGACAGGCGGGACGCTGGGCGGTGTGGCGCGCAAGACCCGCGAGACGATGCTGTTATGCGAAGCCGCTGGCTATGATGTGATCATTGTCGAGACCGTCGGGGTCGGTCAATCGGAGATCACCGTCGCATCGATGGTCGATTTTTTTCTCCTGCTGCAACTCCCCAACGCCGGCGACGAACTGCAGGGCATCAAGCGCGGCGTTATGGAGATCGCCGACGCTATTGTTGTCAATAAGGCCGAAGGTGACAATCGCCCGCGCGCTGAGCTGGCCAGGCAGCAGTACGCCAACGCCCTGCACATGCTCAAACCGAAAAGCCCCAACTGGCAGGTGCCGGCCCTGCTCTGCAGTGCTCTTCACAACGAGGGTATTGCTGAAGTATGGAATACGATAGAGGCCTTTCGCGCAGGCATGCAGCAAAGCGGCGAATTTGAAGACAAACGCAGGGTTCAGGCCAGCGACTGGATGTGGACGCTGCTTCTGGAAGATCTGAAAGAGATGTTGTTGCGTGATCGCAATGTGGGCGATCTGCTGGAACAGGAGCAGGCCGCTGTTACCAATGGCACAACCACTCCGAGCGCTGCGGCGAGAAGGTTGCTGGAAGCTTTTAAACGGGGATAGACAGGAGACAGGACGTTAACAAAAAGCTAAGAGAGGTTTATATTGATGCCTAAAAAAATCAGCCATGTCGGTATCGCCGTTACCAGCATCGAGGAAGCCACCCCTTTCTACCGGGATGTTCTCGGTATGACATTCGAAGGGACCGAGGTGGTTGCCGAACAGAAAGTCAAGGTCGCTTTCTTCGTCGTTGGTGAGAGCCGGATCGAACTTCTGGAGCCGACGGCCGCCGATTCACCGGTGGCAAAGTTCCTGGAAAAAAATGGTCCCGGTGTCCATCACCTTGCCTACGAAGTTGCCGATCTTGAACAGCGTCTGGTGCAACTCAAGGCCGAAGGGGTGCGGCTGATCGATGAGAGTCCGCGCACCGGCGCCCATAAGACGAAAATCGCTTTCATGCATCCAAAAGCGAGCGGCGGTGTGCTGACCGAGCTTTGCCAGCCCGCCTCCAGTTCGATTCAGCCGGGATCGTTTTAAGCCCTTTAAGGGCGGCTCGTGCAGCGGTCTAAAACACTGTTATGTCCTTTTGCAGGCTTTGATTTTTCTAATAAACTCAGCGAAAGAGGCTTCGCCCAGCTTTTGCTATTGACAAATAAAAAACAGTGTTTCTATACTATGCGCAATCGTTTTACCAGCGCATAGGAAAGGCTTACAAAGATAGAGCGTATGACGTTTCATAAACAGCCGATCATGGTCTTGCTTGTTGTGTTTTTCTGCCTGGCCCCGGTTGTGGCGATCGCTGTTGAAACGAATATGCAGGCCCCCGATTTTACACTGAGGTCTGTGCGCGGCGAGCAAGTCAGTCTCTCGGATTTCAAAGGCCAGCTGGTTCTGCTTAAACTGGCGACGACCTGGTGCCCGACCTGCAAGGAGCTGGATGCGGAAATCGAAAAGGTCGGCGAGTTCCTGCAAGAGAAAAAAGTCGTCGTGCTCGAGGTTTTTGTGCAGGATTCCCAGTCGACGGTTGAAGAGTACCTGAGCAATACCCGGTTACCGATGATTTTCCATGCCCTGCTTGATGACGGTCAGGCTTACGAAGCTTACAGCGTTTACCTGATCCCACGTTTGCTGATCATCGACGCTGAGCAGATTGTCCGTTTTGATAGTGGTGGCCGCATTGTTCTGGCCGACGGGATCGCTGCAATGGTTGAGGAGTTCAGTCGCCCCTCTGCAACCGGCGGTTCTTCCTAGCAGGGTTCAGAAGTGAACGGTTGTTTGATTGGCGGCCCGGTTTCGTGTTTAAATTGCGACAGTGTGTTGGGTTGGCAACAGCTTTTTGAACAATGTCAACATAGAAAAAATAACAATATTTTGCTCAAATAGTCATAAAGTGCTTGGAAAATACAGCCTCTTTAGTTATCTTGTGCTCTGCCAGTCAACTTGGCATCATTGTTGAACAGATGAAAACAGTTGTTCTATGCTCCGCATGTATTCGTAAATGAGAGCATCCAGTCAATTAGCCTGGGTGCATGGTGCGATCAAACTCATGGCGCAGACAGACAGCACGATGAAAGGAGGTCAACGAATGAAGCAGGTTTTCACCGGAGTGCTCGTAGTCCTGATGGTTTTTGCTCTGTCGGCATGTGCCGGTAAAAGTGGCGACCAGAAGGTCCGCGTCAAGTGCCCGGCATGTGGGTATGAGTTTAACGCACCAACCGATTAAACATGAACAGGTTTGGCAAGGTCTGGCTCACTGTGGTAGTGGGTGCAGGCCCTAGAGAGTAATTTTTACAATCAGGAGGCAAGAAATGAAATTGATGAAGATTTTGGTAGCAGCATTGGTAATGGCAGCAATGGTCTCTCCGGCCATTGCAGAAGATCGTCTGAAACTGTCGGGCTCAATTCAGGTTCGTGGTCAACTGGATGATTACAACTTTGACTCCCCCTACGCCGGTAATAACTTAGGTGCAATGACGTTTACTTCAGGTGGTAAAAAAGCTTATCTGTATCACAATGGTAAAGCAATTTTTACTACTCAGGACAATGATGACACAAAAGCATGGAACGACATGCGCCTGCGCATCGGTGGTGATCTGGCCGTGGCGGAAGGCGTCAGCGTCCACTTCCGCTTTGACGCTAACGAAAGCAATGAAAACAGCTCTGATCCGGCAGCTTGGGGTTCCGCGTCCAGCTCATCATATCGTTATACCAACCGTCGCTCCGACATCCAGTTCGACTATGCTTATCTGAAGCTCGTCAAGAGCGGTTTCACCTTCATGGCTGGTGAGATGTACTTCGGCGGCTTCGGTATCACGCGCGCCTTCCACGACTCCACTGCTGCTGGTTTCAAAGCTTCGTACGGCGGCTTCAACATTGCCCACAGCAAGAACACAGAAGACAGCCAAGGTAACGAGACCCTTTATCTGAACGGCTTTCATGGTGACTCTAATACAACTGCCATCGAGTACGTTTTCAAAGGTGACAACTTCAGCCTGACCCCGATTGTCGCTTACACTTATGATAGCTCCTTTACTGATCGCGACACCCTTGGTCTGGGTCTTGTCGGTACCTTCAATCTTGGTCCTGTTGCCCTCAAAGCCGAGGTTGATTACTTCGACGGCTCGCAAGATACTACCTTCGGTGGGACTAAGATAAATCAGGATCAAAAAGGCCTGCAAGTCTTCGTTGACGCCTCCATGCCTGTTGCTGACTCCGTGACTCTTGGTCTGCAAGGTCTCTGGGCTAAGGATCAGGACAAAGGCGATGGTCAGATTACCAGCTTGAGTACCGATCAGGTCACCGACTGGGCGTTCGTCGATTTTAACCCACAAGCTTTGGGTTCCGGCGATTTCGGTTACTCTGACAACTTCGACATCTTTGATCCGGGCAAGTTTCATGGCGCAAGCGGTGCTGGTGTGACAGCCGGTGGCCTCTATGCAAAAATTAAGGCGAGCCAGGACCTTACCCTCGATTTCCTTGGTATGGCTTTCAAGACCAATGAAGATAACATTGCAGACATGGATGGCTATTTCTTGAATGCCATGGCGACTTACCAGCTTATGGCTAACACGACTCTTTCAACCCAACTCAACTACATGAGAATTAATGATAATGGCGTTGAAGGGTGGAATGTAGATGTTGATGAATACGATGACATCTACTATTACTGGGGCAGTGCTGATGACACAACTGATAAAGCTTTTGGCGTGTTGACCTCCCTGGTCGTAAAATTCTAAATCTTAAAAGTGCTATTGCGTAACCATAGAGCCCGCTGCCTGGCAGCGGGCTCTATTTATTTGAGTCAAACTCATACAATCGAATTTTTGTTTCTGCAATACATTCAACGCAATTAACAAGGAACAAGCTGCGCTGAAGAATAATTGTTCCTTTGTCATATCGGTCTTTCTATTCTCCTCTGTTCTTGATAAAATCTGTAAATGTTTTCGAATAACCTGCTGTCATCATCTTCTTGCGGAAGAGGTTTTTCATGAAATCTTTTGTTAGGTTATTGTTATTAATGTTTCTGTTTTTTCCCCTTTCAGCCTTTGCAGAGTTGCCAAAGCAGGTTGAACTGGATTTTGCCGTTTTGAGTGGTTACGTCATTATGCCGATGAACGATGAGTACATTGTCGACCTGGATGATCGTGACCAGCTCCATGTCGGTGACATCCTGACCCTGGTCACTCCCGGCGAGACGATCTACCATCCGCAAACCAGGGAAGTTCTCGGCTCAGTCTATATCCCGACCGGCTACCTCGAGGTTGTGCGTATCAATTCCGGCTACTCCTACGTCAAGCCGCTTTCTGCGGATACCAGGGTAAAGAATGGAGCTCAGGTCCGTCGTTTTGAGCAGGTTCCGGCCCTTTTTGTAGACAGTGCAGAGGATGATGGGACCCTGGCCCGACAGGTCAAGATGGATCTGCCCCAGTTCAAGTGGTTGCCGGAGGGGACTTCCGAGCAGCCCATGTTGACCTTCACCTTGAATGCTGACGCCTTGGTGGTTAAAACTGTCGAGGGCAACCTTCTCCACAAATATTCTGTCAAAAACAGCCAGCAGCTGGACTCTCCTCCCGCTCCCGTCCGGCGCCCTTTTGTTGGTGGTGATACCGCGCCCGAGCAAAGAATCGCGGGCAAAGTCATGACCGGCATATTAACCTCACTCAGACTTGAGGATGAGGACAGATTTGTCGGTAAGGATCTCGGTATCATTCGCCAAAATAACGCAAATCAAAGGGGCGTCTGGCTCGGTCCGAATATCGAAGGCAATCCGGTTGGCATTGCCGTTGCGGATTTCGATGGTGATGGCTTCCAGGAAACCGCCGTTGCGCTGGACAACCGGTTGTTGATATCACAAATCAAAGATGGAAAATACACAGAGAAGGCAGATGTACCGATTCCGCTCAGGCTGAAAATTCTCAGTCTGGATGCCATCGATCTCGATCATGATGGTCTCCCCGAACTCTGTATGACAGCTGTTGATAATGTCCTTTTGGCTTCTTTCATCGTCAAATATGACGGCACCGACTACTCTAGGATTCTCGATAATATCAGATGGTTCTTGCGGGTCGTAGAGATGCCAGACGGTGAACGGCAGCTCATCGGTCAGTCTATGAGCTCTGAGGATGTGCCGGATATTTTCCAGGGGAAACCTTTCCTGATTCACCTTGAAGGCCAGCGCCTGGTTAAAGGTGATGAAATTGTCTTGCCCGGGTTGGCTAATATGTTCAGCTTCGTTCCCTTCACTGATAATGAAGACAAGTTGAATTATGCTTATTTGACACGCGGTGACCACCTCAAGGTTGTTTCTGCCGAGGGGGTTGAACTGTGGGAGTCTAATCAGTATTTCGGTGGTACAGAGAGTTGTTTTATGAATGTGGAAGGAAATTGGAAAGCCGATTTAAAACCGACCTGCATTCTTTCCCGGCTGATCAAGACTCCTGCAAAAGAGATCCTGGCGGTTCAGAACGACAGCCTCAGGATTATGCAGTACTATCGCACCTACAAGGAAAGTCGACTCCTTTCCTTGAACTGGGACGGCTTTTCCATGGCTGAAAACTGGCGGACCGTAAGCCAGAAAGGTTATCTCGGCGATTTTGCCTATGCTGATGCAAACAATGATGGCAAACCGGACCTGGCCATGGCGGTCAAGTTCAAACATGAAGGGCTTATTGATAAATCCAGATCAACCATCGTCATCTATGAGTTGGATTAATCCCAGGCGTTTTGCGTGGTGAGTGGCGCGCGGCCTGAAGTGTAAAGAAATGATAAAAAGCGAGGATCGACATAGACCCTCGCTTTTTTGTATCTCTTGATGTTGGCACTATTCGGGAAAATATTGTTTGTAAATTTCCTTGCGGCGCTGCTCTCTCTCTTTCTCCGGCAGTTCATCTAGCTGGTTCAGTTGTTCTTTAATCTGGTCACGCTGGTCCGGCGGCAGAGCCTTTAGCCTGCGGTAAGTACCCCGCAAACGGTCGCGTTCTTCTGGATCCATCTCCTGCCAGTGCCGATACCTTTTGTGCATTTTCTCACGGTCTTCAGGCGTCATCTCCCGGTAACGCTGCCAACGCTGGCGCAGGCGTTCCTTCTTCTCCTCGGGCAGCCCCTGATAGATTTCGTAACGGTCGCGCAGCATTTGGCGCTCCGTCAGTGGCAAATCCTGCCACCATTGCTGAAGGTCGCCATTATTGCCGGACAGGTTCTGCTCCGTCCCGCCCAGAACCGGGCTCGTCCACAGGCAGCAGGCGATGATTAGTGCGCAGATGACCGATGCGATTCTTGATCCGGACATGTCAGACTCCTTCAATCTGGCTCAGTAGTTCAAGCTCTTTCAACAACTCAAAATCTTCGAGAAAATCGATGTCGGGCATATCGTCATTGATATCGATCGTCGCGATAGACGGCGTTGCGAATCGCACTGGCTTTTCAAGCTGTGTTTGCGGTGGCCAGAGAACGACCGTTGCCACCAGTGCAAAGGCCGCGACTGCCGATGCACCCAGGGCGGGCAACCAGCTCCTGCGCCGGTCATGCAAACGCTCGTTGATTCGAGCCGCCATGCGCGACTCTGCAAACGGATCAGCTTCATGTGTCAGCTCCGGCAAATGAGCCAGGTCCTGGCGCAGGGCGGCGAGATTCTCGGTACAAAGAGGGCAGTTGGTGATGTGGCGCGTCTGCAGCTCCTGGTCTGGAAGTTCTGCATAATAGTACAGAATCAGATCCTGTTCACTCAGGCAGTTTGTCTTGTTCATGGCGATTCCTCACGATATTCAACCAGGTCCTGGCGCAGTTGCGTGATAGCGCGATGCAGGTGGGCTTTGACAGTCCCGGTCTCGATTCCAAGGTGTTCAGCAATCTCTTTCATTGACAGCCCCTCGTAATGGCGCAAGGTGAAGATCACCTGTTGGCGCGATGAAAGCTTCGCCAGACTTTTACGCAGAGCCTTCATCGCTTCTTGTGACTGAAACTCGCGACCCGGATCAGGTCGACCGTCACTCGCCAATTCAACCGGGTCAGGCGCATCGTTGCTCGACCGGAAGAAAAACAGCCTGCGTTTGATGCGTTCCCGGCGCAGATGATCAATTGCCAGCCGGGTCGTAGTTCGATACAGCCAGGTGCTGATACGGCTTTCGCCACGGAAATCAGCCAGAGAGCGGTAAAGTTTCAAGAAAGCTTCCTGGGCAAGATCCTCAGCCTCTTCACGGTTGCCGACCATGCGCCAGGCAAGCCCGACAATTTTGCCGGTGTTCTCCCTGACAAGCAGCTCAAAGGCCGAGTCGTCACCGTTGCGAATCCTCTCCAGCAGCGCTTGTTCTTCCGAGTCTGTCATCTTGAGAGGGTAGCTTCTCACCGGTTAACTGTCAACGACGCTGCCATGGTCGAGGCTGTCCCTCTCCCGTTCATTATTTGTCTTTGTCAGCTTGGACGTTAATGCCAGGAAATGGTTTACCAATAGATTGAAGATTATGGTCTGACCAACATCAAAAGGTGGTCTGTACAATACAGGCATGGGGCCGGAATATTTTCCGGCCCCATGCTGGTTAGAAAGGGTTCCTGCGTCGTGTTCTTCTTGCTTTTAAAGAAGCTCTTTAACCTTTGCGATCAGGTTTTCGACTGTGAAGCCGAACTTTTCCATGAGTTGCCCGGCCGGGCCGCTGGCCCCGTAGCCCTGCATGCCGATGATTCTGCCCTTGAAACCGACGTAACGCTCCCAGCCGAAAGTTGACGCAGCTTCTATCGCTACGCGATTCAGACAATCAGGAGGCAGCACCTGGTCGCGGTAGCCTTGCTCCTGTTTTTCAAAAAGCTCCCAGCAGGGCAGGGAAACAACGCGAGTGCCGGTGCCTTGCTGTTGCAACTGCTTTTGCGCAGCGAGGGCCAGGGGGATCTCCGAACCTGATGCGATGATAATTGCCTGCAACTCGCCTTGCTCCCTGGCCAGGATGTAGCCGCCCTGATGCAGCCCTGCCGCCGCACCGTATTCAGCGCGGTCAAGAGTTGGCAACCCCTGGCGAGTCAAAATCAGGGCTGTTGGCCCTTGACGATTGCTGATTGCGGCTTTCCATGCTTCAACGGTCTCATTGGCATCACCGGGGCGGATCACAGTCAGGTTCGGGACCGCCCTCAGGTTGGGCAACTGTTCAACCGGCTGATGGGTCGGGCCGTCTTCACCGAGGCCGATGGAGTCATGAGTCAGAACGTAGATTGTGCCGAGCCCCATCATGGCCGCCAGTCGTATCGGCGGACGCATGTAGTCGGCAAAGATCATGAAGGTGCCGCCAAAGGGGATCAGCCCGGGGGTATGAGCCAGTCCGTTGAGGATCGCAGCCATGCCGTGTTCACGAACACCGAAGTGGATATTGCGGCCGACGGTACAAGGCGTGAAGGACGCCTCTTTTGTGAGGGATGTGTTGTTCGAGGGGCCAAGGTCAGCGGAGCCGCCGAGTAAAAAGGGCAGCTTGCCAGCCAGCGCGTTCAGCGCTTTACCGCTGGCCTGACGGGTCGCCAGCTTCTCGCCAGGGGAAAAGACCGGCAGGTCGTCCCACCCGTCCGGCAGTTCTCCTGCCGCTGCTTTCTGCCATGCAGAAAGATCGGCGTTTTGAGTCAATTCTCTGGCAAAAGCCTGCTGCCAGACCGACTCAAGCTCTGCACCACGACTGACTGATTCTGCCATATGTGCGGCAACGTCCGCTGGTACGGCAAAACATTCATCCGCAGCGCGACCGAAAAACTGTTTGGTCAACTTCAGCTCTTCAGCGCCCAGAGGCGCACCGTGAGCATCGTGAGAGTCCTGTTTGTTAGGTGCACCATAACCGATATGCGAACGGGCGATGATCAGCGAAGGACGCTGTGAATGTTTGGCCTTGTCGATAGCCCGGTCAAGGTCTTGAACATTCTCCCCTTCGACGTGCTGGACATGCCAACCGTAGCTGAGATAGCGGGTCGCGACCTCCTCAGTAAAGGCCAGGTCGGTATCGCCTTCGATGGTGATCTTGTTGTCGAGATAGAGGTAAACCAGGTTGCCAAGACGCAGGTGGCCGGCCAGCGAGGCGGATTCGGCAGAGACTCCTTCCATCAGGTCGCCGTCGGAGCAGAGTCCGTAGATGGTGTAATCAAACAGATCCTTGCTGACGCGCTGGTTCAGGAAACGGGCACCCATGGCCATGCCGACACCGACCGAGATGCCCTGGCCGAGCGGACCGGTGGTTGTTTCGATGCCGGGGGCGTGGCCGAATTCCGGGTGGCCGGCGGTCGGGCTGCCAATCTGGCGAAAATTTTTGAGATCGTCCAGGGAGAGGTCGTAGCCGGAAAGGTGCAGCATGCTGTAAAGGAGCGCCGAGGCGTGACCGCAGGAAAGGATAAACCGGTCGCGACCTGGCCAGTCGGGATTCCTGGGGTTGTAGCGCATGTGCCGGTTGTAAAGCAGGTAGGCAATCGGCGCCGCTTCCATGGGGGTGCCGGGGTGCCCTGACTGGGCCTGTTCTACCATGTCAGCGGAAAGCAGACGGATCGTGTCGATGGCCCTGCGGGCCTGTTGCATGTCAAGCTTCTGTGCCATTGAAAACTCCTCGAAGAAACGGTTTGCGTTGAGCGGTCACTATACTGACCCGTCGGCGGCAAGACAAGCGCAAATTCGACGATAAATCGCTTATGAAGGAGTATGTTGACGCCTGTGTCAGGAAGGATTTATTCCTTTGAGGTCATGCCGGGCAGCGTTCCAGGGTGATGAAACGCCAAGGCCGACCCCGTGTCGGGGTCGGCCTTGGTTGGAGGAGGTGAAGAAGGTTAAAAATCGCCGGTCCGTTTGCCATAACGAACCCTTGATGGTTTGTATCCTAACTTGCAACGACCAGAAAAAAACGGCGCATGTCGCGAAAAAATGATGATCAGTCCACAGCTTTTAACTGCGCTTCTGAACAATCCCGATTGAGAGTGGTAGAGGAAACATCGAAAAATCCACAATGCTCAACCAATGATTTAAGCTTTTCCTGACGGCTTCCATGCCAGTTTTGCAAGAGCTTTTCGGCAAGGGTGACACCACTTCCGACGATGCTGTCGAGGCCGTTTAAAAAATGGCTTTCGCTCCGCTCCTGGCCGCGACGGAATTGTTGACGGTCAAGGCCACCACGTGCCAAAGCCAGGCAGGTTCGAGCCAGATCCTGCAGGGTCCCTTCTTTCCAGGGGGCCCTTAATCCCAGCCGCCATGCCTGTCGACAGGCTTTTGCGACCTCTGCCTGCGAATCCGGCCGGCAGTATTCCCAGGCCGTTTTGAATGCTTGTTCGTCGTACATCAGCCCTTTGAGCAGAGCCGCCACGGTCAGGACCAGATGTGGAGGCAGGCTGTCAGCGCAGCGCACCTCGATCTGCGGGCGCAGTCGAACTTCGGGAAAGAGAGTCGACAAGTGCAGATCCCAATCGGCAAGGGTTGCCCGGTGCTGGTTGTGACCCGAGGCCAGGTAGTCGCGAAACTTGACGGGTTGTTGGGTCAGGTCAATATACTGGCCGTCGCGAATGATAAAGTACATCGGTACATCGAGAGCGTATTCGACGTAGTCGATAAAGCCTGCCTCCGGTTTGTCGAGAAAAGGCAGCAGCCCGGTCCGGTCAGGATCGGTTCGCGACCAGATTTCGCCGCGCGTGGTCAAAAAACCGCTTGGTTGTCCGTCCAGAATCGGTGAATTGGCGAAAAGCCCGTAAAGCAGGGGAGCGAATGCCTGGGCCAGGCGCAGCTTTCTCATGCAGTCGGCTTCGTCTCTGAAGTCCAGGTTAACCTGTAATCCGGCGCTTTGTTTCATCATGCGCTGGCCCATATCGCCGGTTTTCAGCATGTAGGGTCCCATGATGTCGTAACGGGACTTGGGCGTCCATTCGATCTCTTCCAGGCGGCTGAAAGGCTGTGTGCCCAAACCGACCAGAACCAGGCCCAGTTTGTCGCAGGCCGCGACGGCATTGGCAATATAGCCGCGAGAAATCGCTGCAATTGCAGAATAGGTCGGCACAGAGCTGTCCGGAAAGCTCCAGTTGGCCGCCAGGCTCGAGAGTGACGGACGAATGCGGACCTTGCAGGCCGATCAGTCGGGCCCCCTCACGAAGCTCGCTGCCAGTCGCCGGTTTTTGCCAATTCTGCCAGTAACGCCTCGATTCTGGAGAACGCGGCGGCTTCGCCGGTCCGGGCATCGAGAACCAGTTTTTCCATCTCCGCACCGATGCCCCACTCGCTTTCGTGTCGGGCTCCGTCGGCAAGAAATTGACCAACTGATCTGTTGAGGTGATCAGTGTGTCATGTTTGAGTCTGATTTGGAGTGAGCATGCGGGTCCCGGGAGCTCCAGAGAGAGATCGATTTATACAAGCCAGATATGGTCAGCTCGAGTCGGAGCAGACGTTTTCGGATTAAACTGACAGACTCCAAGCAGTATACCAAAAAGGCCGGCGTTTTAGTGCCGGCCTTTTTGTCTCTGCTATTATTCGCTGCCTGATTCCAGGTATTTCGTAATATTGTCCGCAATATTTTTGAAAATGCGGGTGAAGGTTGCTTCGTCCCGTTCCAGCAGGGTGATGCGGAAGCCCTGTTCGGGCGTGAAGAAGGACGACAGCGGCACGACGCAAATCCCGGTTGAAGCCAGCAGGTAATAGACGAACCGTTTGTCCGGAGAGACGCCCGGCTGGTTGACCAGGTTCTTCGACCATTTCGTGAACTTCCGGGATTTCGATCGGCAGGGTCTGCCTGTTATTGAGCTGCCGTCCTTGAACGCAACGCTCATGTAGAAAGCCCCGTTGGTCCGGTTGACCTTGATTCCCGGAACTTTTTTGAGAATCTCGTAGGCGATATTGGAGAATTTTTCATAGCGGGTGATCGCGCTCCTCAAGCCAGGCCGGATACTCAGGGTGGCTGAGGATGGGCGGAATCGCTTTCTGCGGCAGAGTTGTTGAACAGACTTCGACCATTTTCGAGTCAACGATGCTCTGGATGTAGCGTTTGAACATCGGATCCTTGTCGGCATTGTAGACCTCGATCCAGCCGCAGCGAGACCCGGGCCAGGGCAGTTCCTTGCTGATTCCCTTCATGGAGATGGCTGGCA
Organism: uncultured delta proteobacterium; assembly: GCA_963847735.1. Taxonomy (GTDB): domain Bacteria; phylum Desulfobacterota; class Desulfuromonadia; order Desulfuromonadales; family BM103; genus CAWKAV01. The sequence goes on along the minus strand of CAWKAV010000029.1, from coordinate 246,433 downwards.
CATCTCCGATCAGGTCGGAAATCGGCTTGGTCGATTGGCCGTTGTAGACCAGGTTCTGATAGATCTCATCGGCAATAATGAAGAGATCGTACTCCTTGGCGATCGCCACCATTTCCGTAAGGATGCGCTCCGGCCAGACGGCTCCGGTGGGGTTGTCCGGATTGATGATCAGGATGCCGGAGATGGTCGGATTGTACTTGATCGAGAGACGCAGATCATCAAGGTCGGGATACCATTTGTTGGCCGGATCGAGACGGTAGCAGATCGGACTTTGGCCGGCATGGGCGGCCTCACCGGACGAATGGGTAGAATAGGTCGGTGAGGGTCCGATCACGCGGGATTCGCGCCGCAACAGGCCATAAACCTTCTGGATTGCATCACCCAGCCCGTTGAAGAAAATGATGTCGTTGGCCGTGATCTGTGTCTTGCCGCGGCGATTGGTCATCTCGGCGAGGAACTGACGGGTCTCCAGGACTCCCCTGGTTGCGCAATATCCGTAGCTGCAATCCTGCATGGCCAGATCGGCGACGATCTGCTTCATCCACAGCGGGATGACTTCACCCTTGGCAACCGGGTCGCCGATGTTCTCCATGTTGGTCTTGATGCCGAGGGCTTTAAGCTTGTCGGCAATCTCCACGATGGCCCGAATTTCGTAAGTCAGTTCGCCGGCCCCGATATGAACGATATTGTTGCGCATGATCTCCTCCAACTCATTTTGTCAAAGTAAAAAGGCCATGGGCGGTTGCCCATGGCCTTGATCTGGTAAAAGGATCAATCAGTTCTCAAGGCAATGAGCAAACTCCCGGCAAGCGGCCGCCGCCGCGCTGTTAGCTCGGGCTGCCTGTGCCGCTACGGTGGTTGCTGCTGCCTTGAACATGAATCGCTCCATTGCCTAGAAAAGAGTTTCCGTCTGTTATCACAGGCGATGCAGCTTGTCAACGATTTGTTGACTGTAGTTGGTGACATGATTTTGTTGCAGGAGCTGCGTCGTGCTAGTCGTCGGGGTCCTTTTCTTGCTCCCTGAAGAAGTCTCTGATGGTCTGGATCAGTTCAGATTGCGGCACGGTTGATACGGGGACGTCTGGCAGGGAATTCAAAAACAGACGACCGTAACCGCGCCTGACGACACGGCTGTCGAGAATCAGGACGACGCCACGATCCGTACGATGGCGGATCAGACGGCCGAACCCCTGCCGGAAGCGAATGACCGCCTGGGGAACCGTGTAATCCATAAAGGAGTCGCCGCCGGCCTGGGCGATCGCTTCGGCGCGTGCTTCGAGGATCGGCTCCGTGGGCACCTTGAAGGGCAGTCTGGCGATGATGACCTGCTCCAGGGCTCGCCCCGGGACATCGACCCCTTCCCAGAAAGAGTCGGTGGCAAACAGAATGCTGGTCGGATCCTGGCTGAATTTCTGCAACAGGTCGTGGCGGGTGGCTTCACCCTGACGCAGAACCTGGTAGCCGCGAGCGGCCAGTCCCGGTGATAGTTCGCCATGTATGCGACGCAACAGGCTATAGGCGGTAAAGAGGACAAAGCTGCGGCCGTCGGCGGCGAGCAGAGCCTGTTCGGTCAGGTCGCGGACCGCTTCGGCGTATCCTGGACGACCGGGTTCAGGAATGTCGGTGGGAACTGCCAGCAGAGCCTGTTTTCTGAAATCGAAGGGTGACGCAAGCAGCAGCTCAGAGAGACGTCCGGTCTCAAGGTCGTTGAGGCCGGTCCGCTGACGCAGATAATCAAAACGGCCTCCCACGGTCAAGGTTGCACTGGTCAGGACAACGGTCTGCATGCGCTCCATAAGCGTTTCCCGCAAGAGCGGTGCGACCTCCAGCGGTGCCGTGCAGAGACGGGTAATGATTCCTTCGCCGCGCCCGATACGTCCGGTGCTGATTTCAAACCAGGCACATGACCTTGGGTCTCTGGCGACAAAGGCCTGCAAATGTTCAGCAATGGCCCGAAGTCTCATGCTGATGCCGGCAAGGTCCGTGCAGGTCGAGCGTGTCGCCTCGGCGGCATCGTCAGGGAGTTTGCGCAAGGCCTTCAGAAGGTCCTGCAGCGAGTCGCCGAAGTCGCCTGTCGCACGGGCCAGGCTACGCAACAAGCCCTCCACCTTTTGCCATGCGGGACCCTCGGTAAAAGTCTGGATCAGCCGCTGGCGGATCTCCAGGCCGTCACGAAGCTCAGTGCCAAGGGCTTCTGATAAATCCTGACCGGCCTGATCAAGCTCGGCAAACGCTCGATCGAGCAATTCCTGGCGTTGGTTGATGAGACTTTCAATACGCTCATGCAAATCCCTGTAGAGAGCATCCTTGCTGTCGTCAAGGGATTGTCCAAGTTGTACGACAAGCCGCGGCAGCAGACCGCGCTGTGGCTTGCGGGGATGGCGCAGTCGGTTGAGAACGCGGGCGAAGGCAAAACGGGTGACCTGGGTGCTGAAATAGCGCGTTGCAACTTCTTCCAGGTGGTGGGCCTCGTCTATCACCAGCCTGGAAAATGGCGGCAGGACAGCCAGGGCTGAATAATTGTCGGTCTGCTGTCGCAAAGAGAGGTCTGCCAGAAGCAGGGCGTGATTAACCACCAGGATGTCGGCGCGGGCGGCCCGCCGTCTGGCCTGATGAAAGAAACAGCTGTTAAAATACGGGCACTGGCTGCGGCTGCACTGGTCCGCTTCGCAGCAGACCTCTTCCCACAGCGCCCCCTGCGGCAGAAAAGAGAGGTCCTCACGGGAGCCGTCGTTGGTTTGTTCTGCCCAGTCACGCAACGCCTTCAGCTCACCGACATGTTCAGTGTCAAAAAGGCCGGGCTCGGCGGCGGCTGTCTCCAGCCGACGTTTGCAGAGGTAATTCGATCGGCCTTTGACCAGCTCAACCCGAAAATCAAGTCCGGTGGCGCGCTGCAGGAATGGCAAGTCCTTGCGGATGAGCTGCTCCTGCAAATTGATAGTGTTGGTAGAGACAACCACGCGCTCGTTGTTGGCAATGGTCCAGAGGATGGCCGGAACCAGGTAGGCGAGGCTCTTGCCCGTGCCTGTACCAGCTTCGATCATGGCTATGCGGTGATGATTGAGAGCTTCCGTGACTGCGAACGCCATTCGCAGCTGTTCGGGACGGTCTTCAAATCCGGGAAGATTTTGACAGACCTTGCCTCCCTGCCCGAGCAGCGCCGTGACTTGTTCATATGCAAGGGTTTTGTCCTGCGTCGGGACAAAGGCTTCAACAACCCGGTAGAGTTTGCTGACCTGGTTGTTGACAATGTAAAACCCGACTCCCAGGGAGCCAAGGTTGCCGGCAATGTCCAGGTCTGGACGTGAAGGTTCGAGGTGCCCGCTCGGATGGTTGTGGATAAGGACATCACCGGGGCGGCAGCCCTGAAGTATGGTGGGGACCGCTTCGCGGTTGCCACGGGCAAGAATTTCCAGATCGACAACCACCTGCTCCGAATCGGTACGCCCGATGCAGAAAACTTCGTTGCCGGAGGCTTCGAGAATTTCCTGTCGCAGCTTTGCCTGAGAATCTGCCGAAATATATTTATTCATAATCGCCGGGCATTATATAGATGCTGGCCCGATGTGGAAAGCCTTTCCAGCGAAGATGTGATCAGAGTGTGTTTTATTTGCCGGTGGATTCTTGAAATGGTGCGACCGGGTCACTACATTAGGTTCGAATTTGCGAAGATGCAATATGTCAGGAGTTGGATAAACTCTTAGCGCATACAAATATTTGAAGAGTCCAGGGAGAACTATTATGGATCTTAACCGTATGACCCAAAAAACCCAGGAAGCAATCCAGTCGGCCCAGAGTTTGGCGGTCCGGAATGGCCATGTCGAAGTCGATGGTGAGCACCTGCTATTGGCGCTCCTTGAACAGGAGGGTGGTCTCGTGACGCGACTTGTGCAACGGCTCGATATCGATCCCGGGGCCGTGATCGACGCGGTTCGGTCTGAATTGCAACGCCTGCCTTCGGTCTCGGGGGCCGGTGTTGAATCAGGCAAGATCTATGTCACTCAGCGCTTCAATCAATTGCTTGTCAAAGCCGAAACAGAGGCCAAGCGGCTCAAGGACGATTTTATCAGTGTCGAACATCTGCTGCTGGTGATGACTGATGAAGGCAGTAAAACAGCCGTGGGCAGGGTGCTGCAGCAGTTTAATCTGAGCCGCGATCGACTCCTCCAGACATTGACTGCCGTGCGGGGGCATCAAAGAGTGACCAGCGCCGACCCCGAGGGGACCTACGAGGCTTTGGAGAAGTATGGCCGCGACCTGGTCAAGGAGGTCCAGAAAGGCAAGCTCGATCCGGTGATCGGCCGGGATGGCGAAATCCGGCGGGTGATCCGCATCCTGTCGCGTAAAACCAAGAACAATCCGGTCCTGATCGGTGAGCCCGGGGTCGGCAAGACGGCGATCGTCGAAGGGTTGGCGCAACGAATCGTCCGTGGAGATGTCCCTGAGGGTTTGAAGGACAAAACAATTTTTGCCCTTGATATGGGGTCGTTGCTTGCTGGCGCCAAGTACCGCGGTGAGTTCGAAGAGCGACTGAAAGCCGTCCTCAACGAGATTCGTCAAAGTGATGGCCGGATTCTACTCTTCATCGATGAGCTGCATACCATTGTTGGCACTGGCAAAGCGGAAGGGGCTATCGACGCCGGTAACATGCTGAAGCCGATGCTGGCGCGAGGTGAGTTGCACTGTGTGGGTGCAACGACCCTCGACGAGTATCGTCAGTATATCGAAAAGGACAAAGCCCTGGAGCGGCGCTTCCAGCCAGTTTTGGTAGAACAACCGACGGTTGAAGATACCATCAGTATTCTGCGTGGACTGAAAGATCGTTTCGAAGTTCATCACGGCGTACGAATCCTGGATAATTCACTGGTGGCTGCAGCCACCCTGAGCCATCGTTACATCTCCGACCGTTTTTTGCCAGACAAGGCGATTGACCTGGTCGATGAGGCCTGTGCCATGATTCGCACCGAGATCGATTCGTTGCCAACCGATCTTGATGAAGTAACCCGGCGGGTGATGCAACTGGAGATCGAAGAAGCTGCCCTGAAAAAGGAGAAGGACAAAGCCAGCCAGGTGCGGCTTGAGCATCTGCGCAAGGAATTGGCTGACCTGCGTCATCAGTCGAATACGTTAATGACGCAGTGGGAGCATGAGAAAGAGGGGATCAAGAAGCTTCAGTCCTTGCGGGAGGAAATCGAGAAAACCCGTCAGCAGATTGAAGTTGCCGGACGGGAATATGATTTGAATCGCGCTGCTGAGCTCAAGCACGGGCGTCTGCCGGAACTGGAGCAGCAACTGCACGCGGCGGAATCAAAGCTCGCTGACGGGGATGACGGTACACGCCTGTTGCGTGAAGAGGTGACGGAGGATGAGATCGCCGGCATTGTCGCTCTCTGGACCGGTATACCCGTCACCCGCCTGGTCGAAGGTGAGAAGGAAAAGTTGCTCAAGCTCGACCAGACCCTGCATCAGCGAGTGGTCGGTCAGGATGAGGCTGTACAGCTGGTTGCCGATGCCGTTATCCGTGCCAGGGCCGGCATCAAGGACCCACGTCGACCGATCGGTTCATTTATCTTCCTGGGGCCGACTGGCGTCGGTAAAACTGAACTGGCAAGGGCGCTCTCCGAAGCCCTGTTCGACAGCGAGGAGAACATGGTGCGGATCGACATGTCGGAATTCATGGAGAAGCATGCGGTCAGTCGTTTGATCGGTGCGCCACCCGGCTACGTTGGCTTCGAGGAGGGTGGCCAGCTCTCCGAAGCCGTTCGGCGCCATCCCTACAGCGTGGTGTTGTTCGATGAGATAGAAAAGGCCCATCCGGATGTCTTCAATGTGCTGTTGCAGGTTCTCGACGACGGACGTATCACCGACAGCCATGGCCGGACCGTGGATTTTAAGAATACGGTAGTCATTATGACTTCCAATATCGGCTCCCAGCATCTCATCGAAGGGGTGACTGGTGATGGTTTGATCAAGGAATCAGCCCGGGAATGGGTGCTGCGTGATCTGCGAAGTGGTTTCAGGCCGGAATTCCTCAACCGGGTTGATGATATTATTATGTTCAAACCCCTGACTCTGCCGGAAACAGAACAGATTGTCGATCTGCAGATCAAAGAGTTGCAGCAGCGACTGATGGGTCGGGGGGTCACCCTTGTGTTGACTCCGGCCGCGCGCAGTTTTGTTGCGAGGACAGCTTATGATCCTGTTTACGGAGCAAGGCCTCTGAAGCGTTACCTGCAGCATCACCTCGAGACCAGAATAGGACGTGCCATGATAGCTTCTGAGATCCCCGAAGGAGGCTGCTGCATCAAGGTTGACGAAGACAGTACTGGGCTGACAATCAGTTTCGAAACGCTTGCACCGCTGGAGCCTGTTGCCGGGCCGTGAGAGTTCTGCTGCGGGTCGCCATAGCCTCTGAAATACTTGGATTTTCAAAGGAAAGTTGTTAGTATGAAGGGCTTGATGTTGAGAGGGGCAATTCTCCGGCTCATGAGGGTGTATGGCTAAGCGCAAGCGTTTCGGCGAAATCATGGTAGAGGCTAAAGTTGTCGAGGCGAGCCAGCTTGAGATTGCTCTGGGAAAACAGAAGGGTACCGGCCTTCGTCTTGGTCAGGTTCTTGAAGAAATGGGTGTGGTCAATGAGCGCGATATCGCTGCGGCACTGGCCCGTCAATTTGGTTTCAAGACGGTCTCCAATATCGCCCGGGCAAGTTTCAGCAAAGAACTGCTTGATATTTGTGATGCTGACACGGCGATGCAGAAATTGTTGTTCCCGTTGAAGATGGAAGGGGGGGCCCTTTTCCTGGCCATGGTCAACCCCCTCGACATAGAAGCGATCGATACACTTTCTTTTCGGTCCGGCCTGCGAATTGTCCCTTGCGTCACCACTCCCACGGAAATCCAGGCTGCTGTTAACCGCCACTACCTCAAAATCATTCAGCAGGGCCATGAAGCGGAGAGCTGGTGGACAGTGCTGGTCGTCGATGACCAGGCCCTGGTTCGCTCTGCGGCTGTCGCCGCGCTGAGAAAAGAAGGCTACGGTCTTCATGAAGCGGCCAATGGTGCCGACGGCCTCAAGATTGTTCTGAAGGAAAAACCCCATTTGGCCATTGTTGATACCGTCATGCCAAGAATGGATGGCTACGAAATGTTCCGCGCAATGCAGGGGGATCTGAGTATTAAGCATATCCCCGTCATTGCCCTCTCTTCAATATCTTCCCCGGAAGAAGAGGCCCGTTTGCTCGAAATGGGTTTCTTCGACTTTATCGCCAAGCCGATCAACTCGATCCGTCTGGTGGCCAGGGCCAAACGTGCTCTGCGTATCCTCTATGGCAGCAGTCCGCCGCCGCGTTAATTCCCTTGTTTGATGATGAACCAAAAGCCAGCCTGCCGTCACAAAAGACTTGCCTTTTTAATTTAGAATTATATAATTGATAAAAATGGTCATAATTAAAGGAAAGGATTTCATCATGCGTATAGATATTCTCTGTAGACCTGATGCAGGACAACGCGGTGAACACCTTCTTGCCAATGTTCGTCAGGCTCTGAACGAGATGGACGTGCGTGCCGAGGTTCATCTGTTCTGCGATCGTCGCAAGATGGTTGATTGTCGGGTGTATGTTGCCCCGGCGCTGTTGATAGATGATGTTGTTCGTATCGCCGGTCGGGTTCCCGATGTCCGTGAAATAAAGTCGTTTATTGTTGAACGGCCCCGTTATGTTGAGCGGATGAAAGCCGTTGCCTGAATCTACAGCTGAATCCAGCCGGCGAAGCTGCGAAGAGTTCTGCCTGCTGCTCAGTGAGTAAATTGTTCTGACGGTTGCAGCAGCCCTTCGCTGACGGCAAATTGGACCAATTCTTCGCCGGTAGCCTGTGACAGGCTGCCGGCGAAAATGTCTTTTGGGCTGAGGCTGCCATCGCTTTGCTTCAAAAGACGCAGCATCTCCTCGCTTAAAGATTCACAGAATACTTCATTGTCTCGTCTTATGAAGAGTGCAACCGAGCCAACGGGCCGGAACAGGCAGGCAATCTCTTCCGGTTGCATCTCTTCCATTTCCAGCAAATCCAGTATTTCGTAAGCAAACGGCACCAGCCGACATTTTGCTGAACGCTGCAAAGGGGTTTCCCACAAGTTTGTTTGCAGGAAACTCCTGTCCATTGGCGGTAAAAGTTCCTCTCCAAGCAATGTCTCTGCATAGTGGAAGTGGTAACAGAGCAGGTCGAGGAACACGCTGACCAGATGCCCCTGTCCGGTTTCCTGCAGTCGATGACAAAGATACCCTTGTATCAAGCGATAGACGTCATCCGCTGCCCAGCGGGAAGGAGTCAGCAGCGCTTCGTAATCGATATCCTTTTGCTGCAGGGCCCATATAAAAAAACCTTCAAAAAGATCACTGGGCCGACTCTGTAATGCCTGTAAAATGGCCGGGAAGAATGCTACCGCGCGACCGGTATTGTAAAAGATATCAACTGTGGCGGCCAGTCGCCGACAGAGTTCCATTTCCTCTCTGGTCCAGCTGCTTGATGAAATCAGCTCGTAGGGGGGGGCTGGCTGCGCCTCGATTTCGTAACGGTCACGGAACTGAGCCAACCTGGTGCCGGGAAGAATGGACAAAGGAAAGATATGAATGTGATTTGGCGAGAAGCTTAATACCGTATCCAGACTGTCTTTGAAGCCGGCATAGTTGTCTTGCGGCAGGCCATAAATCAAATCAACCCCATAAATGACGCCTTCAGCGTCCAGGAGGTGAATTTTTTCTGCAAGGACTTCTAGGTCAAGCGGGCGGTGAATGGTTCTGAGAACCTGCTCGCGAATCGACTGCAGCCCCAGCTGCACGGAACAGTTTAACTCCCCCAACAGACTGGCCGTGTGACGGTCGATGAAATCGGCCTTGGCCTCCAGGTGATAGTGAAGATGGGGGGCCTTGTCAAGCAGCAGTTCCAGCAGGGCGATGCCGCGCTCCGGAGGATAGTTGAACGTTGAATCAAGAATCCAGACCTGGCTGATGCCCTTCCCGGAAAACAGCTCAAGCTCTTCTTCCAGGCGTTGCCGGTCGATATGTCGGACGCCGGTGTGGCCTCTGGCCTCGAAACAATAATCGCAGGAGAAAGCACAGCCGCGTGCGACCTCCCAGAGTACCCCCCCTGACCTTTCAGCTTTAAGGACACCGCTCAGCCATGGCGAGGCCGCTCTGCTGAGGTCGTGTGGGCAATGTTCCTCGCCCGATAACGGACCACTCTCAAGCATCAGCGTTACCCCGGGTAGTGGCCGGTCCGGAAAACCATGTGTCAATGCATCAAGCAACCCGACCAGGGCCGCCTCGCCTTCGCCGTGGACCAGTGCTGTCCACGGGGCTGCAGTCGACAAACCGGAGGCATCACCAGTTGCTTCCGGTCCTCCGGCCACAAGAATAAGCCGTGGGGCCAGCTGGTGCAGCTCTCTGGCAAGATCAATGATGCGCAGGCGATTCCAGACGTAAACTGGAAAGGCAACGAGATCTGGCTCAGAAGCCATAATTGCCGAGAGAATCTCTTGATCCGGTTGCTCCGGAAAGCAATCGACCAGGGTACAGGATTTACGTAGTTCAGCGGGAAGGGCCGCGGCCAGGCATCCGGCAGCCAGCGCAACAGCCTGTGTGGAGCGACGTACATGGAGGGTGCAAAATACAATTTTCATAAGGTCCCCACGGTGTATTAACTGTACCGACAGGTTTCCTGCTCGTCAATCAACTGGAAAAGTTATCTTTCAAGATGGATGAAATGGCCAGTTTTTCAAAACAAATTATTCGGGTGGAGCCTTCTCGAGGTTCCTTTCCGTGGTCTGAATGCCATGTTTGGCAAAGACCCTGGACAACTCCTGGTAGTTTTTCTTCAACCCGGCGAGGGTCAGTTGGTAGCCATAATTCATGATCTGATTACGGGCGGATATTGACATGGCCCCTTGAAGAAAGAGCAGGGCCTCATCGACCTGTGGCTCGAACAGAAGGATGTCAACTTCAGGATTTGCCTGCCGATAGTAATCAAGAGCAAGGGTCAACTTCTCCCTGCACTCGATCCGCTTTGCTTGCTCCCATGTAAGGAGGAAACCAAGTTCGTCGATCTGCGAACATTTGCCGTATGAGAGAGAAGGCAGACAGGTGATTTCCCGATCGTTCCTGAAGGGAACCCGCGGGTTGATCAAAACGATCAGCTTTGCACCATTTTCAATGGCGATGTCGATATGCAGAACTTTTCCAACCGAACCATCGAGGTAGGAGTGCTGACCGATGCGATAAGGCTGAAAGAAGAAGGGAATGGCGCTTGAGGCCGTAATCGCCTGGCAAATATGGAGACTTTGGTGCTCTGCTGTGCCGAAAACAACCCTTTCTCCCGAATCGAGGTCGTATGCCGGTATGAAAAGTTCACGGTTCAGGCGGCTGAAATCGTCGCAGAGACCTTCGTTTCGAAACGAATTGCAGAGGTAGGTCTGAAGGGGAGTCAGCGAGAAAAGTCCGGCCGGAAACTGCTCCTGGAGAAGGTGCGGCAGATCACTCAGGCTGAATTCCCAGCTGTTCTTCCGGTAGTGCTGGACAATGTGCAGCAGGTCGCGGGGCAGGCCGGCCAGGGCACGGAACACAGCCCACCAGTCAAAACGGTAAACATCTCTCCGGCGCCAGTTGAAAACGGTAAGCTCATTGCGTGCGATGGTCTTGTAGAGGCCGCCCGGGTCAATATGGTTAGCCACCAGGGAGGCGATGACCGAGCCAGCACTAATGCCAATGAGAGTGTCGAATCGGCGTGTCGAGAAGCCCGGACAAAAGAGTCGATCGAGAGCGGCCAGGCAGCCTATCTCATAGGCCGCGCCCATGATGCCGCCGCCGCCCAGAACCATCGCTGCTTTGCTGCGTTGATTGGTCATTATTTGGCCCACCCGCCCCGCGATATGTTATGAAACGGCCAGCTACAAACGACAACTTACAGGGTTGAAAAGCCGTAATGCGAGATCTTTTGCGAATTTTTCAACGTTTGGCCCGCACCTTGATCTTCGGTTTGCCCTCCTCCATGACAACCACAAAGTCAACCTGCTTGTCACCAAAGCGCTGCTTGATGGTTTCTTCCTGCTTGGCCAGGAAGCTGACAACCTGGGCTCTGTTAGGTGGGCGCAGGTGGCAACGCTGGTGTGCGTCAACAAGGTCTTCGTAGAGGCTGTCAACAGGGTCAACAGCAGGTCTTGCCTCGGTAAAATCCTGATGTGGTGAATTCGCTTTTGCATATCGCTGAATGCGTGCTGTGTGGCGCTCGTATTTTCCTTCGTCAATCTGGCGCTGGATGCGATCCCAGTACCCGGTATAACTGTTGAAGCGGCTAGACATGCTCTGCAAACGGTAACGCAGGTCAATCTGGGGAATGTAATGATTGAGCATTTTGCGCATGCGCAGGGTGATTTTCTGGCGCAGTAGTTCGGGTGAGCGTTTCTCCATGCCGAGGAAATATTGCTCGTAAGTGATTTCAAGATGTTTCATATCATGTTCAAGCTGGTTAAGCAGCTCTGTGACTTGCCCGCGACTGCCCATTTTTTTTGGCCCATCCTTTATGTAAAATACAGCTTAATATACTGGAGCATCGATTCGATGGCAAAGAGAAACCTGAATCGATGATCGAACAGGCTTCCAAAGGGCGACTGATGCCGGTTCAGCGATGTCTCAGCTTGACCTTTACGGCCATTCAGAAATAATATCGTGTTCTAAATTGAGGAGCGACAATAATGCCGAGAAAATTAGCTGCAGTGATCCTGGCGGCGGGCCAGGGAACCCGGATGAAATCTGCCTTGCCCAAGGTGCTTCACGCGGTCGCCGGGAGGCCGATGCTGGTTCACGTTGTAAAGGTCGCCAGAGCTTTCAATGCCTCACCGATTATTGCCGTTATCGGTCATGGTGCCGATCTGGTCCGTACGGCATTGGCCAACGAAAATGTGACCTTTGCCCTGCAGGCAGAACAACTCGGCACCGGTCACGCCCTGCAGTGTGCCGAAGATTCGCTGCAAGGCTTCACAGGTGATCTTCTGCTGCTCTGTGGCGATGTCCCTTTGTTGCGTGAGACCACCTTGCGAGCGCTGTTGCAGCACCATCACGACAACTCTGCAGGTATGACGGTCTTGACCGCGCATTTGACCGATCCCACAGGCTATGGTCGGATTCTTCGTGGTTCGAACGGCGTCGAACGGATTGTTGAAGAAAAAGATGCCTCCAGCACGGAGCGTCAGGTCAAAGAGGTTAATACCGGGATTTATCTTTTCAGGGCACCGCAGGTGTTCAGTCTTCTGCGGCAACTGGATAACCGCAATGTCCAGTGCGAATATTATCTCACCGATGTTGTGGCTGCTGCCCGTAAAGCCGGGGCGCGAGTCGAGGCTCTGCTGATGGAAAATGCGGAGGAAATGATGGGAATTAATGATCGGGTACAACTGGCCCAGGCGGGAGCTCTGCTGCGCCAGCGCATCAACGAAAGCCACCAGCGTGCCGGAGTAAGCCTGATTGACCCGGCGGCAGCGTACATTGATCCGGACGTTGTCATCGGCCCTGACACACTGATTCACCCCGGGGTCCACCTGCGGGGCAAGACAAATATCGGCTGTAATTGTGAAATCGAGCCGGGCGTGGTTGTTACCGACTGCACCATCGGTGACCGAGTGCATCTGAAATCCGGCTCAGTGCTAAGTGAATCGATCATCGGTGAGGCCTGTGCCGTCGGGCCGATGGCGCACCTGCGGCCCGGGACCGTGCTGGCCGGCAACAACAAGATCGGCAATTTCGTTGAAACCAAGAAGGCTGTGATCGGTGAGAAATCACAAGCCAGCCATCTGACCTACATCGGCGATGCGATTCTTGGCAAAAACGTCAATATCGGCTGCGGTACCATCACCTGCAACTACGACGGTGTCAACAAGTACCAGACAACCATCGAAGATGATGTGTTTGTCGGCAGCGACACCCAGTTCATCGCCCCGGTGACCATCGGTCGCGGCAGCTTGATCGCTGCCGGTTCGACGATTACCAGGGATGTCCCTCCGGATGCTTTGGCCATTACCCGTGCGGAACAGAAGAACATTGAGGGTTGGGCCGAGCGTAATCGACAGAAACGGAAGAAACGCGACACGCAGTGAATTCGGCCGATTACGTCTTTGACTTTTCACCTTTCACGTTTTACTGATTGAGGTCCTTATGTGCGGTATCGTTGGATATATCGGTTCCCAGCAAGCAACGGCAATCGTTCTGGATGGTTTGAGGAAGCTTGAATACCGTGGGTATGATTCGGCCGGGATTGCGACCATAAATTGCGGCAAAATCAACATCTGTCGTGCTGAAGGCAAACTACTCAACCTGGAAAAAAATCTTGGCGAGCGGCCTTTGCTCGGTCAGCCCGGCATTGGCCATACGCGTTGGGCGACCCACGGGCGGCCATCGGAAGTGAATGCTCACCCGCACAAGGCAGGCGGGTTCGTGGTCGTGCACAACGGCATTATCGAAAATTACCTTGATCTAAAGACCCGTCTGCGCGAGCAGGGCCATCATTTTAATTCGGAGACCGACACCGAGATCATCGCCCATCTGGTTGAGCAGCATTACAAGCAGTGCGGTGATTTTGAAACGGCAGTGCGCAACGCTCTCTTCGAAGTGCGTGGCGCTTACGCTGTGGCGATGATCTGTGAACAGGAACCGGATAAACTGATCGCTGCCAAGCAGGGTTCGCCCCTGGTTGTCGGGCAAGGCCTGGGCGAATATTTTGTCGCTTCCGATATCCCGGCCATGCTCGCCCACACCCGGGAAATGATTTTTCTCGAAGACGGCGAACTTGTGGTTTTTACCGCTCAAACCATGGCGATCACCACACTGTCCGGAGTCCCGGTTGAAAAAACTCCAAAAACCATTACCTGGAGCCCGGTTATGGCCGAGAAGGACGGCTATCGTCACTTTATGCTGAAGGAGATCTATGAACAGCCACGGGCGATTGCCGACACGATTGCCGGGCGGATTCGTGAGGATCATGGCGAGGTTTTCCTCGAGCATCTCAATCTTGACGACGCAGAGTTGAAAGGCCTGGAACGAATCTATATTGTTGCCTGCGGCACCTCCTGGCATGCGGCCCTGGTTGGCAAGTTCCTGATCGAAAAACATGCCAGGATTCCGGTTGAGGTCGATATCGCCAGTGAATTCCGTTACCGTGACCCGCTGGTTACGGCAAAGACCTTGACGCTCTTGATCAGTCAGAGTGGCGAAACGGCCGACACTCTGGCGGCTTTGCGTGAAACCCATGACAAAAACGGCAAGGTTCTGGCAATCTGCAATGTGGTTGAGTCCTCCATTGCGCGTGCGAGTGACGGCGTCATCTATACCCATGCCGGGCCGGAAATAGGCGTGGCCTCGACCAAGGCGTTTACGACCCAACTGGTCGCTCTTTATTTATTCACTCTTCACCTCGGGCGGGTTCTCGGCACTCTTGACCTGGAGGTCAGGCGTCAGATGCTGAAGGAACTGGTCAGCCTGCCGCGCAAGGTCGAGAATTGCCTGGAGCTGGACGCTGCCATAGAACAGGCTGCCTATGGCCTGATGCACGCCCGGGATTTTCTCTATCTCGGTCGCGGCAACCAGTACCCGATTGCCCTGGAAGGGGCGCTCAAGCTCAAGGAGATCTCCTACATTCATGCCGAGGGCTACCCCGCCGGTGAAATGAAGCACGGACCGATTGCCCTGATCGATGAGCAACTGCCAGTGGTGGTGATTGCGCCGTATAATGAAACATTTGATAAAGTGGCCGCCAACATGGAAGAGGTCCAGGCGCGTGGCGGGCGCGTGTTGGCGGTGACCGATCAGGCGTCGACCGGGCTAGCCGACAAGGCAGAAACCGTTCTGGTGATTCCGCGGACTGTTGACGACCTGATGCCGGTTCTGACTACGATACCATTGCAGTTGCTGGCTTATCATATCGCTGTCCTTAAAGGGACAGATGTTGATCAGCCGAGAAACCTGGCCAAGAGTGTTACTGTCGAGTAACCCGGTCATGATCTGACCGGCGTCATGAGCTATGAAAATAAAGTTGGCAAACAGAAAAAATAGTTGGCAAATAAAAAAATAAGTGTGAAACACAGAAGCGCCCCCTGAATAAAAATCCAGGGGGCGCTTCTGTGGGTGCTTTGCTAATAAATCCAGGGGAGCAGGCGCAGCAAATGGTGCGATGTTTTTTTGTTAAGCCCGGGCTGTCCCATGGTATAGAATCGGCAGCATGATCGCAACCAACCGTCAGAATTATCCATGACCATCGACTACCAGAGATTACGCCTCGATGGCGTTTATCAGCAGGACAAAAACGGACATCTGATGCTGCGGGTCAGGATCCCGGCCTGGGTCCTGAGCGTTGAACAGGCCGCGACAATCTGTCGCATTGCCGAAAAATTTGGCCGCGGTATTCTGCATCTGACCAGTCGCGGCAGTATCGAGTTCCATTGGCTGGGACATGAATGTCTGGAGCAGGTTTTTCGACAACTGGCGGCTGTCGGACTGACTTCGCGTGGCGCCTGCGGTGGTGCCGTACGGGGCATCTCCTGCAGTACGGGTTTTGCTCCGGGCTTTGTGACGGTACAGAATATCGCTCGGCAAATTCATGCCCACTTTGCGGGTAACGCAGTCTTTGAAGGTTTGCCAAAAAAGTTTAAGGTCGGTATCGAGACCGGATACCAGGGCGCACGCCACCTGATCCAGGATGTCGGCCTGGTGCTGGTCGAAGATCGACCCGGGGCCTGCCGTTTCGACTTCTGGTGCGCCGGTGGCCTGGGGCGTGAACCGCAGTCGGGTTTCCTGCTTGAAAGAGCTGTTCCCGAGCAACGGCTGATGCCGATGATCGAAGCGATAGTAAAAATCTATAAAGACAATACGCCGCCTCCCAAACGGCTCAAGTTTCTCCTCAACCAGATCGGTGCGACAGAATTCCGCAAGTTGCTGCAGGACGAACTTGGCCGGCGACCATCGGTCATGGCCATGCGCATCGAAGCTCCGCCCCAACCTGTAACCTATGAAAATATTTTGACTGTTCCGGTCTTTGCCGGAGAAATCAAGGCGACTCTTCTGGCTGATCTTGCAAGCCTGGCCAGCAAGGTTGCCGGCGGGTTCATTGTCCTGACCGCCGATCAGAATATTGCTCTGCCGCTGACTGCGGATCAGGACCCCCTTTTGGTCAGACAACTGTTTGCCAAAACCGGGATCGACCTTGACCAGCCGCAACAGAGGGTCAATTTCCGGGTCTGCCCGGGGAATCATGAGTGCCGGATGGGGCTCGCCCCGACCCGCGAAGTAGCCGGCAGGATCATTGATGAAATTAACCGGGCCTGTGGTGACATCGCCTACACAGCAACCTGGGCAATCTCCGGTTGCCGCAACAGCTGTTCCCAGCCCCAGTTGGCTGATTTTGGGATCGTGACGAGCCGGCTGGTCGGCAGGGACGATGGTGTCAAGGAACCCCGCTTTGATGTCTACCGGCGGGAGGGCGAACCTCTCGGAATTTGTATAGCCGGGGAGGTTGCCCCTGAGGCCCTTTATCAACGGGTACGGCAACTACTATGATTCGTTCCGCACCTAAAGAGACATAATGTGTCCAGCTTACCTGTTTTACTCAAAGATCCCCGGATCCTGCTGATTGGTGGTGGTCCGGTCGCTTTCCGCAAAGCCCGGGTTCTCACAGACAATCAGATCAACTTCAAATTACTGGCCAAAACAGTCCTGCCTGAACTTCAAGCTCTTGGATCGAACGTCGATCCGGTTCTCAAACAGGTTGAGGCCGCCGACCTGAAATCATTCAATATCATCATTGACGCAACCGGCAATCCCCGGGTTGCAGAGTTGGTCCTTGCAGAAAAGGAGCGGCGCTTTGTACTGGTCAACATTGTTGATGTCCCGGCACAATGTGATTTCTTCTTTTCGGCTTTGCTCAATTACGGTCCGTTGAAAATCGCCGTTTCGACAGACGGTGCCAGTCCGACTCTCGGCCAGGTGGTGCGTGACCGGATCAGGGCAACTCTGCCGGTCGATCTGGGTGAACTGGCCAGGGAAAAGCAACAGGAGCGCCAGCAGGGCATTATCGATCCGGAAAAGACTCGTCAACAGGCCCTGAGCCGACTGCCACAGGTCACTCTGATCGGTTGCGGTCCTGGTGATGTCAGCCTGCTGACTCTTCAGGCCTACCACTGCATGCAGCAGGTGGATGTGGTCCTTTATGACCACCTCATCCCGCAACAGATCCTCGATATCGTCCCGGACGGGGTCAAGCAAGTTTATGTCGGCAAACAGAAAAATTTGCACAGCCTGAAGCAGGCTGAGATCAACCGGATCATTCTTGATTACGCCCGGCAAGGCCTGCGGGTGGCCCGGCTGAAGAGTGGCGATCCCTACATTTTCGGCCGGGGAGCCGAGGAGGCCGAGTTCCTGTTGCGGCAGGGTATTGAGGTCAAGGTGATTGCCGGCATCAGCTCCGCCTGCGCTGCGCCGGCTGCTGCCGGCATACCGTTGACGGCACGTGGTTATGCGACCAACGTCTCAATCGTGTCGGCACATCTGGCCGACAGCCGGCTCAATACCGATTGGCTGCCCATGCTGCGGATTCCCAATCACACCACCGTCGTGCTGATGGGCCTGAGTTTTGCCAGTGATATTGCTTCTCTGGCCTTAAAGGACGGAGTCGCCGCCGATCTGCCGGTGGCTATCATTTCAAACGCTTGCCGGCCAAACCAGCAGACGATCATTACGACCTTAAAGGAGCTGCCGGAGCGTAGCTGTCACGCCGAGCGCCCGGCAGTCCTGGTTTTCGGCAAGGTTGTAAATCTGCATTACCTCCTGCCTCATTTTGCGTAAAGAGTGTTTGCCGCGAAGATGAATTGAGTGCACGAATATGCGGTCGAGCGTTCTTGAGTTCCTGGTGAGTTGATCTGTAGAGGTTATGCTGGGAAAATCTGAAGCCATTATGACCCGCTGGCTGATTTGCCAGGGATAATTACGGGTTGCAGGCCGGGGCTGAAAGTTTTATGATTCAGGCCCTTGTCCCGGAAGATTAAATACTCATGATGCATGACCTGAAAAATAGCGTGATCCCGGAACGTCTGCGGCATTTGCTGGAGACTCTGCAAAACAGTCTCCGTCTCAGCGAAAACACCTTTTTGATCATTCTGGCCGTCCTTATCGGCTTGCTTGGCGGTCTGGGTAACTACGCTTTCCGCAAGACAATCGAATTCGTTCACTGGGGGATTTTCGAGCAGAGTGCGCGGCTATTCGGGTACTCCATGGAAGAGTGGAGTCCGGCCCGGTTGGCCGTTGTCCTCTGCCCGGTTGTTGGCGGCTTGCTGGTTATTCCCCTGTGGTACTGGTTTGGCAAGGATCTCAAGGGAGGGTTTTCCGGATTTCTCGAGAGGGTTAACCTGCGCGGGGCCAAGCTCCAACTGAGACCGATCTTTACACGCGGCTTTGGATCGGCAATTACTCTTGGCGCTGGCGGCTCTGCCGGGCAGGAGGGTCCGATCGCCATGATCGGCGGCGCGATCGGCTCCCAGTTCGGTCAACTCTTTAAAATGAGTGGTGATCGTCTCAAAGTTCTGGTTGCCTGTGGTGCTGCCGCTGGCGTGGCGGCTACTTTTAATGCTCCTATTGCCGGAGTCTTCTTCGCTCAGGAAATCGTCCTGCTCTCTGCTTTTGAACTCTCCAGTTTTACATCAATTGTTATTGCCAGCGGCATGGCGACAGTTGTCTCTCGTGCCATGCTCGGCAACACTCCTGAACTCTTTGCACCGGCTTATCTGGTTCACAGCTATTGGGAGCTGTTGCTCTACGTGTTGCTCGGTCTGCTGATCGGCATCCTGGCTACGCTCTTTATCGACACGCACTTCCGTATCAAGGATCGCTTTGAGGCTCTGAAGATCCCGAAACTTGCCAAACCACTGCTGGGTGGGCTGCTGGTCGGTCTGATCGGTTTTGGCTTCCCCCAGGTGTTTGGTAACGGCTACGATTTCATGGAATCGGTTCTACAAGGTAATCAGACCTGGTATCTGCTGGCGGCGCTGGTGCTGGTCAAAGCTGTGGCGACCTCAATCACCCTCGGTTCAGGTATGCCCGGAGGCCTGTTCGCTCCGTGCCTCTACCTCGGTGCGGTAGCTGGCGGCGCCTTCGGTCATATTGCCGTCAAGCTTTTCCCGCAGGCCTCTATTGCTCCCGGAGCTTATGCTCTGGTCGGTATGGGCGCCTTCCTTTCGGCGGCGACCCATGCGCCGATGACGTCGATCTTTTTACTGTTTGAGATCACCGACAGCTACGAGGTCATCGTGCCGATCATGTTAACCTGTGTCATCGGCACCTCGATCGCCCGGCATTTCAAGAAGGATAGCCTGGAAACGGTGGAACTCTCTCGCGCCGGCATCGATCTGGAGGCAGGCAAGGAGCGCAATATCATGAAGTCGCTGCAGGTTGGCGATGTCATGGTGCGTGAGGTGGAGACCATACCGGAACATATGACGCTCGGACAGTTTGCCCGCTTTATTGAGAAGACCCAGCACACCAATTTCCCGCTGATTAACGCGCAGGGGGAACTCACCGGGATCATCTCGGTGCAGGACTTCATGGGGGTGGTTTTCGAACGCGATCTGATGAACCTGGTGGTCGTAAAGGAGCTGGCGACGACTGACGTTATTACCGCCCACGCCGATGAGGATCTTGATCAGACCATGCGCAAGATCGGTTATCGTAATATCGAACAGCTGCCGGTGGTTGACCGGGTGACCCACCGCCAGTTGATCGGCATCATCTCCCGCCGCGACATCGTGACCGCTTACAATCGTGCCCTGATGAGCCGCAGTCTGGAGGATCGGTAAAGTGGCGGATCTGTTGGCCCAACTCAATCCGATGCAGCAGTTGGCAGTGCAGCACGATACCGGGCCGTTGCTGCTGCTGGCCGGAGCCGGTTCCGGCAAGACCCGTGCCTTAACGCACCGTATCGCCTGGCTGATCCAGAAGTACAAGGTCGATCCCTGGCAGATCCTGGCCGTAACCTTTACCAACAAGGCCGCCGGCGAGATGAGGACACGGCTGGAAGGGCTGCTCGGTGATATCAAGGGCTTATGGGTCAGCACCTTTCATTCGATGTGTGTGCGTATTTTGCGTCAGGAGATCGCCGCCCTCGGCTTCGGCCGCAACTTCTCCATTTATGATGATCAGGATCAGGAGCGCCTGCTTAAAACCATTTTGCGGGAACTCGGCATTGACGAGAAGACCTTGAAGGCGAAGGCTGTCGCTGCGGCCATTGATCGCGCCAAGAACCGCGGGCTCTGGCCCGACCAGCTTGATGACGGAGATTACCACACCGAACAGATCACCCGTATCTATGCTCTTTACCAGGAGCGTCTGAAGCAGGCCAATGCTCTTGATTTTAATGATCTTCTGATGCAGACGGTCCGGCTTGCTCGAAGATCATCCCACCGTCCTTGAAAAGTATCGTCAGCGATTTCATTACATTCTGGTCGACGAATTTCAGGATACCAACCAGGTTCAGTATCGACTGGTCCATCTGCTCGCTTCCGGGCATGGCAACCTCTGTGTGGTTGGTGACGACGACCAGTCGATCTATCGCTGGCGTGGTGCGGAAGTCGGCAACATCCTTGGTTTTGAACGTGACTATCCCGGCTGTGAGACGATCAGGCTGGAGCAGAATTATCGCTCGACCAGTACGATTCTCGATGCCGCCGGTGCCGTGGTCGCCCATAATGTCAGGCCGCAAGGTGAAGAAGCTCTGGACCGAGAAGGACGCCGGAGAAGGCGTGACCCTCGAAACCCTCCCGGATGATCTCGAGGAAGGTCGTTACCTTGCCAGTGAAATCAGTCGTCTGAAACGCAATAACCGACACCTGCGTGATATCGCGGTCTTTTATCGCACCAATGCCCAGTCCCGGGTGATTGAGGAGGCGTTGCGCAGCGAGCGGATTCCCTACGTGATGTTCGGCGGCTTGAAGTTCTACTCGCGCATGGAGGTCAAGGACATCCTGGCCTACCTGAGGATTCTCAGCAATCCGGCCGATTCTGTTTCGGCCCGACGCATTATCAATGTCCCGGCGCGCGGCATCGGCGCGGTGACTGTCGACAAAATTGCGCCCTTCGAAACGGAATCAGGCGGTTTCCTGCCAGCCTGTCGCCGGGCCCTGGAACGTGGCGCTCTAAAAGGTGCGGCCGCGGCCAAGGTCAAAGCTTTTGCCGATCTGATGGATGATTTCAGGCAGCGCGCCAGCGAGACGCCCTATCCTCAGTTGACTTCAGAACTGATTGAAGAGATCGGCTATGGTCCGCAACTGCGCGCAGAACGCACCGAGGAGGCCCGCAACCGGCTGGACAACCTGGAACAGTTGCTGGCTGGCATGGAAGAGCATTTCGGCAGCGAAGGGACCCTGGAGGAATACCTGGAACAGGTGGCCCTGATCACCGATGTTGACTCGTACGACCCGAGCCTCGACCGGGTGACCCTGATGACGCTGCATGCTGCCAAGGGTCTCGAGTTCCCGGTGGTGTTCATGGTCGGTATGGAAGAAGGCCTTTTCCCGCACAGCCGCTCTGCAAATGGCCTGGAAGAGCTTGAAGAGGAGCGGAGACTCTGTTACGTGGGAATGACCCGCGCCATGGACAAACTGTACCTGACCCATGCCCGGCGGCGGCGTATCTTTGGCGACTATCAGTTCAATCCACCCAGCCGCTTCCTGGGTGAAGTCCCTGCAAACCTTCTCCATCGGCCTGTTTCGAGTGGCCTGCACAAATTGGCCGGTCACAACCTGGCATCACTCTTCGGCCAGGTTGAACCGGACTTTTCCGACGAAGATCCCTTTATCGATGACGACGAAGTGCGGATTGTCCCGGATGCCGAAGAAGGGCTGCGAATCGGCCTGCAGGTGCGGCATATCAAATTCGGTGTCGGCACCGTTCGCCGTCTTGAAGGGCAGGGCGATAACCAGAAGGTCACCATTTATTTTCATCGCTTTGGTCCGAAAAAACTCCTCGTCAAGTTCGCTGGTCTTGAGCCTGCCTGAATGTCAACACGCTGGCAATTTTTCTAAAATCTGTTAAGCATTAATCTGCCACCAGGACACGAAGCCACCAGGGTTCTTTCCGCCTTCCATTTGATTCTCTTCGCGCCCTTGCGACTTCGTGGTCACTTTCATAACCATTAGGGGAGATGATTCATGTTCAGATTGATCCTGTCCTTTGTCATTACAGTCATGTTTGTTTTTACGGCCGGGATCCCGGTCGGTGCCACTGAAATCGTCAGCACCCTGGAGGATCAGCAGGAAGTGGCTGTGACCATCTACAACGAGGATCTTGCGTTGGTGCGTGATCAACGAAAGGTGGATCTGCCAAGAGGGAACGTGGATCTCGCCCTGCGCGAGGTGAGCGCCCGGATTCGTCCGGAAACGGCTCTGCTGCGCAGCCTGACCCGGCCGGGCGGATTGACTATCCTGGAACAGAACTTCGATTTCGACCTGTTGACTCCAGGCAAACTGCTGGAAAAGTACGTCGGTAAAGAGGTCAAACTGGTGCGCACCCATCCGCAAACAGGCGAAGAAAGTTATCGAAACGGCACGGGTTCTGGCAGCCAATGATGGCGTGGTCCTGAAAATCGCTGATCGGATTGAGACAGGGGTGCCGGGACGGCTGGTCTTTCCCGATGTGCCGGAGAATTTGCGTGATCGTCCGACCCTGGTGATTTCCCTCGATAATGCTCAGGCCGGGCCACAGACCACGGAACTCAGCTACCTGACCGCTGGTCTCGGCTGGCGAGCTGACTATGTTGCGGAGTTGAATCAGGCAGATACGGAACTGGACCTGTCGGGATGGGTCACTTTGACCAACCAGAGTGGTACGACCTATCATAACGTCCTGCTGCAACTGGTGGCCGGAGATGTCAATCGCGTCCGTGATGAAATGAACTATCGTCGCGATGTGATGATGGAGGCGACCATGGCCAAGGCGGCGGCCCCGCAGATGAGTGAAGAAAGTCTCTTTGAGTATCACCTCTACACCCTGCAGAGACCAACGACGATCCGCGACAATCAGACCAAGCAGGTCTCGCTACTCAACGCCGCAGGTGTCTCGGTGAACAAGGAATTCCGTCTGCAAGGCAACCCCTACTACTATCGTGCCCAGCAGGGCGACCTGGGGCAGAAGCTCAAAATCGGCGTCTTTGTTGAATTTAACAACCGCAAGCAGCAGAAACTCGGCCTGCCGCTGCCGAAAGGAATCGTGCGGGTCTACAAGCAGGACAAACAGGGCCGTCCACAGTTTGTTGGCGAAGACCGCATCGATCACACCCCCGAGAATGAAACGGTCCGCCTTAAGCTGGGCGATGCCTTTGATGTAACCGCCGACCGCAAGCAGATTGATTTCCGTAAGCTGGGTGGTGACAGCAGCCACAATTATCGTTTTGAGAGTGCCTACGAGATCAGGCTGAAAAATGCCAAGGATGAAGAAGTCGTCGTGACCGTTGCTGAACCCGTTCCTGGTGATTGGCGTGTGCTCAGTGAGAGCCACAAGCATGTCAAAGCTTCCTCTGATACAGCGCTTTGGAAGATTGCCGTGCCGGCCAAGGGTGAGTCGGTGCTGACGTACCGGGTGGAGGTTCAGTACTAGATGAATGCTGGCGGCGCATAACGCGTGGGGGAAAAACGCAAAAGTTAAGGGGCGACCGAAAGGCCGCCCCATGAATTTGATGCTACCCCCGGATCAGGTGCTGAGGTTGTCTGGGTTGAATTCGTTATTGATGGCGGCGGGATTGTCTGCGAGGAAGTCACCCAAGTTGGTATAGCCGTCGAATGGGCCACCGGACCCTGAATCCACGTTGATGCCTGCGATTGTGATTGACATGCCGGTATCCGTAGTCAGGGTGACATCAGAGTTGATTGACGAATCAGCACTAATAGTGACGTTGTCCAATAAGAAATCTTTCCCAGTATTAAACATATCGCAGAAGCGGAGTGCCTCCTCGCTGAGATCGAAATCAATAATGGTGTCGCGACCGTTCAGGATGTCATCAGTAAGATTCACAATCTTTTCCTTATGAGGTCTCCATTTTAGTCCATTTATTTCTAGGAACAATTTATCGAAAGGTTGAATAATCTATAACTATTGGTATATTGTAGAGCGATTATTGTTGAAAAGTAAGGATTCCCCCTGGAAGTGACTGTAAATGCAGAATCATGATCCTTCACTCTGGACTTGCAGGCAACTGCGTGAGACAGTCATTTTGTTGAGTTGCGATAGAATTCCGCTCTGAGTTTTGAGCCATTGCCCCTGGAGTTTTTATGGCCTTCACCCTGGTCGTTGCAGACCCTCATCCCCTCTCACTTATCGGGATGGATCAACTACTGAAATCTGAGCCGGATATCTCCCTTCTGGCCAGTTGTGCAACTGCGACTCAAGCCATGGAAGAGGTACGACGACATCAACCGGATCTTCTGGTTATTGACATAAACTTGCCTGACCGGAGCGGCCTGGAGTTGATCAACGAACTAAAAGGCAGTTCTCTGGATGTTAAGATCGTTATTCTGACTACGATCATGGATGGAGAACAGACCATAAATACTCTTCGTTTTGGCGTCAAAGGAGTGGTGTTAAAGAGCATGCCCGCCCACCTGCTGGTGGAATGTTTGCGAAAAGTGGCGGCTGGTGGAATGTGGCTGGAGAAGGAATCGATTGGTCACGCATTCGAGAAGATGCTGCATCGCGAAGCGGGAATGAGGCGCCTTGCCACAATTCTCACGGCACGGGAAACGGAGGTGATGCGGTGCGTGGCCAGTGGCTTGAGCAATCAACAGATTGCCGAGAAACTTCTTGTTCAGGAAGGGACGGTCAAGATACATGTGCACAATATTTATAGTAAACTCGGCATGAACAACCGGGTTGACTTGACACTGTATGCTCAAAAACGCGGCGTGGTTTAGTTGCTGAACTCTGAGATTTTTTGAGGTCTTGCGAGACATTGATTGTGGACTGCCTGTTTTTGATGCCCTGGCGATTATCGAAGTAGGCGATGGCCTCCATGACCGTCGCGTTTTTGTAGCCATCAGATCTTTGTCTTCCGGGACGGTTCGTTTTCCGATTGTTATTTTAACAGCGCCCTGCTGGCATGAACGGGCGCTATCGCCGCCCTTCCAGGTGAACCTTTTAAATCCCCGAAAAATAGATTTTCTCCGCAAAATTTAGTGCTTGGCCGACCTTCGGACAGCCCGCACAAGACCGGTGTTTATTAATATTAAAATTTTTCCGGAAATACCTTGACAATCTCGGGAGGCTGATTATATTTAGGCTGCTTTTGGCACTCGCATGGCTCGAGTGCCAACTCTAAATTATCCAATACGGATCATAACGACACACAAGAGAACTTATAGCCCAGATTCTTTAAAGGAAAGGAGAACACGATTATGAACATCAGACCTTTGCATGACCGGATCATCGTAGAACGTCTCGAAGAGGAGACCAAGACAGCTTCCGGTATCATCATCCCTGATTCCGCCAAGGAAAAACCTCAGCAGGGCAAAGTCATTGCTGTTGGTAAGGGCAAAATGACAGAGGACGGCAAGATCCTTCCGCTGGATGTCAAAGTTGGCAACAAGGTGCTGTTCGGCAAGTATTCCGGTACCGAAATCAAGATCGAAGGCAAAGAATATCTGATGATGCGTGAGGACGATGTCCTCGGCGTCGTTGAATAAGACCCATTACTCAAAACTGATTACGGAGGATAAATAGACATGGCTGGTAAAGAGATCAGATTCGGGCAGGAAGCCCGTGCATCAATCCTGGATGGGGTCAATGCCCTTGCCAACGCAGTAAGGGTCACCCTCGGTCCCAAAGGTCGCAACGTCGTCATCGCCAAGAGCTACGGCGCCCCGCTGATCACCAAGGACGGCGTCACCGTTGCCAAAGAGATCGAACTGGAAGGTAATTTCGAGAATATGGGGGCCCAACTGGTCAAGGAAGTCGCTTCCAAGACGTCCGATGTCGCCGGTGATGGTACCACTACAGCAACGGTTCTGGCGCAGGCTATCTATCGTGAAGGTGTCAAGCTGGTATCGGCTGGCCACAACCCGATGGAGATCAAGCGTGGCATCGACAAGGCTGTTGAGGCCGCTGTTGCCTCGTTGAAGGCTCTCTCCAAACCGGTAAAAGATCACAAGGAAATCGCCCAGGTCGGTACTATCTCCGCCAATTCTGATGAAACCATCGGCAACATCATCGCCGAAGCCATGGAGAAGGTCGGCAAGGAAGGTGTTATCACCGTTGAAGAAGCCAAGTCGATGGAGACCTCTCTCGAAACGGTTGAAGGGATGCAGTTTGACCGCGGTTACCTCTCCCCTTACTTTGTGACCGATCCCGAGCGCATGGAGACGGTTCTGGAAGACGCCCTGATCCTGGTGCACGAAAAGAAGATCAGCAACATGCGCGACCTGCTGCCGGTTCTCGAGCCGGTCGCCAAGCAGGGCCGCCCGCTGCTCATTATCTCTGAAGACGTCGATGGCGAAGCTCTGGCCACCCTGGTTGTCAACAAGCTGCGCGGCACCCTCAACATCGCCGCTGTCAAGGCTCCAGGTTTTGGTGATCGTCGCAAGGCGATGCTTGAAGACATCGCTGTTCTTACCGGGGCTCGCGTGATCTCCGAGGAAGTCGGCCTCAAACTGGAAACCGCAACTCTCGACATGCTCGGTAGCGCCAAGCGCATTGTCATTACCAAAGATAACACCACGATCATCGACGGCGCCGGTTCCGAGGCGGATATCGCTGGTCGCGTCAAGATGATTCGCGGCCAGATCGAAGAGACCAGCAGTGACTACGACAAGGAAAAACTGCAGGAGCGTCTCGCCAAGCTGGTCGGCGGCGTTGCTGTTGTCAAGGTTGGTGCTGCGACTGAAACCGAGATGAAAGAGAAGAAGGCCCGCGTCGAAGACGCTCTGCACGCAACCCGTGCTGCCGTTGAAGAGGGTATCGTCCCTGGAGGCGGTGTGGCCCTGATCCGTGCGATCGAGGCGGTTGCCAAGATCAAGGTCACCGGTGAGCAGGAATTTGGTGTGAACATCGTCAAGCGTGCTCTTGAAGAGCCGCTGCGCCAGATCGCGGCTAACGCTGGTCAGGAAGGCTCGATCGTGGTCAACGAAGTCAAGAAGCACAAAGGGGCTTACGGCTTCAACGCTGCAACTGATGAGTACTGCGACCTGGTCAAGGCCGGTATCATCGACCCGACCAAAGTGGTGCGCTATGCTTTGCAGAACGCCGCTTCGGTCTCCGGCCTGATGCTGACCACCGAGGCTTGCATCGCCGACAAACCGGCCAAGGAAAGCGCACATGGCATGCCTGATATGGGCGGTATGGGCGGTATGGGCGGTATGGGCGGTATGGGCGGCATGATGTAACGCCAAATCGTTCACGAAAGAAAAAAAGCTCTCCGGGAAACCGGGGAGCTTTTTTCAACCTGACTCTGCAAGGAGCCAGATCCCTTATTTGAAAAAGTGGTCGCAATAATTTTGAGCAGTGATTTGTATGGATTAACAGTCAACTGAAGGTTATTGCTTCGGTGATTAAACTACAGTGCTTAAGGTCCCCATTGAGGTCCTCATCGGGATTGAGTTCCGGTGAATACGACGGGAGATAAAAGATCGCGCAGGTTGTCCAGGATCAGAAACACTTTGCGATCAGCGCCCTCGACCAGGCGGGACATGAACTTGATCAGAACCTCGGGCGTTTTCCCTTGGATAATTTTTACCTAGACAAAGCATGCAGGAAGAATTAAAAGAATATTTTTAACGAAGGTTTTGAGATACTTTTGCTCCATTAAAATGTCACAACAGAACCCGTATCTGGAAGTGCATTTGGCCATAATTTGGACTTATCTTTTGAACATGGAATGTAAATCGATGCCTAGACCTAAGATGCTGTTGATATTGGTTTTGATTAACCTCGCACTTTTATTATCGGCAAGCAGCTATGCCCAAGGGTTTAAAATTCAGTCTCTGGGTATTCGAGGAGGGATCAATCTTAAGAATGTTGCAATACCCCCGGTTGAAAAAGAAAATTTTTACCAGACCGACGTCTTTATGACCCTCTCCACTCCTTGGCGTGGGCAAATGCCTTCAGATTGGGATGTGAACTGGAGAGTGAATGGCGCAGTGGGTATTCTCAGGGGCGGTGGTGATACAGGCTTCGTCTCCGAACTGGGCCCTGGCATCGCTTTTTATAGACCGAATTGGGGGATGACATTCGATTTCGGTACAGGCTTGT
The DNA here is from genome assembly GCA_963847735.1 of uncultured delta proteobacterium. GTDB lineage: Bacteria > Desulfobacterota > Desulfuromonadia > Desulfuromonadales > BM103 > CAWKAV01. Next base: position 218,126 of record CAWKAV010000029.1, on the reverse strand, counting down.
CTGTTCTCAGCAGACAGCACTATGGAGAGCAGAATATGGGCGGACCGGTTCAAATAGTGGCCCACGGCGGCGTTGGTTTTGACCTGGGATCAGGCTTTGTTGCCGGGTGGCGGTTTCACCACATTTCCGACGCCACGATTTATGGCACTCATTCAAAAGGTGTGGATATTAACTTTCTTGAGCTCAGACACAATTTTTGAAAGAGTAAAATTTCTGCAATGATAAAATCCTCCAGGGTTACAGCCTTGGAGGATTTTTTCGTGCCCCCTGATGATCCGAGCAATAAACTAAGGCTTCCTATGCGGGTTCTTGGCCTACAAGTTAACTTTTGCAGGAATATGGAATGCGGTAGGTTCGGGACTCACGGCGACACCAGACATCAAAAGCGCGGACCCGGCAATAGTGCTATTGAGGGGGAAAGTATGAAATACGTCTTCGCCTTTCAAAATCTTTTGGATATAAATGCCCATTCCTGACTTCATTTTATGGCAAAGTTTTGATGGGGCTTTTTTCGACCAGCGAACTTGACCTTCGAACAGAACGATTGCTCCGTCATGCGTCGTAAGCTCTAGACTTAGTACAATGCCCGGTTCAGGCTTTCGTCCTTCCAGTATTTTGTGCCAGCCAGGTTGACTTTGGCCATCGCTCCTTCTTTCGACATGGTGAAAACAGTTGTTTCAGCATCGATCGTCATCTCGCCGATGGCAGAAGGGCCTTGATCCAGGGTTTTTGCGGTAAGATCCAGTTGCCCGCCGAAATCCCAGCCGTCGTTGACGAAGGCCGTATAGGCACGCGTGCTGTGGAAGACAAAAACTACCCGCAGGTCATTAACACCAAAACCCAGGCCAAGGTCGATCTGCGCCATTTTCATGTAAGTCCTTTGTCCGGAAGCCTGATCTACTGCCACGCCATGGCCGCCACCGCCGCCAACAATCAAGAACTGGACACTGACATTGCTGAAGGTCGCGTAACCAGCCGCCCTGTCAATGACCTCCTGTGCCGAAGGCCGTTGCTTGTAAAGCCTGGCAAGCGCATCATCATGAAGAGTATCGATAGCCGAACGTTTATCATCGGGCATTTCTCCCTGTGGGACAGCACACGAACACAACAGAACAATCAGTATGGCTGGTAAAAGCAGTGACGGGATTCTTCTCATCGTTTTTTATCCCCTTTGAGGTACAGCGTCCTAACATTAACGGATCATTGTCAGAAATATAGTGCTTTCAGGGCGGGCAGGCAAGAACTAACCACGCGTTCGGGAAGTCGGGTTATCCTCCCAATTCTGATATCCTGCTCTCGAGAGACGGAAAGAAGCCAATCCCGATATTGATAACGAGAATGATTTCAAGTTTATATAATCATGTCTGTGGCTTTATCTCTGGACATGGGAGATACGGTGAAGCGATTCTCGCCATCGGCAGTCTCAGCCAGAATCTCGACGGTTTCCAAATCCTTGCCCTTGCCGTAAGCAGCCAGGATCGAACCGGCGATCTTTAGATCCACTTCGGCCGGTTGCCCTGAAATCAGGCCCAGAGGGCCGGAGAGCCCGGGAGCGCTCAACATGATGTACGTGCCGCCGGCTGCTCCCCGAATAGACTCGTTATCCTGCTGATGCCTGCCGAGTGTCAATTTTGCCTGTTCGGAAAGACGAAACTGGCGACCGATCTTGAGCAGTTCGACGTCCTCAACGGTGCAGCCGGGCTGGTGATCGAACAGGTCGCGCAGGCGGTCGGAAAAATGGATCTCGGTCAGCAGACAACCGCCACCTGAGGAGGGGAAATCTGCCAGGCCCCATTCCCTGGCGAGGGCTTCCTGGGGCTTGCGCGAGCGACCCTGGATATCGAGGAGTTGATCCCGGTTGACCAGACCTTGCTCTTCCATGACCGTGATCGGCAGAAGTCGGGCACTCAGCGGTCTGAGAATTCGTTCCGGATGGCCTGAATAATTGGCCACGGTACTCAGAGCCTGGGCATTCTGACTCATAGGCCGCTGGCCGAGGACCTCGCCGGAGAAGAGAAAGTCGAAGCCCCTTTCGGCCATGATTCCGCCAGCCAGTCGAAACATCATGGCATGACAGTCAATACAGGGATTCATGTTCTTGCCATAGCCGTAGCGAGGACTCTTCAGCATATCGAGGTGGACCTTGCTGATATCCTCGACGATCAGGGGGACCTCCATCTGCCGGGCCGCATGCTCTGCTTTGCTGCTGCCAAAGAACGGCGTCACAAAAGCAATGGCCGTGACTTCGAGGCCCTGGCGTTTCAGGCACAAGGCTGCCAGGCTGCTGTCGAGTCCGCCGGAAAGAAGTCCCAGGGCTTTAATCCGCATAGTTTTTCCACCTTTTATAGCAGGGTACATGAACCGGGGCTTGATACCACAATGATAACCCGGATATCAAGCTCGAATCCAGTTGGTGCGAAAGCCATTCAACTTGACAATGAAAAGAGCCCTCTGCGAGAATGGCCGAGGTTTAAGGTGGGCAATGCCTCCGGGAGAGAATATGGCTAAAATTGATTCGCTGTTCAAGATGCTGAAGCAGCAGGGTGCCAGTGACCTGCATATCTCTACCGGCGCGCCACCTATTTTCCGACTGAACGGCGACATGGAAAAACTCAATTACCCCCCCTTGGACGATCAGCAGGCCCGTGGGCTTCTTTTTGAGATCCTGACCAAGGAGCAGCGTGCCGAATTCGAAGAAACTCGTGATCTTGATTTTGCCTATGCCCTGCCGGATGTTGCCCGTTTCCGGGGCAACCTGATGGAGACCCACCGGGGGATCGCTGCCGTCTTCCGTATTATCCCGACCAAAATCCTGACCGCTGATCAACTCGGACTTCCCGAGGGTATGCGTAAACTGACCAAGCTGAAAAAAGGTCTGGTGCTGGTGACCGGACCGACCGGCAGCGGTAAATCGACCACGCTGGCGGCGATGATCGACCTGATTAACAGTACCCGCCGCGAGCATATCCTGACGCTTGAAGATCCTCTCGAGTTTATCCATGAAAATCAGCTGTCGCTCCTCAACCAGCGCCAGATCGGCAAACACTCGCAGTCCTTTACGAATGCTCTGCGTGCTGCGCTGCGCGAGGACCCCGATGTGATCCTGGTTGGCGAGATGCGTGACCTGGAGACGATTTCCCTGGCAATGACTGCTGCCGAAACCGGCCACCTGGTGTTCGGCACCCTGCACACCAACTCGGCTCCGAAAACCATCGATCGGATCATCGACGCCTTCCCCAAGGATCAGCAGGAGCAGGTGCGTACCATGCTTGGTGAGAGCCTCAAGGGAGTTATCTGCCAGCAATTGCTGCGCAGGGCGGACGGCAAAGGCCGTGCGGTCGCCTTTGAAATACTGATCTGCAATGCTGCGGTTTCCAACCTGATCCGTGAGGGCAAGACGTTCCAGGTGCCTTCAATCATGCAGACAGCAAAGGGCGAAGGCATGCAAATGATGGATCAGCACATTCTTGAGTTGCTCAAGGCCAAGTACATCAACGGCGAGGAAGCGTATCGCTGTTGCCTCGACAAGAAAGCCTTTGAACAATACCTGCCGACCCAGAGACGCGGAGCCTGACGGAGTCTCGTGCAAGATCAATTCGGTCGCACAATCGAATATTTACGCCTGTCGGTCACTGATCGCTGCAACCTGCGTTGTCGTTACTGCATGCCTGAAGAAGGCGTGGCGGAACTCCCGCATGACGAGGTGCTGCGTTACGAGGAAATGCTGCGGGTCGTCGCCGCGGGCTGTCGCCTCGGTATCCGCAAGGTTCGGGTGACCGGTGGCGAACCGCTGGTGCGTCGAGGTCTGGTCAATTTCATCGCGCAACTGTCGGCGTTGCCAGAAAAGCCAGAAATCACCCTGACCACCAACGGGCTGCTTCTTGCAGAACAGGCAGACGATCTCAGGGCCGCCGGGCTGTCGCGCGTCAATGTCAGCCTTGACACCCTTCGCCCGGAACGTTTCAAAGAACTGACGCGCCGTGATGGCCTGGAACGGGTCATGGCCGGGATTGATGCAGCCGAAAAGGCCGGCATGCTGCCGATAAAACTTAATGTTATCCCGTTTGCGGACTTCAATGCCGACGAGATTGTCGATTTTGCCCGACTCACCATGGAACATCCATGGGATGTGCGTTTCATTGAGTTTATGCCGATCAGCGCCGACTTGGAATACGCTTCCAGGGATGGCCTGCCGATGGCTGATGTTGAGGCGCAATTGAGGACACTCGGAGGACTGGAAGCACTCCCACACCAGGAGACTTCTGGACCGGCTCATATGTATCGTCTTTCTGGTGCCAAAGGCCGAATCGGACTGATACCCTCGGTCTCAGGGCATTTCTGTGGCGATTGCAACCGCCTGCGGGTGATGGCTGATGGCCGGGTGCGTGGCTGCCTCTTCGATAATGCGGAGACCGATCTCAAGAAGGCCCTGCGTGACGGCAGTGATGATCGTGCCCTGGAACAGCTTTTGCTGGCCGCCGCCTGCGCCAAACCGGAAAAGCATCGGATCAATGGCAAAGATTTTTCAACACCGAATCGACGTATGCATGGGATTGGCGGTTAAGGGGTTGAACGAGTTATTCGTGAAATACTTTCTCGAAAACTACGCCGTGTGAGTACAGTTATTGCTCCTGGTTTTTGTTCATGAGTTCCCGCGCCATCGCTTTGTCGATTATGCAAATATGGTTTTCGAGCCAGTTGCGCAGGTAGACCACGAGTGGACTCAAGCCACCAATCTGGCCGCGTGAATTTTTCAATTCAATCTCAGCAACCTTGGCAATCATTTTATCATGTTCCTGCAGATGCCCATGGAGTCCTTCGTAACCGGCCTCTTCCATCATTGTCTTCTCTTTGGCGAAATGATCCCGGGTGTAATCCTTCAGGTGGCCAAGAAGGGCAGGGATGGCCTCCGAACCTTCATTTTCGTATATCGCCACGTAGAGATCGTCGATCATGTTGATCAAAAGGCGGTGCTGAAGGTCAATCTCTTCGAGGCCGACGCTGTATTCGTTTTTCCACGGGAAGAACATTGAGTAGCCTCCGTATCGGATTCTTTGATGCGCACGACAGCATGCTGTATTCTGAATCGCTCATATTTGTTAATATTAGTTGAGACAAAGAAGAAGGCCTTTTCCGATATATAAAAAAGCCCGCCGGAATAACCAGCGGGCCTTTCTTCTCATCATTTCGCGTTACTTCTTCACATGGCACCGGGCGCAGTTGCCTTTCGCATCAAAAGCGCGCTTGCCATTATGACAGACGCCGCAAAGCTTGCCGGCGTAGATGTCGTTCATGGTGATCGTGACCGTCCCCTGCTTCATCTTCGGGAACATCCCCGTATTGTGGCAATCCTTGCACTTGTTGCCGGCGTCCTTGTGCAACGTGCCGTCAAAGGTCACAACACCCATCGGGCTTTTGTTGAATTCAATGGTTTTTTGCGCCGGTACGGCTAACGCGATGCTAGAGCTTACGAATAGGATGGTCGTAACCAGAACGGCAAATCTTTGCATGATTTTTCTCCTTGAGGTCAAAGTCGGGGTTGCCGGGGTGGCAAAATAGTCGGGTGAATTCTAACAGCTTGTCTGCTGTTTACAATGCAATATGTGTTTAAATCCTGTCAGCGCTGGTCAGGCAGGGCGTCAGCGAGCAGCTCTAAAATATGAACGGCGCGCTGACCGCCGCCGGCGTGATTGATGCTGTCCTGAAGTTGCATGATGCAGCCCGGGCAGTCAGTCGCTACCAGTTCCGCGCCGCTACCCGTAATGTGGGCCGCTTTTTTTGCACCGATCTTTTTACTATTTTCGTAGTGGTAGACCGAATAGGTCCCACCCAGCCCACAACAGGTACCGGCGCCGGGCATTTCGACGAATTCCACCTGCGGCAGGGCTTTGAGAATCTGGCGCGGCTCCTTGGTGATACCACGGGTACGCAGATGGCAGGGGTCGTGGTAGGTCACCTTGATGCGCTGTTTGGTTTTGGGCAGCGCCGCCAGCTTCTCCGGCAGACCGTGATTGGCCAGGAAGACAAAGATATCCATGGTCTTTGCCGACAGATCTCCGAACTCGTCGCCCATTTCCGCGTAGATTTTGCCGAGTCCGGCATTGCAGGAGGCACAGGCCGTGATGATGTGATCCACCTTGTGACGACTGAGCGCCGCAAGATTCTGTTCGGCCAGCTTTTCAACGGTTTGCGTGGCCCCGGCGCTTATGGCAGGCAGGCCGCAACAGGCCTGATCTTTGGGAATGATGATCGTGACACCGAGAAACTTCAGCGCTTTAAGGAAAGCTTCACCAACCGCCGGATACATGTAGTTGATGCCACAGCCGGTGAAAAAGAGGATGGTCGGCTGTTGCGGATCGCCGGGGATAAGCTCTGGAACCCGCTCGCGAAAGGGTTGGGTAGTCATGGGTGGCAGGGTACGATCCTGCTCGAGGTAAGGGGCCGGGAAACGCAAACGCAGGCCGCTGTTTTCCGGCAGTTTTTTAAAGAGCAGAAACGACAGGGCGCCGCCCGATTTGGCCAGCAGGTTCATCAGTTTCGGTCGGCCCAGCACGGCGGCAACGCCCTTGCCGAAGGTCGAAAGACCCTGCTGTTCGGCAATCCGGCGCCTGGTGGCCGCAACGATATCTTCGGTGGGAACCTTGTTAGGGCACTGCGCACAGCAACTGCCGCACAGCAGGCACTGGCTCATGTCCTCCAGAACCTTGGCCTCCAGGTCGACTTCACCTTCCAGTATCGAGTGGGCCAGGGCGATCTTGCCGCGGGCGACCCGGCCTTCGCGTTTCTCGGCACCGAACACCGGACAGTGGGCACGGCAGGCCCCGCACTTGACGCACTGTTCAATCTCTTCGCGATAATCTTCGAGGTCTTTGAGTTTGGCCATAAGATCCGGTACGTGGTACGTGGTTCGGGGGGCATGCCCTTGCGCGTCCCTCGTTCCTCGTCCCGCGTGTCGTCAGTCTAAAAAGATTTTCCCTGGGTTCAAAATGTTGTTCGGGTCAAGGGCTCTTTTTATTGCTTTCATGTACTCGGCGGCAAGCGGAGTGATTTCCAGGGGGATGTAACGCGCCTTGGCGATGCCGACACCGTGCTCGCCGCTCATGGTGCCACCTAGTTCCAGTGCGGCTTTGAAGACCTCTTCGATGGCTTTTTCGGCCTTTTCCGTCTCGCCGGGGACTTTCTTGTCGATCATGATGTTGACGTGAATGTTGCCGTCGCCGGCGTGGCCGAAGTTGACGATCGGAACGTCGTACTTCTCGGCAATGGCGTCAACCTTGCGAATCATCTCCGGCACCTTGCTGCGCGGCACGCAGATGTCCTCGTTGAATTTGTCCGGGTTGACCTTGCGCAGGGAGGCGGACACGGAACGGCGAATCTGCCAGAGCGCCTCGCTCTCCGCGTTGGTGGCGGCGACGCGGGTTTCGACCACGCCGAGGGGTTTGATGATCTCGGCGATTCGCGCGACCTGCTTGTCGAGCAGCTCGCGGTCGCCGTCGACTTCGATGATCAGCACCGCCCTGGCCCCCTCCGGGACGTCGAGGTCGGTGGCCTGGCGGACGCAGTCGATGGTCTTGCCGTCCATGAACTCGAGGGTGGTGGGGATGATCTTGGCCTTGGTAATGGCCGAGACCGCCCGGGCGGCGCCGTCGATGGAGTCGAACATCACCAGCATGGTCTTCTTCGCCTCCGGCAGGGGCAGCAGCTTGATGACGATGCGGGTGATGATGCCGAGCGTCCCTTCCGAGCCGCACAGTAGCTTGGTCAGGTCGTAGCCGACCACCCCCTTCATGGTCGGGCCGCCGGTGGTGATGATGTCGCCGGTCGGCGTGACCACCTCCAGGCCGATGATGAAATCTTTGGTGACGCCGTACTTGACGCAGCGCGGCCCGCCGGCGCACTCGGCGACGTTGCCGCCCAGGGTGGAAAACTTCAGCGAGGCCGGGTCGGGGGGATAGAAAAGCCCGACTTTTTCCACCGCCTGCTGGAACTGTTCGGTGACCACGCCGGGTTCGACGACGGCGACCAGGTTGTCCTCGTCGATCTGCAGGACCTTGTCGAGGCGCTCCGTGCACAGGACGATGCCCCCCCTGGTCGGCAGCGAGCCGCCGCTGAAGCCGCTGCCGGCGCCGCGGGGAAAGACCGGGACCATCTCGGCGTTGGCCAGTTTCATGATACGGCTGATCTCCCCGGTCGAGCCGGGGTGGACCACCACGTCGGGGAGGAAACTCTGCTGGGTGGCGTCGTAGGAGTAGCAGATGCGATCGGCCTTGCTGGTCAGGACGTTGTCGCTGCCGACGATTTGGGTCAGTTGGTCAATTGTTCTTTGCTCGATCATTGATGAACCTTCTGTCACCTATGTACGGAGGACACTGAGAGGGTAGGCTGCTCTGTGTCTCTGGGGCCAAGCGCGGTTGTTGTCTGCAGGCCGCGATGGGGGCGGCTCACGAGCCGTTGGGTGTTCTGGTGTGACACAATGAACTATTGTAGGCCGCATGACTCCAGGAGTGCAAGCGGGCAATCGGTTTGTGATGGGGTTGGCTGGCAACCTGTTTGTTGCGACGTATGATCCGCGCGTATTTTGACAATGTTCGCGTATGGACGTAACTCGAAAACCGCCTTGGATTTTCGGTCAATGTGATCCCGTATAAAGGGAAAGGGGGCAGGCTTGACAAGGGAAAGTGGTCAGGCTTGACACGTTGTGAAGTCGCAGCCAGACGCACCGGATCGCCGAAGCCCGGGCCGTGGCAGCCGTGCTGGTGCGTGAGACTGGCGGCTTGACCTTGACGGAACCGGGCAGGGAGTCGGGAACGGACCTGTCGAGTTTGAGCCAGGCCGCGCGGCGTTCGGAGAAGCGTATCGATAATGATACTGGGCTTGCTGCCCGCATTGTAGCGGCGAAGAGCAAGTTCCCCATTTGTCAATCCTGACCCCTTTGTTTGACCCCTTTGTTCAACGGACTTTGTTCGGCAAGCTCACGCAGGGAGTCCGGGACCGGGCGGTCGGCCGCCCGCAACGTCTCGATCATGCGCTCCGCGAGCTCGCCGACCGTCCAGACATGATCCTTGCGGGGAATGATGTCGCGCCCCTCGGCGTCGAGGAACCGGACCACCTGGTAATTCCAGGATGGCTCGTTGAAGCGTTCGAGCCGCCGCCGATCCTCCCCGCCCCGGTTGTTGTAGACGAGCACAGGATAAAATTCGTTCTCGATCGCTTCGACCATCCGCGGGTTGGAAAGGACGGTGCTGCCGAAATCCTGGCATCCGCTGCAGCCGGGTACTTCCTGGAACAGCAAGAAAACGGGACGGCCCGTCTCGCTGCTCAACTTTAGGGCCTGGTCCAGGTCGCGTCCCCAGTTCACTAATCCGACTTCGATCGGGTTGTCCTTCGCTTCGATCCCATGCGGCAACAACAGGAAGACGGCAAGTCTCAGGATCAATCGTTTCATACACTGGCCCTCGGCGTCGATATCATCATTATAGGATATGGTGCCGTTGGCTGGTAAATCGTGGATAAAGGGCTGATAAATATTTGGTAAAGAATTGTAAGAAGTTCGTGATGGCGTTCAGCATTACAAACGGGACACTTGTTTTCAAGCGTCCCGTTCATAAGCATCCCGTTTCCCGACAGCCGCTTAACAGGATCATTTTGACTTCGGTTGTCCCAAGCAGGCACCACCAACCAGAGTTTACTTCTTGTAAACTTGACTACACCATGGTAATGTTTACCCAAGGTAAACATCAAGTCTTTATGGAGATGGAATGCACGTCATACGCAAGAGGGCTTTCGAGGAGGCAGCGGACAGGTTTCCAAACGAAAAGACAGCGATCATGGACGCCTACCGGGTGTTGAATAGCGGGACATTCAGAACCCCGGAGGAACTGAGACAGGTATTCCCAAGCCTTAATAACTTCAAGTACAAGGACAAGTGGTACGTGATCGACATCGGCGGGAACAAGTTGCGCATCATGGCGATGGTCCTGTTCACTAACCAGAAATTCTACGTCAAACACATCGTCACACACGCGGAATACGACAAGCTTTGCAAGAAATACCGACAGGAGAAATGATGAATACCGCGACAGCGAAAAAACTCGAAACTTCGTTTCTCTCCTTCTACGAAGCCGCCCACCGGGCCATCGAAATCGAAACCGAGGACGACTACCAGTTCGCCCTGGATCTCGTCGAGCACCTGATGACGAAGGCCGAGGATCGCGTAGGTGAGCCGTTACTGCATATGATCGACATGGTTGCCGACTCGATCGAGAAATACGAAAAGAGCCTCGAGAGTGTGAGCGATTACATCAAGGAGGCTGAGACCTTCGATCCGGGCGTCTCGACGTTAAGAGTGCTAATCGATCAATACGGCCTCACATATGACGATCTGAAGGAAGAGATTGGCTCCAAATCGTTGGTATCGCAGATCCTGAGCGGGTCGAAGAAATTGACCAGGGCACATATAGCGAAGCTGATAAAGCGGTTCGGCATCAGTCCTGAATTGTTTTTCTGATGAGGCGCGCGAGCCCCCGGCAGCGGGCGTGGAATCGGGACACTTGATTGGAACTGTGGGGCAAGATGAAGAGTCAAACGGAGACTTTTTGTTCGTTAACATTTAAGTACTGGGCTTGCGGCCCGCATTTTAGCGGCGAAGAGCAAGTTCCCCATTTGTCAATCCTGACCCCTTTGTTCTGACCCCTTTGTTTTCCGGCCCCTGCGGCCAGTCTGTGAGATGTGTTAAGAACGCAAGTGTTCGCGTCTTACGCATAGTGTTGCGTGGTAACAACCGGCAGAATCGTGCCGCCGTCCGGAATGACCACCACCTCCGCATTGGCCGGCAGCTGTGTGTAAGCCATCCGCAGGGCCTCGTCAAGGGTCTCAGCCTTTTCCATACCCATCTTCCCGGTCTCCGCGCGACTGAAGCCACTGACCAGGATCACCCGCCAGGTCCGCGCCTTGCTCAGGGTCGACCAGGCGGTCTGGCCGTTGATCTCGTACCGCTCTCGTAACGCTTTCTCGAACTCATCCAGATCCTGGTGGTCGAACCAGTCGAAAAAGGTGGCGTTGCCGAAGCCGTCCGGGCAGGCGGCCAGCAGGATCACGGTGCCCCCGGGGCGGACCGCGTGGACGCCGTAATCGAGGGCCTTGTGGGCCTGGATGAAGTTGATGTCCTTGGGATGTCCGCCGCAGGAGACCACCGCCAGGTCGACGGGTCGCGGCATCGGCGCCGTGTAGAGCCGGCGCGCCAGTTCGCAGCCGGCCAGGTGGGCCTGCTCCAGATCGCCGCAGAAGACTTTGGCGATCTGCTTGTCGGTGGTCAGCACCGTGTTCAGCAGGAAGTCCGGTTTGATCATGCGGGCCGCCTCGAGAATCGCCTGGTGCACCGGGTTGCCTTCGAGGTTGGCGGTACAGGCTTGCGGATTGCGCCCGCCCTGCTGCGGCGGGTTGAAGATGGTGAAGTGGGTCGCCATGCAGGTTGTGCGGCTGGCCACGCCCGGAACCAGACTCTTGCGGCCGCCGCCGAAGCCGGCGAAGTAGTGCAGGCCGATGGTGCCGGTGACGATCAGCCGGTCGGCTGCCATGACCCGCCGGTTGACCTGCACCGGCAGGCCGAACGAGGTCCGACCCAGGTCGACCAGTTGCGCGAGGTTGTCGCACTCGTGATCATGAACGGCGATCCGGCCATGGAGGGGTCCGAGGATCTTGCGGTGCTCTGCCGGCGACTGTTTGCGGTGAATGCCGAGGGCGATGACGATCTCAATGTCGCGATCAGGGATGCCGCAACGGTTCAGTTCCTCGACCAGAATCGGCAGGTAGAGTTCGCTGCCGGTGTAGCGGGTGATGTCCGAGGTGACGATCACGACCCGTTCGCCGGCAGAAACAATCTCCGCCAGCGGCGGTGAGGCGATCGGGTTGGTCAGCGCGCGGAGGATTTCTGCGGTCGGGTCCGGTAGTTCTTGCAGAGAACCAGGAGTCAGGATCCGGCCCTGCAATTCGATCGACAGAATTGCTGTCCCGTATTTTAGTGATATCGTGCTCAAAACTTCTCCTTGTCGTTATCTGTCACTATAGGCTGTCTCGGTATGGCAGTGCAAGCCAATGCCGACAGCCAATATCGACTGTCGTTGACACTCATATCCGCTAAGCCTAGAATGGCAAACCTGTATTTTAATGTGAGGATTTCCTTGAAACAGAAGACAATCTACAGCTGCCAGCAGTGCGGTCTGCAAAGCCCTAAATGGATGGGCAAGTGTCCAGACTGCGGCCAGTGGAATTCCCTGGTTGAAGAAACGGTCACCGTGGCGAAAAAGGGTGGACGGACGGTTCCCCTGCGTTCTGAGAGCAGTCCGGTGCGGTTGGCAGAGGTCTCGTCGACGGATGAAGATCGTCTGCGTTGCGGGATCGCCGAATTCGACCGGGTGCTCGGCGGCGGGGTTGTGCCCGGGTCTTTCACCTTGATCGGTGGCGATCCTGGCATCGGCAAGTCGACCCTGCTGCTGCAGGCCGCCGGCTGTTGGACCAAGGCTGGCCCGGTGCTGTACGTCACCGCCGAGGAATCGACCCGCCAGGTCAAACTGCGCGCAGGTCGTCTCGACGTCGTCGCCGAAGACCTCTACCTGCTGGCCGAGACCTCACTGGAAGGGGCTCTCGAGCGGGTCAGGGAGTTGAAACCTGCGTTTCTCATTGTCGATTCGATCCAGACCGTCTTTACAGCAGCCCTGGAGTCTGCGCCGGGCAGTGTCAGCCAGGTGCGCGAATGCGCCGCACGCCTCATGCATCTCGCCAAGGGAGAGGATCTTCCGACTTTTATCGTCGGTCATGTCACCAAGGACGGCTCGATCGCCGGACCGCGCATGCTCGAGCACATGGTCGACACGGTTCTATACTTCGAAGGCGATGCCGGGCATCCCTACCGGATTCTGCGCGCGGTCAAGAACCGCTTCGGCTCGACCAACGAAATCGGTGTGTTCGAAATGAAGGATGCCGGTCTGAGCGAGGTGGCGAATCCCTCGGAACTGTTTCTGGCCGAGCGCCCGGAAGATGCCGCCGGCAGCGTCGTGGTTCCAGCCATGGAAGGCACCCGGCCGATCCTGGTCGAACTGCAGGCGCTGGTTTCCGGAACGGCTCATGGTAATCCGCGGCGCACGGCCATGGGCATCGATGCCAACCGGGTCTCCCTGCTGATTGCGGTCCTCGAGAAGAAGGTCGGCTACTCACTGCTGGCCCAGGATGTTTTTGTCAACGTCGCTGGCGGCGTACGCCTTTCCGAACCGGCGGTAGACCTCGGTGTGGCCGCCGCACTGGCCTCGAGTCATCTCAACCGGCCAATTGACCAACGAACAGTACTTTTCGGCGAAGTCGGCCTGACCGGTGAAGTCCGCGCGGTGTCCCGACCGGAGTTGCGCGTCAAGGAAGCGGCCCGGCTTGGCTTCAATCGCTGCCTGCTACCGGCGGGTAATCTGAAAAATCTCGATCAACCGAAAGGCATGCAGTTGATCGGAGTACGCAGCGCAGCCGAGGCGCTTGAATATCTCTTTAATTGACGTGGCGCGTGGCGTCGCTGAAACCAAGGAAAGAGCAATGACTGAACTGAGCCATTTTGATGACAAGGGCAAGGCGATCATGGTTGATGTGGGTGACAAGACAATCACTCATCGGCTAGCCGTGGCACGCGGCGAAGTGAAGATGCTGCCGGAGACTCTGGCGCGTATCCTTGATGACCGTGTCGAAAAAGGCGACGTCTTCAACGTGGCGCGTCTGGCCGGGATTATGGCGGCAAAAAAAACCTCGGAACTGATTCCACTCTGTCACCCTCTGCCGATCAACAGTGTTTCGGTGGACTTCCGGCCCGATGTCGATGGCGCCAGGGTCGCTATCGAAGCGACTGTCAAGGTCAACGGCCAGACCGGGGTCGAGATGGAAGCTTTAACGGCCGTCTCGGTTGCTGCGCTGACCATCTACGACATGTGCAAGGCGGTGGACAAGACCATGACGATAGGTAACGTCCGCCTGGCGGAAAAAAGGGGTGGCCGAAGCGGCCACTTCATCAACCCCGCAGAGCCTTCCACATGAACCGGGCGCAGAGCTTTGTGATTCGCCGCGCTTTTGTTGTGCCGCTAGGACTCCTTGTTGTTCTGATGATTGCCCTGTTGGTGGTCTGCCTGCTGCAGAGGCAGCCGATTGCCAAGGTTGTCATCCTGGCAGGATTGATCCTGCCTCTTGTTGTGCTGTTCGCCGAAAGTGCCTTTCGTCGGCTGGTCATTGATCCGGACGGGGTGACGGCTTTCCGACCATTTCGTCAGCGCCGGGTGCTGTTTGCCGAGGTTACCAGCCTGGAGACGGTCCAGGTGCGCAGCCGGGTCTTTATGACGCTGGCGGCCGGTGACGATGATTTCCTGATTATCTCCAACGCATATGCTTATTTTCCTGCCCTGGTTGAATGCCTGGTGGCTCTTGTCCCCGAAGGGACGGCCACTGCAGAGACGCAACAATTGGTAAAAAATCCAACCATCAGACACGCGGATATCTTTACCGTGTGGTTTGCCGTCATTGCCATATTTTATGTCCTGGTGGCCCAGTTCAAGCCTTGATCTGGCATTTAAGTTGACTTGTCGTCGGATTTAATTTACTTTGTGCCCGTTTAACAGTGAGGAGTTGTCATGAACAAGGCCACGTTGGAAAAGTTTCGCATTCTTCTTCAGGAACAGATGGAACAGTTGTTGCGTGAGGCTGATAAAACGGTCTCCGAGATGACTGACGAAAAGACCAATTTTCCTGATCCGACCGACCGGGCGTCACTGGAATCAGACCGCAATTTCGAATTACGCATCCGTGATCGCGAGCGTAAGCTTATTTCCAAGATTCGCGAGGCCCTCGACCGTATAGACTCCGGTGAATTCGGTGAGTGTGAGGACTGCGGGGATCAGATCAGCGAAGCGCGCTTGCTGGCGCGGCCGGTTACGACCTTGTGCATCGAGTGTAAGACTGAACAGGAGCGTCAGGAAAAAATAGGCTGATCCGATTCGGTCTTCTTCGGCAGACTGGAGGACGTCATGCCGTGCGATCAATCTGAACCATGCAGTGACACTGCGCCCTCGTCAGAAGGTCGCTCATCTCCATCACTACCCCATTTATCTCTCAAGGCCGGCCTGGCAGTTTTTCTGCCTGCCGGTCTTTTCCTTTCTGCGCTGAGCCATTATAATTTTCTTTTGATTCATGCCCTGCTTGAGCTCACTACGGGTGTTTTGCTAACGGCAATGTTCCTGATTGGCTGGAAAACCCGAAATCTGGTTCGCAGTCAGTTCTTCCTGATCCTGTCTGTTGGCCTCTTCGTTGCCGGACTCGTTGGCTTCCTGCATGCCCTGACCTTCAGTGGTGTGCTTATCGTTCCCGCTGCTGGCACCGATACGGCTGCTCAATTATGGCTGATTGCCAGAACTCTGGGCTTTCTTGCCATTTTCTTAGCTATCTTCAGCCTGGGTCGCAAGGACTTCTGTACCGCCAGACAATGGCTGGTCGGGTTCTTGTCTGTTGGTGCTATTCTCATGGTCCTGGTTTGGCCCCTTGGAATTTTCCCGGTCTGTTTTGTTGAAGGAGTCGGGCCAACTCCTTTTCAGGCAACTTGCGAATATCTCATTATCGGCTTGCTCTGTCTGGCGACCTGCCTGCTATGGCGCCAAAATCGACACCTGAATCGACATGTCCTCGTGTTTCTGCTGCTCTCCATCGGGCTGAACGTTGTATCGGAATTGATGTTGACGCTCTCTGTGGCCGGCAAAGACTTCATGAGCTTTGTCGGCCATTATTTCAAGTTGGGCAGTGCCGTGCTGGTTTATTCTGCCCTGGCAGAGGGGACTCTGAACTCGCCGCTCTCGGCGTATTACAGAGATGTCAGCCGGTCTTACGAGGAGTTGAATCGGGAGTTGCAGCGGCGCGTCGCGGCCGAAAAACAGCAGGAGGTTGCCCACCACGAAACCACGCTGCTCTACCGGATGTCGCGGGCCATGCACAGCACGCTCAATCTTGACGAATTGTCCCACCTGATGCTCTCCGCGGCCACCGGTTCCGATGCCGGCGGCTTTGAACGAGCCACGCTTTTTACCGTCAACCGGCGCACCGGAATGCTGCAGGGAATGCTCGGGGTCTCCCAGAAGATGGCCGCCCTGGTTCTGCCTGCGGGAGCGAATCCCTTGGTCTGGGAACTGTTACATCTTGATGAGCAGGCCCTCGAAGCGCAACGTAAGGCGTCTTTCAACCAGAAGGTCGTCAAGCAGAGGTTGCCTCTCGAGCCAGGTGACAACGCGCTGGCCAGAGCTTTTCTTGAGAAACAGGTGGTTTTGGTATCGAAACCGGAGGACGAGTCGCTGGCAGGTCGGCAGCTTGCAGAAGCTCTTGAACTGGGGCCCTACGCCTGTGTCCCATTGACCGGACGCGATCAGGTGATGGGCGTTCTGCTGGTTGACAACCCCTTAAGCGGTCACGAAATCTCCCCGAACAGCAAGCGTTTCCTGGAACTGTTTGCCAACCAGGCAGGGTCGGCACTGGATAATGCCAGTCTGGTGAAGCGGCTCGGAATGGCTCATGATAATCTGCAGGATATTCAGGAGCAGCTGATTCATGGCGAAAAAATGGCGGTTCTTGGTGAAATGGCCGCCCAGATTGCCCACGAATTGCGCAACCCGCTGGTTTCCATTGGCGGTTTTGCCCGCCGCCTGGCCAGGCAGGAACTTCACGACCCAAAAGCAAACGAGTACGCCGGCATCATTGCCCGAGAAGTCAGGCGTATGGAAGAGCTGCTCGGCAATATTCTGGCCTTCAGCAAAAAGCAACTGGTTAGTCTTGACAACTGTCGCATCGGAGATGTCCTGCAGGAGGTGATTGATCTCGAATACGAAGACTGTCTTCGCCAGGACATTCAGCTGTTCAGCGACCTGCCGGAGGGGCTGCCGGCACTGATCGGCGACTATCGCCAGCTGCGCCAGGTTTTTCTGAATCTGGTGATCAATGCCCGCAAGGTCATGAGTGACGGCGGCATCCTGACAGTCAGAGCCAGGAACGGATCTTTAAGGGGTGACAAGGCTGTCGTGGTCGAAGTTGAGGATACCGGTGGCGGCATCAGCCCGGACGTCATGCGTAATATCTTCAACCCCTTCTTTTCAACTTTTGCCGGCGGCGTAGGGCTGGGTCTCTCCATCTCCCACCGCATCATTGCCCACCATCACGGCGAGATAGAAGTCATCAATGGCGAGCGGGGGGCGCAGTTTATTGTCACGCTGCCGTTGGTTCAGCCGGGGGCGAATCAGGTTGAGAGTGATGATCAGGAACAGGCAGGTTAGAAATCATTCAGGGCAAACGAGAGCAAACCTGGTCATTGCCCCTCCGGAAAGAAAACGTTGCAATCCTGAACGTGTTAAATTCAGGGCTTTCCGAAAGCGATTGTTACCCTGGCTTGGATTTTTGTCCTTCGATCTTCGCAAACAACACGGTGTCCTCACGATCAATTCGGCGCTTTAAAGACTCGAAAAATATCGTGCTGTCCTTAACGAATTTGTCTGAGGCTCCCAGCACCGCCTCGGCTGTTGCCCCGGTCGCTGATCTCCTCGGCCTCATCTGCGATGGCTTTTACTTCGCGACGCCTCGTTATTTGCGCGATTATTGACTGGATCTTGGCGTGCTGCATTCGAAACGTCCCGGTCCGGATCATGAGCGCTCCCTTTTTAGATGATTGCTGACAACTATAGTCATCTTCCTTGTTTCGAGTGATGTTGCAAGCATTAAAACCACTGGGACCGTCGACTGGCAGACTGTGGGGAGGGCCCTTGACGAATGGTATCAAACGATGGGAGCAGACAAGAACCAGGGGCCATTGTCGCTGGCCTAGCCGTTTTGGCGATCGAAAAAGGTGCGACGACAAGCGTTGGTGTCGGACTGGAAGTGGAGTTGGACAGTGGAGAGATTTTGGCCATCGTCCAGAAGAAGGATGCGCTTTACAATCTTGGTGACCGGATCAGGGTCCTCAGGGATGCGCGCGCACAGTTCTGGTTCGCCGGTAATCCTTGGATGCAAGAGGTTTTGACAGTATGAGACAAGACAATAGAATGTTGAGAAAAAAGTCGGCGCATTACGGGCCGACTTTTTGTTAATCGTACGGATGTAAATTCTCAGTTCTGCTGCAGTTGATCAGTCAGGGCTTTGCACTCGGCGCGAAGCTGTTCCGGAAGCTCACCCTGTCGCATCAACCTCTCGACCTGCTCAGCCGCATCCTTGCGCCAGCCTTTGGCATGGTAGACCTGTGCAATGCGCAGCAGCCAACGAGGATTGTCACGTTCCTGACGCAGGGCGCCCTTGAACGATTCGAGAGCCTGGTTGAGGTTCTGCCCGCGGCGCAACCAGAGTTCGGCCAGCATCGGGTGGGCGCCGCCGCCACAGCCGCCGCCCGGCATACGCCGCAGCAACGCTTCCGCTTCATCAAAACGTCCGGCCTGCTCAAGTAGTTGGGCGCAGAGCAGAATCAGCCCCTGGTCCGCGCTGCCTTCCTGCAGAGCCTTGAGCCCGGCAGCCAGTGCCGGTTCCAGTTCTTTACGTTGGGCGTGCAGTTCGGCCAGCTGCGCCCAGCAATAGCCGACAAAACGCCCGGCGGCAAGCTGCTGCTTGAGTAATTTTTCCTGCGCGGCGCTATTCCTGGTTGCTATCAGTACATTGACCAGGGCGTCGAAGGCAGAAAACAGGTCCGGTTCGGCCGTCAATGCGGCCTGCAAATCCTGGTGAGCCTTCTTATACTGACCGCTGCGGGCCATCAGCGCGCCGCGCTCGAAGAGAAACAGTGCGTTGCGTTCCGCCGCCGGAACCTGCTGCAGTAACGAAAGGGCTTGCTCCTCATCCCCATCCTGAATCGCCAACCAGGCCTGGCGAAATTCCTGGCCTGCGGTCAGGTAGCGCTGTGCCAGATCGGGCGGCATGGTCGCCAGCAGCAGCTCAAGGCGGCCCTCTTCGTCGAGATCCATGTCTTGTCGGGCTTCAGTGAGGACGTCGGGCGTCGCGCAGCTGCTGCAGCCGGTGTGACTGGCCGAACCGGCCTCGGTCGCGGCGACCCGCTGCGGCTGGGCTCCTTGCTCCAGTGCCGCCAGGGCCTGCCTGGCACGCTCACGCAAAGCCGTCGAACGGGCCTGCTCATAAGCCAGTTGGTAATCTTCACGGGCCCGCAGCAGGTTGCCCGACTTCTGTGCCCAGGCTCCCTCTTCGAGGTTGATGGCCGCCAGGGCGTCGCCGGCCTGCTGTTCCCAACGAGTGATCTCTTGCTTAAGAGCTGCGTCGATCTCGTTCTGGTCAATCTGGTCAGAAACGCTCAGCAGCCCGGCCCAATCCTGTCGGGCGTGCAGTTGACGCATTTCCTCAATGGGGTCTTTCTTGCCGAACATTTTCTTCAAAAAACTCATTGCATCTGCCTCTCAGTGAATTTGATCGCACGATTGAACATCTTCATGCCTTAAGAGTCAACCTTGATCATGTCAATTTTGAATTTTGAATGTTGAATTTTGAATTTTGAATTGAATCATTGTTTAATATTGCATTTCTTGCCACCGGCCGGGAGATGAGGTATAAGCCGTTATCATTAAACCTATTTACAAACAGGACACTATCGAATGAGCGAAGATACCAAGAAAATCATCTACTCGATGGTCGGCGTCAACAAGAACTACCAGGGCAAGCCGGTCATCAAGGACATTTCCCTTTCCTATTTTTACGGGGCCAAAATTGGCGTCCTGGGCCTTAACGGTTCGGGTAAGTCGACCCTGCTCAGGATCATGGCTGGCATTGATAAGGAATTCAACGGTGAGACCATTCTCTCCGAGGGCTACAGCGTCGGTTTCCTGGAGCAGGAGCCGCTGATCGACTGCACCAGAACGGTGCGTGAAGTGGTTGAAGAAGGCGTGCAGGAGACTGTCGATCTGCTTAAGGAGTTCGAAGAAATCAACAATGCTTTCGCCGATCCCGATGCTGACATGGAGAAGCTTTGCGACCGTCAGGCTGTGGTGCAGGACAAACTCGATGCTTTAGATGCCTGGGAGCTCGACTCGAAGCTCGATCTGGCTATGGATGCCCTGCGCTGTCCTCCGGGAGATATGAAGGTTGAGGTTCTTTCCGGTGGCGAGAAGCGCCGTGTGGCGCTTTGTCGGCTGCTGCTGCAGCAGCCCGATATCCTGCTGCTTGATGAGCCGACCAACCACCTTGATGCCGAAACCGTCGGTTGGCTCGAGCAGCACCTGCAGCGCTACGCTGGCACCATCATTGCGGTGACTCACGATCGCTACTTCCTCGACAATGTCGCTGGCTGGATTCTGGAACTCGACCGTGGTCACGGTATCCCCTGGAAGGGCAACTACTCGAGCTGGCTGGAGCAGAAGTCCGAGCGCCTGCGCAAGGAAGAGAAATCCGAAAGCACCCGACAGAAGACATTACAGCGCGAACTCGAGTGGATCCGCATGAGCCCCAAGGCGCGCCATGCCAAGGGACAGGCCCGCATCAACTCTTACGAGAAACTGCTCGGCCAGGAAGCCGCTGATCGCGAGAGCCACATGGAGATCTACATTCCACCCGGACCGCGTCTTGGCAGCGTCGTTGTTGAAGCGCATGACGTCGCCAAGGGCTATGGCGACCGGCTGCTCTATGAGAAGTTGAATTTCATGCTGCCGCCCGGCGGTATTGTCGGTATCATCGGCGCCAACGGCGCTGGCAAGACCACCCTGTTTCGCATGATCACCGGTCAGGAGCAACCCGACAGCGGTACTTTTAAAGTCGGCGACACGGTCAAACTCGCCTACGTTGATCAGGATCGACAGCTCGACGGCAGTAAGACCATCTTTGAAGAGATCACCGGTGGTCAGGAGCAGATGCTGCTCGGCAGCAAACTGGTCAACTCGCGTGGCTACGTGGCCCGTTTTAACTTCTCCGGCGGCGACCAGCAGAAGAAGGTCGGCGTACTCTCTGGCGGTGAGCGCAACCGGGTGCATCTGGCCAAGATCATGCGCGAGGAATCGAACGTGCTGCTGCTCGACGAACCGACCAACGATCTCGATGTCAACACCCTGCGCGCCCTTGAAGAAGCCGTTGAAAACTTTGCCGGCTGCGTGGTGGTCATCAGCCATGATCGCTGGTTTCTGGACCGTATCGCCACCCACATCCTCGCTTTCGAAGGGGATAGCCAGGTGGTCTGGTACGAGGGCAATTATTCGGAGTACGAGGAGGATCGCAAGAAACGTCTCGGCAAGGATGCCGACCAGCCGCACCGTATCCGCTACCGGAGTTTGACGAGGCAGTAATGACCGGGGTGCCGAGACGGAAAAGTTTTGACTTTCAGTCAACGTGTCTGGCATGTATGATGTCGTGACGTGGCAAATGGCGCAGGAGGGGCAGCGCACAACATGACTTGAAGATGCCATTTGTCGGCAGTGGTTAACTTGTATCAGTAAACAAAATGCAATGGAGGTGGATTCATGTCAGTCAACAAGGCAATTCTGGTCGGCAATCTGGGTAAAGACCCCGAGCTGCGTTACACTCCTTCAGGGACGGCGGTCTGCACCTTCTCGCTGGCGACGACCGATCGCTTCAAAAACAAGCAGGGCGAGCAGCAGGATCGAACCGAGTGGCACAATATCGTGGTCTGGGCCGGTCTTGCCGAGATTTGCGGCAAGTACCTCACCAAAGGCAAACAGATTTATATCGAGGGCCGCATCCAGAACCGTTCTTACGACGACCGTGATGGTAACAAGCGTTACATCACCGAGATTGTCGCCAGCGAAATGCAGATGCTGGGTCGTGCCAGCGACCAGGGCGGCGGCGGTGGCAGCAGCACCGGCAACCGTGCGACGGCTTCTTCACAAGACTATTCTTCCGGTTCGCAGGAGCCGCCGTTCAACCCTGACGACGATATCCCGTTCTAATCCCCGGTTTTTTTGGAAAAGTAAACTTTAGAGCCGTCAACCTCAGTGTTGGCGGTTTTGTCTTTCGCACACCTCTTTTTCCTGTTTACGCAGTCAGGCTGTTTCTGATAGTTTTAACACCGTTGCATTTGCCGTGAGCCTGCTTGGTTCTTCAGGATGTTTCTTCGATGGGGATTTACATGTCACTCGAGCAAAGACGCAATCTTCTCATTGGATTACTGAATGATTCAGAGGAAGAGGTTCGTGTTGCTGCTGCGGACGCACTTGAGCGGCTTGAATCCTTCCAGGGCTTGCCGCAGATTATCCTGGAGCTCAAGTCTGACAAGCGCGGCCAGCGGGTCAAGGCGATCTTCGCCATGGAACACATCAAATCCACAGAGATTTTTCCGCATCTCATCGACCTTCTCAAGGATCCTGACGCGGATATTCGTGGCGCCGCAGTCCAGGTTCTGGGAGTCAAGGCGCACCCCAAGTCACTCAACAGCCTGGTCAAGCATCTCAAGGATCCATCGCCCGCGGTGCGCGTGCATACGGCCGAGGCTCTCGGTCATTTCGATGATGTGCGGTTGGCCCCATACCTTGTCACCCTGTTGGGGGACGAGGATGAACAACTGGTCGTCAGTGCGGCCAGGTCGCTTGGATCGCTCGGTTCACCGGAGAGTGCTGCCGCTCTCACAAAACTGACAAAAGATCGTCGGGCCGGGGTTCGTGTTGCCGCTGTGAAGGCTTTAAGTGAGTTGCCGTTGCAGAGCTAGTGGTGCGAGCCTGGTTGCCCGAAGCTGGGGACAGGTCAATGAATCAACCAGGGCCGGAAGAGAAATCTTCCGGCCCTGGTCTGTTATTGGGGATCGATTGTTATGGGCCAAGATCAAAAAAGTCAGTCACATCAAGGCCCTTGGTGTGCGGATCGACTTCGGCAACAATGCGGCGTTTTTGATTCGGATGCAATTGCATGACGAACGGCTCCTCAAGGAGTGTGCCGGCAGGGCTGAACAGCACCTTGAGATCGACCAGACTGGTATCCTGGGTGTCAACCTTGGTGACCAGGGCTATCTCGCTGCTGTCGAGCCGCACCAGGCTGCCTACCGGGTAAGGCCCGAGGGAAGTGATAAAGTGCGCGACATATTCCGGATGCAGCGAAGACCCTGAAATCTCGTTGAGCCTCGTTATCGCCCGACGGGGGGTAAAAGGCCTCTGGTAAGAGCGCAAAGTGGTCATGGCATCGTAAGCGTCGGCGACTGCCGCCATCTCCACCAGTGGTGAAATCTCGTCACCGATCAGCCTCGCCGCCGGGTAGCCGGAGCGGTCGTAACGCAAGTGATGGCCGAGTACGATCTGCATGACCTCAGGCGTGACATCTTCCATTTCACGAATGATATCGGCACCGAAGCCGGGATGTTCCTTGATGGCCTCAAATTCGGCATCGGTCAAGCGTCCCGGCTTGGTAATGATGTCAACATCGACGCGTAGTTTGCCGAGGTCGTGCAGCAAACCACCAAGGCCTAATGTCTTTAGCTGCTCCTCGGTGATCTTGCAGGCCCGGCCGACGGCGAGGGCGATCACCGAAACATTGACCGAATGGGTGAAGGTATAGTTGTCGTAATCTTTGAGCATCGACAGAGCCATCATGGCGTGGGGTTCGGTCATGGTCAGTTGGGCCATGCTCTTGACGACATCAATGGCCCCACGTGACGAGGGAATTTCCCCCATGCGCACGTCCTGGAAAATCTGATCGACGACCTTAAGCGCCTTGCGGTACACCTTGCGCGGCTGTTGATCGTCATCATCATCTTCCGCGGCAACAGCTCGAATCCGTTTCGCACCTTGTGAGGCCAGGGCGTCGACGAAGTCCTGCCCCTTACTGGCACCGGCGTGCAGCAGATGCAACAGCGACTGGATTTCGTTCGCAGAGAGCCCGGCCATGAATTCAATGCCGAGCAATTCACGGGATTCAAGCAGTTTGGCAAGTTCCGTCGCGGCCGGGAAATCCTGCATGAAAAGATGGTCTTCGACGAAGAGTGTCCCTTCCAGCAAACCCATCCTTATCAGCTTCTTGTGCTGCAACAGGCTAAACAGACCGTTCTGCAAAGTTTCAACCTGTCTGGCCGTGGCTGGATGGTCAACGGCGTAGAGACGTAATCCCTTGATGGCCGCAGCCAGAACCTGCACAACCTGTTTTATTCCATCAACATTCATGTGCTTACCTTGTCCAGTTGTTTGAGTGCTTGAGCCGCTGCTCTGGCAACGGCTGCAGTGCGGTCATGAGTCGTTTTTTCAAGAAGACTGCGTGTGCTTTCGTTGGCAATGTCTCCCAGAGCGGCGGCGGCTGCTATGCGGAGCTCATTGTTAAGCTGGCGGCGCAGCCAGCTTTTTTTCTGAACGACTTTTGTTAGCTCAGGAATGGCTGTGGGGTCGCGAATTTCGCCGAGAGCGCGAATAACGTCTTTCTTGAGATCAATGGCGCGCTGGCTCCAGTCTGATTTTTTTATCAACGAAAGCAAGGTCGGTACGGCACTGGCTGCGCGAATGGCCCCGAGGGAGAGAATCGCCTGACGGCGCAGTTCCTGATCCTCAGAGGCTGCGGCCTGCAGGAGAATTTTGATTGATCGGTTGCCACCGATTTTAGTCAGGGCTCGAATCGTCTCCCGTCGCACACGAATTTCATCGTGTTGCAGCAGAGGTGTCAGTTGCGGCAGAGATTCCTGGCTGCGAATGTCGCCGAGGATAGCAACCGCGTCACGCACCACATGCCAGCGATCATCGCCGAGATACTTGTCCACGATTGGCAGGGCCGCAGTGCCGGTGCGCACCAGGATTTGATGCAGAAGCTTGCGTTTTGCTGATGAACCCTGGCGAGTCAACAGATTCATCAGCCGATCAGTGATCCTGTTCCCCAGAAAGGCCAGAATCTGGACCAGCGTGTCGCGGATTTTTTGCTCGGTTTCTCCGGCAAACAGGTAGTCAGTCAGATAATTGGTCATCTCTTCTGTTGCCAGCTGGTCAAGGGCTTGCAATGCGTTTTGTCTGCGTTCTTCAGAATATTGCTTGCCGGTGGCACAGCGACACAGGAGCAGGAAGGTTCGTAGCGCCAACAGACGCCGCTCTTCGATGAGTTGCAGTCGCAGCAGGGGGATCAGTTCTTGTGTGGCTCGCTGGAAGCGGGCATCATTCTTTTCCTGCTCCATTTTTACAAGAAGCGTTTCCAGATCTGTCGCATTGTTCTGATTGTCCACGGCTGTGTTATCACCGTCGGAAAGGACTGCGGACGGATCGAAATCCGGTTCGATTGGCAACTCTTCGATGGCTGCCCGGCGCTCAAGAATTTCATCCAGGTCGTAGACGTTGGTCCAGATCGTAGTCAGGCGGGCCTTTTCCAGGATCACCTGAAAGCCTCCCTGCTTTTGGATGACCTGGGGATCGAGCAGCAGGTAATGAACGAAGTGGTGCAGGTCGCTGCTGTTGAGATCAGTAAGGAATGTCAGAAACTGGATACGACGGGCAAAGCAGAAGTTGGCAAGCTGTGTGAGAACCTGGTTGTTTTTGGCGACCTGGCAGTCATCAAACAGAAATCCTTCTTTGCGCACCGTCAGGGTGAGGTGACTGCCGCCAGAAAGGATCGGCCCGAAACTGCGCAGACTCTCCTCCGCAGTAGCCTGAAGGGCCGGGTGCTTTGCCGGATAGTATCTGATGGCCTTGATCTGCTTGATAACCCCGGTGAGCGCGGTTGCTATCAGGCTGTGAAGTTCATTTGAATTTTGCATCTTCTGTTTTCCGGTGCCTGCCGATCATAACGGCTCTGTACGAGAAGCAATACGTCACGACATTCTAAATGATTTTAGACTCTTTGACCAGTGCTTGATAACCGGAAGTACTGCCTTTTGATGCGGCTTGACGAGAAAAATCGGTGGCTTGTCCACCTCAGAACTCGCAACAGAACGTTGCAGGATCAACATCATACGAAAGAGCGCAGTCTGAAAACTGGAATAACGAGTTGGCAAAATGAGCATAATCAACACTGATCGCATCTCCAGAGTCTTCTTCAAGAAACCCGGGCCAACCACTGTTTCTCATTAACTTTCATTTGTAAATTAAATACTTAGAAAATATTTTTCACACAAAATCACTTGTCAACCGCATAAAATGAGCTAGAGTTAATGCGTAGGGAGACCCACAAAGTGATCCATGCTATTTCGGGAACGAGCAAACTGAAGAAAGGGGTGATTGATCATGTTACCGATTCGCTTTGATTCGATGCGGGAACTCAATACCCTGCAGCGAGAAATGGATGATCTGTTCAAGAGGATGTTTGGTTCAACCCGCGGAAGTAGTGAACTCAGCATGCTGACCGCTGCGCCTGCTGTCAACAGCTACGTCAAGGATGGCGTATTCCACCTTGAGGCGGAACTGCCGGGAGTGGACACAGACAAGCTGGATGTCAGGATGGACGATGGCAACCTGATTATCCGTGGCGAGAGGCGCAGCGCGAAAAAAACCGAAGAAGTCAACTACCTGGTACAGGAGTCGAGTTTAAGCACTTTTGAGAGGCGGTTGGCGCTGCCTGCCGGGGCCGATATCGACAAGGCCCATGCCACCTACCAAAACGGCTTGCTTGAAGTGACGGTGCCGATAAACGAGCTGAAACCCAGTGGCCGCAAGATCCCGATCGAGGGGGGAGAAGCTGGCAAGAAAAGCAAAGAGATTCACTAATTGACAAAGCATATCAAACTGCCCGTTCCCGGCCCTGGACAGATGTTCAGGGCCTTTTTGTGGCCCATGAATAGGCGACAAACTCTCGGCTCTGAGAGCGTTAACAGCTGCAGGCGACAGCAGAATAGGAAAGCCTCTGCCCTGGACGTCAGGGAGAGGCTAAAATGTACCGGAAGTGGTGATTTATCGGACAATCATCTCCCTGCCACAAGAGCTAAGTCTTGATAAACGATGAGGAGGTCTAAAGATCGCCCGTAAAGCTTTTGCAGTTAGCTAAATCATAGACTTTACCCTCTTCACGACGTGCTAAAGAACTCAATTCAATTTGATCATTTTCAACCTTGACGTTGTTCACTCGTAATTTGCATGTTTTTTCGTCTAGCACTCCTTCTGCGATTACGACAATGGTATAGTCGAAGAGAGTCAACCCACCTTCAATACGTTGCCCAAGCACCACCAGGTCCTCTTGAAAATGATAATTTCTGAAGTTAGCTTCCCCCCGCACCTCGAAGGTTTGAGCTCCGGAGCGATTAATGATCACTCGTGTGAGTGATCCACGCCGCCGATTGCCTTGGCATTGGTCGAGGCATGCTTGCGTGATCTTTTCGTCGAGGTTCGTCTGGTTTATCACCTGTTGAGTAATATCTTTTGCCCAAGAGGCAACGGGAGCAGTCATTGAAAACAGGGCAATTAAAATGTTACACCAAAATATACGCATGGGAAATTCCTCGGAAAGAGTTGCTAAGGTCTGGGAGTCTGTCGGAAGCAATGGAGTTCTTCTTGTCTAACTACGCACAGATCAAAAAAATACTGTTCCAAGCTGCCGATCTTCACCGATAAATACAATCCCAGAATATCAGTATTAAGAGTTCAGCTGTCCTCCGATTTGCAGGCAATAGATATGTAAATCGGTAAGTTCGAATTTAAAAGGTCGAATGCGAAATCCCTACGGTCCCTACAATGTAAGAAAAACCTTCGGTCCAAAGATCGAGGGTTTTTGTGTCTGATGGATGGTGATAAATAAGAACGGTTGTCAGTTTCCCAAGAGCCGTTTGTGATTTTGCTAATTGACTCAAGAAACATATGCTTCCTTTCTCCGACGAGCAAAAAAGGCCAGGCCAGCTAAACCGTCACTGGGGAGAATGAGCCAATCATTTTTATCCGGAAGCCAACTGATGATTTGGCAGTTCAACGACGCCACAACTGGTCCGCACCTTGATCGTCGCCCCCACTCCCAGAAGATTTTCAGGCAGCAGCGGCACCTTGCCCTGCCCACCGGGCGGATCAACCACGTATTGCGGAATACCCAACCCGGAAACCCGGCCACGCATGGCGGCGATAATCTCCAGTCCCCGTTCCACCGGCACCCGAAAATGAGCCGTGCCCCTGGCCTGGTCGAGATGGTGAAGGTAATAAGGTCGTACCCTTATTTTCAGCAGTCCGCGACAGAGCGCGATCATCACCTCGGCATCATCGTTGACGCCGTGCAGCAATACGGTCTGGTTGCCCAGGGGGATACCGGCCCCAGCCAGGCGGATGCATGCCTCGCAGCTGGCGGCAACCAGTTCGCGGGGATGGTTGAAGTGGGTGTTCAGGTAGAGGGGTTGGAAACGGGCCAGCAGCTTGCAGAGTTGCGGGGTGATGCGCGCCGGCAGGGTCACCGGCACCCGGCTGCCGATGCGGAGCATCTCAACATGCTGGATACGTTGCAACTGCTCCAAAATCTGTTCGAGCCGATCGTCATCGAGAAGGAGAGGATCTCCACCGGTCAGGATCACGTCGCGAATGCCGGGCGTAGCGGCGATGTAGTCAATGCCAGCTGCAATCTGTTCTGCAGAAAAATTCAGAGCCGCAGTACCGACACGGTTCTTACGGGTGCAAAAACGGCAATAGCCGGCACACTCTGCCGAAACCAGCAACAGGGCACGATCCGGGTAGCGATGCACCACTGCCGGAACCGGCGAAAAAGCGTTTTCATTCAAAGAATCTTCGGGAAGATCGTCCACGGCCAGTTCAAACAGCCCGGGCACAACCTGTCGCCAGATCGGATCATCCACATTCTCAATCAGGTCGAGGGTGTGCGGAGTGATGCGCAGTGGATAGCGTGCCACTACCTTCCGCAGAGGCCCGGCATCAATTCCAAAGCGTTCAGCCAGCTGCTCCGGGGCCACGATGCTATTGGCAAGTTGTGATTTCCAGGTCATAGGGACAATTTTGAATTTTTATGCTTAATTTTTGTTGGCAGAACTGCGACAGGCCCCTGGCCGCAACCACCATGTCAGTGCAACCAGGACCATCAGAAAAACATCACGCAGCAGCGCAACCCCTGCGGTTACGTTCTGGCCGCTGCCCGGATCGAAACAGCCGCAGTCGATATCGAGGCCACGCAGCTTCACGGAGACCAGGGCGACCATGAAGACCAGTGTCAAGCCGGTCAGTGCCAACAGGGTCGGACGAACCCGGACGTTGAGCAACAACAGTATCCCTGCCAGGAATTCCACGTAAGGCAAGGTGGCCGCAACCAGGTAATTCATGGCGTAGGGGAGAATCTGGTAGGCTGCGACCTGACCGGCAAAAGCAACCACATTCTGAATCTTTACCACACCGGCGTATATGAAGACCGCGGCCAGGATCAAGCGGGCGAGGTGGTAAAAAAACCGCTGTGCGCCTTTCATCGGCTCTCTCCCGCGACCGGCAGTCCGGCAGCGTTCCACTCGGGGTACCCCCCCTCAAAAACCCGTACATCCTGGTAGCCTGCATCAATCAGGAAGACCCCCAGGTCGAAGGAATCGGGGCAACCAAAACCGTTACAGTAGATGATGAGGGGCTGGTCTTTGGCAACCCGGGCAAGAAAATCCGGCAACGCTGCGTCTATCTCAACCAAGGGCAGCGACACGGCCCCTTCAATATGTCCCAGGGCATAAAGCTCGGGGTTGCGGGCATCGACGACCAGGCCGCCGGAGGCCTTCATCTGCTGCACTTCGTCAAGAAGAACCGGCAGCGGCATTACTGCAGAGGCCCTGGCATCGACAGCCGAGCACTGTGGAGGGACAAGACTGCCTGCGAAGGCATCCATCACCAGCCGATAGTTCAAACTCAGCCCCAACAAGGCGCCGAAGACAATCAGGAGACAGGCCTCCAGTCCGATGCGTTTCAGGTCGAGATTCATCGTTACTCGTCAGGGGATTGTGTAAAATCGGTGCCCAGACTGCCGATCATTTCACTCAGGACATTGACTTTTCGTTCGAGATGGTCAATGCGTGCGTTCGCTGACGTCAACTCCGCATTCAGATCCTCGACCAAGCTCACCTGGTGGGTATATCGAATTTCCAGCTCGACAATCCGTTCCGTTAGTTCGTCCACTGCAACCTCCTTCAAGAATGTGTCTGAACCAAAAAAATGCCCCCTGCAGCCGGTTCAGCTATGCATGATCTCAGTGCTCATGCTATCAGAAGAACCAAAGCGGCGCAATCGACTCAATGGGGCTGAATTGATTGCATATTCTCGCAAAATTGATACTATTAGTGGAATTGTCAACTTACCTTTCATTGAATTGGGAATCGCGAAAATGGTCGAACCTTCAGGACGATGGCTGATCCCCCCTGCTCTGCGGGTGGCGGTTTTGTGTCTGATCCTTTCTTTCCTGCTGAGCAGTCGGCCGGTTGCAGCAGCTGTCCCCCAGCACCAGCACAACGAACCTGCCGGAATGAGCCACGAAGAGCATGCCGGGGCCATGCAGGAACCGGCAGAGCACGTCCATCCGTTACAGACCGAAGCAAGCGCAGACCAGGTCGGCCTCGATGAGCATCTCGGAGCACTCATTCCTCTCGACCTGGTTTTTCGTGACGAACAGGGCCATCAGGTCAGCCTGGCCGAGCTGGTGACCAAACCGACCATTATCGCCCCGGTCTATTACCGCTGCCCGAATGTCTGTCATTTCCTGCAGGGCGACCTGGCCCGGGTTCTGCCCGGACTCAACCTCAAGGCCGGCGAAGATTACCAGGTGATCTCATTCAGTTTTGACGAAACTGAACAGCCGGAACTTGCACGGCGCAGCCGCGACACCTACTATGCGGCGATGAAGAATCAGTACCCGGACAAGGCCTGGCGTTTCCTGACCGGCGACCTCAAGACGATCCACCAACTGACCGACGC
Source organism: uncultured delta proteobacterium (assembly GCA_963847735.1). Lineage (GTDB taxonomy): Bacteria > Desulfobacterota > Desulfuromonadia > Desulfuromonadales > BM103 > CAWKAV01. Next base: position 187,329 of record CAWKAV010000029.1, on the reverse strand, counting down.
CGCCGGCTATCGTTTTCAGCGGGTTAATCACGAATTCCTGCACCCGGTGGTTTTTTTCGTTGTCTCGCCACAAGGACAAATCGTACGCTATCTGCACGGCACCCATATCGTACCCAAAGATCTGACCCTGGCTCTCTACGAAGCCAAGACCGGGCATGTCGGCACCACGATCCGCAAAATGGTGCAATACTGTTTCAGCTTCGACCCTGAGCAGAAAACCTACGTCTTCAATATCTTGCGTGTATCGGCCACAGCCATTCTGGCGACCCTGGCCATCTTCGCTGCCTTTTTGGTGTTCGGCGGCAAGAAGTCAAAGAAGAATGAGAAGGATGAGAATCTATGAGTGAAGTGACCGCCCCGGCGACCAGCGACCGCGGCTTTTTCGGTGAAGCCAACTACCCCGGCATTTTCGGTTGGATCTTTTCCACCGATCACAAGCGCATCGGCCTGCTCTACTTCTGGTCCGTCACCATCTTCTTCTGCGTCGGGGTGCTGCTCGGCCTGCTGCTGCGCCTGGAGCTGTTTGCCCCCGGCGAAACGATCATGAGTGCCCAGACCTACAACGCCGCCTTTACCCTGCACGGCGTGATCATGATCTTTCTCTTTATCATTCCCGGCATTCCGGCGGCCTTTGGCAACCTGATCATGCCGATCCAGATCGGCGCCCGCGATGTCTCTTTCCCGAAGCTCAACCTGTTCTCCTGGTATCTGTACGTCAGTGGCGCCCTGATGGCCGTAACCTCGCTCTTTACCGGCGGCGGTCCACCCGACACCGGCTGGACCTTCTATGTGCCTTTCTCGGCACATACCAGCACCAACGTCTCGCTGGCGGCCGTGGCGGTCTTCTTCCTCGGCTTCTCGTCGATCCTCACCGGGCTCAATTTTGTCACCACCATTCATCGCCTGCGCACCGAGGGTATGACCTGGATGCGCATCCCGCTCTTCACCTGGTCGCTCTACGCCACGGCCTGGATTCAGATCCTCGCCACGCCGGTGATCGGCATCACCGTCGCCCTGCTCTTTGCCGAGCGGGTGATCGGCACCGGCCTGTTCGACCCGACCCAGGGCGGCGACCCGATCATGTTCCAGCACCTGTTCTGGATCTACTCCCACCCGGCGGTCTACATCATGGTTCTGCCCGGCATGGGCGTGGTCTCCGACATCATCCCGGTCTTCGCCCGCAAGCCGGCCTTCGGCTACAAGGCCATCGTCGTCTCGAGTATCGCCATCGCCTTCGCCGGCTCGCTGGTCTGGGCCCACCACATGTACACCAGCGGCATGTCGGATACGGCCGTCATGATCTTCTCGTTTCTGACCTTCATCGTCGCCATCCCCTCGGCCATCAAGGTCTTCAACTGGCTGGCGACCCTCTACCAGGGTTCGATCCTGCTCGACCCACCGCTGCTTTACGCCCTGTCGTTCATCCTGCTCTTCACCATTGGCGGCCTGAGCGGCCTGGTGCTCGGTGCGGCCGCGGCCGATGTGCACGTGCATGACACCTACTTCGTCGTCGGCCACTTTCATTTCGTCATGTTCGGCGGCACCGGCATGGCCTTCTTTGCCGCCATGCACTACTGGCTGCCGAAGATCTACGGCCGCATGTACGACAAGACCATCGCCACCGTTGCCTGGGGAGTGATCATGATCGGCTTCCTGATCCTCTACATCTCCATGAAAGTGGTCGGCATGCAGGGCATGCCGCGCCGCTATTACGACTACGTCCCGGAATTTACCGGTCTGAATCAACTGGCCACCGTCGGCTCCTGGATTCTGGCGGTCGGCCTGATCCTGATGTTTGTCAATATCTTTCGCGGCATCTTCAAAGGCGACCCGGTGGAAGCCAACCCCTGGGGCGGTGCCAGCCTCGAATGGCAGATACCGTCACCACCGCCGACGGAGAATTTCGGCGAAGAGGATCCAGTGGTCACCCACGGCCCCTATGATTTCAAGAAGGCGGGCATCCTATGAGCGGCCATGTCCATAAGGACTATACCGGCGCCAAATTCGGCATGTGGCTCTTCCTCTTCACCGAGGTGCTGCTCTTTGGCGGTCTCTTTATCCTCTATTCCGTCTACCTGGCCCGTTATCCCAAGGAATTCATCTCGGCCGGCAAAGAGCTCAATGTCTGGTTCGGCGGCGGCAACACCCTGGTCCTGCTGACCAGCAGCCTGTTTGTCGCCATCTCGATCACCGCCCTGCGTCGTGGCGCCAAGCGGCTCTGCCTGGGCCTGCTCAGCGGCACCATCGCCTGTGCTGCCATCTTCATGATCAACAAGTATCTTTGAATGGAGCGCCAAGATTCATCACGGCATCTATCCCGGCTCGGCCCATCTGAAAGAGATGCAGCCCGGCGAAATGGTCTTTTTCAACATCTACTACCTGACCACCGGCCTGCACGGCATGCACGTCATGATCGGCGCCCTGATCCTGGCCTGGACCATGTTCCTGATCAAGAGTGACAAGGTCAACGCCAACGACTGGGTCATCCTGGAGAATGCCGGCCTCTACTGGCACCTGGTCGACCTGATCTGGATTTTTATCTTCCCGCTTTACTATTTGATTTTGCATTAACAGGACGAACGGGATTAGGGGTCAGGTCTACACATTTCACGCAAAAATGCACGAAGTATCTGTTTTTGATTATCAAGAGGTCATTATGTCCGAAGAACACGCCCATATCGTCCCATACAAAACCTTCGCGATTGTCTGGATCGCCCTGCTGATTCTCACCGGCATCACCATCGCCGTGGCCCAGTACAATCTCGGTGCCCTGAACATCTGGGTGGCCCTCGGCATCGCCACACTCAAGTCGGGTCTGGTGGTGGCTGTCTTCATGCATATGAAATACGAAAACCGCCTTTTCAAGCTAGCGCTGTTTGCGGCACTGGCGATTCTGGCGATCTTTATCGGCCTGACCTTTTTTGATGTTCTTTACCGTTAGGAGTTGACGTGAACCCGCAACCTTTAATCACCACCACCGAGGCTGTCGACAAAGCCTTCTATGTCATCTTCGGCATCAGCGGCGTCGCGCTGCTCGGCATCACGGTGGCCATGGTTTACCTGGTCTGGCGCTACAACCGCAAACGCGAACCAGTGCCGATCAGCCAGAAGGACCACAACGTCTGGCTCGAAGTCACCTGGACCATCATCCCGTCCATCCTGGTCATGGTGATGTTCTGGTACGGCTGGGAAGGCTACCTCTCGCTGCGGCATGTTCCCGACAATGCCATCCCGGTGCATGGCTCGGCCCGCATGTGGTCGTGGCTCTTCACTTACGAGAACGGCAAGACCTCCGACAAGCTTTACGTCCCGGTCGGCCAACCGGTGAAAGTTCTTTTAACCGCCGAAGATGTGCTGCACAGTTTTTACGTGCCGGCCTTCCGCGTCAAGCGCGACTGTGTACCGGGCATGGACACCTACGCCTGGTTTGTCGCTGAGCAACCTGGTAGCTACGATCTGTTCTGTGCCGAGTACTGCGGCGTCGCCCACTCCAAAATGATCACCACGGTGGAAGCGATTCCACCCGCAGAATTTTTCGCCTGGCTGTCTGAAAAACCATCGCTGGCCAATGCCGGAAACGCACTGCTTCAGAAACATGGCTGTCTCGGCTGCCACTCCCTGGACGGTTCGCCGGCGGTTGGTCCGAGCTTCCAGGGCATCGGTGGTCGCCAGGTGGTCGTCGCCAGCAACGGTGCAACCCGCACCCTGACCAGCGATCGGGCCTACCTGGAAAAGTCCATCCTGGAGCCGGGGGCAGATATCGTTGAAGGCTACCCGCCCGCAATGCCATCCTATGCGGAACGTATTTCCGCCGAGGACATGACCGGGATTGTCGACTACCTGATGGGGCTGTCGAAGGGACAGAAGGTCGAAACCCAACAAAAACATGAAGCTGCCGAACCGATGGAAAAAGCCAACTCGATCGAGTCCCCGTCTGCAGCAGAGCACGGCAAACCGGCGGCGGCGACCGAATCTGTCGACCCCGTCAGCCCCGGAGAAGCACTGGCTGGCCAAAACGGCTGCCTCGGCTGTCACAGTACGGACGGCAGCCGCCGGGTCGGCCCGAGCTTTAAGGGCCTGATGGGCAGCGAGCGCACCGTGGTCAAGGAAGGCCAGACCATCAAGATAACAGCAGACACGGAATACCTGACCCGTGCCGTCCATGAACCGGCGGCGGAGATTGCTGAAGGCTATCCACCAGCCATGCCCCCCTATCCGGGGCTCAGCGATGAAGACATTAAAAAGCTGCAGAGCTGGCTGGAGACTTTGAAATAAGATGCAGAGCCATTCCGCGACCATGACCAATCTGACGGCTTTAAGTCGTATGATCAGGCTGCCTTTGTCAGCAATGGTCGCACTCTCTGCGCTGACCGGAGCGCTGGCCGCGGACCTTCATATCTCCTCGATGACCCTCTGGGCGCTGACCTGGGGGATTTTCCTGTTGAGTGCGTCCTGCTCGGTCCTCAACCAGGTTCAGGAGCGCTCTACCGACGCCCTGATGCGCCGCACCTGCCGCCGGCCGCTGGCCTGCGGCGCTCTCACGGCCACAACCGGCATGCTGATCGGAGTGCTGCTCGGCAGTGGCGGCCTGGCCATCCTGTTGGCTGGCACCGGCACCAAGACAGCCCTGTGGGCGCTATTTGCGACTGGCTGGTACCTGCTGGCCTATACACCACTGAAGCGTATTTCATCCCTGGCCGTGATCGCAGGCACGCCTTGCGGAGCCCTGCCGCCGTTGATTGGCTGGCTAGCCGCCGGAGGCAATCCCCTCGACCCGCGCCCACTGACCCTGGCCCTGCTGATGGTGCTCTGGCAGGTCCCTCACTTCTGGTTGCTGGCTCTGCCCGATCGCGATGAGTTGAAAACTGTCGGCTTCAAGGTCTTGCCCGACAAAATCTCAGCGCACCAGCTGCTGACCATCAGTCATTTCTGGATCCTCGGCATGGTCACTGTCACCCTGCTTTTACCGCTCATGCACATGGTACAGAAACCACTTCTTCAAGGGCTGGTCGCAGCCCTCGCTGTCTCTTTCGCCCTCTGGTCAACGCGCATTCAACAGAAGTCTCTTTTTATCGAGAAAACCGCCTACAAACTCCGTGTCGGCCTGCACCTCTACCTTGGCCTGATCCTTGGAATCATTCTGCTTAATGGCTTTTTGATGCGACTGGTTTTCTGATGAACTGGAGTATTTCCTGGTGATTTGCAAGCTTGAAGATGGTTGCTTTACCTGAACTTAATTCAAAACACAGCGCGCTAATCATCAACTTTCTGGCGAACCCTTTTTTTATCACCCTGCTTGCGCTTGGTCTCCAGTCGCCTGGCAATGGCACCCTTGCCTGGACGGGTGGCGATACGCGGTCGGCGTCTGCGATTGCGCGCGGCCAGCTTCTCCTCGAGGCGTGTCATGGCCCGCTGCAGGTTCATATGGCGGGAGCGCGATTCGGTGGCAGTCACCACGACACCGGTTGGTAGGTGGGTGATACGCACCCCGGTCTCGCTGGTGTTGCGATGCTGCCCGCCTGGACCGGAGCCGCGATAGTAATCGATTTTCAAATCTTTTGGAGTAAACATTTTACATCACTGGTTCAGGGTTCTGGGGTAAGCATAACTACGAACCGCGCACCGCAAACCAAAAAGTGGTTTCTGTTCCTTGATCTATGCTAAAAAGTATAATCATTCTATCCTGATGTCAAAGCTGGAGGAAACCATGAACCATTTCGCTCTGACCATCGTTGGCCGTGACCGTCCCGGGATCGTGTCCCAAGTAACCGAGATTCTTTTCAGACAGGGCTGCAACCTTTCCGATTCAAGCTGCTCGATCCTCGGTGACCAATTCGCCATGATCCTGATTCTTGGCCATCCAGAATACACCCGCCTGGAAAGTTTCGGCGACGCCTTCAAACCACTGGAGGAGACCGATCTGACCGTCGCCCTGCGGGTGCTCAAACCTGGTGGCGAGACCAGATCAAAGATCGATGGAGATATTTGCATGATTTCGGTCTACGGTGCCGACAAGCCGGGGATCGTATATCGTGTAGCAAAAGTTCTGGGCGAGAGACAGATCAACATAACCGATCTCAATACCAAGCTGGTCGGCACCGAAGAGCGCCCCGTATACGTCATGGTCATCGAGGCTGTGCTGCCCGAAGGCGTCGAGGAAGAGGATGTCGACAGCTGGCTGGCTCCGACAAGAGATGAACTGCAGGTCGATATCACTGTTCGCACCATCCCGACCGTGGAACTCTGATCATGGCTATACGCTCCATCCGCATCTACCCTGATCCGATTCTCAAGCAGGTGGCCGAACCGGTTGAGGAAATTGATGAAAGCGCTGTCGTAGTGATTCAGGACCTCGTCGATACCATGGTTGCTTCCGGTCATTCGGTAGGTGTCGCTGCTCCGCAGATCGGCGTGTTGCGCCGCGTTGTTGTGGTCGATGTCTCCAGGAGCAAACTCGGCAAGGAGAACAATCACGGTCTGCTAGAAATGGTGAATCCGGAAATCATCGAAAAATCAGGCAGCAAGATGATGCGTGAAGGCTGTATGAGCGTTCCCGACTACACTGGCAATGTAACACGAGCTGAACGTATCGTCGTTGAGTTCATTGACCGTGGCGGGCGACGGCGCATCATCGAGTCCAGTGGCTTTGAGGCTGTCGCCATTCAGCATGAGATGGATCACCTCGACGGCCTGCTTTTTATCGATCGGGTCTCCAGCCTGAAGACGGACCTGTATCGGAGGAAGGGCAAATAGTCGGCCGCAATCATTGCCGCCGAAAGATTTTTAAAAGTTTGACCATCCGTAACACCACATGAACTCCACCCAGCGCAATAATCGATAGAACAGAAGGGGCCCGAAATAGCTTCGGTCCCCTTCTTGTCTACGCTTAGCTGTGTTGATCGAGGTTGCGAAAGTATGACTCGAAACATTTCGCCGCCTCCCCTTACAACTCCTTAAAGCTGAAACTATAAACAAAACTTTTCGGATCGTAGAAATCAAGCGGCTTGCTGCCAACCTCGGCGTAAGGATAACCGAAGGTGTTGAGCGGGGCGCCGGCCTGGGAGGGATTCAGCACCAGGTCGCGACCACTGGCCAACTGGAAGCGGTAGGCATCAATGCCACCCCAGAAATAGTCGCGCAGTTCAACGATCCGCGGGCTGTCGAGCTCGAGTTTCTCAACCAGCTTGGCCTTGAGCACGTCGGCCGGGTCGGCCGGCACCCAGCCATAGCCAGGCAGGAAGAATTCGGACCAGCAGTGCTGCCAAGTGGTGATGTCCTGCTCGGCCTGCTTACCGAGACGCAGGCCGAACACCTCGCGGGCCGGCACTCCCGCCGCACGACAGAGCGCGACGAAGACCGAGGAGATGTCAGTGCACTTGCCGCCAGGTTTGACCAGAAGGTAGCAGACATCACCCTTGCCGCAGCCACGGGTGTCCGGGTCGCGGTACATGTTTTCGACCGTCCAGTCGTAAATCGCCCTGGTGCGTTCCAGCACGCTGGTCTTGCCGGCAACGATCTTGTCGGCCAGCTCTTTTACGGCACCATCAGTCGGCCCGATGCTGGTCGGGGCCAGGTATGCGGCGTAATCGGCCGGATTCCAGACCGGCTCGCTGGTTGGCAGGTCGCCACGGCGCATCTCTTCTCGAGCGACTTCGAAAGCGAGCGTCAGCTTGCGGCTCTTGCTGTCCTGCGGCCATTCGGCATAGAGCAGCGGCGTGCCGTTGGTGGTCACGGTGTAGACGCCGCTCGCAGCGAAGTCGCCGTTCAGGCTGATCCTGCTGATCAACTGTTGCTGGTTGGAGACCGGGTAGGGGATCCAGAGCTTGACCACTTCACCGGCCGGTTGGCCGCTCAGGTCGAATTCCATGGTCACCAGTCCTGCGCGGTTGTTGGCCCAGGAGGGTATGACAAATAGAATGGTGGTGGCCAAGGTCAGTAGAAGTCTCTTCATGGTCGGATGCTCCTGTAATGTCGGTGGAGTAATATGTCGCGCGCATTGTCATCTATTGACAGCATCGGGTCAAATTGATAATTTCGATATTTACGATACCTTATATCGACAATACCGATGGGGATGTGTTTTGAATTTACGCCAGTTGGAACTTTTTGTTGCTGTTGTCGAGGCGGGCAGCTTTTCCCGCGGGGCAGAAGCCGCTTCGCTTACCCAGTCGACCGTCAGTCAGCATATCGCCGCTCTTGAAAGCGAGCTTGAACTGCGCCTGCTGGATCGGACCGGCCAGGGAGTCTTGTTGACCCACGCCGGGGAGCTCTTCCTGCGACATGCCCGCCAGGTGCTGAATGAAAGCGCTGCGCTGCGCATTGCCATGGCCGGGTTTCGCGGCCTGCAACAGGCCGACCTGAGCGTCGGTGCGAGCAATATCCCCTCCAACTACCTGGTCCCGGCGATTCTGCCGCGCCTTGCCGCCGAACAGCCGGGCATCGTGTTGACCCTGCAGACCGGCGACAGCAGGGCCATGCTCGATCTGTTGCTGGCCGATGGTGTGGAGCTGGCCGTGGTCGGCAGCCACAGCGACGAACGGGGACTCGACTTCCTGCCTTTGACCGACGACCTGCTGGTGCTGGCGGTCAGCCCACAACATCCCTGGAGTGACCTCGGCAGCCAGGGCGCAGCGATCACGCTCGATGATCTGGCGACCCTCTCCCTGGTTGTGAGGGAAAGCGGTTCGGGCAGCGACCAAGCCCTGCAACAGGCCTTGCGGCGAGCCGGCTTCGATCCGAAGCGTCTCAAGGTCGCCGTTCGGCTCGGCAGCAACGAAGCGGTTCGCCAGGCGGTGTTGAACGGCTTCAGCGCAGCGTTTCTCTCCGAGATATCGATCCGCCAGGAGCTGAGGCGCGGCGAACTGGTCAGGGTGCCGGTGCAGGCTTTCGCTGTCACAAGGAAATTCTGGCTGGTCACGCGCAGCAAAAGGTCGGCATCGCCGGCAGCCAGGGTGTTTGCCGAGCTGATGCAAAGGAGTTGCGCCGACACAGAGGGTGGCCAGCAGAATTCAAGATTCTACCGCTCAACAGGGACATCCACATGACCAGACAACAGCACTTGCAGCATTTAAAGACTGGTCAGATTTTCGATCTGCTCGTCATTGGCGGCGGCGCCACCGGCTGCGGGGTCGCCCTTGATGCGGCAAGTCGCGGCCTGAAAGTCGCGCTGGTCGAAAAAAATGACTTCTCGGAAGGCACCAGCAGCCGCAGCACCAAGCTGGTGCACGGTGGCGTACGCTACCTGGAGGCGGCGGTCAAAAAGTTCGACCGGGTCCAGTACCACCTGGTTAAAGATGGTCTCCACGAACGTTACCTTCTCTTGAAAAATGCACCGCATCTCTCCAACCGCCTGCCGCTGGTGACCCCGCTTTACCGCTGGCGTGACGTCCCCTATGTGTTTGCCGGTCTCAAGCTCTATGATCTGCTCTCCGGAAAACGGCATATCGGCCACAGCCGCCTGTTGGGCCGCAAGCAGGCCCTGCATCTCTTCCCGATGCTGAAGGCAGCAGGTCTTAAGGCCGGGGTGCTTTATTACGACGGTCAATTTCATGATGCGCGGATGGCTCTTGCCCTGGCCCTGACTGCAGAACAGCAAGGTGCAACCATCAGCAACCATGTGGCGGCAACCAATCTGATCAAGAAGGACGGCAAAATAACCGGTGCGCAGCTGACTGATTCGCTGACGGGAGAGAGCTGGCCGTTGCATGCCAGAGGTGTGGTCAATGCTACCGGCCCCTTTGCCGATCAGATCAGGAGGATGGACAACCCTGCGGCTATTGGTATCATCTCTGCCAGCACCGGCATTCACATCGTTCTGGACAAACATTTTGCCCCCGCCAATACCGGCCTGATGATTCCCGAGACCGAAGACGGCAGGGTGCTGTTTGTCCTGCCCTGGGAAAACCATGCCCTGATCGGCACCAGCGACGAACCGGCCGAAATCACCGAACATCCCCGTCCACTCGAAACAGAAATCGATTACCTGCTGCGCCACGTCAGCCGTTATTTCAACCTGAAGGTCGAGAAATCGGATATCAAGTCCTGCTGGTCCGGCCTGAGACCACTGGTGCGTGATCCAGAGATGACCGACACTGCCAGTTTGGCCCGTGATCATGTCGTTGAAATGAGTGCCGATGGTTTGTTAACGATTGCCGGTGGCAAATGGACGACCTACCGGAAAATGGCCATGGATACCGTCGATCAGGCAATCAAGCACTTCAACCTGTCTGCAGTGCAGCCGGCCTGTCAAACCGAGCATCTGCCGGTACTCGGCGGGGCCAATTACAATCCACAGGGAGATCTTGTTCTGATTGAAAAGCATGGCTTCGCCAATGACATCGCCGCTTACCTGCATCGCACCTACGGAGACCAGGCGCAGCAGGTCGCGCAACTGGCAGCCTCTGGTTATGATTCTCGCCTCGTGCCATACCATCCGGTTCTTGAGGCAGAAGTTCTCTATGCCGCACGTTATGAAATGGCTGAACGGGTGATCGATGTTCTGGCCCGGCGCACGCCCCTTGCGCTGCTCGACACGCAGGCGGCCAGGCAGGCGCTGCCAAGGGTGTTGCGGATCATGGCGGAGGAATTGGGATGGAATGAGCAGCGCTGTGAGCAAGAGAGGGAGCTGGCAGAGCGGCGATTGAGCGAAGGGCTATAGATCCAACCGTCGGTTCGCGTGGCAGCTAATGGCGAGACACAGATATTTTTCCACTTGACAAAATAGCACGAACGTTCTATCTTTTAACCATGACCAAAGGAAATGATACCAAAATTGCAATCCTCGATACAGCCCTTGATATGGCGAGTGAACTTGGCCTGGAAGGGGTGACTATCGGCATTCTGGCCAAGGCGACCAAAATGTCGAAGAGCGGGTTGTTTGCCCACTTTCAATCAAAAGAGAATCTGCAGGTTGAAATCCTGAAGCATGCCGGAAGGGTTTTTACTGAAAGTGTATTGGCCCCGGCACTGCAAGCGGAAGAAGGCATTCCGCGGATCAAGGCTTTGGTCAATAACTGGATTGGCTGGACTTTTCGAAACACCGGCGGATGTATCTTCGTTACTGCCAGCATCGAATTCAGTGAGCGTGAAGGGATCGTTCGCACATCACTGCTGCGGCAACAAGAGGCCTGGATCAGGACTTTGAGAAAACTGGCGAAATCGGCGATCAAGACCGGAGAGTTCCGCGCCGACATCGATTGCGACCAGTTTGTCTTTGAATTGTATTCCCTGTTGCTGGGATTTCATTTTTATCACCACTTGCTGCACTCCCAGGAGATAGGGACCCGCCAGGCAGTCGCTCTCGAACAACTGTTCAACAAATACCGGTCGCAGGATCAGAAGTAACAAGGAAGTATGACTACCGTCGCAAGAAAACGCAGGGGCCATTTTTACAAGAAAAAAGTACGAACGTTCGGTCGTTATCTGAAAGAGAGGACAACATCATGAATAAAAACAACACTGAATTCAAAGAATGGTGTCAGCTATATTTGTCGACACAGAAAACAGTTGCCGGGGTCATCCCTGGTCGTGTTCTGTCAGGAAGCCGGAGCTGCAGATGTACGGTTGTGCGTTGCGGCCAATTTTTCGGAGCGGCTCTGCTTGCCTACGGAATATATCTGCTGAACCTCATGGCCGCAGACGGGGTGCGCTTGCTGGCGGCTCTGGCAGCGACCTCAGCGTTGGTCCATATCGCTCTGGCAATACAGAGTCGAACCGGAGCCCTGGCCCTGCTCAACCTGTTTGCAGTGCCAATCCTGTTCGCGACAGCTTACGCGGGGCAAAACGTTGCTACTGTATGGCTTATCGTCAGTTTCATATTGCACGGCAGCGTGACCGCTGTGCAACTTTCATCTGTCGATAAAAATTTGAGTGGCAGTTTGTTCTGCTGGTCGGTTTTCAATAGTGCGATGGCGTTGTTTCTGTTGCCAGGTTAGGCTCGTTTTGGTCAGTCAGTAGCGAAAAAGGCAGAATCGACGACACTATAACCACAGGCGGTGGCGCTCGTATTGAGCGCCACCGCCTGCAATCTCGTTTATTTTGGCATGAATTTCAACGCGGCAGTTGAGTTTGCGGCCTTCCGAAGTCCCGTTGTCGTATTCCGGCTGAGGCTCCCCATATCTGCCGCAAAAATCTACTTACGACTCCATCCCCCCTTGGCATCCTCGACATACCAACCTCTGGAAGCGTTCTCGCGCCAGGAGCCGGCAAATATTGACTGCACTTCGTCAACTTTGTCCGGGAAACCATTGGCCACGGCGATCTCCTTGTAGAGGCGCTGGCGGTCGTCATTTTCGGACTTGACCAGGCGATTGGCTGCACCGCGAGCCTTTAGGTCGAGCCCTTCGGTGTCTCGCACCCTGAGCAGCCCGTCATGGCCCAGACCGACGTGGCCCGAGTCGAGATAAGGGAACAGCTCTGAGGAGCGATCTTTGATCGAGGCCTTGATCGCCCTGATCTCAGGAGTGCTGACATCGATGTCCTGGGCGGCATAGGCCACATTCGGCCCCAGCAGGTTGAGCAGGCTGCTGCCCGGATTTTTCTTCTGTGCCGGCGGCTGGGCAGGCGGTGTTTCCTTCTGCATGTGCTCACCCCAGACCTCATCGACGATCCGGTCGGCGGCGCCGCGAATCTCTTCGGCCGGGAAATAGATGTTGATGGTCACACAAGAGATAATTGTCAGGGCCGTCAGCGTGCCGAGCGCGTAAAATAGTTTTTTCATTCATTCCTCCCTTTATGATCGGTTTGGTACCGAATTCGTCAATTGTTTCGAACTTGCATAGTATAGCAGGAAAATCAATTTCTGGCCCGCTTGATACGGCTGACACGGCGCACCATCTCCTTGAAGGAGATGATCGACGCGCTGGTTACGATGTCGATACGGGGCGGGATCAGCCCGCCATCGACCAGGGTCTTGTTGGTACCGTCGACGGCCGTACCCATAAGGACGAAGTTGTCGCTGTCCAGGGTGCAGAAAATGCCTATCTTGCGGTAGCGGTAGAAGTCAATGAAGCGGTACACCCCACGGGAAAGGGCCGCCTGGATGCCACCCTGGCTGAGGATACTGAGGTTATTGAGGGCCTTGACGCTGATGTTGCGCTTGCCGGATGGCTGCGACTCGAGCCGCGCCTCGAAGGCCGATGGGGTCGCGCCGAACAGTCGCAGGCCATGGACATAGCCGTCGACGACGCCGTTCATCTCGCCGAAGTCGAAGGTGTTGGTCGCCTGATAGAGATCAAGCCCCGAGAAATCGACATCGGCCGTAAAAACCGGGTATGGCGAAAACGGCTCGAGGTAGCGTATGTTGCGAATTTGGAAGCGACCGGCAAAGACATCGATCTCGGCAACCCCCTCGCTACTGAGCTTCTGATCAGCGTAACGGATCTCGCCGAGGTCGGCGGAGATCCCGCCGCGCATGATGGGCAGTTCCAGCTCCCTGGTCAGCAATTCCAGATCAACATCCTGAACTGCGATATGAACTGAGCCTTGCGGTCCCGCATTCCCAAGGCCGAAAGTGAGAGCCCTGATGGCTACACGTCCGCCGGCAAGCCTGAACAGCAGCGGTGAACGAAAGGTGAAGCGGTTTGGCGCTGCGGCAAACTGCAGGCGTCCCTCCTCAAGGCTGGCCGGGCCGACCGAGAGGGCGACAAAAGATATCTCGCCGTAGCGCTCAATTTTCCTGGTTTCATCAGGCGGCGAATCCCCCAGATTCAGGACAAACGGCAGATGTCCGTTGCCGTCAATCATTTCAAACTGCAACTTTGGCCAAGCCGCATCCAGTCCTTTTAGTCCAACTTCGCCGGCAAGAAGCGACCTTGAGGGGCTCCAGAGCAACTCGTAATTGATGGCCAGCGCACCCTCGAGGCTTAATCCTTCCAGCGCCGGCAGCATCTCGGCGAGCACCGGGCCGAGTTGGTTGCCATAGCTGGCGGCGAGGTCGGGCAGGCTCATGCTGCCCGTCAAAGTGATTTCATCCGGAGTCAGCAGTCCGCTGCCGCCGAGCGCGCCAAAACCGGGCACCTCGACCTTCAATTCCCTGACCCTGAAGTTTGTTGAGTCCGTTGTCAGCTCTCCCGCCAGCGTGAAGGAACCCGACAGGTTCGAGAGGTCGGCGTAAAAGGCCCCTGCCAAAACTTCGCTGGCTTTAATAGTCCCTGCAAGGATAAGCTCCGGCCCTGCGCCGCCAATTTGCCCGGTGATTCGGCCGCTCAAGTTCACTTCACCGCTGCCCAGTCCACTCAAACCATCGACAGCAAGATATTCGGCTTTCTCTAGAGCAAACTTTTCCAGTTTGACGAAATATTTTTGTCCTGTCAGACTGGCTACAAACCGACCGGACAGTCGACCGTTCAATTCGCTGCCCTTGATCAGCCCGGCCGCCAGCGTACCGTGGGAGAAAGATACCTCGCCGTCCGCTAAATCCAACCGACCTTGCAAACGGAGGTCATTGACGTCTACTCCGGACGCACCGAGCCGGCGGGCTGCCATCTGCAGTTCGCCGCTCCATCCACCTTTGACATTCCGGAGCAGCTGACCTGCGGCCGTCACACCTTCGATGGCATCGACTGCATCCGGTAGCAACCCTGGATTCAGAACGGTCATCAACTGCTGTCGATTCAAATCCACCAGTGCAAACTTGACACGATGCAGCTCTCCCGAAGCGTTGAGTAGCGGGCTCTTGTTCAATTGCAGGATGAGATCGAAGTGTTCCCTCTGCGTGCGCTGCTGCCAGGTCAATTCACCGCTCACTGGCGCGAGGTTGAATCTGTAATCATTCGCGAGAGGTTTGCGATCAAGACCGTTCAAGCGGACTTTTGCTTCCAGGTTGCCACTACGCCAGGAGAAGTCCGCATCGGCCTGCAAGCTGCCGGCAATTCCGGGAAGTTCACCGCCAAACAATTCCTGCATCAGATGATCCGGGTCGGGTGCCTCGACTGCGGCCGTGCCGCTCGCCTGCCCCGTATTGTAATCGGCTGCGAAACTGATCGCCGTTGCGGCGGGCCCAAGCAGATGGCCCTGCACCTGCCACACCTCCCCCTGCCCGCGCAGTTCGAGCTGCAACTTTTCAAATGGGAAGATGCTGGTTTCCTGTCGCAACCGACCTCCATCCACCGTGAGTCCAACCTTCAGACCTTCTTTCACAATAGAGACACTCACAGCTGGGGCGTTTAACTCGAAACCAAACCCTGCGGGCAGAGGAGATTCCATCCCGAACACGGCAAACAGCTGCTCCAGCATTTCGTCATCAAACGTTTGCAGCTGCAAGGCTCCACCACCCCTGGCCTCTCCCCCCGCCAGCAGTTCCAGATCGATGGGCGCTTCGAGCAGGGAGCGTTTTTGCCAGAGCACCTCCTGCACGGATAGATCGAGGGCCTCAGCCCAGCGGGCCTGCCCACGTATCAGCAGTGGATTGTCCTGCCCCTCACCAACGAAGGTGGCGACCTTGAACGGCATGAGCTCGCCGAGCGCCCCCTGCAAGGCTATGTCGTGCAACAAGACTTGCCGTTCGCCGAAGCGCACCAAAACCTCACCTCCACCCAGCATCAGTTGGTCGATGCTCAGTGAAGGACGTGACGGAAGAGCCTGTGCGGAAGTTGCGGCATCACCTTGTTGCGGGATTCTCAGTTTGAGCCGGGGGGAATCGATGCGCACCGCCTCGAGGCGACGCTGCAGCAGCGAAGCAAACGAGAACTCAACATCGATGCGTGGGACAGAGATCGACAGTCCCTCTGTAGTCTCAACATTTAGGGCGTCAATCTTCAGCAAGCCAGTCTGCAATGACAACTTCCCGATGCTGACCTGACCACCGAGTGCCTGCCCCGCCTGCCGTTCGATCCAAGGCCGCACCAACCCATCGAGTGCCCGTTCGGAATAGAGGAAGGTGCAGGCTCCCACGAAAAGCAGCAGGAGCACACCGGCCATGAATGATTTGCGCAGCAAGGGTTTCATGATTATCGGGATATTTCCATGGTCACCCCTTAAGTATATGGAAAGAATAGGGAACTGGCTAGCGGGATATCATCTTTCGGGTCGAGTTCCGTGATTTTGATTTTTAGTTTGTGTTGAGCTTGAGAAAAGCAAAACTGGCAGTTCACGTACTGCCGAACACCTTACTCTTTTACTGGCCCAAAAGAGTAAGGCGTTTACGGGACGCGACCCGTGCTTTTGATTCTTTGATGTTTGGTCCTATCCTGCCCCCCCCATACGAAACACCATCACAAAACCACCCCACTTTCACTTGTCAAACACCCCGCCGCCAACTAGAATCAAGCTTCCAAGGAGCCTGCGCAATGAAAATCTGTCTGATCGAACCTTTCCATACCGGCTCCCACGCAGCATGGGCCGAGGAGTACGCCCGTTGCAGCCGTCACGATGTCGAGTTGCTGACTTTGAGCGGACGGCACTGGAAATGGCGCATGCATGGCGGGGCAGTGACCCTGGCGCGGCAATTCATGGAGCGCGGCGGCGAAGCTGACCTGCTGCTCGCCACTGACATGCTCGACCTGACCACCTTTCTGGCCCTGACCCGCTCAAAAACGGCCGGAGTGCCGGTCGCGCTCTATTGCCACGAAAACCAGCTCAGCTACCCCTGGTCGCCGGATGACACCGATCCGGCGCAGCAGCGCGATGCCCATTACGCGTTCATCAACTACAGCAGCGCCCTGGCCGCCGATGCCGTGCTCTTTAACTCCCTCTACCATCTCGAGGACTTTCATGCCCAGCTGGCGGATTTCCTCAAGAGCTTTCCCGACCAGAATGAACTCGGCAGTTTGCCGCCGCTCAAGGCAAAAAGCGTGGTCCTGCCTTTGGGGCTCGACCTGCAGCGCTTTGACCAATACCGACCGGAGCGGGCAAAAGACGTCTCAGCGCCACCGTTGATCCTCTGGAACCACCGCTGGGAATACGACAAAAATCCGCAAGAGTTTTTCCAGGCGCTCTACCAGCTACAGGAGGAAGGCCTCGCTTTCGAAGTGGTGGTCCTCGGCGAAAGCTACCGCAGCTGCCCGCCGGTCTTCGCAGAAGCGCAACAACGGCTCGGTGAGCGGATCATACAGTTCGGTTATGCCAGGGATTTCGCCGATTATGCCCGCTGGCTGTGGCGAGCCGACATCCTGCCGGTTCATTCACACCACGATTTTTTCGGTGCCAGCGTCGTGCAGGCCATCTACTGTCATTGCACGCCGCTGCTGCCGCGACGCCTCGCCTACCCCGAGCACCTGCCAGCTGCGATGCAAGGCAGTTTCGTATATGAGGATTTCGATGATCTCATGGCACGGCTGCGCGACATGCTGCAAAGCCCACTGCCAGACACTATGGGATTGAGCGCGCATGTCGCTCAGTATGACTGGCATGCACTGGTCGGGAGGTATGACGATCTGTTTGAGGAAGTCTCCCCCTTTTGGCCAGAAAGGCCCTGAAAATGGTTTCAACTGAGCAGCGCCCCATGTTGCGTTTTCTGATCGTCCATACTGCCGCTTCGGTGGTTGGGCTGCAGTGCTGGATGATCCTGTTTAACAACTTCGCCGTTGAAGTCGCAAGCCTCGACGGCTTTCAGATCGGGGTCATCGGCTCGGTGCGGGAGATCCCGGGGTTCCTGGCGCTATTGGCGGTTTTCGTCATGCTGGTGATCAGGGAGCATCGGCTCTCCTCCCTCTCCATTATCCTGCTCGGCTTTGGCACCGCACTGACGGGGCTGTTCCCCAGCTATCTCGGCCTGGTGATCACCACGCTGATCATGAGTTTCGGTTTTCACTATTACGAGACCACCAACCAGTCGCTGACCCTGCAGTATTTCAACACCGCCACCTCGCCGCTGATCTTCGGCAGGCTGCGCAGCCTGGCTGCAGCGACCAGCATTGTGGTCAGTTTGCTGCTTTTTCTGATGAGCATGGTGTTCAGTTACCGGCTCATGTTCCTGGCGGTCGGCGGCCTGGTCACCGCGGCCGGGGTCTGGGGGCTGCTGCAGGACCCCACTCACAAGCAGGTGACGCCGCAGCACCGCAAGATGATCTTTCGACGCAAATATTCTCTCTATTACTTTCTGACCTTCATGGCCGGCGCCCGTCGTCAGATTTTCATCGCCTTTTCGGTCTATCTTCTGGTCAAGGTGTTCCACTGCACGGTGACCGAGATCACCGTGCTGTTCGTGGTCAATAACGCCGTCAACTACGTCCTGAGTCCAGCCATCGGCCGGGCCATCGTCCGCTTCGGCGAGCGCAGCGTGCTTTCCCTGGAGTATGCCGGCCTGATCGGCGTTTTCATGGTCTACGCTTTCAGCGGCTCAAAGCTGATCGTGATCACGATGTACATCCTCGATCACATTCTGTTCAATTTCGCTATCGCCATCCGCACCTATTTTCAGAAAATCGCCGATCCACGCGATGTCGCGCCGAGCATGGCGGTCGGCTTCACCATCAATCACATCGCCGCCGTGGTCATGCCGGCCATCGGCGGGGCACTCTGGATGGTCGATTACCGGATTCCTTTTATCGCCGGCGCCGTTCTTAGCGTGGTTTCCCTGCTGGCAGTGCAACGCATTCCGCGACTTGGTCAGTTTTCAACCGCCTGATTTAGCTTATAATTGACAGGCATCAACTTAGATCCCGCTCGAGGAGACCAGGCCGTGGCTGACTTAGCAAACATCCATCTCGCCCGACGCGCCACTGAAGTCACGCCGTTTCTCGCCATGGAAATCATGGAGAGGGCCAGGGCACTTGAAGTTGAAGGCCGTGAGGTCATCTATCTCTGCCTGGGTGAACCGGACTTCCCGACCCCTGAACCGATCGTCAGGGCGGCACAAAAAGCGATGCTGGCCGGCGAGACCCGCTACACTCATTCGCTCGGTCGCATCGAGCTGCGTGAAGCCCTGGCCGAGCATTATCAGAATCGCTACCGGGTAAGCGTTGATCCGGAACAGATTATCGTCTCCTCCGGCACCAGCCCCCTGATGCTGCTGCTTGCTGCGACGCTCTGCGATCCGGGCGACGAAGTGATACTCACCGACCCCGGTTACGCTTGCTATCCAAATTTTCTACGCTTTGTGGGCGGCAAGCCGCGCTTTCTGCGAACCCGCCCGGAGCAGGGTTTCCAGCCGCAGGCAGAGGATGTGAGGGCACTGATCAATAACAAAACACGCGCCCTGCTGATCAACTCCCCAGCCAACCCGGCCGGTTCCGTGCTGTCCCGCATTGAATTGGAGCAACTGGCAGGTTTGCCGATTCCCTTGATTTCCGACGAGATTTACCACGGTCTGACATACGAGGGTGAAGAACACAGCATCCTCGAATTCACCGACGAGGCTTTCGTGCTCGGCGGTTTTTCCAAGGCCTACGCCATGACCGGCTGGCGGCTCGGCTACCTGATTGCACCGAAGAGTACCGTGCGGACGCTGCAGACCTTTCACCAGAATGTTGTGATCAGCGCCAACAGCTTCGTACAATTGGCCGGGGTGGCCGCATTGCGTGAGGGGGGGGCTTACGTTGCAGAGATGCGCGCCGAGTATGACCGACGGCGACGCCTTTTGATTCCACTTCTGGAAGAGATTGGTCTTAAAGTTCACACCCGCCCGGCGGGCGCATTTTATGTGCTGGCCGACGCCCGGCACATTTCACTCGACTCGCTTGCTCTGACCAGGGAAATTCTGGAGACTACCGGTGTCGCTCTTACCCCGGGCATCGACTTTGGCAAGGGTGCTGAAGGTTTTCTGCGTTTTTCCTATGCCAACTCGATGGAGAATCTGGAACAGGCCGTCGACCGGCTTGCTGACTTTTTTCGGCAGCGTGGTTGGTTGTAGAACACTTAGGATTGCGATGCTCCAGAGAGCCTGAAGCTCTAATCTATAAAGGTGAGTGTATCATCTGAGCATCACAATTTATCCCATAAATACCCCCTAAATAAAATGGCCACCCGGGGCAGATCAGGTGGCCATCGATTTGCAAATTAAAGGGCATCCGAAAGATGTCTATTAATACACGCCCGTTTTCGTCTCGCCAGACGAGATATCCAAACCTCTTTTGCCAGCTTTAACCCATCGACCAATTCTTAACAGATGATCCGCTGCGCGGCTTAGTACGCAAAAGGCTCAAGGCGTACCGCTGGCAGCTGGCTTTGTGCGCCGGTCAGGTATTCGTCGACGCAACGGGCAACCTCACGGCCTTCGCTGATCGCCCAGACTACCAGGCTCTGGCCTCGCCGGCAGTCGCCGGCGGCAAATACCCCTTCGATCGAGCTCATGCGGGTTTTGGCATCGGTCTTGATGTTGGAACGCAGGTCTGTTTCACAACCGCACTGTTTGAGCAGTTCCGAACGCGGGCCAAGGAAACCCATGGCCAGCAGGACGAGATCACATTTCCAGATCTGTTCACTCCCCGTAATCTTCTCCGGGCGGCCGTTTGACCAGCCGACCCTGACAGTTTCCAGGGCAGAGACAGTTTTGTCTCCGCCGATGAAGCGGGTGGTCATGATCTCATAATGGACATCACCACCCAGGACCTGCATCTCTTCGACCGAGCTGCTGACGCGCATGATGCGCGACCATTGCGGCCATGGGTTGTCTGCGCTGCGTTCTGCCGGGGGCTGTTCAAGCAGTTCGAAATTGATCACCCTGGTTGCGCCCTGACGCATTGCTGTGCCGATGCAGTCCGATCCCGTGTCACCACCGCCGATGACGATGACTTTTTTGCCCTTGGCGCTGATCGCCTTTCGGTGTGGGTGCAATGCCGCGATGTCGGCGTCTCCCCAGTTGGCGCGATTCTGCTGAGGTAAGAACTCCATCGCAAAGTGGATCCCTTCCAGATTGCGTCCCTCGACAGGCAGGTCGCGCGGTTCTTCGGCGCCGGTGGCGATAACGATTGCATCAAAAGACGCCTTGAGCTCGGCAAAGCTCACATCTTTGCCGACTTCGCAGGTGTAACGGAATTCTATCCCTTCCGCCACAAGCAGGTCGATGCGACGCTGCACCTTCTCCTTGCGCAGCTTGTAATGCGGGATACCGTACATCAGGAGGCCGCCGGCGCGGTCGGTCTTTTCAAAAACAGTCACCCGGTGGCCGGCGCGGTTAAGTTGTTGGGCGCAGGCCAGGCCAGCGGGGCCGCTGCCGATGATGGCAACGGACTTGCCGCTGCGACGGGTTGGCTGCTGAGGAATGATCCAGCCTTCCTCAAAGCCCTTGTCGACGATCGACACTTCGTGCAGCTTGATCGTCACCGCCGGTTCGTTGATGCCGAGGACGCACGAGGTTTCACACGGCGCTGGACAGACCCGGCCGGTAAACTCGGGGAAGTTATTGGTGGCATGCAGAGCCTGCAAGGCCTGCTTCCACTTGTCCTGGTACACCAGGTCATTCCATTCCGGGATCAGGTTGCCCAGCGGGCAGCCGGTCATACAGAAGGGGACGCCGCAATCCATACAGCGGGAGGCCTGGGTCTTGACCTTCTCTTCGTTGGGATAGTTATAGTGTTCGTCATGATGTTGCAAACGCGTGTTGACCGGTTGCAAGGTCCTGTCGCGTCGACCATGTTTGATAAATCCGCGTGGATCACCCATTGGCGGTCTCCTTCTCTTTCAAAGCCCTGGTCGCCCGTTCGTTCAGCACCCGGCGGTATTCACGGGGGAAGACGCGAACGAAACGCGGCAGATAATCGTCCCATTCAGCGAGAACTTCGGCGGCGCGAGGTGAACCAGTCTGTTCGTAGTGGCGGGTAATGGTATGCTTCAGCCACTGGGCATCATCGTTATCGTCAGCCATCTGCTCGAGATCGATCATCGCAGAGTTGCAGCGGCGACGGAAGCGATTGTCGTCGTCCAGAACGTAAGCGAAACCACCTGACATGCCAGCCGCGAAATTTCGTCCGGTGCGACCCAGGCAGATGACGCGGCCACCGGTCATATATTCGCAGCCATGGTCGCCAGTGCCCTCGACAACCGCAGTGGCGCCAGAGTTGCGGACGCAGAAACGTTCACCGGCTTTACCGGCGAAGAAGACCTCGCCACCGGTGGCGCCGTAGAGGACAGTGTTACCGACGATCGAGTTCTCATGCCAAGTAAAGGTGGCCTTGGGATCGGGACGGATGCTGATTTGCCCACCGGCCATGCCCTTGCCGACGTAGTCATTGGCCTCTCCGATCAGCAGCAGGTCAATGCCGGGGGCCAAAAACGCCCCAAAGCTCTGTCCGGCAATGCCGGTCACCTTAATGGCAATGGTTCCTTCGGCAAGCCCATCTCGGCCGTGTTGCATGGCAACTTGGCCCGAGAGCATGGTAGCAAAGGTGCGGTTGGAGTTGCGGATCGGCATCTCAATCGAGACCTGCTCCTTGCGTTCCAGAGCCGGCGCGGCGAGCTTGATCAGCTGGTTGTCCAGTTGCTTCTCCAAGCCGTGTTCCTGTCCCTGAACGCGCCGGATTGCGACTTCGGCACCGACCTTGGGCTTGGTCAGAATGCGCGAGAAGTCGAGGCCCTGATTCTTCCAGTGCTTGATCGCCGCATCCATTTCCAGGAACTGTGTCTGGCCGATCAGCTCGTCCATCGTCCGCACACCCAGCTCGGCCATCAGTTCGCGCACTTCCTCGGCAAGGAATGTAAAGTAGTTGACCACGTGCTCAGGCTTGCCGGTGAACTTGCCGCGCAGGGCTTCATCCTGGGTGGCGACCCCGACCGGGCAAGTGTTGAGGTGGCATTTGCGCATCATGATACAGCCGACGGTCACCAGTGCCACGGTAGCAAAGGCATATTCCTCTGCGCCGAGCATGGCGGCGATGATCACGTCGCGCCCGGTCCGCAGCTGGCCATCGGTCTGCACGATAATGCGGCCGCGCAAGTCGTTGAGCACCAGCGTCTGCTGCGTCTCGGCCAGGCCGATCTCCCAGGGGATGCCGGCGTGCTTGATCGAAGAGGTTGGCGAGGCGCCGGTGCCGCCATCGTGGCCGGCAATGATGACGCGTTCGGCGTGACCCTTGCTGACCCCTGCGGCAACTGTGCCGACGCCGACTTCACTCACCAGTTTGACAGTGATATCAGCTTTGGGGTTGCAGTTTTTCAGGTCGAAAATCAACTGGGCCAGGTCTTCGATCGAGTAGATATCATGGTGCGGCGGCGGTGAGATCAGGGTGACCCCGGGGACGCTGAAACGCAGCTCACCAATATATTCGCTGACCTTGTGGCCGGGCAGCTGCCCCCCTTCGCCGGGCTTGGCACCCTGAGCGATCTTGATCTGCAACTCATCGGCATTGACCAGGTAATGCGGAGTGACGCCGAAGCGCCCGGAAGCCACCTGTTTGATCGCACTGCGGCGTGAATCACCGTTGGCGTCCTGAGTGTAGCGCCGCGGGTCCTCGCCACCCTCGCCGGTGTTCGACTTGCCGCCAATCCGGTTCATAGCGATGGCCAGGGTTTCATGGGCTTCGGTAGAGATTGAGCCGAGGCTCATGGCGCCGGTACAGAAGCGCTTGACGATGGAACCAACCGGTTCGACCTCATCCAGAGGAATGGACTGATTCTGCGCCTTGAACTTGAACAGTCCGCGCAAGGTGCAGAGCCGCTCGCCCTGATTGTCAACCTGGGCGGTGAAACGTCTGAAATCCTCTCGGCTGCCGGATCGCACTGCATGCTGCAGCAAAGCGATGACCTCCGGGTTCATCAGGTGCACCTCGCCCTCTCGACGCCAGGAGTATTCGGAGCCACGATCCAGGTCACGGTTGGGATCCACCTGCACAGCGTAGGCATGGTGGTGGCGCATCAGGCTCTCGGTTGCGATCTCTTGCAGTCCAGCGCCGCCGATGCGACTGGCGGTGCCGGGAAAATATGTGGCGATAAATTCCTGATCCAAGCCGACAGCTTCAAAAATCTGGGCGCTGCAGTAGCTCTGCAGGGTGCTGATCCCCATTTTCGAGAAGACCTTGAGCATACCCTTGCCGATCGCCTTGATGTAGTTCCTGGTGTACTGATAGATGATGTCGGTCTCTTCGTCAGCCTGGTTGTTGCCGTCCAGGCCTGGAAGCATGCCCTGGTTGACCATATCCTGCAAGGTCTGGAAAGCGAGATAGGGATTGATCGCCGTTGCGCCATAGCCGACCAACAGGGCGAAGTGGTGGACTTCACGCGCTTCACCGGTTTCGACAACGAGTGAGCACTGGCTGCGCTTACCGGCCCGGATCAGGTGATGATGAATTGCGGACAGGGCCAGCAGCGCCGGGATGGGCGCTTTTTCGGCACTGACGCCGCGATCCGACAGGACCAAGATGGTGCGGCCGGCGTCAACAGCCGCCTCGGCTTCGATAAAAAGATCCTCCAGGCTTTGTTGCAAAGCCTCGGGGCCTTGATCTGCGGCGAAGAGGGTGCTCAGGGTGGTGCCGCGGAAGCCGTCAATATCACTGTGTCGCAGCTGTTCCAGCACATCGTTGGTGATGACCGGGTGGTCGAGTTCCAGCATGCGGCAATGTTCCGGGCCTGGAAAAAGGATGTTGCGCGCCGGTCCCAGATACTGGGTCAAACTCATGACCACCTCTTCACGCAGGGGATCAATCGGTGGATTGGTGATCTGGGCGAAGAGCTGGCTGAAGTACCAGTAGATGAGCTTGCTGTGCTTCGATAGGACCGCAACCGGGGTGTCGGTGCCCATCGAGCCAACCGGCTCCTGGCCGTTGACAGCCATCGGCGCCATGACCGTGCGCATCTCCTCAAGGGTGTAGCCGAAGCTGCCCTGCCTGCACCGCAGCTCACCACGACTGGGTGACCGCTTGGTGGCCGGGGTCGGCAGGTCATCAAGGCGGATCAGATGATCGCGCACCCAGGAAGCATAGGGATTGGCTGCAGCCAGATCGCCTTTGATTTCATGATCCTCCTTGAATTCGCCGGTTTCGACATCGACCAGGATCATCTTGCCGGGGGCAAGGCGCTCCTTACGCAGGATCTTCTCGGGTGCAATGTCCAACACTCCGGCTTCCGAGGCGTAAATGATCTCGTCGTCGCTGGTAATCCAGTAGCGGGCAGGACGCAGGCCATTCCGGTCGAGGATCGCGACAATCTGGCGGCCGTCACAGGCCACGATGTTGGCAGGGCCATCCCAAGGCTCCATCATGGTGGCATGATATTCGAAAAATCCTTTAACATCGGGGCGCAGGTGGGCCTTGGAGGCCCAGGCCTCGGGAACCATCATTGCCAGCGAGTGGACCAGGCTTCGGCCTGTCATCACCAAGAGCTCGAGAACGTTATCGAAACAGGCGGTATCGGAACTGCCTTCGATGACGACCGGGTCCAGGTCAGTGACCGCATCAGCCAGCTCAAGATGTGCGAACAGGGCCGTGCGTGCGCGCATACGGTTGATATTGCCGCGCAGGGTATTGATCTCACCATTGTGGGCCACGAAGCGGAAAGGCTGGGCCAGATCCCAGGTCGGGAAGGTGTTAGTGCTGTAACGCTGGTGCACGAAAGCGATTGCGCTGACGAGACGCTCATCGTCCAGTTCAGGGAAAAAGGTGTTCAGTTGCTCAGAGAGCAGCATGCCTTTGTAGAGGATGATGCGACTGGAAAGCGAGCAGACGTAGAACATTTCATTGCCGGCAAGCTTACCTTCGCGGATCGCGTTTTCAGCGCGTTTGCGAGCCAGGTAAAGCATCAAATCGAATTTTTGGACCTCGACTTCACCCCGACCGACAAAGACCTGCATGACCCGCGGTTCAACGGAACGGGCGTTGCGACCGATGGTGGTGCCATCCGTCTTGATCTCGCGCCAACCGAGGACACGGCAACCAACGCCGACCAGTTCACGATCAAGCACCTCGATACACGCTACGCGGCAGGAGCTGTCCTGTGGAAGAAACACAATGCCGGCGCCGAATTCACCCTTTTCCGGCAGGGGAAAGTCACAGACTTCGCGGTAATAGGCATCCGGTATCTGGATCATTAAGCCAGCACCATCACCGTCCAGGGGATCAGCACCCACGGCACCACGATGAGTAAGGTTGCAGAGGATTTCGATGCCACGTTTGACGATGCTATGGCTTTTTCGTCCTTTGATGTTGGCGATAAAGCCGACACCACAACTATCGTGTTCGTTGGCTGGGTCGTAGAGGCCCTGTGCGGGCGGCATGCCAATAGGGTTTATCATGGTTGATCCTTGGTTGTTGGGGGCGGAAGCAGGTCACGCAAGGATTATCTGCTGAGACGCGGATATCTACCTAACTGTTTTCCATGGGACATCTTGAATAAAACTCAACCATATTACACCTGAATAAAAACCAGGTAAAGGTTTTGTCTCATGTGCCGCTTTACATTGTTTCCGGGCCATCCGTTTGGCCAGCCTGAGAATTTACCGGACTGCGGGTGTCAAGATATTTGTTCTCTCGTCTCATCATATCCGAGGCGGCAGCTTTGCTGACGTTGGGTGTTTAATGCCCCTGCCGCGCAAGGAAAAGCCCCACAGCCCATGGGGTGACTGTGGGGCAAAAATTTGCTTTTTTCAAGGAGGAGAACATGAAGAAGTATGTTCTGTTGGAGATATATTACCTATTTCGTAAGATATGTCAAGAGGAAATTTATAAATATAACCACACGGTATTCAGGGAGGTTGGCCTTCCTTGTCTGGACAAACAGGCAGTTCTAAAATAATAGCTATCAAAAAACGCTGTTTTTCGCTTTGCCAGTGCTGATTATAAAAAAACCCCCACAGTCAGGAGGCTGACTGCGGGGTAAGGGGTGTAGCAGTTTTCTTATGGACGTGGTCTTTCTGACTTGATTCTATAGCAAGGGCCGGGCCAACATGATTTTGCCGTCGAAATGAAGAAAATTCCAAATAAAACTCGATCAGATCGATCATAGCTTGGCGAAAAGGCGGCGGAAGGTGCCCATTTTGGTTAACGAACCAATTGCCTTCGCCCAGGAGGATTTGCAGAGTTGTTTTGTAAGGACAGGGGGGAACGGCAGGCTTGCAACCGCCATGGTCTCGTATAGAATCGACATTGAACGGGTTCAATTCGAGTCCATGTCAAAGGATCATACTGTGGCAATCTTTCTGTTGGTCTGTGCGGGAGTGGCAGTTTGGGCAATCGTCATCTACAATCGCCTGGTGCGCGACCGCCAGCGGGTCCTGACCGCGTGGAGCGATACCGACGTGCAGCTCAAACGTCGTTACGATCTGATCCCGAAGCTGGTCGCCGCCGTTGAACAGTATGCCCGTTATGAGGAGTCGACCTTGAAGACCCTGATCGAGCTGCGCAGCAGGACGGGGCAGGTCAGCAACGTCAGTGACAAGGGCACGGTGGAGAGTTTGATCGGCGGCGGTCTACGCAGCCTGATTGCCCTGGCCGAAACCTACCCGGAGCTCAAGGCCGACCGCAGTTTCCTGCAACTGCAGAACGAATTGACCGAAGTCGAAAATCACATCCAGTATGCCCGACGCTTCTACAATGGCTCGGTACGCAACCTGAATACCCGTGTTGCATCCTTTCCCGATCTGCTCATTGCACGTGCTTTCCGCTATCGGCCACAACCCTTTTTCGAGCTGGATGACGCAGCAGAAAAGGCACCCCCGGAGCTACTATCGTGATCGGTCGGTGCTTGGCTGCCCTGTTCCTGTGGTTGACGTTTACCTCTGCGGCGCTGGCGGAAGAAAGCATCCTTTTCTTCCACAGTGACATCGAAGTCTTTGCCGACAGCTCGATGCAGGTCACCGAAACAATCCGGGTCCACTCGGAGCAGCAAGAGATCAAGCGCGGCATTTACCGCGACTTTCCCACTGATTACAAGGACCATTTCGGTAACCGCTACCGGGTTGGCCTCGAGGTGATTGCGGTGACCCGCGACGGCCGACCGGAAGGCTGGCACAGCGCGGCTCAGGGCCAGGGCATAAGAGTCTACATGGGGCGAAAAGAATTCACCCTCGACAGTGGCGATTATACTTATGTCCTCACCTACCGCACCAACCGGCAACTCGGCTTTTTCGATGACCATGACGAACTCTACTGGAATGTCACCGGCAACCACTGGAGTTTCCCGATCAAGGAAATCACGGCCCGGGTGATCCTGCCGGAGGGGGTTCCCATTGAAAGGCTGGTGCCGGAAGCCTACACTGGTCCGCTCGGAGCGAAGGGCCAGGATTATAAGACCAGCGTCGATTATGATGGCAGCGTGCGCTTCGCGACAACGAGACCTTTCATCAAGGGTGAGGGGCTGACGATCGTGGTCGCCTGGCCCAAAGGGTATGTCCACGAGCCCACCAGTCGTGAACAGATCAACTTCCTGCTGGGTGATAACCGGAGCTGGGTGATTCTGCTGGCCGGCCTCTCGGTATTGCTGATCTACTATCTGCTGGCCTGGGTCATGGTCGGCCGCGATCCGCTGCCAGGGGTCATCATCACCCGCTATGAGCCGCCTCCCGGTCTGTCACCGGCTACGGCCAGGTATGTCGTGCGGATGGGTTACGATCACAAAACTTTCGCTGCGGCCCTTGTCAACCTGGCGGTCAAGGGGCTGGTGGAGATCGGCGAGTACGGAAAGAATTTCTCCATAAAAAGGACCGTCAAAGAGCCGGACAACCTCGCTCCGGGTGAGAAAGTCATTTTAAAAAACCTGTTTGGCAACGCAAAAGGATCAACCTTCATTCTTGAACAGAAACAACACTCCACTATCAGCAAGGCTCTGAAAGCGCACGAGGCGGCCTTGAGCAGGAATAATGAGAAACTCTATTTCATACTCAACCGTGCTTGGCTGATCCCGGGTATTGTGCTCTCGATTTTGCTCTGTATCGCTGTCTTGAATGCGCTGCCGGGCGGTGAAGCAAAGCAGGTAGGACTGTTTCTCTCCTTCTGGCTGACATTCTGGACCCTGGGAGTGCTCAGCCTGGCGAAAAAAGCCTGGTATGCCTGGCGCACTGTCAACTCTGCCATGGATATTCTCCGCGCAATCCTCATAACACTCTTTGCAACGCCATTTTTTGCCGTGGAGGTTTTTGTCGCCGGTTTGTTGACGACCCAGGTCTCTGCTGCGATTCCGACTGTCCTGATCGTCACCATCGTTATCAACCTGCTTTTTCACTTCCTGCTCAAGGCACCGACCCGGGCCGGTCGACGACTGCTCGACCAAATGGAAGGATTCAGGCAATTCCTCGACGTGGCCGAACGCGAGGAGATGAACTTCAGGAACCCGCCGGAAAAGACGCCTGAACTTTTTGAGCACTTTTTGCCCTACGCTCTTGCGCTCGGTGTAGAGCAGCAATGGACGGAGCGTTTTGCCGGGATCTTTGCACAACTTGAAGAGCATGGTGAGCACTGCCAACCGACCTGGTATCATGGTAGCCACTGGCACGTCCATGATCTTGGTAATTTCTCCAGTTCGATCGGAAATTCCCTCGGTTCTGCGCTCTCAACATCCTCTACCGCACCCGGTTCTTCGTCCGGTTCCGGAGGGGGTGGATCCTCTGGTGGCGGGGGTGGTGGTGG
The DNA here is from genome assembly GCA_963847735.1 of uncultured delta proteobacterium. Taxonomy (GTDB): domain Bacteria; phylum Desulfobacterota; class Desulfuromonadia; order Desulfuromonadales; family BM103; genus CAWKAV01. The sequence continues at coordinate 157,903 of CAWKAV010000029.1, read as the reverse complement.
GGGCGGTGGTGGGTGGTAGGCTTGCCTCTGATATGAGGGGGACATTATGGGGAGGGATTTATTAAATCAGGGGTTCTGAAAAGCTTACGTTGCAGCCAATTTGAGTACTCCAAAATAATCCAGTAGCATCTATCGGACACTCATCGGTTTGTGAAAGAGCAGTCGAAAAATCCGGTTCAGGTCCATTCCTGAGGGGAGTTCTTGGGTAGGGTGGGCAGGCAGATTTGTGGAAATGAAAAAGCCCTCAATCTTCGGATCGTAGGCTTTCTTTCCGTGCAGGATTTGTAGGCATCTCCCGTTTTGCGATTTGTGACGCTTTATTGGACCATCAATCGAGCACTACGATACCCGTAGGGGTTTCTAAGTGTGCCTTTAACTTTTCTTCCCCTTCGATATCCGCAGGGTTGATCAGGATCTCTTTTTCCAGGCCCAATGATTTTACAACCTCCTGCACGAAAATGGGGCGGGAATGAAACCCTTCCAGCTTTACTAAACAGCAACCAGATTTATCTAGGCTGTTAGAGGGGTGATTATCTGTATCCCATTCTATTAACGGTGGAACTAGACCTCCTAAAACTAGAGAACCATCCGAGGTGAAAGTCATCTTCCAGCTTAATTGGCCACGACACATAGAGCGAACTTGGCCAATATCGATTTTGCATGATTTGGCCAACGAATGGATATCATCCGTTCTTGCTACCCAAGTAATTAACCTAGGTCGTTCAAGAAGCTTTTTATTCAATTTCCGTGAATCTAAATTAAACCACCTTGGATTACTTGGCCTGTTCCCATCAGGATCGATAGCTATAACCTCTAAATAGCAACCTTGATTGAGCTTTAACAGTTTGTTGTGTGTGCCTTGACTAGCATGCTGCCCACCCTCTTGTGGTTCAACACCAAGCTTTTCTCTAATATATTCGGTGCCTTGAGTTAAAGAATGTGCTGCTAGTACAAGATGGTCTAAATACGCCGAAGCCATATTAACTCCTTGATTGATGGCAGAGTACAGAGATACTCCTCAAGGTGAACACCATGATGTGAAACTTGACAGAACAACGCACACATCCCTGGTATTATAGAGACTTTTCTCTCCAATTGCACCTTGACCTGGGACCTGACGAAGATTTTGTTTTTCAATAAGTTTATTGGTCGAACCTAGGGGGGTGCAAGTTTGTGCCAACAAGCCTGAAGGTTGGAGTTGCGCGGCAAGTAAATCCTTTTTCTGCAAGATAGTATTGAGGAGCTTAGACGAATGAGAAGGACACCCTTTGTCAGCTCCCTGGTTATTGCTACAGGGAAGACATGGTCCTAATCTTTTCCATGATTTCGCCGACGATTCCCCTGCGGAAAGCCAACACGCAGGAAACGAAGATCGCACCGATAATGATGGTGACCCAGGAGCCGAAGCCGGCCAGATAATTATTCAGGGTTACGACCAACAGGGCGCCGACCGCTGGGCCAAACACAGTGCCCATGCCGCCGAGCAGTGTCATCAGGACCACCTCGCCAGACATGTGCCAGTTGACGTCGGTGAGCGATGCGAGCTGGAAGACGAGCGACTTGGTGCCTCCCGCCATGCCGCTCAAGGCCGCCGAGATAACGAATGCTATGAGCTTGAACCGGTCCGTGTCATAGCCGAGCGATCTGGCGCGCGGCTCGTTCTCACGGATCGCCTTGAGTACCTGGCCGAAAGGTGAATTGATCGTGCGGTAGATCAGCCCGAAGCCGCAGAGGAAGACTACCAGCACGAAATAGTACATCGACATGGTGTCTTTGAGGTCGACCATGCCGAACAGCATGCCGCGCGGCACGCCCTGGATGCCGTCCTCGCCGCCGGTGAATGGCAGTTGCAGGCTGAGGAAGTAAATCACCTGGGCAAAGCCGAGAGTGATCATGGCGAAATAGATGCCGGAGCGGCGGATCGCCAGCCAGCCGATCACCAGACCGAGCAGGGAGGATACCGCGACGCCGAGCAGGATGCCCAGGATCGGGTTGAAGTTCAAGACCTTGACCGCGTGAGCGGTGATGTAGCCGGCCGAACCGAAAAAGGCCGCATGGCCGAACGAGAGCAGCCCCACGTAGCCCAGCAGCAGGTTGAAGGCGCAGGCGAACAGCGCGAAGCAGAGCACCTTCATGAGGAACACCGGGTAGAACAGGTGCGGCGCGATCAGCAGGATCGCGAGCATGAGCACGGCGCCGATCAGTGGCCGATTGGCTTTTGTGTTGCCGGTCATTTTTCCCTCCCGAACAGGCCCGCAGGCCGGATGAGAAGGACCAGCGCCATGATGACGAAAACCACGACGCCGGAGGCCTCGGGATAGAAGACCTTGGTCAAGCCTTCAAGCAGCCCCAGGCTGATGCCGGTGATGATGGAACCGAGGATCGAGCCCATGCCGCCGATCACCACTACCGCGAAGACGACGATGATCAGGTTGGAGCCCATCACCGGGGTGACCTGGTAGATGGGGGCGGCCAGCACGCCGGCAAACCCGGCCAGTGCCACACCGTAGCCGAAGGTGAGGGTGATCATGAGTGGCACGTTGATACCGAAGGCCTGGAGCAACTCCGGGTTTTCCGTGGCGGCCCGCAGGTAGGCGCCGAGTTTGGTGCGCTCAATGACAAACCAGGTGGAAAAGCATACCGTCAGCGAGGCGACGATGACCCAGGCCCGGTAGTAGGGCAGGAACATGAAGCCGAGGTTGACCCCGCCCTGAAAAACTTCCGGGATCGGGTAAGAGAGGCCGGAGACGCCGTAGAGTTGGCGAAACAGGCCTTCCAGAATCAGGGCCAGGCCAAAGGTCAGCAGCAGGCCGTAGAGGTGATCGAGGTGGTAGAGGCGCCTCAGCATGAGGCGCTCCATGATGATGCCGAAGAGACCCACGACAAGGGGTGCGAGGATGAGCCCCACCCAGTAGTTGATTCCGAGGTAGGTGAGGCCCATCCATGCGGCAAAGGCGCCCAGCATGTACTGGGCTCCGTGGGCGAAGTTGATGATGTTGAGCAGTCCGAAGATGATGGCGAGCCCCAGACTGAGGATTGCATAGAAGGATCCATTGATAAGCCCGATAAGGAGCTGCCCCAGCAGGGCCTGGATCGGAATGCCGAAAACCTGAACCATCATAAAAACATATCCTTTGTGCTCGCGACCACTTCCTGGCTTACTTCTTCAGCAATTTACATGTGCTGTTCTCCGGCGAGATGTAAGCTTCGTCGCCGGGGATGGTACGCAGGACCTTATAGTAATCCCAGGGGCCCGTCGACTCGGACGGCTTTTTGACTTGAACCAGGTACATGTCGTGGATCATGCGGCCGTCGTCACGGATGTAGCCGTTCTTGGCGAACATGTCGTTGACAGGCATCGACTTCATGGCCGCTATGACCGCGTGCGCTTCGTCTGTGCCGGCTTTGTCGACCGCCTTGAAGTAGTGCATCAGTGAGGAGTAAACGCCTGCCTGGCTCATGGTCGGCATGCTATTGTGACGGGCCTGGAAGCGCTTGGACCAGGCTCGGGACTCCTCATCACGGTCCCAGTAGAAACCGGTGGTGAGCATCATGCCTTGGGCTGTTTCGAGGCCGAGGCTGTTGATGTCGGTGATGAAAATCAGCAGGCCAGCAAGGGTCTGGTTCTGGGTGATGCCAAATTCTTTAGCCTGCTTGATGGCATTGATGGTGTCGCTGCCGGCGTTGGCCAGGCCAATGATCTTGGCGCCGGAGGCCTGGGCCTGGAGCAGGAAGGAAGAGAAGTCGGTGTTCGGGAAAGGAGCGCGCACCTTGCCCAGTACCTTGCCGCCGCTGGCTTCAACAACAGCTGCAGTGTCACCTTCGAGAGAATGACCGAAAGCGTAGTCGGCGGTGATGAAGAACCAGGTGTCGCCGCCGTTGGCGACGACGGCCTTGCCGGTGCCGACTGCCAGGGCGTAGGTGTCGTAGGTCCAGTGTACGTTGGTCGCGATGCAGTTGCTGTTGGTGATCTTGGTCGAGCCGCCGGTCGAAATCAAGGTGACCTTGTTCTTCTGGTCGGCGATTTCCATCACGGCCAGGGCCGTTGATGAAGTCGACAGGTCGGCGATGACGTCGACCTTGTCAGCATCGAACCATTCGCGGGCCTTGTTGGCTGCGATGTCGGCTTTGTTCTGGTGGTCGGCCGAGGTCAATTCGATTTTCTTGCCGAGCACCATGCCACCGTAGTCTTCGATGGCCATCTGTGCTGCGAGCGTCGAGCCCGGGCCGCTGAGGTCGGAGTAGGCCCCCGACATGTCGGTCATGACGCCGACTTTGAGTACGCCGTCAGATAAGCCAGCCGCCGATGCTCCGGAAACGGCTATGACCAGAGCCAGTCCGGTACCAAATGCCGATAAAAACCGCTTCTTTGTCATGTTCTTTCTCCTTTGGTTGGTTTGGGCGTGTTAGACGCCCAAAAGTTCATGCAGCTCGTCGAGATTCGCTTCGAGTTCATGATTCATAATCATCTTCACGATGCGACCGTGTTCGAGTACGTAGTGGCGATCTGCCAGGCCTTTGGCGAAATGAAAGTTCTGTTCGACCAGGACGATGGTGTAGCCTCGTTCCTTAAGCATCGAAATGACATGTCCCATGGTTTCAACAATGACCGGTGCCAGCCCTTCAGTGATTTCGTCGAGCAGCAGCAGACGGGCTCCGGTGCGTAGAATCCGTGCCAGGGCCAGCATCTGCTGTTCGCCTCCTGAGAGCCGCGTGCCCTGGGCGGCGCGGCGTTCCTTGAGGTTGGGGAACATGGTGTAGATTTCTTCCAGCGGCATGCCACCGCTATGCATTACGGGTGGCAAAAGCAGGTTCTCTTCCGTGGTCAGCCCGGGGAAAATGCCGCGCTCTTCGGGGCAGTAGCCGATGCCGAGCGGTGCGATCCTGTAAGGCGGCAGGTTGATGGCCTCGTGGCCGTTGACCATGACCGAACCGGAACGCTTGGGGATCAGGCCGATGATCGACTTGAGGGTGCTGGTGCGTCCGGAGCCGTTCCTGCCGAGCAGGGTGACCAGCTCACCCTCGCCGACGTTGAAGTCGATACCGTGGAGTACGTGGGATTCGCCGTAGAAGGCGTGGAGGTCGACGACGCGCAGGAGCTCGTTGGCAACATCATGCATGGTGGCCTCCCACATAGGCTTCGAGCACGGCCGGGTTCTCCGAGACCTCTGCATAGCTCCCCTCGGCCAGAATCTGGCCCCTCTGCAGCACCGTGATGGTGTCTGACAGGTCGGCAACCACCTTGAGGTTGTGCTCGACCATGAGGACTGTACGATTTGCCGCCACCTTGCGAATCAGTTCCATGACCCGTCCCACATCTTCATGGCCCATCCCCGACGTCGGTTCGTCGAGTAACATCACCTCCGGCTTCAGGGCAAGGGTGGTCGCCAGTTCCAGAGCGCGTTTGCGCCCGTAGGGGAGTTCCACCGCGGTGGACTCTGCGTAATCTGCGAGGTCAACCTCTTCAAGCGCCGCCATGGCCTGGTCGTTGAGGTTGTTCAGGCTGTTGTCCGATTTCCAGAAATGGAAGGATGTCCCGGTCTCTCTTTGCAGGGCGACCCGGACGTTTTCCAACACGCTCAGGTGCGGGAAAACCGCTGAGATCTGGAATGAGCGTACTAACCCCCGGCGCGCCAGGGATGCTGAGTTCCTGCCGGTCACGTTCTTGTTCTTGTAGAAAATCTGCCCGGCACTGGGCTCGAGAAATTTGGTCAAAAGATTGAATACCGTGGTCTTGCCAGCGCCGTTGGGACCGATCAAAGCGTGGATTGAGCCTTTGCGAACCTTGAGGTTAACCCCCCTGACGGCGATAAATCCGGAGAATTCTTTTGTTAAACTGCGTGTCTCGATGATGTATTCAGTGCCCATGCTTGTCGTTGGTTCTCCGTGCAGTGCAATGACCAGTCCTGGAACGAAGCATACTCCTCTACTATAGATGAGGAGCTTGAAATTGCGAGGGCCTGCGAATAATTGCGAACAGCTTTGCAGGTGTCCTCTTGAGTGATAGCTCATAAATATGACCGCTCTAGGCACTCACAATGTTACTTTGTAAACACTGTTTTACAATACCGATTATAGCAAGTCAAATGTAAACATGGTGCCTGAAAATATTCTAACTTAATGAAATAACAGTGAAAAAAATAATACACCTTTTTGTGTGAAAATCTCTTTTGCTTTTAATTCGATAATGCTGAGAATCATTTTTTTGCCAATTCAAATGAATTTTATAATATTGTTAGCTTAATCTTCATTGTCTAAAATCCTTGAGATTGTTACCTGCGTGTTAACCTTGCAGCCCTTTGCCCTGTGCTCTGGAGGAATGCGTGATGTTCAACAAAACAGCAGTGATCGGTGCCGGCATCATGGGCCGCGGCATCTCCCTGGTTTATGCCCTGAACGGTTGCGAGGTGCGCCTGTTCGATGCCGACCCCAACGCACTCGAGAGGGCCAAGGGGCTGCTCGGCGCCGATCTTGAACTGATGGTAGAGGAGGGCTTGTGTCCGGCTTCGCGGTGCAGAGAAATTCTCGACAATATCGTTGTCTGCGAAAATTTGGCGGAGGCTGTGGCTCCTGCCGAGCTCATTACCGAGGCAGTCCCTGAGCGTTTGGAGCTGAAATGGCAGGTGTTGGCCCGCATCGAGGCGCACTCGAGTGAAAGTGCGATCATCGCCTCGAACACCTCGACTTTGCCGCTCTCGGCTTTGGCCAAACACCTGGTGAGACCGGAGCGGATGATTATCACCCATTTTTTCAACCCGGCTCACCTGGTGCCTCTGGTGGAAGTGATCAAGACAGAAACTACACCGGACGAAGTACTCTCTGATGTTTTGGTTTTCCTGCGTCAAATCGGCAAGGTTCCGGTGGTTCTGAAGAAGGAAGTCCCGGGATTTATCGCCAACCGTCTACAGGCCGCAGTGATGCGCGAGGCTTTGCATCTGGTTCACAGCGGCGTCGCTGATATTCACGATATGGATGCGGTGATGACCTGCGGACCTGGGTTTCGCTGGTCGATCATCGGCCCTTTGGAAACGGCTGATTTCGGCGGCCTGGACACATGGCAGAGCGTCATGGACAACCTGGCTCCTGAACTTGACAATGCGTGCAAGGCTCCTGAGGTTATCAAGGAGATGAACCGGAAGGGCCACCTCGGCGTCAAGACCGGGCAGGGTTTCTACGCGTATCCGACAGGAGAGGTCGTGGCCGACAAGATTCGCGGCCGCGACCTGGCTTTCATCAGACTCTTGAAACTACGCTGCAGGGAGTGAGCTGCGTCGCAAGGTCTCGGCGCTATCACCCAGCATATTCCAGACAAGTCGATTTAGTTGGCGCTGTACCATGGACGGTATTCGAACGACTCAAGAGGGTTCGTCGGGAAAAGTGGCTCACGAAACAAGGGATTACAGCAGATAGTGACAAAGGAGTAGAATCCCCAAAGGTTGCCCCCACCTGAAGCAACTATTATAGCAACAATTGTCTGCGAAGAATTCGACAACGGCTGGGGCGTAACAGTGGCCTTTTCTGCCAATCTGAGCACTCAGAATCAATGCAGGAGGATAAATTAAGAATCCCACCGCTATTATTGATCTCAGTTCATGGCTGTTATAATTCCAGTGCATTTTTTGTGTAGCTTTATGAGAAACTGCTTCTTGAAAGAGGATGGATTGTTAATTCGATTTTCAGGATGGTAGTGCCATGACCTTGATTCGCCCCATTTCACACAGCCGCTTTCTCTTACTTCTGATGATCCCGTTCATGGTTGAGTGTGTACTGCTTGCTTTCAATGTTTATGATCGCAAAGATTGGATATTAGAAAATGTCCTTGTGGTAATTGCGTTATTCGCAATGGTTACGACCTGCAGGACATTTCCACTCTCCAGGATTTCCTATGCATTTATTTTTATTTTTCTTGCCTTACATGAAATAGGTTCTCACTACACCTATGCGGAAGTTCCCTACGATCAGTGGTCAATCGCTTTGACAGGCAATAGTTTCAATGAAATTGTCGGTTGGGAGCGTAACAATTTTGACCGTGTTATACATCTCTCTTACGGCTTATTAATCGCCTATCCGATGCGCGAAATTTACTTACGTATTGCCAATGCCGAAGGATTTTGGGGGTACTTCCTCCCGCTAAATTTCACGATGGCCACCTCGATGATTTACGAGTTAATTGAATGGGCAGCAGCCGAGGTTTTTGGTGGTGATCTCGGCGCTACCTACCTTGGGACTCAAGGTGACGTTTGGGATGCTCACAAAGACATGGCTCTTGCCAGTCTCGGGGCTTTAATCGCGATGTTGATAAATTTAGCTATCAACCACTGTATCCAGAAAGATTTTGCTCGAGAATGGGTAAATAGTCTAAGAGTCAAACGTGTATTGCCGCTTGGTGAGGATGTGATCATTCGTCATTTGAAAGAAAAGCGAAACGGCCCAAGTAGTGATACTGAAGAGTAAGCCGGATTCTTGGATGGCAGTCAATTCCGGACAGTGGAAAAAACCTCGATCTTCGGACCGGGGATTTTCTCATATTGCAGGAATCGTGGGAATGGCTTGATGGCCACTGATTACGCAAACAAAATCAATGTAAGACAAAATTCAAGACACTTCTCCTTTCACTTCAAAACGGGCCAACTGTGCCCCTTTTTCGTCCGAATCGCAAATAGTTCACTTGACGATCATTCAGCCAAAAGCTTCGGTATAATGGCGTCGATCCAACCAACGGCTGTCGACTTTCCACCATAGACATGGCTGATCGACACGCCAACAAGGCCGGTCGAGGTCGCACCGACCCAGCCGATATTATAGGTCACCAACTCTGAACCGCCGCCAACGTCCGGGGGACTGGTGATCTTGCGGCAGGACAGAACACCACCCTTGTGACGTTCCCGCCCGCACGACTCATCACGCAACCCCCCTGTTGTATCGACAGGATCCTCGGGTGCCTGGGCCATGATCTCGACGATCTTGGATCCCATCGGGTTTTGACTCCAGGTACACTCCAGACTGATGCCTACATCCATGTGGTGATTGGGAAAATTCTCATTCGGCTTCGTCGCCTTGATGAGCATCGTGCCGCCGAAATTCTTTTCACCAATCACCTGAAACCCCTGAGGAACAACCATCGCAGCGGGAGGAAGTTCGGCAACGGCTTGCCCCCCATACAGGACGCCGGCCAAAGCGAGCAGCATCATGGAAAAACTCCTCATGCACGACTGAAAATTCGTTGTGTCTAAACTATTCCGCATGACAACCCCTCCTGTCTTTTCAAGAAAAACAAGATTTCTATCCTGGACTTTCCTCGATAATGAATGTTGGTAAAGAGTCTGTTACGGGTTGAAACAGTTCCTCCCCGCCGCAAAGACGGAAAATGACACTCACTGCGCAACCAGCTCCACCCGGCGGTTCTTAGCACGCCCTTCTTCACTCTTGTTCGAGGCTGCCGACGAGGTTGGACCGGCCCCGAAGGGAGTCAGGCGAGCACCGGCTATTCCGTGCTTTTTCACTAGGGCGTCGCTCACCGCAGTCGCTCGGGCCTGGGATAGCTTGATGTTGTAATCAAACGTGCCGACATTATCGGTATGTCCCACAACGTATAGCTTGAGCCCTGCGTCGTTCTTCAATAACTTGGCAATCTCACCAATGGCAGCATCCGACGTAGGCTTGATCACCGACTTGCCCGTATCGAAATAGATCCCGTAGACCGCGGCTTTGCCGGTTTCGTTGATGGTGGCAGCAAGGCTGGCAGCGTCTGCCTCGACGACCTGGTTCATCAGCTCTTTCTCGACAACATGAATTTTGTACATGCCATTTCCGGCAGCTTCCACGAAAGCCCAGGCTTCGGCGTTGTCTTTTGTTACCTTCAGGGTCAGGTACTGACTGCCACCGTCGTCATACTCGTAAATAGCTTCCCCACCGATCCCCTTCGCCGCGTTACTGTAATTACGGGCGATCTGCAGGGCGCTGGGAAGTTTTATGCCTTCGTTGGCATAGTAGTCGATATAGTAGTGACGCCCTTCCACTGCCTGGGTCTTGCCATAGTCAACAGGAAACTCGAAACGATCAAACTCCAATTCCTGATAATTGTAGATATAGAAGCCGGGCATACGGCTGAACATAGTCGGATCCTTGCCGCCTGCCACATCACCGGGATCTCCAGCTGCCAGAGCCAGTTGCATGGGGATGAAACATACAAGGAAAAGAATACCCAGGGTTCGTTTCAACATAAGACCTCCTCACAGTGTTGAAAAATTGGTTTTACGAAATGATTAACAACCTGTTTTTGACAGGCTGCCAATTGATGTCCATTCTCAATGCTTCAGGCAACAACCGCACGTCACAAGACTCGGGTTTTATCCTCTCTGTCGAAGTAATCGAAGCTCATAGCAAACAAAAAACCGCCTCCCGGCACGCAGCCGGAAAGCGGTCAAGAGAAGATATCTCCGAAATGGCTCCCCATACTCCCCCTAATGGGAACAGACATCGAATGAGACTGGGCAGAATTTAATCCAATAGACAAAACAAAATCAACAAGATTTTTTGATGAATTCTGGTTGATAGGCCATTGCATTCCCCATTCATGAGGAGGGAGGACGCGTATTCTAATCCAATCATTCCGAAGTGTATTTATCTAAACGTGATCTTCTCCGAGGTGATGGATTGAATTCACTGTTTGTCTTATTAATCACGACTGCCGAGACGAAAACGGGCGCGTTATTGATAGAGATATTTAAGAAGCTCATTATGGCCACCTGGTAACGGGTGACTTTTTCGTTCTCATCACCTTGTAAATCTAGCTTTTTGATTAATACTTTGCTTAACAAATTCGCAACGATTTTGACCATAAAGAGACCAAGAAAGGACGTTGGTTATGGGTATATTTTCATGGATCGTCATGGGCTTGATCGTAGGTGTGCTCGCCAAGTTCATTATGCCCGGCAAAGATCCCGGCGGTCTGATAGTGACCATCGTGCTCGGGATCGCGGGAGCATTCGTTGGCGGGTTTCTCGGAACAGGGTTGGGTTTGGGGCCAGTTACAGGATTCAACATGGGGAGCATACTGTTAGCGACTGGCGGCGCAATTGTATTGTTGATACTGTATCGGATGTTGAAGAAATAGCCTTTGTGAATGTATCTATTCATCAACTGTGGACAGAATCGAAATAACCAACAAAATAAGTCCGTCAGTCGCATTTCTCGTAGGTCACCATTGACAGATCAAAACAATCCGTTCTTATTGAACGCTATATTTGGGATAATCTCTAATCAGCACTCGAAATGATGGCTACTGGGGCATTTATTGAGACGATCAGGAAGCGACGGGTTACGGTGACTATCTGAACCTAGTGGAGAGTGAATGATGACACAGGAACGCGCTGTGCTTGCAGGTGGCTGCTTTTGGGGCATGCAGGATCTGATACGTAAGTTGCCTGGGGTCGAGGCAACTCGGGTGGGCTACACAGGTGGTGACGTGCCCAACGCCACCTATCGCAACCACGGAACGCATGCCGAGGGTATCGAGATTCTGTTCGATGCGGATAGGATCTCGTATCGCCGTCTGTTGGAGTATTTCTTTCAGATCCACGACCCCACCACTCTCAATCGTCAGGGTAATGACCGCGGCACGTCCTACCGTTCATCGATCTATTATGTCAGCGAAGCACAGAAACAAACGGCTCTGGAAACGATTGCCGATGCCGACGCTTCGGGTCTTTGGCCTGGCAAGGTCATCACGCAGGTCGAGCCCGTCGGTTCTTTCTGGGAGGCGGAACCCGAGCATCAAGACTACCTGGAGCGTATCCCTCACGGCTACACCTGCCATTATCCTCGCCCAGGTTGGGTGTTTCCCCGACGAGTACCGAAGTGACGGCCTGTGTATGAGGAATTGGCAAACGTGACCGGTTCACTAACGAACTGGGCCGTTGTTTTCTAAATGTCACCATCAAACACAAAAACCCTCGATCTTCGGACCGGGGGTTTTTCTTACATTACAGCCGTTTTAGGAGACAACCCTGTCTAGGAACCCGACTCTAAAGATTCACACATCAACGCTGCGGCCAGGAGACTTTTCTGCAGCGGGATTTTGGGTGACTGAACCAGGATGCTGAGTCCCCTCAACTCAAGCACACTGAGTTTTGTTTTTGAACTGATTGATGACACGCCAAGTTTATGTAACAAGCCACCGGAGTTTTCAATCACAAGATAAACAAAACCGGTGTATTTTTCAGGCAAATCGAGTTCGTCAAGAAACAGCGGCATCTGAAGCATTGTTTCTTTGCGATTATCCATATCATCAATAACCGGTTTTCTTAAACTACCCATGAAAAATTGAAGTTCATGCACAACGCCAAACGGATCAACATTATCTTGAAACATTTGTTGGATAAGAGGTGCTAAACACTCAGCAATGAGCCGTGAAAAGCTTGGGATAGGCATTCTCATGGAGGCATTTTAACTTTCAGAATCACGTAATGTCAATATCCAATGTCACTATATATAGAACAAAATGAAGCAACGGGAACAGTATGTTGTGTTTGCTCGGCTCGCTTTAATGGCATAGCCTCGCCACCGGCCTTTAAGCAGTCAAGGTGTTCTGCCCATCGGTTAATCAAGTCGCGGCGAAAGTGACTGCCTGTTTAAGAGATCGATCCTCGTCTTTGGCGCCGAGATTTTCAGAGAAGGATAACGCAGGAAGATTTTAATCTATTCAGGGTCAGCAAAAAAACGGTCTTCTTCGGGGCACGACCTTTGCTTTTCTGAAATCGCAGAGTTAGCAAGAATCAGATTCATAGATTGCAGACATTATGAAAATTGCAATGGTTGGTTTACTCTGACCACCTGAACTATTTTGGAACAATTTCCGCGACAACTCTACTCATCCACAATATTGTTCAGGTAAGAAGTCAGGTTCACCTTACGATTGGTTATGTCGAGTTTACGCCGAATACTTTCTCGATGCCGATTCACTGTAGCGGGGGATATCCGTCGAATTCTGGCAATTTCCTTTGTCGATAAGCCATGCTTAATCATATTGCTGATTTGAATCTCGATCGGACTTAGCTTAGACCTGAACACTTTGCTTTTCTCAACAAAGGGAGAAATGATGTCTTTGAGGTTTTTTTTCAATAGTTCCAGGTATTCAAATTGGTTTGAACTCATCTCCGCTTGCAAAGCATAGAGTATTGGAACGACAATTTTATCGACTTTGGCTTGGATTGACACCCCAACCATCTTCTTTTCCCGCTGACTCTGGACCAAAGAATCATGGAGTGCAGCATTGGCATCTTGTAAAGCCTGACGCTCTACCTGTAGTTGTCGTCGTGTGTTAATTCTCTCGGCAGCTCTTGCAATGCGATTACTGACAGCGTCGATCAGCAAACGCTCTTCATTAAGAAACGGACCCTCGTCCAGACGCGGACTCCTTTTCAAATAGTAAATTTCAACGGCCCCTTCCTTAAGACCAGAGATAATTATAGGAGCTTTCTGTTTCCATTGGGTCGTTTTGAAATTGCTTGACTGGAAAGTCTGCTCTCTGTAGCGAATCCTAGCGCAAGTAATTTCAGGGTATTGCCAGGACACCAGTAATAAGTCGATAGCTCCTTGCAGTATTTTTTCGAGCGAGTTCTCGTTTTTTTCAATCAATTTTGTCATTTTATAGAGACAGTCTAATTCTTTGATGCGCTCCCGTAGTTGCAGTTCTCTCTCTTGATGCTCTTGCTGTAAAGACAAAAGTTGAGTCCGTAGCGATGACAGCTCCTCACAGCCTCCAACAGGACATTCATTATTTTGTTTCATTGTTAGCCTCGCAATACAGTTGATATAATACATATTATTAATATGCATTATATGTGTAACATAAACGTATTTACGTTAATAGCGATTAAACATAGACTCTTCAAAATTTGTATTTAGGTAAATAATTCAACTGTTTCTATTAGCCCACGTCTGATCGCTAGCGGAAGTAAGGCAAAGGTGCAAGGCTTGCAAACAAAACTTGTCAGCATCTGATTTAGTTGACGAACCAAACCTAATTCACGGGAGGCTCGAAACGAATGAGTACAGAAGGGCTGATCAATGTCTGTCAAGCGGTTAAACACGGAGATCTGCGCCAAGTCACAAACCTCAAAACAGGGAAAGAAGGAATTGTTGTCGATGTGACAGGAGACAAGCTAATTGTCCAAGTAGAAAAAGCCTCCGAAGCTTGGGCTTACGAAGACTGCAAATAAAGTATTCCTTTCGCAAGAGACCATTTATAACGACAAAATGATGGCCACCTGGAGCAATTCCGAGTGGCCATTTTTTATGTGTCAGGACGGGTTAAGAATTGTCTGTTTCTGCGAACCGAACCTGAAGCTCATAAAACAATATGAGAGGATAAATAGTAAACATCCTCTTGCAATACTGCCTGTTTAAAAATCGTTCTTAAAATTCAAAGGAGCAACAATCTGTGCTTTGGTAAGACGTGATTTCTCATCAAAGCCGAATGTCTACGGGAAGCATAACAGCATTTGACAATTCTTTGGAACATTATATCTTTAAGAAAATTGTTCACTATGTCTCATTAACGAAAATGTATAAAGGAGGCAGAAAATGACTAGAATTTCAAAGATTTTCGGTGTGTTGGCTGTAATCATGCTCATGAGCGGATCCGTCTATGCTGCTGATCAAGGGGCCCAATCGTTTGTCGATTATTCAGGCATATACATTGGCGCCTTGGCAGGTTACTCCTGGGTTGACTTGGAATATCAAGAAAGTGACGACTCTGATTTTGACCGTAGTCCAAATTTTGATGGATTCGTTGGTGGCATTTTCTTGGGTTACAACTACCAAGACAACAATGTTGTCTACGGTGTTGAGGCTGACGCTGGTCTTGGCGACCTTAGCGAGGGTCCTGACAAAAATAGTTCAAACAATGATTGGTCGAGTTTTGACATCGATTGGAACGCACATGTTCGAGCGCGAGCTGGTTTAGTTTATGACGCCACATTGTTCTATGTCACCGGCGGGTTGGCTATTGCGGGAGTCTCTGTCGATGATAATGATCCAGGTTGGTCAGATGACAATGCCACACATGTTGGCTGGACGGTTGGTTGCGGTATCGACCGTCTCTTGACCGAGAACCTGACGGTGCGATTCGAATATCTTTATGACGATTATGGTAGCGAGGAATACTCTTTTAATGGAAGTTTTAACTATAAGGGTGATGTCGATTTGACATCTCATACTACACGCATCGGTCTCTCTTATACATTCTGATTGATTCTAATCGAGAGCCATCTGAGAGGCTTCCTTTAGTCAACCTTAGCTATAAAAAGATAATGTGGCCTGCCCTTTTAGGGCAGGCCACTTATTATGTCAAAACGAGGTAGTAACAACGCAAAACCCCAAGAAGTAGACAATGTATGGTTTCCGACAAGCCATTCTCACAAGACCTGATATGGCTTTATAGATCATGTAATTCGATATAATCTTCCCAGTGCCCGTCTTCGTCCATAATGGGGAGCCAGACAAGACTCGAACGGGTAGAATAGTTGGGGGAAGGTCTCACATATGTCAGGATTTTTAGGGCGATTGTTGATCCCAGAACTTAAGGCAACATTGTAACGTTGGCCTTAATCATTTTAGAATTTAAATGAGACCGCTTGATACCGGCACATTTTATGATAAGAGCTTCTTAATAGAGAGACGACCTAACATCTTCAACAAGGTCTATAATTGGAGGTAGTTATGATTCACAATTCACTCTTGCGGTTTCCGTGGGTCCGTCTTTTTCTGCATCTTCTAATTTTAGTAGTATTTGTTCATGCCACCGTTGGCCCTGTTATGGCTGATGAAACAAGGGTCGGATCTTACGATTCGAGCAAGTTCAAACCATTATCTATGATCGAGAACCTCCCGCTTTTTAGCGTAAAAGATCAACGATCAGAGAAAAAGGTTCTTTTCAAAATAAGGTATCGAACGAGCATCCCCCCTGTAGAATATTTTAGAGATGGGCTGCAGGATTCTATCGCTCAATCGGCTGCATCTATTCAGGACGATGGGCGTGAGTTGCAATTTATAATCAAGGATTTCCGTGTAGACGGTGAAAGTCAAGGGAAGACAATGGAATTGAAGTCTAGGATAGCAGTAAATGTTTTAATAATTGATAATGGGGCGACTATTGATATAGGTAATTACAAGACAACATATAATGGATTAAGTGAACGCGATCCTGATGGTATAGCTACAGCAGATATTCAATATGTAGTTGATCAGAATTTCCATAATCTTCTTAAAAAAATATTCAGTGACAAATCATTTATTAGCATCGTAAAAAAAACGCCTTAAAATTTTGAAGCCACATAATTGATAAACTAACGACCGTTCCCTTAAATCACCATCTATCAAACACTAAAACCCTCGATCTTCGGACCGGGGGTTTTTCTTAGAATGCGCTCGCGTTTCTGCCAATGCGAACCCCACAAACATTGTAGGCCAATTAATAAGACGACTCCTTGGAGACCTTCCTTTTTCGTCGGTAATGTTGGGCAGAAATATATTTGTATGGGGACATTGACAAAATCCAAAGGCATCATAATCTAGAAGCATATTGGCTTAGAGTTATAGATGGATGAAAAACCAAGGAACTGCGACATTGTAATTTATTTATCGGGCATTTTCTCCCGGGCAACTAAAATTAAATATTTAAATGGTCACAGTCGGCCGGGTTGCAAAGAGATATCAAATCTTTTGTGTCCCGGCTTTTTTATATGCAACAACTCAAAGGAGGTGATCTGTCGGGAGCAATTATTAGTAACACTCAACCAGAAATTAAAGTCAAAAGAAGAGTTTTCAAAACTATCAGGAGTTGAACTTCTCGTAAATTAAGGAGTTACGGTCATGTATAAAAACGGTTTCTCTGTTGCTTGTGTGGCAATAGTTTTCGCAACAAAGTTGATCATGTTATCTCCTGGCATTGGAATAGCAGCGGGCGGTAATTCCGGAAGCGCACCCGCACCACCTTTCCTGGATAAACTGCCTCCGACGTGGAGCCAAAAATTACCGGCAGCCCAACGGTTTGAAGTGGTGTTAGATGGTGGAGGTGTCCTTGACAAAGAAACAGGTCTTGTCTGGCAGCAACTTATTCGGACTCGTCTAAGAACTTGGAATGCAGCACGCGCTCAGTGCGATGTAGTCCAAATTGGCGGGCGTCGAGGGTGGCACCTTCCAACAGTTGAACAGTTGGCGAGTCTTATCGATATGTCAAGTAACACATATTTTAAATTGCCAGTTGGGCACCCATTTACCTTTAGTAACCCTGAGGACCCAGAGTCATATTTTTGGAGCGCTTCCCCTTATCCAGGTGAATCATGCTGCGCGTACTCGGTAAATTTTGCGACAGGCCTCGTAGAGGGCTATGGATATGACGGTGAGTTACATACAATGTGTGTAAGAGGTGGGCAGAGCTATGTTGGCGAGTAAACTGGCTATCGCTCTCAACTGATACAGTTACTAGCCTTTGCAGAAATAGCGATTAGCAATGATGAGCTCCAAACCAACTCGCCTTATTGCTTCTCTATTGAGTCTTTTGCTGGTTGTGACTCATGCGGGATGCATGACAAAACCTCCTTCTCTCACCTTGCATGATGAGCTCCTCAGTCAGCGTATAGCCCTCGTTCCAGACCGTTCAGAATTCATTGTTTCATTGGATGTTTATGCCAAAAGCAAGCCGCAGGGTGCTCTCAGAGGAGCTGGTGAAGGCATCGCCTCGATGATTCAGGGCTTGGGCGAAGGTAGTTGCTCTGGAGAACTATGTGGTGCTGCACTTTTACTCTACCTCGCATTTGCTGTTGTGGCAGGAGGTACTGTCGGAGCAATTCAGGGTAGCCTGGAGTCCACATCAGCCAAAACGAGTAGTGAGATGGAGGCATTCGTCGACAGATTAATGAGCGACTTTTCCTCTCATCTTACTTTGGCAAAAAAAGTGTATGAACAGAGCAGGGGAATATCAGGGCTGTCTCTCGATCTAGTCCCCCTGAACGAGGAAAATATTAAAGTGACAGACGGAGAACTCAGTAATCTCGCAGAGAAAGGGTACCAGAAGGTTCTAGTTGTAAAAATGGTGAAATGTAACTTTATTAATATCGGTGAACGGGGCGACGATCCGAGCCTAGGCTTGGACCTCGAAGCTCTGGTCAGCATCACTGACAGTACCAGTAAGGTCGAGGATTATCACAGGAAGTTACGAGCTATAAGTACAGTCAGGCGCTATTCTGAGTGGATAAAAATGGACCCGCAGGCTCTCGTTAGGGAGGTTGACTCGAATTTTAACTTACTTGCCACAAAAATTATTGATAGTTTGCTTCTCTCTTACGACCTGCCAATTGATTCTGGGTCGTGGACGTTTCCTGGATCAGAAAACTATGGATGCTGTTGGATCTGTCCTATAACTCCCCAACTGAAGATAGATTTTTTCCCTAGGGTGGAACAGGATTGGCCATTTGTCATTTCACGAACACCAAAACTCGAATGGCAACCGTTCCCAGGTGAATATAGACAGGCTCAGTTCCAAGAGAAGACCGGATACCAAGCGATTAATGTTCATTACGATTTGAAAGTTTGGGAAATGCTCGGCTCTAATAGAAGAGAATTGGTGTATGAGCGTTACGCATTGATGGAAGCAATACACCAAGTTGAAGATGCCCTAAAGCCAAGCACGAAGTATCTTTGGAGTATCCGTGCCTGTTTTGATCTTGGGGAAAAAGAAGCGTGTTCACCTTGGTCATTTTCTCTCATCCCAGCCGCTTCAGACGCCTGCGAAAGCACAGCAGTACGGCCGGAAAGAAACTATTATCGTTTTCTGACTCCTTGAAAATCCTGACCCTTTTCAAACGGTAAGAGATATCTCGAATATCACTACTGATGAGACGGAAAACGACCAAATTTTGATTCTTATTGAACGCTATATTTAGGAAGCTTTTTAACCCACAAAAATGCGGCCACCAGGGTTTATTTTTTGGTGGCCTTTTTATCTGTATTTTTCTATTGACATATCTGACTATATCGGTAAGATATCAACAAAAGAACATACTTCTTCATGTTCTTCTCCTAAATAATAACCAAAATCTTTTGCCCCACAGTCACCCCATGGACTGTGGGGCTTTTTCTTGTAATGCAGGGTTAGGGAGAACTTTTCGTCTTTGGCGACCGTCTTGGATCTTCGTGAAAGAGCTTGTGAGAGTATTGTGAACTGCAACTTGCAATGAAGAGAGGTATCGGCCCCTATTTGCGAAGCCCGCAACCAGCATCACTTTAGAGATACTTCCTGACCGCCTCCGCTAGCTGCTCTGGGGTGTCCTCGTACAAGAACAGGTATCGAACCTTGCCCTTTTTGTCATGGAGATAGACGGTGGTCGTGTGGTTGATCGAGTACCAATTGCCTGTTTCTGCCGGAATTTTCAGGTAATGGGCCTGATAGGCATTTACCACCTCGTCGATTTCCGATTTTGTCCCGCTCAGGGCGATGGCATTGACACCGAAATAGTCTACGTATTCTTTCAATAACTTAGGGTTGTCTCGCTCCGGATCGACGGAAATGAACACCGTCCGCACCTTCTTGCGGTCCTCCGTCGTCAGGAGGTTCAGCATTCGATGAATCTTGGCAAGGGTTCCCGGGCAGGCATCTGGACAGGATGTATAACCGAAGAACAGCAGGACGATTTCCCCCCTCAGATCCATGAGATGAAAGGGTGTCCCTGTGTCCCCCGTGAGGGTGAAGTTTCCGTTGGGATTGTACTGTTGCTCGGGCCCGGTCGGCGCTATTCGAGGAGGATCGGTAAAAAACGATCCCACGATCAGCAGCAGGCATAAGCCGATGCCGGCCAACGTCAGTTTTATCATCAGATTTCTATTCACTGATTGCAACCCCGACGTGTCAGAACCGAGCTACTGATGACCCATAGGGGCTATCTGTCCCCATTTTCTGACGACGGCATCGACGCTTACGATGGTCCCGTCGGCGAAATTCAATGAGAGGGGAATCGTCTCTCCCTCGGCAATCGGCCTGAACAGGCCAATTAGCATGATGTGATACCCTTTCGGAGCGAGGGTTGTCTGCCCGTTGGCAGGAATACGGAGTTCACCGACCTCCTTCATCTTCATGATTTCGCCGACCTGTTCCATGCTGTGAATCTGGACAATCTCTGCGATTCCGCTGGTGGCTGATTTAAGGACCATTTCGTCAGGTCCGGTGTTTTGAATGTTCATAAAGGCGGCAGTGGTTGTCGCCGAAGGAGGAATGCCGCGAATCCAGGCGTCTTTGACGAGGATTCCCTGTGCCTGAGCGGTTGCGTTGACCGTCAGCCAGATGACAATAAATAAGCAGAAACAGCGATAGAGTCCTTGCACAGGTTTTCCTTTCGCAGAGAAATTTTGAAGTTATCTTCACAGCCACAATTTCAGTCAGTGACCTTGCCATATTATACGATTACTCATGAAAGGATACTTCAATAACAGAAAAAACCAACCATTCTCAAGAGGATCTGACTGCCGCGGAGTGAAAAATATCAACGGGGCGGAGATCAATCATAAATAGACTGAGTTTCGTAGACACTTTGCGGCTAGTAGTAATAATCAAAAATCACCATCAATCAGACACAAAAACCCTCGATCTTCGGACCGGGGGTTTTTCTTGGATTGCAGGAGCAGTGATAATTTCGCAAACCAACCAATCTGAACACATCAAAACAATGCAGGAGACATAAATAGGACGCCCTCTTCTTTGACCTCAACGAATGAACGGCTATAATTTGCAAAGTATGATTTATGTAGGTTTTTGAGAATTACAATGGAAACAAAGATAGGTGCAAATAACATTTTAAACAATTAACCGTGTCCGTTTCTCGCGGACGAATCCAATTCACATTCTGAACTTGTGACGCACTGTTCTGTTGGTATTTACTGCGTTGTAACGACAGATTCTGTTGCTCAACAGGGCGCTGCGGGTATTTTGTAAAGAGCATAAGCCGTGGTGCTGCCTATGGCGCTGCCTGACTCGAAATTTTTTGTCCCGGGAACCAAAATAAAATGATCGAAATAAAACAGGTTCAAAATAAGCAGGATTTAACCAAGTTCATAGACTTTCCAAATGAACTTTACAATGGAGATGAAAACTATGTTCCGGCACTGTTTGTAGCACAGGAAGACCTTCTCTGTAAAAAGCATCCATTTTTTCATCACTCTGAAGCAGATTATTTTCTGGCCTACATGGATAATAAAATCGTAGGGAGAATAGCTGCGATAAAAAACAATAATTATATAGCCTACACAGGCGATCTGGCCGGTAGCTTTGGGTTCTTTGATGTGGTCCAGGATTACGAGGTAGCCAAGGCCCTTTTTAACAGAGCTGTGGAATGGTTGAAAGAACGAGGACTTACTGAAATCCTAGGCCCTAATAATTATTCTACTAATGAAACATGCGGGGCTTTAATCGAGGGCTTCGATTCACCTCCTACAGTGATGATGCCGTATAACAAACCGTACTACGTAGAGTTTCTGGACAGATATGGTTTTAAAAAAGATATGGATTTATTGTCTTATAAGATTTTGACCAAGGATGTCCCACAGAAATTATTGGATATGGCCCCAAAAATTCTTGAAAGACTCAACAAAAAAGGTATCACAATCAGAAAGCCGAATATGAAAAAATTTGGTCAGGAGGTGGATACGATCATTAAAATCTACAATGCAGCGTGGGAGAAAAACTGGGGATTTGTACCCATGACCGATGAAGAGTTTAAACATGCCGCAAAGGATATGAAGAAAATACTTGATCCAGATTTTCTGTTGATTGCAGAACATCAGGGCCAACCCATCGGATTCTCCTTGTCTATTCCTGACATGAATGTCCCGTTAAAACACCTAAAAAGAGGTCGTTTACTACCTTTTGGGATTTTTAAACTACTTTATTACAAAAAAAATATAGATAGAGTGAGGGTGGTGACCTTGGGAATTGTCGAAGGTTATAGAAGGATGGGTATTGACGCATATTTCTATACAAAAGCTTTTGAAGAAGCAAAGAAGAAGAAGATGCTTTTTGGCGAGGCTTCTTGGATTTTAGAAAATAACGAAATAATGAATAAAGCCATGATAAATATCAACGGCCAAGTCTATAAGAAACACAGGTTGTATAAAAAATATATTTAATTTAAGGGCGCAAATAACAACAAAATGATGGCCCCTGAATCAACTGAGAGTGGCCATTTTTTATTGTTAGGGTCTCCAAGAATTTCGCATTTTAGCCAAGATGAGCCTCCGAAACGTAGTAAGAATATAAATAGGGTAATCCAAAAAATGTGCGCCCGTAGCTCAACTGGATAGAGCACCAGACTTCGGATCTGGGGGTTGTAGGTTCGACTCCTACCGGGCGCGCCATAAAAATTGTAACTGCCAGGGTGGCTTCAAGATAGATTCAGATTCTTGGATAGCAGGAGAAACAGGATGAAAAAACAGGTCGATATTTATGAACAGATGAATCACATTCACAAGATGCTGAAGAAGGGGATTCTTATTACCGCACAAAAAGATGGGCGGGTGAACCCCATGACGATCTCTTGGGGACAAATCGGCATAGAATGGAATCGGCTGATATTTACCACCTATGTTCGCACCGGAAGGTACACCCATAAACTGATTGAAGAAACCGGTGAATTTACAGTGAATATCCCCATGGCCGAAAATGTTGGAAAAATTTTTGGTTTTTGCGGCTCCAAGAGCGGTCGGGACGTCGATAAAGTCAAAGAACTTGGGTTGACATTGGAAGAGGGCTGTCAGGTGAATGTTCCAGGCATCAAAGAACTTCCTCTGACTCTGGAATGCAAGGTAATCTACAAGCAACTGCAAGATTTTATAGCGATGCCCCCCCAGTTTATGGAAGAGTTTTACCCCCAGAGTGTTGCAAGCGATTTTCATGCGGCCAACAAAGACTGTCACACCATGTTTTACGGGGAGATTGTGGGCTGCTATATCATCGAATAAAGATCTACTTGTTTTTATTTGTCAGTATTTATGAAAACAAAAGAGCGACCTCGGAAAGGTCGCTCTCATATGAATACTGGCCTAAATAGCTGTCTTCTAACCAGCGTTCCCCTGCAAAAGCAGTAGTGGCGTTCTCTCGGCTTCGCTCCGTCTCTTAGGTTACGTACAGTGCCCGCGACGGGAAGTTCGGATCGCTGGTCAGGTTGACGCCAAGCCTCCGCAAACCTGTTTCATCTCCCGGTGTCGGGATATGGGTCAGGTGCACCTCACAGTTTTTAAGTTGCTTCAACTTAGTCATGGCCATCTGACTGGTCGGGTTGGTTGTGGTACTTACACTCAATGCGATTAAGGTCTCTTCAAGGTCAAGACTGATGGTCTTGCTATTGAGGATGTCTTTTTTCAAACTACCTATCGATTCAATGATCCCCGGAGCCAGTAAGTGAATATCGTCCGGAATCCCGGCAAGGGTTTTGATGGCGTTAAGTATCAGGCTGGAGGAGGCATGCATCAAAGGAGTGTTTTTGCCTGTGATAATCGTTCCATCATGAAGCTCGATAGCCGCCCCACAGTAGATTCCCTCATTCCCCTTGCCTTTCATTTCGCCATTTTCAATGCATCTTCTGGCCGGCTCAACTATCCTGCGGTCTTCCGGTTTCAAGTTAAGTTCCTTCATGATCAACTCCGCCCTCTGGACTGTTGCCATATCGACATAGCCCAGAGCATACTCACAACGATAGCGGAAGAACCTGCGGATGATCTCCTGTTTGGCCGCCTCGCTAACCAGGTCGTCATCGACAATCCCGAAGCCAGCCATGTTTACACCCATGTCAGTCGGAGAGTTATAAACCGCGTGACCCACAATCTTCTCTAAGATGCGTTTGATAACCGGGAAGACCTCAACGTCGCGATTATAATTTATGGCAAGTTGATTGTATTCCTCGAAGTGATACGGGTCGATTAGGTTAAAGTCCCCTATGTCAGCCGTTGCTGCTTCATAGGCCACGTTCACCGGATGCTTCAGCGGTATACTCCAGATGGGAAAGGTTTCGAATTTTGCGTAACCTGAGTTTATGCCCTGCTTGTGTTCATGATATATCTGAGACAGGCAGGTCGCTAGTTTGCCACTACCCGGACCGGGGCCAGTGACAATAACCAGGGGATTTGTTGTTTCGATGTAGTCGTTGGCACCGTACCCTGCGTCGCTGACAATCATATCGACATCCGTAGGATACCCCTTGGTGTAACGGTGAGTGTAGACCTTGATATTGCGTCGTTCCAGTTTGTTTTTAAAAATATTGACCGCTGGTTGGTCTTCGAAGCGTGTGATGACTACGGCAGTGACGTCGATTCCCCAACTACGCAGGTCATCGATCTGTCTCATGACATCAACGTCATAGGTGATCCCGAAGTCTGCCCTCATTTTCCGACGTTCGATGTCGCCAGCATAGATACACAAGATGATATCTGCGTTCCCCTTGAGTTTTTGCAGCAGCCTCATCTTGACATTGGGGGAGAACCCGGGCAGGACCCTGGCAGCGTGGTAATCAAACATAATCTTCCCGCCGAACTCAAGGTAAAGCTTGTTACCAAACTTCTGAACTCGCTCCAGAATCTTTTCGTGTTGCTCTTCGAGATACTTTTCGTTGTCAAAACCAACAGTCTTCATCATAGAAAACAATCCTCCTTTGTCGTATCAATATATAAAGGCAGTGCGTGAATAGTACATCAATAGCAGGATTCTTTGAAGTCCTTGCCGGGGCAGGTAATGAGATTAAAGTGCGCTATTGGCTAGAGTGCTCTACGCTCTTATAAACCATTACTGCCAGGACGGATTAATGGCGGTCGCCAGATGCCTGGATTGCAGGGGCAGTAAGAATTTCAAACTACAGCGAGTTTCAAACCCTCCAAGCAATGCGAGAGGACAAATAAGACCTAACTCTCTTTGATCTTGTCCAGCAAGTATTGTAAATTGGCAATATATTATTATCCAAGTGGCAGAGGAATTATTCATGTCGTACAAATGCATTATCCAAAAGAATCCGGAATATCTCCGAGTAGATGTGTCGGGAGATTGGTCCCCTGGCAAGGAGTTAGAGGATGCTTTAAGCGTTTGGTCACAAGTGGCTGAGGCATGCAAGGAGTTGGAGGCTTTCAATGTCCTGGCTGTCTGGGATGTGCCAGGTCGTCTTCCGACATTTACAGCATTTCAGCTGGGATCTATGGCGCACTCATTCGGAATTGGCCACAAATTCAAATTAGCGATAGTCCACTTGAACGAGGAAAGATTGAAGGATAGCCTTTTTGCTGAAACGGTGGCAGTTAATCGTGGATTCCAAGTGAAGATGTTCAGTGATGAAACACAGGCTCTCTCATGGCTCCTCTCTTAGATATAACAACCACCAGTAGTCTTTCAGAGTTACTGGTTGCAGGGTTAGCAAGAATTTTGCGTGTCGGCCAATTAGACACCCGCCATACAATGCAGGATGATTAACAAGAAACATTTGCCTTTGGCATCCAACCCAGACTGGTTATAATTGAAAACACGTTGTCTCAAAAATGTTTAACTGGGGGTGAGGGAGGTAGAACTATGCATTTATTCAAGGGTGTCAGCCTGTTCATCGCCGCTTGTCTGATCGTCATGCTCGTCGGATGTTCACCAGAAGTTGGCAGTGACGAGTGGTGCAAGGATATGAAAGAGAAGCCGAAAGGTGATTGGACGGCGAGTGAAGCGACCGATTATGCCAAGCACTGTATCCTGAGGTAAAATCGCTCCAGCTGACTTTTTGAAGTCACAGGGGATACGACGGAAGATGACGACAGGCCATCCGTAAAGAAGCGGGGGGCTTTTTGTGTCTACGCATCAAGACGCTTAACACGGATTTTGTTATTCAATATTTGATATTGCTGCATAAATGCTATCTATGTTATGGACTTGAAGGACAACACAAAACCACATACCTGTCAGGTGATATTCATAAATTCTGTACACATCCTAACATGTTAGGCACCTAGTTAACTATGCGCGAGATCGGGCTAACAATTCTCCTCCTTTCCCTGAGCAACGTGTTCATGACGTTTGCTTGGTATGCCCACTTGAAGGAGCTGAGCTCCAAACCTTGGATCGTCGCAGCGCTAATCAGTTGGGGCATCGCGTTCTTTGAGTATTTGTTGCAGGTTCCAGCCAACCGCATCGGCTACGGTGTGCTGTCGTTGGCCCAGCTCAAAATCCTGCAAGAGGTTATTACTCTTTCTATCTTTGTTCCATTCGCCTTCTTCTACATGAAGGAGCCGCTCAAGCTGGACTATCTTTGGGCAGGACTCTGCATCCTTGGCGCCGTCTACTTTATCTTTCGTAACAGGTGGGGCGGCGCCTAGCAAACGCATGCAGGCGAACCCATCAGAGCTGGGTCGCTGATGCGAGGCGTTGAGCCTGTAGGAAAACTTGCTTATAAGTCACGACTTATAGAATGAAAAGTGGCCACCTGGAAACGGGTGGCCTTTTCTTAGATTGCAGGGTTTGTAATAATTCCGTGTTTTTGCTTATCTGGAGCCTTCAAAAGAATGCGAGAGGATAAATAGTAAATCCTGAGAGTGGGATTCAAACCAGCGCCCCCTGGCTCCCGAAGCTGGCACAGAAAAGTGAGCCTATCCCGGAGTCACCCTTGAAGGTCTTCAGGAAACACCCCTCCCACCACACAAAAGTGCTGATGTTCAAAAAACTGCTAAGCTTACGATGATGATCTTGTTTAGCCTGAAGTATCTGTCAAAAAAGGTTATAGGAGCCACATGATTATGCAACGAAGCCCATTAATCATTTTCATCATGATCATAATATTTTCAGGAGCACATAGCGCCATGGCTATTGAAGAAGCCTCATACGAAGTCGTTAAAGTCGAAGGTTCTTTTGAGGTTCGCGATTATGCTCCCCATATACTCGCTGAGACTTTGGTCGATGGAGACTTCGATGAAGCTGGGAGCAACGCATTCCGACGCTTGTTTCGTTACATCTCCGGAGACAATCGGTCGCAAACAAAAATCGCTATGACTGCGCCGGTTTCCCAGCAGCCAGGCGAGAAGATTGACATGACTGCCCCGGTTGGACAACAGAAGTCCGGAGATCAATGGTTGGTGAGCTTTACCATGCCCGCATCCTACGACATGGGAACCCTCCCTGCTCCTGACGATCCTCTGGTGACGCTGCGGCAAGTTCCTGCCAGACGTATGGCTACAATTGGCTACTCTGGGTTCTGGAGCGAAAAGAACTACAAGAAAAACAAAATAAAATTGGATTCCTGGATTCAAAAAGAAGCCCTGACGGTTAACGGTGAAACAATTTGGGCACGTTACAACGCACCTTTTGTTCCTTGGTTTATGCGTCGCAACGAAATACTTGTTCCGGTCTCTAAATGAGGAGGGTTGTAGACTTTATGACAAAGAAGCGTAAGAGTTGTGGCCACCAAGGATCGAACCCTGGTGGCCGTTCTTGTAATGCAGGGTTAGCAAGAATCATCTTCTTCGGCCAATTCCACGCACTCCAAGAAATGCAGTAATATAAACGAGAAACACATCTCTTTGATATCCCCTGGCGACTGAATTAATAGGCAAGTGTCTATTTATATTGGTATTTTAAAATCTAGGGGGTGCGACGAAAGATGACTGCAGACCACCCGAAAAAAGTGGTTGGCCTTTTTGTTACGGGTTTACATGAGGATTTGAGTTTTGATTTAGCTATTGTTTCTGACATTCTACGATAAACAATGTGAGATTATGTCGTTCAAATAAACATAACTTATGTAACAATTATTATTGATTAACATGGTTTAATATGATACCTATCTTGGAGTGCTTGCCAAAACAAGGAGGATATTATGGCGAACTGTGAGCTTCTTGAGAGTTGTGGGTTTTTTGAAAAATACCGTAGCACTTTGGACTTGGCTTGCAAGGGGTTTTTGAGGTCTTATTGCCATGGCCCCCAAATGGATGAATGTAAACGTAAGGAATATAGAAAAGTCAATGGTCATCCGCCCAATAGCGATATGCTCCCAACCGGACAAATGATGCCCGAGCATTACAAGCAGTAAACTAGTCTGAAATTCAACGATACGCCTTTTTAAGAGGCTCATTAATCAACAAAATGATGGCCACCTGGATCAATTCCTAGTGGCCATTGTTAATAATGTGTAGGTAGGAGGTAGAAACATCATGGGTGCTTCTGTTCAATTAATAGGGAACCTTAATGCTGGCTAGTTCTTCCTTGGTTAGCGCATCGAAACGTTTTAGAGTCCATCCCCCAACCCAAGACTTAAATACGGCAAGATTCTGCTGCCTCTCCTGCTCGTTATCACCCAGGTACTGATACATATTCCCCGGCTTGACGTCGTCAAGTCGGCGCATCAAAGCACCAGTGTCAGGCCATCCCGTGAAATAGACCAGATACGTGTAACTATCCATGCGTGGGCCAAGTTCTTCAGCTATCCATTTCTGTTTCTCCTGCTTGAAAACCTTGTACTCAGGTGAACTCTCACCATGACAAGAATTACAGCGAGCATCAAAAATGTCCTTAATGTTGTTGCGGTAGGTGGCCTCTGCTGCAATTGCTGTGGTGGTGACAACCAATATAGCCGTCAAAACGATAACAAAGATAATCTTTTTCATAATTCTCCTCCGAGTGATATTGAAAACCGTTATCGTTTATAGGGGAAGGGAGTAGTTGCGTCAACATATTTCTTGTTAGCAAATTCCAACTGAATGACTACAGGGAGGCTTACAAATAAATTCTTATAAGTCACGACTTCTGAGACAAAACGGGCGTGTTATTGATAGGCATATTTAGGACGCTCATTAATCCGTAAATTTATGGCCACCCGGCATCGTACCAAGTGGCCATTCCCTTTTCTTTTGATTACTGTTTTTTCCCTTTGCCACCGCCCATGCCACCGCCCATGCCACCGCCCATGCCACCGCCCATGCCACCACCCATGCCACTGCCTTTTGGGGGTGGGGTATCCGGCATGCTAAGGCCTTGTGACTTGGCCCTCTCTCTCATGCGCTCGTGGTGCTCCATGCGTATTTGCTCTCGTTCCTCATTAGTTTTTGCTGCTCGCATTCTGGTGCGATACTCATTTCGTTCCTGCTCTGTCATCATTTGGCTGCCGTAGATCTGTTCCTGCTCTTGTGCTTGTATTCTTCCCTGCTCGTTTGCTTGGTTAGCGGCCAAGGTAAAAGACGATGGCAATAAGAGTGAACATATCAATGCAACAAAGATTGCTAGCTTCCTCTTCATGGTCAAACTCCTTTCGTTATGGATATGTACTTTCTTGGCGTTGTGAATTAGACGGAGCTTCACAATTATAGTTTACAGTCTGGCTTCAATTTGTCAGAGATGTCCGATAATTCAGCACTGACGAGACGAAAACTGGCTTATTATTGATAGTGGTATTTAAGACGACAAAATGATGGCCAGCAGGATCTTCCCGGGTGGCCATTGGTCTTCCCTTTGATCTAATTTAAGCCACGTTGTTTGACCTTGCTAATTGACAGGCATTAATTGTGCGTTAGGTTTTACTTGTAACTAAATACCTCACAGGATTTCCAACCTAAATAGTCCTGTGAAGTTTTGCCCCGTAGTCTCCCCCCCCCTCCTGACTGCGGGGTTTTTTTCTTGTAGGTCAGGAGATTTAGGAAGTTAAAGTTAATCCGCAAAATGATGGCCATCTGGAAACAGGTGGCCTTTCTTTTAGGCGGGGGAAGAAGGTTTTCGTTGCATTTCAACTTAAGCAGACACTTTTCCATGATGGTATAGTTTATCTAAAAACAGCGCTGGAACAGTTAGGGCGTCTGAGCTAAATCGAATATGCCAAAGAAAGGAGTTGAACTTGGAAAGCCTTTTATTAAAGTTCAAATTGTTTTTATTCAGCGGTGAAACAGTCTCTTCTAATCTTGCGAATGTAGTCCTATTAATTGCTCGATTGGGTTTGGGGGGCATGATGGCTTTTGCCCACGGATTGGGAAAGCTGCCGCCTTCCGATGGTTTTATTGCCGGAGTTAGTGCTTTGGGATTTCCTCTTCCGGTAATTTTTGCATGGGCCGCAGGTTTGAGCGAATTTGTCGGTTCATTGGCTGTATCAATTGGGCTAGCAACGCGCTTAAGCGCTTTGATGGTCAGTTTTACAATGCTTGTGGCAGCCTTTGGCCGACACTTTTCAGATCCGTTTGAGAAGAAAGAAATGGCTTTAGTCTATTTGTGCGGTTTTTTGCTATGTGCAGTAGTTGGTTCAGGGCGTTACTCGATTGATTACTTGATGCGAAAAAGAAGAGAATCGTAAGTGTTTGTGTAAATGTCATCAACCAATCAAGTGTAAACGCAATAATGTAAATAGCTGTAGCGATATTGATTTTGCAAACTAGAGAGGGATTTAATCTCTGGGACTTCTATGGAATACAGTAATGGTAATTCCTTGAGAATCACAACTGTCAAGAAGCTTTCAGCGTTACTGGAATGCAGTGGATGTAAGAATTTCGCATTTAAGCCAATTTGAGCACCCCAAGCAATGAAAGAGTATAAATAGGAAAGGATAACTTTTGGAAGGGGCCAAAAAAACCGCCCCTTTTCAGAGGCGGCTAGTGATCTTGTATTATGAAGTTCATCCTTTCCTTCTCCGGCGAACGACAAATCCTAGACCGACCAGGCCACCACCAAGGAGGAGGAAAGTGGAGGGTTCGGGTACGGGGACGAATCCTGCAGTGCTGCGCACTAAAAAGGCTCCACGATACGGGTCATTTGTATCATCGGAATGGCCTGGAAAGGACAAATACGATGTATTGCCGAAATCGTAGCCACTGATGTAGCTGTTCATGCCAGATGACGGGACAAAAGAATTCAATATGGTTAGTTCGCCTAAAGGTATTGAGTATAGATAGGCTGTAGCGCCTAAAATCCCTCCGTAGTCATGAAATTCAAAAACAGTCGCTTCTAGCATTCCAATCAGATAGTACCAATTATATATGGTGTTAGGAAATTCTCCAGAACTGCTTGTCCTTGTAGGGCCTATGCTATTTATAATACTACTAAGTGGACTTGAGCTATAGGGTGATTGCGGGCCGGTTTCCGAATAACCGCTATTACTTACAAGAACATCTAGCTCAGATCTTTTTGCAAATCTGAATCCAGCATAATCTTCTGAGCCCAAAAGAAAATTTACTTCTGTGTATCTCTTCCCAAGTGTCGTACTTGCATTAATGTCTAGCCAATCGAGACCGGTTTCAGTATCCCTCAAGATGGAATTCGCCCCGAAAACAATGTCGTCGCTAGAAACCAGCATAGCATCAGCAGGCAGGGTGAAAATTAGGCTGATAATTATTATTAACAGGTTTATTAGTCTCTTCATGATTAACCCTCCTGCCATAGAGTTATAAACGCTATTTCCTTCGCTAGTGGTGTTAAAAACCTAACATTAAATAGTGCAAATTTTATACCATAAAATTATGCATAAATATTTCAATAGGTTATTATTTATCAGTCAGTTACACGTCAACCATGTAAAAAATATCGACACAAATTCATGTGTAACCATCCCTTAAAATAGTACCAGCAATAATGAGACTCCTTGGCATAATGTAACGTCACATGAAGGACTCATCGCATGCGTAAATCGAAGTTCAGTGAAGCACAGACCATCAGGATACTAAAGGAAGCCGAGACCGGTAAATCTATTCGGGAGCTCTGTCGTGAGCATGGGATTTCCATCGCAACGTTTTATCGCTGGCAATCACTTTACAGTGGGATGGAGGTGTCAGAGTTGGCTCGTCTCAAAGAGCCTGAGCAAGAGAATCGGCGTCTTAAACAAATGTTTGCCGACACCAGCCTCGAGAACAAGATTCTGAAGGAGGTGATTGAAAAAAAGCTCTGACGCCGGCGGAGAAGCAGGAACTGGTGGATTATGCCAAAGAGTCGTTAGGGGCCAGCACAAGAATCGCCTGCCGGGCTTTACGCTTAAGTCGCACCGTCTATCGTTACCAGCCAGACCTGACGAGAGACGATCCGGTGATTAAGGTGTTGTTGAAGATGGAGAGGAGACAACCCGTCATGCCAACGAGATATTCCCCCGCTGGTGATCTTGTTGATCTCCCCGGCCTGTCACTGCTGACATAAGCAGCACCCGTGACGGCCTCCCGAAAGACATTCTCCTGCAAGTGCGGTACAATTTCCTTGGGTTGACTTGGTTGACTGATGCCAAGTATCTTTTAATCAGAATCAAGGCTTCACCGTGGTGTCGCTTGTGAAAAAAATCCGCTGCCCCGCAGAACCATTTCTTCAATCATGGCATGGGACCCCCTATCGTTGACCGGCTGATATCGCATGTTTATCAAAGACACTCTCTTCATGTATTCGAAAAAGATATTATTGGTCGATGACGACAGCCGTCAACTGGCTGTCGCCGAGGATTGTTTCAGGCGTGAGCAGGTCGAAATCATCACGGTCGAAGATGGATTGCAAGCCGTGACCGCGACCCGAATGGAGAAGCCCGACCTGGTCTTGATGGATCTTTACATGCCGGACGGCGACGGTGATCTGGCCTGCAGGGAGATCAAGCATGACCCCCGTTTGAAGTTCACCCCCATCGTCATGATGACGGAAGGTGCCGCACCGGAAGACGTGGAGCGTTGTTTCGCGGCCGGTTGCGACGACGTCATCCACAAGCCGCTGACCAGGACCGCCTTGCTGGATGTCAGCAAAGGACTTGTCAAGTTCCCAAGGTGGTCAGGGAAGAGGGCGCCGATCAAGGCGCCGGTCAAACCGACCAGCGAGACGCTTCGCTCCTCGGCGATGACCCTGGCCGACATTTCCGTCGGCGGGGTCTTCATGGAGACCGACGACCTGCTGCCGGTGGGAGCCGAACTGAACTTTCAGTTCCAGTTGAACCCGGAACGCCAGCTCTCCTGCAAGGGGAGGGTTGCCTGGGTCAAGGGGGGAGGTGAGCAGCGCAAGGCCTCTGCCTCGACAGGCATGGGTGTCGAATTTATCGATATCAAGAAGCTGGACATTATTTCCATCCAGGCCTGGGTGGCCAGGAGCCTGTAAGATGCCGCAGGAAAGACCCCTCCGTGTTCCGCCCACGCCGAGCCGGCCCAACTTCCCAATCCTCTAGCCGCTTTGATAAACACAAATGTATCGGTTGATGTCTATTTCGGCTACGAAGCACCTGAGGGTAATGAGAGCAATTGGGGGCAAACTATCCCTAGGAAGGGATGGCTCATGATTTTGCGCTTGTATAGGCCTCTCAAACCATGATTCGACAAAACTTAGCGCCCAGATGAAAATGAATTTATTAACTAACGACGACAAACAATTAGAGAATATAAGGAATGAATATATTTGCCCAACTTCGTAAAGAGACCATCCTTGCAGAGCGAGAAAATGAACTGCCGAATGTTCTCGCGGAACATTTGTTATCAATTGCTGACAATCCTTATTTATACCCGGACGCATATGAGGACATACTCAAGATCGTTGACATGCTCCCTCTCTACGACACCTATGGCCAAACAGGATATATCGGTATGGGGGTCAGTAATTTAATTCTTGAAGCGGCTATTCGGCGCGTTGAACTAAAAAACATCTCTAAAAAGACAACTTGAACCAGATTTTTCTCATTTTTCAGGGACTTGGGGCATGACAGAGGAGGTTTAAGTGGATTATAAAATTATTAAGGTATCTGTGGAAAGTGAGTTTAAAGTCTGTCCGTCTTGTGAATATAAGAATGGTTTTCATTCAATGTTCAGAAGAGAGGGGGAGGTAACGAAATGTTTATATATATGCCCCTCCTGTCACAATGTTTTTGATATAGGGCACACTGTAAATCTGTAGTAGTCTGAGTCTCACAAACCACCATCTATAAGACGCAAAATGGCCTACCTCAATCAGGAAGGCCATTTCCTATTCGTCTGGTTTTATTGGACCTTCAGGAACTATAAAGTGGATGTGATGGCTTTACTCATTTCTCTGGGCATTTAATCATCAAAGATTTGACCGAAAGTTATTTCCATCTTCCGTCGATTTTCCAAGGGAACGCCACGATTACCTTCCAGTCTTCCATCAATCAGGTCGGTGACAATGCGTAGGTGTAAATCATTTTTAATTTTGGCTTTCATCCGTCCTTCCAGTGAGCGTTCGGTAATCAGACCTCGCTCAAATTCGCCAATCGAAGCAAGAATGTTGAACTGCAATTTGCCATAGATGGTTGTGGTGTCAATTCCCTGGTCAAGAACAACGAGATCGACATTCTTTTCTTCAAGTAGTTGAATGATGTTGGACAAGTCCACAACTGATCGTGCCAGGCGATCCAGTTTTGTGACGACGAAAACATCCTCCTCCCTTACGAAGTCGAGCGCATTTTTTAACTCTGGTTTGTTCTTTGTTGAACTGGCTGAGACTTTTTCCCGATAGATCCGGTCGCAGTCCGCTAGGTGGTCCAGTTGAACATCCAGTTTCTGACCGACGGTGCTAACCCTTGCATAACCTACTCGCATGCCCATGATGACCTCCCATAGATAGTCGTTTATTCTTGGTCCATAGAAGTTGGAGAAGTAGAATAAATTTATCGTGAGGAGGGGGCGTAGGCTTCCCCATTTATGGATAATTCAAAACTAGAGTCTCATAAGTCACGATTAACAGCTTTCATCAGCAATGCTCATACTTATATGCACCTTAAACATGATTGCCTGTAGTCAGATTCCGCACATGGGAAAAGAAGGAACAAATATGGAAGGAACGGAATACTTTTCCAGTAACTATATAGAGGCCCGGAATAAATTCCTCGAAGCCTCACATGCTGTTGACGCCAGCGTGGAAAGCTTCCAGAACACGCAAACATACACAGATGGAGATCCGCTTTTTACCGATGTGGCCTTTGTTGGGTCAAAGGATGCCAAGTCCATTCTGGTTCTGGTGTCGGGGACACATGGTGTCGAGGGATTCGCCGGGTCAGGGATTCAAAACGGCCTGCTGCGCGAAGGGGTAGCCTCCCAACTGAAACCATACATGAGCATGGTCATGATCCATGCTCTCAACCCGTACGGCTTCTCGCACCTGCGGCGATTCAATGAGGACAATGTCGATCTCAACCGCAACTTTGTCGATCACTCCAGGCCTTATACCGGCAATTCGGGATATGAGGAACTCGAAGATGCAATCTCTCCAAAATCCATTACCCTCTGGGAAAACTCAAGGGCGCGTCTCCGTTTCCTTTGGTATCGCCTCAAGAACGGTAAACTTAAGCTGAAAGAGGCCATCAGTAGTGGTCAATATACACACGCTAAAGGTCTTTTTTACGGAGGACGATCAGAGACGTGGTCAAATGAGATCATCAGAGAAATTGCCAGCCGCTATCTTTCAAAAGCGGAGAGGGTGGTAGTTGTTGACTTTCACACAGGTCTTGGACCTTTCGGCCATGCTGAAGTCATTTTGAATGAAGAGGATGATTCGTCTGTTTACCAACGTGCAGTGGGGTGGTGGGGTGACAGAGTAAAGACCACGGCCAGCGGGCAATCGGTTTCCGTCCATTTGCAGGGGACGCTCAATCTCGCGCTTCCAAAGATGTTGCCTAATGCAGAAGTAACCGCTGTTGGCCTGGAGTTTGGAACATTCTCTCTGAAGAAAGTTTTTTGGGCGTTACGGGTTGAAAACTGGCTTTATCATTATGGCAGCAAAGAGCACCCTGATGCGAAAAGGATAAAAGCCGATTTGTTGCGAATGTTCTACCCAGATAGTGGTGACTGGAAAAATCTTGTGTGGAACCAAGGAAAAGAAGTGGCAGAACGTGCGTTATTAGGACTCCAATATTCAGAAAAAGCTGACTAAGGATATTGTCCTGTCAAAATAGACACAGGAACCTAAACAGGTAAATTCTTATAAGTAACTATCAATAGTAACCCTGAACACTTAGTGGATCATACCCCCATATATGCTGTCGCAACGGGTTCTTAAAAATCCTTAGGATATTTGAGGCACCAAATATCAACACCGAACGTTAACAGAGCTAAAAAGATTCAGGCCAGTATCTACTGTTGGAACGATTTTTGGCGCGCAGATTGATCTGGTCATTGTGATTCTTGAGGCTCTGCGAGATCCGCTCAGCCTCTTCCTCAGTCAACAAACCTTTCTCAATAAAATACTGTCCGATCCTCATTTGCAGGGAACGTTGATATTGCAGCAGGGCCTTTATCTGGTGAGGTTTGAGATAGCCAAGTTCAACGGCTTTTTTACCGAAACGCACGGCATGGCCGCGGTGATTGAGAATCTGTGCCACTTTGGCATCGGATAGCCAACCCCATTTCAGGGCAATGGCGCCGAGTGTCGGGCGCTGTCGCCTTTGCCAGACCAGCGCTTCAATCAGTTGCTGGTAGGTCACTTTGCCCTGGTAGTAGGTGAACATACCGAATTCAAGAGGGATGGAAGGTACCGACACCGGCCGCGCATGAGCTCTCTGCTGCTGGTGCCGACGCGTTGAACTCCAGGTCCGATGTGGCGTCGATTGCGCAGGCCTCCTGTTTAAATGTGTCCAAAGGTCTCGTTGCCGCTTCTCGAGGAAATCAATAATCAGATCATAGGCTTGGCGGAGCTCACGGAAACGTTCTGTTTGCTGGTTTCGAATCTGGGTTGATGAATTCGCGTGGGCATCTGGGTGGTGGACTTTGGCCTGGCTGCGAAAGGCGGTTTTGGCACCACTCGGCTGCAGATAGTTGAGGAACTCGTGGGAGAGATTGACTTCTTTGCCGAACAGGGTTCGACAGGCGTTGAAGATGGTTGCTTCAGATTGAAATTGCATGGTTGGCAACGGCCCCTGTGGTTAATCAGTCCTATCTTTTTATAGCGTGCCGGAAGGATGAAAAACAAGGGTCTTTTGCTAATGATCAAGATTTTTCGCATCAAAGCTGTTCGGTGGTAAAAGCAACCACGTCATCGATGTTCACGGCGTCAGTCAGCAGCATGATCAAGCGGTCGAGCCCAAGGGCGATGCCGGACGCTTCGGGCATGGCTGCAAGCTCGGCGAGGAACTTTTCCGGGAGGGGATAGGGAGTTTTGCCGGCAGCTCGACGGGTCTCTTCATCGGCTGTGAAGCGGCTGCGTTGCTCGTGCGGATCGGTCAACTCCGAAAAGGCGTTGGCCACTTCCAGCCCGTCGATGTAGAGTTCGAAGCGCTCGGCGACCTGTGGCTGGCCAGGCTTGGTCCGGGCCAGGGCTGCCAGGCTGATCGGGTACTCGGTCAGGAAGGTCGGTCGGGTTTTGCCAAGAAGAGGTTCAACGTCCGCCGTCAAGACTTCTTCAAAGCAGCCCGAGGCGAGGGCTTTGTCAATGTCTTTCGAAGCGTATCGGGAGAAGGCTTCGGCAACAGTCATCTTTTCCCACGGCATCGTCAGGTCAATCACGCGGCCCTGCCTTGGCAATTTTCCTCCCGGCACCAGGACGTAGAGCAGCTCCATGCATTCGGTCATCAGGGCATGGTAGTCAACTCCGCTCCGATACCATTCGAGCAGGCTGAATTCGGGGAGGTGGTACTGGCCTCGTTCGCCATCGCGCCAGACCCGGCAGATCTGAAAAATTTGCTCGTAACCGGCCGCTAGCAGTCGCTTCATGGCCAGTTCCGGCGAGGTGTGAAGGGCCCATGCACCACTGGCGACGGTGTCGATGTGTGGTTCGGGGGCATTGCCGGGTATGCGGTGCGGGGTTTCCACCTCGAGGTAGCCGCGATTGACGAAGAAATTGCGGATATCCTGGATGATTCCTGCGCGTTGTGCCAGCCTCTGCCGTTTCCGGGCCAGACCCCAGTTCGGCTCGCTCACGATGACTCTTCGTCTGGTGTGGTACCGAAGAATCTGTGTACCAGGCCAAAGAAATCCTCTATCAACAGGTAGAGGCTGGGAACCAGCAACAGGGTGATCAGCGTGGCAAACAGGATGCCGAAACCGAGCGAAAGGGCCATCGGGATCAGGAAGCGGGCCTGCCTGGAAGTCTCGAAGATCATTGGCGCGAGGCCACCAAAGGTGGTCAGGGTGGTCAGGATGATCGGTCGAAAACGGCGTGTTCCAGCTGCGCAGATCGCCGTGAGAGCGGAGGCTCCTTCGAGACGCTGGCGGTTGGCGTAGTCGATCAGGACCAGGGAGTCGTTGACCACCACTCCGGAGAGAGCGACGATTCCCATCATGCTCATCAGGCTAAGACTGTAGCCCATGAGCAGATGACCGAGGACGGCACCGACCACGCCGAAAGGAATCGCCAGCATGACAATCAGTGGCTGGCTGTAGCTGCGGAACGGGATCGCCAGCAGAAAGTAGATGGCGATCATGGCCAGGATGAAACCCTTGAACAAGCCGCCGGTACTCTCCTTCATGCTGGCCTGACGTCCATGGTAACCGTAGGTTAATCCTGGGAAGTCACGGGCCAGGTCGGGCAGGGTCTGACTGTCCAGAGTGGCCAGGATCTGGCTGGTCTGGCTGATGGGTTCGACGTCGGCGGTGACAGTCACGGTGCGGCGGGCGTCACGGCGATTGATGGTTGTATAGGCCCGGCCGCGTTCGACTTCAGCAATCTCGAAAAGTGGTACGAAGGTGCCGGCCGGGGTGCGGATCATCAGGTTCTCGATGCTGAATTCGCTGCTGCGTTCACTTTCCGGCAGACGCACGCGGACCGTCACCTCGTTGCGCCCGCGCTGCTGACGCAAGGCTTCTGTGCCGGAGAATGCGTTGCGTACCTGGCGTGCGATTTCGCGCGAAGTCAGACCGAGACTCTCGCCGCTCGGCTTGATGCGGAAGTCGAGTTGCTCTTTGCCCGGGGTGAACCCGTCGTCGATGTCCTTGACGTTGGCAAACTCTTCCAGTCTGCTCCGCCAGTGCGCTGCTGGCACGGTCGAGAACCTCGGTGTCGCGATGCGAAAGTTCCACGGTCAGGGCGCCGCCCCCGCCGGGACCGCCGCGGTCCGATTCATAACGCAATGACTCCAGGCCGATAATCGGACCGACTTCTTCGCGCCAGAGCTTGGTGACGGTGCCGGTGCTCAGGGGCCTCACGCCGGGCGGTGTCAGGTAGGCCGTCACGCCGACTTGTCCTTCATCAACCTGGGCGAAGACTCCCTGCAGCAGCTCCTTGCCGCCATTGGCCGCGGCCACGTTTTCGATGCCGTCAACCAGACGTTTCTGCACCTGCAAGGCTGCGGACAATGGGCTCCCGGCTGGCAGGGCGGCGGTGACGACCGCCCGGTCCGATTCGACCCGAGGCATCAGGATCATGCCGATGCGACCGCTCATGACATAACTGAGAACGATGATCAGCACGGCCAAGCCGATGGCGACGGTCAGGCCTCGCCAGCGGACACTCAGTTCGAGCAGTGGCCGGTAACGGTTGTCGATGAAGCGTGATACACCGGCGCTGAAGTTCTGCTGCCAATTGTGCAGGCGGGCGGTCAGTTTGCTGGTGGGAGTGCTGCGGGTATGGGCGAGGTGGGCCGGCAGGATAAACAGCGCTTCAACCCATGAAACGATAAAGACCGTGATCACCACCACGGGGATCGCATTCCAGATCTTGCCCATGGTGCCGGGCACAAAATAGAGCGGCATGAACGCCACGATGTTGGTGAGGATGGCGTAGGTGATCGGTATGGCAACATTGCGGGTACCGAGGATGGCGGCCTTGGCCATGCCATGACCGCGCTGACGGTATTCATAGATGTTTTCGCCGGCCACGATGGCATCGTCGACCACGATTCCCAGGGCGATGATAAATGCGAACATCGACATGATATTAATCGAGACGCCCATGGCGGGGAGGAAGAGCAGGCCACCGAGAAAGGAGATCGGGATGCCCATGGTCACCCAGAAAGCCAGCTTGAATTCGAGGAACAGGCCGAGCAGCAGCAGCACCAGCACCAGGCCCATGGCGGCATTCTTCAGCAGCAGGTTGAGGCGTTGTTCGTAGACCTCGGAACGGTCGCGATTGATGTCCCAGTTGATCCCGGCCGGCAGGTCGGCCTCGATTTCGCTCATGGCGTCACGGACCGCCCTGGAGACGCCGACCGGGGTCTGGTCACCGACCCGGTAGACGTCGAGGCCGATGCTGGGCTGGCCGTTGTAGGTGGCGAAACGATCACTGTCTTCGAAGGTCTCACGCACCGTGGCGATGATCCTCAAGCAGAACCACCGTGCCGTCGGCGGTGCTGATGATCGGAATGCGGGCAAACTCCCTGGCCCAGTCGCGGCGATCGGTGACGCGCAGCAGAATATCGCCGCCGCTGGTTTCTACAGCGCCGCCCGGGATTTCGGTTGAGGCGGCTTCAATGATCCGTGCGATGCCGTCGAGGGTGAGGTCGTAGGCGCGTAACTTGTCCTGCGGCACATCGACGTGGATCTCCAGAGCGCGTGCTCCCGAAAGATCGACCTGGGTGATACCGGGGTCCTGCAGCAGCCGGTCACGGACCTGCTCGGCCGCTCTCGCGCAGCGCCGCTTCCGTGGTGTTGGCGTAAAATTGGATGTTAAGCACTTCATGGCGGTGGGTTCCCAGCGAAACCTGGGGTTCCTCGGCATCGTCCGGGAAGGTCCGGATTCGGTCGATCTCCTGCTTGATATCCTGGTAGACCTTTTGCTGGTCGGCGTCAGCCAGCAGTTCGATCCTGACTGATCCGCGTGCCTCTCAGCCGCAGTCGCAGTTAGTTCCTTGATCCCTTCAAGACCGCGCACCGCTTCTTCGACGACGAGTATGATGCCGTGCTCGACCTCTTCGGGGCTGGCCCCCGGGTAGGCGACGCTGACCGTGACCATGTCCAGCTCGTATGCGGGGAAGACCTCTTTCTTGATCTGTCCCGAGACGAAGATTCCGCCGAGCAGCAGGACGATCATCAGCAGGTTGGGTGTGACCCGGTTGTAGGTCATCCAGGCGAGCGGGCCCCGCTGCCAGGACTCTTTGCGCGAACGGTTCATGGTTTGGCTTTCTCTGCCCCGGTGGGGCTGGAGGCCTCGCTGTCCTTAAGCCTCAGGCTCATGCCCTGCACCGGCGAGGGCAGGTTGGTCGTGATCAGCGCTCGCCATCCCGGATTCCGCCGGTGACCAGAACGTGATCCTGGCCGCGAAAAGCAATCTCAACCGGGCGGATGTCGAGAGCTCCCTGGTCATCCATAATCCAGAGCCGGTCGCCGTCGCGCACCAGTTCACGTTCGATCGCCGCGGCGTGCGGCAAGCTCGTTCCTTGCTATTTCAAGCCGCACATAACTGCCGAGCAGCAGCTCAGGAAGCTCCTCTGAGGTTTTTTGCAGGGCAAGAGGGTCGGTTACTTCCGCGAGCAGCTTGGCCATGCGACCCTGCTCTTCAACCATGGCCGTCAGGCCAACCACCTGACCGGTCCGAAAGTTCGTCGAACCCCAGGTCGCGGTATCGAAGACGCGTACCGGTGAGCCCCCGGCAATGCCCGGCTGACCAGTCCTGATCCATTTCAACTGACCGGCGGGGATCGGCGCCTCGATCCAGTAACTGTCGCTGCCGACCAGGGTCGTCAGGGTGGTGCCTGGCGAGACGCTGGTGCCGAGATTGATTTCGCGGGAGATGACCACGGCGTTGAATGGGGCTTTGATAACGGTTCGGGCCAGGTCAAGTTGCGCCTGTTCGAGGCGGGCCCTGGTTCCGTCCAGAATGGCACGGAGATTCTCCAGCTGTGGTTCCCGGAGCATCAAAGCCTTTTCTTCTGCACTGACCGTTTCGCCGAGCAACTCAAATTCTTTCTGGGCAACCCGTTGCCGGCCAAGCTCTATCTGTCGGTCGGCTTCGACCCTGGCGACCTCGCTGGCAAGCTGTTTCACTGTAATCTGGTAGTCGCTTGGATCAATACTGAGAAGTTGCTCGCCCGTGCCAAAGCGTCCGCCCGGTACCAGCTTGTCACTTAATTGGATAATCTCGCCGCTGACCTGGGGTTTGAGAACGACTTCGCGCTTCGGTATGACCGTACCCATGATGCTGATGGTTGTGGTTCTCTGACCGAATTCGATCGGGCGGACATCCACAATAACCGCATTGCGAACTTTGGCCCGCGGTTTGGCCTTGGGTCCCGACTGCATCATCCAGAAGGCGACGGCTGCGCTGCAGATGACGACGAGGGCGGGTAGCAGTAGTCTCAGTAACGCGGCTCTGCGATTTTGCCCGGCAGGATCAGGATGAGGTTGTTGACGCTGGTCTGGGAACATGGTTGCTTCCTTCGTAAGGTCCGTTAATCAGACTGCCGTGACAATTGCCAACCGCCAGCCAGAGCCCGGCAGAGGTTGATGCGATTGACGAAGAGTTCACGCCGGGCAGAAAGACGGGTGCGCTGCAGAGACTGCTCCGAGAGCAGTGCGGTGAGAATCCGCTGATAGTTTTCGGCCCCGTTGAGGTAACGGTCCCGGATGCGCGCGGTGGACTGTCCGGCTAATTCCAGCTGACGGTTGATACTGATCAGGTACTCCTGAAGATTCTGCTCCTGGACCAGGGCATTTTCAACTTCGGCCAGGGCTTCGAGAACAACCTGGCTGTAGATATGCAAAGTTTCTGAGGCGACGGCCTGGCTGCGCTCGACTTCGGCACGGCGTCGACCACCATCAATCAGTGGTGTCAGCAGGTTTGCTGCCAAAGAGGCCAGCCAGTCGTCGAAAAGTTTTTCGATCTGCTCACCTGAAGTGCTGGTTCGGCCGGTCAGGCTGAGACGAGGAAACCGATCAGCAACAGCTGCGGCGACCCCCTGGTCTGCCGCCTGTAACTGCAACCACGCAGCGCGCACATCGGGTCGTCGTTCGAGCAGGCTGCTTTGCAACCCGGTCAAAGGCAGCGGCGGCAGTTCGCCGAGCGTGCTGATGGTCACCTGCGGGGCCTGGTCCGGAGCGACACCAAGCAACACCGCCAACTGGTGCTTTAATACCTGCGCCCGGCCTGTAGCCAGGGCCTGCTCACCACGTCGGGTCTCAACCACCTGACGTTGTTGCAGCAGGTCGGCGATGCCGACCTGACCGGTACGGAATTGTAGACTGATCAGATCGAGAGCCTGCTCATTGGTGTGTTGTTGCTCTTTGAGCAGCCTGATCTGGCCAAGCTGATCGATTAGCTGGTACCAGGTTGTCGCGACCTGGGCCGACAGCGTCAATGCCGCCGTTTGTAAATCCTCTGCGCTGGCCAAAGCGTCAAACTCGGCGGCCCGACTGATCGAATTTATGCGACCCCAGAGATCGACTTCGTAGCTTGCGGATAGTCCCAGGCTGAAGCTATGTGACGAGTCGGTGTAACCATCGTTGCGGAAGCGGCTGGTGGTGAAAGCTGCGTCACCATTGACTTGCGGGGTCAGGTCGGCACCGGCCTTGCGCGCCACAGCACGGGCTCGGTCAAGTCGGTCCCAGGCGATTTGTAAATTGAAATTCGCGGCCAGGGCCTGGGCAATCATGCTGTTAAGGATCGGGTCCTCGAAGGTCCGCCACCATTGCTCGGGCAGTTGCTCCAGGCCGGTTGCCGAAAAAATCGCTTGTGGCTGAATGGCCGAAGTCTGACGAGTGATTGCCTGGCTGCAGGCGGTGAGCAGCAGGAAGATGATACCAACACCGAGCCAGACGTATCGTCTGCCTGGGACATTGTCATGTTGTCGCCGGGGGGTCAGCATGCCTTGGAACTTTCTTCAGGTACGTGGGCCAGTATCATTAGTCTGGATGCATTCTAGACGAAACAGCCTCGAAAAAGTTTAAAAAAAAACGCCTGCGAGCAGACGTTTTTTAGCGTAGGGTTCGGATTTCCCCCCGGGCTATTCTTTGACGCGGGTGACGTACTCGCCGGTGCGCGTATCGATCTGGATCAGGACGCCTTGCTCGACGAAGGAGGGCACTTGCAGGGTGTAGCCGGACTCAACAGTGGCCGGCTTGTTGTTACCTGCGGCTGTGTCGCCTTTGACCCAGGGATCGGACTGGATGACGCGCAGGTTGACGAAGTTGGGCAGGGTCACGCCGATGCCTCGTTCATTATGTGTGAGGACCTTGACCTCCATGTTGTCGACCAAAAAATAGTGATCGTCGCCAAGGATCTCTTCGCTGATAGAAGTCTGCTCATAGGTTTTCTGATCCATGAACACGTAGCCGGTCTCGTCTTTATAAAGGTACTGCATGTCGCGTTCTTCCAGGCTGGCCGGTTCGAAGCTCTCGCCGGAACGATAAGTGCGATCAAAGAGGGCGCCGGTGATCATGTTGCGCAGCTTGCACCTGTAGAGGGCCTGACCTTTGCCGGGTTT
Source organism: uncultured delta proteobacterium (assembly GCA_963847735.1). Taxonomy (GTDB): domain Bacteria; phylum Desulfobacterota; class Desulfuromonadia; order Desulfuromonadales; family BM103; genus CAWKAV01. Next base: position 113,618 of record CAWKAV010000029.1, on the reverse strand, counting down.
GGTGAAATCGAACTGCGCGATGACGTGGGGTTCGCCGTCGATCATCACTTTGAGGCCTTTTTTTAAATCGGCACTGCTGTACATGAGAAAACTCCTTCACGAAGCTGGAATTGTGTTGATTTAGAGAAGTGCATTTATACACACAAACGGGGCGTTATGTCATTGGTTTTTTGTGGGGGGTGGGGTTGTCTGTTTGTGGAAACAATATGCAAATCAAAATTTAAAAACCGCGGGTCGAGCCCCATTCCTTACGTCACAATGGTGGTTGAATTTAAAGATTTGTTGGTTTTTAAAGTCTCTGGAGATAGGTAAACATCACAAATCCTTGTCTGCTTGAGCCGCTGCGTAGACAAGAAGGCCCCCGAAAAAAATCGGGGGCCCCGCCATTGGATTCCACGCAGAACCGCCCTAATCATCAAAGGACGCAACACAACAAAACACAAAACCTGGCAAACACATGCTCTCCGTAGGAGAAATAGCCATTTTTTGCCTACTTTTTTTTGGCGCCTGCAAAAAAAGTAGGGCGGCTGGCGGGACGCAACCCGCCGGTTTTGATGGTATTGTTACAACTCGATGACCTAACTCCCCCTACTTGTCTGACCGCGGCACCACAACAATCCCCGAATCCGTCACCGTATAGCCCTTGCGCCGGTCTTCTTCAAAATCGTAGCCGATCTGGCTACCGTCCGGAATCAGGACGTTCTTGTCAATGATCGCCTTGCGAATCTTGACGTGCCGACCGACGTTAACGTTTTCAAACAGGATGGAATCCTCGACCAGGCTGTAGCTGTTGATCTTGCAGCGCGGGCCGAGAATCGAGCGTTTCACCGTGCTGCCGCTGGTGATGCAGCCGGCGCAGACATAGGAGTCGATGTTCTGGCCACGCCGGTCTTCTTCGTCAAAAACGGTCTTGGCTGGCGGCAGGTTGCCCTGGTTGGTAAGAATCGGCCACTTGTAATTGTAGAGGTTCAACTGCGGTGAGACGTTGACGAGGTCCATGTTGGCTTCGTAGTAAGATTCAAGGGTCCCCACATCCCTCCAGTAGCCGCGCTCCTCGGTCTTCATGCCCGGAATAACATTGTCGTTGAAATTGTAGGCAAAGACCCTGTCCCCTTGTTCCAGCATCATCGGGATCACGTGCTTGCCGAAATCCAGATCCTCATGAGTCTTTTTTGCCTCTTGGAGCACTTCGATAAGCTTCCGGGTAGGGAAAATATAGTTGCCCATGGAGGCGAAGCAGGTATCGCGTCCCGGGATTCTCTCCGGATCCGTTGGCTTTTCGGTAAAATCGGTAATTCTGGCATCTTCATCCACGGAAAAAATTCCAAATCTGCTGCCTTCCTCAATCGGCACCTCAAGGGCTGCAATTGTGATGTCGGCCCGGTTCATACGATGAAAATTGATCATCTGGGTCACATCCATCTTGTAAATATGGTCGCCACCGAAGATAGCCACGTAATCCGCATCAGAGGATTCGACAAAGCGCAGGTATTGAAGGATTGCATCCGCCGTCCCTTTGAACCATTCTTCGCTTTCGCTCCGGGTTTCTGGGGAAATGTCGACGAAGAACTCTCCCAAACCAGTCCATTTGCCCCAGGATTCGCGGAGATGCTTGTTGAGCGAGTAGGCCCGGTACTGGGTGAGGATGTAGACTTTCTTGATGCCCGAGTTGAACAGGTTGGAGAGGACAAAATCGATGATCTTGTATTTGCCGCCAAAAGCAACGCTCGGCTTGGCCCGACGCAGGGTCAGCGGGCTGAGCCGCTCTCCCTTGCCACCGGCCAGAACCATGGCGATGGTATTTCTGCCCACATTGTCCATAGAATACATGAAACGTTTCTCCTTATGAAGTTTGCTTTCTGCTGCGCTGTCGACCTACATTCTGACAAAAACTTCCATAAATGCAAGACAGGCGTAAAGACCTTTGTCGCGATAGCGCAAAAGATCTGCCAGGCTCGCTTCAGCATACTCCACCCCACCTCAAATCCAACTTCACTGCTCGCAAAACTTATGCTACATTGCCGCACCTGAATAGCGAGGGCCGTTCGCTCAAGCGCCCGCTACTATAAGTGAAGGAGATAATTACATGGTATCCAACGATCTGAAACGCGGCCAGGTGATTCTGCTCGACAGCGCACCCTGCCTGGTCCTCGACGTCAATAGTCAGAGCCCCTCGGCTCGTGGTGGCAGCACCCTGATTAAAACCAAGTACCGCAACCTGCTCACTGGCCAGGTGCTGGAAAAGGCCTTCAAGGCGGGTGACCGCGTCGATGCCGCCGATTTTGAAAAGCGCAAGGGCCAGTTTCTCTACGCCGAAGGCGACAGCGGCGTGTTCATGGATCTCGAGAGTTATGAACAGTACGAACTGGGTGACGAGATGTACGGCCCGGTAAAAGGTTACCTGCTCGATGGTAGCGAGGTTGTGCTCGGTGTCTTTGAAGGCCAGGTCGTGTCCGTCGACCCGCCGATGATCGTGGAGTTGCTGGTTATCGAAACCGCCCCGGCAATCAAGAACGCCACCGCCCAGGCCCAGACCAAGGAGGCAACGCTGGAGACCGGATTAAAAATCCAGGTGCCCGGTTATCTCGAGAACGATGAAAGAGTCAAGGTTGATACGCGCGAGTGCCGGTTCGTGTCTCGCGCCTGATTGGACTCTCTTGAATTTTGCATTGAGTGGGGGTTGTCACCAAGTGGCGGCCCCTTTTTGCGTTTTTGCAAAAAGCATAATTTTTACCCTCGCAGTTTTGCAAAACCTTGTTTTAAGTCTGGTTGAAACTCTCCATAAACCCCTTTTTTGACTCGTTTTGTCTGTTCCCGTCCCCTGTTAGATTGTCATCTTCGATTCACAAACATGTTCTCAGTACAACGCTGTTTTCGCGTTTCTGCAAAAACGGCATTTTGTTCCGACCTTTGCTGACCGAATCACCGTCAACGCAAGTTGCTGAATTTAAATAATAAAAAAAGTTTTTACGGATTATTTGCGATTGGTATGCGAGTTGCGATGTTGCTTGCCATCCGCCGCATCGCAACGAAAGGCAACGAAGATGCTTGTACATCCACCCGGAGGTCGCAGAGGTAAGCCAGTCATCGGCGCAATCAGGGCGCGCTGGCCATTGTCGCACCGGGTTCAGCAATTACGGCAGTACGGTTTGGATAATTCGATATCAATCAACAGGGAGGCAGACATGAGCAAGCAGAAACTATCATCAAAACGCGGTTGGACGGTGGTCCTGGCCGGAACCGGCATCAATCTGGCGCTGGGCATCCTCTACACCTGGAGCATCTTCAAGGGTGCGATTGCCGATTCGATTGCCGCCGGCGGTCCTGGCGCCTTTGCCTGGGACAAAGCTTCGATTAATGATCCCTACGCTACGGCCTGCCTGACTTTTGCCGTGGCGATGATTATGGCCGGCAAGGTTCAGGACAAGTTCGGTCCGCGCATCACCTGCATGATCGGCGGGCTGATGGTCGGTGCCGGTTTTATCTGGATTTCACAGACCACCAGCTACTGGGCATGGATCGCCGGTTTCGGCGTTATGGCCGGAATGGGAATCGGTTTCGGCTACTCGTCGGCCACCCCACCGGCGCTCAAATGGTTCCCCCCGGCCAAGACCGGCCTGATTGCCGGCATCGTCGTCGCCGGCTTCGGTCTTGCTTCGGTCTACATCGCACCGCTGGCCCAGTACCTGCTCGGTGCCTATGGCTTGCAGCAGTCGATGTTCTTCTTCGGTATCGGTTTTGTCGCTGTCACCTGTTTCTTCGGCATGTTCCTCGCCAACCCACCGCTTGGTTTCGTGCCCGATTCGAAGTCTGCAAGTTCATCAGTCAAGGCCGTTGTCGTCGAAGACCAATCCCCTTCACAGATTCTCAAGACCGCAAAGTTCTATACCCTCTGGGCCTGCTTCTTCATCGGCGCCGGGGCTGGTCTCATGGTCATCGGCAGTGCCAAAGGATTGGCCAAGGCGAGCATGGGGGAGTACGCGTTTCTGGTCGTGGCCATTATGTCGGTCGGTAATGCCGCCGGGCGGGTCATCGCCGGTGTCGCCTCCGACAAAATTGGTCGCGCCAACACCCTGGTGATCATGCTGGTCTTCCAGGCTGTTCTGATGTTCCTCGCTATTCCGGTGATCGGCGGCACCTATAACAACCCGTTGGCAATGCCGCTGCTTGTGACCTTCATGGTCTTCAACTACGGCACCAACCTCTCGCTGTTTCCGTCCTTCGCCAAGGATCTGTGGGGCGCCAAGCATTTTGGCATGAACTACGGCCTGCTTTTCTCGGCCTGGGGCCTCGGTGCTTTCGCTCTGGTGCGTGTCTCCGAGATGCTGCGTGTCAAGACCGGCGGCTTCACCATGTCGTTCGCTGCTGCCGGTGCCCTGCTGGTGGTCGGAGCCATGCTTGCCGGCACCTTGAAGACCCGCCGGGAAGAAGCTCCGGTACTCGAAGGTTCTTTCGAGGCAGAAGAAGATCTGGTCCTGTCAAAAGTAACCAACGATTAATCGCTGTTCCACCGTTTGCAAACCCTCCTTCAGGTACAAACGGCCGCGGCCCCGCCATCATGGCGGGGCCGCATTTTTTGTGCGTCGGCCAGCGAGTGCAATTTAGGGATTGTCCGGGGATGCACGGTGGGAAGGACTCGTGTTCTGCTTGCGGCTTAAAATCCTGATCAGGCCCAACAGGCCGATCACGGCGAACAGGACAACGCCGAAAGCGAATACTTTACCCGGGTCGACCCTGCACGTTATAAGTACGGAGGATCTGAAGCCCGTGAGGCTTCATGAAGTGAAAGGTACGCTGATGATCGAGTATAAAGTGGTGGAGCTCTCGGTGGTAACAGATGAGTCGATCGAGGAGACTTTGAACAACTGGGCTGGCAAAGGGTGGCATTTCGACACTATCCAGTTTGTTGTTCGCGAAGCCAGCAAGAGACCTTCGATGGCGTTTGTTCTCTTTACCCGCGAAGTCGAAGACAACCGTTCGTCATAGCCGCCCGATCTTGCACACGGTGGCAGTTACGGCAAGTTCAGTAGGCCAGCCCCGTCTTCTTGCGCACCTTGCGCAATGTCTTGCTCGCCGCGTATCTCGCTTTATCTGCACCTCTGGCGAGTATCTCGCGGATCCCGTCCGGGTTGGCAAGCAGTTCCTTGCGATACTCGGCCTGGGGAGCAAAATAGTCACGCACGGTCTCGAACAGCTCCTGCTTGACCTCACCGAAAGCCAGCCCGCCGGCCTGGTAGCGTTGCCTTAAAGCGGCATCGTCTTTTTTGTCAAGGAAGAGGCGGAAGATCTTGTAAATATTGCAGGCGTCGGGATCCTTCGGGTCTTCCACCGGGATCGGCGCCGTGACCATGCGCATGATCTGTTTGCGCAAGGCTTTATCCTCGGCAAAGAGATCGATGGTGTTGCCGTAGCTCTTGCTCATCTTCTGGCCGTCGAGTCCAGGAACCGTGGCGACGTCGTCATCAATCTCAGGGTCGGGCAGGATGAAGATGTCACCATATTCGTTGTTGAACTTGATAGCGATGTCGCGGGCGACTTCGACGTGCTGTTTCTGGTCCTTGCCGACTGGCACCTTTTCACTCTGAAACAGCAGAATGTCAGCTGTCATCAGGACAGGGTATGCAAACAGGCCGTGGTTGGCGGCAATCCCTTTGCCGACCTTTTCCTTGTAGCTGTGGCAACGCTCAAGCAGACCCATCGGCGTGAAGTTGGATAAAATCCACGCCAGTTCCTGAACTTCTGGGACATCGGATTGCACCCAGAAGGTGCTTTTCTCCGGGTTCATGCCGAGGGCGAGAAAATTGGCGGCGGCTTCAATAGTGCCGCGAGCGAGAAGTTTGCCATCGCTGACCGAAGTCTGGGCATGATAGTTGGCGATAAAACAAAATAGCTCAGACTCTTCCTGGTAGGTAATCATCTTCGACATCATGCCAAAGTAGTTGCCGAGGTGCAGGGAGCCGGAAGGCTGGATGCCGGATAGGATACGCATGTTGATTCTCCAGTGATGAGTTTCAGAGGCGCAAACTTATCAGAAATGTGATGCAATTTCAATCTTATGCCATTGGTTGTACAGACAAGCCATTAAACTGCACGATTCACACTGTTCTTCGCAGGCAACGTCGACGTTAAATCGTTCTTTGCAGCATAAGCCGCCCGACTGACACTCTCCCCTGTAGAGGAGGCAGGTTCCCTCTTAAGGAAGGTGATCCCGGTAATTTTACGACTGTGCAACAGGCGGGCGAGGTGGATATCATGGGCCCATATCCGGTCTTGGCATCTTCACTGCAATTATTCTCTCCTGTCTGATAGGACGCTCGTCTCGAAGTGTCCTCGCTTCCCCCGCAACGTCGCGGAATTACACCCTGTTTAAAACTCAAAGCCGAGTGATACAAGTGTCCGCTGAGCTGTTTTCAGAGGCTGCCCAGCTAAAAAATTAGGCAGGTGCTTCTGATTATTAAGCGGTTGTTTATGGTTTGATGGTGGTCTTCAGAGGATTGGTATGGTCACTCCGACATCGATGAACAGGTGCAATCTGCCACCCTGGGTAATTGCCTCCAAGCATTACAACCGCAACCCCCGGCCTCTGGAAATCCAGGGTGTGAGGCACAACGGCCGCCCGCTGTTTGAAAAGCTCGATGTGCAGGACGACCCCGATTTGCGCGGCTTGATCTTCCATGATTTTATGGATGTCCGCTACCAGCTGCACCAGTGGCAGCGTGAACAGACAGTGAACAGTCGCAAAAGCCTGAAGAACAGTTACCTGCGCTTCCTGCGCGGCTGGTTGTTCGACAGCAACTCCTTGGAAGGCGCGGTGCTGAAAGGCTGGGTCGAATCCAGGCTCGGCCTGGTACCGACATTCCACAATGAGGCGATCAACGATATCCACTCCGAAGCTTATTTTCGTTACACGGTCGATCGCATGAAAGGCTCGGAACGGACCAGCGCGATCCTGTCGCAGTTCGACCTGCTCTACGAGTTTGTCCAGTACGAGCTTGTCCGCCGGCTGACGCAGCGGATGCACCTGACCCTCTACCGCGGCATCCATGATTTTTCCGAACACCAGGTGATTGAGCAAACGGGCAGGCACGACTATCTGCTGCGCCTGAACAACCTCAATTCCTTTACCGATGACTTCGAGAGGGCCTGGGAGTTCGGCAGCCGGGTCCTGCAGACCGAGGTGCCGCTGTCCAAGGTCTTTTTCATGGGCGGTCTGCTGCCGAAGTCACTGTTCAAGGGTGAAGGCGAGGTCATGGTGCTCGGCGGCGAGTTCGAGGTCAGGGTGCTGACCGGTGGATGAGCGAGAAGACGCACGAAGCGAACAACCAGTTGTCGCTGAAGTTTTCAGCCGGGCGCGCGCCGCTTACCTCGGCATGGCGGTCGGCGATGCCCTGGGGGCGACAACCGAGTTTATGACGCCGTCAGAGATCAGGGCGACCTACAAAGTGCATCGCAAGATTGTCGGCGGAGGCTGGCTTTACCTCCAGCCAGGTCAGATCACCGACGACACCGAGATGTCCCTGGCGCTTGGGCGCGCACTGCTCGTCGCTGAAAGCTGGGACCTTAAAGGCGTCGCCGAAAATTTTCTGGTCTGGATGAAAAGCAGGCCGGTGGATATCGGTGCGACCTGTCGGCGGGGAATTCGAGATTATATGCTCAAGGGGCAGTTGGAAGTGCCCTGCAACGAATGGGATGCCGGCAATGGCGCCGTCATGAGGATGGCGCCGGTGGCGCTGTTCAGCCTGGGAGATGACGCCTTCCTGGCTCGCTGCGCGATCGAGCAGGCGCACCTGACCCACAATAACGTCTTGTCCGACGCGGCCTGCCTTGCCATCGGCAGCATGGTGCAGATGGCGATTTTGGGCTGCAGCCGATTCGAACTACACGAAAGGACCAGGCAGCTGGTCACTGATTACGGCAGCTTCTGTTTTAAAAATTACCGGGGCAATGCCAGCGCCTACGTAGTCGATACCCTGCAGACCGTGTTCCATTACTTGTTTACGACCGGCAGCTTCGAGGAGTGTCTGGTCGGTGTGGTTAACCAGGGCGGCGATGCCGACACCACCGGCGCAATCGCCGGCATGGTCGCCGGAGCATTCTACGGCATGGCGTCCATCCCGAAGCACTGGCTGAAGAAATTGAACCGGCAGGTGTTTACAGAGGTCGAGCACCAGGCCATTCGGCTGGTCGGGCTTTCCCCCTGGTCCGGTCGCAACCTTTAGGGAGAAACCCGAAAGATGGGGACAGGTATCTGCGGAGCCAGTCCCCATAGAGAGGAGCAGATATGAAAGAACAGGAAGAGATGCTGCCGATCAACAAAGCAGCGGAAATCATGAAAACCACGCCCTTGAATGTGCTCATGCACATCAAGCGCGGCCTGCTGCGCGGGATTGAAGAGGGCGGGGCCTGGATGGTCGGCGTTTATAGTCTCGAGGCTCTGCTGGCGGAAACCGGCGGGCGCAAGGCTAAAGACCTCTGTGCGAGCGGCTGTACCAAAAAACATGCCTGTGGCGGTGGCTGCAGTTGAACAGCGAGGGAGAAGCCGTGAGGATTGAAATCAAGCCGTCCGACCTGTATTTCAAGTACCGCCGCAACAAGCAGCTGCGCGGCGAACCGAAATTCTCCGGCAAGCCGGACACTAACCGATACGACCGCGATGATCTCTACGACGTCATCCCGATGCTCGAAACGGTGATGGACGAGCTCAACTGCCGCGACGCCGGGGTGCTGCACCGTCTCGAGGAGCTGGCTGGGGACGAGATGCCGCGCTTCATATCCAGCCGTGAAGACGTGTTTGATTTCCTGGTCAGTGTCATGCGCGACATGTTGGGAGAAAACCATGCGTGAAATCGTCGACGATCTGTGGCAGGAGCATACCGAGGGGGCTGTTGTCGCTATCACCACCAATGGTATGACCAACAAGGTCGGCAGGCCCGTCATGCCGTGCGGCTGCGCACGCCAGGCGCAGGAGCGCTTCCCGGACCTCTTGAAGACCCTGGACGCACTGCTCTGTCAGCACGGCAACCATGTTTTCGATCTCGGCCATCAGATCGTCAGCTTTCCCGTCGAGGAGGACCCCTACCGGGTTCCGGAGCTACGCCTGATCGAGCGTTCGTGCCTCGAGCTGGTCGAGCTGGCGGATTACAAGAGCTGGCAAAAAATCGTGGGGCCTCGCCCCGGCTGCGGTGCAGGCGGCCTGCAATGGTCCGAGGTGAAAGCCATTCTGGAGCGATATTTCGACGACCGATTCCAAGTCATCACGAACAAAGGTTAGGCCTATGCAACGAGCGCAACCATGTGACCGTGTCACGGTCCATTACATAGGCACACTCGACAACGGCCGGATATTCGATCAACGCGATGCGGACCAGCCGCTCATGTTCACGATCGGTGCAGGCGAGGTCTTCCCCGCACTGGAAAGAAGCATCATCGGTATGCGTGTCGGAGAGGTGAAGAACATTTACCTTGCCGCTGAGCAGGCCTATGGTTTGCGTCGCGACGAAAACCTATTAAAGGTATCGTCGCAGCTTTTCGCTGCCGACCGGGAGTTGCGTATCGGTCAGAAGCTGAGCTTAGACCTGATCGATGAAGAACAGCGGATCATGCGGGTCCGTGCGATCCATGAGCACACGGTCCTGCTCGACGGCAATCACGATCTTGCCGGTTGTGATTTGACATTTGCGCTGCAGCTGGTGGCGATCGAATAAATGTGAATGACACAGCAGATGCTGAATATTTACTCACCAGCAACGCCTGAAATATGCACAACACTTAAGCACAAATTTCATCAACGATGATTGCGATTCCCACAAGTGACTGTAATTGCAGACAAGAGAATGTTTGGCACGGCAAATGCTTTAGGATGAGTCGACGGACGCAAAGTTCGTAACTCAAAAACATAATCAAACCAGAACAACACGCTGTCGTGTTGACTAATCGGCGATGAAGCCCGCAAGAGACGAAAACGTCTGTTCTGCGGGCTTTGCTATTTAGAGAACATAATTGCGGCACAATGATTGCGCCGCCGGGCATTGACGCCCTATCCGGATTTGCCGGGTAGGGCGTTTTGTATTTTGTGCTTCACATTCTCTTGCGGACACATCAAGGGCGATGCCGCCACGGGAGAGAACGCCGGGCACAGCAAACCAAAGGCTCCTTACTTATGAGCCACACGAAAGGAACAGAGACATGGCAGAGAAAAAGTTACGTCAGATAGCAATCTATGGCAAAGGCGGCATCGGCAAATCCACTACCACCCAGAACACCGTGGCCGGTCTCGCCTCACTCGGCAAGAGGGTGCTGATCATCGGCTGTGATCCCAAGGCCGACTCGACCCGCCTGATCCTGCACGCCAAGGCCCAGACCACGGTGATGGACAAAGTCCGTGAGCTCGGCACTGTCGAGGACCTCGAGCTGGATGATGTTTGTAAGCGTGGTTACGGTGATGTCATGTGTGTTGAGTCGGGCGGCCCCGAGCCGGGCGTCGGTTGTGCCGGTCGCGGCGTTATCACCGCCATCAACTTTCTCGAGGAAGAAGGCGCCTACACCCCGGACCTCGATTACGTTTTCTACGATGTTCTCGGTGATGTGGTCTGCGGTGGTTTCGCCATGCCGATCCGCGAGAACAAGGCCCAGGAGATCTACATCGTCGTCTCCGGTGAGATGATGGCCATGTACGCCGCCAATAACATCTGCAAAGGGATCGTCAAGTACGCAGCTTCCGGCAGCGTACGCCTGGCCGGTCTGATCTGCAACAGCCGCAACACCGACCGCGAAGCCGACCTGATCGAAGCCCTGGCCGCACGTCTTGGCACCCAGATGATCCACTTTGTGCCACGTGACAACCAGGTGCAGCGCGCTGAACTGCGCCGCATGACCGTCATCGAGTATTCCCCCGAGCACAAGCAGGCCGCGGAATATCGGTCTCTGGCACAGAAGATCGCCGACAACAAGATGTTCGTCGTCCCGACCCCGCTGGAGATGGAAGATCTTGAAGACCTGCTGATGGAATTCGGCATCATGGAAGCGGAAGACGAGTCGATCGTCGGCGTGGCTGAGAATGCTTAGAGAAGTGAACAGGGCGAAGGGTTAAGGACCAAGGTTTAATCTTTTAGCCATTGACCATGAACCATTCACCAAATTGCGACAAAGGAGCAATCCCATGGCAGAGCGTAAGCCCATCAAGGGTATAACAATAGAAAGAACCGAGAAACTGATTGCCGACAACCCTGGCAGAGATGCCGGAGAAGGCGGCCAAGAAGCGCGCGCCGCACCTCGGCGCCAACGAGCCGACCGTGTCCAGCTGCGCGGTCAAGTCGAACAAGAAGATCGTCCCCGGCGTGATGAGCCAGCGCGGCTGTGCATACGCCGGTGCCAAAGGGGTGGTCTGGGGTCCGATCCGCGACATGATCCATGTCTCGCACGGCCCGATCGGCTGCGGCGTCTACAGCTGGGGCACGCGGCGTAACCTGATGCAGGGCCTCCCCGGTGTCACCTCATTCCCGATGGACTTTACCAGCGATTTCCAGGAGCGCGACATCGTCTACGGCGGCGACATCAAGCTGGAAAAGCTTCTGCGCGAAGCCGATGAGCTCTTCCCGCTCAACAAGGGGATGTCGGTCCTCTCCGAGTGTCCGGTCGGCCTGATCGGCGATGACATCAACGCCGTCGCCAAGAAAATGGAGAACGAATTGGACAAGCTGGTCGTGCCCTGCAACTGCGAAGGTTTCCGCGGCGTCTCCCAGTCGCTCGGCCACCATATTTCCAACGACTCGATCCGCGACCACATCATCGGCAAGTTCGAGTTCCAGCGAAGAAGCCGGCCCCTATGATGTCGCTCTGATCGGCGACTACAACATCGGCGGCGACGTCTGGGCCGCCAAGCCGATCCTCGAAGAGATCGGCCTCAACGTCAAGTCGTGTCTGGACCGGTGACGGTGAGGTCGAAAAGATCGGCGCCACCCACTCGGTCAAACTCAACCTGATTCACTGCTATCGCTCGATGAACTACATGTGCAAGGTCATGGAAGAGAAGTGGAACATTCCATGGCTGGAGTACAACTTCTTCGGCCCGACCAAGATCGAGGAGAGCCTGCGCGCCATCGGCGAATATTTTGACGACAAGATCAAAAAGAACGTCGAGAAGGTCATCAAGAAGTACAAGCCGGTCATGCAGGCGGTGCTCGACGAGTACAAGCCGCGCCTCGATGGCAAAACCGCCATGCTGTTCGTCGGCGGCCTGCGCCCGCGCCACACCATCGGCGCCTACGAAGACCTCGGCATCCAGATCACCGGCGCCGGCTACGAGTTCGCCCACCAGGACGACTATGACCGCACCGCCCCGGAGATGGCCAAGGGCACCCTGATCTACGACGACGTCTCCGAGTTCGAACTGGAGAAATTCGTCGAAGAGCTCAAGCCCGACCTGGTCGGTTCCGGCATCAAGGAAAAGTATGTCTTCCAGAAGGCCGGTATCCCCTTCCGTCAGATGCACAGCTGGGACTACTCGGGTCCATATCACGGTTACGAAGGCTTTAAGATCTTTGCCCGAGACATTGATATGGCGATCAATAGCCCGACCTGGGGTTTGGTCAAAAGCCCTTTTTAAAAACGAATTTGCCACAGAGGCACGGAGACACTGAGAAAAGCAGAATCAAAAATCATAAGCTTAATGGTTTAAAAGCCTAAAAGAGCTTTTGGTTTACCTCTGTGTCTCTGTGGCAATCCTAAAGGAGTTTGATATGAGCGCAGAGAAGCAGCAGTAAAATTCGTGACCGAGACCCCGCTGGAAGAGATCGCCCGGGTCAAGGAATGGATCAATACAGAAGAGTATAAAGAAAAGAACTTTGAACGCACCGCCCTGGTGGTCAACCCGGCCCACGCCTGTCAGCCGCTCGGCGCGCAGATGGTGGCAACCGGTTTTGAAGGTGCCCTGCCGTTCGTGCACGGTTCCCAGGGCTGTGCCTCCTATTTCCGCAGCACCTTCAGCCGTCATTATCGTGAGCCGTCAGCGGCGACCTGCGATGCCATGACCGAGGACGGCGCGGTGTTCGGCGGCCAGAACAACCTGTTCGAGGGGCTGGAGAACGCCTACGCCCTCTACAAGCCGAAGATGATCCCGGTCTACACCACCTGCATGCCCGAGGTCATCGGCGACGACCTGACCGCTTTCATCAAGAACGCCAAGCTGCAGGGACATCTGCCGGAGGATGTGCTGACCCCCTACGCCAACACGCCGAGCTTCAACGGCACCCACATCCACGGCTACGACGCCATGCTGAAGAGCATCCTGCAGACCTTGACCGAGGGGAAGAGCGTCGATGGCAAGTGCACCGGCAAGCTCAACATCATCCCCGGTTTCGACGGCAACGTCGGCAACCTGCGCGAGTACAAGCGCATCTGCGAACTGATGGGCATCCCCTACACCATGCTGGCCGATGTCTCCGACGTCTTCGACTCCGGCTGCGACGGTGAATACAAGCTCTACCCGGGCGGCACCAAGATCGAAGACGCCGCCGAGTCGATCAACGGCAAGGCGACCATCTCCTTCCAGAAGTACTCGACCGTCAACACCATGAAGTGGATCGAGTCCGAGTACACCGGCGAGAAGGCGATTTTGCCGATGCCGTTCGGCATCAAGAAGACCGATGAGCTGATCCTCAAGCTGAGCGAGTTGTTCGACAAGCCGGTTCCCGAGGCGCTGAAGAAAGAGCGCGCCCTGGCCGTCGATGCCATGACCGACGCCCACCAGTACCTGCATGGCCTCAAGTTCGCCGTCGCCGGTGACCCCGACTACCTGATCGGCATCGTCTCCTTCCTGCTCGAGATGGGTGCCCGCCCCTGGCATGTGCTCTGTTCACGGGCAACCAAGAAGTTCCAGAAGGAAATGGACGCCCTGCTCGCCTCCTCGTCCTTCGGCGAAGGCTGCACCTGCTACATCAACAAGGACCTCTGGCACATGCGCAGCCTGCTGGTCACCGATCCGGTCGACGGCATCATCGGCGACACCCACGCCAAGTGGGCGGCCCGCGACGCCAAGATTCCGCTGTTCCGCATCGGCTTCCCGATCATTGACCGGGTCAATCTGCACCGCACACCGGTGGTCGGCTACAACGGCGCGATCAGCATGCTGACCATGATCGCCAACAAGTTCCTCGACATCAAGGACGAGACTTGTGAGGACCAGTGGTTTGAGATGATGCGGTAGAATAGCTGGGACGCGAGGAACGAGGCGTACACGACGTAATAGACTCTTTCCTCGTACCTCGCTACCTCGACCGCCATACCGCGCGCTCTGTCCCGAGTGGCTCAATGATAAGAACCAGACGCTTCGAAATAGTCAGCAACAAACCGAAGAAAGGTTTGAGTATGAAAGTCGCATTCGCCAGCACCGACAAGGTGCACGTCGATGAGCACTTCGGCCATGCCGAGGAGTTCTATCATCTGGGAGATCGGGCCAGAGGAGGCTGCCTTCAGCGGGGTGGTTCAGGTCCAATCGGACGCGATGCGCCGGGGCACAGCGACGACAAGATCGAAGCCCGCGGCGCGGCGCTTGCCGACTGCGCCCTGGTCTACGTCGGCGAGATCGGTGGGCCGGCTGCGGCGCGACTGGTGGCAAAGAAGATCCACCCGATCAAGAGCAAGGAGCGTGAACCGATCACCGTGGTGGTGGAAAAGCTGCAGCAGGTGCTCAAAGGCAATCCGCCGCCGTGGCTTGCGCAAAGCGATGCTCAAGGGCGAAAGACCAAATGACAGGTTAGAGTAGGGAAAGGTGACGAAAAACCTAACTTCGATTTGACATTTAACAAGATTTGCTAAGGAGAAAAGACAATGGCTTTATTGACTGGTCATCACCAGGGGTGGCGAGAGCTGGACCCCGACCTTCGCCGAGGCGATCGATCCGGAAAAATGCATTGGCTGCGGGCGCTGCTACAAGGCTTGCTCACGCAAGGTGCTCGGTCCGATGGATATCGAAGACGAAGAGAGCTACTCGACCCGGATGGTCATGTCGATCGTCGCAACGGATAACTGCATCGGCTGCGCCGGTTGCGGCGTGACCTGCCCGAAGAAATGCTTCACGTTCAAGACGATGGAAATCTGAACAAGGTGAAAGGATCAGGGTTCAGGGCGAAAGGTTAACCCTAAGATCCCTTAGCCCTTGTACCCGATTTACGGAGTCAATCATGCTAATCGCAGTCGCATCAAAATCCGGCACCGAAGTTGATCAGCACTTCGGTCATGCTGAAAAATTTCGCATCTTCAAGTATCGCAAGGGCGACCCGATCCAGGTCGCGGAAGTCGAGGTTGAAAAGTACTGTTCCTTTGACCCGGATCATCCTTTTCGCCATGCTCAATTGAACGGTATTGTCGAAGCGCTCAAAGATTGCAAAGCCGTGGTGACTGCCATGATTGGCGAGTTGCCGAAGCAGGAGATGGAGAAAGCCGGATTCAAGGTGATCAGCGCGACGGGACCGCTTGAGCCGGCATTGAAGTTGGCGCATGATGCGGTCTGCTCAATGTTCGTGCGGACGGATCTAATCGCCTTGAAGAGAATTGTGAATTCAGTGGGCCTAGAATCAGCGCTGATTCTTTATTACTCTTTCCAGAGATGTAATTGCCAAAGGCTTCGGCAGGGTTATCTCAATGGGGGGTGCCCTGCCTGATTTTTTCCACCTCAAGACAAGAAGAATAACTCTAAACATCTGATATAGTTAGATTTATTTTTTACTGTCAAGGTCTTTGAGTGTTGGCACAGCTGATGCTATTAAGTTAAAGAAGTCACAACAATATAATACAGCGGTACAAAGCAGTACCGCATACAGAGACGGCAAAGATGCCCCGGGAGCAAATGCTCTGCGGGGTTTTTTATATTCACTGTCAAACGAGCACAGGCGCTCTTCCTTTATTGGAATTGCGCCTGTTTGCGTTGCGAAGGAGATCGATCATGGCCACAGGCTGCCCGATGATGAAAATGCAGAAAAAGACCGATCACCCCTGCTTCGGTGGCGATCACTCCAACACGGGCCGGATTCACCTGCCGGTCGCCCCGGGCTGCAATATCAAGTGCGGCTTCTGTGAGCGGCGTTTCGATTGCGCCAACGAGACCCGGCCCGGTGTCACCAGCAAGGTGCTGACGCCCGGAGCAGGCCCTCGAACGGGTTCAGCCTGGTTCGCCGCCACCCCAAGGTCGGCAGCAAATTGAAGGTCGTCGGTATCGCCGGCCCCGGTGATCCGCTCGCCAATCCGAAGACCTTCGAGACCTTCGAACTGGTCAAAAAAGAATTCCCCGAAATGCACCTCTGTCTCTCCACCAACGGTCTGTTGCTCACCGAGCATCTCGATCGTCTGGTCAACCTCGGCGTGCACAGCGTCACGGTGACCATCAATGCCCTGACTGCAGCAAACCGGAGCCAAGGTCTACGAATGGATCAGTCACGGCGGCGTGAAACTCGATAGGCGAGGAGGGTGCGGCGATCCTGCTCAAGCGCCAGTTCGACGGTGTCCGTTATGCCGCTGCGGCCGGCATGATGGTCAAGATCAACTCGGTTTACATCCCCGGTGTCAACGATCATGAGACCCTTGATCTGGCCGTCAAAGTGCGTGACCTCGGTGCCGATGTCATGAACATCATTCCGATGATCCCGCTGGGTATCTTCAAGGATCTTGAGCCGCCCTCCGATGCGGTCATGGAGATGGTGCGCAACCAGGCGGAGCTGATTCTTTCCCAGGCGCGTCATTGCAAACAATGTCGGGCCGATGCGGTTGGCCTGATCGGCCAGGATCTGGATCTGGATGAGCTGCACGCACTGAGTGCTTAAGCCGTGCTGTAAGGGACTGTCCCGGCATTTAACGGGACTGTTCCTCTGCCACCGAAAGTCACAACCTGGGACAGTCCCCTTAAACCGGGGACAGTCCCTGTGGAGCAAACCATGACACCTGAAATGATCCCATACCTTGCCGGCTGCATCTTTATCGTCGCCATGATGTATGCCAGCGTCGGCCATGGCGGAGCGTCCGGATACCTGGCGATTATGGCACTGTTCAGCCTGCATCCCGAGGCGCTCAAGCCGACGGCCCTGATGCTCAATATCGTGGTCGCCGGAGTGGGTACCTATCTCTACTGCAGTGCCGGCCAGTTCTCCTGGCGGGTCTTCTGGCCGTTTGTGATCACCTCGATTCCGATGAGCTTTCTCGGCGGCACCTTCAGCCTGCCACCGGAAGCTTTATCGCCCGGCCCTCGGCATGGTTCTGCTCTTTGCCGCCTGGCGCCTGTTTGCGCGCCGGAAACATGACGATTACGAGGCCAAAGCGCCCGGATGTCTGCTCGCCATGGCTCGTCGGCGGCGTGACTCGGCTTTGCCTCAGGCCTGATCGGGGTCGGTGGCGGGATCTTCCTCAGTCCACTGATGATCCTGCTTGGTTGGGCGCGGGTGCGTGAAGTGTCCGGCATCGCCGCCCTGTTTATCCTGGTCAACTCGATCTCCGGCCTGCTCGGCCATATGAGCAGCCTGCAGCATGTCCCGGAATTACGCACCATTGCTGGCGGGCGTGGCGCTGATCGGCGGGTCGATCGGCGCCCTCTGCGGTAGTCGGCACCTGCCGGTGGCGACAATCCTCAAGGCGATGTCGTTCATGCTGGTCTTGGCCGGCGGAAAAATGTTTCTGATATGAGTCATTACACGGACACGATTCGCAAATGGGCGACAGATAATCGTCGGACAGGCCTTCTGACCAACGCTGACGGTATTGGAGAGGTCGGGCTGACTTCTGCCGAGGTGGGCAAACGACTTGCGGTGCGTTTTACTCTCAAGGTTGAACTCGACCGGATCGCCGATGCACGTTACCAGGTTTTCGGCTGCGGTTTCTCCATGGCAGCCTGCGCTGTTGCGGCTGACATGGTGATTGGCCACACCCTGGATGACGTCCAAAGGATTGATGCACAACTGCTTGACTTCGCTCTCGAAGGGTTACCACCTGAACGTGGATACTGCGCCGATTTAGCTGCTGGAGCCCTGCGGGCGGCGGTACAAAGTGTCCAGAACGGTCGTCATAAGGTCGAAACAAATTTTTCCGGGGGGGCAGAATATGCCCCACTAATCTCTTCTGACCATCCGATCTATCTGGCCTTGATGAATTCCCGGAAACCGGACCGAATCACCGGGGAGGATCGCCATCTGTTCTCTTGTTTGCTGACTGTGGCCAGTGAAGACTCTCGCGGTCTGGCCGCGGCGCTTGGCTTGAACAACAGCGATCTGGACGCCATCTTGGAGCGGTATTTCCCCGCGGCTGACCGCACCTTTCTTAAACAACATTTGTCTTCGGAAGCAGAACAGCCGACTGAACGGAACGATGCCGTTCTCTCGATCCTGCTCTGCCACCTGCCGGAGAATATCGATCGCGACGACCTGCAGACCGCTGTCTGGCTTGCGTCCATCCTTGCCGCTCGCGCAGCAATTCCAGGGCACCTTTGGGTTGCCATGGGGCTGACGGAACGCCCGCAGTTGACTGCTGCCATCCGTCGTCACCTGCCATCTCTCGCTGTTGCCAACAACCAAAATATGCGCTGGAAGCGCTATCTCTACAAACAGGTCTGTGAGCTGAACGGTGGAGTCATGTGTAAAGCTCCAACTTGCGGGGTTTGCAGTGATTACGCCCTCTGTTTTGCAGACTGATGCGTCCTGTATAAAAATAGTGCTATCTGCCTGGCTTTTGTCCTTTTTTACAGGCTCAGCCATCAGTCAAGTTGTTAAATAGCCCATTTCGCGCTATCTGCTGGTATGGCAAGACTCTTGCTATAGGAAACAGGAAGATAACACCTCCTTTGCCGCCAATGCTGCCGGGAAAGCCGGTTCCCCTCCCAATGATGTGACGGGACTGATCTCACAATTTGAGGACTCAGCCCATCATGGCAACCAAACCGAAAATAAAAGAACTGCTCGACGAGAGTGCCTGTTCGCACAACAAGTCCAGGAAAACGCCATGCAACGCGCCCACGCCCGGCGCGACGACCGGCGGTTGCGCCTTCGAAGGCGCGCAGATTGCGCTCTTCCCCTACGCTGACGCCGCCCACCTGGTACATGGTCCGATGACCTGTCTCGGCACGTCCTGGGAGACCCGCGCCACTGGCACCAGCTTCGCAGGGCGCGACTTGACCCAGATGGGTTTCACCACCGATGTGTCACTCAACGATGTAGTTTTCAGCGGTGAAGAGAAACTCTCGAAAGCAATCGACTACATCATGCGACACTACTCTCCCGAGGCTGTCTTTGTTTACTCCACCTGCGTCACCGCCCTGATCGGTGACGACATTGACCTGGTCTGCAAGCAGGCAGCAGAGACCTATGGGGTTCCAATGGTGCCGGTGCATGCTCCCGGTTTCGTCGGCAGCAAGAACCTCGGCAGCCGCCTCGGCGGGGAAGCCGCACTGGCCCACCTGGTCGGCACTATGGAGCCTGATAGAACCACCCCTTTCGACATCAACCTGATCGGCGAGTACAACGTCACCGGTGACATGTGGCAGTACACGTCCCTTCTCGAGGAACTTGGCATCCGCGTTCTGTCGACGTTGAGCGGCGACGGCCGCATCGCACAGATTCGGACCGCCCATCGGGCCAGGCTGAACGTCATCGTCTGCGCCAAGTCGCTTATCTCCCTGGCGCGCAAGATGGAAGAGCACTACGGCATCCCTTCGCTCTCTCTGTCCTTTTACGGCAAGCGCGATACCAGTAAGGGGCTATTGGCAATCGCCGGGGCGCTCGGGGACCCAGACCTGGTTAAGCGCACCAGGAAACTGGTTGCCAGAGAAGAGGCCAGATTGGAGGAGAGGCTTGCTCCATACAAGGCGTCCTTTGCCGGCAAGAAGGCGGTTCTCAATACCGGTGGCAACAAGACCTGGTCGATCGCAGCTGCCCTGCAGGATCTCGGTTTCGAGGTGGTGGCAACCGCTGTGAAGAAGGCCACTGAGGACGATCGCGAGAAAGCGCGGCAAACGCTTGGCGACAAGGGCGTGCTGATGATGAACCCGGGAGTCGAACAGGCGAAGTTGATCGATGAGACCGGCGCCGACCTGCTTCTGGCCGGCGGCCGCAGTCTGTACATGGCGATCAAGAAGGGCATCGCTTTCGCCGACGTCAACCAGGAGAAGAAGAAGAGCTACGGTGGCTACGACGGCCTTCTCAACCTGGCCGAGGATTTAAAGAACGCTCTTTCGAACCCGGTTTTCAAGAACGTCGCACGGAGGGCGCCATGGCAGAGGTAATCCACAAGAGGAATAAACCGCTGCAAGTCAACCCCTTCAAGCTCAGTCAGCCGATGGGTGCCACCCTGGCCTTCCTCGGTGTCGACAAATGCATGCCGTTGATGCATGGCGGGCAGGGCTGCGCCAGCTTGATCAAGGTCTTTTTTACCCGCCATTTCTGTGAGCCGATTGCTATCCAGACCAGTGCCGTGACGGATGCGATCGCAGTCCTCGATGGTGGCGACTACAGCATCGTCGAGTCGGTCAGGAACATCACTAAAAAGGTGACACCGAGCCTGATCGGTCTGCACACGACCGGGCTGCCTGAGACCAAGGGCGACGATATCGGCGGCATTGCCCGGCAGATCCCTTTTCCGCTGGTCCATGTTAATACTCCGGATTATGAAGGCGGCTTCGAGAGCGGCTGGGCGAAAGCCTGCACGGCCCTGATCGAACAATTGGTTGAACCAGTCGGGGTTGTCGATGACAACAAGCTGGTCCTGTTACCGCATGTCAGCTTGCAGCCCATCGAGGTGGAAAAGATCAAGGAGTTCATCGAAAGCTTTGGATTCAACGTCTTCGCCTTGCCTGACCTGTCGTCCTCCCTGGACGGCCACCTGGGTGAAAAGCAGGCGGCGCTTTCCAGCGGCGGAATTGCCGTTGACGAGATCCGAGGCCTTGCTGACGCCGGGCTCGTGATCAGTGTCGGTGATTCGATGCGGGGCTGCGCATCAGTTTTGCAGAGCAAGAATCCTGAAATGCGCCATCATCATTTTGCTCACCTGAACGGGCTTGTAGCAACCGACTCGCTGGTTGAACTGCTGTTAAACGAGACCGGTTTCACCGGCCCGCCGCTCGCCGTAAGCCGTTGGCGGCAGCGCTTGCAGGATGCCATGCTTGATAGCCATTTTTCATTGGGGCAGACCCGTTTTCTGGTTGCAACCGAGCCGGACCAGCTGATGGCAATCTGCACATCACTTCATGAAGCAGGGGGCCGGGTGACGCTGGCGCTGTCGACGGTCGATTCAACACAGCTGGGAAAAATACCGGCCGAGAAGGTCATGGTCGGAGATCTAGAGGATGCTGAACAAAGGTCCGACGATTATGATGTCATTATCGGCAATTGCCACTGTGAAACGTTGGCGCATCACCGAGGCAAGGGGTTGGTCACAAGAGGTTTTCCCAACTGGGAACAGGTCGGCAACACCTTGAAGAACGATGTCTTGTATGAGGGGGGCTGTTACATCCTCTTCGAAGCTGCAAATATCTGTTCGGAAAAGCACAATGGGAGTCATCATGGATAATTTCTCGGTTCCCGATATTGTTATTGACGACACGACATTACGCGATGGCGAACAGACCGCCGGTGTGGTCTTCAGTCTCGGTGAGAAAATCCGCATTGCCAGAATGCTCGATGAGATCGGCGTCGGCGAGATCGAATGCGGCATCCCGGCCATGGGACGGCAGGAACAGGCGTCGGTCAGGGCCCTGGTCGACCTGGGGCTGAACGCCCGCCTGATCACCTGGAACCGCGCCGTGATCGCCGACATCCAAGCCTCCATGGACAGCGGCGTACGTGCTGTCGACATTTCGTTGTCGGTTTCCGACATCCATCTCCGCAACAAGCTGCGTAAGAGTCGCGACTGGGTCAAGGAGCAGCTCAAGACGGCGCTCGGCTTCGCCAAGCAACATGGCCTGTATGTTTCGGTCGGCGGAGAGGATGCCAGCCGGGCTGACCTCGATTTCCTGGCCGAGTTGATGGAGATCGCCCGTGCTCAAGGCGCAGACCGCTTCCGCTTCTGCGACACCCTCGGCATTCTCGACCCGTTCACGACCTATGACAAGGTTCGCTTTCTGCTCGGATGTGTCGACCTGGACCTTGAGGTTCACACCCACAACGATCTTGGCATGGCGACCGCCAACGCGATCGCCGGAATCCGGGCCGGGGCCAGGTTTGTCAATACGACTGTCAACGGTCTTGGTGAACGGGCCGGCAATGCGGCCCTTGAAGAGGTCGTCATGGCCCTCAGGCACGCCTGTCATATCGACCTTCCGATTGATTCGGGCCGTTTCGTTGAACTCTCCAGACTCGTCGGCAAGGCCAGTTGCCGACCGGTGCCGGAGTGGAAAGCGATTGTCGGCGAAAAGGTTTTTTCCCATGAATCAGGGCTCCATGCGGATGGTGTGCTCAAGTATCCTGGCAACTACGAAGGCTTTGATCCGGCTGAGGTTGGTCTGAATCGCCATCTGGTTATCGGCAAGCATTCGGGACGTAACGGCCTGGTCGACAGGCTCAAGAGTCTCGACATTCAGATTGACGCGAGCGACGCAGCGGTCTTCCTGTCGAGAGTCAGGGCCGCGGCACAGAGCGGCAAGCGGTCGTTGACCGACGAGGCTCTGGTTGCGCTCTATTGGCAATGCAGGGAGGTCGCCTGACAGCTATGATCGTTAGACATCCCAATACCGCCGACTGGGATCGATTCGTTGCTCTCGCTGCTTCTGAAAACTGGCGGGTTCCGCAAAATGAACTCCGGCTATTTCAGGGCGTTTGGTCACGATATGCCCACGTCCTTGCTGATGAGACTTTTTGCGGTCTGGTTACGGCGGTGGCTTATGAGAAGAGCGCCTGGATCGGTAACCTGCTCGTACCTTGCGACTTGCGCGGCAGGGGCTATGGGAGCCGACTGTTTAAAACGGTGCTCGCGGAGCTTGTCAGGACGGGAGTGTCTTCGGTTTGGTTAACTGCTTCGGAGCAAGGGCGGACAATTTATGCCCAGGCAGGTTTTGTTGTCGTCGATTGCATTGAGCGCTGGGTTCGTCCACCTTCCATGGGGAACGGTGACCCTTCTTGCGGAGACAGTAGGTCCATTGAGTTTCTGTTTGATGCTGATTTCTCAGCCTGGGGAGAAAGGCGCTCTTCTTTATTGCAGGCCCTTTGCTGTAGCGGAAAAGTCCTTTTTGTCGAAGGTGCGACAGCACTGCTGCAGGCAGGCGAGGACGTCCAGGTGATAGGCCCCTGGTATACACTTGAAGCAAAAACGGCTTCAAATTCAGTTTTGTTGCAGGGGCTGGTTGAGATGGCTGACCCCAATGTAGATATCGTTGTCGACCTGTTGGCTTCATCGGCAATGCAGGGCATATGTGCAACTGCCGGGTTCCAATATGCCGGGCAGACCGCGCTGATGGCTTATGGAAATGTTGACTCGACGAATTTGAAATCTATGGTTTCGCTGGCAAGTTTAGGCAGTGTGGGTTGATGAAACTACGCGCTGCCATGTTGGCGTTAGCTCATGCCAGAGCCTTTACTCCTCAAAAGGGGTCAGGCTTGACAAACATACATTCTCAACCTAGGCTACTCTATCATGCCAGAAAACCACGAATACATTTCCCCGGAGCGGCCTATTATATGATGCTGCGTGGCAACGGTGGCCAGAATATTTCCACGGATGACTCCGATCGAAGTCGTTTTCTGCTCATACTTCAGCAGGAGCAGGTGCAGGAACTTTCAAGCTGCCGAATTCATGCCAATTGCCTGATGGATAATCATGTTCATCTGGCGCTGCAAGTTGCAAACACTCCATTATCTAAAATTATGCAGAAGGTGGGGTATCGCAACACTCAATGCCACAACCGGAAACTGAAGCACGGGGAGTCGCTGCCTTGCTTGTCAGGCAGTCTGATGCTGTAACGATAGCGGAACTCGGCAATGACATGAAAATCTCGCCTATTGACCTTTGAAGGAGTATCAAGTGAAACAGATCATTTTACATATAATATTCCATGCTGTCGTATTTGTTCTACTTACCGGGTGCTCTGCGAATAAAACATCAGGAGGTTATTGTCATGAGAAGGGGATATTGAGTGCACACATATACGATTCTGCAAATAACGGCTGTAAGGTTGAGTTTAGATA
Source organism: uncultured delta proteobacterium (assembly GCA_963847735.1). GTDB lineage: Bacteria > Desulfobacterota > Desulfuromonadia > Desulfuromonadales > BM103 > CAWKAV01. The sequence continues at coordinate 89,472 of CAWKAV010000029.1, read as the reverse complement.
TAATAACAGGTCGAAATATGTGCAAAAGCCGCTTATACACATAATCGCTTATGATAAGCTGGGAACAGTGGTCACTCAGGAGAAGATCTATTTTAAAGATTTGAAACCTGGAGCAAGCCAGAATTTGTCTAAAGTTCTGGAATGCAATAATAAACAAATTACAAAAATATATATTTACGATGCTGTCGATTCAAACCGATGCTATGGTTACGACTGCAGTGCCCTTTGCGAAAGCAAAGGAACAACATTAGACCTGTCGAAATAAGAAATTCACCAAACTTTACCAGGACAGGACAGGTGGTGCAGAGGAAATCGAAGTTCGGAGATATACGAATCGAAGACTAGTGTCACGTCAATCAACAAGTGTCGGACAAGGCCGTGATTACTTAGATACGTGCCCTTTGTCGTCCGGTTCTGTGAGCGCGGGGAGAATCCTCTGCGCTACTCGACTCGTCATTCTCTGTCGGAGCAATAAGACCGAACAGACCATGTTGGTATTGCGACAGATACTGAAACGGTTGAGACTTACCCTGAACGAGACAAAGACCAAAGTGACAGCAACAGAATAAGCCAAGCCTACAGCTGCTGAGACCGGCCCTCCATTCTACATCGCCCCGCCCCTCGCCCTCAGCGCAAGCCAACGCCGACTGGCTGGCACTCTCATCCCCTCGGCCAAGAACGGTCCATCTCGCAAAGGGTTCCCGGCCCGACGATTACTGCCCTTCCCTGCTCGGCAGGGGTGGCTCAGTATAGATATTCTCAGGTCGCGTTCCAGGTTTTCCTTCCGTGGCATTTCCATAGAAGCGTTGCGTCGGGTAGGCGAAGTCGATGTTGTCGTGAGCGGCGAAGGCATCGAGGATGTCTTCCCATATCTCCTGCTCCGAGCCACGCCGTTTGCGCGGGTCGCAGAGATAGCGGATCGTCAGCATAACGCCAGAGTCTTTGACCGTGGTGTAAACCACTGGTGTCAGCTTTGAATAAAAAATCATGAATTTCTTGGCGGCTTCCCGTAATTTCCTGGCCGCAGAGTCACTGAGGGCCGTACCGTGCCTCTGGGCGATATCATCAAGCAGCTGCTTGGCCTTGCGCCAGTCGCTTTCAAAGGTGACCAGGACCGGGACCTCGTTCCAGATGTACTGGAAACCCTGGCTGTAGTTGGCCAGGACCTCGTTAAAAATCTTGCCGTTCGGTACATGGATGACGCGGCCTGTGCTCTGGTCGGCGTCAACCCAGTTGCCAATCTCCATCAGACTGAACATAAAGATGCGCTGATCGATAACATCGCCCTTGTGATCTCCGAGCTGGATGCGATCACCGACCTTGAACGGTTGTCTCCAGAGAATGAACGCCCAGCCAGCGAGGTTGACCAGCGGGGTCTGCAGAGCAATAGCCAGACCGGCGGAGAGCAGGCCAAGGTAGGTTGAAACGGCCTGGAAACCGGCAAACCAGATACGGCCGATGACCAGGAATGCCAGGGGATAGGTGATGTAGGCGACGGTTTTGCGGACGCGGTACTGGACCTGGACATCCCGGTTGCGCAGGAACAAAACCAGGAAGAGCCGCTGAATCAGCCAGAAGATGACAATGACCAGAACGGTGTGGAAAAGTCGGCTGTCCAGAAATTGGCCGCTGAAAAGGTTCTCGGTCAGTGAACTCATGGTGTCCATACTCTTGTCGCCTTCTAGCGGGTTGCACAAAGGTTAGAATAATAATGGAAAATTGCCATAGTGCAACTACTGCCGTGATTCTATGGACTGACTAAACGAGATTCCTTCGTTTTGAGAGGGTCCGCCCATTGATCAACACAGGCTCAGAAAACTATCCGGAAGACGTCATTGAAGGTTCTTGCAAAATGAACCTCAAGACCCTCTTTCAGATAATCGGGGAGGTCGTCGAAATCCTTGCGATTGTCTTCCGGGAAGACCAGAATCCGCAACCCTGAGCGACGCGCGGCAATGGTTTTTTCCTTGACGCCGCCGATGGGCAAAACGCGACCAGTCAGTGTCAACTCTCCTGTCATACCGAGTTTTTTCCGCACTATCTTGCCAGTAATCATCGACACCAGGGCGGTGGCCATGGTGACGCCCGCCGATGGACCGTCTTTCGGCGTGGCCCCGGCCGGGACATGCAGATGGACGAAATGCTGATCGAAAAATTCCGGGTCAACGCCATAGTCGGCAATGTGAGCCATGACATAGGAATAGGCAATCTCGGAACTTTCGATCATCACATTGCCGAGTTGTCCGGTTTGCTTGAACCCCTTGGTTTTGGCCAGCATGGCAGTCGCTTCAATCTGCAGGGTGGCGCCTCCGAGACTGGTCCAGGCCAATCCGGTAGCGACGCCGGCGACTCCTTCGAAAATTTCGTCGGCGGTAAAAATCGGTTTTTCAAGATAATGCACGAGATCCCGACTGGTGATCGTGACCTTGTGCAGATTTTCGTCCTCTGCGAAGCCCATGGCCGATCGGCGCATGATTTTTTTGATTTGTTTTTCGAGGTTACGAACGCCTGCTTCGCGAGCGTAGCCGTCGATGATCTGTTTGAGTGCGGGCTTCTGAATGATCACTTGCCCATGCTTCAGTCCGTGGCTTTTGAGGGTCTTCGGGATCAGGTAGCGTCTGGCAATCTCCAGCTTCTCCTCGAGGATGTAACCGGACAAACGGATCATCTCCATGCGGTCCAGCAAGGGTCTGGGGATGGTGTCAAGCTGGTTGGCCGTGGCAATAAAGAGGACGTTGGAGAGATCAAAGGGCACATCCAGATAGTGATCACGGAAGCTGCCGTTCTGTTCCGGGTCGAGTACCTCGAGCAGGGCTGAGGCCGGGTCGCCCTGGAACGAAGCGCCGATCTTGTCAACCTCATCGAGCATCACCACCGGATTAGAGGTGCCGACGGTCTTCATCGCCTGGATGAATTTGCCGGGCATGGCGCCGATGTAGGTGCGGCGGTGGCCTTTGATCTCCGCTTCATCGCGCATGCCGCCCAGCGAAAAGCGGAAAAATTCGCGACCCAGGGCGTTCGCAATGCTATGGCCGATAGAGGTCTTGCCGACGCCCGGCGGGCCGACCAGGCAGAGGATAGACCCGGAGATATCACCTTTCATCTTGCCGACGGCAATAAACTCGAGAATCCGTTCCTTGACGTCTTTGAGACCGTAGTGGTCGCGGTCGAGAATCCGCCTGGCTCGATCAATGTTGTAAGAGTCCTTGCTGAAAACGCCCCAAGGAAGAATGGTCAGCCAGTCGAGATAGTTGCGGCTGACGTTGTACTCGGGAGAGGATGGGTCGATCAGCTGGAGCTTCTCCATCTCATCCTCAACCGCACGTTTCGCCTCATCGTTAAATTTGAGCTTCTTCAGGCGTTTCTGATACTTCTCGATCTCCGTGTCCTTGCCTTCTTTTTCCAGCCCCAGTTCATGCTTGATCGCCTTGAGCTGCTCGCGCAGGAAAAACTCGCGCTGCTGGGCGGAAACCTTCTCCTCGATCTGTTTGGAAATTTTGGTTTGCAACCGGGAAACTTCCAGCTCTTTTTTGAGCAGAACCAGGACCTTGTCAATGCGCTTGCGGACGTCGAGAGTGGCGAGGATCTCCTGTAGTTGCTGGCCGTCGGCACTGGTCAGGTTGGCGGCGAAATCGGCCAGACGGCCCGGGTCATCCAAGCTCGAACGATTGAGAAAAAGCTTGATCTCTTCACTATAGAGGGGATTGATCTGGACGAGTTCCTTGAGCGTCGAAAGGATGGCCATCGAATAGGCACGCAACTCGGGGTTGACAGACAGCTCCGCCGTAAAGTGATATCGAACCCGCGCGTAAAGAGTGATGCCCTTTTCTTGGATCTCCTCGATGACAAAGCGCTCGAGGCTGTTGACCAGCACATGTGCAGAATTTTTCTCGGTGTGCAGCACCTTGACGATCTTGGCCGCGACGCCGACCCGGTGCAAATTCTCGATGCCGTCTTCTTCATCAAGATCACGGACCATGACCAGCCCGAGAGTCTGTGCTTCATGTTCCATCGCCTGGTGTAGTGCTGCCACCTGGCCCTGGCCGTTGAGAACCAGAGGAATCATGATGCCTGGGAAGGCCGGGCGTGGGCGTAACGGGATAATCGGTAAGCCGGTCGGGAGCGTATCCGAGGCAACGACTAGCCCCCCCTCGGCGGCGTGTTCCTCGATAATCTCTGACATTTTTTCATGATCTATTTCAAAATCGGACACCGGATCGTCAATTTGTTCTTCATCAGACATGTATTACACTCCTCATAGAAAAGATAACTCATCAGAAGCTAATCATTCAGGGGGGTATTGTCAACCTGAGAGGAGGACGAAAGAGCTGATCGGCAATTTAATCACTTTGGGTTGTCTTCCCCGCCGCTTGCGGCGGGGTCATTTATTTCGATGGTTATCTCGGTCAGGAATTCTTCTTCTCAGTTAAAAAGTTGTTAGCAAAAAAGTTTGCATTGCATTATTCAAGAAGCAATAATACTGCGACATTAATTATGAGAAAGCGGTGAGTTGAGGGATACTATGGTTCGTGTCTATATGGTTTTTGCTTTTGCAAAGATCATTTGTTGACTGGATCCTTTGTCATAATAATGGTCTTTCCAAGAAGCCTGTTTCACCCGAAGCTGAGTCTGATAGAGAAGCCCGAATCTTGGGCAAATACATAGAGGAAGTTAATTGATTAAAAAAAGACAAATATCCAACGGGTCACAGTCTGATCCCTACTGTTTTGGAACGGGCGGGGACATTGTAACGCTGGAGAACATATTTGCATATGCGGGGACAAAATGGGCTGAGAATGCAGGCCTTGCCCATAACGATAAAGTCCTTCAGTTTGGCGAGCTGTGCTCTATGGCTGGGTTTTGTTCGCAACACCTAGTAGAGTACGGAATAAAGCGGGGAGATCGAATTGCCGTCCTTTCCAATGATCCTTTGGAGTGTCTGTCCATATTCTGGGCAGTGACGCAGATCGGGGCGATATTCGTTCCATTAGATACGGACTCTGGGCATGTCACTCTCAGTTACATTCTGGGACAATGTGAACCCACTTTGCTCTTCTATAACGACTCGGCAAAACCCCTCCTAGAGACACTGTGCATTCCTGCCAATCTGACCAAAGCTATTACAGCAGGAGATCTGTTCATGGGCGAACCCTGCGAGGACAACAACCAACGGCAGCAGTGGCCCCGACCTTCTCCTGACACCCCGGCCGCGATACTCTATACTTCCGGCTCAACCGGATATCCTAAAGGGGTCATCCTCTCGCACGCTGCATTGTGCCGATCTGGCCAGGCCATGTCTTCTCACTTCCATTGGAAGAGTGATGACCGCTTCATAAATCTGGCCGGATTTCATACCATGAGTGGTCTCAGGAACAGTGCCATCGTTTCATTTATTGCCGGAGCTCTGGTTTTGCCGGCTAACGTCGACGGGTTTGCGTCTTTTTTCAATATTATCGAATCGATCAAGGACAACCGGGCTACGCTTCTGGGTTGCGCGCCGATTTTTGTCAAGCAGTTGTGGTTATTTAAGGACCGGATCGATCCGGATCATATTAAAACACTCAGGGCTATCCTCTGCACTGGCTCAAACCTCGACCCAACGCTGGTTGGGGATGTTTACAACTACTTCAACCTTCCCGTAATCAACTACTATGGTTTGACTGAAACAGCTGGATTTTGCGCTGGTTATTCTCTGCAAAACTTTACGAGTAACAATGGAGGGATTGGTTTTCCCGTGGGAGCGACCATTACAGTGCAAGACGAATCTGGACAAACTCTGAGATGCGGAACGGTAGGAGAGTTGATCATCAATTCACCAAACCTGATGCTCGGATACTACAAGGAAAAGGAGTTGTCAGACGCCTCCTTAAGGAACGGTCAATTCTATACTGGCGATATGGCAAAAATCACAAATGCCGGAGAAATCATCCTCATTGGGAGAAAGAAAAATTTCATCAAGAATGCTCATACCGAACTCGTGCATTTCGAAGAGGTTGAAGTGGCACTGGAGCAGCACCCTCAAGTTGTTGAAGCCGCAGTTTGCGGATCCGTCAATCGACTCGGAAGTGAACAACTTGTCGCCTTTATTGTCCCTCACGGCAACATCCCCCCCCTGGAGGATTTCGTCTCTGGGTTGAAAGCTTTTTTGCTTGAACGGATCGGTCGGCACAAAGTGCCTCAAACGATAAATGTCGTCACAGTTCTTCCACGGAACAATACCGGGAAACTTGACCGTCAAGAGATTGCAAGGATGATCCATGAAAGCTGATTTCCCAGGAAATTTTGTTGACGTTTTTATGCGCGCGGAAAACAAATCGCTATCCCAGAAAACCTTCATTACAACCTCGATGAACCGGATCTCTTACGGAGAGGCAACCAGCATCATCCGCAAACTGACCTCGCTTTACCAAAGTTGGGATTTAGAACCTGGCGATCGAGTGGCCTTTTCCACAAAAGATGACATCCATGCTTCTATCCTGTTTATTTCCCTGTTGTGCAACGGCATCACTGCGGTGTTCTTCGATCCTGAAACCAAGCCCTATCGGGCCAAGCATCTGCTTGAGGTGTCGCGACCCAAAGCAGTCATTTTGGATGCCGATCTTATTGAGAACTGGGATATCTCGGGGATAAGAACCGTTCTGGAAGTCGACATCCGAAGGCGCTCTGGTCTGCTGCGCAGGCTCTTTGCCAAACAACCGGTTGATTCAGATGCTACGACATACCCTCTTATCCTCGGCAACTTTGAGGCTGGAGAGTTGCCTTCTCAAATCGACCCGGAAAGTGATGCCTATATCCTATTTACCTCCGGCACAACAAACGCCCCGAAAGGAGTGCGCATAAGCCACCGGGCCCTTTGTGCCCACCTCGGTACCCTCAGCAAGGTCTATGGTTATACTCCCGAGACCCGCATCTTGAATATCCTTCTTCTGTCACACGTCGATGGCATCGTACAGGGTCCTGTCGTCGCTTTTTTCAACATCGCACAGCTCTTCAACCCTTTTCGTTTCACCATTTCCAAAATTACGGAATTGCTTGATGCGATCTACCACCACCGTATCTCCCATTTCATCTGCGTGCCGACCATGCTGGCCCTGATTCTACGCTTTGCATCAGATGAAAGGGATGCCTTTTGCACCGAAGATTTCAAGATGGTCGGCTCGTGTGGAGCACAACTTGAATCGGAATTGTGGCGGGAGTTTGAGTCTAATTTCGGGGTCATAATTGTCAACCTCTACGGGCTGACCGAAACCGTCACAGGAGGAATCTTCGCCGGCCCCGATAAGGAAAGCCATAAAATTGGCACCATCGGCAAACCTGTGGACTGCGAAGCCCGCATTGTCGATGAGAACGGGCTTAATGTTTCCTCAGGGGAGTCGGGCGAATTGTGGCTTCGCGGTGACAATATCATGAGCGGATATTTCGGCGCCCCCGAGACAACTGCCGAAGCTTTTAGCGGGGATTGGTTTAAGACGGGAGATATCGCCTGTTGCGACCAGGACGGAATTTACCGAATCGTCGGCAGGAAAAAAGAAATTATCATCTCGGGAGGTGTCAACATACACCCTGAGGAGATCACCGAGATTCTCAACAGACATCCGCAGGTAACAGAGTCTGTAACCTTCAGTTTGCCCGATCGGGACTGGGGAGAAAAGGTCGTTTCTGCGGTCGTGGTAAGCGAACAATCTATCAACGAAGAACAACTCATCCTTTTCTGCCGCGACAATCTCGAGGAAGTGAAAGTCCCCGACAATATTGTCATTCTGGAAACCCTGCCTCGAGGCCGCTCCGGAAAAGTGCAGATAAAGACAATAAAAGAGCTCTGTCTCAAGGCTGAAAAGGTTGCAGCCAGCACCTCGGATGATATCGAACAGAGGATTATCGGCATTGCCGCAGATTGCTTCAAAGTCTCCGCTAACTCCCTTTCAACCAGCAACACCGTTGACAACACGACAGGATGGGATTCCTTGAGTCATCTCGAACTCATCGTCACTCTCGAGGAGAGCTTCTCCATCAAGTTTTCTCCTTCGGACATCATGCAGATGGACAACCTCGGAATAGTCGTCTCGACGGTAGAGAAGAAAATCTGAGTCCCTGCCCGGGGAAAATATTGCATTACAAAAATAACAACCAAACAAGAAAATACGGCGCACCTCTCTGGACATGGTTTGTCGCGTGCGCCCTGGCTTTGGCTTTTATAGGCTTTTCCTATTATGGGTTTTCTGGAACCTCTTTCCGAACCTATTATCTTGACTATTTCAACGCAAAGCGACTTGAACAGTTCGCACTTCCCGGGGAAGAAAAGGAATTAAAGGTTGCTGTTATCGGCACATCCTTGACCCAATGTGCCTTTTATAAAGACGAAGACATGGATAGTTTTGCCAGGGATCGGGGCATCAATATTCGTTTCCTCCGGTTCACGCTGAGCGCTGGAAGTCTCCATGAATTTTATGACATTGCTGAAGAAGTTATCAACTCTTCAGCAGATATCATCTTTTTCGAAGCAGCGATCTTTGAATTGAAGCTAAGCACAGACACAGACATAAAGAGAAACCTTTTTCATCATCGTGTAAGCCTGCGCAAAACTCTAATAAAAACCATCTTTGATCTGCCCTTGATTCCCGAGCGACTGCGTTCAAAAGTAAAAATGGAGGGGAATAATAACATTATCGATGCAAAGCTTAACCTCATCCCAAAGAATGAAGTTAACAAGTCGGCTAATCATTACCGGAGAATAGCCTCCGGGTTCAGAATCCGCGAATTCTCTGATGGAGAAAGGTTTGCTCCCCTGTTCGCCCTAGCCCGGAAGCAAGGCAAAGCTATTGCTTTTCTCGATCTTTCTCGCTCCAAGGAGGCATGGGACCTTCTGCCAAAAACCTTCAAAGGAGAGATTTCTAAAATAATGAGCCGCTACGAGAAAGATTATGGAATCCCCTACATCAGATTCCCCTATCGTCTCACGCTCGATTATTTCCGTGACTTTGCCCACTTCAACCAAGCGGGCCGAAAGTTCTACTCTGAGTGGTTTTTGACCAACCTCGTCACCCTGACACAGAAACCCTCGCCATGATTTCTTATACGTCTCCTGAGATGTTCAGTGCTTTGACCCTTTTCGTCATAGGTGCCTGGTTGCCACCGAAAAGGTTTCAGCCCCTAATCATGGTTCTCATCACAGCCATGTTCATAGGCCTGTATGCACCCCTGTCTCTTTGCCTGCTTGGAGGCACGACTCTTCTGCTCTACTCTCTAACGGGCCGTAGCCAACCCGGCACTCTGGCTGTCGTCGCCGCCACTTCCAGCATAGGTGTGTTGCTCATTCTGTTCAAGCTACGCACGACCCTCTCTGATGGCGACCTGCTCATGCCCCTCGGTCTTTCCTATTATGCCTTCAGACAAATCCATTATATTTTCGAAGCTCACAAGAACAGGCTTGGTGAAAAGTCCCTTTCCCAACTCGTTTGTTATCTTTTTTTCTTACCCACCTTGATCGTTGGCCCGATTCACCGCTATCAAGCCTACGTCAGGGACCTGCGCCGAAGACGCTGGGATGCCGTTAAGTTCAGTTATGGCCTTGAACGTATTCTGTTTGGTTATTTTAAGGTGACGGTGCTGGCAAACTACCTTGTAACAGCCAAGCTAGCAAGATATGTTGAGCGTTTCGATGGGGATTCTTTCATGCAGGCCTACCTTGATTCGATAGTCTCATGGGCAGACCTGTATCTTCAGTTCAGCGGCTATTCGGATATTGCTATCGGGGTAGCAGCCCTTGCCGGGTTTGAAATCATGGAAAACTTCAGATTTCCTTTTCTGGCGAAAAACATCAATGACTTCTGGAGTCGGTGGCACCTTTCTTTGACAAGCTGGTGCAGGGAATATGTTTTCCACCCGATGTTGTCCCTTACCCGCAGGTCCTTGTTATCGGTCGTCCTGACAATGCTCATTCTGGGACTCTGGCACGAGATATCGTTACGTTACATCCTCTGGGGGGCCTATCACACGATCGGCATCGCCTTTTGGCACCAGTTTCAGAGCATTAAACCCGCGCTGATGCAAAACGTTCCATCTTTTTTATACCTGCCCGGTCGAGTGTTGTCCGTCGTCATTACGCTTAACTTCGTGATTTTAAGCTACCCTGTGACAACCCTGGTCCAGAATCTGATCTGGGGAAAGTAGCAGCATGAACCTTTACTGTTTGTTGAGAAACTTTCTGCCCAGGACCCTCGCCGACATCATCTACGCCCTGCTATGCACCCTGGCGATCATACTCATCTACATGTGTTGGCCCGATATTACCAATCTCTTCGTCTATATGATGCTTTAACTGATCCTCAATCTCAGAAGCCTGGCAAAAACTGCTAGTTGCTGCCATAAATCTCCATGCACTCGGCACACATGCTGGGTTCAAAGCTCCCCTCCGACATCGCCTCGCGGAAATGTTCGTACCCCGCACCGTTCCAGATTTCCTTCAGCGACAGTTCGGCAACATTGCCCAGTCGATTAATCCCGTTGAAATCGCGGCAGCATGGAACCACATCGCCATTCCATTGAACCACGAGATACTGCCAGGGGAAGGGGCAGGGCATGTGGGGCGGATATTTTTCCACGATACCAAGAGGGATCAAATCTTTTTTGTTCCAAGGGAAAAAATCTCTTATTTCAACGTCTCCACCCAGCGCCTGCCATCTGGCCCTGAAACGATCTTCAGCGTGCTTATTAATTTGCATCCGAATCATCCGGACGATGATCCTCGATCGAGAATCATTTCTCTGACTCATTTTTAAAAGTGCCTCAAGGTTTTCCACCGCCAGATTGTAGTCAGCCTTTTTGCCGCGAATTTTTTGATAACTCTCCGCATCATACCCATCCATTGAAACAATCAACTTTACCGGGCCATTTGTCAGAATTGTCTCGGCCAATTCAGGTGTCAGTTGAGGGGCATTAACAGAAAGAACCAGATTTAGTCCACCCCTCATTCCATAAGCAACCATTTCTGCTATTTCCGGGTGCAGAAGAGACTCACCAAAGTGAAAGAGCTCAATTTCTTTCTCTCGACTCGATGACGAAAAACTTGCGACCTCATCGATCACTTTGGTGTAGAGGGGAAAATCCATAAAGCCTACCGGACGATTCATAAACTGCTCGCGGGGGCACATGATGCAGGAATAGGGACAAGCGTTGGTCGGCTCGATTTGATGAAGATGTGGCTCAGGAGAACGTTTCAGTTCCAGGAGATCAGACCACCCTTTCCGACTTTGTAGGGCAGATGGCAGTTTCCATTTTTTTTCAGTCATAATTTTGTCATCACCATTCGAGCAGAAAGAAGACACGGGCGTCTATATATTGCAACGTGTTCGCATCATAAAGGGGCTGCCAGTTGTTTGAAATTATCGTGCTGTTTCCTGCCCTGATTCAAGATTAAATCGGGCTTGTTTTTTTTGATGCGTTCAATATAAGGTGAGAGGCGCTCGAGCAATACAACAAAATTGAAAAAACACATAATTCAGTACCGTCCAGAATTGTCCGCAGCAGAATGGTGTCGTAGCCGTTGCTTTTGCAAGAGTAATTTGGTGACCGGGCCCTTCTCCGCAATAGGTCTCTCCCTGCTTTGCCTCCAACCCATCTTGTGAAATAATGACCGCCACTTTCATACGAGGAGACACTCACATGCCCAACCCGCCCCAGCGGCTTTTCCTGATCGACGGTTCCAGCTATATCTATCGTGCCTATTACGCCATTCGCCACCTCACCAACTCGCAGGGCATGGCAACCAACGCCATTTACGGGTTCACCAACATGCTGCTCAAGGTTATGCGAGAGCTGAGGCCTGATCAACTGGCGGTCATCTTTGATAGCAAGGGGCCGACTTTCCGCAAGGATATTTATCCTGAATATAAAGCCAACCGGTCGGCTATGCCTGAAGACCTGGTGCCGCAGATTCCCTATATCAAGCGGGTGGTAGACGCTTTCAATCTGCCGGGGATCGAAAAGCCGGGTTATGAGGCAGACGACATCATTGCCACCCTCGCCAAAAAATTCGCCGCCAAAGGGGTGGATGTGACCATTGTTACCGGTGATAAGGATATGATGCAGCTCGTTACTGATCACATCCGCCTGCTCGACACGATGAAGGACAAAATTTACGGTCCTGAAGAAGTTGTTGAGCGTTTCGGTGGTGCCGACAAGGTGGTCGAAGTGCAGGCTCTTTCGGGGGATAGTTCCGACAATATCCCCGGTGTGCCGGGCATCGGCGAGAAGACGGCCAAGGCTCTGATCGATGAATTCGGTGATATCGAAACGTTGCTGGCCAGTCTCGATCAGATTAAAGGCAAACGCCGTGAAAACCTGGAAATTTATGCTGATCAGGCACGCATGTCAAAGCGACTGGTCACTTTGGTCGATGATCTCGATCTTGATGTCGGTGACAATACCTTTGCCTTAACCGAACCGAACCGCGAGGCTTTGACCGAACTTTTCAAGGAATGTGAGTTTTTCAAGCTGTTACAGGAATTCTCTGCGGAGGTGCGTGCCAGCGTCAACGGTGAGGGCTACCGGGCCGTGCTGAGCGAGGCCGGTTTGGAGGAGATGGTCGCCGCGCTGGACAAATCCGAACGTTTCGCCTTCGATACCGAGACGACCGGGCTCGACCCTCTGCGTGCCGACCTGGTCGGGCTCTCTTTCGCGGTGAACCAAGGTGAAGCATGGTATGTGCCGGTCAGCCATCGCTATCTCGGTGTGCCGGAGCAACTGCCTCTTGATCATGTGCTCACGGCGATCAGACCGTTGTTGAATTCGAACCGTCACCTGAAGATAGGTCAGAATCTCAAATATGACATCCTGGTGCTGGCAAAAGTCGGGGTAGAAGTCAGTAGCCCGCTCTACGACACCATGCTGGCCAGTTATCTCGCCAATTCTGCGGCCAGATCTCATGGCATGGACAGCCTGGCCGCCGAACTGCTCGACTATCGAACCATCAGCTACAGTGAGGTTGCCGGCAGCGGCAAGAAGCAGGTCTGTTTTGATGAGGTCGAGGTTGAGAAGGCGACTGTCTACGCTGCCGAGGATGCCGATATCACCCTGCGGCTCTACGAAAAGCTGGTGCCGATGGTCGCCGAACAGGAGCAGGATAAACTTTTTACCGACGTCGAGATGGCACTGTTGCCGATCCTGGTCGGAATGGAGCAGGTCGGGATTCGTATCGATCCTGGGTTCCTCGGTGGACTTTCGGCCGAACTGGAGAAAAAGCTTGCCGTGCTCGAGAAGCAGATTCATGAGCTGGCCGGAATTCCCTTCAATATCGGCTCGCCAAAGCAGCTCGGTGAGGTTCTCTTCGAGCGAATGGGGTTGCCGAAGGGCAAGAAAACCAAGACCGGCTGGTCGACCGATGTGGAAGTCCTGAACAACCTGGCCGAGGATTATGAGATCGCCGCCAGAATCCTCGATTACCGTTCTCTGGCCAAGCTGAAGGGAACCTATACCGATGCCCTGCCAAAGCTGATCCATCCGCAGACCGGGCGGATTCACAGCAGCTTCAACCAGGCGATTACGGTCACCGGGCGGCTCTCTTCCAGCGATCCGAATTTGCAAAACATCCCGATCCGCACTGAAGAGGGCCGACGCATCCGCGAAGGCTTTATCCCGTCCGATGGCTGCCTGCTGCTTTCGGCCGACTATTCCCAGGTCGAGTTGCGGATTCTCGCTCACCTGGCCGACGAACCGGCCCTCAAGGAAGCCTTTGCCCGCGGCGAGGATATTCACCGCCGCACCGCCAGTGAAGTGCTCGGCCTGTTCCCGGAGATGGTCACCGACGAGCAACGCCGCCAGGCCAAGGCCATAAACTTCGGCGTGATTTACGGCATGAGCGCGTTCGGTCTGGCCAAACAGCTCGGCATCGGCCGCCGCGAAGCCCAACAATTTATCGATACTTATTTCGAACGTTATCCCGGTATCCGCACTTTTATGGATCGCTGCATTGCCGAGGCACGTGAGAAACTGTACGTCACCACCCTGCTCGGTCGGCGCTGCGCAACCCCCGAGATCAACAGCAAGAACGGCGCGGTGCGGGGCTACGCCGAACGCAACGCCATCAACTACCCGGTACAGGGTTCGGCCGCCGACATCATCAAGGTGGCCATGATCCACATCGCCAAGCGTCTTTCCGTAGAGGATTTAAAGACCCGCATGCTGCTTCAGGTCCACGATGAACTGGTCTTCGACGTGCCAATGGAAGAGCTTGAAGTCGTCACGGCTCTGGTCAGGGAGGAGATGGAAGGGGCTGTCGATATTTCCGTGCCGCTGCTGGTGGAAGTCGGCAGTGGCCGCAACTGGCGAGAGGCGCATTGATTCCCAGCGAAAACTGAGTCTTGCCATGAAGCCGCAAAGATGGCATGATGCCCGCCCCATGAGGTTCCAGGAAGTTCTGATGGTTAAAGAGAACGATTACGTCGCCATATTTCATTCAATTCACCGGGTGCTCAAGGCCGAGAAAATTCTCAAGCAGGCGGAGATAGATTTTCTCCTGATCCCGGTCCCCCGACAGTTGACATCGGACTGTGGTCTTGCCCTGCGGTTTTCTCCTGCAGCCAAAGAGAGTCTGCTTGGGATTCTTGCTGCAGCGGAGCTGTCTCCGGTTGAAATGTATCAGCGTAGAGATGATCGTTATCTGGAGGCCGGACTTCCTGTCGGAAGTTAGCGCGGGTAAGCCGGTTAACCCCTGATTTCGCTTGACAAAGTCTGCGCCGGTTCACTAGAGTGCATCTTTTGTCTCCCGGCAATAAACTGACAACCGTATGTTTGATACCCTGACAGAAAAATTTGACACTGTTTTCAAGCAGCTGCGTGGTCGTGGACGTCTGACGGAAGATAATATCCAGCAGGCTCTTCGCGAGGTGCGTCTGGCTCTCCTGGAAGCGGATGTCAACTTCAAGGTCGTCAAGGATTTCGTCTCTGCGGTGCGCGAGCGCGCGGTCGGGCATGACGTTCTGAAAAGTTTGACCCCGGGTCAACAGGTGATCCAGATCGTTCGTGACGAGCTGGGATTGCTGATGGGTGGCAGCGAGGACAACCGCCTCGACCTAGCGGCCAGGCCGCCGGTGCCGATCATGCTTTGTGGTCTGCAAGGTGCGGGTAAAACCACCACCTGCGGCAAGCTGGCTCTCAAGCTGCGCCAGGAAAAACGCAACCCCCTGCTGGTCCCGGCTGACGTTTACCGACCGGCCGCGATTGAGCAGCTGAAAACTCTCGGTCGCCAGATCGATATTGCGGTTTTTGACAGTCGGGTTGATCAGGATCCGGTGGAGATCTGTCGTCTGGCTCATGAATTTGCCGATCGTCAGGGCTACGATACACTGATACTTGATACCGCCGGTCGTCTGCACGTCGATGACACCCTGATGCAGGAGCTGGAGCGGATTCGCGACTGCGTGCAGCCGCGCGAAATTTTGCTGGTGGCGGATGCCATGACCGGTCAGGATGCGGTCAATGTCGCCAGGGCTTTCAATGAACGGCTCAATTTGACCGGTGTTGTGCTGACCAAGCTCGATGGAGACGCCCGTGGCGGGGCTGCCCTGTCGATCCGGGCGGTCACCGGCACGCCGATCAAGCTGATCGGTATGGGTGAGAAGCTGACTGCTCTGGAGTCTTTCCATCCAGAGCGTATGGCTCAGCGGATTCTGGGGATGGGAGATGTGCTCTCCCTGATCGAGAAGGCCGAGGCGGCCATAGATAAGGATGAAGCTGCTAGCATGGAAAAGCGCCTCCGTGAGGAGGGCTTTACCTTGGATACCTTTAAGGAGCAGCTCCAGTCGATCAAGAAGATGGGGTCGATGGAGTCGATGCTTTCAATGATTCCTGGTGCGGGCAAAGCTCTCAAACAGTTGAAGGGCGCGCAGCTACCCGACGATGAGTTGAAAAAGATTGAAGCAATTATCAACTCGATGACGCGCAAGGAACGGCAGAATCACAAAATCATCAATGGCTCTAGGCGATTGCGTATCGCAAAAGGCAGCGGCACCCGGGTGCAGGATGTCAATCAACTGCTCAAGCGTTTTACAGAGGCCCAGAAGATGATGAAGAAGGTGCAAAAAATGGGTCCCAAGGGGCTGCGTGGTTTGATGGGGCCCGGTGGCCTGTCCATGTAGGCTGCTGTGACCTGTTCCTGTTACTTTATGCCTGGTCTGGTGCCGGGTTGCATGATAAACAGATAAAGTTTGACAACACATATCAAATAAAGAGTCGCAAGCTCAGGAGGAAAGAAGTCAATGGCAGTAAAAATCAGGTTGGCCCGTGGCGGCGCCAAAAAGAAGCCTTTCTATCAAGTTGTTGTAGCGGACGAGCGCTATCCCCGCGATGGTCGTTTTATTGAAAATCTGGGGAAGTATGATCCCAAGCAGGATCCCCCAATGATCAATATTATTGAAGACCGGACCCTCGAGTGGTTGAACAAAGGTGCTCAACCGACTGATACGGTTCGTCAACTGCTGCGCAAGCAGGGGATCTGGGCTAAGTTCAAGCAGGCTTAAGACCCTGAGCTTTTGCGGCGCCCGCGACAGGAGATTTCTGTTGATAAAGGATGGACGCCATGAGGGAGCTCATCGAATTCATCGCCAAGGCCCTGGTAGACAATCCCGATGCGATCATCATCAGTGAAGATGAGACCGCCGACGGGACGATTCTTGTCAAACTGGCTGCGGCCCAGGAGGATATGGGCCGTATTATCGGCAAGCAGGGTCGTACGGCCAAGGCCATGCGGACCCTGTTGAATGCCAAGGCGACCCGCGAGCACAAGAGGGCAGTACTGCAGATTCTTGAATAATTTCAAACTGAAGGATTTCCTGGAGGTGGGTGTTGTCATCGGCACTCATGGTCTGCGTGGCGATCTGAAGATACGCACATTACCGACCGGAAACCTGGCCTTGCCGGGTGCCCGTAGGGTCTACCTGAAGGACAGCGCGGGCCTCCTGGCCCAACACGACACTGTCCGCTCTTCCCTGCATAAACAGAATATTCTTTTGCGGCTCTCCGGGTTGGAGAACCATGCTGCTGCGGAACAGTTGCTTGGCGCTTCGATCTGGATGGCCAAGGTCGACTTGCCAAAGCTGGATGATGAGCATTATTACTGGTCTGATCTGGA
Source organism: uncultured delta proteobacterium (assembly GCA_963847735.1). Classification (GTDB taxonomy): domain Bacteria; phylum Desulfobacterota; class Desulfuromonadia; order Desulfuromonadales; family BM103; genus CAWKAV01. The sequence goes on along the minus strand of CAWKAV010000029.1, from coordinate 72,347 downwards.
GGGCCTGGAAGTCATCGATCAACAGCTGGGTGCTGTTGGTGAAGTGGTCGGCATGTTCGCGACCCCGGCTCATGACATCCTTGAAGTCGACGGCCCCTGCGGTGAAGTCCTGATCCCGGCCATTGAACCGTTTCTGGTGCGGGTTGATCGAGACAAGGGACAACTGTACGTCAATCTACCGGCAGGACTGGTGTCTGAAGCGGACTAATCTCGTCATGCAATTCGATATACTGACTCTTTTCCCTGCCATGCTCGAAGGCTTTTTGTCGGCAAGCATCCTTGGTAAAGCCATCGACAAGGGGTTGCTCACTGTCAACCTGCACAACCTGCGCGACTGGGCGGAAGGCAAGCACCTGGTGACCGATGACACCCCCTATGGTGGCGGTGACGGTATGGTCATGAAGGTTGATCCGGTTGCCAGGGCACTGGCCGAACTCAAGGGAAAGAGTCCACTGTCCCGTATCCTGCTCATGTCACCCCAGGGCAAGACCTTTCAACAGTCGGATGCTGGACGTTTAAGTTGCGAAACCGGTCTGATTTTTGTCTGCGGTCGCTATGAAGGTTACGATGAACGGATTCGTTCCCTTGTCGACGAGGAAATTTCGCTGGGTGACTTTGTACTGACCGGGGGTGAATTGGCTGCAGCGACTATTCTTGATGCCACGGCGCGACTGGTGCCAGGTGTGCTCGGCTCCGCCGGCAGCGCGCTGACCGACAGCTTCAGTGACGGTTTGCTGGAATATCCGCAATATACCCGCCCCGCGGAATTCAACGGTGAGAACGTGCCGGAAGTTCTGACCTCGGGCAATCATCAGATGATCGCTGCCTGGCGACGGCGCGAGCAGTTGCGACGAACCCTGCAGCGGCGCCCGGAACTACTGGAAACGGCCCTGCTGACCAAACAGGACCGCCTCTTTCTTGCAGAACTTCGTGCCAGCCTGGAAAAACAGGACCAGTGATGTTCCAACCGATGGCAATCGCCCTGGTTCACTATCCAGTCCTTGATCGACGGGGTGACGTGGTCACCTCCGCAGTCACCAATCTTGATCTTCACGACCTGGCCCGTCTGGCGACAACCTATAACCTCTCGCGATATTACCTGGTTACTCCGGCTTTGGAACAGCACACTCTTGTTTCGCGCATTGTTGGGCATTGGCAGCAGGGTGCTGGCGCCACCTACAACCCCGACCGATGCCAGGCACTGGATTGCCTGCAAGTGATGAACAGCTTTGATGAGGCTTTTGCCGATTGGCGAGACCAGGCCGGACCGGGGAGCCTGGCTCTGCTGACCGGGGCCCGTCACCGGGATGGCATTGACTATCCGCAGGCCAGTGTCCTGGCCACTGCACATCCGCTGCTGCTGGTGTTCGGAACCGGCCACGGCCTGGCTCCGCAGCTTTATGCTGCCGGGCGTCTCTGCCTTGCATCCGTGCGGGCAGGTCAATACAATCACCTTTCAGTGCGCACGGCGGCAGCCATCGTGCTTGATCGCCTGATCGGTGAGCAGGGTGCGGTCATGCCGCTGGCCTGATGGCATTTTCATGTCGGCTGAAAGCATGAAAATAGACATTTTTTGGCTTGACTCGCCGGGTGTTTTGAGTTAATTATCCTGTTCGCTTATTTCAGGAGGCAAAACGATGAATATTGTCAATTATATCGGCATGGAAAATATGAGGAAAGACATCCCCCTCTTCAAGGCCGGGGATACACTGCGCGTGCATGTCAAGATCACCGAAGGTGACAAGCAGCGCATCCAGGTCTTTCAGGGTGTCTGCATCAAGCGGCACAATAATGGCGTCGGCTCTTCCTTCACCGTGCGCAAGGTGTCCAACGGCATGGGCGTCGAGAGGGTTTTTCCTCTGCACGGACCTTGCGTCAACAAGGTTGAGGTCATGATGGTCGGTCGGGTCCGTCGCGCCAAACTTTACTACCTGCGCAACTTGCAGGGCAAGGCGGCGCGTATCAAGGAAGTCCGCCAGCGCTAGAGCACAACCCATACAGATTTCCCAGCCCCGGCTCTCTCCAGTCGGGGCTTTCTTTTGTTGAATTCCCTGCATCAATCCGTTAATACTGTTGACCACCCTTTCGAGGCAACAGTCGATGGAACTATTTCCCAGACAATCACAATCCACCCTTTTTTTTGAAGCTATGGCCCGCCGCCAGGGTTATCGAGCCGTTGCCGGTATCGATGAGGCCGGACGTGGGCCCCTGGCAGGTCCGGTTGTCGCCGCCGCGGTGATCCTGCCGGAACATTTTGACCTTCCCGGCCTGAACGACTCCAAGCTGCTCTCGGCAAGGAAACGCGATCAGCTTTACCCTCTCATCCATGAACAGGCCATAGCGGTTGGTATCGGTGTCAGTCGGGCGAGTGAGATAGACCAGATTAATATCCTGCAGGCGACCCTGAAAGGCATGTTTCGAGCTGTGCAAAGACTTTCTGTCCCTCCTGATTTTCTGCTGATAGACGGTATTACTCCGGTCCCGATAGGGATTGAGCAAAAAACCATCAAGAAAGGTGATTCCCGTTCCTTGTCGATTGCCGCCGCTTCAGTAGTCGCCAAAGTGGTGCGCGATCGCATCATGGTGGCATATGATCGGCTCTTTCCCGAATACGGGTTTGCCGGGCATAAGGGCTATGGTAGTCAACGGCATCGCGATGCTGTCGCAGTCTATGGTCCTTGCGTCTGTCACCGTCGGACCTTCGCCGGAGTCAAGGAGCATTGTGAGACACCATGACGCAGGATAGGTTGACTTTGGGGCGTCAGGGTGAGGATGCTGCCACGCATTACCTGCAGCGCAAGGGCATGAAGATCCTCGCACGCAACCTGAGCACTCCGGTTGGTGAAATTGACCTGGTAGTCCGTCATAAGCGTTTCCTGATCTTTGTCGAGGTAAAAACCAGGCGCGGCACAGCTTTTGGTTCTCCTGCCGAAGCAGTCGGCCCGCGCAAACAGCGACAGATCATTCGCACCGCCAAGTGGTATCTGAACGACAAGGGCGACCATGGTTTGCAGCCTCGCTTCGATGTGATTGCCATCATCGCGCATGGAGACACTCTGCAGATCGAGCATATCCCCGCTGCTTTTGAACTATAAACCTCTATAAACAAAGCCCGAAAAAAGCTGTTCCGATTGCTTTTTCAGAGTCTCACCCTTAAACTGTAAGCTCTTCTTCTTTACTATCCGGTGTCTGTCTGGCAGGCTCCGTGCTGTTCAATCCGTGGCGGTTTAATCCGTGAGGAGGTTCAAGGTGACGATGTTACTGCGAGAGCTGGGCATGATTCGGGTTGCAGCGGTTTCTCCGGCGCTGAAGGTTGCTGATGTTGCCTTTAATCTGTCCGCCATCGAAGAAGCCACCCTGCAGGCCGCGGACCAGGGCGCACAGCTGGTCGTCTTCCCTGAACTTGCACTGACCGGCTATTCGTGCGGAGACCTCTTCTATCAGCAGAGCCTGCTGGAGAAGGTTCGTGAGGGGCTCAAGACCCTGACCTCCTTAAGTGAGCAGACCGGCATGATTCTGATTGCCGGTGCCCCGGTTCGCCAGTCCGGTCGGCTCTTCAACGCCGCAGTCGTCATGAGTCACGGACGCATCTGTGGTGTCGTGCCAAAGACCTACCTGCCGAACACCCAGGAATTCTATGAAGAGCGCTGGTTCTCGAGCGCAAGTGACCTGGTTGATGACCAGTTAACCTGGCTGGATGAAGCCCCACCCTTTGGAACGGATCTGTTGTTTGATGTCGATGGCATGCCCGATTGCCTGTTCGGTATCGAAATCTGCGAAGACGGCTGGGTCGCCAGCCCGCCGAGCGGTGCCATGGCCGCTGCCGGCGCGACCTTGCTGATCAATCTCTCTGCCAGTCCCGAAATCCTTGGTAAATGCAGTTACCGCAAGGCACTGGTTGAATCCCAGTCCGCGCGTTGCCTGGCCGCCTATATTTATGCCTCGGCCGGACCGGGTGAATCGAGTACCGACCTGGTCTTTTCCGGGCATTCCCTGATTGCAGAGTATGGTCAGATCATCGCCGAGACGCAGCGTTTCCAATTCGCAACGCAGATCGCTGTAGCCGATATCGACATCCAGCGCCTGGTCCACGAACGGCTGCGCAACAACAGTTATGCAGCCAGTCAGGCCGATCAGGATTTTCTGCTGATACCGGTTGAAGTGACCGAACGTCAGGCGGACAAACTGCTGCGCCCGATTGCCAGGACCCCCTTTGTTCCGGCCGGTGTTGCAGAACGGCAGGAGCGGTGCGAAGAGATTTTTGCCATCCAGACAACCGGTCTGATGAAGCGGCTGATGCACACCAACAGTCGGAAAGTCGTGCTCGGCATCTCCGGCGGGCTGGATTCCACCCTGGCGCTTCTGGTGACGGTCAAGGCTTTCGACCGTCTCAACCGGTCACGGCAGGACATCCTGGCGGTGACCATGCCCGGTTTTGGAACCACCGAAAGAACGCGGGGCAATGCCGGCGCTCTTGCCGCAGAGCTTGGTGTGAGTTTGCGGACGATCAGCATTGACGCTGCAGTCCATCAGCATTTCAACGATATCGGGCAGGATCCTGAAAAGCACGATATCACCTATGAGAATTCCCAGGCTCGCGAGCGCACCCAGATCCTCATGGATCTGGCCAACCAGGTCGGCGGGCTTGTGGTTGGCACCGGAGACCTGTCGGAGCTGGCCCTTGGCTGGGCAACCTACAATGGCGATCATATGTCGATGTACGGTGTCAACGCATCTGTCCCTAAAACGCTCGTCCGCTATCTGATTGAATGGTGTGCGGAAGCCGAGTTCAGCGGCAGAACAGCGGACGTCCTGCATGATGTTTGCGCCACACCGGTTTCTCCCGAATTGCTGCCACCTGATGCGGATGGTGACATCAGCCAGAAAACCGAAGACCATGTCGGGCCATATGAACTGCACGATTTTTTCCTCTTTCAGGTGGTTCGCAACCAGTTCTCGCCACGCAAGATTCTTGACCTTGCCTGCCGTGCTTTCGATGAAGACTATTCGCAGGCAGAGATTCTGAAATGGTTGAAACTCTTTTATCAGCGTTTCTTTGCCCAGCAATTCAAGCGCTCCTGTCTGCCGGACGGGCCGAAGATCGGCAGCGTTTCTTTGTCGCCGCGGGGTGACTGGCGCATGCCGAGCGACGCCAGCGCCGCCCTCTGGCTGGCAGAGCTCGACCAGGTTGCCGGGAAGGCCCTCGGCAAGGTATGACGGAAGAGCAGGGCAGGGGCAATACTGGAACCCTTTACGTGGTTGCGACACCGATCGGCAATCTGGAAGATATTACCTACCGGGCCGTGCGGGTTCTTGGCGAAGTCGATCTGGTCGCGGCTGAAGATACCCGCCACAGCCGTAAGCTGTTCGCCCGTTACGGACTTCATAAACCGCTGGTCTCCTATCACGATCATAACGAGCAACAACGTCAGGAAGAGTTGCTCACGCGTCTGCAGGCGGGCGAAGATATTGCCCTGATCAGTGATGCCGGGACGCCCTGTATCGCCGATCCCGGTTATCGCCTGATCGCCTCTTGTCACGCGGCTGGAATTACTGTGGTGCCGATCCCTGGTCCTTCGGCCCTGATTACCGCTTTAAGTGCCGCTGGCGTGAGTACCGATCGGTTTGCTTTTGAAGGCTATCTTCCCCATCGTGCCAAGGCGCGCGCTGATCTGCTCAGGCAACTGAATGGTGAACAGCGCACCCTGGTTTTTTACGAAACACCGCATCGGTTGGCCGCAACTCTGAACGATCTGGTTGATATCCTGGGGGCTGAACGTCCTTTGGTGGTTGCGCGGGAACTGACCAAGCTGTATGAGGAGTTTTTTCGCGGCACGGCCGCAGAAGCCGTGCATCGATTTCATCTGGAGCCTGCCCGGGGAGAGCTGGTGTTGATTCTCCCGCCCGGTACGCAAGGACCACAGATGAACGTGCGTGACGCTTTAAGGAAACTGCTGCAGGAAGGCGACCTGTCGCGTCGAGATGCGGTCAAGCTGATCGCCAAAGAATACAACCTGCCGAGCAGTGATGTGTACCGTGAGAGTCTCAGCCTGGCGGGGGACGATGATTTATTCTGAGCGAACAGAGAAGAAATCTGTCGATTGAAGATCTCCAGATTGTATTCCGGCTGCTAGAGACGATTGTACCCGTCAAGGGATATGCGCTGATCCATGCGGAAAGGGGGAGGGCGTTGGGTGTGGTTGAGATGATGACAGAGATAGTGTTCCTCCCTCCGGATTGACTCCTTGAATTGCGGCGGATGATACCTGTCTCTTTTGGATAACTCGGGTCCGGGGTCAGGGTCTGACACATTCACTGTGAACTTTCACGGATTGATAAATTCTCAAAACCTCCTCAGCCGTTCTTCCCCAGGAAAACTTGGCCGATTGCTTCAGCCCCAGCTCACGCAACATTCCCGCTAAAGAGGGATTGCCAAGAACTTTGCCGATGGCCTCGGCAACCGCAGAAACATCAGTCGGCTCGACCGTAATTCCTGCCTCTCCTACAACCTCCGGTATTGAGGTGGTGTTTGAGACGACCACGGGAATTCCGCAGGCCATTGCTTCCAGTGGTGGAAGGCCAAAGCCTTCAAACAGGGAAAGATAAGCAAAAACTCTGGCACCATCATATATAGCCGGTAAGTCTTCATCCGGCACGAAACCAGTAAACAGAATAAACTCTTCCAAACCGAGTGCACGGATGCGTTCAAAGAGGTCATCATAGAGCCATCCTTTGCGTCCGACAATGACCATCTGTGGGGGCATGGGTATTGTTTCGCGCAGCATTGCGTAGGCCTCTATCAAGGTCAGGAGATTTTTCCTGGGCTGAATTGTCCCTACGTAGAGGATATAGCCCTCCCCGATTCCATAGCGATCACGGACCAGCCGATCTGTCTCCAGGTCTGGACGTTGCTGATTCATTGCCGGGTCGAAACCGAGAGGAACGACTTGAATCCTGTCCGCCGAGACAGAGTATTCCGACATGATCTCGTTTTTCGCATGCTCTGAATCTGTTATGACAAAACAGCTTTTTCGTGCTGCGCGTGGTATATGCAAACGCCAGTAGAATTGTGCCAATCGGCCTTCCGTTTCTGGATGTTTGATCGGGATCAAATCATGAAGGGTGACTACCACAGGACAATGAGGGGAGAGTAGCGGGATGGCACTTTTCGGGCAGTGAAGTAAATCAACCTTGAGTTTTCGACACGCTTTCGGCAGAAGTATATGCTCGCGCCAGAGTCTGGCCAGGGGCTTCTTGCCGGGAAGGACAATCTCCTTGGCTTGCGGAAACCGTCCAAGATGTGAGGTGTCGTTGTAAAACACAACGTAATCATTCTGCTGGTCCTGGGCGAAAAGCGCATCAAGTAGCCCCAGCACATAAGTGCGAGGGCCACCTTGAGTTGAAATCGTTGAGGCATCTACAGCGATACGCATGGGACTAATTTCCTGACGAGGATGAACGGAAAAATCTCGGGTGAAGCCTTAGCAGGGAATGGAGGCCAAGTGCCCGCAATGTCAATTTTAAAGATCCCTTGACCAAGCGTACGGCTCCCCAGTAGCCCGCGAGGTAGCAAGGATAGCCCTGACTGGTTGTTATGGCATAAACCTCTTTGACAACGTCAAGGAGGTTTTCGTCACTGGCCCCACCATAACGCATGCTGGCGAGAACTTTGTTTACGTAGACAAAAGTACATTCTCCCAAGAAAAGTCTCAGGACTAAATCATAGTCCATTGCGACCTTTAGATTCTTATTGAACCAGCCAATTTTTTCGTAAGCAAGGCGGGACACAAAAGTCGCGGGATGGTTGAGTGGCATATCGTGCCAGATAGAACGATCCAAGCACCTAGGTTTGAGTATAAATAAAGGGTGCCCCTCGCCATCAATTCTTTGCATATTGCCATAAATGACATCGGCTTTTGGATTCTCCGCCACGGCCTCAACAACAGAGGTCAAAGCCCCGGGGGCATAGCAATCATCAGAGTTGAGGATGCCAATCCAGTCGCCAGTCGCCATTGCCAAGCCTTTGTTGAAGGCATCGGCAATCCCTTCGTCTGATTCGGAAATCCATTGGATCCTGGCATCCTGAGCAGCATATTTTTTTATAATGGCTAGCGTGCCGTCTGTAGAGGCTCCGTCTACAATCAGGTATTCGAGATCAACGTTTTCCTGGGGGAGTACGCTGTCGACTGTTGTGGCAAGAGTCGCGGAACTATTGTAGGTAACGGTGATGACGGAGAGTTTCATCGGGCGAACTGTTCCTCGAAAAAGTCACTGGTGAACTCAAAAAAACCGGCGTTTGACACGTTCGTAGATCACTCTCGGGGCAGCCCTCAAGATTACAAAAAGCACCCGCAATGAATCGAGGTTAATACCAGAGGCGTAGCTATAATCAGCCGTCCGTTGCCTTCGCCTTTTCAGTTGAAGAACGTCCTTCCGTAAGGAAAGTGAAAATACTTTTTGTTTCTTGTCACTGACCGGATATAACAGATTATGCTCTGTCGGGCGATAGTTTCGCGGATAGCCATGGATATGTTTAGATACTTTTCTACAGGTCAATATATATTCTTTTTTCAGGATTTCCTTGGACTTTATACCCAGAGTATCGATTTCAACCTGTTCTTTAGATAATCCGAGTGCACGGTAGACATACATGCCACAGGGCTCCATAAATGCGTCGTAGGCTACCTCTGAATCAATTGATGGACAGAACAAAAAACTTGGGAGAGGCCGATTTTGGCTCGCAAAACTCGTCTGATGGAAATCCGAACCCAGAGCCATGTGGGCGCCACCAGGGTCAGAGCAGTTGGTAGAATAAGTTTGATATGGGTAGATAAAGTTGAGGTTGTTTTTTACCAAATATGCAGCGAAATACTTCTTCCAAGAACTCTTTGGCCATTTCTTTACTGCGTCCGGCAAGCCAACGGTTTCGTCTACCGTGGTTGAATCAGCAGTAGCATACCAATCCCGAAACTTTCTCCACTGTTTGATTGTCCAGCCTTGTCCCCATGAACATGGGACTTGCATAGGATATGTAGAATATCCATTCCCCATGGGACGAAAAGGTAATTCAGCATATTCGTTGCGCTCAAGAGAGTACAAAGCAATTCCGGCAACAGATTCATCTGCATCATAATGGTTCAACGCTGCGGTAGCATAATGATAGAAATATCGATCAATGAGCAGGTCATCCTCAAGTACGATGACGGCTCCGTATGCGAGCGCCAAATCACCACAGTTGAGAATGTGTTCTCTGAGTCCAAGCCGCTCTGGCCTCTCGATTATTTCAACATCAAGTTTTGTCGAACGAAACCCGTGCGCAACACGTTTAACCACATCACTTGCACCGCCCTCAAGCGAGATAAAGAGTTTTACAACCGTGGGGTATTCTGCCTTCCCTACAGTTTCCAACAACCGTTCAAGGGCCTGCTGTCTGTTATACGCAGGGATAACAATTACTGGTTGTATTAATGTAGTCATATTTGTTTCAAAATGCCCCAAAGAGCCGTGCTCCATTCATGTTAAAGCACCCTCTGAATCTGGCGGTCTAAATTAAAAGCATCGGGCACAATCTCGGAATCAAAAGATTCCATTCGCGAATTCAACTCGCAAGTACAATCGCTACTCCTCGCGGTGGAAAAAGACCGTGTGGTGGCATTTGGAGAACAATTGATAACCATTTTTATTCAAAAATTTAGAAATAGGATCGGACAGCATATCTTCGAGGGTTTTCTCTAAAACTTCAACGAGGACAATTTTCGGGCGATACTTCTGCCAGTCGTTGGATTCCAGAACTTCTAAATCAAGACCTTCTACGTCAATGCTCAAGAAGTCTATCTGTTGATTTTGGGGAAGATTGTTGTCAAGTATTTCATCTAGTGGCATTGTCATCATGTCGATTGTTTTCATTAGTTTGCATCCTGAATCGGCAGCATTACGTCTCTCAGACAGCGAAACAGAAAATCCATTAAAGGCGGGTTCATTAAAAATGTGATAGGCTAGAACCTTTTTTATCTTGGAAACGGCAACTTCGATATTTATGTCACGAGGTCTGAAACGCCTGAATGCTTCCATGGATCCAGGCATGGCATCTATATTAATTCCATGCCATCCCTGTAGGTAAAAAAGATATGTATTGGAAAATCTTTTCGGATGATGTGCGCCTACGTCAACGTAGAAACCTTTTTGTTTTGTTTCGAAAATTCTGTGGAGAATTCTATCTTCGCCTTCCTGAGACCAGGATTTCATCTGATATTTATCCCAAATGAAAAAGTCAAGACAACGCCGTGTAAAAGATTTTATAAATTTAGGGAAAAATTTTCTTATACAATCAAAAAATTCTTTTAACATTGTCATAATCCAAACAGAATTTAAAGGTTTCAATCGGAGAGCCTTCTTATCGTTTTATGAAACAAGAAAGAACTCGCCATCATTTGCGCCGACTTCCTCGTCCTCCTATCAAAAAATACAGAGAAAACAGCAAAAAAATACGAAACAACTGTCGCAACAGCCGCACCTAAAATACCAAACGCCGGTATCAATGTAATATTTAAGCCGATATTGACGAAAGCGCCTATCAAGGTTCTGTAAAACACATTCTTTTGAAGGCCCTCCAATACAAGCCACTTGCCACTCGCAACACCTAAAAAAACAAATATCCCTGCCCAAATATGTACTGCGAGAATCTCACCAGCCGCAGCGTAGGTCTTGCCGAAAAGCAATACTACAACCCAAGCTGAGGAAAATGTCATCACGATTGCAACGACCACCGCCAATATTGCCAAAAGGTCATAAAGCTTTTGTAGCCTACGCAAATACATATCTTCGTTGTATTTCTTTGCCTCAATAATTGCCGGAAATACTGAAGCCACTATCGCCATAGGTACAAAATACCAGATCTCGCTAATGCGTACCGCCGCGCTGTAGATGCCGACCGCATTATCCCCAAGCATCTCGCCAAGCATGATCTGATCGATTCGCATGTAAATCATGACCGCCAGACCGGAGAGAATCAGCGGCCAGCTTTCCTTAAGCAGTTGCCGGGCGAGTGCAAGCTGCGGACGCCATCGAGTAAATGTTCCTACGTTCCGATGGTAGGTCCAAAGCATACCAGCGGCAACCAGTGTGGCTTCGCATAACGTAATCCAGACAAAGGCCAGCAATGGAGCCTCGGCCAAGATCAGGCCGATCTTGCCAACGGCCATCATCAGAAACGCTGTGTTCTCAACAATGACCGTATGTTTTGACTGAACTCTGGCCTCGAACCAGAACTTGGCGACATCCGTAGCCTTCAGCACCAGGGCCGAGCCGAGAATCGCGACCATAGTCCGCATCAGAGTGTCATCGGGGCGTAGCCATACCGTTGCGCTAACTGCAACCATCAATGCGAGCAGGCCACCCAGCAGTTGCAGTGTAAAAGCTGTCCCTATCACCTCCTCAGCATTCTCAGGTTCTTTGACCAGATCACGAACGACGATACCCTGCAACCCCAGTGATGCAACAGCCCCGAACAGTGCCACAAATGCCGTGGCATAATTGAAAAGCCCGAACTTCTCCGGTCCAAGGAAGCGAGCAACCCACACCCCCACGAACAGGCCCACTCCCATGCGCAGAATTTTATCGCCGAACAACCATCCCGTGTTGACAAGTGCCCGCTGCAAGCCGGGACGATGCTCAATCCTGGAGCGCAAAAACAAGGGGAGGAGTCCAAGCCAAGGGGGATTAGGTGCCATGCACTACCTTTTAAGCAATGTGTATTTCTGTGACCCAGGACCAGAAAATCCGTGAACAGTTGATCTAATCCGGGGGTCGTTAAACGATTAATGTAAATTTACATCGCAGTGATGAAAGACAAGACTTCTGAAGCGTTGAACTTTTGCAATATTGAATCGATTCTACGTTTCACGTGCGAAACAGTAATCCAACGATTCAACATTAACCTTGCCCGTTCAGCATCTCATCAAAATAACCAATCGTTTTCATCAGGCCATCACGGAGAGCAATCTCTGGCTCCCAGCTCAAAGTCTGTCTCGCAAAAGTAATATCCGGCTGACGTTGCTTCGGATCGTCACTCGGCAAAGTCTTGTAAACCAACCGCGACTTGGCGCCGGTCATTTCGATAACGGTCTCAGCGAGTTGCTTGATGGTGAACTCGCTTGGGTTGCCAAGGTTCATCGGGCCAGTTACGTCGTTGCCAGTCGCCATCAGTCGAATAAAGCCTTCAACAAGGTCGTCACAATAACAAAATGAGCGGGTTTGGGAGCCATCCCCATAGATGGTGATATCTTCACCTCGCAGAGCCTGAACCACGAAGTTGGAAACCACCCGACCGTCGTTGACATGCATGCGCGGGCCATAGGTGTTGAAGATGCGAGCGACCTTAATGCGTACGCCGTTCTGGCGGTGGTAGTCGAAAAAGAGGGTTTCAGCGCAACGCTTGCCTTCATCGTAACAGGAGCGCAGACCGATCGGGTTGACGTTGCCCCAGTAGTCCTCTCTCTGCGGGTGTACGTTCGGGTCGCCGTAGATCTCGCTAGTCGATGCCTGAAACACCTTCGCCTTGGTCCGTTTTGCCAGTCCTAACACGTTGATGGCGCCATGCACGCTGACCTTGGTGGTCTGCACCGGGTCGTACTGGTAATGGATCGGTGCAGCCGGGCAGGCCAGGTTGTAAATTTCGTCGACCTCAACGTAGAGGGGGAAGGTGATGTCGTGGCGCATAACCTCGAAGTTGGGGTTATCGAGCAGGTGGGCGATGTTGGCCCTTCGGCCGGTGAAGTAGTTGTCGACGCAAAGCACGTCATTGCCTTCAGCCAGCAACCGCTCGCAGAGGTGCGAGCCAAGAAAGCCCGCTCCGCCTGTGACTAAAACCCGTTTGATCGAATCGTAATGTCTCACTGGAAACTCCGTTAATCTTGAATTTTTGAATTGATGAACTGATTCAATGCCAGCAACGGTGTCCATCAACTATCGCAACCCTGTTAATTCATTCCCGGCAGGTGAAAATACCTGCTCTTCAGTGATGCCATGTTCCAGTAATCCCTGGCGCAGCGACCCGGAGCGCTTCAATGAAGTCAGCACAACGGGCAGCTTGTCAACAGGCTGCCAGTCACACAGGGACTGTACCTTGCGGCCGATAAATTCCGCCTTGCCGCCATCCATATCGATCACCGCCGCCAGCTCCAGGCCCGCCTCCTGCAAAGACAGGAACGCAATCTCGGTCACCTCGTCGATTCCGCAGAAGATAATCGCCGTCGTCCCGTTGTCTTTGAGTTGACGAAACAGGTTCAAGTAATCGCGACGAACCACCGTGTAAAGGTTGTTGAAATAGTGCATGTGCTGGTAAGCAAGCCGGCTCTTCTCGGCGAGGCCTTTGGGGGTCAGCAGGTACGCGTAGCGGTTACGCGGGTAGTTCTTGACGCGCAGAAAACCCTTGGCGGTAAGATTCTTCAGGTAGGAGTTGACCAGGCCGACAGCAACCCCTAGCCGGCTGGCGAGTTCCCGCTGCGAGAGAGAGTCGTCCTGCTCCAGTTCTGTCATCATCTGGAGGGTGCGATATGCTTCCGGGGCTGCCTGTTTGTCGTTCATATTTTGAACGATATCGCAATCTGTAACGTAAAATCAAACAGTTTCTTCTTGTTTGTTCAATTTTTGAACGTAAAAACAGGCGCCAGTTTCATCTGAAAGGAGCATGCTGTCTCTAAATCATGGAGATGTAAGCCTTTTCCAGTTCTATGATACGAGTGTTCCATGAATGGTTTTTTTCAGCATGATCGCGGCCCCGCCTCGAAAGCGCTTTACATTCGTCAGGATTGTCGAGCAGACGCCCGATGCTTTTGGCGAAAGCGCCGGCCTCCTGTTGATCAACAAAGACACCACAGTCGCCGAGCAGTTCCCTGTTGACCGGGTTGTCAAAAACAACGCAAGGCAGACCACATGCCATGTAATTGAGCAGCTTGCCGTTGGCTTCTGTGACAGAGAGCTTTGGGGAGACAGCTATGTGGCCGAGGCTGAGATAACGCGGGGCGTCGGCATATGAGAGTTTGCCGGTAAACGTGACTTGTCCTGTCAGGCCGAGTTCCTGGGTTTTTTTAACATATTTTACTTCCGGGTATCCCATGATCAGGGCGTGGAAGTCCTCACGTGTCGCGGACAAATTCAAGATAGAATCAAGCAGCAGGTCGACACCCTGGTACTCGGTCATTGCGCCAAGATAGACAATCAGCTTTTTGTTGACAGGAACGCCTAATGCCTCAAGCAGTTCAATGTCTTTTGACAACGGTATGAACAGGTCGGTATCAACTGCATCGACAAGCGGTGTAAGTCGAGCAGCAATCTCAGGGAATTCATTCCTGATTAACTCCGCAGTTGGAGTGGAGCTGGTGACGATATGGTCAGCCTGACAGGTGATCCAGGCTTCCAGCCTCGAAAATATTTTATGGATGCCTCCGTCCCTTTTCATAAAGCCATGGTCAAGAAGCTCCCCACACAAGCCTCCCTGGCAGTCAAACAGCAGCGGTGCCCGCAGAGAGCGTTTGGCAATGGCTGCGAGGAAAGCTCCTTCATGCAGGTGGGCGTGGATGATGTCGGGCCTGAATTTCTTCGCGACGACAATGGTCTTGTAGAGCAGGAGAACGTCTAAGTAGGGCTTATGCCAGGAAGGGCCTGCGGAGAGCTTGCGATACCAGGGGATGTTCGGGATGCGCACAACAGGGATGTCATCGACATCCCGACCCAGATGATAGGTGACAATAACGACTTCATGCCCGCAGGCTTTGAGGGCTTTGGCCTCTTCATATATACGCACATGACACCCCCGGTCGGAAAAGTAGGGGGTGGGGGCGATCATGAGGATTTTGAGCCTGTTTTTCACTTTCTTCCCCGAAGCATTCACCGCCTGAGTAAGTTGATCCCGTAATTTTTCTGCGGCAGGATGCCGTTGCGGTGAGCGTGCGAGGTGCTGGTTCAAGGCAAAGAGTGCATTCTTGTACTGCTTGCGCTTGGTATAAATCTGCGCCATCTCCCACCAGGCCATGTAGCGGTTCGGGTTGACTTGACCATCAGGTGGGCCTCGGAAAGGACGGTGTCGTCCATCTGCTCCTTGGACAGGGCATGCTTCTCGCAGCCAGTCATCAGAGACACTGCCGCGTCTTGACGAAAACCATGGAGGACTCGGTATTGAAGACCAGGAACCAGTCGGGATGAGCGGCAAGACGGTCAAGCAGCGGATATTTCTGCCCGGTATCAATCGTTGACGCACGCGTGACGATGGTCTTGACGTCAAACCGGTTGAGAATCTCTTCCCAATCAGGTTTGCCGGCCATCACGTTCCAGCCGAGTTTGAACATCTCGGCAGAATTCTGACGACCATCCCAGAACATCAGGTACTCCGGGAACAGCTTGAACTCCATGTAGCCGCCCCAGTCGTAGGTGTTGTAAATATTTTTGGCGAGCTTGTGCTCCTTGACAAACTCGGTCGCTGCAATCGGGTAATGCCAGGTGCGCAGGCCGGTATTGAACAGTGCCGTAAACCTTGTAGACCGGCTGCCAGAGAGACCAGAAAGAACCGGCGGCCAGGACACAAACGAGCAAGCACGGCGATTTTGCGATACAGTTCCGGCAGTCGCCGACGAACCGGTTCAGCCATGCGATCGAGATAGGCCGGCAGGATGGCGACCATCCCCATGTAAAAGAACGGGATATGCCTGACCAGCTTGGAGCCCATCAGGGCCAGCCCACCCAACAGGCAGAGGTCCGAGAACCTGAGTCTGCGCCAGCCGAGCAGCATGATCAGCCGCCGCCAGCCCCAGCGCATAAAAGAACAGCGGCTCGTTCTGGAAGGTGGTCGGCGTCCAGTCCATGTTGAAGACGGCGGTTGCGCTGCCGGTCACCTTGCCGGCAGAATCGACCGAGGCCCCCAGGTTGTAAGAGCCCAACAGGGTGTTGAAACCAACGAGCCGGGTACGGGTTGGCGAGGCCGGCCAACAAGCACGCCGATCAGCAGGCCGAACAAGCGACCGGGATCGAGCCATGAAAAGCGCTTCTGGCAATCAACGACTGCCCGGTTTCACCAACCAGGTAAGCGGCAACCAGGGCAAGGGCCAGGATCGAGCCGGCATGGACGTTGCTCCAGAAGAGCGCCAGGGGCAACAACCAGAGAATCCGCCATGAAGGTTTGGAGAGATAGTCTTCGAGCCACCAGATAAAGATGCAGAACAGAGGAAGGTCCAGAGCTGCGGGCGCTCCAGCCAGCCGCCGCTGGTCAGGAGGAAGATTGGCAGGACCAGGGCAATCGCAGCCCAGGACGCTTCCCGCCGACGGGCGGCCAGAACCAGGAACACGGCAGTCGCCGTAATCAGCTACGCCCTTGAAAATGCTGATCGCACCATACCCGGCAAGGTCATAGAGCCCGTAGAGGATCAGGCTGTGCAGCCAGGTATGTTCGTGCCGGGGAACGTCCTGCAGCAAGCGTGAAGGTGTCGGTATGGATCAGGCTCATGGTCTCGACCATGTAACGGCCGTTCTGCAACTGCCAGAAGACGTCGAAGGAATGGACTTCGGAGATGGTGACAGCCAGAATGGCGAGCAGCATCGCGCACAAAAGGCCGAGGCCGAGTAATTTTGATAGGTGCTTGAGACTCGTGTTCATATATCTATAACCAATGATCGTACGTCTTTGTTTTCTCTTCAACGATTCAACGCGCGTAGCGCAATTCAACTCTTCAACGGCCCGCGATCCAGATTGATGGTTTCCTTGATGGTGTAGATCGATTTGTTCTGGACTTCATGATAGGTGCGCGTCACCAGTTCGCCGAGCAGGCCGAGGGCGAAAAACTGAACTCCGGAAAAGAGCAGAAAGGCGGAGAGGATCAGCAGTGGGTTGCGATTCATTGACAACCCCTCTGCATACTTCATGAAGAGGGTCGTCAGGAAGGCCACCAGGGAGAGGGAAAAGACCCGAACCCCCATTGACCAAAGAGCTGCATCGGACGGGTCGAGTACTTCAGCAGGAACTTGACCGTCACCAGGTCGAGGACGACCCGCAGGGTGCGATCGACGCCGTAACTTGCTTTCACCGGCCGTGCGCGGTCTATGATTGACCGGTATCTCCGTGACCCGCGCCCCAGACTGGAAGGCGAGTGCCGGAACAAAGCGGTGTAATTCTCCATAGAGTTGGACCTGGTCAAGGACTTCCTTACGATAGGCTTTCAGGGTACAGCCGTAATCCTGCAGGGGAACCTCGGTCATCTTCGAGATCAGGCGGTTGGCGAGTAGAGACGGCAGCTTGCGGGTGATGAACGTGTCCTTGCGGTTCTTCCGCCAACCGGAGACGACATCGTAGCCTTCTTCGATTTTGGCCAACAGACGCGGGATATCGGTGGGATTGTTCTGCAGATCACCATCCATCGGCACGATGATCTCACCCGTGGCAGCATCGAAACCTGCCGCCATGGCGGCCGTCTGGCCAAAATTACGGCGCAGCCGGATCACCTTGCAGCGCCGGTCCTTCCCGGCCAGTTCAGCCATGATTGCATAAGAGTCGTCACGGCTGCCGTCATCGACCAGAATCAGTTCAAAAGCAATGCCTTGCGCGCTTATACACGCAACGACCTCCTGATACAAGGCAGGCAGGTTGGCAGCTTCATTGAAAATCGGGATCACGATGGAGAGGAACATTCAGCCTCATTAAATCAATTAAGAAAAGCGGGGGAGGGACTCAACGTCCATCCCCCGCAAAGAGATATCAAATATTGGCACATTTATCTAGGGAAAAGGATCAGCCCCCGCCCCCGTAAGAATGCAGGCCGGAGAGCACCAGGTTGACGCCGAGATAGCAGAAGATGGTGGCGGCGAAGCCGAAGATCGACAGCCAGGCGACGCGCTTGCCGACCCAGCCGCGCGTGAAGCGGGCGTGCAGGAAAGCGGCGTAGATAAACCAGACGATCAGGCTCCAGGTCTCTTTCGGGTCCCAGCTCCAATAAGTGCCCCAGGCGTAGTTGGCCCAGGCGGCGCCGGTGATGATGCCGAGCGTCAGCATCGGGAAGCCGACCATGATCGCCTTGTAGTTGAGGTCGTCGAGAACTTTTGTACTCGGGAACAGGCTGAGGATGCCGCCGGCCGGGGACTCTTCCGCCGACTTCTCTTCCTTGCCGACCTTGATCAGGTACATGATCGACACGCCGCAGGCCATGGCAAACGCCGCATAGCCGATGAAGCAGGTAAAGACGTGGTAGGTCAGCCAGTTGCTCTGCAGGGCAGGCACCAGCGGCGCGATGGTCGCGTCAAGGCTCCATTGCGCCCAGATCATGCCGCCGAAGGCAAACGGGACGACGAAGGCGCCGATCGCCCGCTGCTTGTACTTGAGGTCGAACAGCAGGTAGATCATCAGGATCGCCCAGCAGAAGAAGACGATCGACTCGTAGAGGTTGGAGAGCGGGGCCTGCTCGTAGCCCATGGCATAGGCTTCGTACCAGCGCATGCCGATAGCCGCTGTATTGGCGATAAAGCCGACCCAGCAGATCAGGGTGGCGACGAACCCGATCGCTTTGCTCCTGGCGGTCAGGTAGACAATAAAGACCACCATGGCAGCAAAGTAAGCGACCGTTGTGATATTGAACAAGAGTGAACTGGTCATATTGTATTCCTCCGTCAGGACGACAGTGCGTCGTTGAAATCTTTTTTCAGTTCGTCGAAGTAGAGCGCGAAAGCCGGCTGGTTACGGTGCGCGGCACCACCGATCTTGACGCCAATCCCCTTGCTGAGCGGCTGGATGTTGACCCAGATGCGCCGGTGCGAGAAGAAGAAGGCGCTGCAGGAACCAAGCACGATCAGCAGGCAGCCGAACCAGACCACCCAGACGCCGGGATCCTTGGCCACCTGTAAACCGGTGTAGAAGCTCTGCTGGGCATCAACCAGACTGACCGCGTAGGTGCCGCCGCGTTTCTCGTCGAACTGCGGATAGTTCTTGAGAACGACAAACGGCGTACCGTGCTTGTGGTCACCCGTGTCGATATTAACCTGAGCGGCCGGGCCGAAGCTCTGGTAATTCTCGGCATAGCCCATCGGGATCAGGGCGGCCCCGCCGGGCAGGGCCAGATGCTGGCCTTGCCCGCCCTGGACCGTCACCGTTTCGCCGGTCGCACGATTCCTGACGCGGAACTGGTAAACCGGATCGCCGGCCGAGCCGTAGCTCGACTGGTAGAAGGTCAATCCCTTGTAGGTCAGGGGGTCGTTGACCTCAATGGTCTTTTTGAGAATTTCCTTGCCGTTCTCCAGAACCACCAGGTCGCTCTTGTAGTCTTTCGGACGTTGACCGTCTTCGTAGAAGGTCAGCTCGAACTTGTCACAGCGCACTTCAAAGCCGAGCGGAATCGATACTTCACCGCCGCGCGGCCAGACCGCGTTGATCGACTGACCCTCGACGATATTGACATAAGCCTTGTAACCCCACAGGTTGCCGATCATGGCGCCGAGGAAGATGATCAGGATCGATGAGTGGGTCACGTAAACCCCGAACCGGGAAAAAGCGCCTTTTTGCGAAAAGAGATAGACATTGCCGTCCTGTTCGGTGACCACCGGTGAGGCGAACTTGTCGCCGAGCAGCGCCACCACCTTGTCACGGACACTTTCGGGCGTTCCTGCCGCGACAAACTCCTCGCGGTTGGAAAAGGTCCGGAACAGGCCGTCATCAGCCACCAGCACCGGTTCGCGGACCGTCTTGATGATCCTCGGCAGGCGCTTGATCGAACAGCAGATCAGGTTGACGGCAAACAACCCCATCAGCGAGAGGAACCAGTAGGAATGATACATGTCGAAAAACTGCAGGGCATCGAGCGCCTTGTAGGTCGACTCGCTCATGCCGTAATTCTGCAAATATTCCTGGGGAGACTTGTTCTGCTCAATGACCGTGCCGATGATCGAGGTCGTCGCCAGCAGGATCAGGGTACTGATCGCCAGTTTCAGGGAACAGAAAAAATCCCACAACTGATCGGTGAAACTCTGTTCTTTACTCAAGTTGGTTTCTCCTGAAAAAAGGGTGAAGAACCGTAGATCTTCGCCCTCATAAATTTAGTATGTCACGCTAAACATAGCACTGAGTCCGATTCGACCGTAACCCCTCAAAAGTAATATAACCGGTCAACTTCTGTCAAGGGAGCGGGAATCCCCCTGCTGTTCTACAGGCAAAAGAGAACTCAATCAAAATCGGTCGCAAGACGTCGCTTGAGCGCATCTGCTTTGGCTTCAACGCCAGCCACCATCTCGGCTTTGAATTGAACCAGTTTGTCATTGAGACCATTATCAGATCCGGCCAGTATCTGTGCTGCAAAGATGCCGGCATTGCGGGCGCCAGCCTTGCCGATCGCCATGGTCGCTACCGGGATTCCGGCGGGCATCTGTACCATTGCCAACAGGGCATCCATGCCGTTGAGTGGGGTCGCGTCGATCGGTACGGCGATCACCGGCAGGGTCGTTTCAGCGGCGACAACCCCGGCAAGATGAGCAGCAGCGCCGGCCCCGGCGATCAGCACTTTGATGCCGCGGCCTTTCGCTTCACGAACGTATTTGGCCGTCCGTTCCGGGGTGCGGTGGGCACTCGAAACAGTCATCTCAAAAGGGATGCCGAACTGCTGAAGCGCCAGGGCGGTCTCTTTCATGATCTCGTAGTCGTTGTCGCTTCCCATCAGGATGCCGATCAGGGGTTTGTCATTCATCATAGTTTAACCTTGTCTTTTTGTTGGCAGTCTGTCAGCGATTCAATGCCTTTCGGCCGATATCTTTGCGGAAATGCACTCCGCTCCAGCTGATTCTCTCAACGGCGCGATATGCACGATCGATCGCTTCGGCCACCGTGTTGCCGAGGCCGGTAACGCCGAGGACGCGTCCTCCGTCGTTGACAATCCTGCCGTCCATGAGACGGGTCCCGGCATGAAAGACCACGACATCGTCCATGGTCAGAACATCGTCCAGTCCAGTGATCTCGAAGCCCTTATCGTAGGTTCCCGGATAGCCGCCACTGGCCATTGCCACGCAGACAGCGGCCTTGTCATGCCATTCTATTGAATCCTGCAGCAGGCTGCCGCGGGCACAGGCCTGTAAAAACGGTACGATATCAGATTTCATGCGCATCAGTAGAGGTTGGGCCTCCGGATCGCCGAAGCGGGCATTATACTCCACCACGCGCGGTTTGCCATCCTTGATCATCAGGCCGACATAAAGAATGCCGCTGTAGGGACAGCCCTCGCTGGCCATGCCGGCAACCGTTGGCTTGACAATAGTCTCTACGATTTCATCATGGAGAGCCGCCGTCACAACCGGCGCTGGTGAGTAGGCGCCCATGCCGCCCGTATTCGGGCCCTCATCGTTGTCGAAGACCCGTTTGTGGTCCTGCGACGAAGCCAGGGGGAGGATATTCGTGCCATCGGTAAAAGCAAAGAAGGAGGCTTCTTCGCCTTCCATGAACTCCTCGATGACGACACTCGCTCCGGCAGACCCAAAGATCTTGTCGAGCATGATGTCGTCGACAGCGGCAATCGCCTGTTCCAAAGTTATGGCGACGATCACGCCTTTTCCGGCAGCCAGCCCATCGGCCTTGACGACGATTGGCGCACCCTGGTCCTTGATATGGGCCACTGCGGCATCACGATCGGTAAATGTCTGGTAAGCCGCAGTTGGAATCGCATACTTGGCCATCAGATCCTTGGAAAAGCTTTTGCTCCCCTCGATGCGGGCTGCCGCCTGGTTCGGTCCAAAGATTTCGAGTCCGGCGGCCTGGAAGCGATCAACGATACCCAGCGTCAGGGGTACTTCCGGCCCGACCACGGTCAGGTCGATCGCCTCGGCCCTGGCGAAATCGAGCAGCACGTCGATCTCATCAGCGGCGATGTGCACGCATTCGGCCAGGCCTGCTATCCCCGGGTTGCCCGGCGCACAATAAATCAGCGTGACAAGGGGTGACTGCGCGATCTTCCAGACCAGGGCGTGCTCACGCCCCCCGCCACCAACCACCAATACTTTCATCTAAGGCTCCTCAAGAAACGTTGCGTTCTTGAATCGTCGAATTGTTGAGACGAGCCAGGCGATTCAACCGTTCAACGGCGAAGCCAACTCAACGATTCAACTGATTTTATTAATGTCTGAAGTGTCTCATTCCGGTGAACACCATCGCCATGCCGTGCTCGTCGGCAGCGGCGATGACTTCCTCATCACGGATTGAGCCCCCCGGCTGAATGACGGCACAGATACCGACAGCGGCAGCGTTGTCGATGCCGTCACGGAAAGGGAAGAAAGCGTCGGAGGCCATCACCGCGCCTTTGACTTCGAGGCCGGCGTGCTCGGCCTTGATCGCGGCGATACGGGCCGAGTTGACCCGGCTCATCTGGCCGGCGCCGACGCCGACCGTCATGCCGTCTTTACCGTAGACGATGGCGTTAGATTTGACAAACTTGGCTACCCGCCAGGTGAAGAGCAGGTCTTTCATCTCCTGTGCGGACGGCTGGCGCTTGCTGACCACCTTCAGCTCGTCAGTCAGCTGCAGATCGGTCTCCTGCACCAGCATGCCGCCGTTGACGCGTTTCATGTCGAGCCGGGGTGCCGGCTGCTCCGGCCATTCACCGCATTCGAGCAGGCGGACGTTCTTCTTGGCGGCGACCACCTCGATCGCTTCAGCCGTCACCCTGGGGGCGATGATCACTTCGACGAACTGCTGGTCGGCAATCGCGCGGGCGGTGGTGGCGTCCAGCTCGCGGTTGAAAGCGATGATGCCGCCAAACGCCGATTCTGTGTCGGTTCTGAAGGCTCTTTGATAGGCGTCGAGCAACGTCTCGCCGTACGCCACACCACAGGGATTGGCGTGCTTGACGATGACGCAGGCCGGGCCTTCGCTGAACTGCTTGATGCATTCCAGTGCCGCGTCGGTGTCGGCAATATTATTGTAGGATAGCTTCTTGCCCTGCAGCTGTCTGGCGGTGGCGATCGAAACTTCCGCGATATCGTTCTCGACATAGAACGCTGCCTTCTGATGGGGGTTTTCCCCGTAACGCATGACTTCGCTGCGCTGGTACTGGAAGGTCAGGGCGCTCGGAAAGTCAGCACTCTCTTCATTGATCCTGCGTCCCAGCCAGTTGGAAATGGCGGCATCGTAGGCCGAAGTACGCTGGTACACCTTGAGGCCCAGACGGAAGTTGGTTTCACGGCACACCTCGCCGGCGTTTGCATTCATCTCATCGAGAACCACGGCGTAGTCAGCCGGGTCAATCACGACTGTCACAGACTGGTTGTTCTTGGCTGCACTGCGCAGCATGGTGGGGCCACCAATATCAATATTCTCGATGGCCTCCTCAAGAGTGCAATCAGCCTTGGCCGCAGTCGCCTCGAAGGGGTAGAGGTTAACCACCACCATGTCGATCGGCGTTATGTCATGCTCGGCCATTTTGGCGACGTGGGCCGGGTTGTCACGCAAGCCGAGCAGGCCGCCGTGGATCTTGGGGTGCAGGGTTTTGACGCGCCCGTCAAGCATTTCAGGATAGCCGGTGTGCTCGGAGACATCCTTGACTCGGAGCCCGGCCTCCCGCATCAGGCTGGCAGTTCCGCCTGTGGAAAGGATCTCTACGCCGAATCTGCTCAGTCCTTTGGCAAAATCGATTATTCCGGTTTTGTCGGAAACACTGATCAATGCGCGTTTGATGACAGCCATGGAAATACCTCCGTTGAATTGCTGAACCGTTGACTTGCGCTGAGCGCGCTGAACTGTCGAAACGATTCAACCCTCTTATCAAAATTCCAGCGTGGCCAGAAACAGCTTTTCAAATGCAGGGGTACCGGAAAGGGGGACCGGCTGCATCGTCGCTACCAGTGATTCCAGGCATTGCGGGCCATCTTCTGCCATCAAAAAGGCTTGCAGGCCGGCAAGTACCCCGTTTTTAAGGAAGCGGGTTTTATCTAACATGGCCTCTGGCAGCAAGGCAACCCTTTTCAGGACTTCCTTCGGCAGGGCTGTCCCCAGAGCACCGGTCAACAGCACTTCGGGTGCATCCCCGGCGCTGAAACCTCCCCTTTCCAGCAGCAGCAGTGTGCCGGCCTGCACCGCACCCTTGGCCAGCTGAAAGTTTCGCAGATCTTCCTGTGTCAGGAACAGGTCACCAGAAGCACTGCGATGAAAGCGAATCGCCCATGAACCCTTCCGCTCAACCAGGTATTGTCCGAGGTTAGTCTCAACCTCATCGAATGAACGAATCCGCCCGGTGGCATCTACCAGATCACCCTGACGAGCCGCGGCGACCAGGGCCACCAGACCGCTGCCACACAAACCACGCGGCGCTCCTCCCCCGGCAACGCTTAACAGCAGGCGATCCTGTTCCAGCCGAACATCGGTGACCGCACCATCGCTCAAGAGCATTCCTGTCTCAATGTTGCCACCCTCAAACGCCGGCCCGGCGGCAGCAGAGGTCACCCACCAGCGGCAGCCGTCCCATAAAGCAAGCTCGGCGTTGGTGCCGATATCAATCAGAACCGTGCCCGGCAGCACCTCTTTCAAGGCAAACAGGCAGGCAGCCAAATCACCGCCCACAAAACCGGAAATCAAGGGGAAAAGATTCAGCGGTACAGCCAGTCCAAGATCAATGGTCCCGGCAGGGATTTGAACCAGTTTCCTATAAGGGGGTTTGTGGGGTGGGAAAAGCAGCGAAGAGACCGGCAGCTTTCGCAGCAGGCAGGACATGCCCGAATTGCCAGCGGCGGCGACAGAGTCAATGTCGTCTGACGTGCAGTCAGCCATGTCGAGAAGTCCTGCGATCAGGTCTCGCAATCCCTCGATGAGGAGTGAGTGCAGGCGCTCTGCCTGACCATTGTGTGCCAGTTGCAAACGCTGCAGGATATCCGCAGCCAGTTCCCTCTGAGGATTGGCGCACGGCTTCTCGCTCAACACCTCGCCAGTCGAACTTAACAAGCGTCCCGTCAGAGTAGAGGTGCCAAGATCGATGGCTAGATGTAGTCTGGTCGAGGAAGAATTCATCAGCATGGTCAACTATTGATAAAAACCCGCGGCACCCGCTTGCTGATGTTGCAGAATACTTCGTAGGTGATGGAGCCGATCTTGTCTGCCCATTCTTCAGCGGTGATGATATCGTCGCCATCACGACCGAGCAGGGTCACCTGGTCGCCGACCTGAACATCGGGAAGATTGGTGGTGTCGACAAGAATCCAGTCCATACAGACCGTCCCGGCAACTGGTACCCTTTGGCCGTGAATCAGAACTTCCCCGCAATTGGTCAGCAGGCGATTATATCCATCGGCATAGCCGACCGGAACAGCGGCAATCCTTGAATGCCTCGAAGTCATAAAACGATGCCCATAGGAGACGCCTTCGCCGGATGGGATGTCCTTGAGTTGAGCCACCTGGCTGGTAAAACGCATCACCGGCTGTTGGGTAAAGGTTCCGGCATAAGGCCCACCGGTCAACCCCCCGTACAGGGAAATCCCCGGCCGAACCAGGTTGCAGCCAGCCAGCTTGTGGCCGAAGATGCCGGCGCTGTTGGCAATATGTTGATAACGGGGGAGAAACCCGCAGGCTTTCACTTTCGCGAGGACGCTGCAAAAAACTTCGTGCTGCAGCCCGGTCAATGTCCGCTCCGGTTCGTCGGCCACGGCCAGGTGGCTCATGAACCCGTACATGTTCAAACCGGGCAGATTTTTCAGGACAGGCAATACCTGGTCAAGAAGCTCAACCCGGAAGCCCAGTCGACTCATCCCCGTATCAACCTTGAGATGGTAGTCGATGGTTTGTCCGGCGGCGCTGGCGGCACTGCTCAGTCGTTGGGCACTGCTCAGGTCGTACAAGACCGGCGTCAGGCGGTGCTCCAGGACATCAGCTTCCTGACCAGGGAAAACACCCCCAAGGATGACTATCGGTCGAGTAATCCCCAGCCTGCGTAATTCCACGCCCTCCTCAATCAGCGCAACGCCAAACAGCGCGGCGCCCGCATCAGCAAGGGCCGGGGCAATGTGGCTGACACCATGGCCGTAGGCATCCGCCTTGACCACTGCCAATACATCGCAATCGGCACCTGCAGTGCGCTGGATTTCCCGGAAATTATGACGGAGGGCAGCGAGGTCGATTTCAACCTGGGTCGGGCGAGGCACAGGCATGGCAAACTCCGAGTGAGTCTTGAGTTTTAGTGTGGCCAGATATTAAAACACGCGGTCCCTGACCGCAACAATTTACGTGACTCTGTTCGCCATTTTATACATCGCCAGGACCTCTTCGGTGTAGCTTCGACCTTGCCCTGCATAGACGATCAGGGGTGCTTCGACAGCCATCCCCGGCTTGCTCTTTTTACACCCCTCCACCAACGCCATGCGGGCAGGCTCGCCGGTTCGGGAATGCACGGTCCGCAGCCGCTTCGGCTCCAGCCCGAAGGTGCGCATCTGCGACAGGAGCTCAGTGAGCCGTTCAGCCAGGTAAACGACATAGAAGCGCCCCCCGGAACGGAGCAGGGCCGCCGCCGAACGCAGAAAATCGTCTATCCCTCCGCAAAGTTCATGACGGGCCATGGCCCGCTCATTCTCTGTCGCCACCCGGCCTGTGCCCTGATTCCGGTACGGCGGGTTGGCCGTCACGATATCAAAACTTCCGACACAGAGTTCTGTGGGTAAAGACCTTATGTCGGCCTGCATGATGCGGATCAATTTCTCCAGACCATTCAACTGCACCGAACGCCGGGCGCGCTCAACCATAGCCGATTGGAGTTCGATACCGATGATCTCCTGAGTCTGCCCCTTGCAGGACAACAGCAGCGGGATAATGCCATTGCCGCTGCCGAGATCTGCAATGCGGGCGTCCTTCACATGCGGAATGAATGCGCAGAGAAGAACCGGATCGATTGAGAAACGGTACCCAGCTTTCGCCTGCAGAATTTTCAGGCCACCAACGGTGAGGTCATCGAGAGTTTCATCAGACCTGTTCATATAAAAAGTCCCAAACAATATTTATCGACGGATGGCTGCGAACAGGCGTTCGGATTTCTCCAGACAGGAGCAGTGCGGAGGTCTGGGCTGTTCGCGATCCTCTTCGTCAACCTCGACATCAAAGTCGACCAAAACCGGCAGGTGGTCGGAAAAACGCACTTGTGGAGTCTGAAAGTTTCGTATTTTAATCCCCTTGCTGTGCAGGATAAAATCGAGATGCCGATGCGGGTTTTTACTCGGATAGGTTGGCAGTCCCTCGACGTTGGCATTCTGCAGCCCCGTAGCGGCCAGAAACATGTCGATTTCCGTTTCTCCCCATAGCATGTTGAAATCCCCCGCGACCAGGCAAGGGCGCTCGGTTTTTTTTATCAGCTCATACAGGGCACTCAACTGCTGATGCCGCGTCCGTGCTCCCAGGGCCAGATGCACCAGGTAAACCACGACTTGTTGAAGCTCCAGTTCTATCACCAGACGCTTCATGCCGCGCTTGAAAAAATGAAAGGTCTCGTCACGAATACGGTCCCGTGTCAAGAATGCGTTACCCTGATTTTTCAACACCGGCACATGTCGCCAGAATGAGTCCTGTTCGTATTTGATCGAATGCGAGTGATAGTGCCCCAACGATTTTGCCAGCAACTCGGCCTGGTTCTTGCCGCCGCTGCGATACGAGCCATGGTCCACCTCGATCAGGCCGACCAAATCTGGTTCCAGATCGCGCAGAAAAGCAGTGATGCGTTCCAGGTTTTTACCTGAAGAGCTGGCAGATCTGTGCAGCCTCGGTCCGGTCGCATAACGAATATTGTAGAGTAAAAATCTCATCGCACCCTCTGAGCCTATTAAAGCACGGTCACGCGAGAACACAAGCGGTCAAAAGGAACAGTCATATCCTCTCATTGTTTGCCGCAAAATTCCCCCTTTCAAGAGGTCCTGTTATGATAGGTTCACCCCCATCCTTCAACCAAAAATAGACCAACACACAAAACATGAACAAGGACGAACTAGAAATGTTCGGAACAGAACAAGAGACAACCCTCCACATCCTGATCGAAGAAACCGGTCTGCAAAAAGCACAGGTCATGCAGACCCTCGCCCTTCTTGAAGAGGGAGCCACGGTTCCCTTTATTGCCCGTTATCGCAAAGAGGCAACGGGCGAGCTTGATGAAGTACAGATTCGATTGCTGCAGGAACGACTGGAGTATCATACGGCTCTGAACGAGAGACGGCAAACGATCCTGAAATCGATCGAGGAGCAGGGCAAACTGACCGCAGAGTTGCGGCAAATGATTGTGGTAGCAAGGCAGAAGACAGATTTGGAAGACCTCTACCTGCCCTTCAAACCAAAACGCCGCACCAAGGCATCGATTGCCAGAGAACGTGGTCTGGAACCCCTTGCTGAACAACTATTGACTGCGCGTGGCAGCGGAGAATCTGCCTTGCGACTGGCGCAAGGATTTATCAACCCGGAGTTGGAAGTTGCCACCGCTGATGAGGCCTTGACCGGAGCTGGCCACATCCTCGCCGAACAGTTTGCCGATGTCGCCCAGGCCAGGGCGATGGTGCGTGAGTTGACTTGGCGGAAGGGCCTGTTTTGCTCACAATCGGCCCGGGGCAAGGGAAAAGCTGTCAGCAAGTATGAAATGTACTATGATTTCAGCGAACCGCTCCGGCAGATTCCTTCACACCGCATGCTGGCCATGCGGCGGGGCGAAAAAGAGGACGTCCTGCGACTGCGGATCGAGGCCCCGGCGGAAGAGATCCTCGGCCGTTTGCAGGTGCTTTTCATAAGGGCCGAGAGTCGCTTTGCCGAGCTGCTGAGAGAGATCATCGCTGATGCATATAAACGTCTTTTGACCACATCGATTGATTTGGATTTGCGCTTGCAGGCGAAAAAGGCGGCCGATGATGAAGCGATCAGGGTTTTCGCGGAGAATCTTCGCAACCTGCTGCTCGCCGCCCCCGCCGGCAGCCACAAAGTCCTCGGCGTCGACCCTGGCCTGCGGACCGGTTCGAAACTTGCGGCGGTCGATGCGACCGGCCGTTTTCTGGAGCACGTCACTATCTACCCGCATGCCGGAGGCGCTGGCAAGGTTGAGGCGGCCAAGCGTGACTTGTTGCGCCTTGTTGAGGCCCACGTCGTCGAGATGATTGCCATCGGCAACGGCACCGCCGGGCGTGAAATGGACCAGTTTGTGCGGCTCTGCCTGAGAGAGGCAGGTTTAAAGATGCCGGTGGTCATGGTCAGCGAGGCCGGAGCCAGCGTCTACTCGGCCTCGGATATCGCGCGTGAGGAGTTCCCTGATCTCGACCTGACCGTGCGCGGCGCTATTTCCATCGCCCGTCGTTTGCAGGATCCTCTGGCCGAGCTGGTCAAGGTCGATCCGAAGAGTATCGGCGTCGGCCAGTATCAGCACGATGTTAGCCAGACCGCGTTGAAAAAATCCCTTGATGATGTGGTTGAATCGTGTGTCAACTATGTTGGCGTCGATTTGAACACTGCCAGCTGGGTCCTCCTAAGTTTTGTGTCCGGGATCAGTGAGTCGCTGGCAAAATCAATCGTCAGCTATCGCGACACCGAAGGGGCTTTTGCCCGACGTGATCAGCTGCTCAAGGTGCCGCGCTTCGGCCGGAAGGCTTATGAGCAGGCCGCCGGGTTTCTGCGGATCAGGAAAACTGAACAGTCGCTTGATAATACGGCGGTGCACCCGGAACGTTACCGGTTGGTCGAACAGATGGCTGCCGATCTCAGTGTTAACGTGCCAGCGCTGGTTGCCCAACCCTGTTTGCTCGACAACCTCAGGCTGGAAAAGTACGTCGGGGCAGATGTTGGCCTGCCGACGCTGCGTGATATTGTCAGCGAGCTGAAAAAGCCGGGCCGCGACCCACGCGCGTGCTTCGTGACGGCCAGTTTCCGGGATGACGTCATGGAAGTCAAAGACCTCAAGGAGGGCATGACGCTCAACGGGATTGTGACCAATGTTGCGGCCTTTGGCGCTTTTGTCGATATCGGGGTACATCAGGATGGCCTGGTGCACGTCAGCCAGCTCGCCGACCGCTTTGTCAAAGATCCGAATCAGGTGGTCAAGGTTGGTCAGCAGGTTCAGGTCAGGGTCCTGTCGGTTGATCTGCAGCGTAAACGAATCGGCTTGACCATGCGCAGGGGGGCGGCTGAAGACTGATCCGGGAGCAGGTCTTTCTTACAAGCTTCTGGACAGGAGTTCAAAAGCCAGATCGAGGTCGGTCTCCGGATTGAGAGAAGGTCCGAGCATGCGCACCAGCCTGGCTCGCTTGAGCAGGCGGTCATCATAAACAGCCTGCGGCGCAAGGCGGCGCAACTCGTTCTTCAGGTGGGTGAAATTTAGATCGCGTGTAAACTGCATCGCGGCGCCCAGACTGTCGTAGTTCAGCGCGGCCCGGTCGAAGATCATGGTCTTTTGTTGGTGGGTGTACAGCCAGAGGGTCTCGCAGCGTGTCTCTGTAGTGAGTGTTTCCTCGCGCGTCACCTTTTTGGTCATCGGCAGGCCACCGGCCAGCAGGGTTTTGCCGAGGCTGAATTTTCGACCGGTGACGATGCCGGTGGTTTGCGTTTGCCCGGCGCTGCAGGTGGCGACCAGCAGCAGTTTGATCGCGGCATAATCTACAGCGCATACTTCTCCGGCAAAGGATTCGAGTTGCAGCGTCTGTGGCTGTAGCCCAAAACGGCGAACAAGGAACGGCTTTTCCCTTCGACGAACGGCATCGGTATCGAGTACCAGCGCCGGGACCCCGTCCCGGGATAACGTCTCTGCCAAGGTCTCGGCCCGCTCCTGAGCAGCGAAACTTGCAATGACCGCCGGCCCGCCGCCGGAGATCTTCTGCCGGGCTTCAAAAGCCAGGCAGCCCAGGGCAGCGGCAATGGCTTCGGCAACAGCAGCCTCTTCTCTCTGCCAGCCATGTACTGCAACAATGTGCATTTTGTTCTCCAGTCACAAAAGTTGTCGGATTTGCATGCCTGTGAAGTCATGATAGTTTAAATTCGAGGCTGGGAAAAGGGTTGCCGTCAGTCACCATTTCCAGCGACACTTGGTATAATGATAAAACCAGGCACGAGAAAGTTGGAAAAAGACCATGAAAAAGATCCTGCTCATTGATGATGACCGTCTTTTCCTCGAATTCCTGAGCGATTATGTGCGAAAGCGCTATCCCAAGCTGGATATCGTCGCCCACCAAAACCCGACCAAAGCCTTGGGCCAGATCAATGCCGACCTCGATCTGCTGCTCCTCGACCTGGAGATGCCGGGACTTGATGGTAGTAAACTGCTTGCCTACGCAATAGAAAAGGGCATCGACAAAAGTCGCATCATCATCCTCTCCGGACGCGATGCCGAATACCTGCACAAACGCTTCCCGATGGGCCATTGCCTGGCGGTCTTGAACAAACACGAAGTGCGGCAGAAAGCAGTGTTGGATATGGTTTTTGATGCTCTGCAGAGCAAAGTCGGCGGGTGAATCCCTTAACTGTTTATTTGTTGCAGTCGCAGCCATCAAGGCGTTCCTCTGGTCTTCAAGGATGACCCGTAGGCGTCCTCAGTCTAAGCGACCTTCTGTCTTCTGGGGGCCAATGTCAGCCTCAATGGCTCTCCGTCATTTTAACTCTCACTTGATCGTTGGCGTGACGTTGGGCTATTGTCCCGATAGAAACACCTTGGCCTTGGCTATATCGTGTCCCCGGTAGTAGTAGAAGCGAAAGACTGTCAACTGGAGTCAGGTGCATAAGAAGTTTGATTTAATGTGGTTTAAATATTATTGTGTCGAATAATAGAGTGTTGAGACTAATCCGTGGATTATACTTTCCGGGGATATTAGTCTCAAATTCTTAATGAACCCTGTACATAAGGATTGAATGTATGGATTTTCTGAAGGATTTATGGGGTTTTATGAAGGTCAGAAAAAAAATCTGGCTCTTGCCTATCATACTGACCCTGCTTTTTTTTGGTGTCCTGATCGTGCTGACCGGTGGGTCAGCCATCGCCCCATTTATTTATGCTGTTTTCTAGACAGGAGCTTGAATGATGCCGGAGGTAATTCTGGGCATATCGGCATTTTACCATGACAGTGCGGCGGCCTTGGTGGTGGATGGTGAGATCGTCGCAGCTGCACATGAGGAGCGTTTTACCAGGCAGAAGCAGGACGCCTCATTCCCCCGGCATGCGGTTGCCTATGTCCTTGACGAGGCAGGTCTGGGCCTTGAGGATGTCAATGCCGTGGTCTTTTATGACAAGCCCTATGTGAAGTTCGAGCGTTTACTCGAAACCTATCACAGTTTCGCTCCCAAAGGCTTACCAAGCTTCCTGTCGGCGATGCCGGTCTGGATCAAGGAGAAACTCCTTATGCGCCAGATGTTGCGCGAGGAGTTTGAAAAACTCGGCGGCAAGATCCCCAAGCTCCTTTTTCCCGAACATCACCTTTCACATGCCGCCAGCGCCTTTTTCCCATCGCCCTTCCCAGAGGCGGCGATTCTCACCATTGACGGTGTCGGGGAATGGGCTACCTGTACTATTGGCGTCGGGCGGGGCAACAGCATTGAGATCTTGCGCGAACTCGATTTTCCACATTCCCTGGGTCTGCTCTATTCAGCTTTTACCTATTACTGCGGTTTCAAGGTCAACAGCGGCGAGTACAAATTGATGGGGTTGGCCCCCTATGGCAGGTCGGGATCCTCGCAAGTCGAAAAATGGAAGGCCCTGATACTCTCGGAACTGGTAGACCTTCGTGAAGACGGATCGTTCCTGCTGAACATGAATTATTTCAATTACGCCACCGGGCTCACCATGTGCGTTGACGATGCATGGGAGAAGCTGTTCGGTTTGCCCCGGCGTAAATCAGAGACTGAACTGGACCAGAACTACATGGATATGGCCCTGGCCATCCAGGAAGTCACCGAGGAGATTGTGCTGCGGTTAGCTGGCACGGCCCGTGAGTTAACCAAAAGCGATTATCTGGTCATGGCCGGAGGCGTGGCCCTCAATTGTGTGGTCAACGGTAAACTTTTGCGGACCGGAATGTTCAAGGATATCTGGATTCAGCCCGCCAGTGGCGATGCGGGTGGAGCTCTCGGCGCTGCCCTTGCCGGTTGGCATATTTACCTTGGCAAGCCCAAAGAGAATGTCGGACGGGACATGATGAAGGGGGCTTTCCTGGGCCCGGAGTTTAACGATCGTGAGATTCTCAAGGTAGCTCGTCGTTACCGCGCCACGTATCATCATTATGACGATTTTGACCGTCTCTGCATGGCGGCGGCGGAGTTGCTGGAAAATGGCCAGGTCGTCGGCTGGTTCCAGGGGCGGATGGAATACGGGCCAAGAGCGCTGGGCAACCGGAGCATTCTTGGCGACGCCAGACACCCGGAAATGCAGAAAAAACTCAATCTGAAGATCAAGTACCGTGAAGGGTTCCGACCTTTTGCCCCGTCGGTCATCGAGGAATGTATCCCCGAGTTTTTCGAACTCGACCGACCATCGCCTTATATGCTGCTGGTTGCGCCGGTTCGCAAGGAACGGCAGACTCCCCTTCCGGAAGGGTATCATTCCAGGCCGCTGTACGATCGTCTTTACCATCTCCGGTCAGACGTGCCGGCTATTACCCACATCGACTATTCTGCCCGGATACAGTCAGTTAACAAGAATGTTAACCCGAGATACTGGCAATTGATCGAGGCCTTTCGTCAACGCACCGGTTATGGCGTTATCGTCAATACTAGTTTCAATGTCCGGGGTGAACCCATTGTCTGTAACCCCGAGGACGCCTATCGTTGCTTCATGGGGACCGAGATGGATTACCTGGTCATGGGAGATTTCCTGTTCAAAAAGGAGGAACAGCCCCAATACGCAGACCGTGATTATTGGCAGCAAAAGTATGAACTTGACTAGCAGGGGCTCTGTCTACGCGGCTCATTGAAAAATCGCGGAAGTTTTTAATCCCGGGGCTGAAAACCTGCAGGGTTAATGAAGGTTACTTGATATGAAAATCGATAATAAATCGCTCTCCGTTGAAAAGTGCAAGGACTCCGGACTGGCCCTGGTTCTCATCAGCCTTATCTGTTATCAGGGATGGAAACAGCAGCTCTTCATGATACTGGCCATCGTCTTTCTACTCGTGGCCATGACCTACCCACCCGTTTTTAAACCCTTCGCCAGGTTCTGGTTTGCTTTGAGCACAGCTTTGGGTACGGTTGTTTCCAAGATTATTTTGACCATAGTTTTTTTCGTTCTGGTTTTCCCCGTTGGGTTGATCAGACGGGCATTGGGTAAAGACGCAATGAGGATCAAGGCCTGGAAGAATGGAAAGGACTCTGTCTTTCGCACGCGGGCACATCGATTTACAGCCAGCGACATGGACCATCCGTATTAACGTTGCAGTAATATACGATGCTATATGGTGAAATCTTTCTGTCGCTTGCGGTTGGATGTGGAGTCATTAAAGTGAATTTCCAATCATTGATGCTCGGCCTCGATGTATTGGTTTCACAGAACCATGCCCTGTCAGGAGTCGGTCTTTACACAGCGAGAAAAGCAAATTGTAGCGCCAACCTGCCTCAGGAAAACCCTGTCACTGAACGCAAAGACTTATCCACGAGGTTTCATTTAACTAGGCAAGGCACATGATGGAGAACAATTCGGACAAGCCAAAATCGAACCAATCCCATATCCTGTTTGCATATATAACCGGGTTTTTGGCGGCCACGGCAATCTGCGGAGTCATCTTCTTGTTTGTTGCATATAAAGCAGGTTTCTCCACAAATCTCAGCAAACTTGGGAACATACTCTCTTCCTCGAAATCTTATAAGACTGTGATGCGATTACCTGATGATCTTTTGGCAGAACTGACGCTGTTAAAGGCCCCAATTGAAAATGCCGATAATCCGACGAAATTGACTGAACACCAGACTTATTTGACACATCTCGACGACGAACTGGGTTACGTGTTAAATCCGGATATAAACGTATCCGTCAATCTGCTAAAATCGACCAAAGCACTCAACGTTGATCCCCCCTCTCTACATCTGCAAGCCTCTGATA
Organism: uncultured delta proteobacterium; assembly: GCA_963847735.1. Lineage (GTDB taxonomy): Bacteria > Desulfobacterota > Desulfuromonadia > Desulfuromonadales > BM103 > CAWKAV01. The sequence goes on along the minus strand of CAWKAV010000029.1, from coordinate 37,335 downwards.
TTTCACATATTTCTACAGAACTGAAATCTTATATACAACAAGAATCGCGATTGGACTATGCGTATTCTACAGACAGTGAAGGATTCAGGAGAACAGTCCCCCGTGTCGAATCTGACAAGCAGATTCTCGTCATCGGAGACAGCGTGGCTTTTGGTGTCGGCGTGGATGACGAAAACACCGTGGCAAGCCATTTACAGAAAATGGTCGGGAAGGAATATCAGATCATCAATGCCGGGATCGGAGGATATAACGGGCATCAGGCCTTCTTAAGAGCAAAACAACTGAGTGATGGGAAAAAGTACATCGGCTTGATATATATTGCCTGTCAGAATGATTTTATGGGCGATGCCGATTGGACAACAACAGCGAGAGACACCTTGACAGAATTGAATTCCATATCTGACCGTTTCAATAACAATATTACTGTCATGTTCGAGACATATATGGAATATAATTTACGTGATATTTTCTTGGAATTGGGGTGGTCGGATCGACGTATAGAAAAAACCCACACCTTAAGGAAAGATTTGCCAGGAATAGTGGCGCAATTTGGTTTCGAATATCACGACTGGACAGATACGGTGCAAAATTTCATGATGCGTGAGAAGTCCATTTTCTCCAGATTTGCATTATACAGTGACCATGCTCATTTGTCTCCGCTGGGAAGTCGTCTGATGGCCGGTGAATTGTTTTCCATTATCCAGGAGAAATGGTCCTGTCTCGTAGATGACCCGAGAAAACCCAATCCTCATACGCTGCCGGACAGGTTTTGTTTCCGATAGAATTTCCATCCTGCTTGGTTGAAACTCACCTCGAAAGACAGTCGCGTGTGGGGCCTTTGGTCAGTGTTACTTACCGTGCTCAATGAAAAAGGGCAACCAAGCGGTTGCCCTTTTTCCATTGGCGTTATTTCCCCTAAAGCGAACAGCTCATATCCTCACCGCAGCACATCGGCGACTTGATCTTGCCGTGCCCGTTCGGGCACTTCGAAATCTGTACGCTGCTGCCGTTGCCCAGAACCAGCGAATCGTTTTCAAGTGGGCTGTCGCACTTGGCGCAGGTTGCATTGACGCCCATTCCACATTTTGCACAGGTATAAGTTGCCATCTTGGTTCTCCTTGCATTGTTCAAGATTAGGGGCTTGCGCGGCTTTAAACCGACCACCGATTGGAGCAAGCCGCTCCCTAGATTTCTACAATAACCTTCGCGATCTGTCAAACTGGAGTCAGGACTTTTCTTTCAATCGGAGCCCCTGGTCTGTCAGTTCAATCAGATCGGCTTTGTACAAGCCGCCAACCCCTTTCTTGAAAAGTTTCTTGCTCAAGCCGAGCGTCTCCTGAATCAGTTCTGCCGGGCTCTTGTCGTGCAGTGGCAGAAAGCCCTGATTCTCCACTAAGGCCTGCATAATTTTTGCCTTGGCGTCGTCTCTGTCATCACTGGTGCCCATACTCAGTGTACAGTCAATTTTGCCATCGGCACGAATCTGGCGAATATAGCCTTTTATCCGATCACCATACTTGAGGCGATCACCGATCTCGTCATTGTAGAGCAAGCCGCCGAAGCGATGATTGATGATCACTTTGGCACCGAGATCCGTAAACTCCCAGACGATCAGGTCAACCTCCTGGCCGTTGCCGATGGTTCCGTCAGGGCTGGTGAGACATTTGTCGATACGTGCCGTGCCGATCGGACGACCTGTCCGGTCGAGACGCACATTGACCAGGTAGGAACGACCGGGTCTCATCTCCTCAAGCTGCTCTTTATGCGGGATCAGCAGGTCTTTGGCCAGGCCCCAATCCATGAAGGCGCCATGGACGTTGACCTGGCTGGTGCGCATCAGTGCAAACTCACCCGCTTCGGCCAATGGCCTGCGAAGAGTCGCAACCGGATGATCGGAGCTGTCGGCATAGACAAAAACATCAAGCAGTTCGCCCGGAGCGATTTCTGCCGTCAGTTCGCGTTTCGACAAAAGCGCCTGCTCCTGGCCGATCCGCAGCCATGCACCATCCTGATCAATCGCATGCACTTCCAGCCGGTTCATACGGCCAAATTCGAGCATTTATAATCTCCATTCAAACAAGCGGTTATTGCTCTTCAGTCTCACATCAGTCCTCGCTCCCGAAGGAGAAAATCCGTTGCAGAATCATTCAGAACGAACAGCGTCGGCCTGTGACCGATTTTATTTGCATCGCGGCAAGCTTCTGCCATAATCCCCCTTCTTTCAAGGAAAATTATTTATGGCCTTCATTAATCTCCGCAATATCAGTCTGGCTTTCGGCGGGCCGCCTCTTTTCGAGGATATCTCGCTGCGCATTGCCAGGGGTGAGCGCATCTGCCTGCTCGGTCGCAATGGTACCGGTAAATCGACCCTGCTTAAAGTGATTTCCGGAGAAGTGCCACCGGATGAGGGTGTCATCGATCGCCGTCAGGGTTTGCGTGTTGCCCGCCTTGATCAGGATGTCCCCCGTGATCTGCAGGGCACAGTCTACGAGACCATTGCTCAAGGTCTGGGTCTTGTCGGCGTGCAGCTCTGCCGTTATCATAACCTGACCCTGCGCATGGATGGGGGCGAAACCGACCTGCACGACGCGCTCTCAAATGTGCAGCATGAGCTCGAAAGTTCTGACGGCTGGGTACATCAACAAAGGATTGAGCAGGTTCTCTCGCGGCTCAAGCTGCCTGCCGAACTGCCGGTTGCGAGTTTGTCCGGAGGCATGATGCGCCGGGTCCTTCTGGCCAGGGCGCTGGCCAGCGATCCAGAGATCCTCCTGCTCGACGAGCCGACCAACCACCTTGATATCGAGTCGATTACCTGGCTGGAAGAATTTCTGCAGCGTGAGAATCTGACGTTGGTCTTCGTCACTCACGACCGGGCTTTTTTGCGAAACCTGGCCACCCGTATTGTTGAAATTGACCGCGGCCGCCTGTTCGACTTTGCTTGTGACTATGACACGTTTCTGCAACGCAAAGAGGAGCTGCTGCACGCACAAGCTCAGGAGAATTCAAGGTTCGACAAAAAAATGGCCGAAGAGGAAGTCTGGATCCGCAAAGGAATCAAGGCCCGTCGCACCCGTAACGAAGGTCGAGTGCGCGAGTTGAAGAAAATGCGTGAAGAACATCGTCAGCGCCGGGAGCAGCTTGGCGCGGCCCGTTTCAATCTGCAGGAGGCTGAACGCAGCGGCAAGCTGGTCGCCGAGGTTAAGGAACTGTCCTTTGGTTACGGCGAGGCAACCGTGGTTAAAGACTTTTCGACAACGGTGATGCGCGGCGATCGGATCGGCATCATCGGTCCCAACGGTATTGGCAAAACCACCTTGCTTAAGCTCCTTCTCGGTGAATTGCCGCCACAGCAGGGCACGGTCAAACTCGGCACCAACCTGCAGATAATTTATTTCGATCAGCTGCGCGAGCAGCTTGATCCTGAACTGACAGTTCAGCAGAATCTTGCCGGCGAGCAGGACACGGTGGTGATCGGCGGCCGATCCCGTCATGTGATCGGGTATCTGCAGGACTTCCTGTTTACCCCTGACCGGGCACGCAGCCCGGCCCGCATCCTCTCCGGTGGTGAGCGCAATCGATTGCTGCTGGCCCGGTTGTTTACCCGTGAAGCCAATGTCCTGGTTCTTGACGAGCCGACCAATGATCTCGACCTGGAGACCCTTGACCTGCTTGAAGAGCTTTTGGCCGAGTTCAGAGGCACCCTGTTCCTGGTCAGTCACGACCGTGCTTTCCTGAACCGGGTTGTCACCAGCACGCTTGTTTTCGATGCCGATGGCAGGATTTCTGAATACATCGGCGGCTATGACGACTGGCTGCGCCAGAGACCTGAACCGGAAGGTGCTCCCAAGGCAAAGATCCCGGCCAAAGAAAAGCCGAAGAAGGAGCGTGCCCGCAAGCTGACTTTCAAGGAAAAGAGTGAGCTGGAAAATCTGCCACGACAAATAGATAGCCTCGAAACAGAAATTGCCGGACTGCACGCAACGATGGCAGACCCCGGGTTCTACCGCACGGCTGGGGCGCAGGTTGCTGCAACCACAGCACGGTTAGCCGCCGCTGAAAACGAGCTCGAAAAAATTTATGACCGCTGGCAGGAGCTGGAGGCCTTGAGCGATTGAGGGTAATCGGCCCTTGGAGACTTTTACTTTTCAAGCAGTTGCGTTATTCTATAACGAGCTCGAAGCTGCCCGGCTGTATGTCGGACTTAACGGATTGTCTGTAAATGGTGCCATGATGAGCATTCTGATCGTTGATGATTCCCTGGTTTCTCGAACTTTCATCAGTGACCTGCTCAATGAAGTCGGTTTCACAGACTTGGTCCTCTGCGATTCGATTGAAGAGGCCTACCGAACGATCGGATTCAATGAGCCCGACAAAACGGAAACCGATCTGGATTTGGTCCTGCTGGATATTAACCTGCCGGGCAAAAGTGGTATTGAAGCCTGTCGGGAGTTTTCCAGCCATGTTGTCTTCAGAGACGTGCCGATCATCATTATCAGTGGCGCCGACTACCTCGATGGACTGGCTGCCGCGTTTTCAGCCGGAGCCACTGATTTCATCACCAAGCCGCCAAGTCATACGGAACTGCTGGCCAGGACGCGCGCTGCCCTGCGTTTGAAAACCGAGATGAACCGTCGCAAAGCCCGTGAAGACGATCTGCTGATTCTCAACGAACGGCTTGCGGAAATGAACCGCGAACTGGAAAGGCTCTCGGTAACGGACAGCCTTACCGGCCTGGCCAACCGGCGTTCCTTCAATGAGTTCCTGTCCCGTGAATGGCTGAGGGGGCAACGCGAACAACAGCCGTTTTCGGTGGTCATGATCGATATTGATTATTTCAAACGCTACAACGATCACTACGGCCATATCGAAGGGGATGTCTGCTTGCAGAAAGTCGCGTGGGCTTTGCAGAGCGCACTCTGCCGGGCCGGTGATCTCCTGGCCCGCTATGGCGGCGAGGAATTTGTCGCAATTCTTCCCAATACGGACCTCCGGGGAGCCAGGGAGCTGGCAGCTTCCTTCCATGCCGGCATTCGGAAACAGTCTCTACCGCACAGTGAATCGCTGGTGTCGCCGCTGGTCACCATCAGTATTGGTATTGCCAGTGTCATCCCGAACCGGAGCCTCTCTCCTTCGCAAGTGGTTGCCATGGCCGATGAGGCCCTCTACCAGGCCAAAAACTCCGGCCGCAATCAGAGCGTGATAGCGGAAACCTCTGCATGTGATATGCACGCACCGGATTGACAGACAAGCCACCATGCCCACCGTTGAGTCCACAGCTACCTTTGCAGACAAACCTTTGCGTACACTGCCCTGGCAGGAGGGCAGTCTCCCCCTGATGCTGGCCCCGTTGCAGGGTGTGACCAACCGGGCCATGCGCGCCCTGTTTATTGACTGGGTGCGACCCGATGTGGTTTTTACCGAATTTATGCGCGTCAGCAATGTCAGTCACATTCACCTTGGCCGCAACGATCTGAAAGAGGCCGCCAGCACCACCGGCTGCGTGCCGCTGGTGGCGCAGCTGGTCGGCAACAATGTCAAGGCACTGGTGGTGGCCGCCCGTAACGCGGAAGGCGTCGGTGCCCGCCATATCAATCTCAATATGGGGTGTCCATACGGACGCATGACCAGCGGTGCCACCGGCGGGGCCATGCTGAAGCATCCCGATCTTCTGGCCGAGCTTCTCCCTGCCCTGCGCCTTGCTATTTCAGGGACTTTCTCGATCAAATTACGGGCTGGCTATGACGACCCAGAACAGATTTTTGCACTTTTGCCGTTGTTTGCCGTCGCCGGGGTCGATTTCCTGGTCCTTCACCCACGCATTGTCACACAACAGTATGCTGGCTCAGCCGATCACACGATTACCAGACGCGTTGTGCGTGAGACCGCCATACCTGTCATTGCCAATGGTGACGTCCGCACCGTTGCCGAAGGTTTGCGCATTCTGGAGGAGACCGGAGCCGCCGGGCTGATGCTGGGCCGCGGGGCAATCGCCGATCCGTTACTCTTTGAACGTCTGCGCAGCCGCTATACCGGACAGCCGACGGAAGCCGAAACCGCGAGCATGCTGCACCGCTACCTGGACGACTTGCTGACCCGTTACCGGGAAATTTTCTGTGGCGAAAAGCAGATTCTTGGCAAGGTTAAAGATGTCCTGACCTTTATCGACACACCGGCGTTCTCCAGACTGGTTCGCAAAATGAAACGGGTGAGCAGTATCGATGAGTTGACTAGCCTGATCGAGGCTCTCAAACAAGCAATATGAGCGAGACTCCGGTTTTTGACCACGCTGAACTTCTGGAGCTGATGGCAGCACGCATGCCGTTCGGCAAGTATGAGGGGTGGCGGATCATCGACCTGCCGGAGAGCTACCTGGTCTGGTTCTCCGGAAAAGGCTTCCCGGAAGGCAGGCTGGGCAGAAAGTTGCGGGCCGTATACGAGATCAAGCTCAATGGCCTCGAAGCACTTCTCGATCCCCTGCGCTGAGACGGGCCGGAGACAGTTCGGCAATCGTCAGAATCCGGACGTCACCGATCGATCATGAATACCCTTTGCGGGAGTTTGGTCTGGACTTGTCGGGCCTGAATTGGTATTAAGAGTTATTAAAGTAATGGCAACCGCGACAGCCACAAGGGAGGATTTTTCTGATGAGCGACAACGTACACTATTCGGAACTCGGACTGGTTAATACCCGTGACATGTTCGCCAAAGCGATGGCGGGCGGGTATGCTATTCCCGCTTACAATTTCAACAATCTCGAACAGCTTCAGGCGATCGTCACAGCCTGTGTGGAGAGTCGCTCGCCTGTCATTATCCAGGTCAGCAAGGGCGCGCGCGAATATGCCAACGCCACCATGTTGCGCTACATGGCGATGGGTGCCGTGAAGATGGCCCAGGAAATGGGTGTCAATCTGCCCATCTGCCTGCATCTTGACCACGGCGATTCCTTCGAAGTCTGCAAGTCGTGTGTTGACAATGGTTTCTCTTCAGTCATGATCGACGGTTCGCACCTGCCCTACGATGAGAATGTTGCCCTGACCAAAAAAGTCGTTGAGTATGCCCACCAGTTTGACGTGACCGTTGAGGGCGAACTGGGAGTTCTGGCGGGGATTGAGGACGATGTCCAGGCCGAAAAATCCACCTACACCAAACCTGCAGAAGTCGAGGATTTCGTCAAAAAGACCGGCGTCGATTCCTTGGCGATTTCGATCGGCACCAGCCACGGTGCCTTCAAGTTCAAGCTGAAAGCCGGCGAAGAAGCACCGCCGCTACGCTTCGATATCCTTGACGAGGTCGAGAAGCGCATCCCTGGTTTTCCGATTGTCCTGCACGGCGCTTCAAGTGTGGTTCAGGATTACGTTGCATTGATCAACAAGTACGGCGGCAAAATGGAAGGGGCTGTAGGCGTGCCGGAAGAACAGTTGCGCAGGGCCGCCAAGAGCGCCGTCTGCAAAATCAACATCGATTCCGATGGTCGACTGGTGGTCACCGCCAAGGTGCGTGAGTACCTGGCCAACCACCCCGGCGAGTTCGATCCGCGCAAATACCTTGGTGCGGCGCGCAAAGAGCTGATCACTCTACTGAATCATAAAAATGAAGCGGTCCTGGGGAGTGCCGGCAAGGCCTGAGGAACTGGCTCCGCAAGGTGTCTGTCCCGGACTTTTAAAGAGACTTGAACGGGGGTCGGCTCCATGCGGAGCCGGTCCCCTTACTTGTTGTGATTGTCCGGCACCGGCATCGGTATGAATGTAACGTTGAGTTTGAGCTGTTCACCCTGCCTGTCGACGGTCAGGGTCGCTTGATCTCCGCTGGAGCGTTGCTGCACCTCGTAGATCAAGTCAAAATTATCCAGGATGGCTACACCACCCAGGGCGATGATAACGTCCCCGGACAAAACTCCGGCATTGTCTGCCGCCGAATCCGGCACAACCCTTTTGACGACCACCTTACCCTCCTCTTCCTCCATATGCACACCGAGTTTGACACGGTTTTCGGGCAGGCTCTCATATGCCGTGTAAAGCAGGTAGTCATAAGGAGGCATCGGGAAGCCCGGCATAGCGACATTCATTATATCTCCCTGCTTCTCCTCCGGGACGACCAGTTCGTGACTGCCTGCCAGCGCGTAGGATGTCGGCAGGCGGCGGTAGACACGCCGCGGGATACCGAACCCGAAACGGATGTGATGACCACCGGCCATGACCACCATGTGGTGTCCGGAGCCCTTTTCGGTCAATCTGCGCACGATGCTTTCCGCCATGGTCTCATCCCAGAGGGTTTGCACGCGGATAAAACCGTCGAGCATTTTTTCGCCCTGGCCGTGGCCGGAATATATCGCCTCGGTCATGGCCCGCTGGTAAGGGTCGCTCAGGTCGAACTCCGGCAACTGGGAGCGCATATCCTCATCCAGGGCGTCCAGATCGCTACTGCCGACCGCCTTGACCATCTCGCGGGGCGCATTCAAGCCGATGACCGGAATCCGATGCTCGCGGGCATAGTTCAGGATGTCACGGTAATAGGCATAGTCCATGCGCCAGGTGTCGTACCAGGCCGATTTCTTCAGGAACTCCTTCTCACTCAGTTCGCCGGAAACCCACAGGTCGAGAACCTCCTGTTGCCCGGTATTGAACATCTCCAGACCGAGACTCGTCTGGCCCGGATAACGTTCCGCCACGGCCTTGAGGATTTGTAACTCCAGGCGGTGTGCGGCGGGGTTGTCGTGGGTCTCGCCGACATAGACGATGCGGGCATCCGTAAGCGCTGCATTCATCTGCTCTGCGGTGACCTTGATACCGGTTGGCAGGTGGTAGATGTCGCCGACTTCGGGATTTTCCGTTGGCGGATAGGGAGCCTCCGGGTTACCGAGAGATTGTTGAGCCATAGTGCATGCCGTCAGTGAGAAGGTGATTATACAGAGGATGATGAATGAGAGCTCTTTGCGTGTCAAAATATTCATTAACTTTATCCGCCGAGATATGAGGGGTGAATAGACGTTTATTGATTATTTGGGAAATTAGAGCATGTCTGCAGATCTCTTTCAAGGAGAAATAGCCCTGTTCATGACAGACTTTTGAGCGTATTCAGCCTTGACGGGCGCTGGTCTGCGTGTCCTGACAGAGGTATATTTCTGATTGACAAATGATGCAAAATGGATATTATTCCTGCCTGACATTTTGATTAGTATAACTAAACAAGGAGAATTCTGTGGAGATCGGAAGCCAGCTTAAACGGCTCAGGATGATCAATTCGCTGACCCAGGAAGAGCTCGCAAGTCGCGCGGATTTGACCAAGGGTTATATCTCGCAGGTGGAGAATGATACCACCTGTCCGTCGATTGCCACTCTCAAGGATATCCTCGATGTGTTCGGTGTCAGCATGCAGGAGTTTTTTACCGTGCCGGTCGAGACCGAGGTGGTGTTTGGCAGCAAGTCCCGGGTGCAGTCGACTGACGACGACGACCCGGTGACGGTCGAACTTCTGGTTCCCGGTGCCCAGAACCGCGAACTGGACCCGGCGCTGGTGACTCTCAAACCGGGAGCGGAAATGGACCTCCAGGATGTTCACGAAGGCGAGGAGTTTGGATATTTGCTGTGCGGTCGTATCGAGGTCTGTCTCGATGACAAGGTCTACACGGTGAACAAGGACGAATGTTTCCTGTTCGCTTCCGATCGACGTCACACGGTGCGTAATATCGGCAAAGGGATAGCGCAAATCCTGTGGGTGGTCACGCCGCCAACATTTGATTATTAGGGGTTTTCCTGCTTTGGCTATTAAAGGTATCCCTTAAGAGGAGAACAGGCATGAGTAAGGTCTTAATCATCGGTGCCGGTGGCGTCAGTCGGGTTGTCGTGCACAAGTGCGCCCAGCGCAAGGATATTTTTTCCGCGATCACCCTGGCCTCGCGCACCAGGTCCAAATGCGATGCTATCGCCGCAGAAATCGCCGATGTCGCAATCAAAACGGCCCGGGTGGATGCCGACAATGTGCCGGAGCTGGTGGCTCTGATCAAGCAGGAGCAACCCAGGCTGGTCATCAACGTGGCGCTGCCTTACCAGGATCTGACCATCATGGACGCCTGCCTTGAAACCGGCGTTGACTATCTCGATACCGCCAACTACGAGCCACTCGATACAGCACACTTCGAATACAGCTGGCAGTGGGCCTATCAGGAGCGATTCAGGGCAAAGGGCATCATGGCCCTGCTCGGCAGCGGCTTCGACCCCGGCGTGACCAACGTCTACACCGCCCTGGCGGCGAAGCATTACCTTGAAGAAATCCACGAGCTCGATATCATCGACGCCAACGCCGGCAGTCACGGCCAGCCGTTCGCCACCAACTTCAACCCGGAGATTAATATCCGCGAGGTGACTGCGGCCTGCCGGCACTGGGAGAACGGGCAGTGGGTGCAGACCGCAGCGTTGTCGACCAAGCGCAGCTTCGACTTTCCCGAAGGGATCGGGCCAATGAATATCTTCCGGCTCTACCACGAGGAGATGGAGTCGATTGTCAAACACATGCCGACCATCAAGAAAGCCCAGTTCTGGATGACCTTCTCCGACAACTATCTCAAGCACCTCGAAGTGCTGCAGAATGTGGGCATGACGCGGATCGATGAAGTTGAATACAACGGCCAGAAGATCGTCCCTCTGCAATTTCTCAAGGCCGTTCTGCCCGATCCCGGCTCGCTCGGACCCTTGACCAAGGGGCTGACCTGTATCGGTGTGATTGCTCGTGGAGTCAAGGATGGACGACGCAAGCAGGTTTACATCTACAACATCTGCGACCATGAGAAGTGCTACCAAGAAGTCAACTCTCAGGCGATCAGCTATACGACAGGTGTGCCGGCGGTGGTCGGCGGCATCATGATGCTGACCGGAAGGTGGCACAAGGCCGGGGTCTGGAACATGGAGCAGTTCGATCCTCAGCCGTTTCTGGACGAAGTCGGGCCGATGGGGTTGCCGCATGTGGTGGTCGAAGGTGAGTGGCCAGAACTCTAACGACAAAACTTTGCCACAGAGACACGGAGACACAGAGGAAAAGCTGTTGGGTTAATCTAAAGCATTATTTTTTTAGATTCTCTCAGTGTCTCCGTGGCGAATAAAGGTTTTTGATTTGACCGGTATCGATATCCCGAAAATTCTAGAACTCGCCCCGTCGCCGGCTTACGTCGTCGACCTTGGTCGTTTGCGCCACAACCTGTCGATTCTCGACGAGGTGCAGCGGCGCAGCGGGGCGAAGATCCTGATGGCGCTCAAGGCTTTTGCCATGTGGAGCACCTTCCCGGTGATCCGGCAGACGCTGCAGGGCGTCTGTGCCTCATCGCCCTGGGAGGCACGGTTGGGTCGCGAAGAGTTCGGCGGCGAGGTCCATTCCTTCTCGGCAGCTTTCAAGGAGAGCGATGTCGCCGAACTTCTGGCGATCTCCGATCACCTGGTGTTCAACTCCTTCAACCAGATGGAACGCTTCCGGCCGCTGTGGGAAAAGGAGCGGGGCAGGGTGTCGATCGGCCTGCGGGTCAATCCTGAGCACTCCGAGGGCCATACCGAGCTATACGATCCCTGTGCCAGGAATTCGCGGCTCGGCATCCGGCGCAGCGAATTCGATGGCAGCTCCCTGGCCGGGGTGGAAGGATTGCACTTCCATACCCTCTGTGAACATCTGTTTGAACCTCTGGCGCGGACTGCGGATGTTTTTGAAAAAAAGTTCGGCGCGTTCCTGCCGGGGATGAAATGGCTCAACTTCGGCGGCGGTCATCACATCACCCGCCAGGGCTACGATATTGATGGCCTGGTTGATCTGGTCAGGTACTTCCGGCACAAATACCAGGTCGAGGTCTACCTCGAACCGGGCGAGGCAGTCGTCATAGGCACAGGTCTGCTGATCGGTGAAGTCCTGGATGTTGTCGAAAACCAGGTTGACAGTGCGATCCTCGATGTCTCGGCGACCTGTCACATGCCGGACATCCTCGAAATGCCTTACCGGCCAGCGATCAGGGATGGTTATGACCCCGGTGTCAAGGCTTACACCTATCGCCTCGGCGGGCCGTCCTGTCTGGCCGGCGACGTTATCGGTGACTGGTCGTTCGAGCAACCGCTGCAACCCGGTGCCCGGTTGGCGTTCCTCGACATGTCCCACTACACCATGGTCAAGACCACTACCTTTAACGGCATCCAGCATCCCCACCTGTGCACTTTTGAACCAGAGACCGGGCAGCTGAAAGTGGTCAGGAGCTTTGGCTACGAGGATTTCCGGAGCAGGCTTTCGTAATACAGGGGAAACCAGTTGAATCGATGCAACGATTCAACAATTCAACGATTCAACGGCATCGCGAGAGAGGGCTTTTCCATGGAACGCTGGTCAGTCAAAAGCTCAGAAAAGATTTACAATATTGACAACTGGGGCGATGGGTTCTTTTCCATCAACCGCAAGGGGCACGTCTGTGTTCATCCATCGCCGAACTCGAAGTACGCCATCGACCTGCGAACCCTAGTCGAAGATCTGATTAAACGTAAAATAAAGCCGCCGATCCTGCTGCGTTTTATGGACGTGTTGCAGGGGCGCATTGCGGCAATCAACCGTGCTTTCAAATACGCTATCGAAGAGTACGACTACCCGGCCGGTTATCAGACCTTCTTTCCGATCAAGGTCAACCAGCAGCGCCAGGTGGTTGAAGCTATCACCGAGTTCGGAAAAAGGTATAAGATCGGCCTGGAGGTCGGTTCCAAGCCGGAACTGGTCGCGGCAATCTCGTTTGCGACCGGCAAGGATCTGCAGATTATCTGCAACGGTTACAAGGATAATGATTTCATCGAAACCATCCTCTACGCCAACAAGATCGGTTACGACATCACCATCGTGGTCGAGAAGCTGTTTGAGTTGGAGAAGATCATTGCCTTGTCGGAAAAGATCGGCATCGTGCCGAAGCTCGGCATCCGCGTCAAGCTGTCTTCGAAGGGCACGGGCAAGTGGGCAACCTCGGGGGGCAGTGACGCCAAATTCGGTTTAAAGATTTCGGAGCTGCTCGCTGCCATTGATCTTCTGAAAAAGCATGATCTGCTCGATCATGTCAAGTTGCTGCATTTTCATATTGGCAGTCAGATTACCAAGATCGACAAGATCAAAAATGCTCTGATCGAGGGTAGCCGGATCTATGCCGAGATGCGCAAGATGGGAGTCGATCTCGAGTATCTCGATATCGGCGGCGGTCTGGGGGTTGATTATGACGGATCGAAGTCGAGCTACTTTTCCAGCGTCAACTACTCTATCGAGGAATACGCCAACGACGTTGTCTACCAGGTGAAAAATATCTGCACGGAGGCCGGCGTGCCCTGCCCGAACATCATCTCCGAATCGGGGCGGGCCATCGTCGCTCATTACTCGGTGCTGATTACCAACATCCTGAACACCAACACCCAGAACGCCCTGCCTGATTACGGCGACGTCCTCGAAGAGGCGGAGAAGCTCTCGCCGACGGTCAGGAAGTTGCATGATATCTACAAGAGCCTCGATCGGCACTCCCTGCGTGAGGACTATCACGACACCTTGCAGCTGATTCAGGAGGCCGGCAGTCTTTTCAACCTCGGTTATCTGAACCTGCACGATCGGGCGCTGGCGGAATGGTTGTGCAACAAGATTTTCATCAGGATCAACAGCATTGTCGAACGCATGCGGCCGGTTCCGGAAGAGTTGCAGAATTTTCAGCTGAACCTGCGCCAGACCTACTTTGCGAACTTTTCACTGTTTCAGTCAGTGCCCGATTCCTGGGCGATCGACCAGCTGTTCCCGATCATGCCGCTGCAGCGCCTCACCCAGAAACCTGATGTCATGGCAACCATCGCTGATATCACCTGCGACTCCGATGGTGAAGTGAGCAGCTTTGTCGGTGAGCATGGCCGGACCAAGTTCCTGCCGCTGCACAAGGTGCAGAATGATGAGGATTATTACATCGGGTTCTTCATGATCGGCGCCTACCAGGAGATCCTCGGTGACATGCACAACCTGTTCGGCGATACCAACGCGGTGCACATCACCTTCAACAAGAAAACCAATTACAAGATCGACACCGTGATCAAGGGTGATGCGACCTGGGAGAGTCTCAAGTACGTGCAGTACAAGGGGCCGGAAATCCTCAAACAGGTGCGTGACTCTCTCGAGAAGAGTGTTGCCTCGCGCAAGGTCTCTTTCGAGGAAACCAGCCATTTTGTTGAATTGCTGGATAAGATGCTGCTCTCATATACCTACCTCGGCGAATAAGACGGGGTTGGAGGCTAAAGACCAAAGGCAGGTATGAAGACGCCGGGGTTGTTGCGGTTTTCCCCGGATACTGAATAAAGCAAGAGGGGTGCTGAACCGAACCGAAGACCCGTAATCTCCCATTCAAAACCTGGTGTGAGTGCCCCGGGGAGGTGTGGGCAGTCGATCCGCTCAAATTGGCGTTGGCAGAAGGGAAATTCGAGCTAAGTCCGCTCGATCCATGCAAAGCAAATTTCTATCACTCATTTATAGAAAGGGGCCTGGTGATGCCACGAATTGTCATATTAACGGGATCAGAACTTCGACATACATTTTTTCGAACATACCTGGCCTCGTTGACCGGAATTGACGTTGTTCATTCATTTTGTGAAGGAGCGGAAAAGAGTCTCCGCGTCTCGGTTGAAAAATCTGAAGGCGTCAAAAACTTAAGAATGATGCATGTCTCTGCCAGAGAACAATCTGAAAAAGATTTTTTTGGTGTTTTTGTCGATAAGGTTGATGATCGCTCTCATCCGACGTCCTTACCGAAAAGTGATATCAATTTACCTCATTATGCTCAAATGATTATTAAGGCCAAACCTGATTTGATCGTTGCCTATGGTTGTTCCATTATCAGAGAGCCTTTGCTCAGTGCTTTTCCCGGGCGCTTTATCAATGTGCATTTGGGCTTGTCTCCTTATTATCGAGGGAGTGGTACAAACTTCTGGCCTTTGGTGAATGGAGAGCCGGAATATGTCGGAGTTACTTTTATGCACATTGATGCGGGTATTGATACGGGGGAAATTCTTCATCAAATTCGAGCGCGTTATTCGTGGGGAGATACACCTTCTCAAATTGGGAATCGACTGATTATGGATATGACTCAAGTGTGTGGGCAGATGATTACGTGCTTTCCTACTTTAGCCAAAATGACGCAGTTGCCGAAGCCGATTCAAGAAAAAGTTTATAAGAAGAAAGATTACACCGAGGAGTCCGTGGAAATTTTGTACAAGAAAATGAAAGAAGGCCTGATTGATGAATATCTTCATCATCAGGCCGAAAAGTGTGCTCAGGTGCCTATCCTTTCTAATCCTGTCTTGACCCAATATTTATGATGAAATCTATTATGTACCATTATGTGAGGCCGAATGATCCAGGGCTTCCATCTTTCCGGCATCTTCATATTGAGGATTTTGCGAAACAGCTGGATTATTTCTCGTCCGAATTTGGATTTGTCACCAAAGAGAAGTTTAGAGAGGCTCTGCTTACCGGCAATCCTGCTCCGGGTGTGATTTTGACATTTGATGATGGCTTTAAAGACCATTATCAGTATGTTCTTCCAGAGTTGTTAAAGCGCAACTTGTGGGGAATTTTTTATGTGCCCACATTCCCCCTGGTGTCTAATCGTCTTATCGATGTCCATCGCATTCATCTGTTGGTGGGGAAATTCGGAGGACTGGCGATTGCAGAAGCGATCAAAAAAATGATTACGCCTGCAATGTTGTCTCATGCCCATGTCCGAGAATTTTATGAAAATACCTACACACGACAAAAGAACAGTGTCGATACCAATTATGTGAAGCGACTCTTAAATTATTTCATTGACTACAAGCATAGGTCGGGAATTATTGACAAATTGATGGAAGAATATTTCCAGAATGAAGCGCATGTGGCCCAAGATTTTTATATGACGCGCGAAGAATTGTCGCATATGAGTCAACTTGGGATGGTTATTGGAAGTCATACAGTAAGTCATCCAGTGATGAGCAAACTGTCAGAGGAGGATCAGGACTGGGAAATCAAGTCCTCGTTTGAACTGCTTGAATCTGTCATCGGGCAGAACCCTTTTAAAACATTTTGTTATCCCTATGGGGGCTTTCACACATTCACTCTTCAGACAGAAAAATTGCTTGAAAAAAATAATTGTTTGTTTTCCTTTAATGTTGAATTACGAGATATTGGCGAGCGGGATTTATCCTCTCGCCGGCAAGCCTTGCCTCGATATGATTGCAATCAATTTCCGTTTGGTCAGTGTCGCTCGTCGGATTCCACTATTGATAGTTAAGCTTTTCCAAATCATGTTGAGCCGCAGAGAGGTTACTTCCTGAATGGGATAGGCCGGTGTGAAATGGGGCCAGTCAAGACCTTGAGAACCAAAAAGTCAGGGGGAGCTCTTCCATTGAAGTGCTCCCCCCCTTCGTTTTGAAAAGAGTTTCGTGTCCCGCGCTACGCGCCCCGCGTCTCGGCTTTCCTCTCGTTCATGACTTTATAGGCACAGAACTCGCCACACATGGTGCAGGCGCCGTGCTCCTCGTCAACGCCTGATTCGGCGCGCAGGCGTCGGGCCTTGGCCGGGTCGAGAGCCAGGGCGAACTGGCCTTCCCAGTCGAGTTCCTTGCGGCATTTCGCCATGGCGATGTCCTTCTCCATGGCGCCGGTAACCCCTTTGACGATATCCCCGGCATGGGCGGCGATACGGCAGGCGATCACCCCTTCATGAACATCCTCAACCGTCGGCAGGCGCAAATGCTCACTGGCGGTGACGTAACAGAGGAAGTCGGCACCGGCTGCTGCGGCCAGAGTACCGCCGATGGCGCAGGTGATGTGGTCGTAGCCGGGGGCGATGTCGGTGACCAGTGGGCCAAGCACGTAGAAAGGTGCGCCGTGGCAGAGACGTTTCTGCAGCTGGACATTCATTTTGATCTGGTCCAGTGGCACGTGGCCGGGGCCTTCGATCATGACCTGTACGCCGGCTTCCCAGGCGCGCTGGGTCAACTCGCCGAGCAGGATCAGCTCCTGGATCTGGGCACGGTCGCTGGCGTCAGCCAGGCAGCCGGGGCGGAAGCCGTCACCGAGGGAGAGGGTGGCGTCATAGGGCTTGACGATCTCCAGCAGTCGATCAAATTGCTCGTACAGAGGGTTCTCGGCATTGTTGTGGGTCATCCACTCGACGGTGAAGGAGCCGCCGCGGGAAACGACCTCCATGATACGGCCTTCCTTGTCCATCCGTTCAACCGTAGCCCGGGTCACACCACAGTGGACAGTGATGAAATCAACACCGTCATCGAGATGTTTGACGATGCCGTCGAAAATCTCGTCGGCGGTCATATCGACCATCGCCTTGCCCTTGCGGGTCACTGTGTCGACAGCCGCCTGGTAGAGTGGCACCGAGCCGATGCAGGCGCTGGTCTCGTTGATGATCGCCGCGCGGATCTCATCGATCGGGCCGCCGGTCGAAAGATCCATGATAGCATCTGCGCCGGCGGCGACGGCTACGCGGGCCTTTTCCAGTTCCTTGTCAATGCTGGTGTCGTCCTTGCTGGTGCCGATGTTGGCATTGACCTTGGTGCGCAACCCCTTGCCGACCGCCAATGGGATGCCGTTGGTGTGCCTGTTGTTATGACAGATGATCACGGTGCCTTCAGCGATGCGCTGGCGCAGAATCTCCGGGTCAATGTTCTCAATCGCTGCGGCCTGCTTCATTTTGTCGGAGATAACGCCCTGGCGGGCGAGTTCAAGTTGGGTATGGGTGTTTCGTTTCTTCATGAATCCTCTTTGGTTGTTGTTGAGTCGTTGCATCGTGCATCGTAGATTTGGGCGATTCAACGATGCAAAGCCGTTATCTATCCTGTACTGCTTTCGCCCCGGCGAAATGGTTGACCGGACCATGCCCGCCACCGAGCGGAACGGCCTGGCGAATCGCCTCGTTGATAAACAGTTTGGCCGATTCTGCGGCTTTGAGCAGAGTCTGACCCTGGGCAAGGAAAGTGGCCAGAGCTGCCGAATAGGAGCAGCCGGTGCCATGGGTGCTGGTCGTGTCAATGCGCTCTGCGGGCAGGTGCAGCACAGTTTGCCCTGCCAGCAGGACATCAACGGCATCCTCTTCGCGATGTCCGCCTTTCAGAAGTATGTGACGCGGCCCCATCGCCTGCAGAGCTCTGGCTGCCGCTTCCATCTCGGCGAGGGAGCGAATCGTCTGCCCGGTGAGCACTTCGGCCTCCGGAATGTTGGGCGTCAACAGGTAGGTGCGGGGCAGCAGGTCGCGGCGGACAGTCTCGACGGCCTCCTGTTTCAGCAGTGAGGCGCCACCCTTGGCAACCATGACCGGATCGACCACGCAGAGCAGGTTGAATTTCTGAATCAGTGCAGCTACGCTGCTGACAATCTCGGCGCTGTAGAGCATGCCGGTTTTGATTGTGTCGGTGCCGATGTCGTCGAGGACAGACTCGGCTTGTTTGATAATAAATTTTTCCGAGGCCGGCGAAAGGCCCCGCACGCCGTGCGTGTTCTGTGCCGTGAGTACGGTAATGGCGCAGGTGCCATAGGAGCCGAGCAGGGCAATTGTCTTGAGGTCTGCCTGGATTCCGGCTCCACCACTGGAATCCGAACCGGCAATGGTCATCACCCGGGTTTCTGCAGAGGGTTTTTTGGTATTGAACAGCAAAGAAAGTTCTCTGGCTGCGAGAGCGGGGTTCGGGGCAGCGGCGATTGCCGAAACCACCGCCAGAGAATCAGCACCCGCTTCGATTGCGTCGGCGGCATTAGCCCAACTGATGCCGCCGATGGCGACCAGCGGGATCTTGACGGCCCGGCGTACTTTGCTCAGGGTTCCCAGCCCGACCAGTTCGATGTCATCCTTGGTCTTTGTCGGGAAGATGCTGCCGATGCCGATGTAGTCGGCGCCGGCCATTTGGGCCTTGAGAGCCTGGTCGACCGAGTGGGTGGAGACGCCGATCAATTTGTCCGGGCCGAGCAGTCTGCGGGCATCGTTTACCGGGCAGTCTCCCTGTCCCAGATGCACACCGTCGGCAAGGCTATCCATGGCGAGTTGCGGGTTGTCATTAACCAGGAACGTGGCCCCGGCCTGTCTGCATAATTGGCCAATTTGACGTGCCAGATTGACCTGCGCTTCCGGTGAACGCTCCTTGTCGCGGTACTGTACGACTTGAGTCCCCCCCCGCAACCCCTCGCGCACAACATTCAGGACCTGTTCGTCACTGCCCTCTGGGGTTATCAGGTAGAGTCCTTCGATCATCACTCGTTCTCCCGATGTTTCTTGTGCCCAAATAAAAAAGCGCCAGGCTGGTGGCCACGGCGCTCACCCTTCTGACGGGGGTTGCTCGTTGCTGACCAGACCGCTTCCCTACGCCGGTATGATCCGGATCAGGTTCTAAGGGTCGCCCCGTTAAAAAACGAAGCTCTCAGCAAACTCACTCCCCTAGCGGTGGTTCAGATGTGTCATGCAGGACCGCCATCTAAGTTCAGGACGGTTCGGTCGTTCAGTAATGTAGCAGCGTAAAAGATTGCTTAAGGTGTGTCAACAGCAAGTGAACAGGGAGAGATTATAACCAGCAGTAAATCCCTTTGCCAAAACCGGCTTTCCCTTCCATGATCTCTATGTCGAGGCGAGGTTTATCCCCCTTCTGTTGCAATGGGCAAAGTAAACGCAATAGTGGTGCCTATGCCAGGACAACTGGAAACAGAGACCTCTCCACCATGGCCCTCGATAATATTTTTCACAATGTACATGCCAAGACCTAGTCCACTTGATTGGGCACTCCTCGGGTTTGCACGATAGAATCTGTCGAAAATTTTCTCGACCTGCTCGCTTGTCATGCCCATGCCCTGATCACTGATTGAAATCGTTGACTGCCTCTGATCAGTCTTGGTTGTGATGTTGACAGAACCACCGCCGGGCGAGTATTTGACGGCGTTATCCAGGAGGTTGTTGACGACCTGGGTGACGCGGTATTTGTCGACGTGCGAGATTTCTGGCAGGGGGTTGACATGCGTCAGAGTGAAGCGGTGCTCAGTGTGTTTGAGAGAAAACGAGGTCGTTGCTTTTTTGAGAAGTTCTGCAAGGGACACAGCCTCCCGCAAGAAGCTCAAAGAACGGCCTAATTGGACATTCTCAACATCTGTGAGGTCATTGACAAGACGGTTCAGTATTTCTGCGTTACTGCGGATAATTGATGCGTAGGCATGCACCTGTTGTTCGCTGATGTCGGCTTGAACCGTATTCTCGAGAAGCTCCGCATAGCCCAAAACCGCGATAAGCGGAGTCCGCAGTTCGTGCGCCGCGATTGAGATGAAATCGCTTTTTGCCTGGTTCAGTTTGCTGAGGCTCTTCTCGGCCTCTCTCTGTGTGGTGACATCAATAACGGAACTTAAAATCCTCATTTCACCTTCATATTCGATGGCACGACTGGCGACCAGCATGGTCAACGGAAGGCCGCTCTTAGGATAAAAGATGGCCTCAAGGTTGTCGATAAAGCCATATTCCTCGATGGCTGCAACCATGCGCTGCCGGTCGGCAGGGTCGCGCCAAAACCCGAGTTCCTGCGAAGTGCGTCCTACTACTTCCTCGACAGTGAAGCCTGAGCCTTTTGCAAAGGCAGGATTGATCATATGGACCGTGCCGGAGGGAGAGGTGATGATCGTGGCTACAGGGTTTGACTCAAAAAAATCACGAAATAAGGCTTCGCTTTTTTGCTGAGCCTTTTCCGCATTTTTGCGGGTGGTGATATCCTGAAAAAAACCTTTCACCTTGCGCTGCTTCAAATCTGTATTGCCGATCGCATGAACGCTGCGCAGATTACCTTTGCCGGTCGTTATCTGCAGTTCAACGTCAAACGGCTTGCCTTGTTCTATCGCTCTCTGTACCACCTCTGTAATGGTTTGTTTTGATTCAGGTGTATAGAAATCGATGCCTTTCTGTACGGTCGGCTCATAGTCGAGAGCGACTTCGTGGATATTGTAGACCCCCTCGGTCCATACCTGTTTTCTGCTGTCAATATCAAATTCCCAGCCACCGATTTTGCCGATTTTTTCAGTTTCTGCGAGGAGCAACTTATATTCATGCAAGGTTTCGATCGCCTGCATGCGTTCGGTGATGTCATAACTGAGCACGGCGATGGAAACAACCTGACCGTCAGAATCAAAAATCGGATTGTAATTGACCTTGATCCAGCGCTTGCCAGTGACCAGGTCAAAGACACGATCATAGGAAGTGGCTTTCCCCGATCTCACCTGTTCAATATAGGGCAAGGCGTTTTGAAAACTTTCTTCGCCCAGCAGTTCCTTGATATGACTGCCTGTGATCTTGTCCCTCGGGATCCCGAAAGACTTTTCAAATGCGGCATTCACGTACTGGTACTGCAATGTGTTGGCGTCGACAAAAGCAACGTATCCAGGGACGTTATCGGTAATGAGGATGAATCTTTCAGTGCTTTCTCTTAAAGCCTCCTCTGTTCTTTTGCGGTCTGTGATGTCACGCAGAAAGGCAAAAAAATACCCCCCTTCGTCGGGTCGATACTGGACGCTGACTTCGACGTCATAAATGCTGCCGTCCTTGCGGCGGTGCTGCGATTCAAAACGGTCCTGGCCATGCAGGTTAACCCGCTGGAGGTGCGCTGCCGTATCTCTGTCCGATTCGATCACCTCAAGGTCCGGGATACGCATGGCCAGAAGCTCACACTCATCGTATCCACTCATCCGGCAGTAGGTCTCATTGACCTCAAGCAGGCGGCCTTTCATATCCACCCGCCAGAAGCCGTCCATGGCCGTGTCGAGCAGAATTTGGTATCGATTCTCGCACGAGCTCGACGAATCTTCGGCTTTCGTGAGAGCAGAAATATGGCCGCTGTCAGGCGGAGTCTCGCTCGGCATTCTCATCCTCTCGGCAGGCGTAAACAAAAAACTTCAAATAACTCTGGGGCGAGATTCTACTGTCCGCCACCCGTTGCCTTCAATAGCCTCATCTGTTTAAGTAAAAACTTTTCCATCTCGTCGCGCAACTCCTGATCATCAATCGCTGTCAGCAACTCCGTGACCTGCCGTTTTTCGCCATCATCCAGCTGCACCAGGCGCCATGCCTGGGGCGGCTCCTCCTGTCTTGGTGCCCGCAAACTTACCTTGCCGCGTTTGAGGTACAAATCCTTGATGGCTGCTTTGCCAAGCTCGGCGTTCAACCGGGTCAGGATTTTCGGTTTCATCAATTGCAGCTGCTGCATCCAGGTCGGCTGGTCGACATTGACTTCGAGAACGTCTTCGCGAATTCTGACCGGACGGGTGCGGGCCGCAATCTGTGGACCGACAACATCGTCCCAGATGATCAGGGCGCGGTACTGCTGCAGGCGTTCATCGAGGCCCAAGCCTTTCAGCAATTTGTCGACCAGTTCGCCGGCGCGGGCCGCCTGCTTCATTCTGGGCCGGTGCGGTCTTTTCACAACCGTCTCCGGCGGTAGAGGCGGCTGCCGAGCATCTGTCCGGCGACGGCCAGGGCAATGGAGAAGGGGATGACCTGCCAGCTGATGTGGTTGGTGATGCGCAAGCCGATGATAAAGGGCACGGAGAGGTGGATGTAGACAAACCAGCGCACCGAGTACTTGGGTGAGCCCTGGCGCAGGTAGCCAAGCGGGATATTACTCAGGGCTGCAAAGACGAGCAGACTGACGAGGGCCATGTTCAGTTCGATGTTCAAGGGGACTCCTCATGAAACGGGGTTCGACCTCTCAGGGAGAGACCCCGTGGTGTGCATATTTTGTCCAGTCTAGTCGGGTCTTTTCTTGAAAGTCAATCTTCACGGTGTCAGGCCGTTTGAACTGTTGAGCCGTGCCATGCGCGTGGCAGTTGAAACGATTGAGAAAATCAACCATTCAACAAATTTGAGATTCATGTTAGAGTCCGAGAGTTTCGACCAACCTTAATATCAGGAACCCGCCCATGGATCATAAACAGCAACTGTTACTCGATGCCACCAAACGGCTGATTCGGCGCGGAGCCTTCCCTAACCTGGCGAAACTGCTTGTAAAATCTCACCCTGCCGATATCGCCCACCTGTTCCGCTACCTGGATCTGAAGGATCAGCGCATTCTGTTCAACCTGATCGGCGACGCGGAGAAAAGCGCCTACGTTCTGGCCGAGCTCGATCACGTCACCGGTGCTCAGCTGCTTGAGCAGCTTGACAAGGAGACGATCACCGAAGTCCTCCAGGAGATGCCTTCCGACGACGCTGCCGACATCATCGGCAACATGCCGGAAGAGCTGGCGGCCGAGATCCTCAACATCATGCAGGACAAGGATTCCGACGAGATCGAGCACTTGTTGCAGTACGATGAGGATTCGGCTGGCGGCATCATGTCAACCGAGATCTTTGCCCTCGACGAGAGCGTCACGGTCAAGGAAGCGATCGAGGCCATTCAGCAGGCCGGTGACGTGGAGATGGTCTTCTACCTGTATGTGGTCAACGAGGCTGGACAGTTGTCAGGTGTCCTCTCCCTGCGGCAGCTTCTGACGGTGCAGCCGACTAAAAAACTCTCGGATATCATGATCAGGGATGTTTTGAGTGTGCGCACCGATATGGATCAGGAAGAGGTCGCAAGGATGGTCGAGAAGTACAATATTCTGGCCGTTCCAGTCGTCGATGAGATGAACAATCTGAAGGGGATCATCACGGTCGATGATATCATCGACGTTCTCCGCCAGGAAGCAACCGAAGATATCTACAAGATGGCCGGTGCCAGCCAGGAAGAGCTTCTCTATGGCTATAAAGCGTTCAAGATTGCCAGGCTGCGGCTGCCCTGGCTGCTGGTCAACCTGTTCGGCGGCGTGATCACCGGCTACCTGATGTGGCTCTTCAAGGTGACCCTCAAGGAAGTGATCGCCCTGATTTCGTTTATCCCTGTTATCACCGGTATGGGCGGCAACGTTGGCGGCCAGTCGGCAACCATCATGGTGCGCGGTTTTGCCACCGGCCGGATCGACTTTACAATGCTGCGCCAGGTCTTTTTCAAAGAGGTGCGCGTCGGCCTGATCATGGGCAGCGTCTGTGGTGTGACGGTCGGGCTGGTTGGCTGGGCCTGGCATGGCAACCCCTACCTGGGCCTGGTTGTCGGCCTGGCGATGGTGGTGGCGATGGTGGTGGCCTCATCGATGGGGGTCGTTGCCCCGACCGCTTTCAAAAAACTCGGCATCGATCCGGCCATCGCCTCGATGCCGTTTGTGCAGACTGCCAATGATATCAGCGGTATCCTCATCTATTTCGCCATGGCGACGGCGTTTATCTCTTTCTTGCGATAAGGCGTCTTGTGAGATGCTTTTATTAGCATGTGTAATTGTGGTTGGTGATTCAAATGTCAGTCTTGGATCCACTCAATGATGGCCACCTGGAAGCAGGTGGCCATTTGTTATAGCTGTTGCACACATCAACGCGGCAAATCAAAAGTGATATAATGAACACAGTGAGGTACTGAAAATAGCTCCTGCAGGGAGGTTGTTATGATCGATCTCAAGCTGAACAAAAATGAAAGAAAAGTTCTCAACGAAACCTTGGTGATGAGCCTCAACCAATTGCGTGACGAGATCTCCCACACAGATTCTACCGAATACCGAGACATGCTTAAAAAGCGCAAGGAGATATTATTGAAGATTCAGGGCAAACTCACTGACTCCAATATCGGCTGACTGGTGAGTCCTTTGTCAAATTACAGGTAGGAATTTTGCGTTTATGCCAATCTGGGAGCATCAAAGCAATGCAGGAGTACAAATAGGACATTCTAACTTCGTTACTCAAAATAAAAAAACCGCCTCATTTCTGAGATGACGAGTGATTTTAGAAAATGCGAAGATTATGCTTTCCCTCTCTAAAATCTTCGTCGATTTTCTTTACATTGTAAATATTCATTCCGTAAGTATCTGAGATTAAATGCTTTGTCTTGAGGCATAGATTTTGCTTTTCTATTAGTGGATTTTATATACCCAAACCTGTCGTGAGGCCGGGACGGAAAGCCACGGGTCTTATCCTCTTATCCTTCTAAAGAGATAGCCGGGTTGCATGGAATTTTTGTGGCTCGGTTTTTTTATGCGGGTATCAGTACTTTTAAGTGCTATTCAGGTTGATGAGGTTGACGGATTCTATTGCCAAAGCAAACCTTGCCACTTCAGTTTTGTCGTTGGTTTTCTCTCCTTGATGTAAATATCGGGAAGGAGGTAGGAGGATGTCTAAAAAATCATACTTTTTATTGGTCTTGCTTCTGGTCGCCATACCTCTGGTTGCGTACGGCAAACAGGGTAATGGAAAACTGCCGGACCCCAATCAGCCGGGCCCGTTTAGCGTCGGGCACGTATCGTTTGTTTTGACAGACGATTCACGGTCGACGGTTGATCACTTCATAGGAGATATTCCACGGCCGATTCCGGTCGACCTTTTTTATCCAGCGAACCTCGGGTCATCACCAATTTCTGCAATATATCCGCTAGATCAGATCCATTTTGCCTTTGACCCATTTTTGACTTATTCCAGTGAATGGGAAGCGCAGGGGATCGATCCAGCCTATCAGGGACCGCCGGTATCGGGCGACGGGCCTTTCCCGCTCGTATTATTTTCGCCTGGATGGGGTATGTCAGCCTTGTCTAGCCTGTATATTGGAACGCGCCTGGCGAGTTATGGGTTCGTGGTTGCGCTTATCTATCACTACGGTGATGGAGTCATGAGTAATTATTATGAACCGTTTGACAACTTGGCCGTTGCCGCAATGAACAGACCGCTCGACATTTCGTTTACACTCACAAAGTTGCTTGAGCGAAATGCTACTGTCGGTGATTTGATATACCATCTAATTGATCCAGACAAGGTTGCCGCGTCCGGATGGTCGCTGGGCGGATATGCCGCCATGGCCCTCGTTGCAGGAGATGATTCGGTATGTGACAAGCCTTTAGAAATGGGCGTCACCGATGTGCCCTACAGCACTTGCGTGCCAACTCCCGTAGATTCAAGAATCCGAGCAATAGTTCCACTGGACGGCACCACATGGCTTCTTTATTTCGACGAACTAGCGAGAATTAAGGTCCCCACTATGGGAATTGGGCAGGAATGGTCGACTCTTGAGGCCATAGGGGTGAACCCATCATCGCAAGCACGTCTCCATGCTGCCGGTCAGGGACATCCTGCTTATCGTATCGATGTACAGGGTGCCTTTCACCAGTCGTTCTCAAATATGTGCGAGTCTCTTCCCATACAGTACAGTCGCGGGCTTATCGATCCGGATACGTACCCGGCTTTGGAAGAGGCATTTTGCGGTGCGCCACTTCCAACAAATGAAGTCCACCGGATCGTTACGAAATATATGGTTGCATTCCTCAAAACAAACTTAGATGGAGAACCTGGTTATCAGCCAATTCTGACACCTGGCCATGCACTCAAGGATGAAAGTATGGTTGAGTTCTTTGTGACTGAGAAACGCAATCCTCACGTAATCGATGAGGACTGGCCAGAAACTTACGTGTATTTTACGCACCAACCAGGAAGCGAACAGGCCAAAGCCGAAAAGAATCCGAAGCAAGCTCTCCCGGTATTCTATGGTGGCCTTGGTGGTGAAAAGCAGTAAGCGTTAAGTTCTTTTCGTAGTAGTTGAAGAGTTTGTAGAAACGGATTGTCATTTATTTCATTCTCAAGCTATAAGGACGGCCTACCTGTTTTATAGAGGTAGGCCGTTTTTATTTATCACCACTGCTAGCAGCCTGTCGGACTAGACCAAGCATTATCAGATCTTGATAGTTAAATCCGATTGGAACAAACCACCGACATGAAATTTTTGTGGTAAATCGAACATCGCCTGTTTGAACGCCGTCCGTTTGGTCGCAAAAAAGGCGTTTTAGCTGCTTTATGCAGCCAGAACATGCATACGTTTCAAGTTCCAAGCCATGCAGACGAGATTCCATTCAC
Source organism: uncultured delta proteobacterium (assembly GCA_963847735.1). GTDB lineage: Bacteria > Desulfobacterota > Desulfuromonadia > Desulfuromonadales > BM103 > CAWKAV01. The sequence continues at coordinate 10,385 of CAWKAV010000029.1, read as the reverse complement.
CGCGGACGGATTCCACCCCTCGGAGCAGGAACTGTCTGAAGCCCATAATAGCCTTGATGATACCGAAGACCGGTTCGACAGTGCATTTTCGTTTGGCATAGATTGCCCGACCGTCTTTTGTCTTCAATCGATACTTCATCTCTGTGACAGCGTCGGCATTCTCAGACAAGGGCGGCGGCTCAGAAAATCGTTCTTTGAGACTTTGGTTGTGCCCATCACGATGACTGCTGATGTATGGAAGGATCTTTTCCTCCAGGCAGCTATCAACGTTGTTTTGGCTGAAGTAACCAGCATCTGCTAAGAGGGCGTCAATTGTACCCAGCTCGTCCGGCAGTTTGTTTAAAGCTGCAAGGGCGGGTTCGATTTCCAGCGCATCATTGGAGTTTTGAGTGAGGTGTTGGCCGACGACTAACATTGATTCGATATCGACGCTGGCCTGGGCGTTGTAGCATTGTTCAAAACCACCGCCAGGCGTGAGCATGATCCGAGAGTCTTCATCGGTGAGGTTGACTTGGTCTTTATCGCGAGGTTCAAGCCCAGCTTCAGGGGGCTTTGGGGTCTTCCCGCGTGTCTTCTTACCGGTTTTTTGCTCTTTGTCCTTGCGCGTGACGAGGTTCTTCTCGAAGTCTGCCAATTCTTTGGCATAGCGTTCGGCAGCTCGCCGTTCAATTGCGGCTTTGGCGTCGCCTATGGCGGCAAGTCGCTTTTCGCGACGCGCCAGTTCTTCCGGGATGTCCAGACCGTCTGGAAGATCCGCTCGGTCAGCTTCTTCAGCCTGTCGCAGGAGGTCTTCGACTTCAGCTTTGAGTTGTTGCTCAAGTTTGCAGGCATGCTTCCAACTCAAAGCACGGCGTTTGGAAGCGTTCGCTTTGATCTTGGTCCCATCGAGGCTGATTTTGCCCAGTTTCAAAACGTTCATCTGCTGGGCAATGAGAAGGATTTGGAGGAAAAGCGGCGTTAACTCTGAAAGAAAGCGTTTACGAAAGGTCGCGATTGTATCGTGGTCGGGGTGATCATTGGCGGCAATGTAGCGAAAAGCGACAGAGTCATAAGTCGCTCGCTCCAACTTACGGCTTGAGAAAATACCGGTCGCATAGCCGTAGAAGAGTAAGGCCAACAACATCTCTGGGTGATGGGCCTTGGAACCGCGACCAGTATAGGCAGCCTTGATCAAAGTAAGGTCAAGCTGTGCGACAATCTCGACAATAAAGCGGGCCAAATGACCTTCTGGCAACCAGTCATCCAAGGACGGCGGTAGCAAAAAGAGTGTTTCTCGGTCAACTTGGCGGAACGTATGGCTCATAGTTGTTTTGCCTCAACGGGGGATTTTAATACCCGATGATTTTAACATTTAGCGGACTAAAAGTCCGACAAACTGCTAGGATGGACTAAAAGATGGAATCAGATTTTTTGGATCGCAGGAGCTATAAGGATCTCTTGTTTAAGTCAACCTGGAAACCTTTATGCTACGCAGTTGTATCTTTAAGATAGCTCCGGGGTACTTAATCAGCTGATGAAAAGAAACAAATAACTCCGCTACGTTATATCCAAGTGAGGTATATTGGCACAATGATGTATAGCCCGCCCACATCCGCCGCGGCACTTCATGGGACAAGGCGAATAAATAAACCCCTTTGTCGCCATTTCAGCCGATTGCTTGTCTGTTGCGCGTTACTGTTTTCAGGATGCGCTACAGTTCCTGTGGTCACCGTTCAAGATATCGAAACGTTGCATGGTATGCCCGTTAAAATCACACGCATCGACTTATCTTCCAGTTTGACTGACGCACAAGTTTCTGACGACTCAATCTGGGCTGTGAAGAACAACAGCATGTTTTCAAAAAACCATGCGCAAATAGATCCGACGTCCTACAAAATCAAAGAGTACCCAAGGCAGTTTTCGTCTATGGGCATTAATCTCTTGGTAGACGGACATTTCTTGTGGTTTTCAAATGGCATGTCAAAAGTATTCGGAAGCGGGGATTTATATCGTGTCGATCAAGAGAGCAACCAGGTCGTCGCAACAATCGAGGCCGTCGGCGCACCATTTGCCATCGGCGACGGTGCGGTTTGGGCTTACAATCTCCAGACACAAGTCGTAACCGGAATTGACAAGGAGAGTGGTCAGATCCGGACTCAGTTTACTGCCCCCGGTGTTCCATTTCCCTTTGTCACACAGGGAGGTTCAGGCGGTGAAGCGTTTACCTTTGCTGCGGACTCGATTTGGCAGTTCGCCTACGAGGGTGATTTTTCGCAATTTCGCCAGAACAACTGTGAGAACCCTGGCGGGATTGTCTTAGGAATCTGCAAAATCCCTTCGGGTGTTGTGCGGCGAATCGACCCGAAAACCCAAAAAATAATTGCGGAAATACCCCTCGGCCCGTACCGCCTCTCTGATGGTATCCGCTTTGTTGCGGGTGCCATATGGCTGCTTGGCTGGGGGCCCAACGAAAGCGGGAATGCTCTCGCGACCCGAATCAATGTCGAGACCAATCTGGTCGACGCGAAAATCCAATTATCGAGCCGAACATGTTTAGGAAGTACCAGGCTTTATAATCCGCGGACGCCTGTATTGTGGAACGGCGGAATTTGGCTCTCCGGAGTTTGCACTCACGAGATCGGTAGAGTTCTGCTGAAGATAGATCAACAAACGAGCCAGGTTATTGATGAAATTGCTCTGCCCAACAGCGCGGTGCCAAGCACACCGTATTTACTTTATGATAGCGCCCATCCTGCTCTTGTGGCCGGGGCAGGCGCCCTTTGGGGCTTTGTTGACGGGCGTTCCATCCTCCGGTTCGACTTTTGAGATGGTGAGTAGGGAAGAAACGACTTCCGGGAAACTGGGAGCCGTTTCTTAAGTCACGACATCTGAGAGGAAAATCGGCTTCTTATTGATAGACACCCACCGCAAATTCAAGCACTGCAAACGATGTAGGAGGATAAATAAGATTACAATCTTCTTTTACGGATCAGAAGATCAGGAGTTCGAATCTTCTGTGACGTGCAATATAATGCAAGCGCTTTCGGATTTTATCGTGACCTTTTTTTGTTTGTGCTGTGTGGATAAGCAATCGACTGGCAATGGGGGATACTGGAGGGGAAAAGTCTGAGAGCGGATGTGGAATCTGGCCTCCTAAGTGTTTATTTTTGTCTCATTTGTTCCTTGTGGCAAGCCAGGAAAATGAATCAGAAGGTGAAACTTGCCTGACGACTTGTGAGTCGATGGGCTCGTAAAGCTCTTTTGTCCCATCAGCTTGTATTGGACAGTTTGCCGTGGATTCTTCATGGTCTTGATTCATAAACTTCAGCGCGCAATAACGGCAGACATTGCGGGTAGTTTTTCTGCATGAAACTCAGCAGCTCTTCCCGCACATGACAGCGCAGTTCCCATGCGTCGGATGAGTTTGCCGTGCTCATCAAAGCGCGGAGCTCAACGCTTCTTTCGCCGGCGTTCGTCACGTGCAGGCGCCACACTTTACCATCCCATAACTCGTGGTTCTTGAGTATCTCGTATAAATGTTTTCTGATAATTTCAACCGGCAGACTGTAGTCGACATGTAAGGTGACTGTTGCGAGCAGGTCTGCCGAGATGCGCGTCCAGTTTTGAAACGACTTTTCTAGAAACTGGCTGGTCGGCACGACCAAACGGCGCAGATCCCAGATACGTACGACCACATAGGTTAGAGTAATTTCCTCAACCTGACCCCATTCGCCATCGACAATGACCACGTCATCGATACGGATCGGTTGGGTTATGGCAATCTGTAGGCCGGCAAACAGAGTGGCGATACTGCGTTGAGCGGCAAAACCGATGATAATTCCAACGACTCCGGCCGAGGCCAAAAGGCTGCTGCCAAGGTGACGGATGCTCTCAAAAATCATCATTGCTGAGGCGGTTGCCACCAGGCCGACAATAATCACAAGTATTCTTACCAAAACATTGACCTGAGTATGAACTGATCGCGCATGCAGATTGTCTTTAACATTTATGTCGTAGCGGCAGAGCAACGCATCACGACCTGTCAAAATTATGGCCACAAGAAACCATGCAAACAGAGCAATCGAGAGGACACCGGCGAAATGACGGAGCGCCAATGCCATGTCTGCAGAGATTGGCAGCGGCGGAGCAGCCATCATGATAAGAAGAAGGGGAAGCAACAGCTGCAGGACGGTGTGAAAACGTTCTTTGAAGGATATACCGGATTTTTCTTCGATCGGACTCAAGCGTTTCAAGACGACTTTGAATAGCACGGCATTGAGCAACAGCCCGCTAATAACAAGCAACAACATCCAGAACAATGGAATCCACATTTGCTCACCTTTCAAAAATTTATCTGTCGCGTACCAGTATGTTAAGGAGAGAACTCCCGATCAAACTCTAACATATCCATGCAGAGCTTTCATGCCGGTTCCCGAGAGAGATTGCTTTGATGGCTCAGTATGTTATGTTGAAGTTGTCTTAAGAAACCAAGGGTTCATGTAAAATATGTCTTTATCTCAGATCTCCACCCATTTCTGGCAACAGCTGGCAAAGGCTGATTGTCCGGTCCTTCTCCTTGATTACGACGGCACTCTGGCGCCTTTCCGGGTTAACCGGGATCAAGCCGTACCCTATCCGGGTCTTCGCGAACTGCTCGGCGAGATTCACACCAGGACCGTGACCCGCCTGGTGATCATCAGTGGCCGGGCAATCGATGACTTGTTGCCGTTGCTTGGTCTTTACCCCGCGCCTGAGATTTGGGGGTGTCATGGCTGGGAGCGAATGCTTTCTAATGGCCGAAGGGCTACGGTCGCATTGCCAGCTGATGCGCAGGCAGGCTTGCAAGAGGCCATTTCCATGTTGGGACAAAAAGGTCTTGACCGTCGATATGAGGTAAAACCGGCTTCGGTGGCAGTACACTGGCGGGGGTTGTCTGTTGAAGAGCAGGACAGACTGCGTCGTGAGACTGAAACCGTCTGGGGCCACCTGGCCGATCGATTTGGCCTGCAAGTGCACGCTTTCGACGGTGGGCTGGAGTTGCGCTGCCCCGGACGAAGCAAGGGAACCGCCATCCGGGAGATTCTTGCCGAAGTCGAGACTGGTACGCCTCTGGCGTTCCTGGGCGACGATCTGACCGACGAAGACGGGTTCCGCGAGGTTAAAGGGCGCGGCCTTGGACTGCTGGTTCGCCAGGAGAATCGCCCTACGGAGGCTGATGTTCATCTGCAGCCGCCGGAGGAATTGTTCGCTTTCCTTGAAAAGTGGCGCGCCACGGTTCGCCCGACAAGTGCATCGGGACGGGAGAAGTGATGAAAAGACGTATGGTGGTCGTATCGAATCGTTTGCCTGTCGTTGTCAGCCAGGACGACCAGGGCGAGTGGCAGATACAACCCGGCTCCGGCGGCCTGGTCACGGCCATGACTCCGGTTATTAAAGCAAACCGGGGCGTCTGGGTCGGTTGGCCGGGATGCGATGACAGCGTGCCTATCAGCCGTCCATTGGAGCAGTTCGTTGAGAAAGAGGGCTACTCCCTGGCGGCAGTGCCGCTCAGTGAGGATGATATCGAAAAATATTACCATGGCTTTTCCAACGAAACGCTGTGGCCGCTTTTCCATGACATGCTCGGCAACTGTCACTTCAATCGCGAGCATTTCGAGACCTACAAAGCGGTGAATCGGAAGTTTGCCGAGCGGACCGCGGAAGTCTGCTTGCCTGACGATTTGGTCTGGGTTCACGACTACCATCTGGCGATGACCGGCCGATACCTGCGGCAACTCGGGCTGCAGCAGCCTCTGGCGTTCTTCCTGCACATCCCTTTCCCGGAAGCTGACCTGTTCCGTCGCCTGCCCTGGAAAGATGAGCTTCTGCAGAGTTTGCTCGCTTATGACCTGATTGGCTTCCAGACCTCGCGGGACCATCGAAATTTCGTGCGCTGTGTGATCAGTTTTGTCCCTGGTGCCAAAATTGTCAGCAGACATCGCACCCACACGATCTTGAGCCATGGCCAGAGATCCTTCCGGGTCGGACACTACCCGATCAGTATTGACTTTGAAGATTTTTCTTCCCGGGCGAAGACCAAGGAAGTTGCCGACGAAGCCTGGTACCTGCATGAACACTTTGAGCAGCGTCAGATCATTCTTGGCATTGATCGACTCGATTACACCAAAGGGATTCCGGAACGATTCCTGGCATTCGAACGGGCCCTGGAGAAATACCCTGAGTTGAAAGGCAAGGTCTCGCTGCTGCAGGTTGTTGTGCCCAGCAGGACCATGGTGCCAGACTACATTGACCTGAAATCCCAGCTTGAGCAACTTGCCGGACACATCAACGGTCGCTTCTCGATGCACAGCTGGGTGCCGTTGCGTTTCCATTATCGAAGTCTCGATCCGATCCAGTTGCTGGCTCATTATCGTGCCGCCGAAATCGCCCTGGTCACCCCTCTGCGTGACGGTATGAATCTGGTTGCCAAGGAGTACTGCGCCTGCTCGGTGGACAATAACGGGGTCCTCATCCTCAGTGAATTTGCCGGGGCCATTGATCAACTCGGCAAGTATGCACTGCGGGTCAACCCTTATGATGTCGAGGCGACCGCAGATACCATATTCCAGGCTTTCTGCATGCCCGAAGCAGACCGGCGGAAGCGCATGACCAACCTGCGCGCCCAGATCAAGCGTTTTGATGTTCATCAGTGGACGAAGAGTTTCGTCTCAACACTGGGATAACTGTTTTTCAAAAGGCGACCAATGAAACTGTCGTACACCGATTATGATGCCGTGCTGTTCGATCTGGACGGCGTTCTGACCATGACCATGAAGATTCATGCGCTTTGCTGGAAACGCATGTTCGACGCCTACCTGCAGGAACGAGCGGCCCGCCTCGGACAGTCTTTCCGACCCTTCGAAATCGCTGAGGATTACAAGCCGTATCGTCGATGGCAAGCTGCGCTACGACGGCGTGCGCAGTTTCCTCCACTCACGCGGGATCAGCCTGCCGGAAGGGACTCCTGACGACAGCCCCGAGTTGACAACGGTTTGTGGACTCGGCAACCGCAAGGACCGCATGGTCAGCGAAATGATCGCCACGGATGGCGTCGAGGTGATCAGTGGATCGATCACCGCAGTCCACCGGGTGCGAGAACGGGGTCTGCTTGACGGCGGTGGTTTCGGCCAGCAAAAACTGTGAGACCGTCCTGAAGGTGACCGGCATCTTCGACCTTTTCGATACCATCGTCGATGGCAAGGTTGCTGCCCGTCTCGGGCTGCCCGGTAAACCCGCACCGGACACTTTCCTGCAGGCCGCCCGTGAACTGGGCGTCGAACCAGCCAGGGCGATCGTGGTCGAAGATGCCATCTCGGGAGTGCAGGCAGGCCGAGCCGGTGGCTTCGGCCTGGTGATCGGCATTGATCATTATGGTGAAAAAGAGGCACTGCTGCAGGGCGGTGCCGATATCGTGGTCAAAGATTTGTTGGAAGTCTTCTGAATTCGAGCTGAGACTACCGGAGAAGTGTCTATCTAAAAGTTTACTTATTAACGATAAAGCTTCTTATTGCGTTGTTCACAACTCTTGAAAAAGGTTTTATATGATTCGCCACGAAACCCTGAACCCACCTAATCATACCTATCCGATCAACGAGTGGAAGATGATCGAGTCGAGCTTCTACCCTCGCTTTCTGGCGCAGACCGAAACCATCTTCTCGATTGGCAACGGCTACCTTGGTATGCGCGGTAATCACGACGAAGGGATCCCGGTCAGTCAGCCCGGTACCTTCATCAACGGTTTTCACGAGACCTGGCCGATCGTCTATGGTGAAGACGCATTACGGCTTCGCCAAGACCGGGCAAACCATGCTCAACGTGACCGATGCCAAGGTCGTCCGGCTCTACGTCGATGACGAGCCTTTTTTCCTGCCGACAGCCAGCCTGCAACTCTTTGAGCGGACACTCGACATGCGGGAGGGGATTCTTGAACGACGCGTTCTCTGGGAGACGGCGGCTGGCAAGCAGGTCCTGATCGAGTCGAAACGGCTGGTCTCACTGCAGCACCGGCACGTCGCGGCGATATCCTATCAAGTCACCGTGCTCAATGCCGATGCCCCGGTGATTATTTCCTCCGAGGTGATCGTTACTCAGGAAAATCATTCAGCGGGAAGCGATCCGCGCCGGGCCTCAGGTGTTCCGTACCAGGTCCTCATTCCCCAGGGGCACTCAGTTGACGATCTGCGCCTGATATTGACGCACCGTGCCTGTCATAGTGGCATGACCATGGCCTGTGGTGTCGACCATCTGTTCGATACCGACTGCTCTTACACAAGTGTAAATGAATGTGACGGAGATTTCGGCAAGGTTGTCTTCTCGGTTGACGCCAAACGGGCACGGCCGATTCAGCTGGTCAAGTTCATCACCTACCACTCATCACGGCAGCGCGGCTACCAGAGAACTCGCGGCACGAGCCGAACGGACCCTGGACTCGGGTTTCGAGCGAAGGGTTTTGATGAACTCGTCGCCGGTCAGAAAGAATTTATGGGTGACTTCTGGCGGCGCAGCGACATCCACATCCTGGGGGATGAATCAACCTCCGGGCGCGACAAATACGAGATGCAGCAGGCGATGCGCTGGAACCTGTTCCAGATCCTTCAGGCCTCAGGCCGCGCCGAAGGAACGGGCATCCCCGCCAAGGGGCTCTCTGGCCTGGCTTACGAAGGGCACTATTTCTGGGATATCGAAATCTATGTCATGCCGTTTCTGATCTATACGGAACCGCGCATCGCACGCAACCTCCTGCTGTTTCGCCACAGCATGCTCGATCAGGCCCGCCTGCGCGCCCGAGAGCTCAACCAGAAGGGAGCCCTCTTCCCCTGGCGGACCATCAACGGTGAAGAAGCGTCCGCCTATTACGCTGCCGGCACTGCGCAATATCACATCAATGCCGACATTATGTACGGGTTGAAAAAATATGTTGAGATCACCGACGACAATGCCCTGCTTTACAACGAAGGGGCCGAGATGCTTGTCGAGACCGCCCGGTTCTGGGAAGACCTCGGCTTCTACTCGGAACGCAAGGGCGGCAAATTCTGTATCCATGGAGTGACCGGCCCTGATGAATATACGGCCGTTGTCAACAACAACGCCTATACCAACCTGATGGCCCGGGAGAATCTGCTTTTTGCCGTCAAAACGGTCACTGAGATGCGCGACCAGCTGCCGGCACTATTACGACACCCTGGTTGATCGCACCAAGCTGGACTTCAGCGAGGTCGAGGCCTGGCGGAAGGCGGCCGACAACATGTACGTGCCCTATGACCGCACCCTGGGAATCCATCCTCAGGATGAGGACTTCCTTGATCTCGAGGTCTGGGATATCAAGAACACACCGCGCGACAGATTCCCGCTGCTGCTTTTCTACCATCCGTTGGTCATCTACCGTCACCAGGTGATCAAACAGGCCGATGTTGTGCTGGCCATGCTGCTGCTCGGCGACATGTTCACCGACAAGCAGAAGAAGAGCAATTTCGAGTACTACGACCCGCTGACCACAGGGGACTCATCACTATCGGCCTGCATCCAGAGTGTTGTTGCGTCTGAAGTCGGCGCTTCGGAAAAAGCCATGGGGTATGCCCGTTACGCGATGTTGATGGATCTCGCTGACATTGGCGGCAATATGGCAGACGGTTGCCATATCGCCTCGATGGGGGGGACCTGGATGGTGGCCACCTATGGCTTCGCCGGGATGCGCGACTACGACGGCAATCTCAGCTTTGCACCGAACATCCCCCAGTATGTTGACGAACTCCGTTTCCCTCTGACCATCCGTGGCCAGTTTCTGCGGGTCAATATGACGCGCAAGGAAGCGACCTATCTGCTTGAGGAGGGGAGCCAACTGGAGATTTCTCATCAAGGAAAGAAGTTTGTTCTGAAGCAGGGGCAGCCGGTCATATGCAAGATCAAAGCGCGGCAAGGGCAACCTAAGCACTCTGACCACTGAAGAACGTTCTGTGTAACCCCTGTTTTTTATAATATTCACAAATTGTATCACTGTTGAGAAATATGGATTTTTGGGTATGCGTTGTCATACTCAATAAGCTGGAAGGGTCTTATTTGTGACGACTGATGTGACGAAAAACAACCATATTTTGATTCTTATTGAACGCTATATTTAGGAAGTTTTTTAACCCACAAAAATGCGGCTACCAGGATTGATTTCTTGGGGGCCGTTTTATCTGTATTTTTCTATTGACATATCTGACCAGTTCAGTAAGATATCGATAACGGAACATACTTCTTCATGTTCTTCTCCTAAGAAAAAACCAAAACCTATTGCCCCACAGTCCCCTCCTGGCTGTGGGGTTTTTTATTGTAATGCAGGACCAGTAAGAATCACCTGCTTTGGTCAATTTTACACCCTCCAT
>CAWKAV010000028.1:0-132606 GCA_963847735.1 uncultured delta proteobacterium | reverse complement strand
CGGCCTGTGAAGCAATGTAGGTCGAGACTGTTTGAGCAGACGAAACACGAAGAGCCTCACCGGCAACAATATTCCCCTGGCTGTGCGCCAAAAGTCTGACTGATAGACCATCAACAAAGTGAGTTTTTTCAAGCACATTGGACAAGGCTAAGGATGAATGCCAGGCTAAGTAATCGCTTCGATCATAATTAACAAGAGCATCTAAAGACGGTAATGTTCGACAAGGCCAATCAAACAACCCCACCCGCCCTTTGTAACCCTGCCACCAGAGCCTCTTAAAAACTGTCTCCGCCCACCGTTTTTTCTCCCAAGGTTGCATGTTCCAGCCATGTACAAACATCACATATTCATCTGAAGACGGCTGGTAAAGTGCTTTACGCGAAGCATTTTCGCCCACCCCCTCTGGGTTGACTTCTGAATTAACAGGTAATTCTGTGTCATCACTTTTCTCAACTATGTAGTGATCATAGAAATAGTTCATGTCATATAGAGCCAGATTAATCTCACGTTGCAACACCTGTACGCCATTATAGTTGGCGGTTAAAAGCAATCGACCTTTGCCATTATTACGGCCTTCATACAAAAAGGAGGCAACCTTTCCGGGGGTTACAAACGTGTTGGGGAGTGAAACCGACTCACTTCCAACAGCAGCGATCATGTCTTGGCTCAGTTGTTCCTCCGGAAGAGAAGTTGAAGCCCCTTCATCCACGCCGAGGTAATCGTCTGAAGTATCTACCGCCTGGTACAAGTTCAGCATTGGTATATTCTGGTTATCCAGTCCTTCAATTTGCATAGAAAAGCTCAACTGGTCAGGTAACACCGCCGTACCAAAATCCACCTGCAATCGAGCAAAATCCTCGAGATCACGTTTACAGGAGATCTCATTATCTAAACTGTCGTCACCAGAGTCTTCATCATCCTCAACATCCTGCTCATCTGATGAGCTGTATGTCTTCACATCCCGGTCATTGTTGACCCAGAAAAGTGCGGATTCATCTTCCCGATTGTCAAACTCAAGGGTTCTATCCCGATTCCCATCAACCGCCATATCGAACCTGAGAACAGTTAATGGCAATGAATCACTGACTTCATTTCCCAGCTTCGAAACATACGTTAAGGTCAAACTATTCGAATGCAGCCCTGAACTCTCAGCTACCCCCTCCAGGTAAAGAGGGATCATTAATGGCGCTACTGTTATCAACTGTGCCGAATCACCAGGTTTCATTTCAAGAAAAGCGCCATTGTACTGGTAGAAAACCCGAAGTTGTGACGGATTATTTGCCCTTATCTGCCAGGTGCCACCGAGCATGTCGGCATCATCTATGTATAGCCAGGCACGTTTGAGCTCATCATCTTCAGGAATTATTCCCGGTGTTTCTACATCCGGCACAACAACCGTTGGATCGTTGTCACGTTCGTCAAAATCATTATTCAGCAAAACAAAGGCACCAACCTGATCCTCGACCACATCCGGCAAACCGTCGATATGAAGGTCCACCTTGCTGACGACAGGCAGGATGGGAACCCTGCTGCTGTAAATTGAATTGGCATCGCCGGGGTTATTGAGCAGAACCTGAATTTCGTAATTTCGGCCCGGCAGGAAGGTATAGCCTGCCGGTATCGTCACCAGAGAAGAACCGGATGTTGAGGCAAGGATCGCTTCCCATAAATCACCATCTGAATAAATCAGGACCTGGGCCATACCGGCGACGTACTCTAATGGGCGTATGGTGTAGTCGAATGGCGTGTCATGCAGAAGACGGCCATATTCATCAACTGAGGCAATCATGGCGTCGGGCAATTGCATGGAGACGCCCCATATTTCAACGAGTTCTTCGACCGGGTCGACAGATACCATTTGTGGAATTGCCGCACCGCAACCGGAGCATTGGTTATCGATCACCATGCGGATATGTGACGCCGTCACCATTAAAGGTAACTGGTTAAGGCCCTCTTCAAGAGCCAGATCCAAACCATAAAGATACGGCATCGCCGCACTCTCGGGCATGGTTGTCACACGTTTCAGTATGACAGCATTCCCTGTCACCTGATCAGGAGGAATCACGGCAAATTCGCCGTTTCCAGCCATTTGGTCACAGGTGCGGTCCGGGTCTGGATCACAGGAAACGACTTCCCTGTCTTCCTGTTGTAACGATCCTTCGCTGAGCAGGTAGGCCTTGACATTCAGCCTTGCCACTTCGCCAACCGGGCGGGCGTCGACATTCCGGCCTTCTGCATCTCTGATTTGAGGATATGACAGCACAAGCTTTTCAACCGGTTGCAGTGCAATGCCACAAGCACCATGACCGGCAGTATGCTGGTTGACTACAATCTGGCTTGTCGATTCTGCCAGCGTTTGCAGGGACGCGATAATCGGATAACCAGCATCTGCCATGCCCCCAAGGACAACGCCGATCATGGCGCTGCCATCGGAGCGGCTTTTAAGGATGACCGTTTCTGCAGCAAGACTGCATTCGCCGGAGACCGGGAGCTGCTGCATGCAGGGGTCGCTCACAGCGATGATTTCTGCTGGTCGAGGTTCTGCTGCCGGGGATACACCTAGGCAGGAAGAGGAAGGATTTATCTCTGCTGGCTGTACAGCAAACTGGACAGGATGATTGGCAACCGGGTTGCCAAACCGGTCCTGAAGTATGACGCCGATATTTCCGGCATAGCTCAAGACATCACCCACCTTCGCCATCGCCGATGACTTGAATCGCTGACAGGTCAGGCTGACCGGCAAAGCCGAGCACAATGATCGGATCATCAAGAGCAACAAGGGAACCAGCCGCAAGTTGGGCAGTGATAAGGTTTTCACCGACGATATTCGCCTGTTCATCATCGGGACGGGTCAACACGATTGGATGACTATAAACACTTTTTCCGGGAACAAATCCTGCCCGAGCAATTCCATCGTAATCGCTGGTGACCGTAAGTGACTGAACCATCAAACCCGGCTCGACACTGTCATCTATCAGCGTTCCGACACCTTTATTGACGGTAAAGGCAACCGGTGCGCCGGCAACGGGCACTCCAAGAGCGTCTTTCACCCTGACCATCAGGGGAGCGGACAAAACCTCGCCGGCGGTCGCCAACCTGACCTCCCATGGGGTTATCGAGTCAAGGCTGTGCGCAGCCGTTATGTCGTTATTAGGCTTGCCCCGATAAGGACGCTCCATCGTTCTGACTACAGTTTCCGGCCAGAACGCTTTACCTAACACGGTATTGCCGCCGGCGATAGCTCCGGAGAGCATATAGCCTGCTTCGCCTGTCTCGGCTGATTCTTTGAGGTAACCGGTACCGGTCCAGGCAGAGTAGGTCAACGGCTGTGCCGGTATCTGCACGAACATGCCGACGTCAACTGCGGCAGTAATGTCTTCACGGACAGACTGACTCAGGTCCAGTTCAGCAAGTATGGCGGAAACGTTTTCAGCATTGATAGTCAGGATTGGCAGGTTTACACCTCTTGCCAGGCCAAACAGCTTGGCCGTCGAGATACTTTCAACCTGGAAATGTTTCTCGATAACCTGATGCTCCAAAACCGACCCCTGCAATGAAGACAACTGCATGAAAGACAACTGGCGATTGTCAGTCGTAGAATTACGGACCACTGCTTCTGCAACACGGACATCTGCATCCATAAAGAGCCCGGTCCAGGTGACGCTCTGTGGGTATCCAAGCAATTCCGTGACATTCATCATGCCGCCGAGAGTAACCAGTGACGACAAAGGCCTGGCAATTTTGAGGTTCAGGAGATCAGCCATTTCCTGTTCGTCCCGGTTCCATGAATCCACATAATCCATTGCCGTGCGATAAAGAAAATCGACGGCTCTGTCATTCTCATTTTCCTCGTCAATGATTCTCACATCTTGTGCAACGATCCCCAACAGCTGCGGATAACCGATTACAATCCGATTTTCGACCTCGACATCACCAGCGGGAGACAGCATGGTGACTTTCAAGGTAAAATCCTTGCCAACCGGAAAGCCTCGCTGACCTCCAGCCATACGAACGTCGTTAACAATCAGTACCGGTCGGAGATAAACAAGATAGCCGGGAGTATTATCCAAACCACCCCAAAGATTGATGGTTTCCTGATCTTCAACGGTCTCCGGTTCAAAGGAAATCTGTACCAACTGGCTGGTTAGTTCCCTTACCGGCAGAATCAAATCAAAGACCGGCAAGGAGCCTGTTTCGGCATCAACCGCAGAAAACCGAACTTTATGGACCAGAGAATCGGGCAAAAATTGATATTCGCCGGTTATTGCAACTTCCGTGAACTGGGGCATTGTTGATATAATATGCAAATTTTCCGATTGCTGAATGCGCCGGTGCAGGATGCTGTTGTATTGGACTGATGGCAGATATCCGGCCAGAAAGCTGGCGACATTTTCACGAATAACCTCTATTGGAACCTTGCCCTGTGATTCAGAGAGATAGTCGTCGCGCAATGTCAAGAGAGGTTGTTCTGGTACGCCATAAAGATCAAGCTCTCCGTTTTCCAGAAAACCCGCTACTTTAAAGCTGGTATCCAGCGGCAGCCAAACCTTGCCTTCCATATCCGCCAACGAACCACGGTAATTCGCATAAGGAATCAGGGTTTCCACCCAGACATGCTCTATCTGGTAATTGACGACTTCACTACCAGCCAGGACAGGCAAGTGAGGTATGCCAGCTTTACGAAAAAAATCACCCATACGCACCGCATCTTCAATCCCTGTCAAATGTCTTGCCATATCAAGATCTGGGAAAAATTCGACAGTCCCTCTCACATATCGAGACGGATAACCTGCTGCACGCAACAGAGCAATCAACAAAGCGGCCTGATCAGCATCATTGCCACTACGTTGCCGCAGGGTTTCCTCCGCCCCTTTCATGCTTCCCCAATACCACTCTGTCGTAACGTTGTTCTTGACCCACTCATAAAGATCGACCGGATCCCAGTTCTGTTTGCCAGCAGATTCGGCAATGGCCTGTGCTTTTTGATAAATTGCCTGCGAAATAGGCGCTTCAGGTGCACCTTTGAGGTCACCAGAAGTATGTGCTATCGAGAGAGTCTGATACGCAGGAATAATCAGCGGTGATAAATCGGGAGCTTTGGTCTGTAGCTGTAATTGTCGATAAGGAAGGGTTCCATGCAAAGGCGGTTGTTGTGTCGTCACAAGCAGTTTGAGTAAAATTGTTAGTTTATCAAGATCCTCCCACCCGGGTTCGGTCTGACTGATTATTTCCTTCAAGAGAGCGACAATGCTCTGAAGGTGATCGTTGAGAAGCTTCGAAAATTCCTGATTACGTGCCCTGACAACAGAGTTGTCATACTTCAGCCTGGTTTCCCGACTTCGCAAACGCTCGTCTAGAAGAAGTCTGTAAACTTGCAGATTCTCAAACTGAAGAATCAGTTGACTACGCAGGTTCGCAAGAGAGGAATCTTCAGCCTGGGCAAGTTGCATGTGTTGAACAAGTTTAAGAATATTCCCTGCCGTTGCAGAAAGATCTTCAACGGATCGCTCCTGTCCGGCATGAACAACAGAGCCCAGAAAAACAGCAGATAAAATAATAGTAGTGACGATACGATGGAATTGAAGCAAGACCCCCTCCTGCAGCAATAGCATATTTCAGACTGACAATACCCACAGATAGCAAAGCATCTTTTACTACTAAACAAGTAAAGTATGCCATAACAATTGTTTATATAGTTAATTAAGATTTACATTGTGTCAAGACAATTAATTGCACCGCCTAACTTTCCACATACTTTACCGCCGCCGCAGTCAACGCCTCCAATCCTTCCCTACTCCCCGCCTCGGTATAAACCCGCACCACCGGCTCGGTACCCGACTTGCGGAACAGCGCCCATGAACCATCCTCCAGGACCATCTTGACACCATCGGTTGTCACCAGCTCCTTTACTGGTTTGCCGGCCAACTGATCCGGCGGAGAAGCGAGTTTGGCGCCGATCTTGTCCGAAAGTTCCATGGAGAGACGCAGGTTTGTTCGGGCGGTATGGAATTCACCGACACGGTTGTAGAGATTTTTCAAAAGTTGACCGAGCGTCTTGCCTTCGACAGCGACCATTTCGGCAACCAGCAGGCAGGCCAGCACGCCATCTTTATCAGGGACATGACCGCGTATACTCAGCCCGGCGCTCTCTTCGCCGCCGACGACGATTTTATTGTCACGAATAAATTCACCGATGTATTTGAAGCCGACCGGTGTTTCACGAACCTTGTGACCATGATGTGCTGCCACGGCATCAATAAAATGTGAGGTTGCGACAGAGCGCGCGGCATCGCCGCTCTCACCTTTCCTTCTAACCAGGTAATCGTAGAGCAGCGCGAGAATGTAGTTCGGTTCGATAAAGGTGCCGTCGTTGTCGATAATGCCGTAACGATCGGCGTCGCCATCGGTGGCCAGTCCGAGTACGATGCTGCTGTCTTTCCTGACCTTGTTGATGAGATCTTTGAGATGCGCCGGAGAGGGATCGGGGGGCATACCGCCAAAGTAGGGGTCGCGGTTGCCATTGATGGTCTGCACCAGCAGGCCGGATTCAGCCATCAGGCTATCGACGTAACCGCGACCGGCCCCGAACATCGGGTCAAAGATCACCTTCATCCCCGACCTGCCGATAGCATCGAGATCGACTTTACGGCGCAAGGCCTCGAGGTAAGCGGGCATGGGATCGATTTCTTCTACAAGACCGCAACGAACCGCCTGATCAAGCGGCATGCTGCGATAGCAGAGTTCGCCAAGCATGGCATTCGCCAACCGCTCGATCTCGACGGTCACTTCGGGAAGCGCGGGGCCACCCCAGGCGGTTGAAAACTTGATGCCATTATATTCGCTGGGATTATGACTGGCGGTGAAATTTATGGCGCCGGCAGTGCCGCGGCGCATAATTTCAAAGGCAATCACCGGCGTAGGGGTGTCCCGCTTGCAGATGAAGACCGGCACCCCGGAGCCAGCCAGCACCCGCGCGGTTTCCTTCGCGAAACGTTCACCCATAAACCGGCTGTCGTAGCCAACCACAAGGCCCCGCTCACTTCCTGCTTCCGCGCGCAGGAAATCGGCGATCGCCTGAGTCACGATACGAACATTTTCCAGGGTAAAATCTTCAGCGAGGATACCGCGCCAACCGGATGTTCCAAACTTGATTTGATTCATGCAATATCCTCCAACGAAAGTGTTTAAAAATCCGTATTACAGGCAAAGAATACCATACCATCGGCTGAAATCCTGTTCAGGACTCCTCCGCATCATGATCGTCCGTCATGCTCGAGGCCGAATAGTTTTCGATGTCGGCGACATAAGGACAATCGGCCGGCAGAAAGCCCTTGCCGACAATTTCACGCGTCAGTCGAACACACCCCGGTCGTTTGATGTCACGCTCTGCGTAAACCCGGCATAATCTTGTTTTGAGGTCAAGAAATTCACAGGGCATCTCCGTATAGAAAATCTGCCCGTCGAAATCAATCTTCTCATAACAGCATCGTGCGCACCTGCAGCAGAGAGACTCCCAGTTTCGCAACTTTTTTTCGACTGAATTTTCCATACATGAAACTACCTAATCGTCAAAATCGGGTCAATGGGCAAACAGAAACAGCTTTTAGGGTTGACACACATTGGCAAAAGAAGGTAGAAATCCTCTTCCGGAAAACAGGAGACGGTCGGACGATTGATAGACCGGCAACTCCAAGAACAAGCATTAGATTAAAGAGGAGTACCCTATGAAGTGTCAAACAGTTCTTCCCGATAGAGAATGTACTTTCTGGAGCAAAAGCGGTTGCGTTTATGAGGGCAACACCTGCCAGAACGTTATCGAAATGTGCGAAGGCTGCGGCCACATCGTAGAGGGCACCATCGGCCCCGTCTGCGTCATGGCTCCCGCCCCACTCAAAAAATGGGCTGCCGGCCTCTGCAACTTTGCCACCCATCGTAAAGTTGAAGTCAAGATTTCAGACATCAAGGTCAACCCCATCAAGGCTTCGAAACGCGGCGGTCGTTAACAAAACAGCACATTGTATTACATTTTTCAGGCCGACAACCTTCTGGTTGCCGGCCTGTTTTTTTGAAGCTAAAAAACCCTTAGCCCTTAACCTCTCAGCATACTGTTCAAAACTCCACCGAACCATCCCTATCAACCAGAAGCGGCAAATCTATAGCAACAGACTCACTGTTCTCGTCTGGGATCAGTTCACTGAATTCACGCAGGGTCGGTAACGCCGCAAGATCCGGCAGGCCGAACAGCTCCAGGAATTCGCGTGTCGTACCGTAAATCATCGGTTTTCCCGGCACATCCTTTTTGCCCAGGATTCTAGCCAGATGCTTCTCGAGCAGGGTTTTCAGAACACTGCCGGAATCGACACCACGCAAATACTCGATTTCTGATCGGGTCACCGGCTGACGATATGCAATAATCGCAAGAGTCTCCAAAGCAGGACGGGAAAACTTGAAGGGCCGATTATGACCGAGCTTTCTCAGGTAATCGGCATATTCAGGGCAGGTTCTCAGCTGGTAACCGCCGGCAACTTTCTGCAAAAAAAATCCGCGCGGCCTCTCTGCATAATCCACTTCCAGTGCTTCGATCGCCAACAAAATCTTTTCTGGAGTTATATCAAGGGCATCCGCCATGCGTTCCGCCTTGATCGGGCCATCAGCGGCAAAAATCATGGCCTCAACGATTGGCACCAGTTCAAGAATATCCAAGGGATTCATCTCCAACTTCAAGTCCATCGACTTCATCCAGGGACACTGCCGGAAAAAGCCAAATGGTTCCGTGACGGGTATTTTGCATAAAATGCACCATGCGCAACTTGACCAACTCCAACAGGGCCAGGAAGGTCACGATCATTTCGTTTCGTTTCATTCCGCCAGTAAAAAGATCGGCGAATGCCAAACTTTCCCTGCCCTGCAGAGCAGAGAGGATGGCATTGATCCGGTCTGTCACCGAAAGTTTCTCCAGGTTGATTTCATGAACATGCGGCTCAGGACTTTCCTTGAGAACCTCCTGCAGTGCTTCAAGAAGGTCGAAAAGCCCCACGGCAACAAACCCCGTCTCGGCCTCCTCCAGAAGCTCCGGTTCAGGAGAAACACGGGCAAAAACTTCACGATTCAACTGGGGCCGGCTGTCGAGGACCTGAGAGACTTCCTTGTATTTCTGGTACTCGAGCAGTCGTCTGACCAGCTCGGCGCGCGGGTCATCTTCATCCTCTTCTTGTTCTTCTTCGATCATCCTGGGCAGGAGCATCTTCGACTTGATATGCAGCAGGGTCGCCGCCATGAGGAGAAACTCGCCGGCAAGATCAAGATTGATGGTTTTCATGGCATCGAGCATCGCCATGTACTGATCGGTAACCGCCATCATCGGAATATCATGGATATCCATCTCATTCTTTTTTATGAGATGCAACAGCAGGTCGAGAGGCCCCTCAAAATTTTCCAACTGGATGTCGTAACTGTCCATGCCGGCGCTCACTTGTAAAACAGGAGATTCATGGTCTCGGCAACTGTCCCCATATGTGGGCCGGCCAGAAGACTTACCACAGAATGAACTGCAGGACTGAAGGTCGTTCTCCAGATCGATGTGCCGAAGATCAGAAAGATGATCAACAACATACCGAACGGCTCGATTCGATGCAGTACCTGCGCTTGCCGGTCCGGTAAAACCCCCATAAGAATCCTGCCGCCATCGAGTGGCGGGATCGGCATCAAATTGAAGAGGCAGAGGATTACATTGATATACAGTCCGAATGCCGCCATCAGGCCGACAGGTTTGATAATGGGCAGGAGTTGGCTTCCCTCAGGCAACGAAGCCACAATAAAGACGATGGCCCGAAGCAACAGGGCAGAGCAAACGGCCAGCAACAGGTTCGCCGAGGGGCCCGCCAGGGAAACCCAGATCATGTCCTTTTTCGGGTTGCGCAGATTACCTGCATTGACCGGCACCGGACGTGCCCAGCCAAAACCGAACACCAGCAAAGCAATAGTGCCGATCGGATCAAGGTGTTTGACAGGATTCAGCGTCAACCTTCCCAACAGTCTCGCAGTCGGGTCACCAAGTTTTTCAGCAATGAAACCATGGGCGACTTCATGCATGGTAACCGCCAGCAACGCCGGAACCAGCATAATTGAAATTTTAAGCAGGATATGTTCCATAAAGAAGGGTTCTGCCAATCTATCTACAGGATGAGTACTTTTAGCAGATAAGGTTAAGCAAGTCAACGACCCTGAGAATACAAAAAACAGCTAACTATTTGATTTTATAACAACTAGAATACATCATGCGTTTATCTTTAAGCGACGAGGGTAGACGTCAAGTCAGAGGCATTTCTGATATTTGCGGTGCACCAAAGCCCTCTCGTCGTCAACACTCGCAACCCGCTCATCAAGGCGGGCAAACAAAAGTTCGTCAAGGATGGTTCGATAGATCGGACCGGGTGCAATGCCGATTTTTTCCAGGTCTTTGCCGGTGAGCATCGGTTGGATGTCGCGCAGATGTGTTATGTATTGAGAGATCCATTGGCGCACCCGATCCTTGGAGGTGAGGGCCATCATCAACAGCAGGATTTCTGTCGAAAAGGGATTAAACCAGCGATACAGGTTGCTCGGGCGTGGGGGCCGCATATCGGCACTGCGTCTCTCCAGTCGTTTTAATAGCCTCATGGCCGTGGTACGCTGCTGATCCAGGATAAGGACATAACGCGGCACGATCTGAAGACGTTCGCAGAGTTTCCTGATACCCGTGCGATCCAGCCCCGTAGTGAAGACCAGGAAGTAACAGAACCAGCGTTCGCAGGGTTGCCCAGTATAGAGCAGATCATACCAATCCACGGCACGTTTGGCTGCATCAAAGAACTTTACGTAATCGACCTTACTTGCAAGCGCCGGGTGGAGGTCCTTGAAAACTTCCAACTGGGCCAGTCGCGCGACAGCGGGTAACGGTCGTTGCTCGTTCAATATCAGGGTAAGTTCATTAAAGATACGATGGCCACTGACCTTTTCCAGCAGACCGAGACGAACTGCGCTCTGCAACAGATGTTCTGTTTGTTGACCGATCTTGAAACCCAGCCGCTGTTCAAATCGCACCGCACGAAAGACCCTGGTCGGGTCTTCCACAAAGCTCAGGTTGTGAAGCACCCGGATCGCTTTATCATCGAGGTCACGCTGACCGCCATAATAGTCGAGCATCTCCCCGTAGGTGCTATGATTCAGGCTGATGGCAAGGGTGTTTATGGTGAAGTCGCGACGGCTGAGATCCATCTTGACTGAAGCGTGTTCAACATCCGGCAGGGCTCCCGGCTGCAGGTAGTACTCCATCCTCGCTGAAGCGATGTCCATTTTAAAACCATCGTCATAGATGAGTACCGCCGTGCCGAACTTGTGGTGAGTGCGAACCCGGCAATCACTGGCCCGGCTGAACGCTTCGGCAAAGGCAACCCCGTCACCTTCGATCACAATATCGAGATCCAGATTCTCCTTGCCGAGGATCAGATCGCGCACGAAACCTCCGACAACGAATACATCCATCCCCTGCTCATCTCCGACCTGGCCAAGCTGCTGAAGAAGATCCTGAACACGTTTTGGCAGGCGATTGCGAATCAGACGCTGCACCTGACCGGTGCTATAACATTTGCCACCGCGGCTGACCAGGCTGCGCTCTCCGGAACGCGGTGGCGTCCCGACACTGCTGGCCAGATGACGAAGCAGGTCGGTGCGGGTGACAGCTCCCGCCAGCTTACCGTCTTCGATAACCGGCACAAAACGCTGGTTGCTCTCAACAATCAGGGTCTTGAGATCTGCAATGGTCGTCTGCAGACCGACCTGATGAAAATCGCTGGTCATGATCTCGCTGACCGGTTGTTCCCGTAAACCGTGATAAACGGCCTTGTCGATGAGTTGACGTGACAGGATGCCGACGACTTTGCCCTTCCTGAGCACCGGCACTGAGTTTATATTATAACGGGAAAGGGTCTGGTGGGCAGCCGCAATAGTATCCTCGGCAGCCACCGTTTTAACGGGTGTCGACATCAGGTGACGAGCCTGCCATTGCGGCTGGACATGCTGAAGAAGGACTGTCGGCAAACGATCAAGCACCTGCAGCAAGGTCAGGTCGCGCACTGCACATGACGCCGCCGCCGCATGGCCACCGCCACCGAATTCTCTCATAATGTCGCCGACATGAATCTCTTTCAATCTTGAGCGGGCAACGATAAAAATCCGCCTCTCCATGCGAACGATCACAAACAGAACGTCGAGATTCTCCATGTCCTTAAGTTTGTGTGCCAGGGTTGCGATATCAGCAACAAAATGATCAATCGTGGCATGCGCAAGAGCAACGTTAAGGCCATGGACATTCAGGATCGTCTTGCTGGCGATCAGATCGTTAAGCAAACGGATTTGGTCCGGAGTCAGTTCCTGGACGGTCAGATCAGCGACGATATTGAGATTGGCCCCGTGAGAAAGGAGATAAGCTGCAGCCTCATAATCTTTAACAGTCGTGGTGTGGAAAGTCAGGTTGCCGGTATCCTCATAGAGGCCGAGCATCATCATGGTCGCTTCATCGGGAGTCAGCACAACTTGGTTTTCCATGAAAAGATGGCAAAAAACCGTCACGGTCGAACCAACCGGTTCGACGTGTTCGACTGAACCCTTCAGACTGCCGGTATTATCAGAATGGTGATCGTAGATATGGATATCGACCCCGGGACGTTCAGCAACTTCGGCAAAAGGACCGATGCGGGAGGCCTGACGGACATCAACCAGAATCAGACGGGTGATCTGTTTAAGGTCGATGTCGCGAACGCGTTTAAAGCCGAAAGCGTATTGCGCGCTCTTCAGGAAGAATTCACGCAGACCTCGCTCCTGGCCGCCTGGAAAGACCATAACGGCATCGGGATAAAGACGTTTGGCGGCGATCATCGACCCGAAGCAATCGAAATCAGCGTTGATGTGGGTGGTGATTACATCCATAACAAACCCCGTAGCGCGGAACGCAGAACGCAAGACGCGGCGAGACCAAGCACTTAATGACTAATAACAGAAAGCACATCCTATCATCTGAAGCGGTAATCGGCAGGATCAAAGCATGTGTCGTTACCCTGTTGACGAGGTTTCAGATCTTCTCGTTCCGCGTTCCTCGTCCCGGGTTTCAAGCTTATAGCCTAAGACTCCCGATCAACTGATGGATATCATCCAGGCCTTCATCAATGCAGAACTGTTCAATACCGTCGATGATCGATAACATGGCCGTCGGATCGACAAAGTTGGCCGTGCCGACTTGCACCGCTTTGGCACCGACGATCAGGAATTCAATCGCATCCATTGGCTGCACGATGCCGCCGATACCGATCACCGGAACCGAGACGGCCCGAACGACCTGGTGGACCATGCGTAAGGCGATGGGATGGATGGCCGGCCCGGACAAGCCACCGGTACAGTTGGCCAATCGCGGTTTGCGGGTGTGAACGTCCACCGACATACCGGTGATTGTGTTGATGCAGGAGATGGCATCGGCACCGGCTTCTTCCACCGCTCTGGCGACCACGGTGATGTCAGTCACGTTGGGCGTCAGTTTTACGAACAGCGGCTTTTGCAGGTGCTTGCGGACCAGCGTGACAACTTCACTGGCCGCTCTCGGGTCGGTGCCGAACACGATGCCGCCCTGTTTAACGTTCGGGCAGGAGATGTTCAGTTCGGCAGCAGCAATCTCCGGAATATCATTGAGCCGCCTGGCGACCTCACCGTACTCCTCGAGAGTATTGCCGAAGAAATTGGCAATGATCGGCGTGTTGACGGTGCGCAGGAAAGGCATCTTGTACTGGATAAAAGCGTCAATGCCTACATTCTGCAGACCGATGGCGTTGAGCATGCCGCTGGTGGTTTCGGTGATTCTTGGTGTGGGATTACCAGCCTTGGGTTTGAGTGAAAGACCCTTGGTAACAATTGCACCGATCTGTTCCAGGTCGAGAAAAGGCGCATACTCTTCACCATAACCAAAAGTCCCCGAGGCGGGCATAACCGGGTTGCGCAACTTGATGCCGGCGATTTCGACAACCATATTTGGCTTTTTGACTGAGTTTTTGCTCGGCTCATTCATCAGGCGCACCCTCCGCAGTCGTTATTCTTCTCGAAAGCCTTCCAATCGAGATATTGAGCCTTGAAGACCGGCCCAACCTTACAGCTACAGAGGTAACTGGGTCTCTCTTCGGTATGCCCTGCCCCCTTGACCACGCAACCGAGACATGCGCCCACACCACAGGCCATCGATTCTTCGAGAGAGACCTGTAACGGCACCTTCAAGCCTCTACAGATAGCATTGACCGCGCAGAGCATGGGCATGGGACCGCAGGCAAAAACTTCCGCATCGGGATACTTTCGAAGTTTGCGTCCAAGGACCTGGGTGACCAGACCTCCTTCACCGAGGCTGCCGTCGTCTGTGGAGACATAAGTCTCAACACCGAGGCGCTCGAATTCAGTGACGGCCAGTATGTCGTCGCGGGTTCGTCCTCCCATCAGAAGCCGCACGCTGCAACCTTTTTCGATCAGTTCACCGGCCAGCATGTAGAGAGGAACCAGGCCAATACCACCGCCAACCAGGATTTTTTCTCCTTTTGTGGATGTAGAGTCGAAACCGTTGCCCAACGGACCGAGCAGTTCGACCTTGTCGCCTTCGTGAAGTTCGGCCATGATCGTCGTACCACAGCCAACCACCTTGTAGACAATCTCGACAAATTCCTTGGGCGGCAGACCGTCGCAATCCGGCGGCATAAACCCGGTGCGGAAGATACCGAAAGGCCGCCGCAGCAGTGGCGGCAAAGAACGTTGCACGCGGAACATGACAAACTGGCCCGGGTGGGCTTTTTCACCAAAGCCTGGCACCAGGATCCTCATCCGGAAATAGCCGGGCGAAATCTCCTGGTTGGAAATAATCCTGGTCCTGTAATTCTTCATATTTTGCCTACACTCCTGAATGAGACCCAAACGTCTCCTGATAAGTCATAATCAAGGCATCTTCACCATCCGGGTAATACGCAGAACGTTTTCCACGGGCAGAGAAACCAAATCGTTCATACAGAGAGATCGCAGCTCTGTTGCTGTCACGAACTTCGAGCCAGGTCGATGTCAAACCTGATGATCTGCCGCGGGCAAGGGCATGTTCCAGAAGCCTGCCAGCGATTCCCCGCCGACGCAGGCCTGGCAGGGTCGCAAGATTCTGAATCTGCAGTTCACCGGCGACCAGCCAGGAGCAGAGGAATCCGGCCAGCGTCTCCTGATGCCAATAGAGATCCACAGACGCAACCGGGTTGACCAGCTCATCAGCAAAGTGCTGTCGGCTCCAGGGGTCATCCTGACAGCTGCATTCAAGCTGATGCACCATGGCAAGATCGGCCCGTTGCATGGGCACAATCCTGTCTCCGACTGGTAATGGAGCTGATTTCTTAACATCGAGATTCAAAATTATTCCGGTTGCCGGTGCTGTGATCGGTGATTCATGATCGGATAACAGGTTGCTGATCACTGGTTTTTCGCCCCTCATAATAGGCCACTCATCCCGACCTGTAAAGAGTGAGAATCCTGTTCCTTTTCGTGGTTTGTAATTGACAACCCGCGAGCGGGTGATTTATTTAATAAGGCTTGCCGCAAATACACCGTTCCACAATTGAAATAGGAGAAACTCTCTTGTCAGATCGCTCCAGCATGACCTATAAAGACGCCGGTGTTGATATTGAAGCCGGTAATCGTTTCGTCGACATGATCAAGCCTCTGGTCAAATCAACCATTCGTCCGGAAGTGCTCACAGATATCGGCGGGTTCAGCGGACTCTTCTCTTTGAGCACTCACAAATACAAAGCACCGGTTCTGGTCTCCTCAACAGACGGCGTTGGGACAAAACTGAAGCTGGCGTTTCAGCTGGACCGCCACGACACGGTGGGCATAGATCTGGTTGCCATGTGTGTCAACGACATTGTCATACAGGGAGCTGAACCGCTCTTTTTCCTTGATTACTTCGGCACCGGCAAGCTGTCACCTGAAAAAGCGGCTGAGGTTGTCGGCGGCATCGCCGAGGGCTGCCGCCAGGCCGGATGCGCCCTGATCGGGGGAGAAACGGCAGAGATGCCTGGCTTCTACAGCGATGGCGAATATGACCTGGCCGGTTTTACCGTCGGCGTGGTCGATCGCGATGCCATCATCGATGGTTCCTCCATTCAGGTGGGCGAAGCGCTGATCGGTATCGCTTCGAACGGCCTGCATTCCAATGGCTACTCGCTGGCCAGACGCATCGTCGATGAGCGCCTGGAAGGTGGCCTTGATGCCATTCATCCGGAACTCGGAGAGTCTATCGGGGACGCCCTGATGCGCCCGACCAGAATCTATGTCAAAACAATTCTCAACCTGCTACGCGACTTCACCATTCAGGGCATGGCTCATATCACCGGTGGTGGCCTGCTGGAAAACATGCCGCGCATCCTGCCGCGTCACTGCAAGGCAGTCATCCACAAAGACTCCTGGCCCAAGCTGCCTCTTTTCGAGCTTCTGCGCAAGGCTGGCAATCTGGAAGAGAAAGAGATGTACCGAACCTTCAACTATGGGATCGGCATGGTCCTGGTGGTACAGAAGTCCTGCGTAGATGACATTCTTTCCCGCCTGCAGGGACTCAAAGAACAGGCCTATATTATTGGTGAAATTGCCGCTTGCAACGACGATAGCCCACAGATTGAGCTGGTCTAGAAGCAAGCTTCAAGAATAGATTATTTTGCTCCGGAGAGCCTCCATGTCCAAATTGTTGCGCATCGGTGTTCTGGTCTCGGGCAGCGGCACCAATCTGCAGACGATCATCGACCGTTGCCAGGATGGCAGTCTTACAGCAGAAATTACTGTTGTTATTTCTAACAATCCGGACGCCGGTGCTTTATCACGCGCCAACAAGGCCGGCATCCCGACTCTCTGCATCAATCATCGCAACTTTTCCCGTCGTGAGGATTTCGACGACGCCGTCGTCAATGCCCTGCAAAAAGCCGGAGTCGAACTGGTGGTTCTGGCCGGCTTCATGCGCATCATCACCAAAACTTTCATTGAGGCTTTCCCCGAGCGGGTGATCAACATTCATCCGGCTCTGCTGCCCGCTTTTCCTGGTCTGCACGTCCAACAGCAGGCCCTCGACTATGGTGCTCGCTTCTCCGGTTGCACGGTGCACCTGGTCGATGGAGGGGTCGATACCGGGCCGATCATTATCCAGGCGGTGGTGCCAATCCTGCCCGATGATACTGCAGAGACTCTGGCTGCCCGCATCCTGGAACAGGAACACAAGATTTATCCCAGAGCCATTCAACTGATTGCCGAGGGGCGGGTTCACGTTAAGGGTCGTCAGGTGACAATCGACTCCAACTGCGCGATTCAGCCGGCGACCTTGACCAACCCGGCGACTGAAGACTGAATTTTCAATGTCCAAAAATTCACTAACAACCACCAAATGTGAACCGATTCTGGTCAGCGCCTGTCTGCTCGGTCTGCCAACCCGTTATGATGGCAAATCCAAGCGTTCACAGAAGGTCATCGAATATCTGCAGCGCGAGCAACTTACACCGATCCCGGTGTGTCCGGAGCAGCTCGCCGGCATGACAACACCCAGGCAAAGAACCTTTTTTGATTCCGGCGACGGTTATGATGTTCTTGTCGACAAAGGGAGAGTTGTTTCGGCAGGGGGTCTGGCCATGAATGATGTTTTTTGTCACGGTGCGGAACTGGTCTTGCAGATTGCCCGCCTGAGTAATTGCTGTCGGGTGCTTCTAAAGGATCGCAGCCCATCGTGTGGCGTCCATCATATTTACTGCGGTGACGAGTTAATTCAGGGTGTAGGTGTCACCACTGCCCTGCTGATCAATGAAGGATTTGAAGTCCTGTCCGAGGATGATATTTAAGTTTTCAGGGTCTTAGCGCCACCCTTTCTTCTGTTTATCCTGTTTGAAACAACTGAACGCAAATTTATGAGCAGCAAGCAGTACGACATTGCGATAATTGGTGGATCTCTTTCGGCACGAATTGCCGCAACCCTGCTCGCCAAGCAGGGTTGCAAGGTGCTCTTCATCCGTAACACTGAAGCACGGGCACCGGCCTGGTTCCATTCATCAATTTTTCTTGAAAAACTGCTCGGGGTGCTCGGTGGCCGCTCCTGCTTTGTTGTGCAGCGACCGATCCAGATTTTTTCCGAAAAATCCAGGGTGACGCTCTGTAACGACATTCCTGTTGGAGAAGAACTCACGAGGGAATTCGGTGCATCAGCAGGAACGGTTGTCAACCAGTGGCTTTCGGAACTGAACAAGCAGGGTGTTCGGCTGGAGGAGTTGTTCTGGGAGAGCGGCGGACTGCCCTGGCCTTCGCTTAGCGCATCGGCACGCTTTAAACTCCTCTGTTTGCGCCGTCGCTTGAATTTGTCAGAACTTGAGCAACCGGTCACGCAGAGCCTGGATCAGATTCCTGGTCCGGCCAGAACGTTTATGACAGACCTGCTGCAAGGCCTCTCCTTGACCAAAATTAACGAATTGTCATATGCACGGGCAGCCATGTTGTGGGCCCAGGCGCTCCGTCCGGAAAACCTTAAGGAACCCGACTTCAGCCTTGTTCTCAACAAGCGCTTCGAGCAATTTCATGGTGCAAAGGCACAGCTGGAGGATCTCGAGGCCCTTGATTTTGACGGTTCCCGTTGGACAGGTGGACACTTCAAGGCTGGAGGACGTTTTACTGCAAAAAACTTCCTGCTTGGCGACAAACGCTGTATTGATCTGTTCAAGCCTGGCAAAACAACCTTACCGGCTCTGCCACCAACAGCCGTGAGCAGAAGGACCAGCAACCTGAGGGGACAAATCTCTTCATTATTGGGAACACGAATCATTTGCGGCGGCAAGCTGCCGGTGCGAATAGCCATTGACGAACAGACCGATGAGCTGCACGGAATCGTACTCAGCACGCCGGATGCAACGACAACGGAAGTTCGTCAGCAACTCGAAGCAGTTCTGCCCTTTGCTCAATATCGGTTCACAGAAGAGCCTGCTGCACCTGCACCACCAACAGAGGACGGCCAGCCGATGCGTCTTGCCAGCCTGCCCATTCACATCGGTACGAATCTCTACTGCGCAGACAGGACAGCGTTAATGCCGGACATGGGGGCTGCGGGTGCGGCGCTGCTGGCCTGGACCATTGCCGAGAACCTGGCAAAGAGGACCGTTGATGCAAAAGGATGAGAAAATTTCTTGCAAAGTGGTTCCAATCATGCTAGAAACTTCCGTTCAGAACGTATCCAGGAGGAACAAAAAATGGCCAACGTATGTGATGTCTGCGGGAAAAAATCGATGTCGGGCTGTAATGTCAGCCATGCACATAATAAAACCAAGAGGATCTTTAAACCAAATCTTCAGAAGGTGAAGGCTGTCAAAAATGGTTCGGTGCGCAGTGTAAAAGTCTGCACGCGCTGCATCCGGTCAGGGGCTATCCAGAAAGCCTGCTGATCAGGTGATTGCATAGTGACCAAGTGGGCGGCCTGTTTCAGGTCGCCTTTTCTGTTGGAACAGACCCCTCAGGAACTATTCTCTTAAGCGACGGCAATCAGTTCGATTTCTATTGCCGCACCTTTCGGCAGTGCAGCAACCTGTACGCAGGCACGTGCCGGCGGAACATCATCAAAAAAGCTCCCGTAGATTTCATTGACCGTTGCGAAATCTGCCAGGTCCGTCAGGTAGATGGTTGTTTTCACGACACAGGAAAAATCCCGCCCCGAAGCATGCAGAACAGCTCCTATATTCGCCATCACCTGATGCGTTTGTTCAACAATACCACCGGCAACCATATTACCACTCTGCGGATCCAGAGGAATCTGGCCTGAGCAGAAGATGAAATCGCCGATCTGAATGGCTTGAGAATAGGGTCCGATTGCAGCCGGTGCGGCGCTGGTCTGTATCTGCCTTTTCAACATAACGTTCTCCTCAATAGAAACGGGCGGACAATTGTTATTTGCGCCCGCCCTTCAGCCGCTCGGCCTGAAGGACGCCCTTGACCTTCTGCACTGCCTCCAAAACTCGATTCAGATGATGGACATCCTGAACCTCCACTTCAAAACTGTGAACACCTCGTCCGTCGTTGGTCGAATAGACGCTGGCGCGCTGTATATTCGCCTCGCACTTGCTGATCACCTTGGTGATCGCCGCCAGGATTCCCTTCTGATTTAAACTGTAGACCCTGATTTTAACAGAACGCGTATTGCCCTTCTGTCGATTCCATGACACCTCAACCCGGCGCTCGGGGTCGGTTTCCAGAACATGCGGGCAATCTTCTGCATGGACGGTCACCCCCAGTCCCTGGGAAATAAAGCCGATGACTTCATCTCCGGGCAATGGATTGCAGCATTTGGAGAAGCGAACCAGAATACCCTCCAGCCCCTGAACATTAATAGCTTCAACCGGCTTCTTGCGAATTTTATCAAGAACCTGGCTGAAGCGGCTAGGTTTGGGTATGTCCGCCTTGAATTGATCCGGGATGAGACGGGCGAGAACCTGGTTGCAGGTTATCTTGCCGTAACCGACCGCCGCCTGCAAATCGTCAACACTGCGATAACCGAGTTCCGCAAGCGTCATCTTCATGCTCTCCAGGTTAATGGCACGATTGAAACTAAAACCGTACTTGCGCAATTCCTTTTCCAGCAGGTCGTGGCCCAGGTCAAGGCTCTGTTGCCGCTCCTGTTCCTTGACCCAGTTGCGGATCCGGTTTTTCGCCTTCGACGTTTTGACAAACTTCAACCAGTCCTTGCTGGGCGTCTGATTTGCCGAGGTTATGATTTCGACGATATCACCATTCTTCAGCTCGGTCTTCAAAGGCACCAGGCGGCCGTTCACCTTGGCACCGGTGCAGCGGTGGCCGACATCGGAATGAACGCTGTAGGCGAAATCGATCGGAGTACTCAGCCTGGGGAGTTCCTTGACATCACCATTCGGTGTGAACACGTAGACTTCTTCAGGGAAAAGATCGACTTTGACAGAAGACATGAATTCATTCGAGTCTTTGATTTCCTTCTGCCATTCAAGCATCTGTCGCAACCAGCTGAAGCGGCCATCATCAGCACGCTCGGCCGCCCGGCCCTCTTTGTATTTCCAATGAGCCGCAATGCCCTGCTCTGCCACACGATGCATTTCGGCAGTACGGAGTTGCACCTCCATACGCTGACCGACCGGGCCGAATACAGTGGTATGCAGGGACTGGTACATGTTTGCCTTGGGCATGGCAATAAAATCTTTGAAGCGCCCGGGCACGGGCTTCCAGAAAGAGTGGATAACACCGAGCATTGCGTAACAGTCACGGACGGTTGGAACGATGATGCGAAAAGCCATCAGATCATGAATCTGTTCAAAATCGATCTCTTGTTTGAGTATCTTGTTGTGGATCGAACAGATGTGTTTGAAACGCCCCTGCACCTGACCTTCGATACCATGCTCGGCAAGGATATTTTCCAGACGTTGTTTGACATCCGCCACGTAAGTATCGGTTCTGCGCTGGAATTGATCGACCTTTTTAGACAGAATCTTATAGGCTTCCGGTTCAAGGAAACGGAGAGAAAGGTCTTCCAGCTCACTTTTGATCCAACTGATTCCGAGACGATTGGCCAACGGTGCATAGATTTCTGCCGTTTCCCGGGCTGTTTTTCGTCTGCGTTCCTCAGGCTGGGAGTCCAGCGAACGCATATTATGCAGACAGTCCGCGAGTTTGACCAGGATGACACGGA
This sequence comes from uncultured delta proteobacterium, assembly GCA_963847735.1. GTDB lineage: Bacteria > Desulfobacterota > Desulfuromonadia > Desulfuromonadales > BM103 > CAWKAV01. The sequence continues at coordinate 110,843 of CAWKAV010000028.1, read as the reverse complement.
TGTCCCTGGCCATGGCCAGGAGCATTTTGCGGAAATTCTCTGCCTGACGCTCCTCACTGGTTTTGAAGGTGATCTTACTGATTTTGGTGACGCCATCAACCATTTCGGTCACTTCGTCACCAAACAGTTGGCGTAGTTCTTTCTCTGAGGAGAGGTTCTTTTCGAGAGTGTCGTGCAACAAACCGGTCACGATGGTTGGCACATCCATGCGCAGTCGCGTCAGGATAAAGGCAACTTCCATCGGATGGGACATGGATGAATCGCCGGACAGTCCCCCATGATCCAGATGAACCTTTGCAGAATAAGCGTAGGCCTCACGCACAGCATCAAGGTCAGCTTCGACATGATAAGAACGGATCGCGTCCAGGATATCGTCAATGGAGTTCATAATTGACATTCAGGCAAGAACGGCAGGCCGGGAAGATAATGTATGCGGCTTGAAGTGCTGAATTTGCAGCGGGTCATAAACAAGCCAACAACCTCCCGGCAAAAGGGATGCCGACCATCACTGGCCGGCATTGTAAACTCCGCAGGGCATCCGGATCAGGATACCTTGTGCAAAATCCAGGCAGGGTCACTTCCTGACAGGGATTTCGTACTCGATCTTGCCCGCAGCAATTTCCCTCAGAGCCAGAACAACCTTGCGGTTGTTCGACTTGTTTTCAATAAGAGGTTGTGCCCCTTTATAGAGTTGCTTAACCCGCTTCGTTGCCACCATGGTCAACAAAAAGCGATTGGGAATAGCTTCCAGACAATCTTCTACGGTTATACGTGCCATGGGTTACTCCTGTTTATAGGTTGAATCGTTGGAATATTGAATCGCGGAAATGTTGATTTATTGACTCGATTCAACGCGCGCAGCGCAGTTCAACGATTCAACAGGCATCAGCCTATCAATGGCACCACAGGCACCAATCCAACGACGTCACAGCATATACGGCTAATCATTCTTTTTCAAGCCGAATTCTTCAGGCAAAGAATCGATAATGCGATCAATTCGTGCCGTTTCAGCGATCATGATCGCCCTTACCTTCTCAACGGCCTGATCCAGGACATCATTGACCACAAGATAATCAAATTTAATTGCTTCGGAAATTTCTCCAACAGCGTTAACCATTCGACGGGCAATGATCTTTTCGTCATCTGTGTTGCGACATTCAAGGCGTTTACGCAACTCTCTCATATCGGGAGGCAGGATAAAGATGAAGACTCCATTGAGACCACTCCTGCGGAGTTGATCTGCCCCCTGGAAATCTATGTCGAGCAGGACATCAGCCCCTTCTTCCCTGGCTCGAGCCAGAGTCGCACGTGCCGTACCATAGCAATTGCCGTGAACTTCGGCCCATTCAGCGAAATCACCATTTGCAACCATCCTGGAAAATACTTCTTGCGAAATGAAATGGTAGTCCTTGCCATCCCGTTCACCGGACCGGATTTGACGTGTCGTATAGGAGATTGATTGCCGCAGGTCCGGAAACATGGACAGGATCGACCTGCAAATCGACGTCTTGCCAGCTCCGGAAGGAGCAGAGATGACATAAAGAATGCCTTTTCTATTCATATCGATAGCACCCCACATTTCAGGCCTTTGGTCACTCAATGTTCTGAACCTGCTCACGAACTTTTTCAAATTCCGACTTCAGGGCAACAACCGCCATGGTTAAGCCGGCATCGTTGGATTTCGAGCCCATGGTGTTGACCTCACGGTTCAACTCCTGCACCAGGAAATCCATCTTGCGGCCAACCGACTCCTCGACGTTAAAAAGAGCCCGGAATTGGACCAGGTGGCTTTTGAACCTGGCAAGTTCTTCACTGATGTCGCATCGATCTGCAAAAACGGCGATTTCCTGCGCGACCCGCTGTGGGTCCCATTCAACATTCTTCTGCAGTTTTGCAAGCCGATCGGTCAGCTTTTCCTGCCATTCGAAGGGAACCTGAGGGGCACGTTCTTCAATGCGGGCAAGCATCGCTTCGGCCCCATTCAAACGCTCTTCGAGATCCTTGCGCGTCTCCTCCCCTTCGGCAAGACGCATTGCAACCAGCTGCTGCAACGCTGCCGACGTTGCCTCGGTGAGACAGGCACTGATGAGCTCTTCATCGAGTTCCGCTTCCGCAATCTGGACAACATCCCGCTGACTGATCAGATGTCCTATGGTGACTTGATCCTGCAGTTCAAAATCGCGGGCCATCCCGGCAAAGAGTCGATGATATGCAGCAGCAAGCTCACGATTGAAGGTCGGCACTGCCTGTGCCCCTGTTGCGAGTTCATAGTTCACATAAACGTCAACCTTGCCACGGCCCAGAGCCTGTCCGATCTGTTTACGTACACCATTTTCCAAACTCATAAATGTACGCGGTAATTTCACCGTGATGTCGACATAACGATGGTTCACCGTCTTGATCTCCACGCTGACTGTAAGACCTTCTTGCCGGGCCTCGCCTTTGCCATACCCGGTCATGCTTTTAATTGGCATTAAGCCTCCATGCGCGATTTAAAATTCTCGTACAAAATCGCAATAAATGTCCATAGCTGAACCCATTGACCTGATCAAAACTCGCGCAGCACCCGTTCAAGATACGCACGATAGCTTGAAGCTGGGGTATCGTTAATGACTTCTTTCATCTTCTGACCGTCGATAAAACCCTGGTGCAGGGCAATCTCTTCGAGACAGGCGATTTTGAGGCCCTGGCGGGCTTCGAGAGTGCCGATGAAATGGCTGGCTTCGAGCAGGCTTTCATGGGTCCCTGTGTCCAGCCAGGCAATGCCTCGGCCGAGCTTTTCGACCTTCAACTGCTTTCTCTCAAGGTAGGCCTTGTTGACATCGGTGATCTCAAGCTCACCCCGGGCAGAAGGCTTCAAGGCTTTCGTAATATCCACAACATTCCGGTCATACAGATAAAGACCCGGAATGGCATAGTGGGACTTCGGCTGAAGCGGTTTCTCCTCAATGCTGAGAACCCGCCCTTCCTTGTCAAATTCAACCACACCGTAACGCTCCGGGTCGTGGACAGGATACCCGAACACCATGGCCCCACTTTCAAACGCTGCAACAGTCTGGTCAAAGCCCATTTTGCCGTAAAAAATATTGTCGCCAAGAATCAGGGCAACATTCTCATGGTTAATAAATTTTTCACCTACCAGGAAAGCCTGGGCAATTCCCTTCGGCTCCGGCTGTACAACGTAAGTCAGCCTGATACCCCAGCGGCTACCGTCACCCAGTAAACTTTCGAACCTCGGAGTATCGAGCGGCGTCGAGATAATCAGGATATCGCGTATCCCGGCCATCATCAGGGTCGCCATTGGATAATAGATCATCGGCTTGTCGTAAACCGGCTGCAATTGCTTACTGGCCACCAAAGTCAACGGGTAAAGACGGCTGCCCGAGCCGCCGGCGAGGACAATACCCTTACGAATTCCCTGCATAGGTCAAACTCCCTGGAATTTTGTTTCGCGTTGTGAAAAATATGTCTGCAAACTTTCGCGCCAATCAGGGATCTTTGCACCTGTTAACGCACCATATTTTGTTTTATCGAACACCGAGCTGGCCGGACGTTTGGCCGGAAGAGGATAGGCTTCGGTGCTGATTGGCTTGATCTCGCGAACCTTGAGAGGCAATCCATGCTTGCGACCTTGCTCAACGATTGCACGGGCGAATTCGTACCAGCTGCAGCTGCCCGAACTGGCGAAATGGTAGATACCACAGGGGTTTGGGCCAGGAGACTTGAAGCTGGCTGTCAACAACGCAATAATTGCGTCAGCCAAATCGGCAGTATAGGTCGGCGAGCCAACCTGGTCGGCCACGATCGTTAAAATGTCTCGTTCACCGGCCAGGCGCAAAATCGTCTCGACAAAATTCGGGCCGTCAGGTCCATAAAGCCAGCTGGTACGAATGATGAAATATTGTTTCAGGCCACTATCGAGAATCGCCTGCTCACCTTTTAACTTGGATCGACCATAAGCAGAGAGCGGTCCGGTAGGATCATCTTCACGAAGTGGTCGTATTTGGGTACCAGGGAACACGTAATCCGTTGAGATATGGACCAGGCTTGCGTCCAGTTCGCGCGCGACCTCGGCAAGGTGTTCAACACCAACAGCATTCACGCTGGTCGCCAGTTGCTCCTGGTCTTCACAGGCATCTACAGCGGTAAAGGCTGCGCAGTTGATTATAATGCGTGGCTTTATTTCCGACAAAACAGCAGAGACCTGACCACGATCTGTTATATCGAAAAGCGGCAAGTCATAACAGGACAACTCAAGCCATTCGGGAACTCGACGCTGAATCATCCGACCTAACATGCCGTTGGCTCCGACCAGGGCGACGGGACCAATAATTTTTATCTCTTCAATCATTATCGTCCTTCATACATCCTGGCATAGTATTCCTGATAAGAGCCGTCAAGGACACAAGCCAGCCACTCGGTATTGTCGAGATACCAGTCGATGGTCATGCGAATACCCGCTTCGAAGGTTACGGAAGGCTCCCAGCCAAGTTCGTTCTTAAGCTTCGAAGCGTCGATGGCATAGCGACGATCGTGACCGGCACGATCTTTCACGAATCTGATCAGTGAGCGCCGGGGCTGTCCATTATCGAGTGGTCCGACTTTTTGGTCGAGAATATCGCAGACGGTTTCTACGACTTCAATGTTTTTCTTTTCACTGTTACCGCCGACATTATAAGTCTCGCCTGTGCGTCCTTTTCTCAGTACCTGCAGAATAGCCCGACAATGGTCAACAACATACAGCCAGTCGCGAACGTTTTTGCCGTCACCATAGACCGGCAGATCCTTGCCATTCAGGGCATTGTTGATAATCAACGGGATCAGTTTTTCCGGAAAATGATACGGCCCGTAATTGTTGGAACAGTTGGTCATCAGCGTCGGCAGACCGTAAGTATGGTAATAGGCGCTCACCAGATGATCGGACGACGCCTTGCTGGCTGAATAAGGAGAACGCGGATCATAGGGGGTTGTTTCTTCAAAAAACCCGGTTTCACCAAGCGAACCATAAACTTCATCCGTACTGACATGCAGGAACCGACAGCATTCCGCCTCCCGCATTCCGTGTCCCGCGTCCCGGCTTAACCAGAATTTGCGAGCTGTCTCGAGGAGGGCGAAAGTTCCGACGATATTTGTCTGGATAAAGGCGGCCGGGCCTTCAATGCTGCGGTCGACGTGAGATTCTGCCGCAAAGTGGACAACCGTATCAATCTGCTCGTCTGCAAACAGCTTGTCGAGCAGCTCATTGTCGCAGATATCGCCATGTACAAATTTGTAGCGTTGATCATCGTCCAGACCGGCCAGATTCGCCAGGTTGCCGGCGTAGGTCAACTTGTCAAGGTTAACAATACGGCTGTCTGGCAAGGACTCGAGGGCGAGGCGGACAAAATTGGAGCCTATGAATCCGCAGCCGCCGGTAACAAGTATATTTTTCAAGGCTATCGCTCCCTGGAAACTCTGTTGTTAAAGGTCGTTTTTGAGGATTTCCTGCACAGCCTCGGCAAGGTCCGCGCAAACTTTTACACTGTTTGTTGCCAATTTCTGCAGGTCACGCTGACCGTATCCGGTCAGAACCAGGATCGGCGTACTGCCGGCATTTTGACCAGCCTCAACATCCTCAATTTTATCGCCAATCATATATGAGCGCGTGAGGTCGATATCGTAATCTTGCGCGGCCTGCAACAACATGCCGGGTTTGCCTTTACGGCAATCACAATCTTGAAGAAACTGACCCACGCCATGTTCCGGGTGATGCGGACAGAGGTAAAAGGCATCAACAGCGGTGTCAAATCCCGACAGTTGCTTCTGAATATGCCGGTGCAGGATATTGACAGCGTCCGAGTCGTAGTAACCGCGCCCTACTCCGGACTGATTGGTGACAACGACAACCAGATAGCCGGCATTTTTGAGCGCACGAATCGCCTCGGGAACTCCGGGAATAAACTCGAAATCCTCTTCTTTATAGAGATACTCTTTTTCAACATTGATCGTGCCGTCACGATCGAGAAACACCGCAGGTTGTTTGTCCTTTTTCAGCACGACGGATCAGTCCTGGTAGGATTCGAGGATCTTGTTGATAATACTGGTCGTTGATTTACCATCTACGAAACTAATCAGTTCGACACGACCACCGTAGCTTTCCACCAGCTCTCGTCCGACGACCCCGGCTAGCGAGTAGTCCCCGCCCTTCACCAGGATATCCGGCCTCAGGGCAGTAATCAATTCCAGGGGGGTGTCTTCAGCAAAGACCACAACGTAGTCGATGCAGTCAAGGGCGGCAAGGATATGCGCCCTTTCTTCCTGACCGATCAACGGCCTGCCAGAGCCCTTAAGGCGCTGGATCGAATCGTCGGAATTGAGACCGAGAACCAGCAGATCGCCAAGTTTGCGGGCCGCCTGCAGGTATTTGACATGACCGACATGCAAAAGATCGAAGCAGCCATTGGTAAAGACAATGGCTTTGCCTTTTTGGCGCTCTCCAGCCAGGATATTCTGCAACAAGGGAACAGCGCAGATTTTCCGGTCGGCCTCATGATGCAGTGAATTGGCTGCGACCAACATCTCCTGGGCACTGACGGTGGAGGTCCCGACTTTGCCGACGACAATGCCGGCAGCGAGGTTAGCCAGCCATGCCGAACATTCCAGAGATAATTTCTGCGCCATGCCCAGACCAAACAGGGAAAGCACCGTATCCCCGGCACCGGAGACATCGAACACCTCACGGGCTACCGTCGGCAGGTGAATTTCTCCACTGGCAGAGAAGACCGTCATGCCCTGTTCGCTGCGTGTCAGGACCAAAGTTTCCAGGTCATACTGAACACGCAGCTTACGACCGGCCGCAAGCAGCGACGCCTCGTCGGATATTGTCATTCCCGTGGCCTGCTGAGTCTCCTTGCGATTCGGCGTCAAAACGGTCGCTCTACGATATTTGCTGTAATCATCGCCCTTGGGGTCGACGAGCACAGGCACGTTTGCAGCGCGACCAATATCAATGACTTCTCTCAAAAAACTGTCGGTTAATACACCTTTCTGATAATCGGACAGGAAGATGACATCCAGCGCCGGGACCGCAGACTTGATATATGCGACCATGCGTTGCTCGCTTTCTGTCGAGATATCCGCCCTGGTTTCCTGGTCAATGCGAACAATTTGCTGATTGCTTGCAAACACCCTGGTTTTGCGGCTGGTGACCCGACCTGCCTGGCTGCAGACGCCATGTTTATCGACCCCGCACTCTTTAAGCCTGCGGAGCAGGAATTGCCCGTCATCGTCATCGCCGACGATGCTCACGACATCGACCTTGCAATTGAGGGCCAGCAGGTTGTTGATCACATTTCCGGCACCACCGAGACGCAGCTCCCTGTGCTTGACCTCGACAATCTGGACCGGGGCTTCGGGACTGATGCGGTCCACGGAACCCCACAGATACTCGTCCAGCATCAGATCGCCAGCGACCAGGGCCCTGGTGCTTGAGACACCTGCAAGGAATGAATCCAATAAAGCTCTATCCAGAGTCATGACATCAGCCTCTCTTGCCGATTTTGTCCAGAATCGCTGCGGCTAACAACGGAATATTGATCTCATGGTGACCGATAATCACATAACCTTTACCGCTGCCTGAAGTCGGACGCTTTACGACATTCTGCATCGGCCGATAATGTTGATTCATATCAAAATTTGCAGTCGTAAAGTTATCTACGTGATGGCCGAGATTCTGGGCAATGGACAGCGCTTTCAGAAAAACTTCCGGCATGATGACCGCCGAGCCAACATTGAGCCAGACCCCCCCATCGCCGAGGTCAGCCACCACGGCAGTGATCAATTTGAAATCACGGAAGCTCATTTCGCCGGTCACAGCACCATCCATTTCCGGATGCTGATGAATGATATCGGTTCCAACAGCGACGTGTGCCGTCACTGGCAATCCCTTTTCTACACAGCTGGCCAGCAGACTGTATTCGCGGAACGGGTGATGGTGATCGACAATCCACTCACCAATGGCCTGTCCGAAACCGACCCCTTTGTCGCACCCATCCCTCAGAGCACGGTTCATACCGGCGCCGGTCTCATCAGAGAAACCGAAGTCGCCGCTATGCAGCACCTCGCCGACTTCTTCCGAGGTCGCGCCGACCAGGGACACTTCGAAATCGTGAATGGCCGCCGAACCGTTCATGGCCACTGCCGTTATGACATCAGCTTCGATAAGAGTTTTTAAAACCGGCTGCAAACCACACTTAATGACGTGCCCCCCCATTGCCAGAACGACCGGGCGCCCCTTTTCACGGGCCTGCACAACGCTGTCAACCACGGCGCGCAGAGATTCAGCACCGAGCAGCTTCGGCATGACGTCGAGAAGACTGGCACAGGACATGCCGGCCTTTACCATCTTACCGAAGTGTTCTTGTACGTTGACCTTATTATTGCGGGTCGATATGGAATAGGTTTTCACATCCTTTGTATCAATCGGTTTGTATTCTTTCATAAACCCCTCGCTGCAAAAACGGCGCCTCTATCAGCTTCTCGTTCGACACGACTAGATGGTAACGGGCAAAATAGACTGCACGCGATTGCTTCCGGAAATCCATTCGCCAATTTTAGCGGAAGACAGCGGGAGCTTCCATCCGCAGGCTCACGCCTGCGGCGTTTCGACCTAAGAATATAATTGCAGATATAATAACTCGACGTGCGAAATGGACCTATATTTTTTTCAGCCACGACAATCGCATGCGAGGGCGCAATCCCGGAGATTTTCAAGCGAAGAGCACTTCTTGCATCAAAAAACAGCTCAATTATAGCTGAGCGCTGCTGCGACTGAGCTTTGCATACCAGACGTTTATCAGGAATGTTCCTCAAGACTATTTCGAACTTCACAATATTTTCCCCTGAAGGAATTCTCAGGGAGATGGTTGAACGACAGATATTATGGGGGAAAGTCATATAAATATCTGTGAACTGGCTTGGATACAAACCGGGAGACGCTAATGAATTTACGACCCTATTCTATCGTTCGTCCGATCCGACTCCAGCGAGGCATGAATTTCTCTTTATCCCAAGACCAGTATTTGATAAAAGCCAAACCCTTGATCACCGAACGGTCAACGAATCCCCAGAAACGGCTGTCGTAGGAACGGTCGCGATTGTCGCCCATGACAAAATAGCTGCCTTGCGGCACGGTGACAGGGGCCATGTTGTCGCGTGGACCGGCGGTCAGGTTACCATCCTTATACACCGCTTCCGGAGTCAGGTAACGTTCTCCGTTGACAAATACGTTCTTGCTGCGAATCTCGATCGTGTCTCCAGGCAGTCCGATAACCCGCTTGATGAAGTCACGACGATCAAAATAGGACTTGTCTTTATCCTCAGGAAATTCGAAGACGATGATGTCGCCCCGCTCCGGGTCACGATAGGACAGAACGGCGTCATCGACAAAGGGCAGATGGGTGCCGTAAACGAACTTGTTGACCAGCAGGTGGTCGCCGATCAGAAGAGTGTCTTCCATTGAGCCGGAAGGAATCTTGAAAGCCTGGACAAAGAAGGTGCGGATGATCATGGCGAGCACAGCCGCAACGATCAACGCTTCGGTCCAGTCACGTATTTGCGACTTCTTCGGTTTCTGCTGACTTTCGGTAGACTTGTTTTTGCGAAAAAAAGCCATTACTTGTTTTCCTTGACTTTCAATATGGCGAGGAAGGCTTCTTGTGGCAGTTCGACATTACCGACCTGCTTCATGCGTTTCTTGCCCTCCTTCTGTTTTTCAAGAAGTTTGCGCTTTCGGGTTATGTCGCCGCCGTAACATTTTGCCGTAACATCTTTACGCAGGGCTTTAACTGTTTCACGCGCAATGACCTTATTGCCAATTGCAGCCTGAATCGCAACCTCGAACTGCTGGCGCGGAATGAATTCCTTCATTTTGGCAACCAGGTCACGTCCACGGTATTGGGCTTTGTCACGATGCACGATCAACGAGAGCGCATCGACGAGATCGCCGTTGATGAGGATATTGAGTCGCACCAGCTCGCTGCAGCGATAATCGAGATATTCATAATCAAGGGAGGCATAGCCACGCGACAGGCTCTTGAGTCGATCGAAGAAATCCATGACGATTTCATTGAGAGGCATCTCATAGATGATCATAACGCGGGTTGCGGTGAGATATTTGATTTCACGCTGTACGCCGCGCTTCTCCTCGCACAGGGCCAGCACCGCGCCAACGAACTCGTTGGGCACATGCACAGACGCAAGGATGAACGGCTCTTCGACATGGTCGATTAACTGGACCTCTGGCAATTTGTTGGCACTATCGACGTGAATCACTTCACCTTTGACTGTAGTCACCTTGTAGACAACCGTTGGCGCAGTGGTAATCAGATCAACACCAAACTCACGCTCCAGTCGCTCCTGGATAATCTCCATGTGCAGCAGACCAAGAAAGCCGCAGCGGAAGCCAAAACCGAGCGCCATTGAATTTTCCGGCTCGAAGGAGAAGGAGCTGTCGTTGAGGCGTAACTTCTCCATGGCGTCACGCAGGTCATCATAATCACCGGAGTCGATCGGGTAGAGCCCGGAAAACACCATCGGTTTGACGACCTTGAAGCCGGGCAGCGCATGCGCGGTCGGTCTGCGCACGTGGGTGATGGTATCACCGACCTTGGCGTCCTGAACCACCTTGATGCTGGCCGTGATAAAACCGACCTCGCCTGCGGTCAGCTCATCAATGGCAACCGCGTGCGGGGAGAATACGCCAACCCTGAGAATCTCGTGTTCCGTTTGACTCGCCATCAGTCGAATCTTGTCACCTTTTTTGAGCGCACCGTCTATCACGCGCACCAGGACAATGACACCCTGGTAAGGGTCATACCACGAATCGAAGAGCAGAGCCTTCAACGGCGCATCCGGATCACCCTTGGGTGCGGGAATCTTCTTGACGATCGCCTCTAGAATCGCATCAATACCGACGCCGGTTTTGGCACTGGCGACAATAGCGTCGCTGGCATCAAGGCCGATGATCTCCTCAATTTCGGCGCGCACCCCTTCCGGATCGGCGCTGGGCAGATCAATCTTGTTCAAGACCGGGAATACTTCGAGATTCTCATCTATGGCCAGGTAAACGTTGGCCAGGGTCTGGGCTTCAACACCCTGTGTGGCGTCAACCACCAGCAGGGCCCCCTCGCAGGCCGACAGGGAACGGCTGACTTCATAGGAAAAATCAACGTGGCCAGGAGTGTCAATCAGGTTAAGAATGTAATCCTGGCCATCCGGAGAATGATAACTGAGACGTACAGCCTGAGCTTTGATGGTGATGCCGCGTTCGCGCTCCAGATCCATCTTATCGAGGAACTGGTCGGTTTTCTCACGGGCGGAAAGCGCTCCGGTCGCTTCGAGAAGCCGATCGGCCAGAGTTGATTTGCCGTGATCAATATGGGCAATGATGGAAAAATTACGAATCTGTGACTGTTTCATAGACTTAAAAGACATATTCCTTGCAGCAAAACTTGCAGGCGGAGCACAATCAGGCAAAATTCAGAATAACAATGGAAAATATCGGAATATTGTTATTTTGTAAAGTAACAATATCCCTCAGTCACCTTTTTGAATAACAGCGCAGACACTTTGCATAAGCTTGATTCTTGTCATGTGCGAATAGCCCGTTGAGAAGGATATTGATGACGACAGCCAGCCTTTGCCAGATTCGATCAGGTCAGATCCGCAGCGATAAAAAAATGGCGTCGGGAAAACCACGACGCCATTTATCGGATCATAAAGATCACAGGTTTTATACCGTTAACACTCCTCGGTAATACAGATTGCGTCATGCGGGCAGGCCGGTATGCACAAGCCATCCAGATCACATCTGTCATGATCAACGAAAGCCTTGCCTTCGATGATCCGCAACGCGCCATGCGGGCAGGCTTTGAGGCACTCCCCTGAACCATGACACTTGCTCTTATCGATAAAAATCTTCATTGATACTCCCTAAATTCAGAATATTGATTCGACTGAAAGAATAATCGTGTCAGCCAAAGGGTTTTTTATCTGACAGCCGAAGAATTGCCTTGTAGTCAATTGGCGACAGATCCAGAAACTTGACGCCAAAGCCATGCGGGTAATGTGGTTTCAAGGGGTTCGGTTTGTGATTGGGCCAGGAGACTTCGGCTCTGCATTTGATCTGCGTCGACAATCGGTCGGGCAATTTGAAACTCAGGTCAATGACTGCTCCGATGGAGATATCGGCCTTGCTCTCGATGAACATACCGCCACCCGAAACATCGAGGCATTTACCACTCAATTGCTCGCCATCAACCGTGAACGTGACCGGGAAAAAGAGTGACTGGCGATGTTCTCGAATCACGGCAAGGAATTTTCGGCCGGCCTGCAGGAAATCATGCCTGGCAAGCGGCTTGACAAGACAAGCATCACAGCCTTTATGCAACGCAGCCTGCACCTGCTTTGTATCATCATTTTCACAGACGATTATGACGGGGATTGAGCGCAGTACAGGGTCGTTCTTGATCTTCTGACAGCATGCAACGCCACCCTCATTCGGCAATGAAAAAGCCATATACACCAGGTCCGGCTTCTCCTTGTACATGATTGCCAAAACCGAATCACAATCCCCGGCCTCAAGAGTTACGACCGGGATTTTCTGCAGGAACTGGGCTTCGATTGAACGGAAGAACCTGGAATTATCAGCCAGAAGAATGCGAGGCCTGCTACTCATGTTTCCCCCCAAGTAAAACTTACAAGTCCAAATTATGTCCCGAAACAACGACGGAAAGCCACCCCTGTCGAACCTGCAATATCTACGAACTCGACACCATAACCCAACGGGAAGCCTTCTTTAATGGCCTCTTCGCGAGAATTGACCCAGGCGATGCAACCATGAACTTCAACAGAGGTTTTCAGTGCATCAGGCAGGGGAAATTTCAACAGCATTTTTTCCCCTATTTGCGCTGTGGGATGGCACAGCAAAAACATACCACCACTGCTGATATCAATGCAACGTCCCTGCAGATGCAGGCCACGACAGACGAAGTTGACAGGAAGATCACATGTTTGACGTGCTTCACGCCGATCGACGCTGGCCAGAAATCGATGGCCTGCACCGAGGAATTGAGCCCGGTTGAGCGGTTTGCGCAGATAAGCCTCCGCTCCGACCGCTTGCGCCTCTGGTGCGCCGACTGACGAGTCTGCGGCCCCGATAAGAATGATCGGTATCTGTCTCAGGTCCTGATCCGCTTTGATTATGCGGCAACAGTCAAGGCCACTCATATCCGGCATGTCAATATCCATGTAGACCAAACTTGGAAGATGCTCTCTGGTCAGGGCCAGAGCGATTTCTCCGGAGGATGCGGTCAGGAGGGCTGCCGGCGTATAACGTAAAAAATGCTTTTCCAGTTCCAGGAAAAACTTCGAATCGTCAACAAGAAGGATACAGAGGGGCGTTGTCATCGGATCATGCAACCTTCATGCTCGTACCAACATTGGCAAAAAACACTTTGTCGGGAAAGCGGCTGTACAGCTGAGCGGAACGGATTTGACCTGTGCAATGTGAAACACCGAGGCGATCAAAGTCCAGATGGGCCAGGTAATTGAGGGTCGCGGAAAATTGTTTATCATTGGCAGGACCCAGATGCGTGCCACCGACAATGGCGTGAATACGGGGGTTGTCCAGTTGACTGCGAAAGTACTCCACCGTATTAATCAACCCGGCGTGCGCGCACCCTAACAGGACGACCAGCCCCCTTGGTGTTGTCATACCGAGAGCGGCATCATCCGGGAATTCATCAGCGACCCATCCTTCGCCATCCTCGGAACGTCGAACCAGATGAGGATCACCGACCTCGTAAGGCGAGAGACGAGGGATGGTACCACTGAAATAGAGACCGGGTGCCAGTTCCGTAAAAGAATCAAGAAGTGTGAAGTTGGCACCGGCAGACTCAAGGACTGTTCGATTGTGCGGCAGGCCGATCTGACGATGCTCGTGCTGCCCCTGCCAGAAACGTTCGACAAACACATGAGGGTGTGCAATAACCTGGCGTGGACCGACATCTTCAAGCAAGGCCAAAAGGCCGCCACAGTGATCGTTATGGCCGTGACTGAGGATAACGCCCTTTATCTGCCTGGCATCGTGTTCAAGATCGGCCATATTAGTCAGAAGAGTGTCTCCGCAGCCCGTATCAAAAAGCCAGGTTGCGTCAGGCATCCGCACCAGGCATGCGAAGCCATGCTCTCCGCGTGCCGGGATCGGCCGTCCCACGGTATTTTCGCAAACTATGTCGAGTTGCAAGCTCATAGCGGGCTCCAATAATCAGGCTTCCAAGCACACTGTCGAGAATGTTATAGTGACGCGTAAACCCAGTCAATTCACTTAGTCGACGGATCAGAATCAAGGATCAGAACTTATGTCAGAATCACCTGTAACGACCCGACTCACCGGCAAACAAAACCGGTTTTTGCGCGGCCTTGGCCATGGCCTCAAACCCTTTGTTATGATCGGAAAGCAGCATATCAACGACGAGGTCATCAAAGCGGCTCATGAAGCCCTCGAAGCCAATGAGCTTATCAAGGTAAGAATCCAGGAGGGCTGCCTGGTTGATCGGAAAACCGTCGCCGCCGAACTTGCCGCCGCGACCAATTCCGCGGTCGCACAGATCCTCGGCAGCACCTTCCTGCTCTACCGTCAGAGTGACAAATCGATCATCACCCTGCCCTGACGACTGACTGCCAGGAACCAGTGTTCCGACTTCTGTGTTCTGTCTCCTCTATTCTGTCCTCAGCCTGATCAAACTCTCTCGTAGGGTTCGAAAAGCCGCTTGTACTCATCAAGCGCGTAACGGTCGGTCATCCCGGCAACGTAATCGCAGACGACCCGCTCCCGCCCCTGTAGTGCATAGCTGGCCTGGTAGCTGGCCGGCAGCAACGTCGGGTGCTGCAGATAGTTCTCAAACAACAGCGTAAGAAAACGCTCCGCCTTGATGCGCATCCGTTCCACCTTGTAGTGCCTGTAAAGGTTCTTGTAGAGGAAAGCCTTCAGCTCACGGTTGCGCTGCGCCGTCTCTCTGCTGAACTTCACCAGGTTGGTTTCCTGTCCACGCACATCGTCCAGAGAAGTGACCCCAGCTGAATCAATATTGAGGCGGGTCTGCTTGACCATATCGAGAATCAGGAAACCAATCAGGTGACTGATCGTTTGCAGAATCTGACGGTCCTTTGGCAGCAAGGGGAACTTTTCCGACACCCTGGCGTAGGTTTCAGCCCAGAGATCGACCTCCATCAGAACATCAGGATTAAGGTAGCCGGCCTTGATACCGTCATCAATATCATGATTGCTGTAAGCAATCTCGTCGGCCAGGTCAATAATCTGCGCCTCCAGGGTGGGGCGCAGCTTTGGTTGGTACTCTTCCAGACCAGAGCCATCCGGAATATCGTAATCGGAAGAATGCTTGATAATCCCTTCCCTGGCTTCCCAGCTCAGGTTCAGCCCGTTGAAACCTGGATAGCGCTCCTCCAGATGCTCGACGATGCGCAGTGATTGACGGTTGTGTTCAAAACCGCCGCAAGAGCTCATCAGACGGTTGAGGACCTCTTCACCGGTGTGCCCGAAAGGCGTGTGACCAAGATCGTGGGCCAGCGCCAAGGCTTCTACCAGGTCTTCGTTCAACCTCAGGCGACGGGCGATGCCACGCCCGATCTGGGCAACTTCCAGAGAATGCGTCAGTCGGGTCCGGTAGTAATCGCCTTCGTGGTTAACAAATACCTGGGTTTTATATTCCAGGCGCCTGAAGGCCGCGCAGTGAATAATTCGGTCACGATCACGTTCAAAGGTTGGCCGATCATCCTTGTAAAGTTCATCATGTTTGCGGCCACGTGACAATTCGCTGTGTGCGGCATATCCTGCCAGATCTTGACGTTCCATATTTATCGCCTTTACTCGAGTCGCATACCTGCATATTTAAGCCATGCCACAACATTTCTGTCAAGTCGGATGACCTGCTCTCCTGCTTGACCATCGTGAATCATTGTGCTAGTTTTTTTAGCATGTTACACGCATTTACAAAGTTGTTCGAGGAGATTTCATGCGGGTGATAGCCGGCACTTCACGAGGCAGGCGCCTGGCAACATTTACCGGGCACGATATCCGACCAACGCCGGATCGTGTCCGCGAAGCGCTCTTCAGTATTCTGCAGAGCAAGTTGGACAATTTTGCAGGACTTAGGGTTCTGGACCTGTTTGCCGGTTCGGGCGCCCTTTCTATCGAGGCTTTAAGCCGTGGCGCGGCATCAACTTGCCTGGTTGAGATGGCACCGGCAGCAGCGAAGCTCTTGCGTGAGAACCTGAATCTCTGTCATTTCGCCACTGCTGCAGAAGTGATCATCAAGGACGTCTTTCAAGCTCTGACACAATTAAAAGACAGAGATTTCGATCTGATCTTCCTTGACCCGCCTTACGGTCAGGGTCTGGCAAACCGCACCCTGGCCGAGATAGAGAGACTGAAACTGTTGGGCAAGAACGGCATCCTCTGTGCGGAAACGGGAACGGATGAGACCTTCCCTCTGTCTGTCGGCCATTTACAGCGCATTGACCAACGCCGCTACGGAACAACTATGATAAACTTCTTTACTTGGAGCTGACATGAACAAGCAGATGGCCATCTATCCGGGTTCTTTTGATCCTATTACATACGGGCACCTGGACATTATCGAGCGTGGACTCGAGATCTTCGATGAGATTATCATCGCTGTCGCCAGGAACTCTGAGAAAAGCAGCCTTTTCACCACGGCGGAGCGTATCCGGCACATTGAGGAGACGATCGGCAACAACCCGCGCATCAAGGTTGACACTTTTGATGGTCTCCTGGTTGATTATGTGATGGCGCGAGGAGCCAGGGTCATCCTGCGTGGCTTGCGGGCCGTCTCGGATTTCGAATATGAGTTCCAGATCGCCCAGATGAACCACAATCTCAAAAGCGAGGTTGAAACCCTGTTTATGATGACTTCGGTGCCCTACGGCTACCTCAGCTCGTCACTCGTCAAGGAAGTTGCCGGCCTGCGCGGATCGGTTGAAAGCCTTGTCCCGCCGATTGTCCACAAAGCTCTGCTCGACAAGTTTGGCAAGGGGCAAGACACCAAGGAGACGTTATGATTAAACGTGAGATGACTATCAGTGAAATTATTAACATGCACCCCGAAACCATCGACGTCTTTCGTTCCTTCGGTCTCGACTGCAACGAGTGCCAGATTGCCGATTACGAAGAACTCGAACACGGTGCCGGAGTTCACAATGTCAATGTCGATCAACTTCTCAAGGAATTGAACCAGGCGGTCAGCAACAAGCAGAACAATGCTTAAATGACACCCAACAACGGATGAACCTGCGGAATGATGCGTACATCGCAATGTTCTGCTGCGGCAATCACCTGTAGTTTAAGCAAAATATCCCCCCGCAACGATGGCCTGGCAGAGATGGTCCGTGGCTGCAGAATGAAAGGTACCTCAGGTGCGTAACGATTGACGAGACGCGCCGCCTCAAGCAGTTCGCTATTTGTTGTTCTCTCATCCACAACCAGTTTTACCTGGCAAAGACGGCTTGCGGCAACTGCCAGGAAATCAGCGTGATCTCTCCATGGGGTCGCTGTTCCGGTGACGGCAGAGCCCTTGATATCCATGGAAACCCATTCCACCAGAGGCAGAATTTTCTCAACTTCGAAGGCGAGTGTGCCGTTGGTTTCGAGAAAGACCGGTAGGATGGCGATGATTTCCGGTAACCATGCCTGCAGAATATCGGCATGGAGTAGCGGTTCACCACCGGTGAGGGCCACGGAATGATGCACGTTGCCGGTGCTGTGCTGCCAACGTGAAATCAACTGTGTGATCTCAGAGAGGTCGACCGGGTTGTTGCAGCTGTTGAATTGACCGGAGCCAGGAACCGACTCAACTTGACAGGTCGAGCCTGGCTGAAAGGGCGTGTCACAATAATCACAAGCAAGGTTACACCCGGCAAAACGCACGAAAATCTGCCGGCAACCGATCAGCACCCCTTCTCCTTGCATGGAGGAGAACACTTCAATCAGAGGGGCCTCAATCGAGGGTATAGCTGGCACAAGCGTTCTCCGACTCCCAGACGTTGACTCTCTCGACGGTGATGTTGTCGTTGTTTAACTTCCGACTCAGACATTCAAAGAGATAGCGACCTATATTTTCCGAGGAAGGACTGGCACTTTTAAATGGGCCAAGATCGTTCAGATATTTATGATCAAGATCGTTAAGGAGCTGCTTGGTCTCTCTCTTGAGAATCTTGAAATCAATGCCGAG
Source organism: uncultured delta proteobacterium (assembly GCA_963847735.1). GTDB lineage: Bacteria > Desulfobacterota > Desulfuromonadia > Desulfuromonadales > BM103 > CAWKAV01. Next base: position 92,535 of record CAWKAV010000028.1, on the reverse strand, counting down.
ACCGGCTTCATCCAGTTCCTTCGCCGCGACGGTCACTTCCACCAACCAATTGTGACCATGCAGGTTTTCACAATCACCCTGGTAATTGATCAGGTTATGGGCAGCAGCAAAAGAAGTTTTTATCATTAGGTGATACATTGATTATGACCTTTCAACGTCTTGTTTTTCAATGTTAATTTAAACAATTTTATCATCAGAAAAAGGTTCTTGTGATGGCCCGGGAATGCGATAGGACCCATCGGCCCACTGACCGAGATCAATCATCTTGCAGCGTTCCGAGCAGAAGGGGCGGAACGGGTTGTCTTGCCAGGTTGTCAACTCCCTGCATTGCGGACATTTGACAGGGCTCTGCATCGTCTCATCTCCTCTTCTCGACAAAATATCACGGTCGGAATCTTCATGGCAACCGTGCGGCGTTTAATAGAACAGATAAGGGGAGGCCAAGCCAGCAAAAAAAGGCTTTCCTCTCGAAATTGCTAAACTGGGTTTTTCCTTGTCTGTCTTGTATGCCGGCGGACCGATTAAGGGGAAGAGCCTTTTCATGTTATCGCGCAAAATATGCATGGAATATAACGCTATTTAACCAAACTGATTCTTCCCCCTGCTCAAACTATTTAAAAAAACAGTCTCTTACACGCTGGTATGCACTGTGCATTCCGTAGACCCGATAGATACGAGAATATGTTTGAGGAAGGCAAACCAGATGTCACCCAGAAACATTAACAGCCAAAAGATTCATAACAAAATGATCAGACGCCTTTTCGATGAACTTTGCTCAAAAAACTACGAAGGCATTCTCGTTTCACATATAGAAATCCCGGATGTCGGAAAACCACAAGCAATCTACAGCGAAAAATCCAAGATGCGTTTTTGCCCGGACATATATGCCGTAAAGGATGGAATCCTTTACCTCTTCGAAGTTGAAACCAAAGATTCAATAGGCTGGTCTCTTACAAAAACTGAATTAGAGTGCTTTGCTGCCTATGTAAAGAAATGTGGCGGGTACTTTTATTTGGCCGTTCCTGTAGGGATAAAGGAAAAAGCAGAGGAACTTCTCAATGCAATAGAGGAAAAAGACAGTCATAAAACATATGTACTGGCTATCTGAAGTACGTCACATAACATTCGACGAGACAGCGCCACAGGCCACCATCAGCCAACCCGTGGCGCTACCCCGCCTTTTTTAAAACAACTGCTGAACCTCTCTATATCGACTGTATAAACAGATCGGGCTGTAGGTCACACACTCCCTTGCCAGGATTACAGCGTGCATCGCACCATCATTTACCCGCAGTGTACCACGTCGCCTTGCCCGTGCCGTGCCGCACCAGGTGGCCACTCTCGACAAGCTTCCGGATGTGCAGCTTGGCCGTGTTGCGGTTGACATCCAGCAGGGTCACGGCTTCTGCGATCGTCAAACGTCCGCGCTCTCTGGCCAGCGCCACCAGCCGCGCCGACACAGGCGGCAACGTCTCCAGGCGCTGTTCCAGCTCGATCTTTTGCTGCAACACCTCCTGTTGTTTCCTCAGGCTCCGCAGGAAAAACAGCACCCAGACGTCAAGGTTCTCGGCGGAAGTCCTGATCTCCTTCTGCGACTGGCGCAGCGCCCGGTAGTAGCCATCCTTGCTGTCTTCTATGATCCGCTCCAGTGAGCAGTAAGGAACATAGCGGTAGCCGGCCTGCAGGAGCAAAAGTGTGGTCAGCACGCGGGAGAGGCGACCGTTGCCGTCCTGGAACGGGTGTATCGCCAGGAAGTGCACGACGAATGCGGCGATCACCAGCAGTGGATGCAGTTCCCTGTGGGCCAGCGCCTGCCTGGTTACCTCCAGCAGCTCCACCATCAATCGTGGCGTTTCAAAGGGTGTCGCAGTCTCGAAAATAACACCAATGCTCTTGCCATCGGCATCGAACACTTCGACATTGTTCGGCAACTTCTTGTACTCTCCCAGGTGGGAAACGTCCTTGCTGTTGAACTTGAGAAGCATGCCGTGCAACTGTTTGACATGGTTCTCCGTCAGCGGGATGTACTCCCAGGAGTCGAAAACCGTGCTCATTGCCTCGGCGTAACCGACCACCTCCTGCTCGTCGCGGGAACGGAAGGAATCGATGTTCAGGTTTGCCAGCAGAAGGCCGACCTCGTGGTCAGAGAGCCGGGTGCCCTCGATTCTGGTAGACGAGCCTACCGACTCGATAGTTGCCACTCGACGAAGTGACAACAAGACGTCCGGGGCGAGCTTGCCCAGCAGTTCCCAGCGGCCCTTGAATTCGTCAAGTTCGGCGATCAGTTTTAGTAGCACTGCATCGATGGTTATTTTGCTAGGAATGATCATTTTAACTGCTCCCACCCGCAATCATACCCAAAAATACCCGTAAAGCAAGACATTCTTATCCGCAAAATATCCATAAATACCCACAAAGCACCAAGTCTCGACAACTCGTAATACTCATATCTCCATTCGACCTTATTAAGACAATTCGAGCAACAAGACAGAAAAAAGGGCTAGGGCAAATGATCTAACCCCTTATTCTCATTGGAGCGGGAAACGGGATTCGAACTCCACAGAAGAATCAGATAAAATCAGCATATTGACAATAACTACAGGTACTTGACACCGTTCAAAGTCTAAGCAAGTCTAGCCAAAACAAATCGAATACAAACAATATGGTGAAAGTTGAGTGCAATTCACCTGACATCAAGACGCTTCAATAGAGAAGGGATTTGCAATGGAAGGCTGCACTGCCCTTTCTATGAACTATAAATCCTTAGAACTTGTAAGAAAGAGTTGCAACAATATAAATGAGATTATGTCCCGGTAGAATTTCCAGGGTTACTGTAAATAGTGATTTATGAGAAGTCTAGTTAAAGCCTGCCTGGCGTGTTTCACGCCGCTATTGAGAAAGTAAAGCGAGATACGCGTCTTCGCCTTTCAAAATTTTCTGGATATAGATGCCCATTCCTGACTTCATTATATGGTTAAGACGTGGGGCTCCCTTTTTAGTCCATTGCACCTTTCCTTCAATCAAGATTATTTCACCATCGCGGGTTGTAAGTTCAAAATTTATCACAACACCAGACTTGTAGACTGCTCGTGATTCGACAAAGAAGCCTTGAGATGAGACATCGCTTGAATAACCGAGGTTATCCAACTTGCCGTTTCCAAACCTAACGGATAGGCGTTTTTTATTACGTTCTTCCAATCTGGAACCTGACATGTTGAAGTCCAATCAGTATATAGTTGCTCTCTCTGTAGCCATGATCTAAAAGAAATTCCACATTTATGACATTGACGCGCGTGACTTTAGACTCATCTCCCAGAAGAATTAATCAATCACCTTAGAGCAATTTGTAGACCACAACTCTTAGAACACTGAGGATTTCAAGTTAAAGGATGCTAAGTTATTGATTCGTGGGAGATGTTTTATCTAGAGATATGCTTGTCGTTTATGTTTTGTCTCGGCTGTCATGATTTAGCCGTGGGGGAATGACAAATATTGTCTAAAAAATAACGTTATTGAACATTCCTTTACGCTTCTCACCCAAGAGTTATAGGCTAAGGGGCTTCTGGATATTAGGGTGCTCGAGAAGGGCCTTGGGCTTCGCATGGCAAATCATTATCAATGATTCATCAAAAGTTGGTCACGGATAACACTGCCTACCTGTTCCTGACAACCTTAACCGGAAACTGAATCACAGAAACCTGCTCCAGGTAATAATCGAGGGCCTTTTGCTGTGTGCACCTGGTGTGTCGGCTGTAGACAGCCTCTCTGGAACAGAAGCTCTGGTTATCCTTCACATCACCGTATGAACATTCGTGGCAGATAGGTAAAAACATGACTCGCTCCTTTAAGCCCTGCAATGTAAAAAATACCGCTCAGGACAGGCCATATTAGTATCTGAAATATGATGATCTTTATGAAAATTTCCTACCTTCGCATAAAAGGGGCCAGTTTCTTGTCCCCCCTCCAGAAGAATTCATTGAAGGTAACATTAGATCAATGATTAAGGAATTTCAATACACACAAGGTTTAAAGGCGATAAGCCTAAAGTTATACGAATAATGTTAAATAATAAGAAATGGCCACTCGGAATTGATCCAGGTGGCCATCATTTTGTAGTTAATGAGCGTCTTAAATTGCTCTATCAATAACACGCCATTTTTCGTCTCACCAGTGGTGACATCTAAGAAATGACCGCGCGGTCCACGATGAAGAAGGCCAGGAGGATTATCGCCTGGCCATAGATAAGAAAACTCCCTCAGAGTGATTCTTGGGGATTTTTTGTGCTTGCAGAATTGCTTGCAATTGACAAAAAAGAGGCCAGGCAAATCGCCTAACCTCTTGTTTTTATTGGAGCGGGAAACGGGATTCGAACCCGCGACCTTCAGCTTGGGAAGCTGACACTCTACCACTGAGTTATTCCCGCAAAGAGGCGTGATTATAGGGTGACGAAAATTACCTTGTCAATCCCTATTGTGGTAAGACTGGATAAGAAACTGACGCGCTTCCTCCTGGCTGCTGACCTGACCGGAAATTTCCGCATTTCTCAGCCTTTGCAAGGCCTTGGTCATCTCCGGACCTGCTATGAGGTGCAGTTCTCTACGTAGCCAATCGCCATCAACCAGGTCAGCGGGGCGTTGATCGTCCAGACCATCGACAAGAGTCACCCAGCCCCGAATCACTGCCATATCCATGGCAACCTCCGGCAGACCGACAACCACCAGGGCCAGCAGGAAGAGTTTCGGATCGACACGATAGCGAGCCGACCACCATGCAAAGGCCCTTGCGTTGTTTGCTATGCCGAAAAACTCTTTCAGGACAACCTGATTCAGCGCTGCGATCGCAGCAATATTAGCCCTCACTTTACGACTGAGCCGCCACTCTTCGGCCAGATGGACCGGCAGTTGTCGTGAGAGAGATGCCAGGAGCAAGGTCCAAATCAGCAAAGTTTCGCAACTGAGCCCCTGTTCGAACTCATGAGCCAGCCAGCTACTGACAACCGGCCGCTCTGCGCTCAGACCCTGCCAGCAGAGACGATAGCTTTTCACGCGTTGTTTCAGTTCTGTCAGCGCTCCCGCAAAGGCTGACCCGAACAGCTGCTGTCCCGCCCCACACTCGCCGAGCAGCTGCAGACCGCGCTCAACAGACTTGTCGGCAAGAACCTTCCAGACTTCCTGGCGGATACGCTCGGCAGCAACCTGTGACAGGCCGGCAACCTCCTGCCGCATGGTCTGCGTTGTCACTCCATCTATCTCAAACCCGAGCACCGTTGCATGGCGAATCCCCTTAATAATCCGCAACGGATCATTGGCGAGGGAATCGTCGCTGACCATGCGCAAAAGACCCTGCTGCAGGTCTTCCAGTCCACGACACGGATCGATCAGTTCGGTGCACGACATCCCTGCTTGCAACTGTATAGCCAGGGCGTTGATCGTAAAATCCCGATCCAGCAGGTCGCCATCCAGATCAGGGGCTCGGAATAATGCAAAATCATAGTTCGGACCGACGGTATCATGACGAACCACAACCCGGCTCTGCCGCCGTTCCTGATCAAGCCAGAACCAGTGGCCTCCGATTTGTCTGGCAAAGGTTCTGGCGATGGCCGTGGGGTCTTCAGAACAAATCAGGTCCAGGTCGGTGACCGGAAGACCGAGTAATGCATCTCGGATGGCACCGCCAATAAGGTAAAATTGTTTCGGCACACAGAGTGTCAGAAGGCGATCGAAGTGAGGGCAGGAATGCAGGACGTCAGACAGCTTGTCTGCAGCGAGCGGCATGACATACCTCGATGGAGGAAAACAGGTTTGTAAAAAAGCAGGGGCTCCATGACGGAGCCCCTGCGTCGTATTCAGGGGTCAGGACAGGTCGAGGGTGGCCTGGTAGATAGTATCGAAGAGTTCCTGGATATCACCTTCGGCGATGCAGGAGAAAGCAATACGTAAATCGGTGCTGCCGATGGAGATGGTCCCGACACCGTACTTGTCAAGCAGATGAACACGCAGCTTCTCGGCATCGACCTTTTTCAACTTGAGGCACATGAAGTAGCCGGAGTTGAAGGGATAATAGTCCCAGCTGGAATCATATTTGCCGCTATCGAGGACTTGCTTGGTCTTGAGTGCGCGCCCTTTCATGATTTCAAATTTTTCATTCTTCTGTTTTATGAAATCAGGTGATCTGAGCGCCTCGATGACAAAGGTCTGCGAGGGGTGCGGACAGTTGGAGATGGTCGCACGGATAATTCCCATGGTTTTCTTTTCCAGCGCATTCATGACCGGCTCGTTCTCATAATCGTTGCCATCGGCAAAGGTGATGAAGCCGGTGCGGAAGCCCCAGACAAACTCTTCCTTGGTGGCGCCGTCGAGTTTGATGGCCAGCACCCGGGGATGCATGTTCGCCAATTTACCGAACAGAGACTCTTTTAACGAGTCCTCGTAGAAAAGACCAAAGTAGGCGTCATCGATGACGACAACGATATTGCAACCTTCCTCGGCAACTTCCTTGATGGCGGCAACAATTGCAACTCCTTCGACTACAGTAGGCGTGTACCCGCTCGGATTGTTAGGGAAGTTGAGCAACACCACAACTTTGCCCTTTTCCGCGGCGCTGTTTCTCAACTCGGCCCGGAAAGCGTCCACGTTGAAGCCGCGATCCGAAGTGAAGGTCGGGAACTTCTTGACAATAGCACCGCAGCGGGTCACGAAGGTCAGGTTGTAGTTGCCCCAGAGCATGTCCGGCAGGACCAGGTGGTCACCCCGGTCGACGAACATATCGGCAACGATCGACAACCCGTGGGTTAACGCGTTGGTGACGATCGGATTGCTGTAAGACTTGCCCGCCATGCTGGGGTTTTCACGCAGCATTTTTTCCCGCCACAACGAACGCAGTTCCGGTTTGCCTGCCGGGGGGGCATAGGGGTAAATATCTTTCGGGTCATAACCACTCAGCTTGTCCTGGATGCACTGCAGGTACATCGGACCAGAGCCTTCGGTCGCGATACCGATCGTGGCGTTGAAGCGGTGAGCTTTATCTTTGGCTTCGGCGGACTGGGTCAGAATCCCCTTCGGAAAGAACAGGTTTTTGCCGAGATCAGAGAGTGATTCAAGCACATGAGGATTGTGCTGACTGAGGTGATCATTGAGTTCTTTGGCCAAGGGATTCATTTTTTTCCTCCAGCAGAAATATGTTTATAACGCGGGCGTATTTAATCAGGATAGCTTAAGAATTGTCAATGGCAATTTATCACCAGAAAGGGCGGGAACGGTGACGCAACGAAGATATTTATCGGACAACGCGTGTTGCGACGGAAAGGACCTGCAGCGGGACCTGAAGGCCGTACTCCCTGGCGATCTTCAGGTTAACAACAAATGCGACCTGGTGAGGTATATACAATGGGATATGATGCGTCTTCTTGCCTGAAAGAACCTGGTCAGCCATCTCGGCGAGCTTTTTACCCTGTTCAACAGAGCTGGTCTCCAGAACCATAAAAGCCCCCTTTTCGGAAGACCCTTCATGTTGAGTCATAACTGGCAATCTCCTGGCAGCGGCAAAAGTCAGGAGCGGCAGAAGTTGTGATTCAGTATAATCGCCACAGGCCATAAAAATTCCATCGACATCAGCGGGCAGAGTCTTGAGATCGTCGGCCTGTTCTTTTCCATTCCCAATCGGCACTGCAACAACGACAATCCCCTTTTTCCCGCCACTTTCTTCCAGATGGGCTTTTTGAAGGTTTCCCTCCTGGCTGTCGCCGTCGTAGACGACCGCCAACTTCCGGACCTGGGTTGTTTCAGTGAAGTACTTGAAAAGAGTTTGAATCGGGGCGTCGCCGCGAACACCTGTCATGTTGCGACCAGTATAGCTCTTGTCTGACACCAGGCCCAGGCTCACAGGCTCATAAACATCTGCAAAAAGAGTCGGAACAGGGGGGACCTCTGCTCGTGCCGCAAGGGCAGCGGTCGTACCATAAGTTATTATCAAATCTGCACCCAGAGCGACCGCCTTTCTAACGCCGTTGCGAAGTGACATGATATCGGCGTTGGGAGTCTGCACATAGATGCGACAATCGTCAGCGCAGGAAGCCCGCAGGCTGTCGACAAAAACGTCATGGATATTCTGATAGCGCTGCTGGGAATTCACCATGACGACAGCGATCAGACGCTTCTCACCTGCAAAGACTAAAGAAGAGATTCCAAGCCAGACAGCCATCAAAATCAGAAAGAAAAATCCAGAACGCCTCACAAAGTCCCCCCGGACCCGGTTAGCAGAGTATCCATAAATACCCATGAGGTGCAGACCAAAAGAACGAGCCCATAAATACAGTCGACAGGCTGCAACTGTTTCCCAAAAGAGAGTACCAAGAACAAGACCGTGAATCGTAGCACAAGGTGGATATTCGAACAACTGAAAGGGCCGTTCTGGCGGCGCGACAAATTTTTCAAATTTAACCAGCGGAGTCTTCTCCGCTTCGAGACTTTCTTCTCCTCGCCAGCGCAACCAGGTGCATGATACCGTGGATAACACCCAGAATCAGAATGATAAACAGCACATCTCCTATACTGACATTCTGCATAACAACACCTTAACTTCCCGGAAGGAAACTGAACACATAATGTCCAGAGTTTACCAGATTATTTGTCAAAATAGTCATCATGGATCGATTCAATGACAGCACGGGCCTGCTTGTGGTCAGGAGCTATCTCAAGGGCCTGGCTCAAGGCATCAAAAGCACCGGCACGATCACCCGTTTTACTGCGGCACATCCCTAACAAACACATGAAATCAGCTGATCTGAATTCGGAAAAAAAATATTCATCCTCTTCGAGCCGCTCAAGCAACTCTGTTGCCAATGCATAGTCTTGCGTGGTGTAGAGTCGCATCGCCTCGCCAACACTCTCGAGATCATCGACCAGGGGGTGATCCGGCAGACCCACAGAAAGACAGGCGTCAATTCGGTCCCTGATGCTTTCGACAACGCGCTGGTCTGTGAGGGAACCCATCAACCTGCGCAACCGGGTGATCGCGGCAGGGTAATCGCCGAACAGGATATCAATTTCCGCAAGCAGGTTCAAAGCTGCTTGATCATCAGTTTTAAGCTTCAACAACTCATATCCGAATCGCATGGCGTCGAGCAGATGGCGACGCACCTGCGGCAGTTCGGTGAATGTCATGGCCAGGGAATAGAAACCCTGGGCAAGTTGCCAGACCAGCCCCGCATTTTCCGGCTCGATCAGCCGCAGAACTTTAAGATAAGTAAGTTTACGAAACACGTAGGCAGGCTCGACATCTTTCTTATCAAGCATGACGACCTGAGCCGCGAGGTCGGCCAGAAAATGCGCGTAGCCATCACGCAGGAGCTCAGCGTAAACCATGTTGTAAAGACAATCGGGAAACTGACGCAGGTAATCGTAAACACCTTCACCAACGGCATTGTCTCCGGGAGGGAGATCATACATGTCCCTGAGCTTGATCGGCAGGGGAATTTGCGGCAATGCTACCGGTTTTTGCTCTGCCCCAACGTGAATCAGTGAACCGGGTGCCGGTTGCCAGAAAATGAAGTGTTGCGGGTCCAGGTTATTGATATTGAGATCAGTCAAAGGTTCGATCCAGTTGAAGCGTTTATCTGGAGAATTGCCGGTGATGCATATAGTCAGTTTTACTGGAGTGGCCAGTGGAGGTCAATCGTGATTTTGGAACTGGCCATAAAGCGACGGACACCTCGGCAGAAAGGCAACATGACAGACCTCTCGACTATTGACTATCTTTAATGTTTAGGCTAGCATCGGGCCCCACGGAATTGTCACATAAAAAAGGGGAGTTTATCATGCGCTTATACCTTCTGTTGTTTTTCACTTTTATACTCGTCATTTCAGGCCCTTTCGGTACCACCTCTTTTGCGGACAATGGCAAGAATTCAACAGAACACTGGCAACCAAAGTTTGATCCCGGCAAAGCCCAATATACGTACATCCTGTCTTGTGTCGGTCACCCTGCCATTGAGGGTGTCGGGGTCGGCTACCGCATTCGCGATAAAGTTTGGGAGAAAAGTGACGGACGTCTTTACGTTGACTTCCGTCCCCTTTCGCAATTAGGTGGAGAAAAGGATGTCATCAGTAAATTAAAAATGGGCGCAGTACATGGCATGATGAGCTCGTCTGTTGCCGCGGCGAACATTGTGGATGTCCTCGGGATTGTGAATCTTCCCTACGTCGTGGACACTTTTGAGAAGCTGGATCGATTTCGTAATACACCTGAGCTCTGGCAGCCCTTCCGGGATGCCGCCCTGAATCAAAACATTCTCGTCACTGATATCACCGGGTATGGTTCCTATGGATGGGCGACAAAGACTCCGGTCAGAAACCTGGCAGAGGCCAGAACCGTTAACTTCCGTATCGCAGAGGCTCCAGTCAATATAGATTTCTATAAAGCCTGGGATCTTAAATTCACCGTAATGCCATGGCCGGACGTTCCACAAGCGTTGCAGACCGGGGTCATTTCAGGCCTTGATCATACACCCATTGTTTGTAATATCAGTGGAAAGTTCAATGTCGCCAAGAATTACACCCAACTCGACTACGCGCAGGGGCTTTACATTCATCTTACTAATACACGCTGGTTAAATAAACTCCCGCAAGACCTGCGAACCATTCTACTTGAAACAATTTCGGAAGAAAGTGCTGCTGCCCGCGCGTTAACACGCCAGCAACAGACTGAGCAAATAATGGATGCCAAGTCGAAGGGTGTCTCATTTTTCACTCTGTCTGAGGAAGATCGAGCCCAACTGATAAATTCAGCAGAGTCCGTATATCAAAGATGGGGAGAGAAGATAGGCGCTGATTATTTACAGAATGTTCGCAAGACACTCAGCAGGTAATGTGCGGCTAAAAAAACAACAACAATTCCTGTGTTATTGATCGAACCTGTCAATCGCGCCCCAAAAAACGGCCACCGGCAAACAAGCTCCGGATGGCCGTTTTTCCTGCACCAATTTCCCAGACCCCCTGCAATAGAGCCACCCTAGCAGTTTGTCGGACTTTTAGTCCGCTAAATGTTAAAATCATCGGGTATTAAAATCCCCCGTTGAGGCAAAACAACTATGAGCCATACGTTCCGCCAAGTTGACCGAGAAACACTCTTTTTGCTACCGCCGTCCTTGGATGACTGGTTGCCAGAAGGTCATTTGGCCCGCTTTATTGTCGAGATTGTCGCACAGCTTGACCTTACTTTGATCAAGGCTGCCTATACTGGTCGCGGTTCCAAGGCCCATCACCCAGAGATGTTGTTGGCCTTACTCTTCTACGGCTATGCGACCGGTATTTTCTCAAGCCGTAAGTTGGAGCGAGCGACTTATGACTCTGTCGCTTTTCGCTACATTGCCGCCAATGATCACCCCGACCACGATACAATCGCGACCTTTCGTAAACGCTTTCTTTCAGAGTTAACGCCGCTTTTCCTCCAAATCCTTCTCATTGCCCAGCAGATGAACGTTTTGAAACTGGGCAAAATCAGCCTCGATGGGACCAAGATCAAAGCGAACGCTTCCAAACGCCGTGCTTTGAGTTGGAAGCATGCCTGCAAACTTGAGCAACAACTCAAAGCTGAAGTCGAAGACCTCCTGCGACAGGCTGAAGAAGCTGACCGAGCGGATCTTCCAGACGGTCTGGACATCCCGGAAGAACTGGCGCGTCGCGAAAAGCGACTTGCCGCCATAGGCGACGCCAAAGCCGCAATTGAACGGCGAGCTGCCGAACGCTATGCCAAAGAATTGGCAGACTTCGAGAAGAACCTCGTCACGCGCAAGGACAAAGAGCAAAAAACCGGTAAGAAGACACGCGGGAAGACCCCAAAGCCCCCTGAAGCTGGGCTTGAACCTCGCGATAAAGACCAAGTCAACCTCACCGATGAAGACTCTCGGATCATGCTCACGTCTGGCGGTGGTTTTGAACAATGCTACAACGCCCAGGCCAGCGTCGATATCGAATCAATGTTAGTCGTCGGCCAACACCTCACTCAAAACTCCAATGATGCGCTGGAAATCGAACCCGCCCTTGCAGCTTTAAACAAACTGCCGGACGAGCTGGGTACAATTGACGCCCTCTTAGCAGATGCTGGTTACTTCAGCCAAAACAACGTTGATAGCTGCCTGGAGGAAAAGATCCTTCCATACATCAGCAGTCATCGTGATGGGCACAACCAAAGTCTCAAAGAACGATTTTCTGAGCCGCCGCCCTTGTCTGAGAATGCCGACGCTGTCACAGAGATGAAGTATCGATTGAAGACAAAAGACGGTCGGGCAATCTATGCCAAACGAAAATGCACTGTCGAACCGGTCTTCGGTATCATCAAGGCTATTATGGGCTTCAGACAGTTCCTGCTCCGAGGGGTGGAATCCGTCCGCGGTGAATGGAATCTCGTCTGCATGGCTTGGAACTTGAAACGTATGCATGTTCTGGCTGCATAAAGCAGCTAAAACGCCTTTTTTGCGACCAAACGGACGGCGTTCAAACAGGCGATGTTCGATTTACCACAAAAATTTCATGTCGGTGGTTTGTTCCAATCGGATTTAACTATCAAGATCTGATAATGCTTGGTCTAGTCCGACAGGCTGCTAGGCCCTGGTCAATTCAGTCGGTAAAACATAGAAAAGGACGGAGAAGTAATGACAAATGCTGCCAGCGATGACGAAGACATGCCAGATCGCGTGGTTGTAGGGGATTCGGTCAATCGCGTAGAAAATGACGCCGACGGTATAAAAGAGTCCTCCCGCAACGAGTAAGGTGACACCACCGTGTGGCACCATGGTCAGTAATCCTTCGAGGTCAACGACGATTATCCATCCCAGTACGATATAAAAGATCGGCGACAGGAAAGACAGCCGGTGAGTCATAAAGGATTTGAAGATTACACCGGAAAGAGCGAGCACCCAGACGACCCAGAACAGGATCCAGCCATGGCCATCACGTAGAGAGACCAGGAGAAAGGGAGTGTAGCTGCCGGCAATGACCAGAAAGATTCCGGCATGATCAAGGATGCGGAACACATAACGGACTTTCTGATTGCGGAAGGAATGGTACAAAGTCGATACGACATAGAACAGGCTTAACATTCCACAAAAAACTGCAGCACTCACAATCCGATATGGGTCACCGCTGTGACCGGCAAAAACGAGCATGAAGACCAGGCCGATCATGCTTAATAGCGCAGCAACACCATGTGTGAGACGATTAGCCAGTTCTTCATGTTCACTGTAGCTAACCAGGTGGTAGTGTTTCTCCATTGCAACCTCTTTTTCTGATCGACAGTTTCAGTTTATCACAAGAATCGCTTCTGTTAATCAACGGCGGATGGGAATAGACGATAACTCTGGGCCTGATATACTTGGCACGTTTACAACCCTCTAATCAGCAGAAGGAGAGAGACATGATCAGGTTTCTGACAGTGGGAACAATGTTGCTGGCACTGGCGATTGTCGGTTGCGGGCCGTCCGAGGAATCAAAATCAACCCAGGGCACAACGAAGACGACAACGGAGAAAGTAGTTGAAGCAGCCAAAACTGCTGTTGAAGAGGTAAAAGAAACGACAGCGGTTGTTGTTGAGAAGGCGGCCGATATGGCGCAGCAAGCCGAGCCAGCGATCAAGGAAGCCGTTGCAGAAACCAAAGCGATGGCCGTCGCAACGGCAGACAAAACCGTAGAGATGTCCACTCAGGCTGCCGAGGCGACCAAGGAAATGATGTCCGAAGCCAAACAGGCGACTGCGGAGGCCGCCAACGCGGTTACCCAGGAGGCAAAGACCGCCGCGGTAGCAACGACGATGGCCGCCGGCAAGGCGGTCGATGCAGCACAGCAGGCTATTACTCCCGAAACGATCGTGCTCGAAGCCAGCTACGGTAATGTAACCTTCCCGCATGCGACGCACTCGGGCGCCTACGACTGCGCTATCTGCCACGGTGAGGGAACACCCGGGCGGTTCGGTCTGGACAAGGAGAAGGCCCACGTGCTCTGCAAGGATTGCCACAAAAAGGAGGGGGCCGGTCCGACCGACTGCAAGGGTTGTCACATAAAGTAAGCGAGTCAGGCGTCTTCGCCTTTGTCTCTGCCACGCTGATTGCCTGGCCGACGCTGGCTTACCTGGGCGCAAAGATGTTCAACTGATTTGTGCGATTGTGAAAACTGCAACGGCTTCGTTGCGACCAACAGAATGGCCACCAGAGATGATTCCTCGGTGGCCGTTTCTCGTTGGGTCGCTATAATCTGAATCTACATCATTTTTATCCATCCTGACCACATGTGCAAACAGGTTGACCAGACAGCGTGAACGTCCATCGCGTAAGAATTCGACGTATCCAATATTTTGCAGACAATCCGGACATTACCGCTGGGAATCGTAAAAGCCTTCACCGGTGAATGATCAACGGGAGCCCAGTCCATGTCCTTGAGCTTTATCGGCAACGGGATCTGTGGCAATGGAACAGCCTCCTAGCGCAAGCATGGTCGGCGTCTGGAAAAGGTTATTCGGATATATCGGGGAGCGAGAAGGGAATGCACCGCTGTAATGTTTGCATATACATCAACCCACCTTGCGGCCTGTTGATCTGAGCCTCATAGTAAATAAAGGAGAAGATCTCGTCAGCCTGTGCCTCAGGGACCACTACGGTGAGAATTTCCTTCTCGGCTTGTTCGCCGATTCCACGGTAAGCCAGAGGCGTCATCCTGCCTACACCTCTGGCAAAGTTCATGTTGGCTGTAATGATCCCGTAAGCGGATTTCAATGCCGCCATGGTTGAAAGTGCATTCCCTTTATTAGGCAAGATGCAGGTTATGAGTTTGCAGCGTTCAGCTTTCATTGTCTCTTTGTCAGCTTTTCAATGATTTCCAAAGGGATATAGGTTGCAGCTTTCTCCAGTGGCGTGATATACATAAACCCTTTCCCCGGAGTGTCAAGTTTTCCGACAAGGAACATTTTCTCAAAGATCCGATCCACCTGATCCGAAGCCACGACGATGTTAACGACTTCCTTTTCCACGTCAATTGCCACGCCGAGAACTCCCAGCCTTTCACGCACACCGCTGCCATGCGCATAATAAGTCGTAGCACCCTGTGCACCTGCCTCCTGAGCAGCTTTGATAATATTGTCAGCAAGGCCACGCTGCACAATGCAGGTGATCAGTGAGACATCGGTCAATACAGTGATTGAGCGCTTTTTCATTTCGCCATCCCTTCGGCCACCCCTGAGGCCTGTCCCAAAGCAGCATGCTTCCGTTTAACCTTCCATTGAATCCACAAGCCAACAGCGAGCACCAGAACAACAGGCCCTACTGATGCCATGGCCAGAATACCAAATCCCTCTTTTGCTTCGACCGCATTGCCCAATCCGAGGCCCATGGCAAGAACCAGGGGGACAGTCACAGGCCCTGTGGTGACTCCGGCGCTATCCCATGCGACATTGACAAATTCCTCGCTGGACAAATATGTCAGCACCGCAGCAAGAACATAACCGGGTATCAATAAATATTCCAGTGGGATGTCAAAAATTATCTTGGCAACACCGATGGTAATCCCACAACCGACACCAATTGAGACACTGTACATAAGCATAGATTTCTTAAATGCGCCGTTAGTCAGATTCTCAACCGTCATCCCCAGTGCATTGAGTGCCGGTTCAGCAAGCGTAGCGCCGAAGCCAAGCAACCAGGCAAAGGAAAGGGCAGCGAAAAGACCGTTTGCATAAGCGTACAGAGGCGATCCAGCCACCGACTTAATCTCAGCAAAGGCAGCGGGCACCAGTGCTCCTGCCTGGCCCCCAAGGTTAGAGAGACCATAGCTCAGGCCAAGATTAAACATGATCATGCCGAAAACGCACAGGGTGACACCATAGGCAATGATCAGACTATGGCGAATTTGCTCGCGCAGTACCAGCTTCATCACTATCAGCAGAAAAACCGCCAGGGGGACAATAGCGCGAAGGCCGAGGACAATCTCGGACCAAGGAGTGAGTGCATGCCACGGTACCGTTGTTGTCACTGCAGAAGAGGCCAGTACAGCTTCAATAATTGCTTCAGGCGTAATATTATGAGAGACATAAATGGTCAGAAGCATTACGCCGATCACGGGAAACAGCGAGGCCATGGTGACGATGCCAAAGCCGGAGAGTGGATTGTTTCCTTTTCCGGCAGCGGCAGTAATGCCGATACCAAGTGAAAGCACCAGCGGAACAGTCACAGGTCCTGTGGTCACGGCGCCACAATCCCAGGCAAGACCGACGACATTGGACAGGTCCGCATCAAGCATCATGTAAAGAGTAAGTCCGATGGCCGGAATTAGTGTTGTATAGATCAGAGGTTTGAGACTCCAGCCATACAAAAAACGCAATGTGCCTAAAATAACCGCCAGTCCGACACATGCACCGACGACAAGTACGAGAGTTCCGGCCCACTCATTGAGCAGGGCATAGAGATATGGCGCCCGCTCAACGCTTACGATAGATCCGGCTTTCTTGAGAGCACCAATGGCTGGTTCAGCAAATGTTACCCCTACACCCAGCAGTAGAGAGATCAGCAGCACCACCGGTAGCGGAGATTTGGCAGGAAGTGCATAACCGATAGTTTCACCAAACGGCATCAAGCCCTGTTTCAAACCCTCTATGAAGAGCATAAGTCCCAAAATAACTGCACACAATCCAGCCGTGACCGCCCATGCTTCAGTGATGTTCTGTCTGAGAATAAATATCTGGAATAACACAAGATAGACAGCCAGCGGCGCGACAGTCTTGACCTGTCCTATAAAGCGAACGCTGAGATAAGGAGTGAGGAGCCTGAAAATATCAATGCGGCGAAGCTGCACTTTGGGGGGCCGGTAGGGGATCTCCTGACCCATATGATCCTTTTCCGGCTTGGGGGCTAATTCGTTGTAGCTGATGTGTCTTTGCTGAAGGGAAATCTCCCTGGCAAAGGCTCCAAAGCTGATCTCAGATTTTCTCATATGCTTGCCTGCGTCATTTCCAACCCCTACGGAAAGCAATTTTCAAGCAAATCCAATCTACAGAAAACCGCACGGCGGGTAAAGAATGAAGTCTAAAAGACGAAAACCCCGCAAACATGAAAAATTTGCTCACGGGGGCCATGAATGGTATGCCCTAGGGGATTCGAACCCCTGTCACGGCCGTGAAAGGGCGATGGCCTAGATCAGTCTGGACAAAAAGCCTATAAAAACTTAACTTTCACGGGGTGAGGCACTCAAAAAGCGTTAGCCCTGTGTGGCGACGATGATGAACGGCCTGGCCCCCTGTAAACATTAGGGCTTTTCCGGGGGGACTGTAATCAATATACTGAGGCTATGTTTTAGTTACACAGATCATCAGACTTCACAGGAGCGACAATGGTATATACGCCGCAACCGATTGATGTTTCGGATATAGAATTAAACAAATCATTAAAAGACCTGATTGAAAAACTTGCGAAAAACACCCACGATATATGGGCGACCCAGCGTTATGCCGACGGATGGTCCTTCGGAAAAGAGCGGCACAACTCCCAAAAGTATCACCCCTGTTTGGTAAATTATGAGGACCTTCCGGAAGAAGAAAAAGAATATGATCGCAAGGTTTCAGAAGGTATCATCAAGACTGTCCTCAAAATGGGGTACACCATCCATCCCCTCGAGAAGCAAGATAACAACATTACAGAAAGTCTTGAGGAGGAGGCGAGAGCACTTCAGCGCGAGGTTCTAAACACAACCCAACTTTTTACCTATTGGAAAAGCCATAATCCATCCACATGGGCAGGCCGACCTGAACTCTACTGTTTACTCGGAGAAAAAACTCTTCGGGCGGGAGAAGCTCTCCTTGCATATGACATTCTTTCAAAAGGTCTTGAGTTACTTAACGAAACAGTCATGCTCGAGAACCATTCCGATCCTTCAAGAATCCTGTTTGTGAAAATGCAACAGCAGTGCGCTCTCGCTTTGGCGCAAAGCGGGGCGGCGGAAGAAGCGGGAAAGCGACTGCTAAGACTAGTCAATCAGGGGGCCGATGACAGTGAAACCTACGGCATTCTTGGACGCACTTTTAAGGATTTGGCCTTTTTAGAGATTAATTCAGGCCACCGCACCGAAAAATTTCGGGAGGCATTTTCTATCTACCATAAAGCGACATCTAGCGCCCTAAAAGAAGGACATTGAACAAGCCTATTATAATGGCATCAATTCAGCGACCATGGCCCTGTTTGCCGGAGATTTACAAACAAGCAACTCCCTTGCCCGAACTGTAGAGAATCTTTGCCGAACTAAGCTTAAAACTCTCGAAGTGGCAGAAGTTTCACACTGGCTTTACGCCACCCTCGGAGAAGCACATTTACTGACTGCTAACCTTGATGAGGCTAGAATCTGGTACAACCATGCTGCACAAAAGGCTCAAGGCGAAATTAGAGACATCGCATCGATGCGGAAGCAGGTCAGGGTTATTTTACTAGAAACCGGTGCAGAGATGGCTCAACTTGACGACTGCTTCCAAGTACCTACGGTAGTCGCTTTTACTGGACATATGATCGACCGCCTTAATCATCCCATGAAAAGATTTCCCGCAGATATGGAGGAGCATGTCAGAAGTGCGATCTCCAGAGAGTTGGAAGAGATAAACGCCGGTATCGCCTACGCCTCTGCGAGCCTGTGGGTCCGATATCATTTTTCTGGAAGAAATGATTAAAAAGAGGAGGGGAAATCAATATTATTCTTCCTTTCGAAAAAGAGCGGTTTATCGAAGAGAGCGTCAATGTCATAACTGGCGGAGGCTGGCTCAAACGTTTTGAGTATGTACTGGAACGGGCGGTAAAGATCCATGTATTGGGGGTTCACAATGAATTATCCAGTAATCAGACCAATTTTGAGTTTGCCAACCTCTTCTTGTACGGCTCGGCTGTAGCCCGTAGTCAAACACTTAATACGTCAATCTATGCTTTGGCCGTATGGGATGGTCAGACAGAGGGTCTACCTGGTGGAACGGCTTCAACTGTCCACCACTGGCAAAGCATGCTCCACACACATTCATCAGCATTAACCCCTTCCCTTTGCATGGAGACAAATCTCAAAAACAAATTACTCCGACAATTCATGTGTCAAAAGAGCCCCTTCAAGAGAAAGTTCGACACCATACCTATTTGCCAATGTTATTTGCCGACGTTAAAGGGTTCAGTAAGCTGACCGAACATCAGATGGTCAATTTTTCTCGACTATTCGTTAGGCCATGTCGGCAAAATAATTAACCGGTTCAAGTCCCGAATTTTATCAAAAAGCACCCAGGGCGATGGAGCTTTTTCTGGTTTTTAAGGACATCGCGACAGCAGAACAACTGCCACAGCACTCCAAAAGAAAACCAATGAAACAGACTGGTCACGATACGGCCTCCCTGCAGAACTGCTGTTTCGGATATCTTTGGATGCGGGCCCCACCTATTCATTTACAGATCCCATTATCGACAGGGTGAGTTTTTTGGGGGCCTACGTGATCCGAGGTGCGCGCATGGAACCAATCACACCGCCTGGCCATATTCACGCCAGTGAGACATTTGTTGCCCTGGCACATGCGACAGGGCTTGATGGGGTCAGATTTGATTACGCTGGGCAGGTGGTATTGCCAAAAGATTATGGCGTTGTCTCCGTATCACACGTTCGACAATCCAGAGAAAATAAACCACAACGTCGTAAGGACTGTTCTTTAAAAATGTCTCGTAATGTTTGAATTTCTTTTCTCATATGGCCTTATTGAGTTTGACATCAAACATGAGCCAGCTATTCGTCCAATTCTTACTGGTTTATGCATTAATTCACTGATTATGTCTTTAATTCTAGTGGGCGACACGGCAAATAGGGTGGCAATCAAATTTCTTGACTTAATTCATTGAGCTGCGGTTTTATGATTTAATCAATTTTAATGGCGATTTTTTATTCCTCGGGTTCAGATTGCTTAATTATTAAATGGGGGATTCTTAAAGATGGGACTACGTGAAGGACGAAGCTCCCGAGATTTTCTGGATATTAGGCCTTTTTCTATGTTGCATCGCGATATCGTATCATGGCGGACTTTTTCATTATTATTGTTTGCTTTAGTTGCGCTTTTTTCATATACACCCAATGCTCTTGCCGTTGAGGGACTACCCTTTTCCATGGAGGCTTTTGGCACATTAGGCCTCGCCAAAAGCAACTCCGATGATGCCTATTTTCGTAACAGCTACATTCAAGCTAAAGGCGTTGATGACAGTTGGTCACCCGACATTGACAGCAATCTGGGCATACAGGTCAGCCTAGAACCTTCAGAAAAATTTTCAGCAACGATCCAGGGCCTGTTGGAAATGGATGTTAATGGCAAATTTGAACCAAATCTTGAATGGTGTTATCTGGCTTATCATCCGAACGAAAACCTTACAATCCGGGTAGGTCGGATCAAGTTTCCAACTTTTATGGCTTCAGACTATTCAAATGTGGATTTCGCTTATTTACCTTTGCGTTTACCGCATGATGTTTACTCATTAGTGCCGTTTTCAGGGGTCGATGGCATTGATATGATTTACGAAACCAATATAGGCAGCTACCATTTACAAGCTCAGGTACTGGCAGCAAAGCGGAAATTCGATATTTATAATGATCCCCTTGGGAAGGACCACTACACATTGATAATGCTCTGGGATTGCGCATTTCTCTAAGAAGGGGAGACTGGACCCTGAGTGCCGGATATCTTCGCGGTAAAATGAAAGTACATGATCCTGGAACTCTGGACGAATATGCTCAAATCCTTCGCCAGGCTGCACCATTTTTCCCGCCATTTGGAGAGTTGGCCGACGAGTTGTCGGATGAAGGAAGGACCAGTTTCGCGTCGTTGGGTTTAAGTTACAGTGGATATCGATTCTCCTTTGCAGGTGAATATGTTCAGCGTCGTTGGGATGCCAATATGAACGTAATCTGATACCAATGCTTATTACCTGTTAGCAGGATATCGTTTTGGCAAGTGGACACCGTATGTGTTTTACTCGGAAAGCCATAACAAAAGTGATATGCCGATAAACTCTTATCCCACATCGGGTCCACTTGCACCAATAACTGCGGCGATAGATTTAAGTTCGGTCCTTTGGTTGGCGACAGCCGCACCAAGGCCATCGGTCTTCGCTACGATCTGTTGGAAAAGGTAGCTATTAAAGTACAGTACGAGAAAATCGACCGGGGGGCGACTCTGTTTTTATCTAAAGACAACAAACCTCTCCCGGATGAGATAAAGTTATTGAGTGTAGCGCTTAGCTTTGTCTACTGACAACAAAGGAACCCCCGATGCGATCGCGATTAATGACCACATGTATGTTGCTGTTAGTCCTGTGCGCCTCAATGGCCCATTCCGAGGAAATCGTCGTAATAGTGAATAGCCAAAATCCATCCAGTTCTTTATCCGACAAGCTAATCGGAGATATTTACCTCAGTCGTACGAAGCGTTTTCCAACTGGGGAACGCGCTGAACCGCTTGATCTTCCGAAAGAGATGAGCATCACGAATGATTTTTATACCAAGGTGGTCAAAAAGACACCGGCCCAATTACAAGCCCATTGGTCACGCCTTGTGTTTACCGGTAAGGGGCGCCCACCTAAAAAACTTTCTGACCAGGAAACAGTAAAAACCGCAGTTGCTGAAAAGACTTATATGCTTGGTTACATAGACAAAAACAACGCCGATGATTCGGTAAAAATAATGTTAGTTATTCCATAGCGGTTGCCTGTCATTTCTTCATTCTCTTTAAGTCTTTTCCATTGACGGTCATGCCGTCTCCATAAGTTCACAGAAATGGACTTAAACCAATACAAATATTCAGCTTTTATTAGCTATAGCCACAGCGATTCCAAGTGGGCCGAATGGCTGCACCGTTCCCTTGAGAAGTACTCTATTCCCAAAAGCCTGCAGAAAGAGACAAGTCTCAACCTGCCCAAAAGCCTTTACCCTGTTTTCAGAGACCGTGAAGATCTGCCGACTGCAGCGGGACTGGGAGAACATATCACTAGTGCGCTCAAGGCGTCTCGCTACCTGATTGTAATCTGTTCTCCGCATTCCGCACAGTCAGAATGGGTAAATGAAGAGATTCGCACATTTAAAGCACTAGGAGGTGCAGATCGTGTTTTATGCCTGATCGTGGATGGTGAGCCATTTGCTGGCAATGTCCCAGGCCAAAAGTCAAAGATTAATTCCCACCCGTTGCGCCGTGCTAGCGATATTCCGACCCCAGGTGCAAAAGAGCGTTCTCGTCAGTTGCACCGCGCCACCAGTACCAAAAATCTAGAATTGCAGGAGTGCTTTCCCCTTGCCGTTCGTTATGACGTCGGGCTCGACAAACAGTTATTGTCCACCCAGACTGAACCCATTGCTGCCGATGCAAGAGAAGGCCATGACGGAAAAAAACTAGCCTTATTAAAACTAATAGCTGGTCTTCTCAGCATAGACTTGACCCTGCTGTCTCAACGGGAGAGCCGGCGACGCGCGAATCAACTCAAACTTTTTGCGATGCTGATGCTGATGTTGGTTGTTGCCTTTGCTGGTATTGCCTTGAAAGCATCGATAGCACAAAAACGTGCAGAAGCACTGTCTTTGGTAGCACTTTCACGACAGCTATCGGTTAATGCTGACCGTTTGTATGACAGTGAAAACAGTCTAAGAGTCAATATGTTGCTTGCCGGGGTCCAGGCGCACAACTTTGCACCGACCTTGGAAGCGCGTAGTGCGTCACTTAAGGTCTTTCTCAAGACGCGTGCTATCAAATCTATTTTATCCACAGAATCGGCCATAATGAATCTGGTATACAGTGCGGACGGCAAGTTATTGGCTACTGCAACCCGGGACAACCAGATCCAACTCTGGGATGTAGAGACAATGAACCCACAAGGTGGGCCCCTTATCGGCCATAAAGACAGTGTATTGGCAGTGGCATTCAGCCCTGATGGCAAATTGCTCGTTTCAGGTAGTGTTGATGGAACCGTTAACGTTTGGGATTTAAGCACTGTGCGGCCCAAGGCTGCACCACTCACCGGTCACAACGACTGGGTTGTTGGAGTTGATTTCACACCAGATGGTCGCCATTTCGCGTCATCCAGCTGGGACGGTCGAGTCATTATATGGGATGCGTCAACCTTAGAACCGGCATTTGAACCCAAATTAGGCGATAGGGGATGGGCCTCGAGTTTAGACTTTAGCCCTGACGGACGCTTTTTGGCAGTGGGGCGTGAGGATGGAACTGTTGAACTCTTGGATATGGTTACGACTGACCTGTCAGGCAAGGAGCTGGTGGGACATAACGATTGGGTAACCGATGTAAGCTTTAGTCATGACAGTAGATATTTAGCCAGCTCTAGCAGTGATGGTACCATTCAAGTGTGGGATATTGAAACTAGGTCCCCGCGTTATGGAACACCCTTGGGGCATAGTAAAGGAGTCGCATCAGCGGCATTTAGTCCTGACGATCAAGTATTAGTCTCCGGGGGGTGGGATCGCACGGTAGAGCTTTGGGATACAGAGTCTGGGGTAAGGTACGCTGACCCATTAAGTGGGCATACTGAGCAAATAACCAGCATAGCGTTTAACCCTGATGGCATGTCATTTGCCACAGCCAGTATAGATGGAACAATCATAGTTTGGGCAATGGGCGACGATTCACAACTCAAATATAACGGCCCGATCAGCAGCCTTGAATATAGTCCTGACGGTACTAAACTGGCGACCGTCATTTCTGATGGTATCTTGTTATTGCAGGACCTCACAACCGAAGACTCTCCTCGGAAACTGTTGCACAAAGATATCAACATGATTACGTCTCTGGCTTTCAGCCAAGATGGTCAACGTTTGGCAGTAAGCGGGGATCAGCACACTCTCTATCAATACGATCCTACATCTCTCACATCCGTTGCTGCACCGATTAACCTGACAAGGGATACTATCACAAGCTTGGCCTATAGTCCTGACAACCGCTCCATTGCCATTGGCGACAGAAATTCCAGTGTTCAACTGTGGCAACTGGAGCCAGTTCAACTCATGGCAACGTTGACTGCCCACCGAGGGCCAATAACTGGTTTGTCTTTTAGTGCTAACGGCCAGGTTCTGGCCTCTACCTCTGAAGATTCACAGGTAATCCTGTGGAACCTCAAAGATGGTGCCGATGCTGAAATCACAACCCTGCGCGGGCATTCGGCCACTGTTACGACTGTCGTCTTTCAACCCGGATCCAATAATATCATAGCCTCCGGGAGTGAGGATGGTGTCTTAATCTTCTGGGATTTGCAAAAAGCCGAGCCCATCAGGGCTAAAATAAAAGCTCATGACGGTTCGATCAACTCTCTTGCTTTTAGTTTGGACGCACAGTTTGTTGCCACCGGCGGTAGTGACATGCGAGTGTCTCTTAGGGATGCGAAAGCCTATAAGCAGATTGGACCACAGTTGGAAGGACATTACGATCAGGTTTCTGCCGTGTCATTCTCACCCGATTCACATCACCTTGTGAGCGGAAGTGCGGACGGTTCGGTTTACTTCTGGGATATCGATATTGAACATTGGAAACAAAATATTTGCCAAAAAGTAGTGCAGCACCTGACCCCGGAAGAATGGGTACTGCACATTGGAGAGTTTTTTCCATATCAAGACGCGTGTCTAGACAGCAGAAAGAACGGCCTCTGAACTTATATTTAGGGCAAAAGATTCTATTTCCTACCTCGATAAAATGATCAGGACACATAGAATCTATGACATTTATCAGATTTGTATTTTATGTGAACGTCAAAAGAAGGTTTCTGGTTTTAGTAAAGGAAGTTCAGCAATTCTCCTTTCCGAATACCCCTTAAATGTTCCCAGATAAATCCCTGGATTTCAGATATTTTTTAAATAGGACAATGTAATTGATGCCCAGAAGCTACGAATACTTATCGACAGCTTCTTATCTATCTATGGTTGTCATACGTTGCAACTTCTGCCAGCCCAACCTGCTCCAGAAGGGCTCCCCGCCATTTGTGGAATTCTGAGTTTCCCGGTGAATCATCGATCATTTTCGACACCTCATCGATGGCATCATACCAAAGCCCTTCTTCGGCATAGATGTCAGGTAAACTGTTTTTATCGGCTGACTTGAGCTTTTCGACCAATGCAGGCGACTGGTCAACAAGAGTCACCATCCCCCCCGCCAGAATGTCCTTGGAACGACGCTCGGGATCGACGACCAGGGTAATAAACCACTTGTACGGAGTGTCCCTATTCAACTTCACACCGTAATCGCGCAGGCAGGCGGATTGAATACCACCCTGCTCCGGGACCGCCAAGGTTTTTTCCAGCAACGGCTGCACAGCCTTTAGCTCGGTCACTGTCAACTCGAGAGGATAACCGGTCGACTTTGATATATACCAGTAAAGGCAGGGCTGCTCCTGTATCGTGCTGCCCACGTGATCCGGAGCAAGGACCTGAAGCGAAAACGACTCTCTCTGCGACGCGCCGCGTGTGCCACCCCCGATCCTGCCGGCCGGAGCGCCGCGCAACGGCGGCTTGTACACGGGGGAGGTCTTGACAGCCTTGGTGGCCTTGACAGTCTTGGGGGCCTTTTCCGCTTGAGCAGGTGTAGATTCTGAGGCCCCGAGGGCGCTCAATGGCAATGCCACGAGAATGCCGGTAAGTGCTACTCGTTTAAGAAGATTCATGAATCACCTCCGGGAAGAGTTGGTCGGACAGAGAAGTGGCCGGTCCGAGTATTTGGTGAATTAGGATGGCTTGTTCCTTGCCTTTCAGTTTGACCTCGCCGACCTTTACTGTTTCGAACAGTCCGCCAAGACAGTTGAGGGTCGTATCGCCGATCAGGATTCGACAAAGGGAATGTTTGCCAATTTCTTTATCATAACTTTCAAGGCGCG
Organism: uncultured delta proteobacterium; assembly: GCA_963847735.1. Taxonomy (GTDB): domain Bacteria; phylum Desulfobacterota; class Desulfuromonadia; order Desulfuromonadales; family BM103; genus CAWKAV01. The sequence continues at coordinate 66,642 of CAWKAV010000028.1, read as the reverse complement.
ATGCAGTATTGACCGTATCGCCGATGGTTGTGTATTTCAAACGTTGAGAGCTCCCCAACAGCCCGCCTACAACGGGTCCGGTGTAAATGCCAACCCTGACCCCCACCTCGGGCAGCCCCTTTTTCCCCCATTCTACATTCAGGCGGGACATCTCTTGCTCCATGGCCAGTGCGCAGGATACGGCATTCACCGCATCGCTACGGATTTCCTCTGTACTCTGCCGGGGAATTGGCACGCCAAAATCCGCCTTGATACCATCCCCTGCATAGCTGTCTACAACACCACCGAAATGCATGATCAAACCGGCCATGGACTCCATATAGGTGTTCAGCCAATCGATCAGTTCCTGTGGCGCCATCTTCTCGGACACAGTGGTGAATCCTTTGAGATCGGAGAAGAAGACCGTGGCCATCATGTTCTGTGACCGGGGTCGCCCGTTATTAAGGAACTGGTCTCGTTGATCCCAGATCATTTTGGCCACCTCAGTAGACACATGCTTGGAAAAGATCTGCATCAACGCCGCACGCTCCCTCTGTTCATGGCCAGTTATATAAGCGGTGACACCTCCTGCTGCAATGATAAAGGCTCCCAACGGCGGGACCAGAGGGATCCACCAGCGGACCATGAAGGCACCGTACGCTGAGCCGAAAAGCAGCAGCAGCCCGCTGGCGACCAGCAGGACAAACCACTTTGCCGATCGTAGCTTCAAGCCAAGCAAGACTCCCGACAGCCCCCATAACAGGAGCCAGACCTCCTTCTGCCACTCAGAAGGCATATGCATCGGCGACGTTCTGGTAAGGGCAAATCGTAGCAGTTGGCTGACCATGTACCCTTGCAAATCGACGCCAGCGACTTGCTGGTCTTCGCTGAGCCCCCTGCTCATCGGCGTGTAAAAGTAGTCCTTGACGCTCTGAGACCTGACACCGATCAGGATAATCCGGTCGGCGACCGCCTCGACCGGGACCTCGCCAGACAACAGTGACGAGAACGAATATGTGCGAAACGGAGTGATCGCGTCCTCATAATCAAGCAGGTACTGGTAGCCTCGAGCATCCGCCCCTCTGTATCCGCCATCATCCTCTTCGAGAGGTTTTATGGTTATTTCACCAAGTCTTAACAATGAGGAGTCCACCGGATCTGGCTGCAAACCAATACCCTCTGCAGCGAGGTAAATCGAGGCCAACCTCAAGGAAAAGGAAGTATAAACAGACTGGCCATCGTCGAGAAAAAGCAGCCCTCTGCGAGCGATGCCTCCGGGATCGACGACGATATCCCCAAAGGCCGCCTGGTCAGTGTTGCGGATAGCCGACAACGGTGCAATTCCCTTGTCACCGATCGTCATAATCCCGACCACGTTGGGATTGTCAACAAAAACGCGGCTCAGTTCCGCACTCCCTGGAGGCACTGAAATATCGCGGTAGATGTCCAGACCGACGGCACGTGGCCCTTTACTGAGAATTATCTCAAGTGCCTGCGCGACAGATGCGTCCGACAGAGGCCATTGTCCAATGGCCCGGATATCCTTCTCCGACACTTCTATAACAGTGATCCACGGATTCTCGGCGACCTGCTTTGGGGCCATCCTGACAAACCAGTCATAAGCGGCGAGTTCGAGGAATTCAAGACCTCCACCCCTGCGCAAGCCACCAACAAGCAGAAAGACGACAAGCCCACCGGTCATTATCACAATGAAGGGCTTCCGAAGTCCTGTTCGAAACATACGCATACCGTGGCTCAGCGGCTACAACCAGTTATTGATCAGCAGAAACGGTGCCCAGTAACCAGGGTGGTCATAACGCAGATCATTTAACAACTTGAGTTGGGCCGCCTGTAGCGCCGCAGCCCTGGAGACGGTAGGATCAAGCAATTGCCGATAAAACTCGACCACCAGTTCATAGGAGGCCGGGTCATTAACGTGCCACAGGGTCGCCAGTGCACTACGTGCCCCCGCCCTTACAGCAACCCCGGCAAGGCCTAGAGCAGCCCGGTCATCGCCGGCAGCTGTCTCACATGCACTCAAGGTGATAAGGTCCAGCGGTTCCTCGCGGAACCTGTAAAGGCCCACATACTCTCCGAAGCGTCCCATCGTGAATTTCTCATCGAAGGCGAGGAGGAAGGTGTCATCTACATCACCGCCAAACTGGCCGTGCGAAGCGATGTGAATAATGCTGTACGGTTCCTTTTTAAGGACCTCTTCTACGCTGGTCAGATTAAACTGATCGTTCAACAGGATTTCACCGCCATATAAATCCTTGATCGCATTGAGTTCTTCAGCCACGTAAGGAAGGCCGGCAAACCCTTGGACCGACTCGGTGACACCGAGGGAAAGCAGCTTGACACCCTCGCGGTTCACTGGTTGCGGATCCGTCAGAATGAGACTGGGCGTAATGGCAATAGGATAACGGTTGATGAGGAATTGGCTTCCATCGTGCAGCGCTGCCATTGGGATCGTCCTGAGCAGACCATCGGGCACGAACACCAACGTGTCGACGGTGACAGTTTTTAGATCGTTTTCAAGGGGCCGGATCAGCCAGTCATACAATTTTTGCGCATGGGGGAGGAACTCCCAGGTGGTTCTCTTGACCAGGGATTTACGCAACTCGAGCGCTTCTCTGTTCAACTCTTCTATCCCAACAGGCAGGATGTAACGCTTGAGTTTTCCGGCAAAACTCACCAGGAGTTCAACTCGATCAGGCAGCAACACGGGGTAGATCACGACGGCCCGTTCCGAAACAACATCGAGCTTCTTCTCCACATTGCGGGCGGCATCCAGGCAGTCATCCCTGAAGTACTCGCGCAATTCATAGATTTTCAAAATTTCCAGGGCATCCCTGGCTTCTACCAGGAACGGCTCGATCGTCTCGCCAGGCTGCAGCTTCGATGCCCGCTGCAGCAGCAGGTCGACCAACTCGGAACTGACCTTGGCGGCGGTTCTCTGGTAAGATGATTCCGGGCTGGCATAACACGAGGCCAGCTCTTCCCGGATCGATTGCAGGTCGCGAATCGACAGGCGGTAGGACTTAATCGCTTCGTCCAGCTTGCCCAGTCTGGCCAGGATTCTTCCGCTTTGCCAGTGCCACTGGTACAGGGCTTCTGACGCATTGCTCCGCTGAGCCGAGAAAGTGGCCAGGCGCGTCAACTCGAGCGCTTCCTGGTACTGCCGCTGGTTTTCGTAAAGCTTGGCCAGGTTGCCATAGGCGTAGGATGCGGTGCGATGGTCACCCAACTTCTGGGCGATATTCAATGCCTTGTTGTAGGCAGAGGCTGATGCGAGGACCAATGCCTGCCCCTGCTCCGGCAACCGACTGCGCAGATCTGAGTAGACCAGACCCGCGTTGATGAGCGTGAAAGTCTTGTCCGTGGAATCTTCGCTGGCATCAAGTCGCTGTGTAGCCTGGTCAAGCAGCGGACGGGCCTGATTATAGCGGCCGGCCCGATAGGCCGCCGTAGCACCATTGACGAGGGCTTGCGCCGCCAGAGCATGGTTGCCGGCTTTTTCTGCGTTTGATGCGGCCTCCCGGTAACTGGCCGCAGACTGGTCGAAGTTTTTCTGCGCCAGGTAGAGGTTCCCCAGGTTATTGAGGCTGGCCGCCATGACTTCAGGGTCACCGGCCTCCCGGGCAACGCTGAGTCCTTCCGTAAGGTTGCGCAATGACAACTCGTCATTGCCAAGGGCGAGATAAACATTGCCCATGGCATTCAGTGCCATGGCCGTCAGCCTTTTGTCCTGCAGAGACCTGGCCATGACAAGGGCCGGTTCCAAGCTTTCTAGAGCCTTGCGATGCTGGCCAATGAAGTAACTGGCCTGGCCCAAGCCAACCAGGGCCTCACATTGACCAGAGACATTCTTCTGCTGACCGAACCGTTCACTTGCAGCAGCGAAGCTGGCTACCGCATCGCCAAACCCACCATGTTGGAAAGCAGCCGTGCCCTGCTCCATCAACTCAGGACCCGACAGCTGGGTATCGAGCGAATCTGCTGCATGGGCAGTGGCAACCAAGAAACTACAACTGATAGTCAGGGCAATCAGGATTCGCTTGACAGGCACCAATGGCAAAAAACTCAAACAGGATGAAACGGTTTCGTGCGCGGTTATGGTCAAGAGCATGTCAATACCCCTCTTTTCGGAGACCATGGCCTAGAAGTATCCGGTGACGGCCAGCTGGTAGTGTATTCCTTCATCCTGGAGCCCCTCGTTGAGGTCTTCAACGTCCCGTAGCTGGTACCCCCAGTAGATTTCGGCGTCACCCCGCAGTTCGAAGGGCAACTTGATAAATGATGCTCCCCACCGGAGGCCAACGCCAACGCTGGAAATGTCGGAAGGTGATGGGTCCGGTAGCTCTACATTGCTGCCTTTGCCGTAATCCACGAACTGACAGAACTGTAGGTAGTCGGCCCACCTCATATTCTCGACTAGCGGGATCCTGGTTTCCACTGAAGCAATGAATGCCTGGTCTGCAACCATCTGATTCTCGCGGTAACCACGGACCGAGTATCTCCCGCCTATGCCCATTTGTTCGATGGGGAGCAGAGGGTCGTTGCTGCGCTGGATATCTGCCCGGGCAAGCAACTGGATATCCCAGAGATCAAGGATGCGCGCATATTGCAGCTGACCCAGCCACGCTAAAAACTTGCCATCGGGAATATCCGAGTCGTCATGGATGGTCGCATCGAAAGCATCTAGACCGACAGTGAAACGCGAGCGAACCGCGATAACCTGCCTTTGGGTTCTATAGGTCCATTCCTGTCCAAAGCGCAGCGGGGTCACCTTGGACTGGCCTTTTTCCTCACCAGGTGAGAATGAAAACGAGTCCCCTAAAAGGTAATTCTTGTTTCTCTCCTTGCCGAGAGACAAGGACAGGGCAAACTCCTGAGTGAGGGAACGGTAGAAAGGATGACGCAGGGTCAACTCAAAGCTCTTCTCCTTACTGACAATGTCGAGCGGATCGAACACATCATCGACCACGTCTTGCTCACTCTGCCGGTATCGGAACTGCAGTGTGGTGTCGTAGGCGTTGATCGGAACGGAATACCAGGTATCTATCAACGGTTTGAGACCTTCGGACGTCCCGTAAGTAAAACTGAATACATCGCCATGACCTGTCAGGTTCTGGTGTTCGAGCGTTGCAATGCCCCGTTCTTCGCCGACAGACGGTGACTGGTAGTTGTTAAAAGACAGCCATATCGAAATCGGCGGCTTTTCCTCAACCCTCACCTTCAGGTCCGCCTCACCGGGTTGTGCACCAGGCCTGAGTTCTGCCTGAATCCTCTGGATCCGCTGGTCCTGCTGAAGCAACTGAAGACGGTCCTGAAGCGGGGCAAGATTCAGAGGAATTCCAGCGCCCAGAGCGATCCGTTCCTGCAGGTATGAATCGACAAATTTCCTATTGCCTTCGACGCTGATGGTAGAGAGACTGCCTTCCACAATCTGCAGTTTGACCACGCCGTCAACTATTGTCTGATCGGGGATTATTACCCCGGAATTTATAAAACCTTTGTTAACGTAAAGCAGGGTCAGATTACGGCGGAGAGATTCCAGGTCTTCCATGGAAAGTGACTGGTTTTCATACGGTGCAGTGACCGCATCGATCTCCTCCTGAGTAAAAACCGTTGAACCAACAACGTTGATTTTGCGAACAAAAGCACCTTTGATGACCGATTCCTGGAAACCTTGCGCTGGAGGAATTGGAGGTGCTGGAAGGGTAATGCCGGGTTGTGATTCGGCGGGCCGCCGCTCGAGCAGTTCAGGGCGTTTCTCGCCGATTCGGCCTGAGTAGTCAAGGGTCGACGTCTGACAAAACGCAGGCGAGACTGTCATTACGACACCAGCAAATGCCAACAGAGCGGGAATGATGCGAAAAACTGGACTGGTTCCGGGACACTGCTGTATTCCAGACAATGACATGGTATCCCCCGATGAATGGTCAGACCGGATTAATGGGACGGATTAAGGTATCCTTCCCGACTTCAAAAAATCGTGCTTGGCAGAAGGTTGCCAGGCTCTATGGGAAGGCCGTCACGACCACCAACCACAAAGCTGCTGTACTTTCCCCCCTCGCGTAGCCGGGCGATACAGCGTTCCTTCAATAATGCGGAAGCGCTGGTGAACTCGGAGCTGAGCGGGTTCACCAGTCCGCTGATGTTCTTGATCGGCGCCTGAATATCGACCGTGCCGCTGACACCAAGCTGCGACGAGGCATCGACGATGCTTTGCGGGTCGGTGAGGAAGGTGTCGGCCCCGATCATGATATTGCCGCCCGTTCCTGCAAAGGCATTAGCAACGATTCGGCTTTGGTTCAAAACCACGAATTTCGGGTCAATGTTGATATTGCCGCCGGTCGTTTCCGGCCCGCCGCCAACGCTAGAGGTGATCTCGCTATTAAAAAGGTAAACCATATACTGGCTATCAATCTTGATATTGCCACCATCGGCCGCAATAGATTCAGTGGTGACTGCACTATCCCGCATCAAAAAGTTTTTCGTAGCACCAAGGTAAATGTCACCGGCATCGCCTTCCCTGAAACTTGCTAATGAAATAAGTGATTTATTGTACAGTTCGATATTCCTTGCAGCTACATTCAGCCCTCCGCCATCACCCGGAGTGCTTGTCGTGCCAGAGATTTGTCCCCTGTCACTCATGTGAAGGGTTCCAGTGTTAATATCAATATAGCCACCATTGCCTGTGGCTTGATCACCAATCAGGAAACCATCAGTGTTCGCAAAAATTCCGGCACCTGCATATCGACTGTCCTCTCCAGAGTTTGCCAAAAAATCTTCCAGTATAGGATTTGATCCAGAGATTAAAACGTTGTCAGCGAAGACTTCTACATCACCAGCGTTCCCAGCTCCATAAGTCTCTGTAGTCAAGCGACCAGAATCATTTAGCTCCAGTGAATCTGCCTTGACGATGATCTTGCCTCCACTTCCACCGTTTTGAAGGGCTTGTGAAGCTATCGCTGAAATTGCCAGAGTTGAGCCGCCAATCGTTTCATCTAAATATGTTTCCGGATGGACACCAGAGACAAGCACACTCCCTGCTTCAATTTCTATGACACCACCATCTCCAGAGCCGGCAGCGCTGGCATTGATTTGGGCGCCATTTAGTACTTCCATACTCTCGGCTTCAATTTTTATTTCACCACCTTCACCAGGCCCTCGTGAAATTGAGGTAATAATCGACCTGTTTGTCAGACTCAGTGTGCCTGTCGTGATGTCTATATTGCCACCTGTGCCACCAAGTTCTCCTGAAGATGTGCTAATGCCGGTAGCGTCTGAACCAAATGGGTCATTTGAAATTGCTGGTCCGGAGATCAGAATGTTGTCCGCCTCTATTATGACGCCACCAGCATTTCCTCCTGTACCGTAAAAGCCGTTCGAACTGATGTACGAACCATCTTTGATAGACAGATCCCCTACATCCAGGGAGGCAATTCCAGCATTACCAAAAGATAATGTAACGACTTGAATTCCCGCAGCCGTTGTCATTTCCAGGCTCTTCGCACTGAAATCAAGGTTTCCACCGTCGGCAGACCAGAAGGTATTATCGAATATCCCGGTGTTAATTGGATTGCCGTTGGGAAGCCGCTCCTTTGTCCCTTCGATATAGACGTCACCATCAACAGCGACCTGAACGTTCCCAGCTTGGCCAAGATAGAAAGTGGCTGCCGAAATTTGGGCCCCAGGATATATGTCCAAGCTCTTTGCACTAATTGACACATCGCCACTCTTCCCTATTCCAGGCCAGTATGTCTGTGTCAACAGTCCGGTCACTCTTGCCGGTTGGTTTTCGTTAGAAAGAAGGATGTGATCTGCATTAACCTCAATATCACCACCATTCCCTGTACCAGCAAAAGCACTGCTAAAGACATACCCGCCGTCCCGCACTTCCAGACCGCCAGTGTTTATGTAAATGTCACCACTTTCACCAGTGCCGCCTGTCCCGCTAAAGACAGCACCCAGATTTTCTATAAGCAGGGTATTGGTATTTATCTCAATGTCACCACTACTTCCAGAACTGGCCGGGATCGTCGATGTGCCACCAAAAGCATTAGATTGAATCTGCGAATTGTTTACTCTCAGATGATCGGCCGTAATGCGAATGCCACCCGAATCATCAGGCACTCCGCTAAAAATATTTGTTCCAATGAATGAGTAATTATCCAGCGTAACATTGCCAGTACTCAGGATATCGACACCAACTCCAGTAAGATTGCTACCTACCTGACCCTTGGTGCTGGCATAGACAGAAGAGTTATCCATCACAAACTGCCCCCCACGGATAATAACGGTCCCTCCGCCATTCCCTCCCGCATCTATAAATGCTTGGGAGAGATTGATATTGCCAAGTTCGACGAATGCATCAACAGCGAGATCAGGAGCCATACCGGGGGTGTTGAGCCTGGCTTCTCCAAGGGACGATACACTTGCAAGATTAATCCTTCCGCCCGGTGCCAACAGAAAGTCAGTGCTAGAAATTTCGGAGCCTGTAATTTCAACATCCCCCCCCACCAATGAAAGACTCTGTCCTTCCGGCACCTGCAAGGCACTTTGATTCACAGAAATCCCTGCTGGTTGGTCACTCAAAAAACCAAAAGCAGCTGGAGTAGATACGGTAAGGATACTGTCCCGATTCAAATCGGCGTAGAAAACACCTTTTTCCGCACCTTCCAAACGAAGGTAATCGGCCGTACTCACGTGAAAAGAGCCCTTCACATCAAGACTTGCCTCAGGTCCAAAAACAAATCCATCAGGGTTAATCAGGAACAAATCAGCGCCTGGAATAGTTGATTTGAGAACCCCATCAATCGATGATTGACCTCCCCCTGTAACACGACCAATAATCGAGTTGATTGTATCCGGGCCGTTAAACGTGGCACTTTCATTCGTTCCAATATTGAAATAGCCAAAACTGTGAAAAAGATTGCTCTGATTGACCAGGGTTCCGTCACCGGCATCAATCACATAGTTAGGCCCTGATAAAGTTTTTTTCGGACCAAGAGAACCATCAAGGGTTATTTCTGCGTATCCACCTGGGGGGGAGGAAAGAATCACTGCAAGGCAGAAAATCTGGGTACATGTAAAGATTTTCAGGATCGTGCGGGAAAAAAACAAACGACGGATCATTATTATCCCCCTTTATTCCCTTACTCAAAAGACTTTTCTAACGATGCTGATGTCCATTATCGTGATTTGGTAGGTTGCGCGCGCACCAGATTTCTATCCATTCGTTGGCTGCACACTCCAATCCCTGTTTGCCGTAAAGGACTTCTTAACAGTTACAAAAAAGTTAACGATCTGTAAAATGTCTATTGAGTCAACAAAGTCGATGTCAGAGAAACAAAACCGGGCTGCCAAAATCATACATTTGGCAGCCCGGCTATCTTGTAGAAGGAAAAGAGGAGAAGACCCGTGACTTTCCGCCCCTGCCTCACAACAGGTTTGGCTTTGTCTTATATAAATTATTTAATCAGAAGCTTTTTTCATGTCAACCTAATATTTTTATAAAAACAAGAAATATTGAATTACTTATAGATGTTTCTCAAATTTATCTCGCAAAATAGTCAGTGCAACAAAAGGAATGATAAATTTCCCAATTTTCATGGTGCACGTGGTATCACGTGTCAGGAAACTTTACAGTTTGATTGGCCGTTGGTAATTTATCTAAAATTTTATTCTTTGGCAGCGCAACTAACTGTTATTTCAGGCATTTGAAAACAGGTATGTAATTTGCTTATGTTACGCTAGACGTTACCATATCCTGTACAGGGAGATGGTGGTGTAACTGGATGTATTGCAGTTTAGATGTTATCATGTCGCTGAATGATATATTTGTGAATCAGAGAAGTGAGAGATAGACAGCATGGACACCAAAAAACATCCTGAACAAATAATGGCCAAAAGTGATGAGGATCTGGTGCCTGTGGATGACAAAGGCAAAGGGACTTCGCGCCGCAAATTTACGCGCAATGCGTTGATTGGAAGTGCTGTTCTTCTGACCCTGAGTAACCGAAACGCATGGGGGGGGGTTGCTAGTGGTATTTCGACAAATTTGTTAATGTCCGCCGATCCCAATGCTTCCACCGGTACCTCACAAACGACTGAAACTACTGAGAATTATGATAATTACAACACTGTTGTGCCTGAGCCTGATCCAACGACGATTTTCACTTACAACACAAAAAAAACCAGGAAAAAAAGATAAACTCGTTAAGGCCGCGATGATGAGTCCTGATGGTTCCTTACAGGGTCGTTATGCGCACAACTCTCCCGTACAAAAGACTTCTTTCTTAAATTCACTAGGGACCGGTTTTTCATCAAACTGAGTAACCCCACTTCTTCAATCCTGCAGGATGTCCGATGAAATGGCGAACATGTTCACAGGGAATGACCTACGACGCCGGTGAAGGTCTGGTTGTTTATTTCGACCCCGGTAGTGGCACAACGCACCTGGTCAATGAAGTAGCCGCCTGGCTGTTGGGGGAATTGGCTGCTAGCTCCCTAACGACTGTACAGTTGCGGGATCGTGTTGCGGGCCAGGTGGAAAATGTCTCTGAACCGGAGGTAGAAAAACTGGTGGACACACTGATTCAAGAACTGCAATCTTTTGATTTAATAGAAGTCGTCTAAATGCCACGACTGAAAGACCTGTCCGATGCAGAGGCAATACACGCCCTGGCTAAAGGCGAGTTGCGGCTAAAGGCCGGGCCCTTTGCATATCGCATTCAGAGCCGGGAATCTGTCCTTTTTGATGGTCTGAGAAAGCTTTATGCTGATTTTCAGACTTTGCCCACCGAAAGCTTTTCTGATTACCACATTTCCCTACGGCCCGCTGATTTGATACAAAAGTGGCGCAAAAAAATCGATTTTTACTCCGATGGCCACCGGCCTTTCAACCGCATCGACGCGCAGCACGCCTATGCTTTTTTGGAATGGGGAATGAACTGGTGCGTGTCAACCCGCCCAAATGAATTCCTGAAATTGCACGCTGCGGTGGTCTCGAAAAACGGCGTCGGTCTCATTTTGCCAGGACTGCCCGGTGCCGGCAAAAGCACTCTTTGTGCAGCCCTGTGCTTGTCTGGCTGGCGTGTACTATCCGATGAACATGCGCTGATCCCTCTCGGAACCAACAGTTTGGCACCGCTGTGCCGCCCCATCAGCCTGAAAAACGAATCCATCGCAATCATCAAGAGCTTTGACTCCAGCGCGTTGTTTGGCCCGGAATCAGTTGACACCCATAAGGGCACCGTGGCGCACATGAAAGCTGACCTGTCCCCAGACAGTCATGATCAGGAGTTAATACCCGCGCGCGTGATGATTTTCTCAAAATATTCAGTTGGATCGAAGCTTGTAATGAAGAAGAAACCCAAGACTGAGAGTTTCATGTTTGCCGGATTGCATTCGTTTAATTACAGCCTGCTATCGCAAACAGGTTATGAGACAATGTGTACTCTTATGGATGCCGTACACTGTTTTGACCTGACCTACTCTGACCTGGATAAAGCTTTACAGACAATTGATCAACTTGTGTCTGAGGTGAGCGTTTTTGAAACCACTGCTGCTGACAGTACTCAATGACCCGGAGCGCGCCAGCAACCTTACGCTGAAGCAGTGGGACATTCTCATACCACAGGCGCGCGTCGCTTCGCTATTGTCCACGCTCTATCTGCTGCTCAAAGAAATGGGCCTGCTGAGCAGCCTCCCAGAACGGCCCAGAGCGCATCTGTTTTCCGGTTGGGTCCTCCACAACAATCAAGTCCAGGCATTGAAATATGAATTGAAGTGGCTGCGGCGCGCGCTCGGCAAGGCTGAAGTGAAATTACTGCTGTTAAAGGGGGCCGCGTACATACTGGGCGAGCTGCCCGCAGCCCCGGGACGATTAATCAGTGATATCGATCTCCTGATACCATTGGAGAAAATTCAGCTCAGTGAAACTGTTTTAGGCGAGTTTGGCTGGAAACCTTGCGAACAGGATCCCTACGACGAACGGTATTATCGCCAGTGGATGCATGAAATTCCACCGCTTGGGCATATTGTTCGGGGCTCTATACTGGATGTGCACCACACGATTCTGCCACCGACAGCAACCCCCAGAACTGATCCAAAAAAATTGTTTGAGGCCGCACAGGAGATCAAGCCAGGCATTTGGGTCCTGGCACCGACTGATATGATTATTCACAGCGCCGCTCACCTTTTTCACGAAGGTGATTTTGATCATGGCTTACGTGATTTGCTCGACCTGGATCGCCTGTTGCGCCACTTCGGTGAAACGGATGATAAATTCTGGTTGCTCCTGCTGCCTCGCGCCAAAGAGTTGGACTTGCAAAGACCGCTCTATTATGCGCTACGCTATGTGCGGCACTTTTTTCATACCCCTGTGCCTTCCTCTGTTTTGGCAATAGCCGAAGCACAAAAGCCCGGCTTTCTGACAATACAAGTCATGGATTTCTCCTTCTTGCGTGCGTTTCAGCCCCATCATCCAAGCTGTGATACCCGGGGCAGCGCTATCGCAAGATTTGCTTTGTATGTGCGCTCCCACTACCTGCGTATGCCCCTTTACCTGTTGTTGCCACACCTGATCAGAAAGGCATGGATGCGATATTCTCCCGCGCAGCAACAGGATGAAAAATGAACAATGGCTGTCTGCAATGTATAGCCAATTCATTTTTCTGACTGTGTGTTTTTTCACTCTAAAAAACAAGACCTTCCCTTCTTCAGCCATCGCCAAAAAGACAAAAACCCCGCAAACACGTAGACGTGCTTACGGGGCTCATGAATGGTACGCCCTAGGGGATTCGAACCCCTGTCGCCGCCGTGAAAGGGCGGTGTCCTAGACCAGGCTAGACGAAGAGCGCATAGTAACTATGCTCTCACGGGGAAAATGTTCCCCTGTTGAAACTTATGGCTGGGGTGGGAGGATTTGAACCCCCGAATGGCGGAGTCAGAGTCCGCTGCCTTACCGCTTGGCGACACCCCATAACAGGATGCGTTAATTAACAAAGTTGCCAAGGCTAGTCAAGCTTTTTCGTTGTCAGGAAACGCATCATATAGATTTCAGCCGGACGATGCAAGAGCCTTTTATCACTTATTATCACAAGTTTACCTTGACCCTCTGCAAAAACCAACAGCCATAAAACGAAATGGCCATGAGAGGATCTTACCCGGTATCACCGTAACGCTTTACCAACTCTTCGGCGACGGCCATTATACCGATTCCCGTCGGACAGGCCCGATCGCAGCGACCGCAGGCGACGCAGCCGAGCTCGCCCCAACGCTCAACATCCGCTGCAAGCTTGTGATGGATTCTGCGCCGGGTACGCAGCGCTTCGGTACCAAGCGGATTGTGGCCACTGGCTTCGCGCATGAAAGCGTCAAGCTGGCAGGAATCCCACACCCGGCTGCGTACAGTGCTCTCATCGAAAGTACGATCCTGAACGCAGAAGCAGCTACAGGTCGGGCAGACCAGGTTGCAGCCGCTACAGAGGATGCAACGATCAGCAATTTCCGCCCAGAATTGATCCGGCACCTTGTCGTCCATAAGCAACTGACTTGCCTGGTGCAGGAAGTCCAGCTGTGCAGGATTGCTGTCGTTGAATTTGCGCACCGCAGACAGTCTTTCTGGGTCGCCATCATGAAAATCAAGTAATCGCTTTTTCCCGTTTAAGGAATGTCCCAAGGCCATCCAGCTCCCTCTGATGGCGATCAGCTCGATATCACAATCACCCGCTGAGAGAGGCAGAAACGTGTTGTCAGGTCCGGCCGCGCCGGTCAAACCGATCAGCAGTGCTCCATCTCGATTGCGAAAATAGGCATCATCCTCCGGTGCTGCCGCAAAGAAGCGATCAAGAAAAGTGACACCGGCCAGATCGGCCCTGTTCAGGCCGAACAGCGCCAGCGGCTTTGGGTTCGGCAAGGGGATATCGATCGCACCGCCCGAATCGAGCGTCAGTAATCTTTCTGTCTGGGCAAAGAAGAATGTCGTCGGCTTGCGCTGGACGACCGCACCGTTCAAAGAGATTTCGCCGTCACCGTAGGGGGCCAACTGCCGGGTGCCATCGGCCAGTTGTTGCGGAACCTGAAGGCGATAATCTGCGGCAAGTTCATCCAGAAGTTGTTCAAGTTCTTCCCGATTCAACTGTTTCAGCATGGTTCGATCCTCACCGCACAGACCTTGAATTCGGGGATCCCCGACTCCGGATCGAGAACGTTATTGGTGAGCGCGTTGGCGGCCCCTTCGGCGAAGTGGAACGGCACAAAGACCTGCCCCGGAGGAACGCGATCGGTCAATTGCGCGGCCGCAGTTATCGTGCCACGACGACTGCTTATTCTGACTTGCTGACGTTCCGAAATCTGCCGTTTTTCAGCATCATCCGGGTTGATTTCAATAAAAGCACCCCGCTCCTCCCGATCAAGAAGATGAGTGCGGCGGGTCATGCTGCCGGTATGCCAATGGAAATATGTCCGGCCGGTGTTGAGAACAAGAGGGTACTCGGCATCGGGCAACTCGGCGGAGGGCCGATATTCGACCGGACTGAAGCGTGCCTTGCCTCGAGTGCATTCCATGCTATGCAGGATCGGTGTGCCGGGATGAGTCGTATCCGTACACGGCCACTGCAGGCCGTTTTCTTGCAGACGTTCATAGCTGATGCCGGCGTAGCTCGGAGTCAGCCCTGCGATCTCGGCCATGATCTCAGCCGGGTCGCCGTAACGGCCTGGCACGCCGCAACGTTGCAGCAATCCGGCCAGGATCTGCCAATCAGCCCGCGCTTCTCCCGGCGGCTCTATCGCCTTGCGGCCGCGCTGCACGCGACGCTCGGTCGAGGTGAAGCTGCCGTCCCGTTCGGCGTAGCAGGCCGCCGGCAAGACCAGGTCTGCCAGCTGCGCGGTTTCGGTCAGGAAGATATCAATCACAACCAGAAAATCGAGTTTTTGCAGCGCCCTCTCAACCAGGGATTGGTTGGCATCGGAGATCATCGGGTTTTCACCGAGGATCAGCATGCCACGCACCTTGCCTGCGGCGGCCGCTTCAATGGCATGCGTCGACATCATGCCGGGAGTCTCCGGCAAGCCCACTCCCCAGGCGGTGGAAAACTTGTCCCGGCAGGCAGCCATCGGCAACTTTCTGGTAGCCGCTGTAGACGTCGGGAAGCGCGCCCATGTCGCAGGCGCCCTGAACATTGTTCTGGCCGCGCAGCGGGTTGATACCGGTGCCGGGTCTTCCGAAATTGCCGGTCAGCAGCGCCAGGTTCGAGATCGCCCGGACGTTGTCGACGCCATGGCTGTGCTGGGTGATGCCCATGGCATAGACAATCATGGCTTTTTTCGCGGCAGCGAAGAGCCTGGCCGTTTCAACGATCTGATCCGGTGTCAAGCCGGTGATTTTCGCCGCATATTCCGGGGTGAATAGCGCCAGAGAGTCTCTCAGCGCCGCGAAGTTCTCTGTCCTCTCTTCAATAAAGGTGCGATCCTCCAGTCCCTCCTCGAGGATCTGTCTGCATCATGCCGTTGAGCAAGGCAACGTCACTGCCGTTCTGGTGGCGCAGATGCAGGTCGGCGTGACGACTCAGGCGGATTTTGCGACTGTCGGCAACGATCAGCCGGGCACCGCGCTGTACCGCCTGCAGAATCCGGCTGCCGATCAGCGGGTGCTGTTCGGTGGTGTTGGAGCCGATCACAAAAATCAGTTCGGTCTCGGCAAAACAGCTCAGACTGTTGGTCATCGCCCCGGAACCGAGAGTCTCTACCAGCCCGGTGACGGTCGAGGAATGACAGAGTCGCGCGCAGTGGTCGATGTTGTTGGTGCCGTAACCGGCCCGGGCCAGCTTCATCATCAGGAAATTCTCTTCGTTGCTGACCTTGGCTGAAGAGAGAAACATCAGGCTGTCCGGGCCATGTCCGGCAGCAATTCCAGCCAGTTTTTCATGCACCAGGTCAAGGGCAGACTGCCAGTCAATGGGCTGCCACGCACCATTTTTACGAAGCATCGGGGTTTTCAGACGATCGGGATGATCAACAAAGGCATGGGCGTTCCAACCCTTGATGCACAGTTGACCTCGACTGACGGGGTGATTACCGGCCGGTTCAACGCCGGTCAGACGGTCATTCTGATCACTGAGCAGGTAAAAACTGCAGCCGGTGCCGCAGTATGGACACGTGGTGAGAGTCGCTTTCACAGGGCCCCCCGCAAGTGTTCAACCTGTTCCAGCCAGAAAATCGGCCCGTCGGTGCAGCAATAGAGATGTTCGATGGTACAGTGACCGCATTTGCCGACCCCGCAGCGCATCTGCCGTTCGAGTGAAAGCATGATCTGCTTATGCCCTGTCAGCCCCAGGCGACGCAGTTCACTGATCACCGGCCAATACATCTGTGGCGGCCCGACCACTACCGCGCAGGCGTTTGCAGCGTCAATCTGCTTATCGGCCAGCAGACCGGTCAGCAGGCCGGTTTGGCCATCGTAGCAGGAGGTCGCCGGTATTTGGTCAACGGTATATTGACAGCTGAACGAACTGCTGATCTGCCAGTTATCCAGCTCTTCTTTGAACAACAGGTCCTGAGGTGAACGGGCACCGTAGAAGATCTGCACCGAAGCGTAATCTGAGGGTTGGTCCTGGCAGTACTGGATCAAGGAACGCAACGGGGCCAGGCCACAGCCGCCGGCGAGCAGCAGAAGCTGTTTGCCAAGCAGATCGTCGAGTTGAAAAGGGCGGCCGAATGGCCCGCGGATGCCGATCTGTGCACCGGGCAATAATTGATGCAAGGCCGTCGTCAACAGGCCCGCCTTGCGCACGGCAAGCTCAAAATAACCCTCACGGGTCGGCGAGTTTGCTACTGAAATAGGAGCTTCGGTCAAGCCCGGCAGGGAAACCTGCACGAATTGCCCGGGTTGGTGTTGCAATTCGCTGCCGTCTGTCAGCTGCAGGCGGAACAGCTTTTCCTGCGGGGTCAGATCGCTGACCGAAAGCAGGCGGCAGCTTCGCGGAGCATAAAGAGAATGGTTGACGGCCGCAGACAGGGGCATCAGGACTCCGAAAAAGTGGAGCTGGTTTCAAATATCCAGTCTTTGTTAATCGAGTGAGGCGAGGGCCTTTTGCAAGCGGGCCAGGACCGCGTCCTTGCCCAGCACGGCGACCACATCATAAATACCGGGGCTGACTGTCCCACCGGTCAGGGCGACCCGCACGGTCGGACCGATCTTGCCAAGTTTGAGACCACTCTCCTCCATCACCGCCTTGAAGGCTCCTTCGACGTCTTCGACCGAGAATGCCTCCAGCGCCCCAAGATGCCTGATCAGGAGTTCGAGTAAACCGCGCTGCTCTGCGGTGAGGAACTTTGCCGCCGCCTCCTCATCATAAGCGGCAGGAGCTTCGAAGTAAAAACCTGCCCCTTGCGCCATTTCAAGCAGGGTCTTGGCGCGATCCTGCAGGGTTCTGACCACCGCGGTCATATCGGGGCCATCGGCGACAGCCACCCCCTGCCCTTCAAGCAATTCTGCAACAAGTCCAGCGATGCGCTGCGGATCACCGGTCTTGATATAGTGCTCATTCAACCACAGCAGCTTGTCAGGGTTGAAGACTCCGGCGGAACGGCCGACGTTGTCGAGGCTGAATTTCTCGATCAGGTCAGCCATGGAGAAAATCTCCTCGTCGCCGCACGACCAGCCGAGACGCACCAGGTAATTGACCATGGCTTCCGGCAGATAGCCCATTTCCTTATAGACCATCACCGAAGTCGCGCCATGACGCTTGGACAGGCGTTTCTTGTCGGCACCCAGGATCATCGGCACATGGGCAAATTCAGGGACTTCGTAGCCGAGAGCCCGATACATCGGGATCTGGCGGACGGTGTTGTTAACATGGTCGTCACCGCGGATCACCAGGTTGATGCCCATTTCGGCATCATCGATGACCACCACGAAATTGTAGGTCGGGTTGCCGTCGGTACGCTGAATGATCAGATCGTCCAGCTCGGCATTTTCGACGCTGATCGTACCCTTGATACGGTCGACAAACGCGGTTGCGCCATCAAGGGGCGTTTTGAAACGGACCACGAAGGGCGCATCGGGTTGATCGATCCGTTCCGGCAGGTGCCGTCGTAGCGCGGTTTGCCACCGCTCTTCATGGCCGCTTCACGTTTGGCATCAAGTTCTTCCGGGGTGCAGTAGCAACGGTACGCCATACCCGTTATCGAGCAATTCCGCTGACCTTGCTCTTGTACAGGTCGTAACGCTCGGACTGGTAGAAAGGACCTTCATCATAGCTGAGCCCCAACCAGTCCATCGCCTGCAGGATGGCGTCGACCGACTCCTGGGTGGAACGCTCCACATCGGTGTCTTCAATGCTCAGGATGAATGTGCCCTGCTCTTTGCGGGCCAGCAGATAATTGAACAGAGCCGTCCGGGCACCGCCGATATGCAGGTAACCGGTCGGGCTCGGGGCAAAACGAACGCGTAAATCAGACATCAAGGGACTCCATGGGTAAGTTATAAATGCAAACGCGCAATGGGGAAAAATGACTTTGAGTGACCCGCTTTATACCGGAATTCATTCAGCGTGGCAAGGCTCAGAAAATACGCACGCCGGCGTAGCCGACCACCTCGGACTGGTCACCGGTCACATCACCCGAGTTGCTGTAAGCGATCAGTTCCGCGTTGCGGCGCCAAGCGCACAGCGCCGCCTGCAGCATGACCACTGTCGGCAGGACCCCGCACATGGAGATGGGTGTTCATGAACAACTTCATAAAGCCCCTCCGGATCAAGGGCAAGCACCTTTTCCAGGGCCAGGCAATCCTTTTTGCGGCAACGTTTCCCTGATTCGTAATGCGTCATATCAGTGCTGGCGACAATAAGAGGTTCACCGTGGCTGGATAAAGACGCGGCCCGCGCCAGCCCTTCGCCAAGTTGCAACAGCATCTTCAGCGGCATGCGGCTGATGCAGATGGGCACGATACTGACGTGGGGAGCCCGGAACTGCAGAAAAGGCAATTGCACCTCAAGTGAATGCTCGAAACGATGGGCAACCGAATCTTCTGCGGTCATTGGGACATTCAGACAGGACCCGTTTGGCCAAATCGACAGAGATCTTGGTCTGCCCCAGAGGCGTCTCCCAGGCGCCGCTGGCGTAAACAGCAGCCAGATGACCGCGGCCATGATGATTCGGGCCAAGGATGATGACTTCGTCAGGAATTTTCACACCGGAAAAGGTGCTGCCCGGCAACCCCACCGGAATAGATATATCCGGCATGAGGCGACATCAGGGCAATGGCCGGTTGCTCAGCAGCCGTCGACGAGATCAGTGAGTCGACGGTCTGCAAAAGGCTCTCTTTCTGTCCGGGATAAAACTGTCCGGCAACCACGGCTGAGCGCAACATAGAATCGATGACTCCTTCAGCAGGCAAGATCAAGAAAACCAGGCGCTGTAGATCATGCGCAGACCGACGAAGACCAGCAAGAGCAGCGAAGATCCTTACAAGTTTATCATGGGTGGTGCGGCTGGCAACACGGACGCCCAGACGCGCCATGCCTATGGAAAAGGCGCGACGAGAAGGAAAACCAGACAGTTGACGTAACCGAGGGAGAACGGCGGCAGAAGAATGGTATCGCCAGCCATGGTACATATAAGACAAGGCTCCGGACAGGCGAGGAGATGACAATCAGAGCGCTCGAGTTGCCGACCGCCAGATGAATCGGGAAGCTGAGAACAATGACCATCAGGGGCACAGCAATGACACCACCGCCGACACCGAAAAAGGCACTGAAGGTCCCAGCCGCAAATCCGACAGCAACCAGGATGAAGGCGGAACGGGTCACTGCGCATTCCGGAGGCAACGCGGGCTTTGAATAATCACCAGCTGCAAGAGCAACCAGAGCTGCATGGCGCCGAAAAGACCTTTAAGCCATTCACCGCTGAGGAGTGAGCCAACCAGGCACCGCCAAGGCTCCAAAGAGCTCCACCCAGACAAAGACAGGCAACCTGGTGCCATTGGACGTTGCCTCGTTTGCGATGGCCGAAGGTACTGCTGATAGCTGTCGGTATAATCACCGCGAGACTGGTACCCAGGGCGATATGGACCAGTATCTCGGGGGCAAAGCCCGCAGCAGCGAAGGACCAGAGAAAGAGGGGAACCAGAATTATCCCGCCACCTATGCCAAGCAGTCCGGCCAGAAAACCGGCCAGACTGCCGAGGATAACAAAGAGCAGGAGACTGCCAATCGCGAAGGAACCCATTATCAATCGACCATCTTTTGTTGATATTTTGGCATGTTGTCGCTTAGGACAAACCAAGCGGATATCGACTCGCAGTATGTTTGATAGCTTGGTCGAGGAATCGTCCCCTCGGTCACTGTGCCGACCCTCAGACGGATAGTTTCAGGCATATCGTTCCTCTGGCTGAATATCGGGCTGCCACAATTTGAGCAAAACACACGTTTTTTCATTGGCACTGGAATAATAGGATTTTAATAATTCCGAACCGGTCAAGATTTTGAATGCCGAAAAACTGATTGGTGCATTGGTAACAAACGGCGTACCTTGCGCCCTTTTGCACATATTGCAATGACACACGGCCAGTTCTGTAATTTCACCATCATATTGATATTGTATGCCCTCGCAGAGGCAACTTCCTTTTATCATGCTGCTCGCTCCTTAGTTTCTCGTGCTATAACGACCAGCCCGGCCCGTTTCACCCACAGTGCCGCCTCAGGGAAGCAGCACCTCGACCCGGTCGTTTTACCTGACTCAAGGTCGATATGTGCCTGTGCTGCATCACGAAGAGCATAGGTCTGGTTGATCTCAATCTTCACGTCTCCATTGATGACGACTTCAAACAATTCGGCAGCACTGGCGAGCAAGTCATCGCGCCTGGCGGTATAGGCCATCAATGACGGCCGGGTCAGAAAGAGTGAACCTTTGGCGCCTAGCAGACCGGGATCGATGGGCTCCGGTTTACCGGAGGACTGGCCGAAGTAAACCAGCATGCCCAGCGGCTTCAGGCAATCCAGAGACTTTAAAAAAGTGTCTTTTCCCACGGAATCGTAGACGACCGATACCCCCTCGCCGCCGGTCAGCTCTTTAACCCGGGCAACGAAATCCTCTTCATGATAGAGGATGGTATGGTCACAGCCATGCGCCCGTGCCAGAGCAGCTTTTTGCGGACTACCAACCGTACCGATCACCGTGGCACCCAACGCCTTGGCCCACTGGCAGGCAATCAGGCCGACCCCGCCGGCTGCGGCATGCAGAAGGATGGTGTCGCCTGGTTGCACACGGTAGGTACGCCGCAGCAGGTACTGTACGGTCATGCCCTGAAGCATCATGGCCGCGGCCTGTTGATCGCTGATCTGCGGCGGCAGCCTGACCAGGCGATGGGCCGGAATCAAGCGCTCCGTAGCATAGGCCCCCGCCGGAACGCCGGCATAAGCCACCCGGTCCCCTACCTGCAAGTCACTGACCCCTGCACCGACGGCAACGACTTCGCCTGCGGCTTCCAACCCGGGGATCGCCGGCAGGGGCAAGGGATAAAGTCCGGTGCGATGATAGATATCTATAAAATTGAGTCCGACCGCCGTGTGGCGCAGGTGGACTTCTCCGGGCCCGGGGGCAGCGACAGTGATCTCCTCCCAGCGCAAGACCTCCGGTCCACCGACTTCATACATTCGAATCGCTTTTGGCATGGTGTCACCTCTTATAAATGGGGTCATCAAACAGCTTTCCCTGATGTTTCGACTTCACCGGATAATTCCAACAAGATCGATGGCCTGACGGTTTCATTCGTCCGGCAAAGTTACGGCCTTGCAATTTCAAAGTGATCCCGGATCGTTGAGTAATAGTTGCCCATTAGACGGCCGACTGGGTCGAGAGCCTTGAAGTCGAGTTTGCCATTCTTGTAAATGTCGGGATGAACGTGAATATGACATATGTTCCCCAGAATCAGATTGCCCGCCAGCGGTTCAGAGCCCAAGGAGATGATCTGCCGCAGGGTGCATTCAAATCGTACCAGCGATTCCTGCACTCCCGGCGCTTTAACCACTGAAGATGGCTGTGTGGTCACTCCGACCTTTATAAATTCGCTGACAGCCGGACGGATAGGGGCGCTGGTTTGATTCATTGCCCCGACCAGTTTGTGACTGACGACGTTGACAACGAACTCGCCGGTTTGACGGATATTGACAAGGGTATCCTTCTCGAGCCGGTCGTCATTGACCAGCGGCGAAAAACACAACACGGGTGGATTGACACTGGCAATGGTGAAGAATGAAAAGGGTGCAAGATTGCAGTTGCCAACGGCGTCACAAGTCGAAACCCATGCAATCGGACGTGGAAGAATGCTACCCGTCAGGATCTTATAGATTTCCAGGCTTGAAAGATTGGACGGGTTGATTCCCATGATTGCGTCTTCCCTAATTGTGAGCATTCAATTGTTCAAACTATAAGCACTGTTTTTCAACCCAGGCGGCGACACCTTCCAGGGAGCGGAAATCCTCAACCGAACGTACACTTATGTCGGGGAAAATGTCCTGCAGCATTTTTGTCAGGGCACTGCCCGGGCCAAGCTCCAGAATCACGCCACACCCCATTTCAATGGTGGTACGCATGCAAGCCATCCAATTGATCGGGTTCGATATTTGTAGAGCAAGAGCGGAGATCGCCTGCTCACGGGTGCGAACCACCGCACCGCTGACACCAGCCAGGACAGGACAAGGGGGGTCGCTCAGGGAAGAGGCGCTCAACTCATCATTAAACAGCCTGCCGGCCTCGTTCAGCCATGATGTGTGCGAAGGGACACTGACCTGTAGCCGCTTGATGGTCGTAGCTTTGGCTGCCAGAGGGGTGTTCTCGCAACGGATCAAGGACTCTTCCGGTCCACCGATGACAAAGTGGTCGGGATTGTTGATAATCGCAATCTCACATCCAGCAGAACGGCATAAAGAATCAACCTGTTCCCTGCCGAGTCCGCGCACAGCAAGCAACCCGGAGGGCCGGGGCGACGTCTCATCCATCAGCATTGCCCGTTTTGCCATCAAGGCCAGGGTTTCTTCGATGCCCAATGCACCGGCACACCCGTATGCTGCAAGTTCTCCCACGCTGTACCCGGCGAAGACATTTGGCAAAGGCAGCATTTCGCGCAAGGCCGTCCAGGTCGCCATTTGCAGTGTACCAATAAGGAGCTGTGCCGAGCGGTTACAAAATAAATCCTGTGGCGCGAGTTGCTGCAGGTAAGCGTGGGGATGACTGTTGAAAGCAGGCGAAGCCAACTGCAAGGCGTGCTCAGCGGCAGGACAGTGCAATAATTTGTCGAACATGGCAGGGTGCTGATTTCCCTGTCCGGGGCAGAAAATGCCAAGTCCTTTCATTGCTCATCCTTGTTCAGGGCTTAATTAATGAGCCAACCTCGGTGAAGACTAACCTGAAACCTTTACATTCCAGGATTGCAAGCGATTGACAAACACGGTTGCGGCGAGCAAGTCAGCACTGCCACCCGGACTGAGATTGAGGTTGACGAACTGACGGTGCAAGTCGATGGCATGTCTTTTCCAGTCGGGTCGATGAACACCCCCCTCCGCAAGAAACGAGCGGGCTGATTCCTGAGCGAAGGTCAAACCTGGCTCTCCGCCACGGTACAAAAGATTCGTGTCGGGAAGAACTTCCATCAAACTGAACAAGCACTGCACCGCGGCACTGTTCGGGTCGACACCTCTCTCAAGACTTTTCTGCAGTGACGGCAGACCGACTTCGAACAGATGCGGGTAACCGGAAGCAGCTTCATGCAGGGCACCACCTGCGCCATAACGGGAGGCAACCAGGCTGCCATGACTGACTTTAGGCAGCGACTTGCCATGCTGCCTTATGGTATCTCCCCAACGGCTAAATGATCACATTGCGGAGAGCGTCCCCCTGAAGAGACAGGTCAGCATCGTGAAGGTGTCCGGCTGCGGCCGCCAAAAGCCCGAGGTTGAAGATCGCTCCACGATGGGTATTGACCCCCTGCGTCGCCCTCAGCATCCGCTCCTCGGCGGCGATGCCGAGTTGCTTGAGAAACGCAAACGAAGCTCCGTGCGCACCGGCAAGCGTAATCTCGCAAAAATACCTGCGCAAGGAGAACAGGCTGCGGAAAAACAGCGCCGCATCCATATCCTTGTGGCTGCCGCTATCGACCGGACTTACCAGACCCGGCTTGGGATAGGCCGCAAGTTCCTGATGCAGGGACTGCAAAGCGTATCGACCGACCGTCTGTGGCGCATGACGACCGCCGCGATGTCGGCAGACCAGGGGAGAAAATCCCTGGCAGCTATTCAGGTTTGACTGTTGGTTCATGACATCCTGCAGTGATAACTGGCAGACGTGGACTTAAGCCGTCTACATGCTTGCGATCAGGTCTGCGAAACGCTCGCCCTGAACAATGACATGGCTCCTGAGCAGCTTTGTCGCCAGATCGCTGTCACCGGTGACGATCGCCATATAGATGTCAGAATGCTCCTCATAGGAGGTTCTCATGCGGTCTCTTACCCGCAGTTGAAGACGTCTGTAAGCACTCAGCCGTCGCTTCAGGTTTTTGCATTCATCAAGCAGGAAGCCGTTGTGGCTGGCCACGTAGATCGCCAGGTGAAACTGTTCGTTTCTTCGATAATATTCGTCCGGGTCGTTGTTCTCCGCAGCTTCTTTGCAGGCCTGATGAGCGACCAGCAGTGCGTGCTGGTTATCATCGGTCATGCGCCGGGCTGCCAAGCGACCGCACATGGCTTCCAGTTCAGCCATCACCTCGAACATTTCGCACAGGCGCTGCGGACTTATAGCCGCGACGACGGCGCTCCGTCGCGGCTGCATATTGATCAACCCTGAAAAAGCGAGCTGCATAAGCGCCTCGCGAATCGGCGTGCGTGACACCTCGAATTCGGTTGCCAGCTCTGTCTCATCAAGTTGCATGCCCGGCAGGTAAAGGCCGGTTGCAATACGTTCCTCGATGATCTCCCGCAGTTGCTCTGAACGGCGAGAAGGGATGGTCTGATTAGCCATGGGTGATCTCTTCCTCAAGGGTTTCTCTGTTGCTGCCCCGATTATTCAATAACCATCAGCACATCGCCAGCATTGATGCGCGCGCCGGGAACGGCTTTGATTTCAACGACCGTGCCGTCACAGGGGCTGGCGATGGGGGTTTTCATCTTCATCGCTTCACAGATGAGCACTTTCTGGCCCTTTTCCACCGTGTCACCGACTTTTACTATGACTGCGTCCACCTTACCCGGCATTCTTGCTTTGATTTCCAAAATAGACCTCCCGTGGGTTATGTTTTGAATCTGTCATTGATTATTTTCAAAAACAATTGGCTCTGCAGCAACGAGTAACCATGTGTGAGCGAATTGAATATCGCCTCCGGCTTCGTGCAGTTGGATTCCTGCGTGGAGACCTGATCGTAACAAGGCGCGCATGACCTCCCGAAGCGGCTCGGTTCGGCCTGGCACCGAGACGATCCTGGCCCATTCGGAAAAACTGCGCTGCTGATCCCAGCTCTCTTCAAAGGTTGGCTCAAAGCCAGCGGTACGGAGCGCGGCGAGGAATTCCGGACGAGAAAACATATGAACATGAGTCGGATCGCGTAACTGTTCGAGGGCGTTATGCAGCGCTGACTCCTCCCGGTTTGAGGAGGAGATGACATCTGCCGTGACCAATCGGCCACGCGGGCGCAAGACGCGACGGCATTCGGCAAGAACCGTCTGGATGTCGTCAAAATGGTGAAAGGACAAGCGCGTGACAATGACATCAAACTCGGCTTCGCCAAACGGCAAAGCCTCGGCAAACGCCTGTTGAAAAGTCACATTTGACCGCCCGGATTTCTCAAGCCGCACCTCGGCCAGGGCAAGCATCTCAGGCGTTGCATCAATGCAAACCAATTCCGAGACGAGTGGTGCGATAGCATCCGCAACGATGCCGGGGCCACAGGCGATTTCAAGAACCCGACCGACTGGCGCCGGTCCCAGGGCTGCACTGATGCGTCGCAGTGTCTGCTCTTCCTTGAATGCCGGAGCGGTAGCCATGTTGGCTGCCTGACGGCCAAATTCTTCCTGCATTTTCTCAACCATGTCGTCCTCCTGAAGCACTTGAAAGGATTGATCCGAGTCCTTCTTGTGGCAATTCCGCCAATATCTGCTCACGGGAGAGGAGAACCACATCGGTCAAGCTTTTGCCGATGACCGTACGTCCTTGCCCGAAGAGTTCTTTCAGTTGCACCCCGTACCCATTGGCAAGGTCCAGTTCCACATCAATCCGCAGGCCAAGTTGGGCCTCGATGGACGTGATCTTGTGCAGAAAACTGGAGAGGGTCTCTCTGGGTGCAGCAACCACCAACAAATCCAGATCCGAGTCCTGGTGGGTGCACGACAAACCCGTATAAAGCTCCAATGCGGCCGACCCCCACACCCCGATGATAAGGCCCAATGCCTGAGCCTGGTCCCTGGCAAAGGCAAGAGCAACATTACATGTATTTCGTGGCGGAGCAGTGAACAACGGCAAGAGCTCGTAGGGGCTGGTGGCCCGCGAGACATCTTCCTCTCGCACAAAGGCTGCCAAACGCAAACGCCCCTCATCACCAGTGATGGGAGAGCTGAAGCCGACCGGGATAAAACCGGGACGCAGCGTCCCTTCTTCACGCCTGACAATGCCAGGAACCCGGGCACCCGCAGCTTCCGGCAAAAGAATCTGTGCACATCTCTCCCTGAACAGATCACTCCCGGGATCGCCGCCTGGCAGTTCATCAAGAATGGCCACGCGCCCATGGTCGGTGATATCAAGCAGGGTATGCCGCTTCAATTTCATGGGTTGCCTTGTCTGGCGACCGTCACAGCGGTGCCTTTCAGCGGGTCTTGTGCCAGGTTGGATCGGTTTTGGCCGTCTGCTGCAAGTCAAGTTGAGCCTGAACCATGATATCAAACATTCTGGTCTTGTCAGGCCCGGAGAAGACAGCCGCCACATCCGGACAACAACCGCGCGCGGCAACTGCCGGAACCAGTTCCAGCACGCTAGCCGGTGCGCCAAGTTGCAGGTCGGGACGTACCTTGACCACTCGACCCTTGATGCGCAGGATGGTCCTTGCGACGCGGCCGACAGTTTCTGCGGAGCCAAGCGTGGTCGCGGAGACATAGACCTCATATTCAGGATGCGTACGCTGGCGCCGATAGGTGATAATCTTTCCCGCAGGCTGCCCTTCAACACGGCAGACATGCCCGGAGGGGCTGATGGGGAAGCTGTCTCCCATCGGCAGTCCGCCCACCACGAGTTCACTGAAATGTTCCTGGTGGGGAGAGGGGATCAGGCCGATATCGTCACGCAAAGGGATGCCATCGAGCGTCAGCCAGCCGAATTCCTGGCAGCCGTAGAGATCGTGCACCTGCCAGCCAAACCTTTCTGCCGCAGGCAGCAATTCCAGGTCGAGGGTCGTGCCGGCAGTAAAGACGATAATGTCACGGGGGATCTGATCTTCCAGCCCCAGGGCAGACGCATCCGCCAGTGAGGCCCTTAGAAAACTTGATTCCCCCAGCACGACGGCAGGCTTGTCTTTGCACAGAGCCAGGATGAAAGCATCGCGGCTGGAACGTTTGGGAAAGTTCCAGGTCAGACCGAACTGTGTCAGGGCTGCGACCGGAAACACGTTCACCAGGGGCGCATAGGAGATCAGAACATGACTGCCTGGAGCCACTCCCGCCAACGCGAAAGCGTTCAGCGCAGCCTTGGCTCTCTCGGGCAGTTCGGCATGGGTGACACCGACGATATTCTGGAAGGCTGTGGACCCGGTGGTGAAACTGACGAAGGCCAGGTTGTACGGGGTATGAATCTCCTCGATGACATGGGCCGCCGTCGCGCCGGCGATGCCTTTGTCGGCGAGGGTGCGCCGATCAACCGTTGCCAGAGTCGGTGCCGTAGCGAATTCATCCACCATGTTCTCGAGATCTATTAATATGTCTGACATGGTCAATCCTTTGGCAACGTCACGTTGTTTCAACGCAACCGCACCAGGACTCGCAAGCGTTAAGACAAGTATTGCCCGGCTACTTCAGCAAACTCGTCGTTCATGATCTGAATCACCTTGCTCCGCGTCATACGACTGCCGCGTTCAATGCCAAGGGCTGCCCTGCCCCATGGGCCCAGCTCATCGTCTCTGCCGGCAAGTTTCAGAGCACGCACCTGTGCAACATGGGCAACGACACGCTCGCGCATCGCGTCAATGCTGTCGACAAGTTCCTCCACACCGCCGAGTTTGTAAAAATAGTCTGGCCCGGCGGCAAACACCGGGTTGCTCTCGGCCAGCTCCTGCAGCCACTCAATATTCAATTTGGTGATGCGGGAGATACTGGTGATCGGCATGACATGGATCATGGTATTGAATTTCGGCCCGAGCGACAAGACATGGTCGGCCTGCAGACCATGGCAAAGGAAGCCACCGGAAATGGCGCGTCCCACGACGATTGCGACGATGGGATGACCGGCCTTGCGAGCCTCGGCCAGCGCCATCTGGTAAGCGCCGGTGGCCTTGTTCATGCCGAAAATTTCTTCCTGCTTGCCGGCGCCGTTGCCGGGGGTGTCAACGATCAGCACCAGCGGGCGTTTTTCGGCAAGCGGCCGGTCTTGATCGGCCTTGATGCTGTGATAGACAGCCAGGGCCATTTTATAACCCTCTTCCAGACCGATGATGCCGGCATAGACGACCGGAAACTTGGGATTGGCAGTCATGGCGTCGCTGGCAATGACCGTACAGACCTCGCCATTGAGCAAGGCGGTACCGATCACGGCGCTGGCACCGAAATCCTCGTCAGTGATGGTCAGTGCCCCCACCTCACCTTCGCGGAAACTATCGGGATCTACAATCATGTCTATCGCTGCACGACCTTGTCCGATCAGATCTTCTTCCATCGTCATCCCCTTAACCTCTGTTCGTGAGGCGTTTGACCGTTTTCAGAAATTCATCAAGAGGCATGTCGGTCAGGGCGTCCGGGTTTTCATTCCCAGCCGATTTCCAGACATCCCTGGCATCCTTCGGAGCCGTCGCAACACAGAGGTCTACCAATTTGAGCTGCGCTTGAATCTTTTCCAGAGTACCGATACAGCCCATTGTCTTAATCTCGGCATAAGACTTGGCCAATACCTTGCCCAGCGTTTCACGGAAAGAGGCCACAGAGTCTACCACCAGATAATTGCAGTCGCCCATGATATATTTATGCCGGCCGCCGGTGGTCCGGTACACCAGGGCCCGGTCAGAGGCATCGAACTCGTCTTTACCTAACTCCTCTTCGATGACTTCTGGGCCGGTCAATCCAAGACGACCAAACTGGCTCATGATGATCACGTCTGCGGCCGCAGCCACAAATCCCATACCGCCAAAGCAACCGACCCGACTGCCGATCAGAGCGATGAGGGGAACCTTGCCTTTGCAGTCCTGAAACTGGTCCATAAGTTCCGCGTGGGCCAGCAGACCCGCGTTGGCTTCATGCAGACGGACACCACCGGTTTCAAAGGAAATGACCACGGCTGGACGCTTTTCCTCAGGCAAGTCTGGATTGACCGCCAACATCTTGTCGTAGGCTTCGCGCGCCATGCGCACGATGTTGACCAGCTTCGCGCCATGCACTTCACCGACGGCGCCACCGATAAAGCGGCCCTCCTGGGAAGCGACGAAGACGGGTTTTGTACCGATCAGGCCGACGCCGGTGACGATGCCGTCATCAAACTCGACGGCCTCACCGAGCAAGGGCAGATGCGGACTGGAAAATGCGATGCCTGGGGCCGGCTAATTCGGTGAAGGTGCCAGGATCGACAAGGCCGATGGCCCGTGCGCGCGCATTGCACTCAAGAAAGCTGCTCTGCTGAAGGTTTTCCCATTGACTCGACATTCCGACCCTCCTCAAACGATTTCAGACAGCGCCTGGCGCAGTCGCAGAGAGACCACCACCGGAGTCGCGTTGTTGTCATTGATTTCAACACTGACATTGGCAATCCCGGTTTCATTGACAAACCGCTCCAGGACCCGCCGCCACACTTCATCATAGCCAGTGACCGGCGTGACAATTTTGGCCCTGACCGCACCGTCCAGTTCCTGATGCTCCATAATCACTTCCATGTCGCCGGAACCGACCACGCCAAAGTGCAGGAACTCCTCGGGAAAGTTCGAAGGATCTTGCGCTTTGAACTCGAAAAAAAGTTCATGAAGTTGTTTTGACATAAAGCCAGACCTCCCGTTGCTACCAATTTCGGAATCGGGCGGGTGGGTCGTAGAGACCACCGGACCAATCCACAAGTTCTCTCACACTTTTGGCGGCCAGCAAGGACCGATTTGCCCGTTGCCTGTCAATACCCAGGTCTTCAGGAGTCTTGATAATTCCCTTGTCCCGCAGGGCTTTGGTTTCCGCCGGTTTCGCCGCAAGACCGACTTCAGTAAAACCTGCCACGCCGCGAATAGCGGCCATTCGCTCCTCGAGGTTCCGGCATTTGTGCATGAAGGCAATCCCCTCTTCGGTGAGGATGTGGGTCAGGTCATCGGCGTAAATCATGACCGGTGGCAGCGCCAGGTTTGCGTTTTTAGCCAGCTGCCAGGCATCCAGTTCATCGACGAAGCCAGGCACCATCTTTTCGCCGAAGCTCTCAAGCATCTGCACGACCAGGCGCTTGCCGCGCGGCATCGGGCCTAGGTATTCACTCTGCGAGGTGAACTCCGCGCCGCACTTGAGCCAGGCATCGCTGGGATGGCGACGGCCCTTGGCATCGCAACCCATGTTGGGCGCGCCGCCGAAACCGGCGACCCGGGTCGCCGTGGCCGTGCTGCTGTTGCCGTACTTGTCAATTTGCAAGGTGCCGCCGATGAACATGTCGCAGGCATAATGACCGGCGGTCTGGCTGAACGCCCGGTTGGAGCGCATGGTGCCGTCGGGGCCCAGGAAGAACACGTCGCCACGGGCCTCGCAGTACTTCTGCATGCCGAGCTCGCCGCCGAAGCTGTGAATCGATTGCACCCAGCCACTCTCGATCGCAGGGATCATGGTGGGATGCGGGTTCAGGGCAAACTCGGTGCAGATCTTGCCCTTGAGTCCCAACTCTTCTCCATAGGTGGGCAGAATCAACTCGATAGCGGCGGTGTTGAAGCCGATACCGTGGTTGAGGCGCTTGACGCCGTATTCACCATAAATGCCCTTGATGGCCATCATAGCCATCAGCACCTGGGTGTCGGTAATATTAGCCGGATCGCGGGTAAAGAGGGGCTCAAGGAAGAATGGCTTAGGTGACTCGATGACCATATCCACCCATTCGCCGGGGATATCGACGCGCGTGACCTTGTCCACCAGCTTGTTGACCTGGGCAATGACGATGCCCTGACTGAACTTGGTGGCCTCGACGATAGCGGGGGTATCTTCGGTGTTGAACCCGGTATAAAGGTTGCCGTCAGCGTCACCCTCATAGGCACAGATCAAGGAGACGCGCGGCGTCAGGTCGATGAAGTAGCGGGCAAAGAGTTCCAGGTAGGTGTGGATGGCGCCAAGTTCCAGTTTGCCGTCTTTGATGGCCTCAGCCACACGTCCCCCCATGGGGCCGCCGTAGGCAAAATCCAGTTTTTTGGCAATGCCGACCTCGAACATGTCGAGATGCACGGGCAGCGGTACGGCGGATTGCACCATATGCAAATCGTGGATGCGCTGCGTGTCGCATTTAATCAGAGCCTCGGCGAGGAAATCAGCCTGCTTCTGATTATTGCCTTCGATATTGACACGATCAAACGGCCGGATGACCGCCTCGAGCACATTGATGATGTCTTTAGCTTCGACGATCTTGCCGTTGTTGATGTACGGCGCTGCGCCGCTCATCCGCTCAAGGTAATCAGTTTTGCGTGTGTCCCACTTTTTTGTTTCTTTCATTATGATTCCCTCGCATTAAGGCGAAGTGTTGCACGTCATCAGGGCGTCAGCATGCCAATAGTGGAGATAAAAACACCTGCGGCGATTGCGGAGACGATCAACCCGCTGATACTGGAACCCATTGCCAGCGGCATGATCATGCAGTAGGGATTTTCTTCCATGGCGATCTTCTGGGCGATCTTGGCAGTGGTGGGCATACAGGATACACCGGCGATGCCGATGACCGGATTGAAGTTTTTCCTGGTGACGTGGTAAAGAATCCAGCCGCCGAGGATGGCGCCCAGGGCCGAGATGGTCAGGGCGACAATGCCGAGCACGACGAGGATGCCGACCTTGGGATTCAGGATGGTCCTGGCATCGCAGAGAACTCCCAGGAGCAAGCCGAGAAAAAAGGTGCCGCCGTACAGGATGGTATTTTCCAGCAGCGCATGCAGTGGCTCGATCTCCGCTTCCTTGATGGCCATACCGATGAAAAATGACATGATCAGAGGCGCGGCGACGGGCAGGAGCAGGCAGAGCACCGTGTTTATGACCAGGATAGACACGAATTTCTTTCTTTTCGACACATTGCCCATGTCGAAGTCTGTTTCGATACCGCGATACTTTGCAGGGATCAGCAGCTTAACCAGGTATGGATAGCCGACATACGTCAGGCTCAGGTAAAGGTAGGCGATGATGGAGATAGGGACGAAGAGGTCCTTGGCGAGCATCAGCGAAGTAAACAGGACCATAGGGCCATCGGCCCCGCCGATGGTGGCAACGGCTGCAGCTTCGCCGGGGGAAAGACCGAATTTCAGACCGATCACGAGAGTGGCAAAGGTACCCATTTCAGCAAAGATGGCCACGATGATACAGGCCCAGGGCCGCATGAGCAGGAAGCTGATATCGCTCATGGCGCCGATGCCCATGAAAACCAGACAGGCCACGAGGCCGTTGCTAAAGGTGAAGTTGTAAATGGGCTGCAGGAAGTTGACCTGCATGATATTGATCAGGCCGTTGGGATCACTGACCAGCGGGTCAAGGATGATGTTGCCCGTTACACCGCCGTCCAGGAACAGCACGCCGCAGTTGATGGCAATCATGCCGAGTCCCATGGGCACCATGATCAAAGGTTCCAGGGTGCGTTTGAAACCGTAGTAGGCCAGCACCATGCCGAAAACGATCAGAACAATGCGTGAGAAGGCGACGATCGGTTCATCGATAAAGAAAGAACCAACGCCGGGGAAAAGATGAAGCAATTGGTCCATGATCAGTCTGCCTCCTGCTCGTTGCCGGAGGAGGCGTTGCCGCCCATCAGTTTGTTAATGATGACGATCAACCCTACCACAGCCAGAGAGATCACTGCTGTGAGTCCGTAGGCCATACATGCGTAAGTAATACCGTTCATTGAATTCACCTGTGGTCTGCTGATTTTTTTTTCAACGACTCTAAAAATTCGCCCTTTGCCACGCCACATTGATTAGACATAAAAAAGACGATGTGCACTTGTACACCATACGATCGCTCTTGTATACAAGAAAAAACACCCTGTATACGGACGAGGGGAATGTGTGCGTATTTCTGTTACTTTTAGCGGGGTCCAGAGACAGGGTTACTGAACAGTCGCCGTTCAGGACAGAGAGGTCCTGTTACCTTGACATCAAAAATCAATAATCTCAGGGCCGCCCGATTTGTTCGGCAGGTCTTTGTATCCTTCAGGGATTCTGACCAGCAGGACGGGGATCGTGGATTGATGAATCACCTTGACTGCGCAAGAACCGAGCAAGGCACCTTTATCCATTGTTCTGCGGTGGGTGCCCATGACAATCACGTCCGCATTGACGTTCTGTGCGCATTGCATAACCGCCTGATCAGGCTGAGCCTCGATAACCTTGATACTGTCCACATATTGAAAACCGTCGGGGTCATCAATGATCGCCGATTGACACATCGCTTCCACCTGGCTCGCGACCTCTCCCCGGACCCTTTCGCGGGCCTGCTGGTGGAAATCGCGTGATTTCTTATCACCGAGATAAGTGTCAGCAAGGTGTTGCGCCTGAGGATTGATGGGAGGCAGACCGCAAACAACAAATATTTTTGCGTTGTACTGCCGGGCGAGACTGAGAGCGTAGCGAAACACATAAGGCGCTCCGCTGCCCAGGCCGGTGGCATAAACGATCGAATCGATTTTTGGGATCACAGCATCCTCCTGGAAAAAGTTTGATTGAATAATACCTCGTATGTTGCAACTGTCACTTCGTGTAAAGATTCTGGCGATCAAATTAAGCGTCGTGCCTTTGGAACTACCCCTCTCTGACCAGTTGAGCCACACGACCGGCCAACTTCCGGCCCTGGCGATTCAAGCCATCTTCACGTCTGCAATCACCAGCTGGTTTTCGCTCGAGTGCATTAAGCAGTTCTGTCGCCAACGGTGGAGACCAGATCGACCGAACACCACCGAGCTTGTAGAAATTCTCGACACCTGGGGCAAAGGACGGGCGAGCTCAGGCTCAATTCTTCGAGCTTGTCCAGCGGCAACTTGGTAATCCTGGCCATAGCCGGCAGGTTCATCACCCGCACCTTGGCCTCGGCCAGGGTGTGGATTTCGTCCGCCATCAGGCCGAAGGCGAGAAAGCCGCCGCTGACCGCTTCTGCATAAACCAGGGTCAGGAGTTGGTGGCCTCTCAATCTGGCCAATTCAAGGCATTTCACAAGGTGGGCCAGGTAACCGTTGATACCGAGGAACTCGTCCCTTTTACTCAAACGCTGCCCCTGGGTGTCCACCAGCATAAGGATCGGGCAGCCGGGCGATTGCCTGACAATTTTCAGAACAAACTCCGCCAGAGACAAGAGCCGCTTCGATTCCCAGAGCAAGGTGGTCGGTGGTTCCCATAACGGCGATGTTGCCCCTGGCTGTCCCGGCATACCCGGTGAGCAGGCCATCAGCCGTCGCTTCTATCGAGTGCCCTTGCGGGAAGAGTTCGTCCAGCAAAGTCCTGGTATTCATGAATCACCCCGGGCAAGCTTGCCGGCCGTTTGCAGAAAACTCCGGACGTCCAGCAGGGGCAATCGCATGGGATCGTCAAAACCGATGCTGCGCCATATCTCGCTGCTGTCCTTGCAGCTTCCAAATTCTGACAAGCGACGTTTGAGGACTAGATGTTCCCGTTGCAGAGATTCCAGGTCGAGCTTGTGTGAGGTATGGGAGAGGGTTTCGATGACCGCCCTGCGAAATTCGGCGATATCGTCTTCGACCAGACATTGCACCTCCCCCAGCAGGAAGCGGTGCTTGCCACCGACGGTGCGCCAGACCAGGGCCCGGTCACTGGCATCGAGTTCTTCGACGCCCATGGTGGTTTCAATCACTTCCGGGCCGGACAACCCCAACCGCCCCTCTTCATTGATGATCAGGCTGTTGCAGCAGCGTGCCACAATTCCCATGCCGCCAAAGCAGCCATAGACGCCGCCGATCAGTCCGATGACGGAAATTCCCGCGTTCCTGGCGGCGAGCAGGGCGCGAATAATCTCGGAGATGGCAATCAGGCCGGCATTAGCCTCATGCAGACGCACCCCACCTGACTCGAGCAACAGGAGCACAGCGGCCGGCTTCTCACTCAGTGCCAGTTCCAGCAGGCCGGTCAGCTTGGCACCATGCACCTCTCCAACCGCACCGCCCATGAAGCCGCCTTCCTGGCTGGCAATCAGGACCGGCAGGTCATTCAGGCGACCGCGGCCGACGACAATGCCGTCATCAAAGGCGCAAGGCAGTCCCAGGGCTTCGAGGTGGGGGCTTGTGAAACGTTCGGTCGGTCCAAGAATTTCCTCAAAGCTCTCGACTATCCAGCAGGTGAATGATGCGATATCGAGCATTGGCTTCATAGTAGCTGCGCACTCTCTGCCTGTTGGAAAAATCAGTCATTGCGAAGCTCCGCATACTCTTCTATCGCCTGGTCCAGACGCAAGCTCACCACCGCCGGCGTAGCGCCACCGTCGTTGATCGAGATCTGCAGGTTGGAAAGGTCATGCCGGGCGGCAAAATCATCTAGAACAGCTCGCCAGATGTCACTGTAGCCTCGGGCCGAGGTCCTGACCTCGACATGACAGCTGCCGTCAAACTCCGCAGATTCTATCAGCACCTCAAGGTTGCCCGAAGAAACAACCCCTGCAAGGACAGCCGCCTCTGAAAGTATGTTTTTGCCCGGTGCATTGAAATTCGAATTGCAGATATTCCATAAACAGTTCCTGTAGAGGAAAGAAGTGCCTACCAGTTACGGAAACGTTGTGGCGGGTCGTAGAGACCGCCGGACCAATGGACCAGTTCCTTGATGGAGCGGGCGGCCAACAAGTCGCGGGTCGCCATGCGTTTATCGATGCCGAGATCCTCAGGACGCCGGATAATGCCTCGATCCCGCAGGTTCTCGACCATACTGCGCGAACGGCCCTGCCCTACCGGGGTATAACCGGCGACCCCACGGATCGCCTCACTGCGTTCTTCTTCGGTCCGGCACAACAGCAGGTTGGCGATGCCTTCCTCGGTGACAATATGGCTGACGTCGTCGCCATAAACCATCACCGGCGGGAGTTCCATGCCGGTGTTCTCCATGAACATCCAGGCATCGAGCCGTTCAACAAAGGTCGGTTGCATCTGTTCGCGGAAGGTTTCTACCATCTGCACGACCAATTTACGGCCGCGCGGCATCGCTGACGGCCTTTCCTGGGCCTGTCGGCCGGCCTTCAGCCAGGCCGAGTGGCAATGACGCCGGCCGCGGGCGTCGGAACCGAGGTTGGGCGCGCCGCCAAAACCGGTAATCCTGTCGAGGGTAACCGTCGAGCTGTTACCGTCCAGATCCACCTGCAGGGTGGAACCGATGAACAGGTCGCAGGCATAATGGCCGGCCGCGTGACTAAAGGCTCGGTTGGTGCGCTGGCTGCCATCGGCGCCGGTGAAGAAGACGTCGGGACGGGCGCTGACATAAGCCTCCATACCTAACTCCGACCCGGGAGAATAGACACTCTGCACGAACCCCGATTCGATGGCCGGGATCAGGGTCGGGTGCGGGTTCAGCATCCAGTGCCGGCAGATTTTCCCCTTCAGCCCCAGGCTCTCCGCATAGGTCGGCAGCAGAAGTTCAATAGCGGCGGCATCGAAGCCGACGCCATGGTTCAGACGGTTGATGCCGTATTCGGCATAGATTCCCTTGATGACCATCATGGCCATCAGGATCTTGATCTCGCCGATCTGTGCCGGGTCGCGGGTAAAGAGTGGCTCGATGAAGTGGGGTGTGGGGGCCTCGGTGATTAAATCCACCCAGTCTGCAGGAATATCGACGCGCGGCAGCTTGTCGACAACCTGGTTAACCTGGGCAATAACGATGCCGCTTTTGAACGCCGTGGCTTCGACAATCGTCGGTGTGTCCTCGGTATTCGGCCCGGTGTAGAGGTTCCCCTCCCGGTCAGCGCTATGGGCGACGATCAGTGCCACTTGCGGCGTCAGGTCGATGAAGTAGCGGCCGAACAGCTCCAGGTAGGTGTGGATCGCGCCGATCTGGATCTTACCCGCCGCCACCAACTGCGCCATACGCGCGCCGACCGGTCCGGAATAGCTGAAGTCAACCTGGCGGGCGATCCCCCGCTCGAAGAGCTCGATGTGCTCCGGCAGGGCGATGACCGACTGCACCATGTGCAGGTCATGCACCCGTTCAGGATTGACCTTGGCCAGGCAGCGCGCCAAAAAATCCGCCTGCTTTTGGTTGTCACCTTCCAGGCAAACCCGATCCC
Source organism: uncultured delta proteobacterium (assembly GCA_963847735.1). Classification (GTDB taxonomy): domain Bacteria; phylum Desulfobacterota; class Desulfuromonadia; order Desulfuromonadales; family BM103; genus CAWKAV01. Next base: position 29,002 of record CAWKAV010000028.1, on the reverse strand, counting down.
CCGGCTCGAGAATGGCTTCGAGCAGCGCCGTCACCGCTTCAGATGGAACTATTTTGCCAGGACAGATATCTGCTGCGCGCTGCAGGCGTTTGCGACGGCTGTCGGCCTGGGTGGTCCATGACCGCAGCATCAGCTACCCTCCTGCATACAGCAGTCTCGGCAGCCACATGGCAATGTCCGGGAAAACTGCCAGTAGCACGATAAACAGTCCCATGATGATGATGAACGGTAGGACTCCCCAGACGATCTGTTTGAAGGTAATATCCGGGGCAATACCGTTGATGACAAACAGGTTGAGCCCGACCGGCGGAGTGATCAGCCCGAGCTCCATGTTGATGGTCAGCATGATCCCGAACCAGATAGGATCAAAGCCATGGGCAAGAATCCCCGGCATAACCACCGGCGTCACCATGAGGATGATAGCCACAGGCGGCAGAAAGAAACCCAGGACCAATAGCAGAATATTCACCCAGAACAGAAAGGCCCACTTCGACATGTTCAGTGAGACCATCCATTCTGCGGCGCTCTGCGTGATGTGCAGGTAACTCATGACATAGGTGAACAGGAAGGCCATGGCAATAATCACCATGATCATGCAACTCTCACGGGCGGTCCCGCTGAGGATCTCTTTGACATCCTCCCAGCGATAGACGCCGTAGATCACGACCACCATGATCAGGGCCGCCAGGGCTCCTACTCCGGCCACTTCCGATGGTGTGGCAAAACCACCGTACATGGCAATCATCACCAGGACAATGAGGACCAGAAACGGCGCGAGGCGCGGCAGTGTTTCCCAACGCTGCTTCCAGGAAAAGTCCTCCTCCTGCAGTAATTCGCGGCTCAGACTCCCGCCTTCAGAGGTGTGTGCGTGCCTTGTCTCATTGCGGATCGCGTAAATGACGTATAAACCGAAAAACAGCGTCAACATAATACCGGGAATGACTCCGGCAATGAACAGCTGACCGATGGATACCTCAACGATGACGCCATAAATAATCAGGGTAACGCTCGGCGGGATCAGGATGCCGAGGGTGCCACCGGCCGCGATCAGTCCCGAGGCCAACCCCGGCGAATAGCCGCGCTTGCGCATTTCGGGAATGCCCATGCCGCCGATGGCGGCACAGGTGGCCGGACTCGAACCGCACATGGCGGCAAAGATCGAACAGCCGATGACGTTGGCGACACCCAGGCCGCCCGGTAGCTTGTACATCCAACGATGCGCCGAACCGTACAGGTCTTCGGCGGCACGGGTCTTGCCGATGGCCGCCCCCATCAGGATGAACAGGGGGATAGCCAGCAAGGTAAAATTGTCAAGTTCAGAGAAGAGGACTTCCGGGATCATTTGGATATTCATGGCGGGCATGAAGATCAGCATGAACACCACAGCGACCCCGCCGAGCGCGAAGGCGATCGGCATACCGCTGAACAGGAGGATTAGTGTTGATGCCCCATAGAGCAGGCCTTGCTCGAAGACACCCATGTCAGTCTCCTTTCAGCAGCGGGACGAGTTGATCATCAACAATTTGCACTAGGTACTGGAGACACAGGGCCGATAGGCCGAAAGCCATAAAAAAGTAGGGGATCCAGAGCTTCGGAGCCCAGGGTGACTCGGTCACCCAACCTCTGTCCCAAACCATATAGAAAAACTTCCAAGTGTAGTAAGTGACGAGCAGGCAGAGGGCAAGAGACGCGATGTCAGCAACCAGGTAGCGCCATTTGTTCCAGCGAGCCGACATGATGCTGTCCAGCATGCCGATGCCGACGTGTCCGCGCTTGACTTGCGTGTAGGCCGCAGCAAGAAACGTCGAGGCCACCAGCATGAAAATATTGAATTCGAGACTCCAGCTGGTCGGTGCATTAAAAAAGTAACGGGCGACGACTTCATAGGTGAGCGCCATGGTGCAGATGATGATCAAAACCGCAGAGAGATACCCCGTAAAGGTATTGAACAGCGTCACCGAGCGGCCGAACCAATGCCAGCACGTTTTCATCCCAGATCTCCTGAAAAATGCGCCGCCCTGAGAACAGGGCGGCGTTGACCATATTTTTCTTTATTGGACGGATTCCGCCATGTCCATCAGCTGCTGCCCGTTCTTGACAGTGTCAACAAAAGACTTCCAGGCGCTGGCCTTGGCCACTTTACGCCACTCCTGGAAAGCCGCATCGTTCATGTCGTGAATGGCCGCACCGCCTGCAGCATAAGCCTTGGCAACTTCTTCGTCGTCCTTCTTCGCCTCGGCAACAGCGAAGCTCTCCATCGAGGCGCCAACTTCAAGGACGATCTTCTGCTGCTCAGGAGTCAGGCTATCAAAGGTCGCTTTCGATATCAGCAGCGGCTCGAACATGAACCAGAAAGTCTTGTCGCGAGCTGTGGTGACGTGTTTGGCCTGCTCGTAGAGACGGAAGCTGACCAGCGAACCGCTCGAGGTCACGGCCGCGTCCAGGACGCCCTGCTGCAGCGCGTTGTAAACCTCGTTCGAAGGGATGCTGGTGATCGCCGCGCCGGCAGCGGCGAGCATCTCGTCCATGGACTTGCCTGCACCGCGGGCCTTAAGGCCTTTTATGTCCTCGGGCAAGATGATCGCCTTGTCTTTTGAAACAATTCCGCCGGCCTGCCATACCCAGGTCAGGATTTTTACGCCATTCTCTTCAATGATGCGGTTCAGCTCCTTGCCGATCGGTGCATCTTTCCAACGCAGGCCCTGCTCATAACTGGTCACCAGGGTCGGCATCAGGGTGAGGTTGGTTTCCGGAATCTGACCGCCTGAATAGGCAAGCGGATACAACGTCATATCCAGCGACCCCATGGCCAGTGCATTGAACTGCTGCTTGGATTTGACCAGTGAGCCGGACGGATAAATTTCGAACTTCAATTCACCGTTGGTGCGTTTTTCGACCTCCTGGGCGAATACTCTGCAGAGACGATCGCGAAAGTCGCCCTGGTCGATGGTCCCGCCCGGGAACTGGTGTGAAATCTTGATTGTCTTGGCTTCGGCAGCGTATGCCTGAGGGGCAATACTGACGCCAACAGCGGCGAACGCGACCAACGCTAATGCAACTACCAAACGCTTGTAGACCATGACTTTCCTCCCTTTGCTGGTTTGTTTTACTCCCATCCGGCGTTCTGGATGCCGGCACTTATACGCTTTTCGATATATTTTGCTTGTCGTAGTCATCCAATGCTGAATATTGACTCATCAGATGATCATGCATAATTTTTTCGGCGGCGGCGCAATTATGGTTCTGGAACGCCGCAAGCAACATACGATGCTCCGAAAGAGATTCCTGTAAGCGGCCAGGCAGGTATAACTGACGACCACGCATCAACTTAAGGAACTTACGCAAATCGTTGGTCACCCGCTCCAGCCAGTTATTGCCAGCCAATTTTTGCACGAGTTCATGAAACAGGCAGTTCTGCTCAAAATACCTCTCGACATCTCCCGCCGCGGCAAGTTTCTCCAGTTTGTTATGCAAATCTTCTATTCTCCTGATATCTGCTGCCTTGGCTTTTTTGACGGCTTCAAAGGCACAGCGCCCTTCAAGCATGGCCATCAGGGGGAACAGTTCATCGATGTCCTGTTGTTTAAGCTCAGTCACGAAACAGCCACGCCGAGGCTCGAGAACTACAAGACCTTCAGAATGGAGGACTTTAAGGGCTTCACGCATTGGCGTACGACTGATCCCGTACTCCTCAGCCAAAGCCTGCTCATCTATTGAAACGCCTGGCCCCAAATCTTGTGAATAGATTCTTTCCCTGAGACGTGCTGCAACTTCCTGATATAGAGCTGTCGTAGAAATCCGAACGTGTTTGCCCATGATTGATCCTGAGAAAGTTAATACAACAATGCACGCAACTTGTAATTCATAATTATAAATTACAGCACCACGCTATCCAAGTCAGCGCGGGCATGTCAAGACAAAAAAACAACGTTTTGTTATCTTATAATTTTAAGAACAATCGCATCAAATAATTGTCACGATATCAGACAGTTACAACATGTGACATTATTATACAGATAACGCCAGCCAGATGAGGCAGGGTCGACAAGGACAGAAAGCACCTGGTTGGGAAAGTTACGATAGATAAACGTCAGGGAAAGGGAACAATCTGAGGGGTTTCAGAATTCACGCTGGACAAAATGAAAAACCCTCGTAAAAAATACGAGGGTTTAACTGGAGGCCCCGACCAGATTCGAACTGGTGATGTAGCTTTTGCAGAGCCATGCCTTACCGCTTGGCGACGGGGCCATCAATAAATGGTTTCTTTGAATACCAAAGGGCTTGAAATGTGTCAAGCGCAAACTCCCGCTTGCAACTGACAACGGTCAGTTTTAGATATTCTACTACAAACAAATTTTTACCCTGCAATCGAACTTTCAGGACGTGACGAAGAACCCGTGTTCTGCCATCCCCCTTCAGTATAAACGACGAATAAAGAAACGCCCCACAGCTTTTAAGCCGTGGGGCGTAGTTTCTGGAGCGGGACACGAGATTCGAACTCGCGACTTCAACCTTGGCAAGGTTGCACTCTACCACTGAGTTAGTCCCGCAAATTTTAGTTTGTCAGTTACAACGGATGCACTTTATAGCAAAAGCTCTCCCGGCAAGTCAACCGAAAATTTTAGGCTTGGCGAGAAAGCCCCGGACCAGGCAGATTCAGCGGGCGAACACCCGGAAAAACTTCTGCAGGTAATCGAATCCCGACCAGATGGTCAGGGCAAAAGCAATCCAGAAAAAGAAAATGCCGAAATTATGCATATTGACTTGAAAGATGCTCCATTCCAGTCCAAAGAACCAGTAGAAGTCGTAATGCAGCATCAGGCCGAGAATTGCCACCATCTGATAGATTGTCTTGTATTTTCCCAGGTCACTGGCAGCAATGACAATCCCTTCCGCCGAAGCGATCGAACGCAATCCGGTCACTATCATCTCGCGGGCCAGAATCAAAAACACCGCCCAGGCCGGCACACGGTCAAGAGGAATCAGCATGATCAGCGCAACCATGACAATCAGTTTGTCCGCCAAGGGGTCAAGAAACTTGCCGAGGATTGTGACGATGCCCCACTTGCGGGCCAGCCAGCCGTCAATAAAATCTGTGGTAGCGGCCAGACCAAATATTGCTGCCGCCCACACGCCGGAAACACGTGAATCCGAAAGCAGCAAGGCAAGGACAACCGGTACGGCAGCAATCCGGGCAAGAGTCAGGATGTTGGGCAGATTGAGCACGCCGGTGCGCAGGTTCATAAAATTGTATCCCCTGCCAGGCGATAATAGTCGAGATAGTGTTTGACCCGTTCAACATAGTTGCGGGTCTCTTCGTAAGGAGGGATACCACCGAAACGCTGAACCGTTGTAGGGCCAGCGTTATAAGCAGCAAGAGCCAACTCGATGTCATTGTCAAAGAGGTCGAGCATGCGACGCAGATATTCGCTGCCACCGCGGATATTTTCAGAAGGATCGAAGGGATTATTCACCTTGAGCAACCTTGCCGTTTCCGGAATCAGCTGCATCAAGCCCTGAGCGCCCTTCTTGGAAACGATCTCGGGTCGATAGTCACTCTCGACTTTTATCACGGCCTTGACCAGGGCCTCTTCAAGACGATAAGAACTGGCATGATAGCGAATGATGTCAAGGTAAGAGTGATTGCCGGAACCGGCGATCGGGGCTTCCTTAAGGTACATTTCCCAGTGTGCGTGGGTCGGCGTATCGGTGAAATGCGCAATGCCCTGGGCATCGACGTACCGATAAATGTCAGCATCTGCGTGTGGAATCACCATCAACAGAGGCACGAAGAACACCAGAGCGAGCAATATTCCCTTCACTTTGATCATCAAGGCTCATCCTCTACATTAACTTTATATATGAAAAACCTCTGTATTTCAAGAAGTTTAGGACTTGACAGAGGGGGGTTGCACTCAGATAATAAGTTTCCTTCAAAGCCTGATAGTGAGTTATGTTACTGAACCTGATGCAAACTATGGACCATTTTTCTATATGAAAATCAACTCTGACTTTCTTGTTGTCGGCAGTGGTATTGCCGGTCTCTGCTATGCCCTGACGGTCGCTGAACAAGGCAAGGTATCGCTGGTCACCAAAAGAGAGATCTCCACAACAGCCACCAGCCTCGCCCAGGGAGGCATCGCCGCAGTTGCCACACTCAATGACTCCTTTGAGCAACACATGCAGGATACCATGGAGGCGGGGGCCTGGCTTCCCAACGAAGGGATCGTTCGGCTGGTGGTTGAGAATGGTCCGGAAGCAATCCGGGACCTCATAGAATGGGGGGTAAAGTTCTCGCGCAGGGAGAACCAATCCTACGACCTGACCAGAGAGGGTGGACACAGCCAGCGTCGCATCTACCACGCCAAGGACGAAACCGGCAAAGAGATTGAACGTGCCCTGGTGGAAACTGCCCGGGCGCATCCCAACATCACCATCTACGAAAATCATGTCGCCGTTGACCTGATTACTGAAGCTAAAATGATCAGGCGTCGCATCAAACCTGATCGTTGCCTGGGCGTCTACGTTCTCGACCGCGAGACTGGTCAGGTCAACATTTTCAGTGCATCAGTCACAGTGTTGGCGACCGGGGGTGCTGGCAAAGTCTACCTTTACACCTGCAATCCTGACATTGCCACCGGCGACGGCATTGCCATGGCGTATCGGGCCGGGGCCACCATCGCCAATATGGAATTCATGCAGTTTCATCCCACCACCCTTTATCATCCTCACGCCAAAAGCTTTCTTGTTTCCGAAGCGGTGCGTGGAGAGGGTGCTGTCTTGAGACGCGGTGACGGTGTTGCTTTCATGGAAGACTATCATCCGCTGAAGGACCTCGCTCCGCGAGACATCGTTGCCAGGGCGATTGACAATGAGATGAAAATGCATGGTGATGACTGTGTTTTCCTTGACATCACTCATATGGAAGACGACTACATCAAGGATCGTTTTCCATACATCTACGAAACATGCCTCTCTTATGGCATTGACATGACGAAGCAAGCCATTCCGGTGGTACCCGCAGCTCACTATCTCTGTGGCGGCATCAAGGTTGATTCCTGGGGGGAAACTGACGTTGACAATCTGTTTGCGATTGGCGAAGTAGCCTGCACTGGCTTGCATGGAGCCAACAGGCTGGCCAGCAACAGTCTGCTTGAGGGTGTGGTGTTTGGTAAACGAGCGGCAGAACGTTCACTGGAACGTATTCAACAACCTCTCCCACCCTGTCCCACCATTGAGATCTGGGATACCGGCAGTGCTAAAAACAGCGACGAAGAAGTTGTTGTGGCCCACAACTGGGACGAGATCCGTCTCTGCATGTGGAACTATGTCGGCATCGTTCGCACCGACAAGCGTCTGGTCAGGGCTCTGCGACGCGTACGCATGATCCAGGAAGAGATTACCGATTACTACTGGGATTTCCTGATCACTCCGGACCTCATTGAATTGCGCAACATCGCCACAGTCGCCGAACTGATCATTCGTTGCGCACTCAAGCGCAAAGAGAGCCGCGGTCTGCACTACAATACTGACTACCCCGAAAAAGATGATATCCACTGGAAACAGGACACCCTGATCCGAAAATCTTTCTAAAAGAAGTCAAAAGAAAAAGTTTCTGATTTGGAAATTTCAGGAGAACACAGTGACAATTGACGATTACCGCCAGGAGATCAATCGCCTCGACAGTGAATTGCTGCGCATCTTCAATGAGCGTGCGGCTCTGGCTCTGCAGATAGGTGAAATCAAGAAAGAATTGGGTCTGGCGGTCTATGATCCGGAGCGCGAAAAGCGTATTTTTGAAGCAATGTCCAACGCCAATCCAGGACCTCTGGAAAATGATGCCATTATCCGCCTCTTTGAACGTGTCATCGACGAATCGCGGCGTCTTGAGCGTATTCGCACGAAAGGGATCTGAAGATGTTGATTGTCATGAAAAAGGGAGCCAGCGAGGAACAGTTGCGGAGAGTCAAACAATATCTGGTCGATCACGACTTTGACTTTCACCAATCGACCGGCGCAAACCGCACCATCATCGGCGTGATCGGCGACACCGAGTCCGTCAACCGCGCTGAGCTGGAAAATCACAACGGTGTGCATGTCATTTTCAAAATTCCCGAGGACAACTAAAAAAAACCGGGACAAAACCGAAGAAAATCGGTTCTATCCCGGCTTCGGGCCCCGGATTCCTTAATCTGACTAATTACATACTGCTCATTATCTGCCTGACTTGCTGTTCAAGTTGTAAAGAAGGCGTGACCACTACTTCTTTTCCGGCCACATTGGTCGTATAGCGTTCTGCATCCAAATTTTGCACATATGCATCACGAAATTGTTCGTTCAGCTTTTGAATTTTGACCGGCGCAAGGCCCTTTTCCTTAGCAACCGCGACAAAACTCTGCACTTCGCCTTCTTCGATCATGGCGACACCGAATTTCTTCGGCGGCTTGCCGATAAACACGAATGCGTGATTATCAGCCGGAATCACTTCGAGCGGATCAGAAACCTGCCCCATCAATGTCTTTAAGGGTTGTTCAATCTCCAGAATCTGTGCAGCAGCAGGACTCTCCGAATCAAGCTCCGGATAACTCACTTTCTTGCTGAAAAAACCCATCACTTCCTCCTTATTTTGAGATTAACGGGGCACATTCATACAGGGATACTAACAGATTATCTTTATATTTCAAAATCTTGGCATGCTTGAAAAAAAAGGAGCGCGATATCGCGCACCTTTTCTTACAAATAATACGGTCGGGAGAAACTACCCGACAACCTCCGTACGGGTAAAAACCGACTTCAGGCATTGGCCCTGTCCCTCGATATTTTCACGAGCGCCTTCTTCACGATCAACCAGGGTGATGATCCCCAGCACCTCCAGACCCTCCTGTTGGGCACGATCGACCGCCTTCATGGATGAGCCTCCTGTGGTGGTCACGTCTTCGACGATCACGACACGGGATCCCGGAGGAAGATTTTTGCGTCCCTCCAGCCATTGCCCGGTACCGTGTCCTTTCGGTTCTTTACGAATAATGAAAGCATGCACCGCTTGACCGTCCAGATTGGCAGCGATCGAGGTAGCCGTAGCAATCGGGTCGGCACCCATGGTCAAGCCACCAACACCGTGGATCGGTTCTTTAAACAATTTTACGATTTCCCAGAAGGCCTTGCCGACAAGAAGGCCACCCCTGGCGTGAAGAGCTGTCTGCTTGCCGTCAAAATAAAAGTTACTTTTACGCCCGGAAGCCAGTGTCACCTCGCGCTCCTCGTAAGAGAGCTCGCGCACTATCTGCATCAGTTCATTCCGTTCCTGTTCTGTCATCCATCTCTCCTCTAAATTCATTCAAATAAAGGGCGCCATCGCTTTTCTCGTCCCGCGCCACGCGTTTCCAGCCACGGCCTCTAAAAAAGCCCGAGCTGCCGATCGGCTTTCAATCGTGGAAATTTAACCGGATAGTCACCGCTGAAACAGGCCTCGCAGAAATGCCCGGTTGCTATTCCGTCAGGGACGCCTGCGGCAGAAAGCATCCCCTCACGACTCAGGTAGCCGAGACTGTCGGCGGTAATATAGCGACTTATCTCCTCAACAGTATGTGAAGACGAGATCAACTCTTTTCGTGACGGGGTATCAATTCCGTAATAGCAGGGGAAGCTGGTCGGCGGACTGGAAATCCGCATATGGACCTCGCGGGCACCGGCGTTGCGGATCATCTTGACAATTTTACGAGCGGTGGTGCCACGCACTATAGAGTCATCAACCACGATAACACGCTTGCCTTCGATCACATCGCGGACAGGGTTGAGCTTGAGTTTGACGCCGAAGTGCCGAATTGATTGCTGCGGTTCAATAAAGGTACGACCTACATAATGGTTTCGAATTAACCCCAGTTCAAAAGGGATTCCCGACTCTTCCGCATAACCAATAGTCGCCGGAACCCCCGAATCAGGCACTGCGATGACGACGTCTGCGTCAACATTGTGTTCCTGAGCCAGTTTCCGGCCGAGTTCCTTGCGCACCTTGTAAACCTGTTCGCCAAAAATGATGCTGTCAGGACGGGCAAAGTAAACAAATTCAAAGATGCAGGGTGATGGCGAAATCGCCTTGAAAGGTTTATAGGATTTCAAGCCGTGCTTGTCGATAAAAATCATCTCGCCCGGCTCGATTTCACGGATAAATTCTGCCTCTATCAGGTCGAAGGCGCAGGTTTCCGAGGCAATGACAAAGCCTTCGTTCAGTTTGCCAAGCGCCAGAGGCCGGAAGCCATTCGGATCACGTACTGCAACCATGCGGGTTTCCGTGAGAAAAACGATGCTGTAGGCCCCCTTGACCGACATCAGGGCTTCGGCAATACGCTCCGTCAGAGAATCGCTCTGCGATTTCGCCAGGAGATGGATCAGAACCTCGGTATCAGATGTCGTGGAAAAAATCGAACCGGTGTGTTCGAGGCCATTGCGAATCTCCTGGGCATTGACCAGGTTGCCGTTGTGGGCCACGGCGATGCTGCCACGGGCGTAATCAACCATGATTGGCTGAACATTTTTCAAATCACTGCTACCGGCCGTCGAGTAACGGACATGGCCGATGGCGTTGCGACCAGGGAGTTCTTCGAAGATCGAATCCCGCTTAAAAACGTCTGAAACCAGACCCATACCGCGATACGCGCGCAGGTTCTGGCCGTCACCGGAAACGATGCCACAGCTCTCCTGACCGCGATGTTGCAGGGCATAAAGACCCAGGTAGGTCAGATTGGCGGCCTCCGGATGACCGAAGACTCCGAAGACACCGCATTCATCCTGAAACTTGTCGAACATAATTTTATAATCTCCGCGGCTGACAATCAGCTTGATTTTTTGATGATGATTTCACCATGCAGGACGTTCCTGAAGTTAAAGCAATTTCTCACGCACATAGCGGACTGCATTGAGATATAGGGACAAACCCATGCCCTCTTCAGGCAAGTCCGGTTCACGTGTCCAGCGCGGATGATGGGTACGGTGCAGGTAGGCTTCCGGGTGCGGCATCAGGCCGAACAGCCGCCCGGATTCATCGCAAACCCCGGCAATGGCGGCCATGGAACCATTCGGATTCAAAGGGTACTCCATGACCGGCGACTGATAGTTTGCATCACAGTATTTGACCACCGCCAGGTGCTTCGCCTCAATCTCCCGCAAGACGCTGTCACTCTCGACGACAAACTTGCCTTCACCATGCCGGACGGGCAAATAGACCCCCTTCAGGCCGCGGGTAAAGATACAAGGCGACTCCTGATCGACCTTGAGGTAGCACCAGCGGTCTTCAAAGCGACCACCATCATTGAAAGTCAGGGTCGCCGATTGTTTCTTGTAATCACCACCAAGGGCCGGCAGCAGTCCCATCTTGGTCATCAATTGAAAGCCGTTGCAGACACCCATCACCAGTTTGCCGGCGGAGATAAAACGCTGCAGTTGATCACTCAGGGTTTCCTGGCTGTTCCTGATGACGGCGTGAGTCAGACGGTTGGCGCCTGCCTTGGCGCTGCCAAGGTCGTCACCATCGAGAAAACCCCCGGCCAGGTTAAGGAAGTGATAATCGTCGAGTCGTGCCCGACCGGAAAGAAGCTCTGCGACGTGCACGATATCGACGATATCAGCACCAGCCAGACGGCAGGCATTGGCCACTTCGCGTTCACAGTTGGTGCCATTGCCGGAGATGACAACAGCCCTTACTTGCTTCGCCATAATTACATCTCCCGCAGCGGGCTCTGCCACGCTTCCTTGAGATCGTCAATTGTGCTGCGCACCAGTATGTCTCCTTGCAGGCCAATAATCTTCAGGTACTTATCGCTGCCTACCTGGCCGATACAGGCGAACTTCTGCCCGGCAAAAAGATTTTCAAAGCGTTCCCGGTTTCCTGGCTTGACCGTCACCAGCAAGCGGCTGGCTGATTCACTGAAAAGTAATTTATCTTCACGTAATGGAGCATCGACCAAAACCTTGTTCAGATCGACATCCAGTCCGAAGCCGCCGGCGAAGGCGGTTTCCGCCAGGGCAACACCGAGACCGCCGTCAGAAAGATCATGGCACGAAGCCAGCAACCCGATGGCCTGGGCAGCGTTAAGCGTCCGATAACGTTGCAGTGCAGTTGTCGCATCAACCTGCGGCACGTTGCGGCCAATCTTGTCATACATAGCGTAATATTCGGAGCCGCCAAGTTCGTCGCAGGTCTGGCCAAGCAGATAAACCAGGTCGCCCGGCGACTTGGCATCCATGGTGACCGCCTTGCGCAGGTCCTCAATCTTGCCGATCACCGAAAAAAGCACGGTCGGCGGAATCGAAATTTTGGTATCACCGACCATGTAGTCATTTTTCATTGAATCCTTACCGGAGATCAGCGGTACACCGAAAGCGAGGCAGTAATCGTAGAGGGCCTTGTTGGCCCGCACCAGCTGTGCCGCCTTATACTCTCCGTCCGGGGTCTTGTCACTGGCAACCGGGTCGCACCAGCAGAAGTTGTCGAGACCTGCCACATGCTCGATATTGCCGCCTACCGCCACATAATTGCGCAGACCCTCGTCGATCGCATTGGCCATCATGTGATAAGTGTCAATATCGCTGTAGCTCGGGCAGATGCCGTGCGCGACAACCACACCCTCAAAAGAATCGAACAGCGGACGGACAACAGCGGCATCGGATGGTCCGTCATTGGCGACCCCGACCAGCGGCTTGATCACTGTTCCGGCCTGGACTTCGTGATCATAACGACGGACGACCGACTCCTTGGAGCAGATATCGAGTCGACCGAGCATGTGCCGGAGCGTGGCGTCCATATCAAGCGGCTGCGAGAACTCAGGCTCGCAGTGCTCCGGAGGCTGTCCAATGTGCCGACAACACCATCTGCGGCACACCCTCGTGGATAAACTCCATCGGCAGGTAGGTCGCGGTTTCGCCTTTGTAAAGACAGTGAAAATAGCCGGAATCGGTAAACTGGCCAAGGTCCGTGACTTCCACTCCCATCTCGGCAGCAAGGGTCGAAAATTCATCCAGCTTTTCAGGAGGAACGGCCAGGGTCATCCGTTCCTGGGCCTCCGAAATCAGGATTTCCCAGGGTTGCAGGCCGCTGTATTTCAAAGGGGCCCGGTCGAGATGCATCTCAAAGCCGCCGGTATCTTCGGACATTTCACCTACCGATGAAGACAGACCGCCTGCGCCATTGTCGGTAATCGCATTGTAGAGTCCCCGGTCACGGGCGATGATCAGAAAGTCGAACATTCGTCTCTGGGTGATCGGGTCTCCGATCTGCACCGCCGTTACCGGAGAACCTTCGTGGAGTTCTTCCGAAGAGAAGGTCGCACCATGAATACCGTCCTTGCCGACCCGCCCGCCCGCCATGACGATGCGGTCGCCGACTTTGGCCTGTTTCTCATGTCCCGGTTGACCATTCAGGACACGCGGCATGATCGCTGCGGTGCCACAGTAAACCAGCGGCTTGCCGGCAAAACGTTCGTCAAAAACGATCGAACCGTTGACCGTGGGAATGCCGCTCTTGTTGCCGCCGTGCTCGACGCCCTCGACGACTCCTTCAAAAATCCGGCGCGGATGCAAGAGGCGTGGTGGCAAAGGCTTGTCATAGAAGGGCGAAGCGAAACAGAACACATCGGTATTGAACATCAGGCGGGCACCCATACCGGTGCCGAACGGGTCACGGTTGACGCCGACGATGCCGGTCAGAGCTCCGCCGTACGGATCGAGAGCGCTCGGCGAATTATGGGTTTCCACCTTGAAGACCAGGCTCCAGTCGTCGTTGAATTTGATGACGCCGGCGTTGTCCTTGAAGACCGACAGGCAGATATCCTGCTTGCCCTTGGTCTTGCGGACATCCGCCGTGGCCTGCATGATGTAGCTCTTGAACAAGGAGTTGATGACTTCCTGCTGGCCCTGATCGTCCTCGTATTCGATCCGCGCCGAGAAGATCTTGTGCTTGCAATGCTCGCTCCAGGTCTGGGCCAGAGCCTCCAGTTCGGCATCAGTCGGCATGGCGCCGAGGCCAACCTCTTGACGTGCGGCAATCACTTCCTCCTGTCGGAAGTAGCACTGGATCGCCTTCATTTCATCGAGGCTCAAGGCAAGCATGCCCTGACGGCTGATCTCCATCAGGGCATCATCAGAGATTTCCAGGTTGACAGGACGAATGACCGGTTCGGCGCTGCTGGTCACCTTGGGAACAGTCACCTGGATGCCTTGATTTTGATCAAAATCCGCCCGGGCGACAATATCCCAGCGCTGTATCAAGCCGTTGCCGAGAAAATCGCGGGCGATCCGCTCGGCGTCTTCAACCGTAATTTCGCCGGACAACAGGTACTGCACCGAGGTGTAGACACCTTCGCCGTCGGCAAAGGTGCGACCGGTCTGGTACTGGATTGCCTCGCGGGCAGTCCGCCCAACGTTATCAGTGACACCGGGTCGGTAACCAACTTCGACCAGCACATCAAAATCATGGGCAAGAGGCTGATTGATGGCATAATCCTGGATGATCGGATCACTGAACGGCCCAGCGGCAGCCACGGCAATTTCCTGGTCGGAAAGCTGCGCATCGACGGTATAGACATCGATGGTACGAACCTGCTGCAGTTCAATGCCGAGATGCTCACGAATCTCGCGCCGAACGCGCTCGCCTCGAGCATCACGAACATTTTCTTTGAGACCGACCACTATTCGCCAGGCCATGAACACTCCTTAAGTTGACTTCAGAATACTAGAATACAGGAGACCGAAGAACTTCTTGCTCACCATTCTGAGCCCTTTATTCTACATCCTATATTCTCTAGCAGCTCTCTCCAAACACTCTTTTAAAAATCGTATCGACATGCTTCAAATGATAATGAAGATCGAAAGATTCGCGGATCTTCTCTTCACCAAGCGCCTCGACGACCGCCGTATCAGCAAGCAGTTCTTCCTGAAAGTCCTTGCCCTCGTCCCACACCTTCATGGCATTGCGCTGCACCATGCGATAGGCCTCTTCACGCGAGACCCCGGCCTGGGTCAGATCGAGGAGAATCTTCTGGGAGAAAACCAGACCACGCATCTGGTTGAGGTTTCTCAGCATGTTCTCCGGGTAAACCACAAGGTTCTTGATCAACCCGCTCAGACGGCGCAGGGAGAAATCGAGAGCAACCGTGGCGTCGGGGCCGATATAACGTTCCACCGAAGAGTGAGAGATGTCGCGTTCGTGCCAGAGCGCGACATTCTCCATGGCCGGTATGGCAAAAGAACGAATGTATCGGGCCTGACCGGTAAGATTCTCGGCCAGGATCGGATTACGCTTATGCGGCATCGCCGAGGAACCTTTCTGGCCCTTGCTGAAAAATTCTTCAACCTCAAGGACTTCGGTGCGCTGCAAATGACGGATTTCGACGGCGATCCTTTCCAGGGATGAGGCGATAATTCCCAGCACACAGAAGAATTCAGCGTGACGGTCACGTGGAATCACCTGGGTCGAAACCGGCTCAGGACGCAGGCCGAGTTTCTCACAAACATATTCTTCGACGGCCGGGTCTATATTGGCAAAAGTACCGACCGCCCCGGAGATGGCGCCGGTAGCGATACTCTCGCGGGCGGCCTTAAGACGCTGACGGTTGCGGACCATTTCGGCATACCAGGATGCCAGCTTCAAACCGAAAGTCACCGGTTCTGCATGAATACCGTGAGAACGGCCGATACAGACCGTGTCCTTGTGCTCCATGGCCCGTGCTCTGGTCGACTTCAAGCACCATATCAAGATCAGCCAGCAGTTCGTCAGCAGCCTGAACCAATTGCACCGAGAGACAGGTGTCCAGCACATCAGAAGACGTCATGCCCTGGTGAATAAAACGGGCCTCAGGGCCAACATACTCTGCCACAGAGGTCAGAAAAGCGATCACATCATGCTTGACCTCGGCCTCTATGGCATCAATTCTGGCAATATCGAAAGCACCCTTCGCCCGAATCACCTTCACGGCCTCCGCAGGAATAACACCGAGTTCAGCCTGCTTTTCACAGGCCAGGGTTTCAATCTCCAGCCAGATGCGGAAGCGATTCTCCGGCTCCCATATTTGTCGCCATTTCCGGCCGTGTGTAACGTGGAATCATTGATCAAGCTCCTTAATTACAATCGGTAATTCGTGTTGGGGTCGGGTGGCTCAACGCTAGTCACAAGCCGCCCACATTACCGGCCGATGCTGCCGCCCGACAAGAACCTGCGGCGCACAGACATTCTGAGTCGTCAAGAACCTGGTCTGAACCACATCCAGGGCCAGTTCCGGACGATTGTTGGTTTCACTCAGGTGGCCGAGGAAAACCGTTTCCAACCCTTGCCAGAGCAGGTCCTGCAACAAAGACCCGCCCGCCCTGTTGGAGAGATGGCCGTGATTGCTGCGAACACGCTGCTTCAATGACCACGGGTAGGGTCCATCGCGCAACATCTCTTCATCATGGTTGGTTTCGAGAACCAGAGCGCGGCAGCCCTGCAGACACTCAGATACCAAACGAGTAGCAATGCCGAGATCGGTAGCGATCCCTACTTTGCCCTGTTCCCCGGAAAAAGTGAAACCAACCGGGGCCAGGGAATCGTGTGTAATGGCAAAAGGCCTGACCGTCAGGTCATTGACCGTAAAGTCTTCACCATCGACAAACTCGTGTACGCGTTCCGGCTTGCCGACATCCGGCAGGATCCGGGCCAGATCGGTGTGCAGATAAACCGGCAGATCGAGCTGTCGAACCAGCGGGCCCAGCCCCCGCACATGATCGGTATGCTCATGCGTAATCAGCAAAGCGTTGAGACTTGACGCATCAACCCCGATCAGGTCCAGGCGCTTGCGTAATTCCCGTGCAGAGAGACCGGCATCAATCAGGAGTCGCGTCTGGCCCGATTCAACCAGCAGCGAATTCCCTTTACTGCCACTTGCCAGCAGGCAGACTCTCATAATTGACCTCTGTGTCATTGTGGCCGGATACATAACGCAAGAGAGCAGAGGATGCAAGCGAGAAGCTCAACAAAAAAGATTCTAGGCATTCGTTTCAATGGCAGGGAGCAGGATATAGAAAGTGCTCCCGGGCATTGTCACCGGATCACAACCCGGACTTTCCACCCAGACCGTGCCACCGTGCAATTCGACGATCCCTTTCACGATACTCAAGCCGAGCCCGGCACCGCGACTTTTAAAAGCCACCTTTCCGGAAGAATGTTCCTCGGCATGGCCAACCTCGTAGAATTTGTCAAAGATTGCTTCCTGTTCAGCTTCCGCAATACCGATACCTTCATCAGCAGACCGCAATCTCAACATATGGAATCTGCTCTTCACTCAGTTTGCACGCAGATTCCGAGCTGTCACTTGCAAACTTCTCGGCCGGCCTTGGACGATGAACCAGCCTTGTCCACAAGACGATGCTCCCTACATCCGGAGTAAACTTGATGGCGTTGCCAATAACATTACCCAGAACCTGGACCATGCGCTCTTCATCGCATCTAACGAGGGGCAGTTCCTTTGCCAGGTTAAGAGTTATGCTCTGGTGACGCTGCCGGAGATTCGGCTCCGCATTGTCAACTGCGCGTTGAACAAGCACGTTGGCATCGATATCCTGACTGACGAGCTCGATAGTTCGCCCATCAATCAGGGAGACATCGACCATGTCGCGCACAATTTGGAAAAGGCGGTCACTGGCCTTGGAGATATGTTTGATCAACTTGAGAGTGTCCTCATCAAAAGCTTCCTGCCGTTCAGTAAGAAGCAATTCCACATAGCCCATGATGATCGTCAAAGGAGTTTTCAGTTCATGAGAGGCAAGGCCGAGAAAGGAATTTTTCATCCGGTTGAGACGTTCCATCTCGCTGGCCGTACGCTCCAGGTTTTTCCGAACTTCTTCTTCCCGGGTTGCATCGCGAACAATGATCTGCACCAAACGCCGCCTATCTTTACCAATAGTAACCGATGTCGTGGCCCGTCCTAACAGGCTGCGTTGATCCTCATCGCGCCAGAACCTGATTTCCGTTTCGCTTGATTGGCCAGGCTGAACGGTCTGATGCAGTTCAAACTGACGTTCCACATCACGGCACTTGATCCTCTCCAGAAAAGAGAAATAATTACTCTGCTCCATCTTTGCCTTGGGCAGGCCGAAGAAACGTTCCGCCGCTTTATTGGCAATGACCAGGGTGTCGTCTTCGTTACAAACCAGAATGGCATCACTGGCATCGTCAAGCAGGGAACGATACATCTCACGACTGCGATTGAGATCAGAACTGACTCTCTCCACACTCTCAAAAGCTTCTTGCAAATCCAGGTTGGTCTGTTCCAACTCCTGATAGTTGCGCCCCAATTCTTCATCACGTTCACGCAGCGAGACGCCGAGATTGGTCAGGGTCGTGCCCAGCACGGCCAGTTCACGGGTTCGCAAAATCGGGGTGTCGACATCGAACTTGCCGGCGGCAAGCTCTTCGGCCATACCGCAAAGTCGTCGGACCGGCAACACCAGGTCATAACGAAAAAAGATGACGATCAATACCGAAAGCGACCACAAAGGCCGCCGCAAGGACCAGGGCCGTCGAAGCCAGGTGATCCATGACCAGCTGGTCGAGCACTTCATTCTTAAAACCGATACGGACTCTCCCGGCCACCCTGTCGTCGTAATTGTAGATCGGCGCAGCATAATCGTAGACCTTGCCCATCAACTTTGATTCAAGAATAGAGATATCAGGAGACAGGTTGCCGATGTAGTTAACCCTGGCGGTGACGGGGAAGTCCGTGTCGCTGTGGTAGAGAACATTTCCGGAGGCATCTTCAATCAGGCAGTAAGCGATTTCCGGATCATTACTGACAATGGCCTGGCAGCGTACGGAAATACCATCAATTTCGTCCAGAGGCAGGCCGAGATTGACAACCGCCTCAACCTGGGATTTCAGGGCGGTGGCAAAGGTTTGCGCGCGTTGCAGGATACCGTCGCGATATCTCCGCCGGAAGCTGTCGACATTAAACCAGGTATTAACTGCAAGAGTGAGAGTCAGTGCGAGCAGACTGAAGATAAGGATGCGTCTTTCGAGAGAATTTTTCATGAATTTGCGGGAAATCCCCCCGGGTCATCCTTGTAGAAGACCGGACACAGCAGTCTGGATAAATACGAAAAAAACACGTCAAACAGCGACATTTACATAACATAAACAGCAACAGTTGAGCAACCGGCATTGTACGAAAAATAATTAAAAACGGTTGACCATCAGGGGGTGATTCGTTATCATTCTGGAGTTGTATAATATTTCTGCCTGAACGGCTTTCCGTCAGGCATCTTTCTTTGTCCCTAACCCATTTAGAGCGTTTAAAACCGCATCGGGAGGACGTGTACATGTCGGTAAAAGTAGCCATCAACGGATTTGGCCGCATTGGTAGAAACGTGTTGCGCGCGGCACAGAACAGTACAGAATTTGAGATCGTGGCTATCAACGATCTCACCAACCCGAAAACGCTCGCACACCTGCTTAAATATGACTCGATTCATGGTTTCTTTGCAGAAGACGTCTCCGCCAAGGACGACAGCATTCAGGTCGGTGATCAATCGATCAAAGTTTTCAGTGAGCGTGACCCTGCTGCACTGCCCTGGAAAGAGCTCGGTGTTGACATCGTCATCGAATCAACAGGCTTCTTCACCAATGGCAAGGATGCTGGCAAACATATCCAGGCTGGCGCCCGTAAAGTGATTATCAGCGCTCCCGGCAAAGACGTCGACCTGACGGTCTGCATGGGTGTCAATGATGACCTTTACGATGCGGCTCAACACCACATTGTTTCAAACGCTTCCTGCACCACCAACTGCCTGGCTCCGGTCGCCAAAGTACTGATGGATAACTTTGGCATCGTCAAGGGTCTGATGACCACGGTTCACGCCTACACCAACGATCAGAGTATCCTCGACCTGCCGCACAGTGACCTGCGCCGGGCCCGCGCTGCGGCCCTGTCGATGATTCCGACCACGACCGGCGCGGCCAAGGCCGTCGCCCTGGTCCTGCCGGCCTTAAAGGGCAAACTCGACGGCTCTGGCCGTGCGTGTCCCGACCCCGAACGTCTCGCTGGTCGACCTGGTTGTGGAAACCGAAAAAACAACCTCCGTCGAGGAAGTCAACAGAGCCCTGAAAGCGGCTGCCAATGGTCCTCTGAAGGGAATTCTCGCCTTCTGCGAAGAGCCGCTGGTTTCCTGTGATTTCAATGGCAACCCATCATCCTCCATTGTCGATGCGGCAACCACCAGCGTCATCGGCGGCAACCTGGTCAAGGTAATGAGCTGGTACGACAATGAATGGGGTTATTCAAACCGCATTGTCGATCTGGTCAAGCTGATGGCTAAAGCCTGATTCGATATAAAAGGGCGGGTTGCTAACCTGCCCTTTTTGTTAAGCCATAATTGCAACGCATAGGGTGCAGGAGCAGAAAATGTTAAAAAAACTCTCCATCAGAGACGTCGATTTTCAGGGCAAACGGGTTCTGTGCCGAGTTGATTTTAACGTCCCGCTCGATGACAACAACCAGGTTGCCGACGATACTCGCATCAAGGCCTCCATGCCGACGATCCGCCACATCATCAACAATGGCGGACGCCTGATCCTGGCATCCCACCTCGGCCGCCCGAAAAAAGGCCCGGAGGCCGCTTTCAGTCTTGCATCGGTGGCTCCTTGCCTGTCTCAACTTCTTGGCAAGTCGGTCAGCATGGCACCGGACTGCATCGGCCCTGACGTCGCGAGGATGATCAACCAGTTAAAGGATGGCGACGTTCTTTTGCTGGAGAATGTGCGCTTTCATGCCGGCGAAACAAAAAACGATCCGGATTTTGCCAAAGCCCTGGCTGCGAATGCCGACATTTATGTCAACAATGCCTTCGGTACTGCGCACCGCGCTCATGCCTCGACGGAGGGCGTCACTCACTACCTGCAGCCGGCTGTTGCCGGTTTCCTGCTCGAAAAAGAAATCAAATACCTCGGCCAGGCTCTCGCCTACCCGGATCACCCTTTCGTTGCCGTGGTCGGCGGAGCCAAGGTCAGCGACAAAATCGCTGTCATCGAAAGCCTGATAGAAAAAGTTGACACCCTGATCATCGGTGGTGGCATGGCATACACTTTTCTGCGTGCCAAGGGACGCCCGACGGGCAAATCGCTGGTCGAAGAGGACCGCATCGAACTGGCCAGGGAACTTTTGCAGAAAGCGGCCGACAAGGGAGTGACCATGCTCTTGCCGCAAGATCATGTGGTCGCGGCCGAGTTTAGTCCGAACGCCGAACACAAGATCTGCAGCGACGCCAACTTTCCTGCCGACTGGATGGCTCTTGATATCGGGCCAGCCACAATTGCCACCTACACCGGAGCATTGAAAAATGCCCGCATGGTGCTCTGGAACGGACCAATGGGGGTTTTCGAGTTTGATGCCTTCGCACGCGGCACCATGGCCGTAGCGAAAACTCTGGCAGAATCAAAGGCCCGTTCGATTGTGGGCGGCGGTGACTCGGTGGCTGCAGTCAAAAAAGCCGGCGTCGAATCTGAAATGACCCATATCTCAACCGGTGGTGGTGCTACGCTCGAGTTCCTGGAAGGCAAAGAGCTTCCCGGCCTTGCGGCCTTGACAGATGCGAAGAGGCTGTGATTGATGATCCGTAATTCGTGACACGTAAAACCACACAATCATCACCGATCACGGATCACCATTATCTTAAGGAGTTTTTCATGCGCATACCAATGATCGCCGGCAACTGGAAACTGCACAAAACCCAGGATGAATCATCCAGCCTGGTCACTGAACTCATTTCTGCGGTTATCGATAACCGGAAGGTCGAAATTGTTGTAGCCCCGGTTTATACGTCCCTGAACAGGGTCGCGCAGACAATCACCGGCAGCAACGTAAAGTTGGCCGCCCAGAACTGCTACCCCGAGTCCCAGGGTGCCTTCACGGGTGAAGTCTCCCCTCCCCTGTTAAAAGATGTCGGCTGTCAGTATGTGATTATCGGTCATTCGGAACGCCGCCAGCTGTTTTCTGAAACTGATGAGCTGATCAACAGAAAAGCTCATGCCCTCTCCGTAGCCGGTCTCGGCATTATTTTCTGTATAGGTGAAACGCTTGAAGAGCGTGACACAGATCAGATGTTCGACGTCCTTCGCCGCCAACTCCGTCTCGGACTGAAGAACCTCAGCGCAGAGCAGATGGCAGGTGTGGTGGTTGCCTACGAACCGGTATGGGCGATCGGGACCGGCAAAACGGCAAGCGACGAACAGGCCCAGGAGGCCCATGCCTTCATTCGGGCGCTGCTTGCCGAGCTGTACAGCGAACAGACAGCCAATGCCACGCGTATCCTTTACGGCGGCAGTGTCAAACCTGACAACATCGATAGTTTGATGTGTCAACCTGATGTGGACGGAGCCCTGGTTGGGGGCGCCAGCCTGAAGGCTTCGGATTTCGCCAGGATCGTCAATTTTGAAGCTCGATAATTTCGACCAGGAGTATAATTCGGTCTTTTCTCGCAATATTTATTATGCTAGAGTGCTTTTCCTCAAATCCTCGGATCATTAATTTAAGGGAGCAACATGAACTACATCCTCTTGACAATACACATTCTAGGCTGTCTCGCCCTGATTGGCATCGTTCTGATTCAAGGTGGCAAGGGCGCAGAGGTCGGCGCAGCCTTCGGCGCCGGTGCCAGCAACACGATTTTCGGCGCCTCCGGCGGGCAGTCTTTCCTCGGCAAATTGACCACGGGCGTCGCGGTCATCTTCATGCTCACCAGCTTGACACTGGCCGTTTTCTGGGGGCAACCCGGCTCCTCGAGCATCATGCCTGAGCAGGTCGCACCGGTCTCTGCCCCGGCGGCTATGCCAGTGCAAAACATTCCGCCAGCAGCACCGGCCGGAGAAACAAAATAGCACGTCAATTTTATTGACAGAGCAAGATCATATCAGTATAAATACATCGCTTGCCGAAGTGGTGGAATTGGTAGACACGCCGTCTTGAGGGGGCGGTAACCCAACGGTTGTGCGAGTTCGAGTCTCGCCTTCGGCACCATCTGATCAAAAAGCTCCCGAGAAATCGAGAGCTTTTTTGTCCATTATTTTCCAAACAAATCGAGTTTTGTTCAGAATTTACAGATTGTCTAATAGCTGTGCTCGGTGAACTTTTCAACGAAAGATGAGAGTTTATTACGTTGCTCCATGCTGAGTGATTCAAAGCAGAGGCTTCCACGACGTACAGGGACAATCCCTTCGCTCAATTGATAGTCGGATACCGTCTTCACTGGCAGAGCTTCGACGATCAATTCATGTTCATGATAAAGATTAATTGGGGAGATTCTCGTGGGTTTAATCTTTTTACCCAGATAGCGGAAAGACAGGCCTCCCTCGCTAATATCGATAATATGGTATGGCAACGCCTCAGGACCCTGGGGGAGCAGAACCAAAGTCCGTTGTAACGCTTTGAAGCGTGGATGTTTTCTGGGCAGAGGATAGTTAGGTTCGTTTTCCATATGGGGCTTCTTCCTCGACAGGTTATTGTGCCCCTCTAATAATCATGCAATCAAACTTGTGCATTATAATCATAAGAGAATATTTTTTACAATTGCACTACAACTACATGTAAGCAAAAGGTATTCCAAACTTAATATCTTTTTATTCTAGCACGTTAAAGCGAAGCAAACGTCTTCGACACAAAAGTGTAACTTTTTTCGACAGCCTGTATTAACGATCATCAATTCCCTGGGTCATCTACATGGAACCCATGTTTTTTCATAAGATCATAGATAGTCGGTCGGCTTACACCCAACAATTCAGCGGCTCTGAGGATGTTGCCATCGGCAGCATCCAGAGCCTCACCCACAAGGCTTTTTTCGACCATAATGCGAGCGTCCTTAAGCTTCAACCCACTTATATTGAAATCATACTGAGGGGTGGTGGTCTCCTCATTATTGAGCGTATTGTCTGACACGAAACCAAGATCCCAGGGTTCAAGGGTCAGGGTCTCCGCCATAATTACGGCCCTCTTTACCCGGTTCTCAAGCTCTCTGATATTGCCTGGCCAATCGTATGTGTCCAGAACCCTGAGTGAAGCAACACTGAAGCACTTTACATTACGTTTGAATTCATGGGCAAACCGTCGCATAAAAAGGTTGGCAAGCAAGACTATGTCGTCGCCCCTTTCTTTGAGTGGTGGCAACTTTGCTGTTACAACACCGAGTCGATAGTACAGGTCCTCCCTGAAGTTCCCATCTTTAATGGCTTTATCGATGTCGAGGTTGGTTGCTGCGACGATCCTGGCATCCACCTCGATGTCTTCACGACCACCAACCCTCTGGATGACTTTTTCCTGAAGAAAACGTAGAAGTTTAACCTGAAGCAAAAGGGGCATGTCGCCTATCTCGTCCAGAAACAATGTCCCCCCCTGAGCAAATTCGACCTTACCTTGAACGCGCCCCTGGGCGCCTGTAAAAGCCCCCTTTTCATGACCGAAGAGTTCGGCTTCGAGAAGGTTGTCTGGAATAGCGCCACAGTTTATTGGAATAAATGGTCCCTTTTTACGGAGGCTGTTTTCATGGATGGCCCTGGCAACCAGTTCCTTTCCTGTTCCGCTCTCACCGAGAATCAGAATCGGCACGTCGATCGAGCCAACCTTGCGAATAATGGAAAAAATTCCCTCCATCTGTGGGCACTGGCCGAACATGCCCTCCATAGAAGCCATCTTTCCTGACTTGCTTTCCTGCAGATGTCGGTTTTCCTCCTCCATGTTTACCAGGTGGAATGCGCGTTCCAGAATGATTTTCAGAGTGTCAAGTTCGACCGGCTTTTGACAAAAATCATAAGCACCAAGACCGATAGCGGCCAGGGCGTTTTTCCGATCCTCGTTACCGGAAACGACAACAATCTTAGTCCCCTTGCCCTGGGCGAGAATCTCCTCAAGAACCCGGAGCCCCTCGCTGGCGCCATCAGCGTCGGGAGGCAGACCAAGATCGAGGCTGACAACCTTTGGTTCATTTTTTTTGAAAAGGTCCAACGCCTTACGTCCGTCTTCTGCCAGCAGTACCTTATAGTCCTTGCTCAGGCCCCACTTGAGCTGTTTTCTGATGCCACTGTCGTCGTCAACAATCAATATAGATTCCATGGTCTCCCTCTATGCCTAAAGTCTAAACTGGATCTGACCGGTAACTGACCCAAATGGACAGGCCCTGAAAGTGAAGATAAAAAGAGATCCAGGTTTTTCGCGCCGCCGTCTGTGTGTCTGTAGATGAATCAATCCAAGACTCAGTAAAATGTGTATATTCATTCAACTGTAGCAGGGAGATGAACCTTGAAGGATGTCCCCTCGCCCACCTTGCTGGAAACCTCAATTTTGCCACCATGGGCCTCAATAATCTGGCGACACTGAAACAAACCGATGCCAAAACCTTTTTCTTTTGTTGTTTGAAACGGCTGGAAGAGGCGATTTCGGATAAAATCGTCCGACATACCGGTGCCCTGGTCTGCGACTTCGAAGAATGCAGTCTCAGATAACCCTACGGTTATCTTCACAGACTCTTTCCGGGAACCAGCCTCATATGCGTTTAACACCAGATTATGTACGACCTTTTCAATTTCTCCGGCATCGACACAGGTCAGGATTCTCTCTCCACACGCCACCTTTGTTTTTTGGCCTGAGGCCTTGACGCCTCTGCGGACAATCTCTGTGAGATCACATACTGAAAGATTCAGATTCTTTTTTTCGTTGATGTTTCTCAGCCTCGTGATCATGACATTCACCTTGCCAATGGTTTCATCCAGAGTCTCAAGCATGTCAGCTTGAAATTCAGGGTTATCCATATGCTCACGTGCATTGTCCACCAGCAGGGAGAGGTTGGAGACGTGGTTCTTCAGATCGTGAATGATGAAGGTTGAAACCTTGCCAATTGCGGCCATTTCCTGAGCCGTTGAGAGTTGCGCCGAAAGCTTTAAACTGAGCAGAACGGATGTCGCCTGGCTGGCGAGCACTTTCATCAGGTCATAATCCTCAAAAGTGAGATCTTCATCGGGGTTGATCGCTTCTCCCAGCAGGATGAAACCCTCAAGACTTTGCTCGTATTGCAATGGAACACAGAGTTTAACTTTGAAGGCTTCAAACTGCAGCTTGATTTTATTGTATTGAGAGGAATGCTGGTCATCCACATTGAAGACCCAGTCGGTTTCGTTGAAATAAGCGACCAGGGGATGATCCCCGATAAAACAGTCCTTCGAAAACTCGAGGTAACGACTTGATTTTAGATGATAAGATCCGGACTCTTTATCCTGCAAGTACAGTGAGGCGCTCGTGCGACCGAAGGTTTCACAGTAAAAGGCCAGAATGGCATTCTGCAGTTTTTCCATGTTGTCAGCCGAAGAAAGCTGAGCAGTGAACATTAGCCACTCGTTGCGATAATCATATTTATGCTGATAAAAATGCTTATGCATAAACACCGTGAGCTTACGGCGATTTTTCTCAGAGAGCAGCATCAGGGCAACGATAAGGCCACTGAGGACAGCAAAGCCGATAAACACCAGGCGCTGATTCTGCAGCCCGAAATAACGCAAACCCTCCCCCGCACCGCCGAGCAGCAACAGATAACAGCCAACGGCTAATACGACA
Source organism: uncultured delta proteobacterium (assembly GCA_963847735.1). Classification (GTDB taxonomy): domain Bacteria; phylum Desulfobacterota; class Desulfuromonadia; order Desulfuromonadales; family BM103; genus CAWKAV01. Next base: position 2,390 of record CAWKAV010000028.1, on the reverse strand, counting down.
ACAGAACGCGAGGCCACATCGCGAGAGATGACAAGACTTTTCAAGGAATTTTGCCTGAAGCGGGAATAGCTGCACAGGCCAATTCCGACGATCATTGCCAGCGACCGGACCGGGATCAGGTTCATATCAATCGTACGATGTAGCAACACTTGGCTGTAATAGACCAGCATAGTGACAAGAATAATGCCTGTTCCCAAGACTTCATAGAGCACCTGGGAGCGTTCCATGCTGGAAAAAGCCATCAGGGTCCGTTCCAGCTGATAAAGCGACACAACCGTAAAGAAAAGGATGCCGATATAGAACCAGTAAGCATTTCGGCTCACAAAAAGGATGTGTTCATCAGCAAAATCTGGTGAAAAGAAAAAACTTTCGAAGGGGCTAAGCAAGACAACCAGCGGCAACGCCAGGCTGCCAACCAGCAAAGCCCATGAGAACGGGGACAAGTTCAGAAAAGCTTTTTTCCTGGCGAAGGTCTGTGCGAACAGCAACCAGATGGCCCCCAGTAAAGACTCTGAAACCAATGCGACTGACTTTGCCGATTTCCACAATTCAGGCGTATTCAGTGCAACCCGATCTGCGCCCTCAACAACGGCCAACAGCAATAACCCCGCCGCCAGGAACCAGTTACCGGGCGATCGCTGCCAACCCCGGGATAATGCGAAGGCACCGAGACCGGTGGCAGCCAGAATTGCTGTTATGGAGAGCGGTGTTGCCAGCATAGGTCTTGCATCTCCAGGCGTAACTCAGGAACTATCATGGAATAGTATGGCAAGCCAGGTTGGCCGCAAAAAAAAACAAAAACTGAATAATCACCCTGAATACATTCTTTCGCAGCGAACAGATTTCACATTACAACGGCAGCACCGATGCAATGTGAGGATATATCTCAACCAGAAAACGTTCGGCGGCACTTGCGGCTTCAGTCTGATCTTCCTGAAATTGCACTGAGATTCTGATAAATGCCGAATCTCGCCGGTTATAGAGGGTCGAATTTACGATCTCGGCAAGTTTGAGGGAGTATTCATCTGTCAACACCCTTCCTTTGACTTGATAAAAGTATATGAATAGCTCCTTTTGATCGTCATTCTGGTAGACAGCCTGGATAAAAGGCAACTCTCTACTTTCGACAGCGATTTTTTTGCTTGTCTCCGAGAGTTCAAACCAGCCACTGCCCGGCAAACAATGTTTGGGTGAGTGGATGGCACCACTATCGGGGCCTCCGGCGTGATAACCCAGGTAAAGGGTTGCCCTGTTCCCTCTCGAATCCTTATAAATTCGATAGAGGTAGTCGGTCGGTTTCAATCCGGCGAGCACCTTGTCACTGAAACGTGATTCTCCGACCATGGTCCATTCACCAAGAGTCACCGGAATATTAGCAAGGGGCTTGTTCACGGGTACAGCAACGGTTTCATGGGTGGCGATAAACAGGGTCGTCAAAGCGAGCAGGAGGTAGACAACGACGTGTCTGATTTGAATTTTCATCGTCCTATCCTCCGCAGAATTGCGCTCTCACTGAACAGAATAACCATGGCCAGGGCAAAGATTGTCATGCCGGCAAATTCATGAAAAAAACCCTCCGCGGCGGCAGCACCGTAGTGGCTGGCCAGAACTCCCGTAACAATAACCCGTATCATGTTGGTGGCGATGGCAACCGGAACCGCTGACACGATGAGAATTGTGCGTTTTATTGTTGATTTTTGGGAGAGAAAGGCCAGGGCCACCGCCAGAGTTACAAGTGACATCAGTGAACGCAAACCACTGCAGGCATCAGCGACTTCAAGCACAGTTTGCGGGAACATGATGATATTCCCCTCGCGCACAACGGGTATGCTGAGGATTTGAAGAACTGCGACCGACGCTTTGGTGACCAGCAGTTTTAATGGGAAAGCGAGTGCGTCGTAAACAATGTAAGGCAGAGGTACCATGAATATCAGGAAAGCAATCGGCAGGGAGGTAAGTCTTAAAATCGCCCAACCGAACCAATAGAGAACGATGCCGGCAATCAGGACAACCAGTGATGCCCGCATGGTAAAATATTCGGTGCCAATATACCCCATCAACAGCAACAGGAGACTGCCAATGATGACAGGCAACCCTGTATTGCTGGGGCGCACCGGGGAGCGTCTTAATTCAGCCCAGTTCTGCGACAGGAAGTAGGCTGATATGACCGGGACCAGAAAGCCATGAGAGTAATTAGGATCATTGTACCAGTCGCCAACCATCTCGGGGATAACGGTCGCATAGGCCGTGCCGATGGCAACCAGCACTAACAACAGATTGATCTTGGGAAAGTCAGTCAGATATGCGAGTTTCGATTTCAATGGATGTCTCCCTCCCTGCTCTCATCAATTTATATGAAGAACATCAAAATTGCTACAATAACGGCTCGG
>CAWKAV010000027.1:0-81718 GCA_963847735.1 uncultured delta proteobacterium | reverse complement strand
GCGGCCCCGGCGCGATTCGAACGCACGACCTACCGCTTAGGAGGCGGTTGCTCTATCCGGCTGAGCTACGGGGCCAGGAGTGCAAAATCCTAGAAGTTGAGCAGGCTGAAGACTTTCCCTTCCGGCAGTTTCCTGCGTCCTTCGAGAAAATCAAGCTCAGCCATGAAGGCGCATTCCACGATCTCGGCACCGAGATCCTCCACCAGCCTGACCACGGCCGAGACGGTACCACCGGTGGCCAGCAAATCATCGGCGATAACAACCCTTTCTCCCGCTCTGAAGGCGTCTTCATGAATCTCCAGGGTGTCGGTGCCGTATTCGAGATCATAGGTGATCTGGCGGACCTTGAAAGGCAGCTTGCCGGGCTTGCGGACCAGCGTTATGCCGACACCGAGTTTATAGGCCAGGGCCGATCCAAGCACGAAACCCCGCGCCTCGACCCCGACAATCTTGTCAATCTTCTGGCCGACATAGCGATGGGCGATCAGGTCGATCATACGATGAAAGCTCCGCGCATCGGAGAGCAACGTCGTAATATCTTTAAAAACAATGCCCTTTTTAGGGAAATCGGGGACGTCGCGGATGATTCTTTTCAGCTCTTCCATACTTTAACTCCAGGGCCTGTCGGGCCAATTAACCCTGTTCTGAACCAAGGTCGCGTTCCGCCAGCAGGGCACGCAGCTTGTCGAGGCTTTTGGCCTCAATCTGCCGAATCCGCTCGCGCGTGACACCAAACTGGCGGCCGATGGTATCGAGAGTCTGTGGATCACGATCATCGAGACCGAAACGCAGGGCGATGATTTCTTTTTCATTGTCATTCAGCATGGCCAGCAGCTCTGAGATGATCCGGTACTTGTTCAACCACTCGGCAAGCTCCAGAGGGTTAACGACACTGGTATCCTCGATGGTGTCGATCAGGCTGTAATCGTTGCCTTCTCCCAGGGGATGCTCAATCGAATAGGTCTTCTTGAGCAACACCATGAGTCGCCGGATATAGGAAGCGTCGACGCCCATCGCATCAGCGACTTCCTTGACCTGCGGCTCACGGTTGTAGACCCGCACCAGCTCGCGGGTGATCTTGATCACCTTGTTAATATCATCAGAGACGTGGACCGGCAAACGGATCGTCCGGCTCTGGTTGACCAGCGCGCGCTCAATCGACTGGCGAATCCACCATGTCGCATAGGTGGAGAAACGACATTCCTTGCTGAGCTTGAAACGTTCAACCGCTTTGATCAGGCCAAGGTTGCCTTCTTCGATAAGATCAAGGAATGGCAGGCCACGATTCATGTAGCGTTTGGCGATCTTGACGACCAGCCGCAGGTTCGACACGATCATCTGATCGCGGGCCGCCATGTCGCCATCGTCGATGCGCCGGGCCAGGGCGCGTTCTTCATCAGCGGTCAGGAGATTGGACTTCTGGATATCTTTCAGATAGAGCTTGATCGCATCCATCGAAAAGTCTTCATAATCTTCGACAGAATCTTTCTCTTCTTCCTCGATCTCCACCTTGATCAAGGCCTTACGATCGGGCTCATCATCCTCTTCATCATCCAGCAAATCACTCTGAACTTCTTCTTCCAGTTCGACATTTTCGCTGTCCTGCAAAGCATCGTTCATGACAAGGGCACTTTCTGTACAGAGTTAAAATCCCGGGTCACCACATAAGTGACATTCGGCACATGAGTCTAAGGGAGCAACCCGCCTATGGCAAGTACAAAATCGGGTTTACGGCAGACTTGCCTTTACGGATTTCGAAATGAAGTCGAGCACTTTCTCCATTCGGCGGCAAACCGCTCAAAGCAATCTTTTCCCCCTGCCCGACGTGGTCATCCATCTTGACCAGGTTTTTCTGGTTGTAGCCGTAAACGCTGAAATAATTGTCCGAATGTTCAAGGATCACAAGGTTGCCATAACCGGCAATCGCGTTGCCGCTGTAGATAACCTTGCCGGACGCCGCGGCAACCACGGCCGATCCCTTTGACACCGCAATTTCAATGCCCTTGTTGACCTTCTGGTTCTGCGCTCCGAACCCGCTCAGCACTTTACCTTTGGCCGGCCAGACGAAGATCCCCTTAACCGGCTTGTCCGCCACTGCAGCAGGCGATTCTGCGGCGGGTGTTTTGACCGCTGGGGTTTTCACGGTCGGCGTCTTGGCCTGGGGCTTGCGAGAATCTTTCTCCGACTGGTTTTGCTTTTCCGGAGGGCTTGTAGCGGCGCGCGGAGACGGATTTTGAGTGGGAGTGACCGTTGCCGGTACCTTGCGCAGGTGGCTGACCCCCGGGATATAGAGCTTCTGATCAACCTTGAGCTGGGTCGGGTCTTTGATGTGATTGATACGAGCCAGCTGGCCCTCATCGATCTCGTAGGTCCTGGCAATCCGGTAGAGCGTCTGGCCCGGCTTGACCGTGTGATAAACCCCCGTCGGAGCACATGAAGCGCACAGAGATACACAGCAGAGCAGCAGGATCAGGTTATTAATCAGAGCGGATCGCATCAGGTGGACAAATCTTCCAGGGGTTGTCGACTAACTCCACACGCTTGCCGGTGGCCACTGTCAAAACACATATTTCAACAACAGGAAGCCGCCGAACAACAGCATCAGAAAAACGATCGTGAGCAGGTTGAAGTAGCGATCAATCAAATCACGCATACCGGGGCCGAAGCGGCGCAGCAGCCAGGCGACCAGGAAAAAGCGCAGGCTGCGACTGACCAGAGAGGCCAGCATAAAGATCATCAGGTTGATCTGGAAAACACCGGAGCCGATCGTAATGACCTTGTAAGGAATCGGCGTGAATCCTGCCGTAAAAACCACCCAGAAACCATATTCGGCAAACAGGTTCTGGACCCGGATAAACAGCTCAGGAGAGAAGCCGGGGATGTACTGATAGAAAAAAGTGTTGACCAGCGGCCAGGCGCCCCAGCCTATGGCATAGCCGAGCAAGCCGCCCAGAACCGAGCCGACCGATGCCAGCAGGGCAAAGCGCCAGGCCCGCTTCGGCAAGGCCAGGCAGAGGGCAATCAGCAGCACATCCGGCGGCACGGGGAAGACCGAAGATTCTATCAGGGCGAGCAAAAACAGCGCCGGGCCTCCATACGGAGTTTCGGCCCAATGCAGGACCCAGTCATAGAGTTTGCGTATCAGTCGCATTGCTGCCAGCCGTGGTTGCCAATGAGAGGAACAAAACGACACCCCAGCAGCTGTTCCTGTTGATATTTGTTTTCTCCACCGCGTGTAACGCGCATGAGCACCTGGCTCTCCCGATCTCCGACCGGAATGACCAGACGTCCGTTCAGAGCCAACTGGTCAAGATAGTTCTGCGGGACTTCGGGAGCCCCGGCGGTGACGATAATAGCGTCGAACGGGGCCATATCTTGCCAACCTTCGGTGCCGTCCGCCAGGCGGATATTGACCTTGCTGAAGCCGCACTCATCAAGCACCTTGCGGGCACGACGTGCCAGGATCGGAATACGTTCCAGGGAGAAAACCCGGTCGGCAAGCAGGGCAAGAACTGCGGCCTGGTAACCGGAACCGGTTCCGACTTCAAGAACGGTCTCATCGCCCTGCAGGGCAAGAGACTCGCTCATAACCGCCACCATGTAGGGCTGGGAGATTGTCTGTTTTTCACCGATCGGCAAAGGGGCATCCTGGTAAGCCTGGCCCTCCAGCGCCTGCTCGACGAACTTGTGGCGGGGAACTTTGAGCATGGCTTCGATCACCCGTTGATCGGTGATGCCACGGGCTATCACCTGTTCTTCGACCATACGTCGGCGCGCAATGGAAAAATTATTCATGAGGACGGTCTGCATCGCTGTCATCTACAGGCAGCGCATCCAGGTGCCACTGCCGCAGTCGATCGATTGCGGCATAATTGGTCAAGTCAAGATGCAAGGGAGTGACCGAGACATAACCGTTGTGCACAGCATGAAAATCAGTCCCCGGCAGGTTCTGAAAATCGAGCTTGCCGGCTCCGATCCAGTAGTAGGAACGCCCGCGGGGATCGAGGTTCTGCACCACGGCATCTTCGTAGACCCGCTTGCCCTGCCTGGTCAGCTGAATACCAAGTGGTTTTTTATCCGGCACATTGATATTAACAAAAGTGTCCGCCGGCAGGCCATGTCTGAGTACGGTAGCCGCCAATTGGCCGGCAACACGTGCGGCACCAACAAAATCATCATACTTGAAACTCTGCGCGGCAAGGGAAATCGCCATCGCCGGAATACCCATAAGGGTCGCCTCCATAGCGGCAGCGACCGTTCCCGAGTAGGTCAGGTCGTCGCCCATGTTGCCGCCCTTGTTGATTCCGGAGATGACCAGGTCGGGTTTCTCTTTCAGCAAGGTCTGGATGCCGAGGATAACAGCATCCGTGGGCGTTCCGCTGATGGCCCAACGATCTTTGCCAACCTCTTCGGCACGCAAGGGTGAATGTAGAGTCAAGGCATGGCCGACGGCACTCCGTTCCCGGTCAGGAGCGACCACGGCCACCCGGCCGAACTTCTGCAGATGATCGGCCAAAGCCTGCAGACCGGCTGAATGAATTCCATCGTCGTTAGTCAATAAAATCAACACGGGGGTTGCTTCAGGCGAATAAGGGAAAAGGCCACAACAACTCAAGGCCTGCTTTCAAAAGGCGGCGACAACTCAAGGCCCGGGTTCCAGGCTCTTCTTGAGACGCAGGATATCCATACGGATTTCCTTGAGAATTTTCGGATCATAAGAGCCCGCAAGGGGCAAGGTCAGCTGATCGTCAGCGGCAACCTTGGCCCGGCTTTTGGCCACCGGTTCCGCAACCTTCTTTGCAGGTTTCTCACGCAGTTTTTTGCGCGCGCCGGCAATAGTAAAACCCTGGTTGTAGAGAAGATCTTTCAGGTGCAGGATAAGATCGACATCCTGCTTTCGATAGAGCCGCTGGTTGCTGCGGCTCTTGTTGGGACGAATAGATGAAAACTCGGTCTCCCAGTAACGAAGAACATGAGTTTTAACACCGGTGAATTTGGCTACTTCACCGATTTTGTAATAAAGTTTGTCGGGAATCTGAAAGTCCATGCGCCGAAACCCCGGAGATGGCGAAGCGGACCGTTATTAGTCCTCCGACCCGTTAATTGCCGCTTTGAGAACCTGGCTCGGCTTGAAGGTCAGGATCCGGCGGGAAGAAATTTCGATCTCATCACCGGTTTGAGGATTACGGCCACGACGAGTGGCTTTGTCCTTAACGACAAAATTTCCGAAACCGGCAATTTTGATCTTGTCGCCGTCCTCCAGAGTAGTCTTCATGATATCGAAAACCATCTCGACGATCTCAGCGGACTCCTTTTTAGAGAAACCGGTCTTCAGATATACATTTTCGACAAGGTCCGCCTTTGTCATACAAATCCACCTCCTGATTGATATCTACGCGAATTTTCACGTTTTTATATCACACCCTGAACATGCTAAGCAACTGGTTTTTTTACCTGAGTTCTGCCCCCAGTTCCTTTTCCATCGCCCTGATCAGCTTTCCGTGAAGATTCTGGATCAGTTCATCGGTCAGCGTGCGATCCATGGCGCGGTAACAGGCGCGGATCGCCAGGCTCCTCTTGCCAGCGGGAACCCCTTCGCCGCAGTAGACATCGAAGAGCTCAATCCTCTCGAGATCTTTAAGCTTTACCTGGCCAAGCACGGCAAACACCTGCTGTGCCGGGATGTCGGCATCGAGCAGGAAGGCGGAATCGCGCTGGACATCAGGGAAACGCGACAATGGCTGGAACCGGGCGGTGCCACCACCGATTTCAAAAACAGCCTCCATATCCAAGTCACAAAGGACCGCGGATTGACCGAGGTCAAAATTGTGCAAAACCTGGGGATGGAGTTCACCCAGCGTTCCAAGCAGCTTTTCCCCCTGGTAAATCGCACAGGATTTGCCTGGATGATAAAAAGGCTCATCGTGTTCAGTCTGCCAGTTCACATCAGTAATTCGTAAATTGGCCAGGAGTTGTTCAACGGTCCCCTTCATATCGAAAAAATCTGATTTTTCAGCGGACTGCGCCCAACCCAGCGGTTCACGACGGCCACAGAGCAAGGCGGTCAAGCGCAACCCCTCACAGGGCAATTCTGCACCATCGACGGGTTGAAAGACAGGCCGCAGTTCAAAGAGAGCCAGATCTTCACTGCGATAGGCAAGGTTGCGGCTTGCCGTCTCCAGCAGACCCGGCACCAGTGTCGTCCTCATACTGCCCTGCTCTTCTGTCAGAGGGTTGAGAATCTGTACATTCTGCCGCCTGTGATCAGCCGTGGCGAGACCGATTCTGTTGAGACTTTCCGCGTTGAAAAATGAGTAATTGATGATCTCGGCATACCCCAGATGAACCATCCGGTCGCGCGTCTGGCGCTCAAGGGAGAAATGCCTGGGAAGTTGCTGACAGGTCAGGCTGCTGACCGGCATGGTCACCGGCAGGCGATCATAACCGATCAAACGGGCGACTTCTTCAATCAGGTCAATCTCGCGCTCAAGATCGGGACGGAAATGGGGGATTTCCACATTGATCGCACCATCCTGCCGATCAATCAGGTGCTTACATTTCAAACCGATGGAACTAAGTCTGCCGTGGATATCATCGGCATCTACCTCCAGACCAAGCACTTCACTGGTCCGCCAGGCGGTCACCGTGACATTCCGGCGGGACAACTTTTCCGGATAAACATCAACCACGCCAGCGGCAATCCTGCCGCCAGCCAACCCGGCCATCAGGGCAGCGGCCCGATCCAGCGCCAGCGGCACCATGTCAACATCAGCACCGCGTTCGAAACGATGCGAAGATTCGGTATGCAGGCCCAGGCGTTTGCTGGTACGGCGTATAGTCGTGGGGTTGAAGAAAGCACTCTCCAGAAGGATGTTGGTGGTTTCCGGACTGACTTCCGAATTGCCACCCCCCATAATGCCCGCCAGGGCGACCGCCCCATCGCCATCGCAGATCACCAGGTCGGAGGCCATCAAGGTGCGGACCTGACCATCGAGCGTCGTAAACCGGTCACCATCATGGGCGCGACGCACGACGATGCGCTGTTCGTTCAACAGGTTGAAATCGAAAGCGTGCAGAGGCTGCCCCAGCTCCATCATGACAAAGTTGGTGATGTCGACGACGTTGTTGATAGAACGCATGCCAACCGATTCCAGACGTCTTGACAGCCATGCAGGCGAAGGACCGATCTTGACGTTCTCGATCAGCCGCGCGGCATATCGGGGACAAAGATCTGCATCTTCAATCGTTACCGAGGTTTTTGCAGAGGCCTGGTTATTGCTCTCGGCAATGATGATCTCGGGCAACCGCAATGGCGCCGCAACCATAGCCGAAACCTCACGGGCCACGCCAACGACGCTCAGGCAATCGGGCCGGTTTGGAGTCAGGCCGATTTCATACATGACGTCCTTGAGGCCCAGCTCCTTCATGACCGGCTGCCCAAGTGTCAGACCCTGCGGCAGGATCAGGATGCCGTCGGACTCGTCGGCCAGGCCGAGTTCACTGACAGAGCAAAGCATGCCACACGACTCCTGGCCGCGTATTTTTGATTTTTTGATTTTAAAATCGCCGGGCAGCAGGGTGCCGACCTGTGCCAGCGCCACCAGGTCGCCGGTCTTGTGATTTTTTGCACCGCAGACAACCTGCTGGGTCACACTTCCCGTTTCAACCTTGCAGACAGTCAGGCGCTCGGCGTCAGGATGGGGCTGAACGTCGGCAAGCCGGGCGACAATGACACCATCCAGGCCTTCACCAAGGTGTTCCATGGCGTCGACCTCAAGACCAACCATGGTCAGGCGGTGGGAAAGATCGGCGGCGGAAAGATCAAAATCGACATAATCCTTGAGCCAGTTCAAGGTGACTTTCATGCTCTAAGTCCTTTGTGAGACAAAACCGAAAAAAAGTTAAAAGTGAAAGGTGAAGCGTTTAAAACTGCCTCAGGAAACGCAGGTCATTTTCGAAGAAAAGCCGCAGATCGTTGACACCATATTTGAGCATGGCGATTCGTTCGATGCCCATACCAAAGGCGAAGCCGCTGTAAAGCTCGGGGTCGTAACCGACCGATTTAAAAACTTCCGGATCGATCATGCCGCTGCCGAGGATTTCCAGCCAACCGGACTGTCCGCAAACACGACAGCCGCTGCCACCGCAGATCACACATTGGATATCGACCTCTGCGCTCGGTTCCGTGAAGGGGAAGAATGAGGGCCGGAAACGGACGTCGACATTCTGGCCGAAGAATTCGTTGATAAACGTGGTCAGAATGCCCTTGAGATCGCCGAAAGTGACTTTGCGGTCGACCAGGAAACCCTCGATCTGGTGAAACATGGGACTGTGCGTGATGTCGGAATCGCGACGGTAAACGGTGCCGGGAGCAACCACACGGACCGGAGGCTGATGTTTGAGCATGGTCCGAATCTGCACCGGTGATGTATGGGTGCGCAGCACAACCTCTTCAGAGACGTAGAAAGTGTCCTGCATGTCACGAGCGGGATGATCTTTAGGGATATTCAAGGCTTCGAAGTTATAGAAATCCTTTTCGATCTCTGGCCCTTCCGCAACACCGAAACCCAGGGCGGCAAAGATTGACACGACCTCTTCTGTGACCTGGGTAATCGGGTGTTTGGACCCGCGCCTTTGCCTGCGTCCGGGCAAGGTCACGTCGAGGCGTTCACCGGCAAGCTTTTGCTGCATGATTTCCTGACGCAAATTTTCCAGACGCGCGGCAAAAGCTGCCTCCAGACGATCCTTGACCTCGTTGGCGAGGGCGCCGATCAGCGGACGCTCCTGCGGGGACAGTTGGCCCATCCCCTTCATCACGGCCGTGATTTCACCCTTTTTACCCAGATAGCGGGCACGAACCTGTTGCAGTTCAACCTCGGTTGCAACTTCTGCAGCCGATTGCAGCGCTGCTGTCTCGATCTTGTTCAGTTTATCTTTCATAATATTCCAGACCAGAGAATACTCAAGCCAGGCGAAAAGCTTGGCCATATCTTAAAAAAAAAGAGATGGGGAAGGCCCCATCTCTTTTGCGCTTGGCAGTTACTGAAGCTGGGACTTGGCTCTCTCGACGATGGAGCCAAAACCCGTGGGGTCGGTGACAGCTAACAGAGCCAGAATTTTGCGATCAATCCCGATCTCGGCTAGCTTCAGGCCGTGAATCAGGCGGCTGTAGGAGAGGCCGTTATCCCGGGCAGCGGCGTTGATCCGGGCGATCCAGAGAGCGCGGAAGTCGCGTTTGCGAACACGGCGGTCACGGTAAGCATAATTCAGGGCACGATCGACGGCTTCGGTCGCGCTCCGGAACAGTTTACTGCGCGCGCCACGAAAACCTTTGGCAAGTTTTAAGACCTTGTTCCTTCTGCGTCTGGCTTTAAAGCCTCTTTTTACTCTTGGCATAGCTTGTTCTCCTTAAGAATCAGTTAAACGGGTTGCCCCGCACCCGGATCTGCAGGGGGAGAGATTAAACCCCACAGTTCACGAGTTGTTGTACTGTACCCCTTACAGCTTAAAGCTTAAAGATAAGGGATCAAACAGCGGATATTCTTGACGTCGCTCTTATCTACCAGGGTCGCCCGACGCAGATCACGTTTACGTTTGGTCGATTTTTTGGTCAGAATATGGCTGCTAAAGGCCTTATTGCGACGGATTTTGCCGGTTCCGGTCTTGCTGAAACGCTTGGCAGCTCCACGGTTAGTCTTAATCTTGGGCATTGCTCTTCTCCTTATTTTTTATCAATCTGTAACGGCAGGGCTGATCAGCCTTAACCCGTCAGTTTATTTTTTCAGTGGTCCGACCACCATGCTCATGAAACGACCAGCCATCCTCGGATGACTTTCAACCAGGCCGAGTTCCTTCAGGTCAGTTGCAACTCTCTCAAGAAGGCGGCGGCCGAATTCCGGATGTGTCACCTCGCGGCCACGGAACATGACTGTTACCTTGACCTTATTGCCTTCACCGAGAAAGCGCACGGCGTTCTTGACCTTGAACTGGTAATCGTGGTCGTCGGTTTTGGGACGCAGCTTGACTTCCTTTATTTCGACCCGGACCTGCTTTTTCTTTGCCTCTGCAGCACGTTTGCTCTGCTGGTATTTGTACTTGCCGTAATCCATAATCCGGCAGACGGGAGGGTTCGCCGTGGGCGAAACTTCAACCAGATCAAGACCCCGCTCTTCAGCAGCCTGCAACGCAGAGTTCAAGTCCATGACGCCCAACTGATTCGCTTCATCATCGATGACGCGAACCTCACTGGCACGAATTGCCTGGTTGATATTGGTTGTGTCCTTACTTATGACGCACCTCCTAATGATGCTTACGGCATTCTTCCTGAATGAATGTGACAAAATCCGCAGGGGTCATCGGTTCCAGGTTTTCACCGGAGCGATGACGGGCGGTCACGGTGCCGGCAGCGACTTCCTGATCGCCGATCACCAGCATATACGGAACTTTTTCCATCTGGGCTTCACGAATCTTGAAACCCAGCTTTTCATTACGTAAATCAGACTGCACCCGAACCCCCTGTGAGCGTAACTCCTCACAAACCTGTTCGACATAAGCAGCCTGGTTGTCAGTTACATTGAGGACCTTGACTTGAACCGGGGCAATCCAGAGGGGGAAATTGCCGGTGTAGTGTTCGATCAGCACACCGATAAAACGTTCAATGGCCCCCAGGATGACCCGGTGGACCATGACCGGCCGATGCTTCTCGCCGTCACTCCCGACGTAGGTGAGATCAAACCGTTCCGGGAGAGTAAAATCGCACTGGATTGTAGCACATTGCCACTTCCTGTCAAGAGCGTCCTTGAGCTTGATATCGATCTTCGGGCCGTAGAAAGCGCCATCACCCTCATTTATCTCGTAAGGGAGGCCGGTATCATCGAGTGCACTCTGTAAAGCATGTGTGGCGCGCTGCCAATCTTCGTCTGAGCCGATGGCTTTTTCCGGGCGGGTCGAGATCTCCAGCTCATACTCGAAACCGAAAATACCCATGACATCCTGGACAAACTTGAGGACGTTCTTGATCTCACCGTCAAGCTGCTCCGGCATGCAGAGGATGTGGGCATCGTCCTGGGTGAAGCCGCGCACGCGCAGCAGGCCGTGCAAAACGCCGCTCTTCTCGTGGCGATGCACGGTTCCCAACTCGAAATAGCGCAACGGCAGATCGCGGTAAGAACGCTTCTTCGACTTGTAGATGAGCATGTGGGCCAGGCAGTTCATCGGCTTGATGCCGTAGCTCTGCTCATCGATTTCGGTGAAATACATATTTTCGCGGTAGTTATCGAAGTGCCCGGAAGTTTTCCACAGCTCGGTGCGCAGAATCTGCGGCCCCATGACGATATCGTAGCCACGCTTGAGATGCTCGCGTCTCTCGAAATCCTCGATCAATGTTCTCAGCATGGCACCCTTCGGATGCCAGATCACCAGGCCGGCACCGACCTCCTCGCTGAAAGAGAACAGATCGAGTTCACGACCGAGTTTGCGATGATCACGCTTCTTGGCTTCCTCGATGCGGTACAGGTATTGCTTGAGGTCTTTCTTGTCGGTAAAGGCCGTTGCATAAATGCGCTGCAGCATGGCGTTCTTTTCACTGCCGCGCCAGTAGGCGCCGGCCACGCTGATCAGCTTGAAGACCTTGAGCATCCCGGTGGACGGCATATGCGGGCCACGACAGAGGTCGACAAACGTACCCTGTCGATAGAGAGTAACCTCGTCCACGGCAAGATCTTCTATCAGCTCGACCTTGTAGTCTTCACCCATCTCACGAAACAGCTTGATCGCATCAGCACTCTTGACGACCTGACGTTCGATCGGCAGGTCAGCCTGTGCCAGTTCCTTCATCTTCTGCTCGATCCGGTCAAACTCTTCCGGACTGAAGGTGTGGGAGTCACTGAAGAAGTCGTAATAGAACCCCGACTCTATGGCCGGCCCAATGGTCACCTGGACTTCACTGCCGAACAACTCCTTGACGGCATGGGCCATGAGATGCGCTGTCGAGTGACGATAGAGTTCCAGACCTTCAGGAGTGTTGAGCGTCACCAGACGCAGAGCGACATCGGATTCGATAGGAGTCGACACATCAACCAGCGTGTCGCCAAGAAAAGCAGCAACAGTCTGACGCGCAAGACCTTCGCCAATGGAACGGGCCACATCAAGAGGCGTTGTTCCTGCGGCGACTTCTTTCACGGCTCCATCCGGCAATGTTATGTTCAGCATCGACATGCTCGCTCCTTTAACGAAAAGAGGCATCCATAGATGCCTCTAGCTGCATGGTGGGAAGATTATGGTAGGCACGGTCAGGATTGAACTGACGACCCCTACAGTGTCAGTGTAGTGCTCTCCCACTGAGCTACGCGCCTGCACCCAAAATGCCGGTTAGATTTATCAGAGGAGTTCTACCCTGTCAAGACTTTTTCAACGCAATTTCCGATGTTTGCTTGAAAAATCTAGGGGCTGTATTCGAAGGGGAATCTAGGAGACGAGAGATGATCGAGACAGATTGTCCATTGGAAACCAGGGGGGAAATGAACAAGGCCTCAGCTGGCAAGCCAGCCGAAGCCTTGGCGAAAGCTGGTGCAGGTAGTTGGGATTGAACCAACGACCCTCCGCGTGTGAGGCGGATGCTCTCCCGCTGAGCTATACCTGCATTATGTCGAAATCAGAACTGCCGTAAGCGGAGAATTTTTATAGCAACTACCTTGCAGACTGTCAATGGGAAACGAAAACCAGCTTTAGGGCATAAGCCGTAGAGTTTATTGCTTTACCGATGCATTTAAGACTCAATCCCCACCCGTGCCGGCTGGCCGGCATTATAATAATGCTTGATCTCGCGCATCTCGGTGACCAGATCAGCCAGCTCAACGATATCGGGATGAGCGTTGCGGCCGGTGATGACCAGTTCGGTATGGGCAGGTTTGCTGCGAATCATCTTCTTGACGGCATCAAGTCCTATCAACCCGAAATCGACGGCACAATTCAGCTCATCAAGCACCACCAAGTCATAATCACCGCCGGAAACCAGGGTTTGAGCCCGCGCGAACGCTGACTGTGCCATCTCACGATCAGCTTCTGTCTGCCGCCCCGGCTTGACGAATTGTGCCCTGCCCACCTGTTCAATCGTCAACCGGTCGGCAAAACTCTTCGCAGTTTCAAGTTCACCGTAGATGGTCTGCCCCTTCATGAACTGCATGACATGAATTCGAAGGCCGTGCCCCAGGGCGCGAAAGACCAGGCCTAATGATGCGGTGGTTTTGCCCTTGCCGTTGCCGGTGTACACCTGAACCAGCCCTTTGGCGAGCTTGCGTGGTTCCGTCATAAGGACTCCTTTACGATCTGCCATCTTCAAGAAAGAGCTTGCGTGCCATTCGCAAGCCTGGCTCCGTGACCATATGCTTATGCAAAATCGCCTCAATCTGTCCGGCAGCTTTTGCCGGCAAAACTTCAGTAAAATTCACCAGGGCATCAGCGTCCCAGAGAATGCGGAATTCCGGAGAATCAACCGCACGCGGGGTATGATGTTTGCCGACGATCTCCGTAACCAGGTCGATGAACGCAGTTTCGGCGCCAAGGTCGGCGAGAATTTCCCTGGCGATCGGCGGCCCCTCGATCTCCTGCCAGTTGCCGGCGTTGGAGCCATGTTTGCGTTCCGCCTCGTGGATACCGATATCGTGCAGGCAGGCAGCGCTGAGAGTCAGCACCGGGTCGGCGTCGATGCTGGCGAGGAGCTGCTCGGCGAAGCGGCAGACCTGCAGAGCATGTTCGATGCGTCTTTGATCAGCACCGAAATATTGCTGCATTGCCGCACGAACCGCGGCGAGGAAAGCCTGCTGTTCAGGAGATATTTTCACAAGCAGATTGAACATCAAGGGCCATGCCCTCCTTTACCAGAATCAAAACAGTAGCGAGCGGCAGGAAGAATGTCCAGACGAAAAAAGGCCGCCGATCATGACCGGTGGCCTTTGAATCCATGGCGTTCCGGAGTTTCGGAAACTGGTTTGGCTTTAGCGTCCCCCGTCCCTCACTCCGCGTGCCGTTACTTCCTGTCGCCGCGGATACCGATGCAGACCGTTTCGAATGGGATATCACGGCCGCTGTTGGCGAGCGCCTGCCTGGCCATGAAGACCAGGCCGTTGCAGCAGGGCACTTCCATATGCACTACGGTCAGGCTTTTGATATTACTTTGCGTGATCATCGCAGTCAGCTTTGCGACATAAGGCTCCGTGTTATCAAGCTTCGGGCAGGCTATCGCCAGCGCTTTGCCCTTGAGCAGCTCTTCCTGGAAATCCGCATAGGCAAAAGGGGCGCAATCAGCCGCGAGCAGCACATCGGCATTCTGGAAAAAGGGTGCGGTCGGCGGCACCAGGTGCAACTGGATCGGCCACTGTGCCAGGCGTGAAGGACGTGCTGCAAGATCGGCAGTTGCTTCTGCCGGAGACGCGTTGGAAGTGCATCATGCGGGCCGAAGGGCAACCGCCGCCAGCCGGTGCGGAAAAACTTTTTACCGCCGCCGAAGGACAGCCGCCAATGCCTGGGGCAGCCGCTTCGCCGTGATGGGACAGCGGCTCGCGGCCGATCTCCTTGAGATGCTCTTCGACAACGGCCTCATCATACTCGTCGGCTTCACGTTCTTCTACGGTGATGGCGCCGAGAGGACAGTCACCGAGACAAGCGCCCAGACCGTCACAGAGGTTGTCGGCAAGCAGCCTGGCCTTGCCGTCGATGATCTGAATGGCGCCTTCGGCACACGACGGCACGCACTCACCGCAGCCGTTGCATTTCTCTTCATCAATTTTGACCATTTTCCTAATCATGACTATTGCTCCCTATCGTTCAAGTCTCGGCAAATTGCTTATTGTGGGGTCAACTTTAACCAGGCCAAGGGAAACTCGCTTTGACCAGAGTCAAAGGTCTAGAAGAAATAATGCCAGAGCAGATCCAGCCTGCCGCGCCTGATCAGATATTGACCGGAGAAACGCATGATCTCGCGAACCTTTGCGCGATATTCAGGTTTGTAACAGTGGACAGGACAATGTTTGCAGAGTGGTTTTTCTGCGAGGGGGCAGCGCAGTCGTCGTTCAAAAGCATAAAGCAGGAATTCACGACATTCAGGACAAACGGGATACTTTTGCAGGGGCAGTTTTTGCAGGTCGGGCTGGCTGGTCGTGATGATTGCACTGTCGTCGGAATGCTTTACCCGGCAGTAGACTGCGGTAAATTGCAACAAGACCTTGAGATCCTTGATCTCTTTGCGGGTCAGAGGCTGTACGGTGTTGTTCGTAACAATGTTCATATGGGGGCAACAGTTGCTCTGGGTTCAGCGTTAAGAGAAAACGTCAATTGCCGCATTCAAACGCCTTTGATTCCCTCGCTCCGCGTGCCTCGGCCTGCGTTCTGCACGCCTTTCAACCTTCCTTACACTTCTCGGCAAGCTCCTGCAGACGATCAAAATCGAGGATCTCAACCTTTTTCCCGGCGACGGCAATCAGGTCATCATCCGAGAGCTTGCGCAGCGTGCGCGAGAGCGTTTCGCTGACGGTGCCCAATTTGGAGGCCAGCTGGCTTTTCGAGATCGGCAGTTCGACGGTCTGTTTTGTGCCGCGGCAAAGCTCCATCAGGTAGCGTGCCAGGCGTGAAGGGACATCTTTGAAGGTCAGATCCTCGATCTGGTTTGCAAACTGACGCAGGAACCTGGACAGTCCGGCAATCATATTGATTGCGATCTGGCCGTTGTCCATCAACAAGCCGAGGAAACCATCCTTGGGCAAAAACAGCAACGTCGACGCCTGCAACGGTTCCGCATAGGCCGGATACAAACCATCGCCGAAGATAGCCGCCTCAGCAAAGGTTCCGCCGGGATGAATGATATGCAGGATGCGTTCTTTGCCGTCCGGAGAGAGTTTGTAAACCTTGACCTTACCATCCAGCACCACGAAAAAACCGCCCGCCTTTTCGCCGTCGGAAAAGAGCAGCTCACCACGCGGGTGTTCGCGGATGCGGGAAAGCTCCATCAGGGCATCAAGATCTGAATCAGAAAGACCAGCAAAAAAGGGGCTGTGTTTGAGGATCTGGCGATAATTCATCAGGCACCATTCGTTTAAGAATTCAGGGTTTATTCCATCCTATAAAGGCAGTTAAAATAATAACATAAATCGCGATACAGGGACAAAAAGAGCGGCTGATATTGTATCAGCCGCTCTTTTTGTAGGACTTATAAACAAAAGAACAAAAGCAAAACCGTCGGGGTTGCCCGACAGCAACGTCATTTTCTTTGTGGCGACAAAGAAAACGAAGCAAAAGAAAACTTTTGCGCTGCGCTTGGCATGTCTGGCTCGATATCACGGCAACATCAATCTGGAGGCTACTGTCGACAACCTGTCTACAGATCCCCCGTAGTTGACGAGGCCCTTGAGGTCCTCTCCCCCAGCAATACTTCAAATAATCGGTGTTGATTATCTTCTCGGTACAAGAAAGCACTGCAGAGAGGCCCCCTGAACAGGGCCGGATTCCATATCCAGCGCCTGATAGAAGCCACGTAAACCAGGCGAAGGAATATGCCCTCCGCCAGGAGAAGGCACTTTTGCATACTTTTGCTGCCGGGCAAAAGTATGTCGGCAGGCGGGCCGAAACCCGCCGGTTCCGCTTTTGTTTCTAAAGAAAAACTAAAGAGCAACAGATTATCGATCTGTTGCTCTCATTTCCAAGCATAGAAACAAGACTAAACTCTGTCAGAAACCCGGAGCGGCTGACTTCATGTCAGCCGCTCTTTGATTGTACATGCAGGAAAAGTGACTATTTCGCCATCACAAACTGGCCATCTTTGACTTCCAGGATCACCATCGAATCAACGTCCAGACCGTTATGATCTTCAGCGGTCAGATTGTAGGTTCCCGAAACGCCAACATAACCCGTAGTCTGCTCGATGGCAGCGCGCAGGGCTTTCGGTTCGACACCGACTTTCTTCATGGCATCAGCGACAATGGTAATGGCATCCCAGGCATAGCCGGAATGGGTGTTGATCGGGAACTGCTTGTCATAACCGGCCTCGGTATAGAGTCTGACGAACTCCTGGATGACCGGCTTCTGCGGATCGTTGTCGGCAAGTTCATTCACCACCATCAGCTTGGTCGCCGGCATACGGTCGCCCTCGGAGGCTTTGCCGGCCAGCTCGATATACTTCGGATCGGGCAGGCCATGGCACTGGAACAGCGGCAGAGCGATACCGAGTTGCACCTTGTTCTTGGCGACAATCGACCCTGCTGGTCCGATGGTCCAGCAGATGAGCGCATCGGGTGAGGCATTCTTCAGCTTGGTCAACTGGGCGGTCATGTCGGTGTCTTTGGGACCGAAAGACTCTTCAGCGACAATCTGCAGACCGTATTCGGCGGCCAGTGACTGCAGCCAGCGGCTGCCATCCTTGCCGAAGCCATCGGCTGCGGTCAACAGGGCAATCTTCTTCAAGCCCTTCTCCTGCAGGTACATGTAAAGCCGCTTGACAGCAACCGAGGAGCGCTGCGGCGATTTGAAGACGTATTCGAAGGAACCGAACTTCTCACCGCCCATGATGACCGGGTCACCGCCAACGGTCATGAAAGTCGGCATACCAGCCTCTTCGACCAGCTTCTTGACGGCCATGCCGGTTCCGGTCCGGGTCGGGCCGATGATGGCCGCAACCTTGTCCTGGTAGATCAGTTTCTTGGCGATGGTCGTCGCCTTGGCCGGATCACCTTCGGTATCACCGATCACCAGTTCGATCAGCTGACCATTGACCCCACCCTCCTTGTTGATCTTGTCAACAACCATCTCCGCCACCAGCTTGGTCGGTGTGCCGATAAAACTCGCCGGGCCGGACAGATCAAAGAAAGCACCGATTTTGATCGGATCCTTGGCCAGCACCGGGCTCGCGCAGAGCGCGACGACCAGCAGGGCGGACAGCATGCTACGTATCCAATTCATACTCATGACTCCTCCTCAACAGGTTGATGTGAACAGAACAATCGTGCTCTTACAGGACAAACAGTGAAACCTTGAAGATCAGTTATTTTCTACGGAACCGCCTTCAACCGCAACAAAATTCATTTCGTCGTTTTTTCGGACCGACATTAGACCATGTCGCCATTCAAACGATCGTCAAATACTCTCTGGCTCTTGCGCTCCGAGCGCGGCAGATGACCGTAGTCAGCTAGGTCTACTTCCGGCGTCACCAGCAGCTGCTTCTTGAACTGGTGCAGCATCTCATGGATCAGTTCAGGTCCTCGACCCGGCTCGACCGACTGGCCGCGCTCGACGACCAGACGCATGTGATCCCGCCCGCTCCTGTCATCGCGAGAAAGATGCACCTGGAATTCGGAGCCGAGCCCCGGAATGCCGGACAGCAGGGTGTCGATGCTCGACGGGTAGATGTTGACACCGCGAAACTTAAAGGTATCGTCCGAACGACCCTTGATCCGCGAATGTCGCGGCAAAATGGAGCCGCAGCTGCAGGGTCCAGGGATAATCCGGGTAATATCCCGGGTCCGGTAGCGTACCAGGGGCGCAGCCTCCTTGCAGAGGGTGGTGACCACCATCTCGCCCCATTCACCCTCGGGCAGCACCTCGAGAGTCTCCGGATCGATGATCTCGACCAGGTAATAATCTCCCCAGTAATGGATACAGTCGTGGTGCGAACATTCGATGCCGGTGCCCGGACCGTAGAGTTCAGTGAGGCCGGTGATGTCGAACAGCTCGGCGCCGCCGAACAGCTCGGAGATTTTCTGCCGCATTGAATTGGAGGAACGCTCCGAGCCGTAGATGACTTTCCGGACGTTGATCTTGTCGGCGATGCCGCGGTGGTGAATCTCTTCGGCCATCAACAGGGCCATGGAAGCCGTGGAGCAGAACACCGTCGACTGGAAATCAAGCAGGAACTGGATCTGCAGATCGATATTGCCGGGGCCGGCAGGCACCGACATGGCGCCGAGCTTCTCGGCACCGAGCTGGAAACCCATGCCAGCGGTCCAGATCCCGTAGCCGACCGCGATCTGCACCCGATCGAGGGCTGTCACACCGGCCACCTCGTAACAACGGGCGAAGAAATGTATCCAGTCGTCAAGATCCTTCTGCGTATAGCCGAGCACCTTGCGCTTGCCCGTGGTGCCGGAACTGGCGTGGATACGGACAATCTGCTCAAAAGGGACGGCCCGTAGCGGGAAGGGGTAGCCGTCGCGCAGATCGTCGGTTGAGGTCATCGGCAGTCGTTTGAGATCAGCAAGGGATTTGATGTCTGCAGGGCTGATCCCGGCCCGGTCAAAAGTCTCGCGGTAGAAGCTCGAGCCCTGCCAGGCATGCTTGACGGTCCATTGCAGCCCCTCGAGCTGGTGAACCATCAATTCTTCGACAGAGGCAAACGTTGGCATGAATGAACAGTGTGACATATCCTCTTTCTCCAGGCGAACATTGGTCAGGCCCGCAGCTCCCAGCCGGCTGGCGGCCGGGTTCTGTTCTGATGCGGCGCCGAGAAATGCGCGCCGCAGGTTCGGATCGTTCAGCAGGGTGTGACTCTCTCCCGCCTCGACGATCTGGCCGTTGGCGAGCAGGTAGGCATAAGACGAAGCCGACAGGGCACGGGCGGCATTCTGTTCAACCAGCAGGATGGTGGTTCCGGAACGGCTCAGCTGGTGGATAATAGCAAAAATCTCATCGGTAACCAAGGGGGCGAGACCGAGGCTTGGTTCGTCAAGCAGCAGCAGCTTCGGTTTTGCCATCAGGGCGCGGCCCATGGCCACCATCTGCTGCTCTCCACCCGACATGGTCGACGCGCGTTGTTCGAGGCGTTCCGACAGCTTCGGAAAACGCTCGCAAATTTCAACGATGCGCTCCGCGACGGTGCTCTCTGGCAATCCCAGCGGCAGGGCACCCAGGCGCAGGTTTTCCCGCACCGTCAGGTCGCCGAACATCTCGCGGCCCTCAGGCGAAAGGGCCAGACCATTGCGGACCATGCGCACCGCTGTCGCGCCGGTGACATCCTTGCCCTGCAACAGAATTCGCCCCTGGCTCGGGCGCAACAGGCCCATGACCGCCTTGAGCAGGGTGCTCTTGCCAGCGCCGTTGGCGCCGACCAGCGCAATTGTCACCCCGGCAGGAATCTCGAGATCGACTCCGCGCAAAGCCTCGGCGGCACCATAATGAACATGCAGGTTTTCGATTCGCAGCATTGTCAGGCCATTACTCCAGTCCGGCCGAGATAGGCTTCCAGGACCAGCGGGTTCTGGCGGACCTCATCGGGGCTGCCGCTGGCGATACAGCGCCCTCCGTCAAGCACCACCACGTGATCCGAGACTCCCATCACCAGATCCATATCATGTTCGACCAGCAGCAGGGTGTATCCCTGGGCGCGCAGGGTTCGAATTTCATTGCCCACAGCCGCGGTTTCCGCGTGGTTCAAACCGGCGACCGGCTCATCAAGCAGGAGCAGGCCCGGCTCACTGACCACGGCGCGGGCTAATTCTACTTTCTTGCGGTCACCATAGGCAAGCACATCAACCGGCCAGTCAGCCAGCCCGGACAACCCGAAGCGGTCCAGGGCTGCCATCGCCCGCAGGCGCAGACGACGTTCCCGGTTGCGCACATACGGCGGCCGCAGCAGCGCTCCCAGCATGCTCTGCCCGGCCTGGATGGTCAGGCCGCAGAGAACATTGTCGAGCACCGACAGACGTGGGAAGAGACGCAAATTCTGGAAGGTTCTGGCAATCCCCAGATGAGCGATCCGATAGGCCGGCAGGCCGGTAATCTCCTCACCGGCATAATCGACCCGTCCGGCATCAGGTCTGTCGACGCCGGTAATGCAGTTGATCATGGTGGTCTTGCCGGCGCCGTTCGGGCCGATCAGGGCGGTCACACAACCGCGCTGCAACGAGAAGGAGACCTCGCTCAAGGCTGGCAGCCCACCGAAATTGCGGCATAATGAGGTCACATCAAGCACGGCGGTGCCTCCAACGGGCAATACGCACCCGCACCAGGTCGATCAGGCCGGTCACCAGCCCCTGCGGCAGGAAGAGCAGCACCATGACCAGAATCAGGCCATGAATAATGTCCTTGTAGGTCTCGAACAGGTCAACAAACTCCGGCAGCCAGGTCAGCAGAGCCGCACCAAACAAACTGCCCCAGACCGAGCCGAGCCCGCCGACCACGACCATGGTGACGAAATCGACCGAGGCAAAGATGCTGAAGGTGTCGGGGCTGACGAAGCCGAAAGTGTGGGCATAAAGGCTTCCGGCCAGCGAAGCGAGCAGCGCGGAGAGGACAAAGACCTTGACCTTGGCCCGGCGCGTATCAACACCCAGGGAACGAGCCGCGACCTCGTCACCGGCCAGCGCAGCCAGACCCCTGCCGACCCCGCTGCGCACCAGGTTGAGTCCCAGCATCAGGCAGATCAGGGTCGCGGTCCAGACCAGGTAGTGGAGCTTGAAGTCGCTGTCAAATTGCCATGAGCCTATGGATAAAGGCGGGATGCCGGAGAAGCCGCTCGGCCCGCCGGTCAGGTCGTCCCACTGCACCAGCACCGTGTAGATGACGATATTGAAACCGAGCGTTGCCATGGCCAGGTAATGACCATGCAGACGCAGGGCCGGGATTCCGACCAACAGGGCGATCAGCGCCGTCCCGAGCGCCACCAGGGCGATGGCCGGCCAGGGCCAGATCCCCCATTCCGCAGTCAGGATTGCCGAACCGTAGGCACCGAGCGCGAAGAACGCCGCGTGGCCCAGGGAAATCTGTCCGGCGTAGCCGATAAAAAGGTTCAGGCCGAGCACCACGATCGTGTAGAGACCGATCTGATTGGTCAGGCCGAGCAGATACGGGTTGCCGTAGAGCAACGGGTAGAGCGCCAACAGCAACGACAACGCCAAAACGGTCAAACCGTTGCGGTGCAGGTAGAGGAAATAGAGGATTTTGTCGCGCCTGTTCATGCTTTACGGTGACTTCCCGAAGTCAACATTCCAGTCCATTACGAAAGGCGGCAAGGTTCTGATCGACGAATTTGGGCGGGGCCAGCTGCCGGATCGCCACCTCGCACTGCGCTGCGGTACAGAACAGGGCTCCCCGGCGCACAGCCAGCCCCAGCAGGACCAGGTTGGACAGCACGGCATTGCCAAGCTGCCGGCCGATTCCCGATGCGTCGATGCGTTCGCCATCGCCGGGCTTGTCGCTGTTGATCAGCAAGGCTCCCGTATGTTTGAGGAGGGAGCGATGCACCTCGAGATTCGCCTCCCAGAGCAGCAGCCCGACATCGGCCTGGCCGGCGCGGATCAGGGGACTGCAATAATCGCCGACCTTGACCGTCGACAAAACAGTGCCACCGCGCTGTGCCATACCATGGGTTTCTGAGGTCAGGACCGGCAGGTCGCGATCGACCGCCACCTGGGCAATCACCCGGGTCAGGAACAGCACGCCCTGGCCACCAATACCACTGACGATAATCTGCTGCTTCAAGATTTTTCCTCCTTGACGATGGCATCAACCGGGCAGACCGGCAGACAGGTGCCGCAGCCGATACAGCGATCCTGGTTGACCATCGCCATATTGTTGTCAGTATCCATCAGCAGGGCCGGGCATTCGAAAGCATCGACACACTTGCGGCAACCGATGCACGCATCATTGATCGTCACCAGGAAACTCTGCTGCGCTTTCAGGACCTTGCGGTCCATGACGCAGCCATGCCGGGAGATCAGCACGGCCACGCCGCCTCCGGGGCTGCGGGTGTAAGCGTCAGCCTGCTGCAGCAGTTCTTCAAAGCGCTGCTTGTCATAAGGGTCACAGACTTCCAGGAAATCAACGCCGCTGGCCCTGACCAGGGGTTCTATGGCGACGGCCCTGGTCGGCTGCCCGCCGGCGGCAACGCCCGTATGGGGGACCGGCTGGCCTCCGGTCATGGCCGTGGTCGCATTATCGAGGATGACGATGATTATGCGTGCCTGTTGTATCACGGCGTTGATCAGGGCCGGGATCCCGGCATGAAAAAAGGTCGAGTCACCGATCGTCACGACGATGGTCGGCACTTCGCCATCCTGCCGATAAGCCTGGTAAAAACCGGCCCCCTGGCTGATGCAGGCACCCATGCAGTGCACGGTGTTGACTGCGCCAAGGTTCATGCCGAGCGTGTAACAGCCGATATCGGAAGGGAAAATGCCTTTCGGGAAGCACTGCTTGATACTGTAGAAGGCTGCCCGGTGCGGGCAACCGGGGCAGAGTGACGGCCGTTGACCGCGCCGCTCGGCAGGGGCTTCGCCGGGGGCAGCCAAACCGAGGAAACCGGCAAGCACCTGATGGATAAGGTCAGGAGTCAACTCCCCCTCACGCGGCACCGCGCCGCTCTGTTTGCCGGCCGCGCCGGGATGAGCCATTTGCAGCTCGATCACCGGGTAGGTCTCTTCCAGGACCAGGATCCGCTCGTAATCGGCCTGCAGAGTCCTGGTAAAATCCGGGCTGAGAGGGTAAGACATCGGCACCTGGTAGAGATCAAGCTTGCCGTTTAAACCCAGGTCATCAAGCAGGTCGACCAGGTTGCCGTAGGCAATCCCTGACGCAACCAGGGCGGTGCGCGCATAGCTGCCGTCACCTTTGACCAGGCGTGGCTGCAGGGCGGGTTCGAGGGCAATCCGTTGCAGGGAGGCATTCAGCTTACGATGCAGCTGCGGCAGAAACGCCGGGGTCGCCGCCCAGCGCGTCGGGTCTCTCTGGAAATCCGCCGTGCGTGACAGTTTGAGCGTCTGTTGCGGCGCAATGTTCTGCCGCGAATGGCAGATGCGGGTGGTCGGCCGCAGGACCACGTTGAGCTCATATTTTTCCGACAGTTCAAAGGCGGTCAGAACCATGGCCCTGGCTTCGGCCGGGCTGGACGGGTCGAGCACCGGCACGCGGGCCTGCAGACAAAAAAGCCTGGTGTCCTGCTCGTTCTGAGAGCTGTGCGGACCAGGATCATCGGCAACGATAGTCACCATGCCGCCCTTGACGCCGATGTAAGCCGTACGCATAAACGGATCTGCGGCCACGTTCAGGCCGACCTGCTTCATGACAACCGCGCTGCGCTTGCCGGTATAACTGGCCGCCAGGGCGACCTCGAAAGCCACCTTCTCATTGACCGACCATTCGATATGCAGGGGTTCAAGCGCTGCGTCGCGACGGTCGATAACCGCCTGCAGGATTTCCGTTGAGGGTGTACCGGGGTAAGCCGTCGCTACCTGGCAACCGGCCTCAATCAGGCCGCAGGCCATGGCTTCATTCCCCATCAATAATTGTTTAGTCATATTTTCTTTCATTTGATTATTAGAAGTTTCGCGCCATGCGCCACCCATCTCTATTTCCCCAACAGCCCTTTCGGCCGCACGAACAGCACCAGCAACAGGACCACAAAAGCACAGACATCCTTATAGGCGCTGCTCACATACCCGGCCGAAAGCGATTCGAGCAGGCCGAGGCCGAGGCCACCGATAATGGCCCCCGGCAGCGAACCGAAACCACCCAGAATGGCAGCGGCGAAGCCTTTGAGCCCGAGCAGTACCCCGACGTCGTGGCTCAAGGTGGTAATCGGCGTCACCAGCACCCCGGCCAGTCCGCCAAGCGCACCGGCCAGACCGAAGGTGAGCATGCGGACCCGACCCAGCGGCAGGCCAACGACTGCGGCCGCGCGTGGATTGGTCGCCACGGCGCGCATCATCAGACCGAGCCGTGTTTTGCGATAGAACCAGGCCAGGATGGCGATGGTCAAAGCAGTCAGAACGAGAATCCAGAGCGTCTGCGGCATGATCGCGGCACCGAGCAGGCGCAGCGGGTCATCACTGCTCAACGATGGCACCGCCATGCGGTTCTTGCCCCAGACCAGTGCCATCAGCCCGCGCAGGATAATCGACAGGCCGATAGTCAGAAATATCAAAATCAGGGGGTCGTTGGAACGCGCCGGACGGATACCGACTCTCTCGACGACGATAGCGGTCAGGGTGACCCCCAGAACTGCGGCAAACAAGGCAAGCGGCATGGTCAGACCGGCGGCGAACAAGGCACTGTAGAGGAGCATGCCTCCCAGAGAGACAAAATCGACCTGTGCGAAGTTGACGATGCCCATGGTGTTATGCACGACGCAGAAACCCAGTGCGATCAGCGCGTAGATGGCGCCGCTGGTCAAACCGGCAAAGATAAATTGGAGAAGGTCCTGGGTCATCATGGCATATTGATAAAATTTCTCGGATCAAAACAAAACAAGCTCCGAGAGATTAACTTATCCCTCGGAGCTTTGCAAAGTCATAAATACTTGTCGTCACAACGGTTCCATGCGGCTTGCCGCTCATGCAGAACGGCTCGCCAGAACGAGGGCCGATCCATAGATCTGATCAGGCAGGGGTTCCCTTTGCATCATAAAATCGGCTACAATTCTCGTAACACATGTTCTACGCAAAGGAGAACCCTCATGAAACGCTACGGACTTGCCATTCTGCTTATAAGCCTGATAAATCCCTTCGATGCCGGCGCCGGTGAGGTGTTCACCTACACCCCGGTCAAGCACGCCACCTTTGTCCTGCAGTCCGGCCCGACCACGGTCTACGTCGATCCGGTCGGTGCTGCTGCCGACTTTTCCGCTTTCCCGCCACCTGACCTGATCCTGATTACTCATATCCACAAGGACCACCTCGACCCGCTGCTGGTCGCGGCCCTCAAACAGGACAAGACCCAGGTCATCGGTTCGGCAACGGTGGTTGAGCAACTCGGTTACGGCACGACCATGAGTAACGGTGAAGCAACCGAATTCGCCGGCATCGCCATTGAGGCGATCGCTGCATACAACACCACTACCGAACGCCTCAACTTCCACCCGCAGGGACGTGACAACGGCTACCTGCTCAGCAAGGACGGCGTCCGGCTCTATATCTCCGGCGACACTGAGGATATTCCCGAGATGCGCGCCCTGAAGGACGTCGACATCGCCTTCGTCTGCATGAATTTGCCCTTCACCATGACCGTCGAACAAGCCGCCTCGGCGGTCAACGAATTCAAACCGAAGCTGGTGATCCCCTACCATTACCGCGGCAAAGAGGGGATGAGCGACCTCGACGCCTTCGAGCGCCTGGTTACCGACTCGAAAGTCAGCAGGTTGAAGTGGTACTGATTTTTTGGTGACGTAAAAATAACGGCCTGCCGCAAAAAATGCGGCAGGCCGTTTTCTTATTTTGTGTGGTGCCGAAGGGGAGACTCGAACTCCCACGTCCATACGGACACTAGACCCTGAACCTAGCGTGTCTACCAATTCCACCACTTCGGCATTGAAGCGAGGGCAATTTATAGCAAAAGGGGTAAGCCATTGCAATAAAAAAATCGTGGTACATTATGTGCGGCTCGCGGCGCATAAATGTCAATACGAGGGCAGTAAATCAATCCTCAAGCCGCTGTGGCGGAACCATCACGGTACGATAAGTATCAACAGTGACCAGGCCCGGTCGAGCCCCTTTTGGCTTCCTGACGTCCCTGCCCTTTGCAACGATGACTTCGACCTTGCCGGCATCCTTGCCCTTGGAATATCCGGCGGCAAATGACGCTGCATGCAGGATGTCATCTTCAGGCACGGGCTCCGCACATTTGCCACATTTGAGGACCAGGTGACAACCGGGCATACCGTGTGAATGAAACCACAAATCATTCGGCCCGGTCAGATGCCGGCTGACAAAATCGTTGGTACGGCTGTTCCTGCCCCAGAAGATTTTCAATCCCGAGTTCGTTACGGTCTTATGCAGCTGCTGTTCGGGAGAAACCGTCTGTCGCCGGCCAAGCTGCCCCCTGGTTTCTTTCAAAAGCCCGGCGGATTCCAGTTCAAGTTGCACCTGGTACAAGTCATCACCACTTTCAGATTCTTCAAGAGCCAGTGCAACCTGGTCCAGCCAGGCAATCTCGTGCTCGGTTTCGATGAGGCGGCGTTGGTGATGGTCCCCGGAGCGTTTGGCCTTGCGGTACAGTTTAAAACAGCGCTCGGCATTCTCTTGTGGCGACAGTTTTGGATCGAGGGCGATGTTTACTCTGACAAGCGGCGACTGGTAATAATCGTCAACCTCGATGGATTCATCGCCGCGCCTGATCCGGTGCAAGTTGGCCAGCAGCAGATCGCCCCTGATGCGCAAGGCCTCGGGGTCCTCCTGCCGGACACTGTCTGCAGCAATGTTCTCAAGTCGTTTGCTGATTTTTTTGCGCTGCCGGGAGATGAGACTCGCCAGACGCGCGGTCAGATCCCTTGCCGACTCATGGCCCTGCTCGGCCTGAACGGTTTCCAGCATTGCAGAAAGGTCCTCGAATCTGTCGACAGTCTCAAAGCCATCCAGTCCGAGCGACAGGGGCAGCAAACCGTTCTGGCCAGACCATGTGACCCGCAAGGCTGCAAACGATCCGGCACCGAACGCTTCCTGCAGCTGACCAATGATTGTATCTGATGTCTGTCCCGCAGCTATGGCAAGACAGATCGCCTCTGCCAGGGCCGGCGACATCGGCGCGACATCAAGACGGGCCAACTCCCGCTGACCTGCTGCAGCATCAAGGATTGGGGCCAACCCCGTCCGGTCAGCAAAAAGTGACAGCCGCGGTTTCTGTTCAGGCAAAACATAGGCCTGTCCGGGAAGCAGCGAACGGACTCCTTCCTGACGTTTTAAAAGATCGACGATGCGGCCTGCGGCATCAACCAGGAACAGATTTCCCTGCGCTCCGAACGCCTCCAAAATAAGATCGTAACTTTCATGATTCGTGCCTGTGAAAGTGAAATGAACGATACGATCGAGTGGTTCAGCACGCACTTCGATCAGACGACGCAGGCGAGCGCGCAGAAGCTGGCAGAATCTGGGAGGGCTGGCAGGGGCAGCATGAACCTGACGGGTCTGGTAAAAACAACCCTGGCCATCGGCTTTCAACAGCAACTGCAGCTTTTCACGCCCGGTCCAGAGCCTTAAGACCAGGGTCCCCGCACTGATCTGGATCACCCGGTCGAGTCGGCTGTTGGCCAGTTTGCGATTGAGCTCCACGGCCATGGCTTGAAAGATGACACTGTCCATGGGCAGAGATTAGAGCAAGTGATGAGGGAACTGCAAGCAGTCTCTGTTTTTTGTGAAGAATAGAAGTATGGAATTTGGTGGCACGCGAGCCGCCGGTTCTGTTACAAATATCCTGTAAAATCAAAAGATTAAAACCGTCGGTCCCGGCCGACACCCGGGTGTCTTTTTTTACTGGTCTAAAAAAAGGCACCAAAAA
Source organism: uncultured delta proteobacterium (assembly GCA_963847735.1). Classification (GTDB taxonomy): domain Bacteria; phylum Desulfobacterota; class Desulfuromonadia; order Desulfuromonadales; family BM103; genus CAWKAV01. Next base: position 53,476 of record CAWKAV010000027.1, on the reverse strand, counting down.
AAGGACCTGCGCTGCGCTTGGCATGTGTTGGCGAGGTTTTACAGTTTTTTATCGATGTTTTGTCTTGATGACCTGTTCAGTGCTTTGTTGCTGACAATGGCGGGGGCCCGATTCTTTTTCGGGCCCTATTCCACTTAGATTCACCGGAGCTGAACATTAAGCGGTTGTTGTTTTCTTCAGCTTGCAGAAGAATGCAAACATCACAAATCCTCGTCTGTCTCAAGAGTCTTATAGAGAAGAAGGCCCCCGAAAAATCATCGGGGGCCCCGCCATTGGATTCCACGCAGAACCGTCCTCATCAGCAAAGAACACAACACAACAAAATACAAAATCAGGCAAACACATGCCCTCCGCCAGGAGAGCGGCACTTTTGCATACTTTTGCTGCCGGGCAAAAGTATGGCGTCTGGCGGCACGCGAGCCGCCGGTCTTTACCTTTTAAATGAACCCAAGCACAAAATTTAACACCAGATTGGCATCTCCCATATTAATGATATTATGAAGACAGTTTGCTAAACGAACACTCCAATTTAACAGTAATTCACCGTACAATGTTCGCATTTTCTTGTTGACTTAACTGATAAATTTGGCATGATTATACACCGAATTTACTGGAAAAAAGGAGACAAACCCATGTCAGACCAGCCCAATTACCGCCTTGGCACCAAAACCCTGCACGCAGGCCAGGTTCCCGATCCAACCACCAACTCGCGAGCTGTGCCGATCTACCAGACCTCATCCTATGTCTTCAACTCGAGCGAGCATGCGGCCAATCTCTTCTCACTCGCGGAAATGGGCAATATCTATACCCGCCTGATGAACCCGACCACCGATGTGCTCGAAAAACGTCTCGCCGAGCTCGACGGTGGCGTCGGCGCCCTGGCCCTGGCCTCCGGTTCAGCCGCCATCAACCTGGCCATCCTCAACCTGGCCAAAACCGGCGACAATATCGTCTCGACCCAGTATCTCTATGGCGGGACCTACAACATGTTCAACTACACCCTGAAGCGCATGGGGATCACCGTCAAGTTTGTCGACAGCAGCAACCCCGCAAACGTTGCCGGGGCAATCGATGAGAAAACCAAAGCGGTTTTCAGCGAAACCATCGGCAACCCCAAGAACAATGTTGATGATTTTGAAGCGATTGCCCGTATTGCCCACGCTAACGGCCTGCCCTATATTGTCGATAATACCGTGGCAACACCTTTCCTCTTCAAGCCATTTGAACACGGCGCCGATATCGCCTGTTACTCGCTGACCAAGTTCATCGGCGGTCATGGCACAAGCATCGGCGGCGCAGTCGTTGACAGCGGCAAGTTTGACTGGTCGAGCGGACGTTTTGACGAATACACGACTCCTGATCCAAGCTATCACGGCCTGATCTATCACGAAGCGCTTGGCGCGATGGCCTATATTCTCAAGATGCGCATCACGCTGCTGCGCGACATGGGCCCCTGTATTTCACCGTTCAATTCCTTCCAGATTCTGCAGGGCCTGGAAACCCTGCATGTTCGCATGCCGCGCCACTGTGAAAACGCTCTCAAGGTCGCCCGGTTCCTTGAAGGGCATCCTTCGGTGGCATGGGTGAATTTCCCCGGTCTCAAGAGTCATCCGGATTATGAACGGGCCCAGCGCTACCTGCCGGCAGGACAGGGCGCGATCCTTGGTTTCGGCATCAAGGGCGGCCGCGAGGCGGGCACAAAATTCATTGATTCTGTCAAACTATGCAGTCATCTGGCGAATATAGGTGATGCCAAGACTCTGGTTATCCACCCCGGCAGCACCACCCATCAGCAACTCTCTGATGCAGAACAGATCGCGGCCGGGGTCAGCCCGGATTACATCCGCGTCTCGGTCGGCATCGAAGATGTTGAGGATATCATTGAGGATCTTGACCAGGCGCTCAAAGCCAGCCAGTAATCGTTTATCTCTAAATTCAACATTGAAAAGCGGGCATTTTCGCCCGCTTTTCTTTTGCTCATCGGCATGACCCGTGCTATCTTCTCCTCACCAAAAACAGATGTTTTCAGGACGCATGTTTATACGCAACTGGCTGGAATATATTCCCTTTATCTGTATTGCGACGCTGGTCAGAGCTCTTCAGAGACCGCTAATCACGGCGTTCTCCTATCGTCGGCCTGAGAACAGCCAGTGGTTCTGGCTCCACCGCCGCTGGCGGCCTTGCTGTGAAAAGTAATCCTCATCGTCATGTCATTTCATATTGTTCTTATTGAGCCTGAAATTCCACCGAACACCGGTAATATTGCACGACTCTGTGCCGCAACTGGCACCGTTTTGCACCTGGTTGGCAAGCTCGGTTTTTCCATTGACGACAAACATTTGAAACGGGCGGGACTTGATTACTGGAGCGCGGTGGACGTTCGTCAATGGACAGATCTGGTTGAATTGCAGGCAAGCTTCCCGGAGGGACGTTTCTGGTATACCTCAAAAAAAGCCGCCAAAAGCTACACTGAAGCTGACTTCAGGCCGGGGGACTTGCTGGTTTTCGGTAAGGAAACGCTGGGGCTTTCTGAAGAACTTTTGCGGCTTAATGCCGATCACTCAATTCGCATTCCAATCCGCGGCCCGGCTGTCCGCAGCCTGAATCTTTCCACGGCGGCCGGAATCATTCTTTACGAGGCGCTGCGGCAGACCGGGCAACTGGGAGGATAAGTGGATTTGGCTCAGGGTTCGGGGTTAAGGAATCATTAACCACAAACCACGAGACTTTTGCACCCACCTATTCCAGATTCTCCTCAACACGAATCAGCAGCGTCTCTTTCTGAATCACATCCAACTGATTAATTTCTACCAAGGCAGCAACCACGTTACGCTCTTTCGCCACATGAGTCATAAAGACGATCGGCACAGCTTCTGCGGTGTGACGATGAGGCTGAATCATTGATTCGATGCTGATTTCGTGCTTGCCTAGGATGCTGGCTATCTGACCCAGAACACCGGGCTGGTCCTTGACAGTGAACCTCAGATAATAGTGGGTAAAAATTTGTTCCATTGGCTTGATTTTGTAGCAAGCCAGCTGCCCCTGCCGACAACCGAGGGCCGGCGTCCTGATGCCGGAACTGCTTTTCATATCTCGGGCAATCGACAGGACATCACCCATAACAGCGCTGGCGGTCGCATCCCTTCCGGCACCGAATCCGGAGAACATAACCGGCCCTGAGAAATCGCCGACCAGGCGGACGCTGTTGAAGACACCGCTGATCGCAGACAGGGAATAATCTGCGGGAATCATGGTGGGATGCACCCGGGCCTCAATCAGATCACCGTCACGCTTGCCGATCGCAAGCAATTTAAGCTTGTAGCCGAAATCGCGTGCATATTCGATATCAAGCGCGGTCACCTTGCTGATGCCTTCGGTATAGATCTGGTTGAAATCAACCTTTGTGCCGAAACAGAGGCTGAGCAGCAGGGCAAGCTTGTGGGCAGTGTCGATCCCTTCAATGTCAAAGGTCGGATCCGCTTCTGCGTAACCCTGCTTCTGGGCATCTGCCAGCACTTCGGAAAAACCGGCCCCCTCTTCATCCATTTTTGTCAGGATATAATTGCAGGTGCCGTTAAGGATGCCGTAAATCGCAGAGAAGTTGTTGGTGCCGAGATTTTCCTTGATGGCCGAAATCACCGGAATTCCACCGCCGACCGAGGCCTCGAACATGACGCTGACCCCTGCCTCCTCTGCGGCACTGAAAATTTCCTCGCCGTGGATGGCAAGCAGGGCCTTGTTGGCAGTCACGACATGTTTACCGTTGCGGATTGCCTGAAGCACAAAGGTGCGTGCGGGTTCATAACCACCGATCAACTCGATGACGATGTCTATATCGGGATCATTCAGAAGAGCCTGCGCATTATCAGTCAATAGACCGGGAGCAAGCGTTACCCCACGGTCAGTCGCAGTATCAAGATCAGCGATTCGTGCCAGTTCAACGCTCGCGCCAAGGCGGCTGGCCATCAGGGCCTGGTTCTGTTGCATAACTCTCACGACACCGGTGCCGACCGTTCCGAAACCGAGCAATCCAACTTTGATATTCTTCATGTCACGAACCTTTTCAAAAAGACTAAGGGGCGTCAACGCCGCCCACCTAAACTGAAACAGCCGCTTCACACGAAAAGCGACACACTTCTATCCCTGTCCCCTCGAGCCGCAGGGCATCGTTGATCTGTAGCTGCAAATCTTCGGGGCCCATCTCATCATGCGGTGTGAATGCCAGGGACACATCTTTAAAACCAGCCCGGCTGGCAACACTCAGCATATGCCTGACCAGGGAGGCATGAGTGTCCGTACAGAGACCATGCCACTTGCCGCCACCGACGAAAAGAATCCAATCCACATGAAGTTTGCCATTATTCTGCAACATCACGTGTTCTCCGGCGCGGCCACCAACCTCTTTGTCAAGAAGCATCCTGGTCAACTGCCCATCCAGGCGCCAGTCCAGGAGTGCGGCAGGCCCATCAAGAGGCCGTTGATCTGAAAAATAGAGCGCCACGACAGCTTCACCGGGCAGGGCATCAGCAGAAAGGGCCACTCTCTCCGAGGGAATCATGGCAACAGGGTTCGGTGTTGTTGTGCGAGGTGATCCAGAACACCATTGATGAAGGATGACGTTTCCAAGGTGCCAAAGCGTTTGCCGAGTTCAATGGCCTCATTGATCACGACATTATGCGGAACATCCGGGCTATACATCAGCTCAAACGCTGCCAGCCTCAGAATAGCCAGATCAACTCTCGCCATACGGTCAAGAGCCCAATTGGTTGAATACGAGTTAAGTTCCTGGTCAATCCGTTCGAGATTCTCGGTCACACCACGGACCAGGAGCTCGGAGAACTGTCTGACTTCAGGTTGCAACAGCGTCGACTCGTCTTCGACCACTTCGCCGAGGACATCATTACGGAACCGGAAGTTTTCCCAGAAATCACCCAACACATGATCAAGAGACCCCCCTTCATGGTCTGCCAGACTGTAGAGTAATTTCAGGGCCATTTCGCGCCCTTGACGTCTGATTCCGCGTGCCATTTTCAGTTATAGCGCCTTGTAGAGATTAGCCATTTCAATGGCAGCCATCGCCGCATCAAAGCCCTTGTTGCCCGCTTTGCTGCCCGCGCGTTCAATGGCCTGCTCTATGGTGTCCGTGGTCAACACTCCAAAGGCGACCGGGATACCTGACTCGAGGGAAACAGAGGCAACCCCCTTGGAGACTTCGGCGCTGACATAATCAAAATGCGGAGTTGCACCACGAATAACCGCACCGAGACAGACAATTGCATCATAGCGACCGGAATCGGCCATCCTTTTAGCCGCTGGCGGAATTTCGTAAGCTCCCGGGACTCTGACAACACTGATCTCCTCAGGCTCGGCTCCGTGACGTAAAAGTGCATCGACGGCACCTTCGACAAGACGTTCGCTGATAAAACTATTGAACCGGCTCACCAGCAAGCCAACGCGCAGCCCCTTGGCATCAAGTTTTCCTTCAATAATTTTCGGCATCTCTGGCCTCCCGTTAAACATGGTCCGGAACGATCTGCCCCGAAACTATAAATTTTCAAGCAAGTGACCCAACTTTTCCTGCTTGGTCTTGAGGTATTTCAGATTGCTCTTGTTGGCAGGCACCTCAATCGCGACCCGTTCAACGATCTCCAGGCCATAACCTTCAAGACCGATAATCTTGCGCGGGTTATTGGTCAAAAGGCGGATTTTGCGTACGCCAAGCTCATTCAAAATCTGGGCACCGATCCCGTAATCACGCAGGTCGGCCTGGAAGCCAAGCACCTCATTGGCTTCAACGGTATCGTGCCCTTCATCCTGCAGGTTATACGCTTTGAGTTTATTGACGAGGCCGATGCCACGCCCTTCCTGGCGCATGTACAGAATAACGCCAGCACCCTCCGCTTCAATCATACGCATGGCTGCGTGCAACTGCTCGCCGCAATCACAACGTTCCGAGCCGAACACGTCTCCGGTCAGGCATTCGGAGTGGACTCTGACCAGCAGCGGTTTGTCAGAGCTGATCTCTCCTTTGTAGAGTGCCAGATGCTGGCACTTGTCGACGGCGTTATCATAAACAATGGCTTGGAATTCGCCACCGGACTGGGTCGGCAGACGGGTCATAGCAGCGCGCGTAATCAGCAACTCCTTGCGCATCCGATAGGCTACCATATCGGCAATTGCAACAATGCGCAGCTGGTGTTTTTCTGCAAACTTGCGAAGTTCAGGCATGCGCGCCATGGTACCGTCATCATTCATGATTTCGCAGATCATACCGGCCGGCTTCAGACCGGCCAGTCGCGCAAGATCGACAGAGCCCTCGGTCTGCCCGGCCCGCACCATGACCCCGCCTTTTTTAGCGCGGAGCGGGAAGACATGCCCCGGACGGGCCAGGTCCTGCGCCGTGGTTGCATCGGCTATGGCAACCTGAATCGTGAGGGCGCGATCTGCTGCAGAGATGCCTGTGGTTACACCTCGACGCGCCTCAATTGAGACCGTAAACGCCGTACCAAAAGAGGAAGAATTTTCCTGGACCATCAGTGGCAGGCCGAGATGATCAGCGCGTTCTTCAGTCAGGGTCAGACAGATCAGGCCACGCCCTTCCCTGGCCATAAAATTCACGGCTTCAGCGGTGACCATTTCTGCGGCCATGCAAAGATCGCCTTCATTCTCACGATCCTCATCATCAACCAGAATGACCATTTTGCCTTGGCGAATATCTTCAAGTGCATCTTTGACACGATCTAACGGCATAATAATCCCTGATTGTCTAATTATTCAGCAAGACTTGAAAATATCTCACAAAAAGCCACTCTTGGCAAGGAGATCCATCGTCACTTCTCGTGGTTTTGCTGAGGTTCCATCCTGGACAAATTTCGCAACATATTTACCTATCAGATCCGTTTCGACATTAACGTCTTCACCGATTCTGCGATCCTGTAAGGTTGTCAATCTTATCGTGTGCGGGATAATCGCCAATGAGAAAGAAGACCCGGTCACTTCATTAACCGTCAGGCTGACGCCGTCAATGGCAACGCTGCCTTTTGCGACAAGCAGGGAGATGACGCTCGTATCGGCCTGAAATGCAAAACGCCAGGCATTGCCATCCTGACGACGTTCAATGAGACGGGCCTGACCGTCGATATGACCGGTGACCAGATGTCCTCCCAGTCGATCGGAGAGGCGCAAGGCGCGTTCAAGGTTAACCCTGGTCCCGCGTGAGAGTCGCCCCAGGGTTGTGCAATCGAGGGTTTCCGGAGAGACATCAGCCGCGAAAACGCCGTCGCCGAAAGACGTCACTGTCAGGCAGACACCATTGACGGCAATACTCTCACCCAGGCTGAGCTCCGCCATCGGCAGACCGGTCGCAACAGTCAATCGAGCCTGGTCAGATCCGGTGCGGATATCGCGCAATATGCCAAGGTCTTCAATCAGGCCGGTGAACATGCTGCACCTCCCCTTCTAACAGGATATCCGTATCAATCTGGCGCGCTCGCAAATTGATCAACCTGCGGGACTCTTCGATTGTAGCAACGCCATCACCATCCAACAAGTTGCGCCCGACGCCACAGAGCAGTTTCGGGGCCACAAATATCATGACGCGATCCACCAACCCCGCCCGCATCATCGCTCCGCCAAGGACGCTGCCACCCTCCAGCAAGAGATACTGAAAATTTCTTTTGCCAAGTTCAAGAAGAGCTCCATGCAAGTCCAGGCCATCAGCGGTTGGTGGGACCTGCAGAACCTCCACACCGGCGGCCCGGTACGGTTGCAAAGCCTCTTCACCCTGTTCGGCAGAAGTCACCAGAATGGTTCTTGCCTCTGATTTTTGACAATACACCGTTGACTGCGGTGAAGTCTCCAGTTTGCCATCGAACACAATACGAACCGGATCACGGCCGTTCACGGCAAGTCTGGTTGTCAGACGTGGGTTGTCATGCTTGACGGTCCCTGAGCCGACCATGACGCCATCAACCTGGTTCCTGAGGTGATGGACCATCTCGCGACTCGCAGCACAGGAAATCCAGCGTGAATCACCATTGCCGGTTGCCGTTTGCCCATCCAGAGTCATCGCTGCCTTGAAGACAACATAAGGCAAACCACTGGATAGATGTTTGGCAAAGGGTGCTATCAACGTCTGGCACTCATCCATGACAAGATTACAAACGACCTCGACTCCGGCTTCCCGCAAACGCATGACACCCTTGCCGGCAACCTGTGGATTCGGATCCTGCACGCCCACAAAAACTTTCTTGATGCCGGCAGAGATCAACGCTTCGGTGCAGGGACCGGTCCGCCCATGATGACAGCAGGGTTCCAGAGTGACATAAAGGGTCGCGCCCCGGGCCAGATCACCAGCGTCATGCAAGGCGAATATTTCTGCGTGCGGCTGACCGGCCGCAGGATGGAAGCCCTCTCCGACGACCTTGCCATCACGCACCAGCACGGCTCCAACCGGAGGATTGGGTGCAGTTCTCCCCAGACCTTTGCGGGCAAGCTCTATTGCTTTTTGCATGAATTGTTCTGACTGGGTTGTCATATCGGCTCGCAATGCGTCACCGGTAGGCGGGAACCGGAAGCTTCCGGGTGAACACTATTTAGCAGTACCTTTGGCCAGGATATCAGTCAATTCAGACATAAATTCGTTGATATCTCGGAACTGGCGGTAAACGGACGCAAAACGGACATAAGCAACTTCGTCAAGAGCCTGCAAAGCGGCCATAATAGATTCACCGATGCGACTGGCTGGAATCTCCTTTTCACCACTTTCCTGCAGTGCGACCTCCATCTGGTCAGCAACTTTTTCTATAGCAGCAATTGAAACAGGTCGTTTTTCACAGGCTCTCTGAATACCGGAAATAATCTTTTGGCGATCAAAGACTTCTCTGCGACCATCCTTTTTTATAACCAGAGGCAAAGTCTCCTCGACCCGCTCGTAGGTCGTGAAGCGCCGTTCGCAATCGACACATTCACGGCGCCTGCGAATATTGTTACCCTCTTTACCAAGACGGGAGTCGACGACACGGGTGTCGTCATGACTACAGAATGGACATTTCATGAGTGGTCTCCAGTCATTACTTCAGCAAATGCGCAAGCCTCGATTCCGGACTCCTCCAGCATTTCCATGGAGAGTTTGTCGGCATAGCCTTGCAGGTAAATAACTTTGCGGATTCCCGCATTGATCAACATTTTCGTACAGATGATACAGGGTGAATCCGTACAGTAGAGAACCGAATCCGCAATATTAATACCGTGTCGGGCCGCCTGAATAATCGCATTCTGCTCGGCGTGCAGGCCACGACAGAGTTCATGACGCTCACCGGAAGGAACCTTCAGCTGCTCGCGAAGACAACCGGTGACATCACAGTGGGTAATTTTACTGGGCGTTCCATTATAGCCTGTGGCCAGAATATTTTTATCCTTGACCATCACGGCGCCAACCTGGCGACGCATACAGGTTGAGCGTCGCGCCACCAGGCGGGTGATATCCATGAAATATTCGTCCCAGGACGGTCGTTCCATCTAGACGAGCCTGTGCGCGTAGAGAGGAAACTGTTGGCAGAGCTCACGAATTTCACCGCGGATCCTGGCCAGGACCGCCCCGTCTTCAAGGTTCTGCAGGGCTTCATCGATCCAGGCACCGATCTGGCGCATCTCATTCTCTTTGAGCCCGCGCGTAGTGCTTGCCGGCGTACCGATGCGAACACCGCTGGTCACAAAAGGTGAACGGGTATCAAAAGGCACGGCATTCTTGTTGACCGTGATACCGGCTTTTTCAAGCGTTGCCTCGGCGACCTTGCCGGTCAGCTCGGTGCCGGTGAAATCGAGCAGCATCAGGTGATTGTCGGTCCCGCCGGACACCAGATTGTGACCGCGCGACACCAGTTCTTCTGCGAGAGCCTGAGCGTTTTTGACCACTTGACCAGCATAAGTCTTGAACTCGGGGGCAAGGACTTCCTTGAACGCAACCGCTTTGGCGGCAATCACATGCATCAGAGGTCCACCCTGAATGCCCGGGAAAATATTGCTGTTCACGGCCTTGGCATATTCCTCACGGCAGAGGATCATGCCACCACGCGGTCCGCGCAGGGTTTTGTGCGTAGTGGTGGTCACATACTCTGCGTGGGGAACCGGCGTCGGATGGACGCCTGCCGCAACCAGGCCGGCGATATGAGCCATGTCAACCATGACCGTCGCTCCAACCTGGTCTGCGATACGCCTGAAGGCTTCAAAATCAAGGGTGCGAGGATAAGCGCTGGCGCCGACCACGATCAATTTCGGCTGATGCTGTCTGGCCAACTGCTCAACTTCATCGTAATCGATCCTGCCGGTCTCTTTACGAAGACCATAGGGTACGATATTGAAAAGCTTGCCGGAAAAGTTTACCGGAGAGCCATGAGTCAGGTGTCCACCATGGGCAAGATTCATTCCCAGAACCGTATCGCCAGGCTGACAGGCTGCAAAATAGACCGCCATATTGGCCTGGGATCCAGAATGAGGCTGAACATTGGCATGCTCCGCGCCAAAGATTTCCCTGGCACGATCAATAGCCAGCTGTTCAGCGACATCAACGAATTCACAGCCACCATAATATCTTTTGCCGGGGTACCCCTCGGCATACTTGTTGGTAAGGACGGAGCCCTGGGCGGCGAGAACTTCTTCACTGACAAAGTTTTCCGAGGCAATGAATTCCAGACTGTACTCCTGGCGTTCTGTCTCCTTGCGGATTGCCGCAGCAATTTCCGGATCAAATTGGGCGAGTTTATCGAACATGGCGATGCAAACCTCCAGGCTGATTATTGGTATTGCTATCAATAGCGAAAAAAACGGGCAGGCGTCTGGCCTGCCCGAAGAAAACCGAGTTACAAATTACCGGCATGAAGCGCTTCTTCCAACCGCGTGATCTTATCGAGACGCTGTTGGTGGCGGCCGCCTTCATAGGCTGTATCAAGCCAGACTTTCACCATTTTCGTGGCCAGGGGCACGGACAGAACCCGTCCACCCAGAACCAGGATGTTAGCGTTATTATGTTGTTTGGCCATCTGCGCCATAAACTCATCAGTCACCAGCGCAGCACGTACTCCGGAGAATTTATTGGCCACAATCGACATGCCGATACCTGTTCCGCAGATCAGGATGCCCAGAGTGCCTTCGCCGCGGGAAACGGCGCCAGCAACTTTTTCAGCAAAATCGGGATAATCGACAGAGTCGCAGTTGTCAGTTCCGTAATCTGCCACGACGATACCACGTGCAGTGAGATCGGCCTTGACAGCCTCTTTTAACTCCAACCCACCATGATCACTTCCGATAACGAGCATGATCATTATACCTTGCGGAACAACAGGGTTGCGTTGGTGCCGCCGAACCCGAGCGAATTGGAAAGCGCGATCTTTACATCGGCTCTGCGCGCCTCGTTCGGAACGTAATCGAGATCACATTCAGGATCAGGCTCAGTGTAATTGATGGTCGGAGGGACAACACCATGCTGCATTGCCAGAAGGGTGAAGATGGCTTCGACTCCCCCTGCTGCACCGAGCAGATGACCTGTCATACTCTTGGTCGAGCTGATCATCAGCTTCCTGGCATACTCACCAAACACAGACTTGATCGCCAGAGTTTCATAGAGGTCATTAAATGGCGTCGAGGTGCCGTGGGCATTGATGTAATCAACCTCTTCGGCGTTCACGCCAGCTGTATCCAAAGCCATCTGCATACAACGCGCGGCGCCTTCACCACCTGGAGCAGGAGCCGTCAGATGGTAGGCATCGCCGGTCAAGCCATAACCGGCAACTTCACCATAAATTTTGGCTCCGCGCTGTTTGGCTGACTCGTACTCTTCAAGGATAACAATGCCGGCACCCTCGCCCATCACGAAACCGTCGCGATTTTTGTCGAAAGGACGACTCGCCGCCTGCGGGTCATCGTTACGCGTCGAGAGGGCTTTCATAACCGAAAAACCACCCATACCAAGCCCACAGATGGTCGATTCTGTACCCCCGGCAATAACAGCGTCAGCATCGCCGCGCTGGATGATGCGGAAGGCATCGCCAATCGAATGGGTTCCTGTTGCACAGGCAGAAACTGGCGCTATGTTGGGCCCTTTGGCGCCGTGTTTTATGGAAATCTGGCCAGCAGCCAGATTGATAATCGTCATCGGGATAAAGAAGGGGCTGATTTTGCGGTAGCCGCCACTGGCCATAGCTTCATGATAACGTTCGATGGCAGGCAAGCCTCCCATTCCGGATCCGACCACAACACCGACACGTTCGGCATTATCATCATTGATTTCCAGGCCGGAATCAGCAAGCGCCATCGCAGCGGCGCCAAGAGCATAGTGGATAAAGAGGTCCATCTTACGGGCCTCTTTCTTATCAAAGAACTCTTCCTCGGGGAAATCTGTGACCTCACCGGCAAACTTGACCGGGAAATCCGTGGTGTCAAAACGGGTGACCGGACCGATACCGGAGAGACCTTTGGTCAGGGCATTCCAATTCTTTTCCAGGCCAGTACCCAGAGGGGAAGTGATTCCCATACCTGTTACGACAACTCTGCGCATGAGGCTATTATCCTCCCAACACAAAGCCAGTCCCCGACAGCATCAATGTGCTGTCGGGGCGGGTTCTGTTATTAAGTGACGGTCGCAGCAACTGGCCGTGACTGTCGAAGATTCAAGAATTATTATTAACGTAGTCGATAGCGTTCTGGACCGTCTGGATCTTTTCGGCATCTTCGTCGGAGATTTCAATATCGAATTCCTCCTCAAGAGCCATAACCAGTTCAACCGTATCGAGAGAGTCGGCGCCCAGATCATCCATGAAAGACGCTTCCGCCGTAACCTGGTCCTCTTCTACACCCAGCTGCTCTGCAACAATCTTTGTGATGCGCTCTGCAATGTTAGCCATTTCATTCCTCCTTAACTTGGTGGTTTCGATCCGATCTATGACCGTCTCATTTGTGATTTATAAAAATACCCGGTGAAGTTACATATACATTCCGCCATTGACGCCAAGCACCTGGCCGGAGATGTAGGCTGACTGGTCAGAGGCCAGAAAGAGCACGGCATTTGCGACATCCTCGGCTTTACCAAGACGTCCCAGCGGAATCTGTTCCGTCATGGCCTCACGGGCCTTGTCCGTCATGCCTTCAGTCATATCGGTAACGATAAAACCGGGAGTGATGGCATTCACCGTCACATTGCGACGGGCCAGCTCACGGGCAACCGACTTGGTCAGCCCGAGCAACCCAGCCTTGCTGGCACAATAGTTGGCCTGTCCGGCATTGCCCATTTCCCCGACCACTGACGAGATATTGATAATGCGACCCGACCTCTGCTTACTCATAACTTTCGTGACCGCACGAATGCAGAGGAAGGCCCCTTTCAGGTTCGTATCAAGGACAGCATCCCAGTCTTCGTTTTTCATGCGCAACAACAGACCGTCACGCGTGATTCCCGCATTGTTGACAAGAATATCGACCCGGCCATAAACTGCAACGGCCCGCTCGACAAGACTGTTCGCATCGGCTTCAACAGCAACATCCCCGACCACAGGCTCGGCCTCACCACCCAGGGACCTGATCTCTGCAATCAGGCCTTCGAGGGCTTCGGCACCACGGGCCGACGCTACAACTTTAGCGCCTTGCCCGGCAAGTGCAAGGGCAATAGAACGACCTATTCCGCGTGATGCGCCGGTGACAATAGCAACTTTATCGGTCAGCATATTTCAGGATCTCCGCATTTATCCGGCAAGGGCACTTATGTCTTCAACATTTTGCACATTCTGAACGGTGCTGCCTTTCGCCATACGTTTTACAAGGCCGGACAGAACCTTGCCAGGGCCGATCTCAATGTATCGTTCGACACCAAGAGCGACCATACTGGCTATTGTCTCCTGCCAACGAACCGGAGCACTGACCTGGCGAACCAGCAGATCGCGCACCCGGCTGGCATCCTGATTCGGCGCGGCCTCAACATTGGACACGACCGGCAAGGACATTTCACCGATGGTGATGCCGGCCAGAACATGGGCCAGACGTTCACCGGCGGGAACCATCAGGCTGCAATGGAAAGGCGCGCTGACCGGCAACGACATCGCTCTCTTCGCACCTCTTTCTTTAGCCAGTTCAACCGCACGCTCAACGGCTTCGGAATGACCGGCGATAACCACCTGTCCGTCACTGTTGAAGTTCGCAGGAGAAACCACCTGCCCCTGGCTGGAGTCACGACAAACAGCATCAAGAATGTCCGGATCGAGGCCAAGGATTGCCGCCATTGAACCACTGCCGACCGGAACAGCTTCCTGCATGAATGTACCACGTTGACGAACAATACGAACCGCGTCAGCAAACGTCAGAGCACCGGCGCAAACCAGAGCGCTGTATTCACCGAGTGAATGTCCCGCAGCAAACGCAGGAACGAGCCCTGTTTCTGCCTCGAGAACCCGCAGAGCCGCCACACTGGTCGTGAGTATTGCCGGTTGCGTATTGGCTGTCAACTTGAGATCTTCTTCCGGGCCATTATGGCAAAGCGAAGCAAGGTCGAAACCGAGAGCGTCATTCGCTTCTTCAAAAAGCTGGCGGGCAACCGGAAAGTTATCGGCAAGATCCTTGCCCATACCGGCATGCTGTGACCCCTGTCCAGGGAACAAAAAAGCAATCATGTTGTTCAGACACCTTACACTCAATTTGAATTCGAATTACCAGCGCAGCAAAGTTGCCGCCCAGGTAAAACCGCCGCCAAAAGCATCGAGAAGAAGGATATCACCTTCCTTGATCCTGCCCGCCCGGTTTGCTTCGTCCAGAGCCAGCGGAATCGTCGCCCCCGAAGTGTTGCCAAAACGGTCGACGTTGATATAGACCTGTTCATCTCTCAGACCGATTTTTTTCGCCGTAGCCTTCAGAATCCGGATATTGGCCTGATGAGGGATAAACAGATCGACATCCCCGGCAGTCATACCATTTGTATTAAGGGCAATATTGGCAACATCACTCATCGAACGCACGGCAACCTTGAAAACTTCGTTGCCCTGCATTTTTAAAAAGTAATTTCTTTCTTTTAGCGCTTCCACGCTCGGCATATTTTTCGTGCCAAATCCCGGCTGGTAAAGAAGTTCAAGCTGGGTTCCGTCGGCATGCAGGTGGGTGGAAAGAATACCACGATCTCCTTCGCCGGCTTCGACCACAACGGCTCCGGCGGCGTCACCAAAGAGGATACAGGTATTTCGATCCTCCCAGTTGATGATTCGGCTCAGAACTTCGGCACCAATGACCAACGCCTTTTTAGAGCGCCCAACTTCGATGCGATCAACAGCACAGGACAATGCATAGAGAAAACCGCTGCAGGCGGCAGAGACATCAAAAGCAGCCGCATTCCCAGCTCCGAGATTACCTTGAACGACACACGCAGTCGCCGGCCAGGGATAATCGCCGGTGATAGTACCGACCACGATCAGGTCGATATCCTTTGCAGAGACTCCTGCCATCTCCAAGGCACGTTCTGCGGCACGGGTCGCCAGATCGGAAGTGTTCTCGCCCTCGGCAGCAATGTGCCGCTCGCAAATTCCCGTACGTGACCTGATCCATTCATCGTTGGTGTCGAGAAATTTCTCAATATCGAGGTTGGTCAGAATTTTTTCAGGGACATAGGATCCGGTGCCGGTGATTCTTGCTCTGATCACAGTCATGCTCCTTAAAGTTTTCGGTTAGGCGATGGCGTCGGGGTGGTCTCCAGCTTCTGATTTCCCAGCCTGGATTTCTTCCATATGTGCAGCCAACTGCCTATTGACCTGATGGGTCACGCTGTCGTGAGCCATCTTGATGGCATTCATGATAGCCATGGGACTGGAACTGCCATGACAAATCATGGCTGTCCCCTGAATCCCCAACAACGGGGCTCCACCGTACTCTGCGTAGTCCACTTTCTTACGGAAAGCGTTAAGTGCCGGTTTGGCCAGGAGATAACCGATCTTGGGCAAAAGCTTCGAGTTGAATTCCTGACGCAACATGAGACCGATCGCCTCAGCCAGCCCCTCGGAGACCTTCAGGACGACATTGCCAACAAAACCGTCACAAACCACGACATCAACCGAGCCATTGAAGATATCGCGCCCTTCAGTGTAACCAATATAGTTCAGCGAACTATTCTTAAGAATCTGGTTGGCTTCGCGAGTCAATTCGTTGCCCTTTGACTCCTCTGTACCGTTCGACAAAAGGCCGACGCGCGGAGCACTCTTGCCGAGCATCCGGGATGCATACACGCTCCCCATCAAGGCAAACTGGACAAGGTGCGGCGGCCTGCAGTCAACATTGCCGCCAACATCCAGAATAATCGTCTGATCTTTCAGATTGGGAACCACTGTTGCGATAGCCGGGCGGTCAACCCCAGGGATACGTTTAAGGATAAACATCCCGGCCGCCATTGTGGCCCCCGAGTTGCCGGTACTGATGACAGCGTCGACCTTCCCCTGCTTGACCAGATCAAAGGCAACACAGATTGACGAGTTCTTCTTTTTGCGTACCGCATCGGAGGCCGAGTCGTGCATGCCGACGACTTCGCTGGCATGCTCCACACGAATATCCAGACCCTGAATAGCGTGGTTCGCCAGTTCTTTTTCTACAACGTCAGCCTGGCCGACCAGCACAACAGGAATCTGCCATTGCCTGGCAGCCATGACGGCACCGGCGATCTCATGTGCAGGGGCATAGTCCCCACCCATGACATCAACAGCGACTATGGGGCGATGATTCAAAAGAAACGTCCCTTAATTAGGCTTCGGTACCAAGAACGTCCTTGCCCTTGTAGCTACCACAGGACGCGCAGACTCGGTGAGGCTGCTTCGGTTCCTTGCATTGCGGGCAAACTGAAGTACCGGGAACTTTCAAGGCATCGTGGGAACGGCGCATGTCGCGCTTGGATTTTGAAGTTTTCTTCTTAGGGACTGCCATTGTCTGTTTATCTCCTTAAAATACCGGCATGACCGGTGAACGTTGTCTGATACAGAACTATGTAGGCTCTTTAATACTCTACTTATTGATCTTGATATTTTTTAAAACCGCCAATCCTGCATGAAAAATCGGCTGCTCACAATCACAACTGTCCTGGTTAAAATTGTTACCACAAACCGGACAAAGCCCCTTGCAGGTCTCTTTACATAATGGTTGCAGCGGCAGAGACATGATAATTTCCTGAGCGAGATCCGGTCGCAAATCAATTTCCGGCAAAGTGAACGGGATCAACCCAAGCTCTTCACTTTTTAGCTCGACTTCCTCGACATCAGGAACTTCTTTGCCAACTTCAACGTTCACATAACAGAGTTTCACCGGGACATCCAACGGGCTGACTACCGGCGACAGACACCGTCCGCAGGGCGAGGTGACCGACGTAATCAGGTGACCAGTCACTTCAATAATATCACCGGTTCGAGCTGCCTGAAGAGCACCGTGAATCGTTTCATTGAAAACAACCGTTCCTTCTTCAGTGATCTCCCCCAAGGCCTCGAAAGCGGCCACTTTCTCATCGACTACGATCTGGCGCGGCTGTCTTTTCAGTTTATCAATCTGGATCAGCACGGCAATCTACCTCATGGCAAAAAAGCAAGCCGCCAGTAATATAGGAACCGCCAGGGATCAGTCAAGAAATTTTCATCTGCTCCCGAAATTGAGTTCCTTCTATTAACGTATTAAGGACAAATTTGCAAGACTTTAGTAGCCTGTAACAGGGGTTCCTTGCAATCTTTCAAGAGCTGCGGTAGAAGGGGGCAACACTGTTTGGGATAAGATCAACGATGACTCACAAAGACACGCACAATAGTGTAGATTCGCTCCTCAAAATCATGCAGACCCTCAGAGGGCAAGACGGCTGCCCATGGGACAGGGAACAGACTCCGGCTAGCCTTGCTCCCTATATTCTGGAAGAGGCCTGCGAGTTGATTGATGCCATAGAACAAGGCTCTCCGGAATTGATTCTCGATGAGCTTGGCGATCTGCTGTTACAGGTCGTTTTTCAGGCACAGCTTTTCAACGAGAGCAATCACTTCGACTTTCATGATGTAGCCACCGGCATTGCCGACAAACTGGTGCGCCGCCACCCCCATGTTTTTGATCGAAACGGATCACGGACCCACCAGGAAGATCTGGACAAACAATGGGATGACATCAAACGTTCGGAGGCGACTCACAGCAAAATCAGCATGGCAGACCACCTGCCGAGCAAACTGCCGGCATTGCAACGTGCCCAGAAGTTAATTGCCAGAGCACATCGGGTCAACCGCCAGGCAGAATTACCCAAAGTCCATCATAAACTGGCACAGACAATCGGCCGGACCGACAACGGCAAGAGCAATGGGTTCCCCGATGAGGAAGCTCTGGGCCAGGCTTTGCTCCATCTGGTCATACTGGCCTATGCCGCAGGGCTTGATGCAGAAACAGCATTACGTAAAACAGTCCAGAGAATCGTCAACCAAATGGACTCTGATTGACGGAAACCGACAGATCATGGAGCGATCAATAAGCGAAGGTTTTGGCTTTGTCATAACGATATGGATGAAAAAGCAAAGCGTTTCAGTCAGTTTCAGACCTTGTCCACAAAGTGCGTGGATAAGGCGTTGAAAAGCATGTTTACAACCAGGCCAGAAAACCACACGACAACCGCCTCACCTATATGCCTAAAATTTTTGCAGTTTATTTTTTGTTTAAAATCAGTTACTTACCATATGAAAGGTTTCAAGAACCAGACATGACGAACCGGACAACGCCTCTCATTGGCAAACACCTATTAAACGAGGGGCCATGTTTATAAAACTCCTCATATTCTTCATATTTGTACCACTTATGGAACTTTACATATTGCTTGAATCTGGTCGTATTATCGGACTATGGCCAACAATCAGCCTCATCCTGCTGACCGGCATTGCCGGTGCCTGGTTGGCGAGAACCCAGGGAGTGGCAATCCTGCAAAAAATCCACGACGAGACAGCGCACGGACGGATGCCGGCGACCACACTGATTGACGGCGCCATGGTGCTGGCTGGCGGCCTGCTCCTGTTGACTCCCGGCTTTTTCACTGACGCACTCGGTTTCACTTTTCTCATACCCTTGACGCGCGATCTCTGGAGGAAATCGCTGAGTGGCTGGCTGGAAAAGCAGGTCAGACAAGGGGCTGTGACCGTCCGACACCTCTAAGACATTCCGACAGTGATCTAATCCAGATCCCAAACCCTGAGGATCGGAACCCTTCAGAGTCTTCGTCGGTTAAAAGCTAGAAGAGCCCGGCGTCGCGGAGCGACCGTGCAGCCTGTCGACGGTGGCGGGCGAAACTGCGATAAACATTATCAGTCAAAGCAGCATCAGCAGCCTGTGATTCACAGTTCAGGAGTATCAATTCCCGGTAAGCGGCGTCCAGAGACCGACCAGTCATCATCGACGATAATTCGTACAGAGAGTCCTGCTCCTTGAACTCAAGTTCTTCACTCTCGACCACCCCGCCCTCGCTATCAATCAGGTGTACTGTCAATCGGCACTCAGGCGCGACCAGGCCGGGACCGTCAATCGTCAGGGCGATCAGATTGACCGGACCAACGGCCTCATCGAGGTTGAGGTCATTGGCGATCTTTTCAAAGCAGGCAGGGTGAATAAAGCCACGGCGGCGGCTGCGCAGATCAAAGTAAAAATGACCGGCATATGAAAAAAATTGACGACCGCAGTAGGGACACTCAAGGACCAGACGACGATGGTGGCCGGGAGCCATCCTGACGGCAACGTCTGACTCAATTCCTGTCTGACGGTCACGCCCATCAGACACTTCTGCGTCAAATTGAGAGAGGACAAACTCGGCCAGTTGCTTGAACTGTTGGTGTACTGCAGTGTTGCGGGCATGAGTAAGAACCGGGCGGATACTGCTGGAGAAACCGGAAGCTAGGCTCTCAACCTTGGGACTCTTGCTGATATACATATCCAGGACCTGATAGTCACGTTCCCGGGCGGCATAAGTGAGAAACTCATGGACACGCACCTCAGCGCTAAGCCGGGCACGACTGTCGACCAAACTGGGAAGCAACCAGAGTCGATCAGTTCGCTTGTCGGCAGCCAGAACCTGCCGTAAGGCCCCGGCATTGATCAGGGCTGCTCGATCCTTGACCGGTACCAGCACCAGTTCTGCAGCCAACAGGGCCGCCTCGGTAAACCAATCGAGAATCGGTCTCGTATCGAGAATCAGGATACCGGTAAAGGCCGCAGTGTCTATGCGCTGCCGCAACCAGCTCGGGGCGCAGGGTGGCGGCTGCAGACGACGGCAAGAAGCCACATACTGCACACCATACTGTCCCAGAGCCGTCAACTCTGTAGCCGACGAATCTTCGAGAAGATCAGCAACGCTGGTTTCCGGGCGCGAGCCAAGGGCAAACATCTGATCGACGCTGAAATGATTATCGAAGGAGACAATGGTGACCGGCAGGTCTTCACGCAGGGCCTTGAGATAGACCGCAAGATTGGTGGCAATCGTCGTCTTGCCGACACCGCCCTTTTCGCTGGCGACAGTTATTACAAACGGGCGGTTCACGATGCAGTTTCTTCTCCCAGCAACTCTTGGAGAGTTTCCCAGCGCGCAAGGCAGTCATCCAGTTCTGCCTGTAAAGAGGTGTGCTTATCGATAAGCTTGCCGAGACGCGCATGATCAACAGCCATCTCCGGGGCCTGCATTTCTGTCGTCAGCACTGCCAGCTCCTTTTCTAGGTCGGCAATTCTCTTTTCGACATCTGCAAGCTGCTTTTGACACCTCTGTTCTTCCCGTCGGGCCGCTTTGCGCTCCGCGTGAGAAACGGCACGAACAGACTTGCATCCGTCCTGCGAAGAGGACCCTTTCGAGATCGCTTTTTCAACCCGCAATGACGAGTGACTAGCATCCCCTTCACCACTTTTGGTCCGCAGAAAATCACCGTAGTTACCCATGTAGGAAGTGATCCTGTGTGCGGCAACTTCAACAATCCGACTGGCCAGGGCGTCGACAAAATAACGATCATGGGAGACGAACACCAGGGTACCCTGGTAACCCTTGAGAGCTTGCAGGAGAATTTCCTTGGAGGCCAGGTCAAGGTGGTTGGTCGGCTCATCCAGCAACAGAAGATTGGCCGGCTTCAGAAGTAGAATCGCCAGCGCCAGCCGGTTTCGTTCTCCTCCGGAGAGCACAGCAACCTTTTTGTGCACGTCGTCACCGTGAAAAAGGAAAGCGCCGAGCAGGTTGCGGACTTTCGGCACCATATCGAAAGGTGCAACCTGGGTGATCTGCTCAAGGGCCGTCAGTCTTGAATCAAGCGTGCGCGCCTGATCCTGGGCAAAATACGCCATAACCAGGTTATGTCCTTCTTCTCGCTCGCCCACAAGAGGGACTTCCACGCCGGCCAGGAGGCGCATCATGGTCGACTTGCCTGCACCGTTGGCCCCCACCAGGGCGATCCGTTCGCCACGCTCGACGGCTAACTCAGCGGCCTCAATGACCGGCAGGCCACCGTAACCGTGAGTCACCCCGGACAGGCTGACCGACAAGCGCCCGCCTTTAGGTGGAACCGGGAAGGCAAACCCTATCTTTTTACGTTCAGGCGGCAGCTCTATACGTTCTATCTTGTCCAGTTGCTTGACCCGGCTCTGTACCAGGGACGCCTTGTTGGCATTGTAACGAAATTTGTTAATGAACGCTTCAAGACGGGCGACTTCTTCATCCTGGCGCCTCTTGGCCTCCCGCAGCGCCGAGACACGTTCATCCCGTGCAATCAGGTAACGGGAATAATTGCCGGGATAATCCGTCAGCTTGCCATGCCAGATTTCGACAATCCGCGAAACCACCTGGTCCAGGAAAAATCGATCATGGGAAACCAGAACGACGGCGAAGGGGTAGGCTGCCAGGTAACTTTCCAGCCAGTCGCGAGCTGGCAGGTCAAGGTGGTTGGTCGGCTCGTCCAGCAAGAGAAGATTCGGTTTCTGTAGCAGCAGTTTGGATAGGGCGATACGCATCTGCCAGCCACCGGAAAAATGTTCACAGGGCTTGTGCCAGTCCTCTTCTGCAAAACCAAGCCCCTTGAGAACCCGGCCGATTTCGGCCTCGATCGTGTAACCGCCCCGTTGCCGGAAGATCTCCTGTAATTCAGAGTAGCGATTGAGATCTGCTTGCTCCGCTTCACGGCTGATCTTTCCTTCAAGAACCTTGAGTTCGCTCTCGACGGAAAGAAGTTCCCCGAGCGCCGAACGCACCTCCGCAAAAAGATCCCGGCCTCGATGTTCCAGACCTTCCTGGGGCAGGTAGCCGATTGTGGTGCCCCGAGCAAGCTGAACTTTGCCAGCATCAACCTCTGACTGCCCGGCCAATATCCGCAACAAGGTCGTTTTGCCGGCACCATTTTCACCGCAAAGACCGATACGGTCTGTCGGGCGGACATGCCAGTCAACATGACGCAGAACAACCTGGTCGGCAAACTGTTTGACAACATCTTTAAGCTGCAGCATGGGAATCGTTATAGCACATCTCTATGGCGACGAGAATCTTGATTATTGACAAACCTTGCTCTCTGCAGCAAAACACAGTCCCAATCAGATACAACCTGAATTTTTCGTATTTTTTGTGTGCATTTTTAGTAATTTTTGATATAGTTTTCTCTATCTACCTTTTTTTAAAGGTTTTTTTGGTCTTATGGGTCATGGATGACCCCATGGATATAAAGTTTCGGTATTGACCCTCTCCTTGAGCGAGCTCCCAGTTCCGGTTGAGCCCACGATCTCGGGTCAGGGTTATACCCCCAACAATTTAAGGTTGTCGTGCGCGACAACCGGGAAGATTTGCATGTCTAAAAAAATGTTGATCAACGCCACTCATCCCGAAGAAAACCGGGTGGCTATTGTAGAAGACGGTGTCCTCACTGAACTTGATATCGAGGTTGCCGGTCGGGAACCCACCAAAGGCAACATCTATAAAGCGGTCGTGGTCCGGGTTGAAACCGGTCTACAGGCCGCTTTCGTTGATTATGGCGCCGAACGCCTCGGTTTCTTACAGATCGACGAAATCAATTACAGCGCGGTCAAGCCGGGCTACAACCCAGCAGAAGATGGTCCCCGGCCACGCATCAACGACCTGCTGCACCGAGGGCAGGAGTTCCTGGTCCAGATTACCAAGGAAGAGCGCGGCACCAAGGGCGCGGCCCTGACCACCTACCTCTCGCTGGCCGGACGCTACATGGTCCTTATGCCGGGCAGCCAGACCCGCGGAGTTTCCCGCAAAGCCGAAAGCGATTCGCAGCGCAAAGAACTCAAAAAAGCCATGTCATCTATCGATCTGGCCGAAGGCATCGGCTACATCGTCCGTACAGCCGCTCTTGATCAAACCCGTGAAGAACTGGAGCGTGACTACCGCTACCTGATTCGCCTCTACGAAAGCATCAAGCAACTTGACCAGAAAGCGAAAGCCCCGGCATTGATCTACAAGGAATCGAACCTGATGATCCGTTCGATTCGTGATTACTTCACCACCGACATGGATGAGGTTCTGGTCGATGACCCCAAGGTCTTCACCGAGGCCAAAGAGTTCTTCCAGATGGTCATGCCCGACCATGTCAAGCTGGTGAAACTGCACCAGGAGCGCCGACCGATCTTTTCCCGCTACCAGATTGAAGACCAGATTGAAACCCTGAGTCGCAACAAGGTCGCCCTGCCCTCAGGTGGTTCAATTGTCATCGACCCGACCGAGGCCCTGGTGGCGATTGACGTCAACAGCGGCAAAATGTCCTCTGAACAGGGAGTTGAAGCAACGGCCACAAAGACCAATCTGGAGGCGGCTGAGGAAGTCGGCCGGCAACTGCGCCTGCGTGACCTCGGCGGGTTGATCGTCATCGATTTTATCGACATGCGCGAACGCAAGAACATGCGACAGGTTGAAAACCAGGTCAAGAAATCCCTTGAGAACGACAAGGCCCGGGTCAGCGTCGGGCGAATCAGTAAATTCGGGCTGCTCGAGTTGAGCCGCCAACGCATCAAGGCCGCCCTGACGCAAGGTTCTCACATGCCTTGCCCGCACTGTAATGGCACCGGACAGTTGAAGAGCCCCGAGACCCAGGCGATCGCACTGCTGCGAAAGATTCACGCCAGCGCCGCCAAGGGGCAAATCAGCCGAATTGATGCCCAGTTGCCCATCGACGTTGCAGCCTACGTGCTGAATCATAACCGTGAAGAACTGGTCGACATGGAGCGGCGCTACCAGCTGCAGATTCACATCCATGGCAACCGCGACTTCCTGGCTGACCAGGTCGAGATTGAGACTCAGAAAAAGGACAAGGAAAAACCGGCACCGTCTGAATACGTGGCAGCAGGAACTCTGCCAATGGTTATTGAAGGAGTGGTCAAGGCAGAAGTCGTTGAGAAAGAGGCCGTTCAAGAAACAAGGAGCGAACCTGCCCAGCTGGACACGCCGGAGATGTCCGCCGAACCGGGCAAAAAACGCCGTCGCAGGAAACGGCGCAAGCCTTCCGACACAATTGCTGCTGAAGATGCCCAACCAGCAGATCAGGACCCCATAGAGACTCAGGTGAGTGCTACGGAAGACGACCACACCATCGACACTGACGTCCCAGACACGACACCCACCGAACAATTGGATAGCGTTCCTGCGGCGAAAAAACCACAAAAGCGTCGCAGAAGTCGCCGTAAGCCCAAGGCAGCGGTTGTCCCAGCACAGAACGAGACGACATCAGAGCCAACCGAGCAGAGCATCGTTGAAGAGAAGCCCGCGCCGAAAAAACCGGCTCGCCGCGGCCGCAAGAAGAGCGATCAGGAGCAAACGACACAGGAGACATCCGTTGTTAACGCAGTAAAACCGGCCGAAGAGCAAGTTTCCCGGTCTTTCGATGCCCCCGACGAGAAAGCGAAGCCCCCAAGGTCCAGTCGGGCAAAACCAAAAACAGCAAAGGCTGAAGCTGCAAAAGTATCGACGCCACAAACTGAAGCAAAACCTGTTGTGGAGAAACCTGCGAAAAAAGTGGCAGCTCCGCGCACCAGGAAGAAGATCCCTACCGAGAAAGCTGCGGCAACCGTCAAGGCAGTCAAAGCTACGCCGACAACAGACACGACTTCTGAGGTTTCGGTGGCAGAAAAGACCAAGCCCAAACGTACCAGAACCGTCAACAAGAAGCCGACGGAAACCGAACCTTCCACGGTCAATTGACATAGATAAAAAGGCCGGCGTTAACTTTCCTCGCCGGCCTTTAAGTTGAAGGCAGTCCGTCCGTAGCTACACCCG
The DNA here is from genome assembly GCA_963847735.1 of uncultured delta proteobacterium. Lineage (GTDB taxonomy): Bacteria > Desulfobacterota > Desulfuromonadia > Desulfuromonadales > BM103 > CAWKAV01. The sequence continues at coordinate 28,212 of CAWKAV010000027.1, read as the reverse complement.
CAGAAAAACCACCAGCGCCCCATCCCCACCATAACGACGCGGCGCGACGCCCCACTCAAGAACCTGCTCTCGCAGTTCATTCAGCAATTTTTCCATCGCCCTACGCAGTACCGGTTCATCGTTTGAGTGCAGTCCCTTGCCGGTAATGACCAGAACGACCCGGAAGCCCTGATAGCTTGCGTTCTGCAGAAAAAACCTGACTTGTGCGCTGGACTCCTCTACGGTCAAACCGTGCAGGTCAAGCTCGGCTTCCGGCTTGAGTTGGCCACGTCCCACCTGCCTCATGCGTCGCGGCACCGCCTGCTTTGCAGGCACATCTTCAGTCCATTCATCCTTAAAGGTTCTTTCGACAGAGCCTAACGCTTCAAGAAAGATTGCTCTTGCATGCTCCTCGCTGGCCAGTCTGGGCGACTCTGGAGGATTTGTCTTGTCGGAATCCAATTTTTTGACAACCCGCCCATTGAGGGGTTTGACACCAAGGAAAGCCATTTCATCGACAAAAGTGAGTTGATCATTGGAAACCGGGGTCGCCTCCTGTTCGGCCCTGTCCTTTTGTACCGGGACCTTTTGTTCCTTGAACGCAGGCAGCCCCTTCAAATTCTTGAAGGGGCTGCTGGAAAATTCTTTGGGTACCTTGTTTTTCTGTTTCGAGGACTTCTTCGCCATAATCGAATCTCACACAAAATACACCTATGGCTAAGCCAAAATTTCGTCCCCCAAGGCGTTGTGAGTTTTCAGGGGTGAAGACATACTATTGTCTGTCGAAGTCCTGAAAAAACGCTACAACGCAAGAGGGCAGGATTTTAGCAACGCCATTATCGTCGAACAATTTTGCGCCGACCCTGGATGGCCTTGGTCTGCTTGCGGATCATGGCACCCTGCTTTTCAAGTTGGAACTGGTACCAGATGTCGCCGTAAGACTGCATCTTCATTTTGCCGCCGGACTTGAGAGCGTCGAGGTTTGAAGCCATCAGTTCGTCGCTGCCGACTTTCTTCAAGCCCTTCTCCATGATGCTCACGGCCTTGTTGCGGTCACCGACCTTTTCCAAACAGAACGCGTAGAGACTCCAGAGCAGCGCTTCCTTGCGGGTGCCGGCCAAAGCCTTGTCGAAGGTGGCAATCATCTTTTGCGGCTGATTACGCTTCATATAGATGATGGCCAGCATCGCCATGGCAATCCAGTGCCTCACAAAACCCTTGCCGAGATATTCGTAGGCCTTGTTGAAGTCCCGACGCATGTAATGGACCATGCCGATTTGTGAGTTCATCTGTTTATCGATCATGAACTGCCAGTAGGCATATTTTTTCTTCATGGCCTGCAGCTTTAGGATGGCCGCCTCGGGACGGTTGGCCATGAGATCTTTCTGCACTGCGTCCATGGCCGTGTTGATACGGTTCATGACCTGCTTCAGCAGCAGGATGTAGATGAGTGAAAACACAACCAGCCCAACAATGACTGAGACAACCGGATGCAGGCTGGTGGTCAGGAAGAGAGCGCCGCCAAACAGGGCGGCGACAGCAGAGGCAATAAGTACGGACAACATGGAGACAAAGTCCTTTCAACCTGATGCAGGTCTAATTGATTCGAAACGGCGCATTCTATCAGCCTGCCCCGGACTTGTCAAAACAATGTACGTGGATTTCGAGAGGCAAAAGACGGGGAAGGGTTTTCAACCACGATGGCTGCTACTCACATGCAGGGTCAGCTGTTCCCCCGGTTGAAGCACATGATTTTCAGCCAGGTTGTTCCACCTGAGGATCTGTCGCGCGTCAACCGCAAACTCACGGCCGATCGCCCAGAGAGTATCTCCGGAGCGAACCTTGTAGACCACCTTTTTTAAAGTGTCGGACCTTTCGACCGCAGCGGCACCACTTTGAGCGACGCTGTTCGAAACTGCCTTGCCCGAGACAATGAGACGCTGTCCGGGCCGTATAACATTGCTCCAGCCAAGCTTGTTCCAGACCCGCAACTGCCTTTCCGTCACATTAAACTTCTGGGAAATCTTCCAGAGTGAATCGCCGGAACGCACCGTATAGGAAGCTTTTCGTGAGCGCTTATAGTCGTCCTTGAGTTCAGCAAGCGGGGTCGACCCGTTTGCGTCCGGGTTTAGCGGCACAATCAGGTTGTCACCAATCTGTAGAGTCCGCGCGTTGCGAATACTGTTGAGACGCTGGATATCGTTCACGCGCACCCCGTAACGCTTCGACAGGGCCAGCAGGGTATCACCCGACCGGACCTTATGGCGTACGTAATTGGCCCGCTGCCGCTCGGGAAGCTGGTAATATTTATCCGCAAATAGCTCCTCACTGCCTACGGGCAGGCGAACCATGTAATCCTTGACTTCCGGCGGCGTGCACCAACGCTTCAATTCAGGATTAAGCTTTTTGATCAACGAGTAATCCGTGCCACTCAATCGGGCAATGACCTCGACATCGGTGCTGCTCGGCAGCAATACGGTTTCATAGGCAATCGGCTCATGATATTCAAGGTCGGTAAAACCATACTTCTCGGGCTGCTTGGCGATCAGCAATACCGCAAGCAGTTTGGGAAGGTAGTTCTTAGTCTCTTCCTTCAGATACTTGCCGCGGGAAAGTTCCCAGAAATCCCTGGTCTCGTAGCGCTTGATTGCCTCGCGAATTTTGCCGGGGCCGGCATTATAGGACGGCACCGCCAGATACCAGTCACCATCGAAATCCTTGTAAAGATCGGAGAGGAAGCGGGCCGCGGCACGCGTTGCCTTCTCGGGATCGCGACGCTCGTCATGCCACCAGTCATTCTTTAGACCATAGCGACGGCCGGTACCCTCAATAAATTGCCAGGGGCCCACCGCATGAGCCCAGCTGTAGGCCTTGTCGTTAAAACCGGATTCAATCATCGCCAGGTAGGCAAGATCCTGCGGCAAGCCCTCCTCGGCAAAAATTTTGCGCATCATCGGCAGGTAGCGGCCGGAGCGCTCAAGCCAGAGCGTGAAGGTCTCCTTCGCTCTGCCACTGAAGTAATCGGTAAAATAACGAACCTTGTCGTTCTCCACGACCGGAAAATCATAGACAGGCTCGGCATGAGCGAGGACTTCACCCGGTTCCTCAGGGGGTGTCTGGTCATAACCTTGCAGAAGCTGGTTATCAGCCAGGGTCTCTTCATCGATAGGCGGCTCCTCATTCGCTTCACCGCTCTCATCGATTCCTTGTATGAGCGAAGCCTCCAGAAGTTCATCACCATGTCCGTCGTTCCGCGAAGCGGAGGCAACGGGTGCTTCACCATCCTCCTGCTGCAAAATTGCCGTCGGCACAATGGCAGGATCAGAAGTCGAGATTATAGAAGGGCCTGAAATACAGCTTGCCAGCAGGATGCCTGACGAAAGACAGCATATGAGTTGCAAATAGCGCATTTATAAACCTCCAAGAGCGGGCTCAGGCTACACGAAAAATACGCCGCTTGTCAATTTCTCCGGAGCTCGTCACCCCAGCAACGCTCTTCGATTTCCCGTAGCAGATCAGTAAAGCTCTCCCTGTGATAGGCACTGACTGCGATCGCATCAAAACGCCGGCAGAGCGAATCTATCTCCTCATAAGGAACCAGATCAATCTTGTTAAAAACCAGGACCCTGCTGATTTCATGAAGATCGAGTTCCTGCAGGATATGTTCGACTGCTCGTATCTGCTCTTCGAAACGAGGATTAGAGATATCAACCACATGGAGAAGAAAGTTCGCGTCAACCAGTTCTTCAAGGGTCGCCTTGAATGCCCCCATCAGACTTTTCGGCAGCTGCCTGATAAAGCCAACCGTGTCAGTAATAATCACCTCGCGCTCCCTGGGAAAGCGCAGCCGGCGGGTCGAGGTGTCCAGGGTCGCAAACAGCAGATCTTCAGTAAAGACCTCACTCTGGGTCAGCGCGTTAAGCAAGGTTGACTTGCCGGCGTTGGTATAACCGACGATTGAGACAATCGGCACGCCGGTCCTGATTCGCTTCTGGCGTCGTTGCAAACGCCCCTTGCTCAGGGAAGCGAGCTGTTTTTCCAGGCGGCTGATGCGATCGCGAATCCGGCGACGATCTGTCTCCAGCTTGGTCTCACCAGGTCCGCGTCCGCCAATTCCGCCCATCAGGCGCGACATGGCCGTTCCTTTGCCACTCAAGCGCGGCAGTATGTACTTGAGTTGAGCAAGTTCAACCTGAACCTTGCCGTCCAGAGTGTGTGCGCGGCGGGCAAAGATATCGAGAATCAACTGGCTGCGATCGAGGACTTTAAGATCCGTCATGGTGGCAATTGTGCGGGCCTGGACCGGGCTGAGGTCCTGATCGAAAACCAACAGGGTCGCCCCTTTATGCAAGGCGCTGATCACAACCTCCCTGAGCTTGCCTTCGCCTATCAAGGTGCGCGGATTCACCGTGCGTGAGCGTTGCATGATTCGGTCGAGGACAACCACATTAGCAGTGCGGGCCAATTCAGCCAATTCATCCAGGCTATCTTCAACTTCACGGAGAGAGGCCTGGGTCACCGAAAGCAGAATCGCCTTTTCCCGACGGTCACCAAGATCGACCGTTGCCGAACGCGAATGCTCCAGCTCGGCATCGAGAGCCCGTATAAAGGCGCTAAAATCAAGCTTCCAGCTGTATATTGACGGAATTCTCTGCAGCAGGTGAATCTGTCCGTCCAGATTGGCTGGAATCAGATGGGCACAATGAATCTGTCCCGGCAAGCCATCCTCGCCAACGGCGATGCTGATCATCATATCAAGCCGCAAGAGCGCCAGATCGTTAAGATCATCCTGGGATATCGGCTCACCCTTGAGATGCGTATGGAAACAACGCAAGCCACGCAGGCCGCTCCGGCCCAGGCCAAAATCGGTCAGGTCAGGAATGACCAGTCCGCGATCATCACCGAGGACAACATACTTGACCTCGCCACTCCGATCGACAATCAAACCGATCTGGCGGCGCAATTCCCTGGACTGCTCTGTCAGGTAGCGGGCCAGCTCAGGGGTCATCACTTCACTGGCGGGCAGGCGTCGCTGATAGATTCTTTCCAGGGCCTTGATCTGGCTTGGTTTGAGTCCTGTGGTGCTGCCGTAGATCATGGTGAAAGGCTCTTCAAGGTTAGAATACTGCTTGCAGGAAACGGGAAGACACTGAACAGAGCTTCAGACACGACGGTTTCCTGTATTCTGATTTCTGTTTTGATACGGTTGGAACCATACGCAAAAAAGGCCCCACTGAGGACCCTTTTTGACAATTGAATTGCGAGACCAATGCTCACTCCGCGGAAATATTGAAGCCGCCATCGACATAGTGAACTTCTCCGGTGACCCCGGAAGAGAGGTCAGAGAGGAGATAGAGGCTGGCTTTGCCGACCTCCTCCTGGGTGACCGTCCGCCGCAGCGGGCTACGCACTTCCATAACGTGCAGCTTTTCATTAAAATTACCGACACCTGATGCCGCGAGGGTTTTGATGGGCCCTGCGGAGACTGCATTGACACGGATCTTTTTGGGGCCAAGTTCAGCCGCCAGATATCGAACCGAGGCTTCCAGGGCCGCCTTGGCAACCCCCATCACATTATAACCGGGCACAGCCATCACGGCACCGAGGTAGCTCATGGTGACGATGCTGCCACCTTCCGGCATCAGGGGCAAAGCACAACGGGTCATGGCAATCAGCGAATAGGCGCTGATATCCATAGCCAGAGTGAAGCCTTCGCGACGGGTCTGAGAGAAGGGGTTTTTCAAATCCTCCCGATTGGCAAAAGCGACCGCGTGAACGACAAAATCGATCGTGCTCCACTCTTGCTCAAGGCCTTTAAAAACAGCGGTGATATCGTCATCGGACCCAACATCACACGGCAGAATTATTGTGGAACCGAGGCTTGCAGCCAGTGGGCGCACACGCTTTTCAAGAGCCTCGTTCAGATAGGTAAAAGCCAACTCGGCTCCCGCCGCATGCAACTGCTGGGCGACACCCCAGGCAATACTTTTTTCATTGGCGACCCCAAAAATGATGCCGCGCTTGCCATCCATCAAACCCATGAATCCTGCCTCCTGAGAAACTTTTGCCACCTTTGTCCGAAGTCTAAAAACGAGCATTTCGGTAGGTTGTCATATCAGATAGATGAGCTAAAGGCAAGAGACAGAATAATTATTATTTCACAACGACTTGCGCAATATTCTTGCCGATCAGCGACAAAAGAGCGTCAGCATCTTTGAAGCCCGGCACGACCAACCCGTCAGGCAGAATCAGGGTCGGTGTGGAACGTACGCCGAGATCGCTGGCAATGGCCAGGGTCTGATCGACCACCGGAGTGTCGCAAGTTGCCGACGGCACCGGTTTGCCGGCAAAACTCATTTCAAGATACTCTATCGATGCACTGCAGACGATACTCTTTGAGATCGCATAGGCATTTGGATGAATCTTGAGAGGGTAGAGTTTGATCAGGAAGGCAATCTCCGGGTCGCGTCTGACAACTTCTTTAAGCTCCTCGTGAAGTTTCCTGCAAAAGGGGCACTCCGGGTCGGTAAAAACAATGACCTTGTTTTTTGCCGATGATTTGCCAAGCAGCAACGCATCCTGAAGGGGGATTTTGCTGACATCAACCCTGTTCATCATGACGCTGCGTTGCCGGGTAAGGTTGGCCTTGTCGTTCAGGCGCACGATATTGCCGGAGACCAGATAATGTTTGGAAAAATCGATATAGATCGGCAGCTTCTTCTGATCTTTTTCGACTTCCGCCACCCACAATCCAGGAACTTCTGAGAACTCGACTTTATTGACCTTGTCGACCATGTCACCGAGAAGCTGGGCGGTCTCTTCTCTGGTGAGGCTATGGCAATCGGCGCAGGCACCAGCACCACAGCCGTCAGAAGACATGGCAAAAGTGTCATGAGCAAACAACAGGAGGACCGTCAGAATCAGGAATGAACGCATAAGAATTAATCTTTCTCCGATGTTGAAACCGGTTGATATTTGACATGATCAAGGGAACATAGTAACCAATACTTGCTCCATTAGACAAGTGATGAACGACAGAAAGACCTAACGCATTGACATTCCGGACAATCTTCCGTAATAACTCGCGGTCATGAACCGCACCAAAGCAGCAACCCCATTGGGAATAACAGCAAAATGGATGCCGTAACCTTACTCGGTCTGGCGCTGGCTCTGGCGATGGACGCGTTTGCCGTCGCCCTTGGCACCGGAACGGTCCTGTCACGCCTTACCGGGCGGCATCTGTTTCGTCTCGGTTTCCACTTCGGTCTTTTTCAAGCCCTGATGCCGGTCATCGGCTGGCTGGCCGGTCAAACCATCATCCAGTGGGTCTCGTCCTGGGATCACTGGATTGCCTTTACCCTGCTGGCCCTGATCGGTGGCCGCATGATTCACGAGGCCTGCAATGATGAAGAAAAGGCTGACGACCGTGATCCAACCAGGGGATTAAGTCTGGTTATGCTCTCCATTGCCACCAGCATTGACGCTCTCGCGGTCGGCTTTTCATTGAGTGTCATCGGCGTCTCGATCTGGATGCCCTCCCTGGTGATCGGCCTGGTTGCCGGCATCCTCACCGTAGCCGGCATGTTGTTGGGCGATCGCATCGGCCGTCGCTGGGGGGCTCGTGTAGAAATCTTTGGCGGGTGCATCCTGATTGGTATCGGCATCAAAATTCTTTTCGAACATCTCTTGATGTAACTGGTGATAAAAATCTGTTTTTGATGAGCTGTCAGAACGCAGCCACAAAAAACCGCCCAACCTGCATGCGGCCTCAATTTAGCCGTCACAGGAAGTGCCGAACAACAGGCATTTATCAAGATTTTTCAAGTTGGTTTCTGTAAGATGAAGTCGGCCAGATCAGTCGTCCTCATCCATGCATCGCGCTCTCGGCAGTCATGCTTTACCTTGGCCCTGTGACGAGGGCAAACGTAGGACGGCCAATGCTCGGCGGCTTGTTTCCGGGAGGCCTGACGTCCGGAAGTCTGTTTCCCGGGGGTCTGTATTCCAGAGGCCTGGGAGGTTTGTAACCCGGACGATCATAGATATAAACGGGACTTCTGCCCCAGCCATTGTAGGGGTAATGGTAACCTTGATAATTAGGTAACAGAGGAGGAATACCGCCGTGCAATATCAAAATCTGAGCCGTTTCCCTATGGTTTGCATGCTTGTCACATGCTTCATTTTCATTACCCAATCTCTCCAGGCCGGAGGTGTGCCGGAAGCTGGTGACATCACCGGTGTCGTCTGGAAATGGCAACATACCGTTTACAGCAACGATCAGCAGTCCGCCCCGGTTGACTCCTCCCGATATACAGTCATCTTTCATTCGGATGGCACACTGAACATTCAGGCCGACTGTAACCGTGGAGGCGGCAGCTATGCGGCAAAAGATAAAAACATCACGCTTGAGGTGACCCACACCACGCGGGCAATGTGCCCAGAGGACTCACGGGATCAAACCTTTATCAAAGACATGAATGCCGCGAAAATCTACTTTTTCATCAATGATGATCTCTATATGGATCTGGCATACGATACCGGCACCATGAAGTTTGGTCGGTAAGTGGCGAGTTGGGTTCGTGACCCGAAACGGGGCATGGATTTCACCAGGGAACCGCCATGGAAATGGCCGTCACGGAAACGATAATTACTTGTCTATAAATCCTCTATTGTCTGTCAATTCCTTCGACCGGCAGCCTGTCGAATCTCCTCCACACAACGATATGGGATCTTCAGATTGCCGCGCCCGACGCCCATCACGACTCCCCCCTTGATCGGCTGATGGAAATCGGAGCCACCTGCCACTATCAAGCCCTTCCGGCGCGCCACAGTTATGTAGCGATCAATGCCATCGTTGCTGGCGCCGGAATTGTATGCTTCCAGGCCATCAAGACCCAGGGCAATAAACTCATCGAGCAGCTCCGCGAGCCGTGCATCGCTGACACCAATAAACGGCGGATGAGCCAGGACCGTACAACCACCGGCATCGTGAATCAGGCGGATCGCCTCGGCAATCGGGAAGAAGCGCTTCGGTTCGTTGCATGGCACCAGGTAACGCAAGAAGGCGTCCTCCATACTTCGCGCGTAACCAGAAGCGAGCAGGACCTGGCCGATGTGCGGTCGCCCGATTGTGCCGCCAGCCCGCTGTCTGATATCTGCAGACAAGAGCGGTTGCCGCCCTTCCTCCGCCAGTTGTAGATTGATATTGGCAAGGATGCGTTCACTTCGTCCGGCCCTGAATGCCCTGAATTCACCAAGCGCCTTTTGCAAGGCGCTATTTTCATGATCGAAAGCATAACCGAGCAGGTGCAGATCGCTCAGCTCCTGCCAGACAACCGAAAGCTCAACCGCCGGAATGACCTCGACGCCATACTGACGTCCGGCAGAGAGCGCTTCCGGGATGCCATCCACGTTATCATGGTCAGCCAGCGCAATCGCACGCAAACCGAGCGAAGCAGCTTCGGCAACCAGCTCCGTCGGAGTCAGGACACCATCGGAAAAAATACTGTGGAGGTGGAGGTCAACCAGCTCGTGCATGGGTATCACCATTTTCATGAGTGAGTGGAACTTGGTAATGGTAACACAAATCGAGAGACGAGAGACGAGAGACGAGAGACGAGAGACGAGAATAGCCAACAAAGACCAATCACATGTCAAAAGTTTTCCGCGTCACGCGTTCCGCGCTCCGGTCTTTCGCATAGTCTTTAGCATTGACATCCCCTGCGAGGGCATGCTTCCATTTGCGCTAACTTCTGACCCCGTCAACAGGACACCATGAGCACACTTCTTGAAGTCAGCAACCTGAAGACTTATTTCTTTACCCGCGAAGGCCTGATCAAGGCCATCGCTGGCATTGATTTCACCATCGAGCGCGGCGAAACGCTAGCGCTGGTGGGCGAATCAGGTTGCGGCAAATCGATGACCGCTCTCTCCCTGTTGCGTCTGGTTCCTGAACCGGGACGCATCGTTGGCGGCGACATCCGTTTCGATGGTATCGACCTGCTGCGGATCCCCGAAGCGGAAATCCGCCGCGTGCGAGGCAATCGTATCGGCATGATTTTTCAGGAGCCAATGACTTCGCTCAATCCGGTCTTTCGCATAGGCGACCAGATCATGGAAACACTGCAGTTGCACCGGGGCCACGATAAAAGCGAAGCCACGGAGATAGCTGCAGAGCTTCTGCACAAGGTCGGCATGCCCGATGCCGGCCAGAGGCTCAAGGATTATCCTCATCAACTCTCCGGCGGCATGCGCCAGCGCGTCATGATCGCCATGGCCCTGGCCTGTGACCCGCAATTGCTGATTGCCGACGAACCGACAACGGCTCTGGACGTTACCATCCAGGCCCAGATTATGGATCTGCTCGCCCAGATCAGGGCAGAGCACAACATGGCAACCCTGCTGATCACTCACGATCTCGGCGTGGTTGCCGAAAATGCCGACCGGGTTGCGATCATGTACGCCGGATCAATTCTGGAAACCGCTCCTGTCAAAGAACTTTACGCAAACCCCCGGCACCCCTATACAAGAGGGCTTTTGGCCTGCATCCCACGCGTCGGCGAACGCCAGAAGCGTCTGGTTCCCATTGAAGGCAGCGTTCCCAGATCCGGAGCTGCAGATGATAAGTGCTCTTTCCTCGAGCGCTGCCCCGAGAGTTTCGCCCCTTGCCGCGGTCAACTTCCGCCGCTCAAGGAAGTGCAACCGGGACACTGGCTGCGCTGCTGGCAGGGGCAATAATGTCGACTCTGCTCACAGTGCAAAACCTGCGCAAAGCTTTCAAGGTCAGTGCCAGTCGGCCCGGGGCAGCGAAACAGAGCCTTAAAGCTGTGGATGGTGTCTCTTTCGAGATTAACGCTGGCGAAACTCTCGGCCTGGTTGGTGAATCCGGCTGCGGGAAATCGACTACCGGCAAACTTTTATTGCGCCTGATCGAACCAGACGAGGGCACCATTCACTTTGACGGCAAGAGTGTCACCGGCATGCCAAAACGTGAAATGACTGCCTTGCGACGAGAGATGCAGATGATCTTTCAGGATCCCTATTCATCACTCAATCCACGCATGCGCGTCGGTGAGATCATCGGAGAGCCTCTGGTCATCCACAACCTTGCTCACGGCAGTGAAATTCGTGAGCAGGTTCTTACGCTGATGAAAAAAGTCGGCCTGCCCCCCGAGCATTACGATCGCTATCCCCACGAATTTTCCGGTGGCCAGCGCCAACGCATCGGCATCGCCCGCACCCTGGCAGTTCGACCGCGACTGGTTGTTGCCGACGAACCGGTCTCGGCTCTCGATCTATCGATTCAGGCCCAGATCATCAACCTGCTCAAAGACCTGCAGCTGGAATTCGGTTTGACCTACCTTTTTATTTCTCACGATCTCGGTATTATCGAACATGTCTGTGACCGGGTGGCGGTCATGTACCTGGGGCGTATCGTCGAGTTGGCCGACGCCGACCAGTTTTATAATCGGCCACGCCATCCGTACAGCGAAGCTCTACTTAACGCCGTACCAATTCCCGATCCACAGCATGTCCGACAGCATCAGGTTTTAAGTGGCGAAATTCCTTCACCGATCAATCCACCGCGCGGCTGTCATTTCCACCCGCGCTGCCCCTACGTGCAGGAGGTTTGTCGTCAGGAGTATCCGGCATTGGTTAAGCAGGCAGATGGGCATCAGGCCGCTTGCCATTTCAGCAGCGAGGTCGGACGGTTCCGTCAAAGCAGAAGTTGACAGCACCTTTAACTGTGTTCAGTATTCATGGATGCAATCAGTACATAAAAGCAGGAGGAAGAGATGGGTAAAGAGACCGTAGCCGTCTATTGGGATTTTGAAAACATTCACGCCAGCCTGTATGACTCTGCTCATGGCAGTGGCAGCTATGGCCGGACTCAGAACAGGAGCAAGCAGCAAGAGTTACTGGTTGACGTGCAAGCGCTCTATGATTTTGCGACCACATATGGCAACGTGGCCATCAATAAAGCCTATGGCAATTGGCAATGGTTTGCAAAATATCGTCACTCCTTATTGAAATGTGCCGTCGAATTAATCCAGATCTTTCCTCCCGGAGCTTCGGCAAAAAACGGCGCTGATATTAAATTATCGCTTGACGCCATTGAGGATATATTGAGATTTTCACACATTTCATCAATTATTGTCATCGGTGGTGATAGTGACTTTATTCCTCTGGCACAAAAGATTAAAGCTGCGGGGAAAGACTTGATTGGTATCGGTTGTAAATCATCAACCAATCAGCACTGGGCCAACAGTTGCTCCGACTTTAAATATTACGAGAGTTTCGTCATTGAAAGTCAGGAAGAGGACAGCGTTGAAGAGGATGAATCGGATATCATAAAGGTCAAGGACCCCGTTGAACTTCTATCAAAAGCGATCAAGCAAATCACCAAGAAAACCGGCGATGAGTGGGTTGTTAAGGCAGCAATCAGACCGATCGTGAAGCGGCTTGATCCGACCTTTGACGAGTCAAATTACGAGTGTAAAACATTCGCAGAATTGCTTAAAAAATACCCCAAAAGTTTCAAGATCAAGCCCGGAGAACACGACCATCTGGTCAGTCTGGGCAGTTAGGCGAAATCAAGGGGATCAGCCTGGGTGAAAATATGTTACAGAGTCTTTTGGGCCTGATATTTTTTATTGCATTCGCCTGGGCTTGCAGTGAGAAGAGAAAGCTGTTTCCCTGGAAACTGGTTACAATCGGTCTTTTCCTCCAACTCACGGTTGCTTTTCTGCTTTTGAAAGTGCCGGTTTTTCAATCTGCGTTTCTGTTGCTTAATTCTGCTGTTATTGCACTTGAAGATGCCACCCGAGCCGGAACGTCGATGGTTTTCGGCTATCTTGGTGGTGGCGCGCTGCCTTTTGAGGAACCATTCCCCGGTTCGGCCTATATCTTTGCTTTTCGCGGTCTGCCGATGGTTCTGCTTGTCAGTGCTCTTTCTTCACTTCTGTTTTACTGGCGGATCCTGCCCCGTATTGTCGGCCTACTTTCCTTGTGTCTGCGCAAGAGCCTCTCTTTGGGTGGCGCCGAAGGGTTGGGGGTCGCCGCCAACATTTTCGTCGGCATGGTTGAATCGCCACTCTTTATTCGCCCGTATCTGCAGCAGATGACGCGTAGTGAACTTTTTACCCTCATGACCTGCGGCATGGCAACGATTGCAGGCACGGTGATGGTTCTCTACGCCAGCATTCTCGGCAACATTATCCCCAATGTGATGGGGCATATTCTGACCGCCTCTCTGATCAGCGCTCCGGCAGCGGTCATCATGGCAAAAATCATGATCCCGGAAACCGAACCGGTAACAGACGGCACCATGGTGTCGGTGGTTGACGTTAACGGCAGTATGGATGCGATTACCCAGGGAACCATTCAGGGAGTACAACTGCTGATTCAGATCATCGCCATGCTTGTCGTCATGATCGCGCTGGTTGAACTTGTCAACCTGATGCTCGCCCTTGTCCCTGTCGGCCCTGACCCACTCTCTTTACAGAAACTGGCCGGGGTTGTTTTTGCTCCCGCGGCCTGGCTGATGGGAATTCCCTGGCATGAAGCGATCACAGCCGGTTCCCTGCTCGGCATCAAAACGGTGGTCAACGAATTTGTTGCCTACCTGCAGATGGCACAGTTGACTCCGGGAATCTTAAGTGAAAAGAGTCTTCTCATTATGAGTTACGCCCTTTGTGGTTTCGCCAATCCGGGAAGCCTGGGCATTATGATTGGCGGCATGGGTGCGATGGCACCGCAGCGCCGGCAGGAGATCGTCGCTTTAGGTTTCCGCTCTCTGCTGGCGGGCACACTGGCGACCTGCATGACCGGGGCGATAGCAGCCCTGCTACTTTAAGGAGAATGAACATGCCCAGTTTTGATGTTGTTTTTAAAGTTGACCTGCAGGAGGTCGACAATGCCGTAAACCTGGCCCGCAAAGAGGTCAATCAGCGCTACGATTTCAAGGGCACGCATAACGAGATTGACCTGGAAAAGGATTGCATCGTCATTCTTGCCGCTGATGACTACAAGCTGACTGCAGTCGTAGATATCCTGCGCGGCAAGCTGGCACAACGCAGCGTCTCCCCCAGTTGCCTTGAGTTTGGCAAAAAGGAACCAGCTTCACACGGTGCCATGCGCCAGCGAATAACACTTCTCCAGGGAATTGACAAGGAACGGGGCAGGGAGATCGTCAAAGTGATCAAAGACAGCAAGCTCAAGGTTCAGGCCCAGATCATGGAAGACCAGGTGCGTGTAAGCGGCAAGAAGATTGATGACCTGCAGGGAGTCATTCAGCTGCTCAAAGGCAAGGATTTTGGTATCGATCTGCAGTTCATCAATATGAGGTCTTGAAGACGACTTATGGTTTATTGTTCATAGTTGCCCTCCCTGATTTCCGATTGACAGTGACGTGCCACAAATGGCACAATTTTGCTCCCGTTTGTCTCTAAGGAGCAGCATGGACCCCATCATCACCGTCAAGGAAAACTGTCGGAAATGTTATGCCTGTGTGCGTAATTGCCCGGTCAAGGCAATCCGCGTCCACCGTAACTACGCAGAGGTCATCAGTGACCGTTGCATCGGTTGCGGTAATTGTGTCAAAAGCTGCTCGCAGAAAGCCAAGGTCATCGCCGACCATGTTGGGGAATGCCTGCGACTGCTTGCTGCCACCAATCCGCCGATCGCCATCCTGGGCTGTTCACACCCGGCGTTTTTCCACGATCTTCGTTCTGGACAACTGGTCACCGGACTGCGTCGACTCGGCTTTGCCGAAGTCCATGAAGGTGCCGCTGGCGTCGACCTGCTCCGTGACAGTTATCGCAGGAAACTGGAGAAGGAGCATCCCTACCCTCTGATTACAACCCATTGCCCGACGATTGTCGACCTGATTGAAAGACATTATCCGCAACTGCTTAAAAACCTGATAGGGATTGTCTCACCGATGGTGGCTATTGGCCGCTTCATCAAAAGCCGCACTACAACCGAATCACCGATTGTCTACATCAGTTCCTGCATTGCCGGAAAGTTCGAGATTACGGCTGAGCAAACAGAAGGCGCCATCGACTGCGTCATCTCCTACCAGGAACTCAGCCAGATGTTCAAAAAGCACAATCTCGATCTGAAGCGTCTTGGCGAAACAGCTTTCGACGGAATGCAACCGCAGCGGGGCCGCCTTTTCGCCATCTCTGGTGGGCCATTCAAATCATTTGACATTGCCAGCGAGATCATCAATCCGGATTACGTGGCAACCGAAGGCGAGGAGAACGCCATGGAGGTCATCAAGGATCTCGCCGCTGGCCGTATTTCGCCGAAAGTGATTGATATCCGCTTCTGCAATGGCGGATGCATAGGCGGCCCAGGAAAGAACAACCGTCTGACGACCTTCTCCAAACGCAACCTGATCATCGAACATCATCTGAACCAGAACCTTTACTATCGGACCAAGTCGGTCTACCTGGCCGACATCCCTTTGCCAGATTTCAGCAGGACTTTTTCCAACAAGCACAACAGCCAGAAGACACCCAGCAGCGAACGTTTGCGCCAGATCCTTCAGTCAACAGACAAATATGAACCCAATGACGAATTGAATTGTGGGGCGTGCGGCTACGCGACATGTCGTGAACATGCGGTTGCCGTGTACCGTGAACTCGCGGAAGGGAACATGTGCCTGCCCTACTCTCTGAGGCGGCTTGAAGACGACCATATCAAACTTACCCAGAAATACGAACTGGCCCAGCGAGCCTTAAAGCAGGAGTTTGGCGAGACCATCATTGTCGGCAAGGATCAACGGACCAGAGAAGTCATCAAACTGATTCACCAGGTAGGCCCGACCCCGACGACAGTGCTGATTCGTGGCGAAAGTGGCACCGGCAAGGAGTTGACTGCCCGCGCCATACATGCCAAGAGCCAGCGTGCCGACAAACCCCTGGTCACGGTTAACTGCACAACCTTGACAGACAGCCTGCTCGAAAGTGAGCTGTTCGGCCACAAGCGTGGAGCTTTTACCGGGGCGATCAACGATAAGCGCGGCCTTTTCGAGGCTGCTGATGGCGGCACAATTTTCCTGGATGAGGTCGGTGATATCACCCCAAAACTGCAGGCGGAACTCCTGCGTGTTCTCGACAGCGGCGAAATCAGGCCGGTCGGCGACAACATTTCAACCAGGGTGGACGTGCGACTGATTGCGGCGACCAATCGTAATCTCGAGCAGGGTGTTGCAGAAGGCTGGTTTCGAGAAGACCTCTTTTATCGTCTGAATGTGTTCACAATCACCATGCCGCCGCTACGCAGCCGACTTGAATCTCTTGAAGAACTCCTGCAGACCTTCATCGCCAAAACCAGCACCAGAGTCAACAAGACTCTGCTGGGGATCGAAGATAGAGCAATTCATGCCATGCGCCAATATCACTGGCCAGGCAATATCCGTGAGTTGCAAAACATTATCGAACGAGCTGCGGTACTGACCCACGACGAGATCATCAGACTTGATAATCTTCCTGTAATATTCGGTGAAATGGTCCTTCAGTCACCAGATGAAAAGAGCCGCGACAGCTTGCGCAGTCAACGCCAGAAGCATGTTAACCAGGTAGAAAAAAGTCTCTTGACGCGTTATTTGCGCGAAGCGGCGGGAAATATTTCAGCTGCTGCACGTTTATCAGGTATACCTCGACGAACTTTTTATCGAATGCTTAACCGTAACGGCCTCGACAAGACCAACTTTAAAGCCAGCCCGTAAAATGAAATTATTCTAAGACAATATTTGTCATATATTGTCAATACTCTGTGTCATAAACGGCACAGTCATATCACGTTCATTTGCGACATTTGTGCAAAGCCATTAAAATGTGTGCCATTTTCGGCTCACAACCTTGCAACACCACGTCAGCGTTTCAAACACACAAACCCTATTATTTCAGACAGTTGAATCTATTATTAGCCTTCGGTTGTTTTTGGTACACCATTTGCTAACATAGTTGACCAACTGTCTAGGGACATCAGTTTCCACATCTTAAGGATTCCTGTTCCCTTGTTTGCGCCGCACGGGATCTCTCCCCCGAGCGGCGTTTTTTTGTCCGACAGTCCCGACAATGCCCAAAAATATTTTTCGTTCGCCAAAAACACATCTGTCCGCTATCATGCCTGGACAATAAACTATAACTCTGCGATATCCCCATGCCAGGCAAGCCAGACTCAAAAATAGGTATCACCACTCTCGAAGACATCAGTGCGCTGATTCTACAGTCACATGATCTCGACGAGACACTGCGCAACATCGTGACTCTCGTCGCACGACGTATGCGCACCGATGTCTGTTCCATCTACCTTCTGGATGCCGACAGCCAAACATTGCGCCTGCAGGCCTCCAAAGGGCTTTCCCGTAAAGCTGTGGGCAAGGTTACCTTGAGCATTGGTGAGGGTTTGACCGGCATGGCCGCACAGAAACGTCATGCCATCGCCATTGAAGAGCCTCAGGAGCACCCGAGTTATCGTTATTTCAAAGAAACCGGCGAAGAACGCTTTCATTCATTCCTTGGCATCCCCCTTTTTGATCGCAACAATCCTCTTGGTGTCATCGTTCTTCAGACCAAAGCCCCCCGGCAGTTCAGCAAGGAAGAGATCAGCGCCTTATCGACCATTGCTTTTCAAATCACCTCAATCGTCGTCAATGCCCGCCTGCTCGACTCTGTTCGTCTGCACCAGGAAGAGAGTCAACGCGTCAGCCAGGCTCTTGCCCAGGCACAGAAAAACTTGTCAGGCACTGAGAAATCAATCGGGCCCGCTCCGCAGGACGTCCTCACTGGCAACATTGCCTACCCTGGTGTTGCGATTGGTCCGGCGGCAATCCTTGAGGAGCGACTCGGCTTTACCGACATCCTTCACGAGGAAGAGGTTGACATCAAAGCCGAGCTAAAGAACCTTGAAAGCGCCCTGGAAAAAACCTGCATACAGACTATTTTTCTTGAAAAGCGAGTAGCAGAGCGACTCAGCGAAAGCGATGCAGCAATTTTTCATACGCACCTGATGATCCTTGAAGACCGCAGCTTTACACAAAAACTCCAGAATGAGATATCCAGGGGTCACAGCGCGGCTTACGCCCTAAAAAAAACCGTAACAGACTACATCGAAGTCTTCCGCAAGATGGAGGATCCCTATCTCCGGGAACGCGCCTCGGATATGGAAGATATTGGCCGCCGCCTGCTTGCCAACCTGGCCGGCGAGGTTCCAGAGCAGACCCTGCATCTAAAACATCCGGGCATCCTGGTCGCCAGACAAATCCTGCCGTCAGATATGGCTGTTTTGGATTACGGGCAGATTCTCGGCATCATCACTGAGACCGGAGAAAAAAACGCCCATGCAGTGATCATGGCTAAATCAATGGGCATTCCAGCGATAGTCGCCGTGCAGGGGGCTCTCAAACATATTTCCCCGGATGACAGCCTGATTCTGGATGCCAATACCGGACGTATCTATATCAACCCCCTGCAAAAGATCAAAGAAGAATACCATCGTCTGCAGATGGATCAGGACCGCGAACTATGCCGACTGGATGGATACCGCGACCAGCCAGCCATGACCTCCGATGGTGTACGCATCGTTCTACGCGCCAATATCGGCCTGATCAGCGATATCAACGTTGCAAAACGCTTCGGTGCCGAGGGCGTCGGTCTTTACCGAACCGAATTCCCTTACATGGCCCGCGGTGATTTCCCTAGCCGCAAAGACCAATACGAACTCTATAGCCGTGTGGTTACGGAATTCAACGGCCATCCCGTTACGATCCGCACCCTGGATATCGGTGGCGACAAAGCCTTGCCTTACTTCAACCCGCCAAAGGAAGACAACCCGTTCATGGGCTGGCGTTCTGTGCGAGTCTCGCTCGACAATCGCGATATCTTTCGCACCCAGATAGAAGCAATCCTCATGGCTGGAAAACACGGTCCGGTCAAGCTGCTTTTCCCAATGATCTCCAGTATGGACGAAACACGCGCCTGCCTGGAAGTCGTTGCCGAAGCTCGGCAGAATCTTACCAATGAGGGTATTGACTGCCCAGACATCCCCGTAGGCGTAATGATAGAGGTCCCGGCAGCGGTTCGACTGGTTCCGCAACTGGCCAAAGAAATAGATTTTTTTGCTCTTGGCACCAACGATTTGATTCAGTACCTGTTGGCGGCAGACCGCAACAATGCACTGGTCAGAAAGTATTACGATCCTCTGCATCCTGCTGTTCTGCAAGTCCTTTACGAAGTCACCAGGACAGCGACTTCCATGGGAAGAGGAGTCTGCCTCTGCGGCGAGATGGCGACTGACCCACTAACCCTCATGCTTCTGGTCGGTATGGGGTTGCGAGAATTCTCCATGCCAGCCCCCTTCATTCCCCGGACCAAGGCTTTTCTCAAGGGACTCTCCTTGGAGATGGCCCATCGACACTTTACCAAGATATACAACATGGACAGCAGCACTGAGATCCGCGCGTATCTGGCAGGGGTTCTGAAAGAGGTAGATTTGGGGTATTGAGGATAAAGGGACTAAGTTTACAGGGGCAACGGTTTCATGACCCGTCGCCCCTTTTCACGTATAATTTCAACTTACAATATCAACTCAACGCCTGAATCTTCACCAAACTCTCCTGAAGCACCGTCAACTTGTCCTCGGCATCCTTCAACTTACCACGATCTTTCTCCAGCACAGCGGCAGGTGCATTGGCGACAAATTTTTCGTTGGATAATTTTTTGGTGAACAGATCGACATCTACCTGGACCTTGGCAATCTCTTTCTGCAAACGCTTTTCTTCTTCGGCAACATCCACCAACCCGGCTAGCGGCAAAGAGATTTCCACGTCACCGGCAACCTGGGTAGCAGACTGTTCCGGGCGATCCAGGCCCTGGCCAATCCTTAGATCACCAACCTTGCCAAGCACCCGAATCGCTGCTGACCCTTTTTCGAGAATGCTTTGGGCTTTATCAGATTTGCAATCTAGTAGTGCCGTGATCTGCTTGCCAGGCGGCACATCCATCTCGCCACGAATATTGCGAATTGCGCGAATGACTTCCATGACCAGTTCCATACGTTCGGCACCGGCGGCATCGGTTGGCAGGCCAGTCCCGTCAGGATAATCAGCCTGCATGATTGAAGCGCACGGCCTCTCACCGGGTAGCACCTGCCAGATCTCCTCGGTAATAAAGGGCATTAACGGGTGCAACAGTCGCAGCAACTGTTCAAGCACCGTAAAGAGAATACTTTGCACACGAGTCTTGGCTAAAGGATCCTCACCATAGAGATCATCCTTGGCCATCTCGATATACCAGTCACAGAAATTGTGCCATGTGAAGACGTAAAGCGTGCTGGCGGCCTCGTTGAATTTGTAGTCTTCGAGAGCCAGATTGGTCAGGCGGGCAGCTTCTTCAAGCCGCGTCAGAACCCAGCGATCAGCATCGGAGAGTTCAAGAGCCCCCAGGTTGATCCCGGCCGGATCGAATCCCTCGAGGTTCATCAATGTGAAGCGACTGGCATTCCACAGTTTGTTGCAGAAATTGCGGTAACCGGCAATCCGATCGGTGGAAAGTTTGACATCACGGCCCATGGCGGCGAATGATGTCAGGGTAAAACGGAAGGCGTCGGCACCATATTCATCGATCACATGCAGCGGATCGATAACGTTGCCCTTACTCTTGCTCATCTTCTGCCCCTGGGCATCACGCACCAGGGCATGAATGTAGACATCCTTGAACGGCACCTTCTCCATGAACTTGAGACCCATCATCATCATGCGGGCCACCCAGAAGAAGAGGATATCGAACCCGGTCACCAGGCAGGATGTCGGATAAAACTTCCTCAGGGTCTCGGTCTGTTCAGGCCATCCCATGGTCGAGAAAGGCCAGAGCGCAGAGGAGAACCAGGTATCGAGGACGTCTGTTTCCTGGCGGATATCACTACTGCCGCAATGGGCACAGGCCGTTGCATCTTCACGGCTGACGGTCATTTTTTCGCAGGCACTACAGTACCAGACCGGGATACGGTGGCCCCACCAGATCTGTCGACTGATGCACCAGTCCTGAAGGTTGAGCATCCACTCAAAGTAGGTTTTTTCCCACTGTTGGGGGACAATACGGGTGTCGCCATTCTGAACAGCCTTGATCGCCTCTTCAGCCAGAGGACCAACCTTGACATACCATTGCAGTGACAGATAGGGCTCAATCACTGTTTTGCAGCGATAGCACTCACCCACAGAATTGGCATAGTCTTCAATTTTGTCAATCAACCCCTGGTTTTCAAGGTCTGCGACCACATTGGCGCGTGCTTCGTAGCGCTCCTGCCCCTGGTACGGGCCACCATTCTCATTGACAATGCCAGACTCGTCGAAAATATTGATCTTCTCCAGATCGTGCCGTTTGCCAAGTTCAAAGTCGTTGAAATCATGCGCCGGAGTGATCTTCACAGCACCACTACCGAACTCCTTGTCGACATAATCATCAGCGACGATCGGAATTTCACGATTCACCAATGGCAGAAGCACCTTCCTGCCGATCAAATCCTGATAACGCTCATCTTCGGGATGAACAGCAACCGCCGTATCGCCGAGCATGGTCTCAGGGCGGGTAGTCGCCACCACCAGGGTGCGAGCAGTACCGATGACCGGATAACGAAGATGCCATAGATGACCTTTCTTCTCCTCATGCTCAACTTCAAGGTCCGAGAGGGCGGTATGACATCGCGGACACCAGTTAATCAGGCGATTGGCCCGATAGATCAGTCCATCTTCATAAAGACGGACAAAAACCTC
Organism: uncultured delta proteobacterium; assembly: GCA_963847735.1. Taxonomy (GTDB): domain Bacteria; phylum Desulfobacterota; class Desulfuromonadia; order Desulfuromonadales; family BM103; genus CAWKAV01. Next base: position 6,455 of record CAWKAV010000027.1, on the reverse strand, counting down.
CCTGACGGCGGTGGAAAGGCCATCATCCATTGTAAATCGCTCGCGCTGCCAGTCGCAGGAGGCGCCCAGACGTTTCAACTGCTCGATAATCTTGCCACCGGACTGCTCGCGCCATTTCCAGACACGTTCGACAAACTCATCGCGACCGAGAGCATGGCGATCAAGACCTTCTGCAGCCAGTTGCTTTTCAACTACATTCTGGGTTGCAATGCCGGCGTGGTCGGTCCCTGGCATCCAGAGGACCTCAAAGCCACACATCCGCTTCCAGCGGGCAAGAATATCTTGTATGGTGTTGTTGAGGGCGTGACCCATATGCAACACACCGGTCACATTTGGCGGTGGGATGACGATCGAGTAGTGTGGTTTGGCAGACTTTTCATCGGCACGGAAATAGCCATTTTCTTCCCATGTCCGGTACCACCTGAACTCGACATCGTGCGGCTCATAACCTTTGATTAACTTCTGTTCCATCAGTGTCGCATCCTTCCAGCATGGTAATGTTAAATTTCGTCGAGTTCGACGAGCCCTTGGGCTACCGACAAAAGGAAATGGGGATTTTAGCAATCCCCATTTCTCTCGTCAATCTATTGGCTGCAGAAGTATATCAGGCCGCAGCATCCTTGATTTTGCGAATTTCTTCACGAATCATCTTCTCGGCCAGATCAGGGACAACCTCCCAGGCAACCCGTTCAACAATTGAATCGGCCAGTTTCTCGATGACCTTTGCAACAACCTTTTCAATAATCCTCTCAAGCTCTTCTTCACTCATGACAGCAGCCTTGTTTGCAACTTCTGTCATGTTGGCGGCCACAGGAACAGGCTCAGGTTCATCATAGGTAGCCTGAGAAATTTCTTCAGAATCGGACTCTACGGCGACTTCTCCAAAATTCGCCCCGCCCTCAGTCACAGGTTCGGAAAATGGCACAGGTTCAGCGAAGTCCACAGGCTCATCGAAAGCAGGAGATTCTTCAATAGCCGTCTCGACAGAGGGAGCAAAAGTTGATTCGTCCTCATCAGCAGGTATTTCGGTTAGCGATTCAACGAAAGCATCCTCGCCTTCGGTTTCGTCACGAGACCAGGCGGCAAGAGTCTGCTCCTGCATAACCGGTTCAAGATCCTCCTCGCCCAGGATATCGTCATCACCAAGAGGCATGATCTCGTCATCATCCATATCGAAAGCATCAAAGTCAGCCATCGCAGCTGCGGGCACTTCTGCCGGCGGGAAATCGGTAATAACCGACTCCTCCTCGCTGAAACTGAAATCGTCCTCAGGGAGTTCTCCAACCATTGCAAAATCGTCTTCAAATGCAGACCTCGCAGCAACCGGTTCAGCGATAATATCGCTCCTGTCATCCTCGTATGAAACGAAGGCAGGCTCCACTGCAGAGACCTCATCTTCAAAAGAGATGTCGCCAAAAGGATCTTCCTCAACGGCAGCCATTGCAGGCTCGGCGGAGAGAACCGATGGCTCCTCTGCAAACACTGCTGACTCAACAGTGGTGGCAACCGGTAGCGGCCCAGCAACAGGAGCTACGGGCTCAGGAGCTTGCCTTGCTGTGCTGAGCAATTCGGCGACTTTGTCAATCAGGCCCTGGGATTCAAAAGGTTTCTCTATCCAGGCATCGGCCTTACAGCTTCTGGCTTTTTCCTCATCAAAGGGCTCGAAGGAGCCAGCCAGCAACAGGACAGGCACATGCTGAAGAAGGGGATCATGCTTGATTGCACTGGCCAATTCGTAGCCATTCTTGCCGGGCATGTAGACATCAGCCATCACCAGATCGGGCTTGATTTCCCGAGCTTTGGTCAATGCTGAATCGCCATTATCAGTAATGGTCAACTCGTAGTCTTCATGTGCAAAGGTAATCTGAATTACCTTTTGAATCGTGATACTGTCGTCGGCCAACAGCAGTTTTTTGCTCATGCCAACCTCCTTGCCCCGTCAGTCTGCCCACCGAAAATCTGGATCTTCCACTATTCCGTTCAAGTCCAGCAAACGATAGCTGCTGCCACTGATTTCGCACATTCCACCGTGCATGTCGAAACCCGACATAGCTTCCGCATCGACTTCTTCAATTTTAGTAATACGTACAACCCTGTCTGCCGGAACTCCCAACAACCCGAATTCCGCCTCACAGACAAGAACAAAAGCAGGCGCTGAATTTACTTTACCATCCCCGCCTTCTGAAGGCTCGCATGCTAACAGCGGAACAACCTTCCCATGATGAATAAACATTCCGCTAAAGCAGGTCCGCAACAACGGCAACCTGAAGACATGCGGTTCAGTTAGTATATGCAGGACCTTGTCCAGGAATATCGAGTAAGAGATCCCGGAAACTTCAAAAAGGGCCAGTCGCATTATCCGCTCCGGCGCCATGCTTCATCTATCTGCCGGGAATCAACACTGACCAACAAGCGTCCATCGTGCAGTGCTACCTGGCTATATGGAACAAATGCATCATAAAACAAATGCGCTGGCAACTCCTGGAACTCAAAATGTTCTTCATCAAGAACACCTGAAACCTGGTCCACCCTGACAGCCCAAGGGTAATCAGAACCAGAAAAAATCAACAACGGCCCGTTTTCACAATGACCATCAGCAATCAAACCAAACAGCTGCGCAAGGTCATAAACAGTCACAGCTGTTTCCCGATAGAGCAACGTCCCGAGTTGAAACGAGTCAAGAGGCTGCGCCAAAGGAGTCAACATGGCCTCGCCAAGGTCCCGGATTGCCAGCAAATCAGCGACCGGCATAACAAACCCGACACCATTCACCTGAAAAATAATACGCAAGTGATCGGCATCAACCATTATTTTCTCCGTTGGCCAAAACTGGCAAATGACCGTAAAGGCGCTAAAAAACTAACATATCGCCTTCTTGAGTGTCAAGCATCCCGGCAGAAGTTACTGCTTTTATCAATGCTCTCCTAAAGAGACTTCCAGGGTTGAGGAAAAAAGAGTTGCTGATAGAGGTTCATCGCGTAGCGGTCGGTCATCCCGGCCAGAAAATCGGCAACCAGCATTTCAATCGTATCGTTGTCCTCACTACAACCGCCATATGCGACCATTTCCTGCGGCCTTTCAAGAAAATAACCGAACAACTCCCTGAGCACTCGACTGGCCTTACGAAATTCATCCTCGACGGCCCCCGCTCGATAGACATGAACATGCAACCAATCGCGAAGGTTCGACACATGCATTGCAACGGGACCGGAAAGCTCCACCATACTGAGCCCTCCCGACAATGAAGTCTCGATCAGATCGGTAATCATGGTATTCAAACGCTGCGAGCGATGACCGCCAAGAGCGAGGCGTAACTCTGACGGCACATCTTCTTCGCGGACCAATCCACCGCGAACAGCGTCATCCAGATCGTGATTGACATAAGCGATCACATCAGAAAGACGGACGAGTTGACCTTCCAGCGTCGCAGGAAGCGACTCACGACTCTGCCCCATCAATGCACCTCGCCCCTTTGAATGCCTTAGAATCCCATCCCGTACTTCCCAGGAGAGGTTGAGGCCAGCACCATTTTTTTCGAGCAGATCAACAACCCTGAGACTCTGGTTCACATGATGAAATCCGTCTGGCAGCAGCTCGGCAAGAACACGCTCTCCGGCATGTCCGAAAGGTGTATGCCCGAGGTCGTGCCCGAGAGCAATCGCTTCGGTGAGATCCTCATTCAGTCGCAGCGCTCGAGCCATAGTCCTGGCGACCTGGCTGACTTCGAGAGTATGGGTGAGTCGAGTGCGATAATGGTCTCCCTCTGGTGCCAAGAAAACCTGCGTCTTATATTTGAGGCGTCTAAACGCCTTGCTGTGCAGAATACGATCACGATCTACCTGAAAAATTGTACGGACCGGACAGGCCTCTTCCACAATCTGCCTCCCTTTGGAGGCTTTACTGTGACAGGCATATTCGCACAGAATACTGGATTCGGCAGATTCAATAACCTGTCTTATGATCATGTGTCACTCCATTAATAAAAGTCACGACAGTTGACATCTTTTAAATAATTCAGGACCAGCACTAATCAGGAATCCTATTTTTTGAATTTTATACTTGATAATAGAAAAATATCTTGTATTAATGTACTTGTTTATATCAGTAGTTTTCAACTACTAACTTCATAAATACCGGAGGAAGAAATGACAACAATACTGGAAATGGCCGCTGAAATAGTTGCTGCACATGCCTCGACAACAAACATGACCAAAGAGGAACTTGTTTCTGAACTTTCTGATGTTTATAATGCACTGAGCAGTCTGGACAAAGGTGAGGCTGTTGTTGAACCCGTTAATGAAGAACAGGGCCCTGCCGTTTCCCGTAAAAAAGCTTTTGGCAAAGAAAAAATCTTCTGCATGATTTGCGGCAGGGGGATGAAAACCCTGTCACGCCACCTCAAGACCTCCCATGATATGACGGCGTCGGAATATCGCAAACAGTTCGATATTCCTCGGTCGCAATCCCTGGCGTCAAAAAGTTACTCGGAGACGCGTCGCAAGATGGCAATCGACCGTGGGCTTCCAGAGAAACTTGCCAAGGCACGTGCAGCGCGCGGCCAGGCAAAAGGTAAGAAGAAAACATAACAGGGCTTTGCTTACAAGATGACAATGAGCCTCCTGAGAATGGTCAGGGGGCTCATTTTTTTGATCCGGACAGGCTCTCTCCGGCCCGGCTAAAACTCCAATAGCTCCTAAGAGAGGTACTCTCAGCGCAGTTGAAAACCAACTTTATGCAACATATTGCCATCTACATCCTGTATCTCCACCCGCCACTCTCCCGACCAATCTGACATAAACGTGTTCACCGACCAGGTTCTCCAGTCTGGTGAGTTCACAGGCAACTCTACCCGCGACATCAATTTCCTATCGAGGAACCATACGTGGTACACTGAGGTTGGTTCGTCAGCGCCGGTGATACGGGTAAAACAATAGAGTTTGCCATTCTTGACCGGGAAGAAAACATCGACACTATCGACCGGTTCCCGATCAACAACCGCCGTGGTTATGACCGCATCAGCGACCTCAATTGCAAAGGCATGGCCCACTTGTGATGCCATCACACAAAACAGGCTTAACAACAGCAGATAGCGTGACATCCAATTTTCTCCTATGCTCAAATTTGTGAATACGCTAGATTGCCAGAAGGGCTCTCACCGGAAGACTCAGCAGGGGATCACAACCAGCAGGTACCCATCAAAAGAAGCTTGACCAATTAATGAAAAGTATTCTGTTAGCCGATAACCGCTCCAACTTACTAGCAACTCTGAATCCGATACTCAAGCACTGGGGCTACCGCGTTTTGTCTACTCGCAAGGCCGACCAGGTCATGGCTTTTCTTCAGGAAAGCACTCCCTGCCTGCTGATTGTTGGCGAAGGCATTCTGTCCGACCCGGGCCTGGCCCTCGATACAGATACTAAACATAGGATTACCTCGGGAAACCTGCCTTTCATTGCCCTCAAGCAGGACGATGCTGAGGTCGCAAAGTTAACGCCCGGTGAACCCATAGATGTTCCGGTCGAGCTCTTCGAACTTTTCTCTTTCATCCAGCGCCAGGTCGAAAAACATCCACGACAAAACCTTCGTCTTCGTTTAAAGCTTCCGGGTATGTACAGCGTCGAGGAAAATAAATTCATCCTCGCAGACGTCCTCAGCCTCAGCATAAACGGTCTTTTCTTAAAAGCTCCCACAAAAATCAAAAAAGGCGACTGTGTTACTGTGATTTTCCCCTTGTTTGGCCAAGGCAAGGAGGTCGAAGTCAAATCAACCGTTGTCTACACAATCCTGCCAGAAACCAGCAACAACTTTCTGCAGGGCTTCGGTGTCTGTTTCGATGGCATCTCCAGAGAACAAAAGGAACCTCTGCAACTATTTATCAGGGAACTCTTTCTCAAAGAAGTTTCGGCGAATCGTGATGGGGTCGGCAACTTTACCAAAGAACAAATCAAAGGCTAATCCCGCCGTTGAAACACCTCGAGGAAACTCTCGCCTGCTGCCAATTTCGGTGCATTGAAGTAGGCTGCCAGGGTTGCCCCCATATCTGCAAACGAACGACGGTCCCCCAGGCTCACACCACCTTGCATCGACTTTGACCAGACCAACAGGGGCACGTACTCGCGAGTATGATCTGTTCCCGGAGTGGTTGGATCACAGCCGTGATCTGCGCAGATCACCAGATAATCTTCTGACTGCATCCTCTCGTAAAGTTGCGGCAGCCATGCATCGAACTCCTCCATGGCCTGACCGAAACCGATAGCGTCTCGACGGTGTCCGTAAGCCGTGTCGAAATCGATCAGATTGACCATTAGCAGACCCTGCGCCAAGTCATCCAACGCAGCCAGGGTCTTGTGCATACCATCAGCATTATCAATGGTTGTCACGCTGTGTGATATTCCTCGGCCAGCAAAAAGGTCGTAAATTTTACCCACAGCCGAGACCACATATCCCTGTGCAGC
>CAWKAV010000026.1:0-38323 GCA_963847735.1 uncultured delta proteobacterium | reverse complement strand
GAGATCAAGGCAAAAATCCTCGACAATGCCAAGAGTGTGGATCTCGCCATTATTGAGGTTGGCGGCACGGTTGGTGATATCGAGTCTCTGCCTTTTCTTGAAGCAATCCGCCAGTTTCGTAGCGATCTGGGTCCTGAAAATGTTCTTTATGTCCACCTGACGCTGGTTCCTTATATTCCGACCGCTGGTGAGCTGAAAACCAAACCGACCCAGCACAGCGTTAAAGAGTTGCGGCAGATCGGTATCCAGCCGGACATCTTCTGTGCCGGTGCGATCGTGAGCTGCCACGCGATATGAAGGCTAAAATAGCTCCGTTTTGCAACGTTCGCGAAGAATCGGTGATTACGGCCCGTGACGTTGAGACGATCTACGAAGTACCGCCGGCCTTCCACGAGCAGGGCCTCGATGAGAGGATTGTTGAAGCACTGAATATCTGGACGAAGAACCCGGATCCGAGTGCCTGGGAAAGGATTGTCAAGCGGGTCAAGGAGCCAGCCGGCGTTACGACCATCGCCATTGTCGGCAAATATGTTGACCTTACCGAGAGCTACAAGTCGCTTGCCGAGGCGCTGACTCACGGCGGGATTGGCAACAACCGCCGGGTGCAGTTGAAATATGTCGATTCAGAAGCATTGGAGCGCCATGGCATCGGTTCGACCTTCAATGATGTTGATGGCATCCTGGTCCCCGGCGGTTTTGGTGAGCGTGGCAGTGAAGGTAAAATTGCAGCTATCCGGCATGCGCGCGAAAACAAAGTGCCTTTCTTCGGCATCTGTCTCGGTATGCAGATGGCGGTTGTCGAGTTTTCCCGGTCTGTATGTAACATTGAAGAAGCCTACTCCAGTGAATTCAGGGAAGATGCCAAAAACCCCGTGATTCACATCATGGAAAAGCAGAGAACAGTCAAGGGTAAAGGGGGAACCATGCGCCTGGGTGCCTACCCTTGTTTATTGAAAGACAAGACGTTGGCCTGCAGAATTTACGGCCAGAAGGATGTCGTGGAACGTCATCGGCACCGTTATGAGTTCAATAATGCCTACCGAAAGGCGCTGGAAAAATGCGGGCTGGTCTTTTCCGGCGTTTACCCGGATGAAGACCTGGTCGAAATTGTCGAGATTACGGATCATCCCTGGTTCCTTGGCTGTCAGTTCCACCCGGAGTTCAAGTCCCGGCCGATGATGCCTCACCCGCTGTTTGAGTCTTTTGTCGGAGCCTGCTTCAAGGTTCGAAAAGATCAGGACGCCCTATGAGTAAAATCCTTTCTGTCGGCTCGCTGAATATCGATGCAGTCAAAGTTCTCAATCAACCAATTTGTGATGTTATAGGCGGCAGGCCAAAACGTATTTTGCGCACCAACCTTGCTGCCAAGGCTCTGCAACGCATGGAAGAGCATCAGATCACTTCCTTGTTCGTTTTTGAATCTGAAGATGTTCAGACCCCTGTCGGGATTATCCACCTGCATGACCTGCTCAAGGCAGGAGTCATCTGATGAACGCCACCCTTGCCAGGATCAAGCTGTTGCTGCTCGATGTTGATGGTGTCATGACGGATGGTCGAATTACCTATGATAGCGAGGGGACCGAAACCAAGTCCTTCGATGTCAAGGATGGCCATGGCATCAAATTACTGCAGCGGGCCGGGGTACAGGTTGGCATCATTACCGGGCGCCAGTCTGAAATTGTTGACCGCAGGGCAAAGGAACTTGGTATCGAGATTGTTTACCAGGGAGCCAAGAACAAGGACTTGCCCTTTAAGGAGATTCTGAAAAAGCTGGGACTGGAGCCAGAAGAAGTTGCTTATGTGGGCGACGATATCGTCGATTTGCCGGTCATGCGGCAAGTCGGTTTTGCTGCGACTGTAGCTGACGCCTTGGATGACGTCAAACCTTATGCACACATGATTACCACGCGACGTGGAGGACGAGGAGCCGTTAGAGAAATCTGTGATTTTCTGCTTAAAGAGTCGGGTCGATGGCCTGCTGTGACGCAACACTATTTTAAAGACTAGTTCGCCATACAATTCCCATGCCAACTTACTTTATATCTCTTTACAATTATCGTCTCACAGTGGTATATTATCCTTCCAAATGAGCTACCTCAAGCCCCGTAATCTTCTCGTCGTTCTGGCATTGTCTCTGGCATTAATACTGCTGGCCGTTATTGCAATGCGATATCGTCCGGAGAGTCAGGTGAAGGCGTTGCTAAAAGCTTTGCCCGAGGGCGTTGATGTTTCTCTGCAGGATATCGACTATACCCATATAGAAGATGGGCGCGCGCGCTGGCGGTTGGTGTCTCAACAGGTGGAGCGCGATTCGACATCCGGGGCTCTCGGGTTACGCAGTCCTCAATTGATTTTTTACGATGAGAAGGGTGAAACAAAAGGAAACGTGCAGGCTGGTGTGGGTGAAGTCAGCAGTGATTACCAACAGGTCAAATTGCGTGATGACGTTGTTTTGAAGAATAGTGCCGGGTATGCCCTTTACACTGATTATCTTGATTATGATCATGTGACACAAATGGCAACAACGGATGCGCTTGTACACCTGGTTGCAGATGGCTTGTATCTGGAAGGTTCCGGACTGGTGCTCAACATGCAGCAGCAAAGTTTGTCTCTGAATGCCGATGTTAAGGGCTCCCTGGTTGCTAAATAGATAAAAAGGATGCTTCATGAATAAACTTGTCTGCCTCGGTCTCTTTTCATTTTTGTTGTTCCTGCCCTTTTCAGCCTTGGCTGCACCCGAAGCAAAAGGAAAAAATCGCGGCCCGATTGAGGTATCCGCAGATCATCTTGAAGTTAATGAAAAGACACAAACTCTTGTTTTCAAAGGTAATGCCGTTGCTACACAGGATGATGTCACGATTTACGGCAACCGACTAACGGTGAAGTATACTGGCGAGCAGCGTCAGGTTGAGCAGGTTGTTGCAGAAGGTGCGGTCCGTATCGTTCAGGGGACACGGATAGCGACAGGTGAAAAGGCGGTTCTCTTCCATACCGAAGAACGCATTGTCCTGACCGGCTCTCCGAAGGTCAGTGACGGTGATAACTTTGTTCAGGGCCAAGAGATTACGATATACATGAATGATAAACGCAGTATTGTCACTGGCGGTGCCGGTGGCAGGGTAAATGCCGTCTTTACCCGGCAGGAGAAGGAGTAATTTGTGGTGTCTCTGTCCTGCTCTGAACAAATGAATTCTTCTCCTGCAGACGGAAGAATGCCCTTGAACCATATTTTGACTGCACGTGCATTGTCAAAAACATACAAACATCGGCAGGTGGTCTCTTCTGTAGACCTTGAACTCAGGTCAGGCGAGGTGGTTGGTCTGCTCGGCCCGAATGGTGCGGGAAAAACAACTTCCTTTTATATGGTCGTCGGTTTGATCAAGCCTGATGAAGGGGAGGTATTTTTAGATAATGAAAATTTGACCACATTGCCGATACATCAGAGGGCCAGAATGGGGATTTCGTATCTTCCCCAGGAAGCTTCGATCTTTCGCAAGTTGACAGCAGAACAGAATCTCCTGGCAATACTGGAAACAGTGGAGTCTTCCAGAGGGGTTCAGCAGGAGCGCAAAGATCAATTGCTTGAAGATTTTCGTTTAACTCATGTGGCAAAGTCGTACGGTTATGCTCTGTCAGGCGGGGAGAGACGTCGCGTCGAGATTGCCCGGGCCCTGGTTCTCGAACCAAAATTTATTCTGCTCGACGAGCCTTTTGCGGGGATTGATCCTATTGCGGTTCTGGATATCCAGGGGATTATCACTGAACTGAAAAATCGGCATATCGGCGTATTGATTTCCGATCACAACGTCCGTGAAACCCTTGGAGTTTGTGATAGGGCATATATCCTCAACGAAGGCTGTATCCTGGAGCACGGGTCACCGGAAAAAATTGCCGGGAGCAAAACGGCCAGGGCGATCTACCTGGGAGAGAAGTTTCGGCTTTAGCGTGCAGATTTTTTGGGTTTGAAATGAAGTGAGGACACAGCTGTACGACAGTGTCAGAGATTTGACCTGTTGAATCCTTTTTCCGTTATGATGGTGATATGGCGTTAGAGATCAGACAACAACTCAGACTTAGTCAGCAATTGGTGATGACGCCGCAACTGCAACAGGCGATCAAACTATTGCAGCTATCGCGTATGGAATTAATGGATGTCGTGCGCGAAGAACTCGAAGAGAACCCTGTCCTCGAAGAAGGGCTGGATTCCTCTGAAGAGAAATCCCTAGCTGAAGAAGATCTGACTTCTGAAATACCCGATGCACAAGTTCAGGAGAGTGTCAAAGAAGTTGAAGGTGATAACGATGGTCTGTCAGATATTGACTGGAAGACATACCTGGAAAGCTACAGTCTTGGCGGCAGTACCGCCGACAGTTATGAAGATGATGATGACCGCCCCTCCTACGAAAGTCTGTTAACCCAAAAACCTTCTCTCGCTGACCACTTGTCGTGGCAGTTAAACCTTTCCAGGCTGGAAAACCAGGAAAGAGTCATTGCCAGTGAAATTATTGGCAATGTGGATGAAGATGGTTATCTGCGGGTCTCTGTAGACGAGCTTGCTGTTCAGGTTGACTGCGATCCTCAGTTTGTTGAAAAAGTCCTCGCAGAGGTTCAAAATTTCGATCCTCCCGGCGTTGCCAGTCGCAATCTTCAGGAATGTCTGCTCAAGCAGGTTGAACAGCTCGGCATGTCGGATGATATTGTCGCTATCCTCCTCAATGAACATCTTGTCGATCTGGAGAACCGTCGTTATCAAGCCATTGCCAGGAAACTCCAGGTTCCCCTGGAGGAAGTATTCGCCGCCGCCAAGTTTATTGGTAGCTTGGATCCTCGCCCCGGCAGTCAGTATGGTCAGGAGGATGTTCATTACATCATCCCGGATATCTTTGTGTACAAAGTCAGTGATGAGTATATTGTGGTCCTCAACGATGAGGGCTTGCCGAATTTAAGGATCAATTCCTTTTACCGCAACGCCCTGTCCGGTTCTGTGTCAATTGATGATAAAGCTGGTGAGTATATTCAGGAGAAGTTACGCGGCGCTCTTTGGCTGATTAAAAGTATTCACCAACGGCAGAGAACAATTTTTCGGGTTACCACGAGTATTGTCAAATTTCAGCGTGACTTTTTTGATTCTGGGATTGCGCATCTTAAACCTCTGGTTTTGCGTGATGTTGCAGAAGACATCGAAATGCACGAATCTACGGTCAGTCGTGTGACGACCAATAAATACGTTCAAACCCCCCAGGGCCTTTTTGAACTGAAATACTTTTTCAATAGTGGCATCAGCACAACTGAGGGTGACTCAGTCGCTTCAGAGAGTGTGAAGAGCAAGATCAAGGGAATTATTGCCGTTGAGAATGCTCGCAGGCCTTACTCAGATCAGAGAATTGTTGAAATCCTGCATGGCCAGGGAATTGATATCGCCCGCCGTACGGTAACCAAGTACCGCGAAATGTTAGGTGTGGGTTCTTCGACCCAAAGGAAGCGTTTGTTTTGATCTTGCATGGTTTTATGGAAACCAGCAGGTATAATTATGACAAGACAGCCTTTTTCACAAACATTTGTCAGGAGGTAATGAAATTATGCGTATTAATGTAACTTTTAGACATATGGAAACCAGCGAACCGGTGCGTAACTACATTGAAGAAAAATTGCCAAAAATAAAAAAATATATAGATGAACCAGTGGAAGCCCAGGTGGTTCTCTCTGTGGAGAAAAAGATTCGTCACAAAGTGGAAGTTTCTTTGACAGCCAAGGGGATAACCATTAAGGCAACGGAAGAGACCTCGGATATGTATGCCGCAATTGACGGGGTGTTGGATAAACTTGATCGACAATTAAAGCGTTACAAGGATAAGATCAAAGATCACAAGCCGTCGAGAGGACGTGAGCGGCGGGTAGAAAAAACTATTTATACCGCTGAGAGTATCGATGAAGGGCATCCGGAACCAAGTATTATCAGGTCTGACAGCTTTCAGGTGAAGCCGATGTCAGTGGATGAAGCCGTTATGCAGATGGATTTGCTGGATAAGGAATTCCTGGTTTTTACAGATTCATTGTCTGCGGAAATTAACGTGGTTTATCGTCGCAAAGATGGCAATTATGGATTGATTGTGCCACAGTCCTAACCTTATATTTACTGGCAGGCGGTGAAGTGAAAGCCTGTTGTTTTTTCTAACGATTTTTTTAGCCAGGTAGACGCGTGATGAAAATTTCGGAGTTGCTTGATCCTGCTGCAATTGTCGCTGAGTTGAAAGGTTCGGGAAAAAAGGAAGTGCTTTCTGAGTTGACCGAGGCCCTCTTAAAAGCCGATTCGAGTCTGGTTCGGGATGATGTTTTGAAAGTTCTCATGGAGCGGGAGCGCCTCGGTTCCACAGGAATTGGGGACGGTGTGGCGATTCCTCATGGCAAATTAAAGAATATTGACCGCCTTCTGATTTCTTTTGGTTTGAGTCACCATGGTGTTGATTTTGATTCAATGGATGGCAAGCCCGCTCATCTCTTTTTCCTTCTGGTTGCTCCGGAAGAGTCTGTCGGTATCCATTTGAAGACCCTCGCCCGTATTTCCAAACTACTGAAAAGTCCCTCTGTGCGTGAACGCCTGCAATCTGCAACCGGTGGAGCAGAAATTCATCGCATAATAGCTGAAGAGGAAGACCAGTTGTAACCGGTTGAATAGATGCCCAGACTGAGTATTTCAGAATTACTGTCCGAAACGGAGGCTGGGCTCGACCTGGAGCTTTTGGCAGGTGAGCGTGGTCTGGATCGTTTTGTCCAGATTCCGAGAATTCAGAAACCAGGCTTAGCCCTGGCCGGTTATACCAAGAATCTCCATCCTGATCGAATTCAGGTTCTTGGCGCCACGGAACTCAGTTACCTTTCCGATTTGACCCAACAGGATGCACGCAAGGCGGAAGATCACATCGTTCAGCTCTGTGCTCTTGATATCTGCTGTTTTATTATTACCAAGAATCTTGATCCTCCTGCCAGTCTTGTTCGTGAAGCGGAAAGTCACAACATCCCGCTGTTGCGCAGTCACCACCAAAGTTCTACCTTTATCTCACTGATCACTCAATATCTGGAAGAACGACTGCTTGCTCAGACCAATGTGCACGGAGTGCTTGTAGACGTGCTCGGTGTAGGTATTCTCCTGCTCGGCAAGAGTGGTATCGGGAAAAGCGAGTGCGCTCTGGACCTGGTTCTTCGTGGCCATCGGCTTGTGACTGATGATATCGTTAAAGTCCGTTTGAAACTGCCGGCGGTTCTGTTTGGTGAAGGCAACGACCTGTTGCATTATCACATGGAGATACGCGGGCTTGGCATCTTGAATATCAAGCATCTGTTTGGTGTCGCCGCTATTCGTGAGCGAAAGAAAATCGATCTGGTTATTGAACTCGTTGAATGGCAGGATGGTTATGAATACGATCGTCTCGGGTTTGAAGAGAAAAGCTACGAATTGCTAGGAGTGAAGCTGCCCTTGCAGACGATTCCTGTTCGAAATGGCAGAAATATTACTACTATTGTTGAAGTGGCGGCCCGCAACCAGTTTCTTAAGGAAATGGGTTATCACAGTGCCTTAGAATTTGAGGAACGGTTGGAACTACGAATGGCTGAAACAGCCAGGATTCATGCCCAGTCCATAATCGGGGACAACCTGGAATGAAACGACAACTGGTCGTTATCACCGGTTTGTCCGGGTCTGGAAAGAGTACCGGAGCCCGCGCCCTCGAAGATGCCGGTTTTTTTGTGATCGATAACCTCCCCTTGGTCATGCTTCCCGACTTTCTATCTTTAACCGATCACGGCTACGAAAAAGTTGCGACTGTTGTTGATGCCAGGAGCTCTGACTTTTTAGGCGATTGCCGTGAGGTCCTGCGTCAGATAAAGGCGGAAGGGCACGATGTTGTTGTCCTGTTTTTTGATGCCTCCGATCATGACTTGGTAAAGCGTTTTTCGGAGACACGTCGTCGTCACCCTCTCGTTCAGAAAGAGGGGATTCTGGCCGCTATCAGAAGAGAAAGGCAAATCATGTCAGGGTTGCGAAGCATGGCAACGATTATTCTGGATTCCTCTGGAATGACAGTTCATCAGCTTCGCCAGAGAGTCCTGGCTTGCGTACTGGGTTCAGAAGATCAAGAGGGTAAATTGAACTTGCAGGTACAATCTTTCGGCTTCCGTGATGGCCTGCCTCTGGGAGCTGACCTGGTTTTTGACGTACGATTTCTCGATAATCCCCATTTTGTAGAAAAACTTCGCCCGAAAACCGGGTTAGACCCCGAGGTCAGCAACTTTGTTTTGAACCAGCCAGATTATCAGGCCTTTCTTGCCAAACTGAAGGGGCTGCTCTTCTTCCTGCTGCCGCGTTATCGTCAGGAAGGCAAGACCAGCCTGACAATCGGTATCGGTTGCACCGGTGGTCGTCACCGCAGCGTTGCAGTTGCCGAAGACTTGGGACCTTACTTGCTTGGGGCTGGTTGTGACGTACAGGTCAGTCACAGAGATTTGGATAAGGATTTTGTATCATGATTGGTTTGGTCGTAGCGACTCATGGTAATCTTGGTGCAGAACTTCTGGCTTCTGTGCAGATGATTATCGGTCCTGTTCGGAATTCCTGTTCTATAAGTGTGACCCGAAGCAGTTCGATGGAAGATATTCGTGATGCCATTATTGTGGCTGTCGCTGAGGTTGGGAGAGAAGATAATGCGGTCCTTATCGTGACAGACATGCTCGGCGGAACTCCTGCCAATGTCAGTATGACATTTCTGGAGCCACAAAGATTGGAGGTCCTGACGGGTGTCAACCTGCCGATGCTCCTCAAGTTTTTCAACAGTCAGGAAAATCTTGGTCTGGATGAACTGGCAGCGATCCTCAAGTCGTATGGACAGCAGAGTATAACCTTGGCCAGTGAACACTTGCAGCGATAGGCGGTTGTCGGTTTTTAGTGTGTCCGTTAACCACCAGTTAGTTCAGGAGTTGTCTTAATGAGTATTGTTTTGGCACGCATTGACAGCCGTCTGGTGCATGGTCAGGTTCTGGAAGCCTGGGTCCCCTACGTTAATGCCGATTGCATCGTTGTTGCCAGTGATGAAGTTGCAGGGGCCTCATTTCAATGCATGGTGATGCAGGCGGCCATGCCGAGTTCAATCAAGCTGATTATCGGTACCTTGGAGGAAACTGCCAGTATCCTCAGATCCGCTGATTTGCTCAGGAAGCGCGTCATGTTACTGTTTGCCAATTCTACGGACGCCCTGAAAGTTCGTCAACTCGGGGTTTCTTATGCAAAGCTCAATCTTGGCAACATGCATTCGAGTGCAGGCAAGGATCGTTATACCTGTACGATTGCGCTTGATCAGCATGATATTGAGAAGTTGCAGCAAGTTGAAGATCAGGGAGTGACAATCGTTTCGCAATGTGTCCCTGCGGATCGTGAACAGAACTGGCACAAGTTGATTCGATCGGGAGGGCGATAAATGGTCGTTGGTGACTATCTGTTGACCGGGTTGGTGGCTATGTTGACCGGCCTCGATCGCGTTGCCCTGGTTCAGTCCATGATATCCCGTCCTCTGGTTGCCGGGTCATTGACGGGGTGGGTTCTCGGTAACCCACTGGTTGGCATGGAGGTCGGCATGATGCTTGAGTTACTCTGGCTTGGTCGATTACCGGTAGGCGCTACGATACCTCCTGATGATACACAGGTCGCCGTTGGTGCGACTGTGCTGGCATTGAGTATCGGACCCATGCTCAATTTGACCGGCATGCCTTTCGTGATTTTATCTGTGCTGGTGACCATCCCTCTGGGCAAGTTTGGCCAGGTTTTTGATCGCCTGGCACGTCACGTTAACGATCGTCTTGCGGTCTCCGGTTGCCGTGCTCTGATGGCGGGCAACATTAACGGTCTGGAACATAGACATTTACTCGGTCTGGCAAGTTTTGCGCTGGCTAGCCTGGCAACAGCGTTTGTCATTATTCTGGCTGGCAGCTTTATCCTTTATTCTGTGGCACCTCTCCTGATTGGAGCCGTGCGGGAAGCCGGATTAAGTCTGCAATACGGCCTGATTCTGGTGGGGGCGGCTGCATTACTCGGCACGATCAACGTCAATCGCGGCATTTCCCTGTTCTGTACCGCTTTTACCGGGACCTTACTGGTCCTTTGGTTGAGATGACAATATGAAAGAAACCCGCCTTTCCTGGCTGACATTGCTGCATATGTATCTGCGGTCATTTCTACTGCAGGCCAGCTGGAATTTTGAAAAGTTGCAGAATCTTGGGTTTTTCTACCTGATGCGGCCTGGCTTACGAGCTATCTATGGAGAAGAAATCCCTGCCGCGGTGTGTCAGCGTCATGCCGACTATTTCAACACTCATCCCTATTTTGCCCCTCTAGTTGCAGGAACCATCCTGCGCCTGGAAGGTCGTCAGCTCGCAGGTGAAGTGCAAGAGGTCGATGCCGAGACTTATAAAAATATGGTCATGGCCCCTTTTGCGGCGATGGGCGATGCCCTCTTCTGGGGCGGTGTTCGACCTCTCGCCGCTCTGGTTGGCCTGTTGGTTGCGAGCCAAGGTTCTCTCTGGGCTCCTGTGGTTTTTCTGGTGCTCTTTAATTTGCCCCATCTGCTGTTTCGGAGCGGTGGACTTATTCTCGGTTATGAACAGGAATTGAGAGCTATAGAAATCGTGCAGAAATGTCGCTTGCCAGATTTGGCGATTCGACTCAAAGAATCTACAACGATTCTGGTTGGTGTCCTCTGCGCATATTTCTCCTATAAAGGCTGTGAACATCAGGACCTGTCTGTGGTTTGGGGTTTCGTTCAATTGCCGATCGTTCTGCTTTTTGCATGGTTAGCTCATAAAGGAGTGACCAGCCTGTTTCTTGTTTTATTGACAATGTCCAGTTTGTTGTTGCTGGCGTTGCTGTTTTGACCATGGAGGTTGAATGACGACAGAAAGTTCAGAATTCAAGATTGTAAATCGTCTCGGCCTGCATGCCAGGGCTGCGGCTCAACTGGTTCAGACAGCCAATCGCTTCTCATCGGACGTTACGATTGAGAGGGACGGTACCGAAGTAAACGGCAAGAGTATTATGGGCCTTCTGATGTTGGCGGCCCCGCAAGGTTCACTGATCACTGTGATGGTGTCTGGTGAAGATGCTGTGCAGGCAATGCAGGTAATCGGGACTTTGATCAATGATGGCTTCGGTGAAGATTGACATAGCTGAGGATACCATTCTCGTCGGTATCGCTGCAGCTCCGGGGATTGCCGTTTCCAGGAGCCACCAGGTCAATCGTGCCCGGATGGCCGTTGTTGAGCGTCGTATCTCGCCAGTAGAGGTCGTTCTGGAAGTCGCCGCCTTCAAGGATGCCGTAGCAAAGTCAAAACTTCAACTTCTGGAAGTGAAAGAGCAGGCTGGCAGTAAGGAGCTTGCTGAACACCTCTACATTATCGATACCCATCTGTTGATTCTGGATGATGAAATGCTGATCGGCGAGACGATCGGCCTGATTCAGGATGAACTTGTCAACGCCGAGGGTGCTCTGAACCGGGTCTTGAGTAAACTGCGGCGGGTGTTCGACAAGATTACTGACGAGTACCTGAGGGAAAGGCGCTCGGATATTGATTCCATAGGTGACCGGCTGATGCGAAATCTGCGCGGCGAATCTCGTGAATCGCTGGCGGATGTGAAAGAACAGGTCATTGTCGTCGCCCATGACCTCTCGCCCGCGGACACCGTGCAAATTGACAGGAAAAAGGTCATTGGGTTCGTGACTGATATCGGCGGGCGTACATCGCATACAGCGATCCTGGCTCGTTCCCTCGGTATTCCTGCGGTGGTGGGTTTGGAAACCGTGACATCACTGGTGCCGGATGGTACGCCTATGATTATCGATGGCAGTACCGGAACGGTGATTCTGAAGCCGTCGTCTGAGACCTTCCGCGAGTACCTTAAGAAGAAGCGACATTACGATTACCTGGAATCCGAACTTGTCCAGTTCCGCAAATTGCCAGCCGAAACCAGGGATGGTTATTCTCTGGACCTGCGCAGTAATATCGATTTTGTAGAAGAGATTCCTGCGGCTCTGGAGCAGGGCGCCAAGGGTGTCGGCTTGTTCCGTACCGAATTTCTCTACATGTCGGGCGATGGGCCACCTTCCGAAGATGAGCAGTTTGCCATCTATCGTTCAGCCGTGGAACAGATGGCCCCCTTCCCGGTCACCATCAGAACCCTTGATGTCGGTGGTGACAAGTTTGTCCCCGAGTTTAACCTCTCTGATGAAGTCAACCCGGCCATGGGGTTGCGTGCCATACGATTTTCCCTGAAAGAGGTCAACCTGTTCAGAACCCAGTTGCGAGCTATCCTGAGGGCTTCGGCGTTCGGGCCGATTCGCATCATGTTCCCGATGATTTCAGGTGTTGCCGAGGTGCGGGCCTGCAAACAATTTCTGGAGAGAGAACGTCAGGACATGGCTTCGACCGGTATCACTTTAGGCGAAAATGTTGAAATCGGCATTATGGTTGAAACCCCTGCAGCGGTCTTGATTGCAGACCTTCTGGCAAAAGAGGTTGATTTTTTCTCAGTCGGCACCAACGATTTGATCCAGTACTGTCTGGCTATTGATCGCGGCAATGAACATGTCGCCTACCTCTATGAGCCGATGCATCCAGCGGTTCTTCAGGCCTTGCAAAGGGTTTGCAAAGCCGCCAGGGACGCCGGTATTGAGGTCGGGATGTGCGGAGAAATGGCCGGCGAAGATATGTACTCTCTGGTGCTGATTGCTTTGGGCTTCAGTGAGCTTTCCATGAATGCAGCCAATATCTCCCGTGTCAAGCGGGTCATGCGACAGGTCGAACTCTCGGAAGCCAAACAGCTCCTCGTTCACCTCTTGTCGTTGGCAACGGCCGACGAGGTTTATTGTGCACTCGAAAAAGAAATGCGCCAGCGATATCCGCAGGTTTTCAGTGAAACGTCCATCTAGCTGATTGTCTGATCGTATATGAACCATTCTCTTATCGAGACTCTGGCCAGGAGCTAAGTACTTGACAGAGATGACGCAAAAGATTAACGTTCCGGCTCTTATAAAGTTCTTTCCAAGGAGTAAAACTAATGGCAATGACAGATTTCCTCTTCACTTCAGAATCCGTTACCGAGGGACATCCTGACAAGGTTGCGGACCAGATATCAGATGCCATCCTCGATGCAATTATTGCCCAGGACCCGAAGGCCAGGGTTGCCTGTGAGACGCTGGTGACGACCGGTATGGCGATGATAGCCGGGGAGATTACGACCACTGCGTATGTCGACATGCCAGCAATCGTTCGTCAAACTGTTAAGGATATCGGTTACGATGATTCCTCAATAGGGTTCGATTATGAAACCTGTGCAGTCCTGACAACAATTGATCGTCAGTCTCCTGACATTTCCCAGGGGGTGACGGAAGGTGAGGGCCTCTTCTCTGAGCAGGGCGCCGGAGATCAGGGATTGATGTTCGGTTATGCCTGCAACGAAACACCCGAATTGATGCCGATGCCGATTACCTTCGCCCACAAACTGACCAAGCGCCTTGCTGATGTGCGCAAGAGTGGGCTGCTTAACTTCCTGCGACCGGACGGTAAGTCTCAGGTCTCAATCCAGTACATTAATGACAAGCCGATCCGCGTCGATACCGTGGTCGTCTCCTCGCAGCACTCTCCTGATGTAACTTATGAAAATCTCAAGGAGGGCATCATAGAGGAGGTTGTTCGCAAGGTTCTTCCTGCAGAACTGCTCGATGAAAACACCAAGTATTTCATCAATCCGACCGGCCGCTTTGTGGTCGGCGGGCCAATGGGGGATTGTGGTTTGACCGGACGTAAAATCATTGTTGATACCTACGGCGGGCAGGGTTCTCATGGTGGTGGTGCTTTCTCGGGCAAGGATCCCTCCAAGGTCGATCGCAGCGCCTCATACATGGCGCGTTATGTTGCCAAGAATGTTGTTGCTTCAGGACTCGCCAGCAAATGTGAGGTTCAACTGGCCTATGCAATTGGCGTTGCCGAGCCGGTCTCGGTGATGATCAACACTTTTGGTACGGGTAAAATCCCGTCAAATGAGATTGCCCGGGTTGTCCGTGAGGAATTCGATATGCGTCCTCGCGGTATTATTAAAACGCTCGATTTGCTGCGTCCGATTTACCTCAAGACCGCAGCCTATGGACATTTTGGTCGAGAACTGCCCGAGTTTACCTGGGAGCGTACTGATCGCATTGAGTCCTTGCAAAAGCGCGCCGGGATCTGATCGAATCATTACATGAATCATGATTGCATGGGCGGATCGTGTTTGCGATCCGCCCGTTTGTTTGCCGGAATGCTGTCAAGTTCATGATGCGCAAGATGAATGAATATGCCGAAACCTGATCTTTCCATCGTTATCCCCTCCCTCAATGAAGCGGAAGCTTTGCCTCTGCTGCTCACTGATCTTGCCAGCCAGCAAGGGATCAGTTTTGAGGTGATTATTGTCGATGGAGGTTCTGTCGATGAGACCTGCTCCCTTGCCAGCGACTTTTTCACATCGGGCCGGTTGACGGGAACCTGCCTGGCTGGTCCGAAAGGAAGAGGGCGGCAAATGAATTCTGGTGCCTTGTTGGCGACTTCCGAATGGCTGCTCTTCCTGCATGCAGACAGTCGTCTGGGTAAGGGCAATCAGTTGCGGAAGGCGCTAGAATTTTTGCAAAGCCAACAACGTCAACAAGCTTCAGATTCTTTGGCAGGCCACTTCGGTCTGCGCTTTGATTCTCCTGCCGGCAGAGACTTCGGGTTGTATTACTACGAAACCAAGGCTCTTCTCGGTCGGCCCGGCTGCATCCATGGCGACCAGGGGATGCTGCTCGCAAAGTCATATTTTTATAGAGTCGGCTCATTCCGGGAAGATCTGCCAATTATGGAAGACACTTCTCTGGCAGAAAAAATCCGCGTTTCTGGTCGCTGGCTGCTTCTGCCGGGCGAGATTGTCACGTCTGCCCGGCGTTTTCAGGTTGAAGGACTCAAGGCTCGGCAGACACTCAATGCCTTGATGATCAATTTCCTCGTTATTGGCTGGCTGGATTTCTTTGCCAAGGCTCCTGATATCTATCGTCAGCAGGATCGCACACAGCCTCTGCAATTATTGCCATTTTTTCGGTTAGTCAGAGATCTTCTGGCAGAAATGCCGCTACGGAAAAGATGGAGTATCTGGTTGGCAACCGGCGGATATGTGCGCAGTCAGGCCTGGCAGGTTGGTTTGGCCCTGGATTGTCGCAAAGCTTACAGAGAGGGAGCTGAGATAAAGCCTTGCGCTGGTCGCTGGTTAAACTGGTTTGATCGCTGGTTTGAACCGTTGACGAACCATTGTCCTGGCCGTACCTTAACGGCGCTGTTGGTTCGAATCTGGTTTTCCTGGCAGCTTATGTGTAAAAATGAGAATAGTATTTGAAAGGGCCAGAGGATGAATGATATAACCCTGACTCTGGGTGCGACATTCGGATTTTCATATTTAGGTCAAAATATCAATAGAGGAGGACTTGTCATATGACAGTCAATCATGATTTTAAAGTATTGGACCTTTCCCTGGCAGCCTGGGGGCGCAAGGAAATTGCATTGGCAGAAGTTGAAATGCCGGGATTGATGGCCCTGCGCGAAGAATACCGCAATCAATTCCCGCTCAAAGGGGCCCGGATCACCGGTTCCCTGCATATGACAATTCAAACGGCGGTTCTCATTGAAACCCTGCTTGATCTTGGTGCACAGGTGCGTTGGGCCTCATGCAATATTTTCTCGACCCAGAACCAGGCCGCGGCGGCGGTTGCTGTTGGTCGTGAGGGCACTGTAGAGAACCCGGCAGGTGTTCCGGTCTTTGCCTGGATGGGGGAGACGCTCAAGGAATACTGGTGGTGTACCGAACAGGCGCTGAATTGGCCAGGCGGGCAGTTGCCGAATATGATCCTTGATGATGGCGGCGATGCGACCATGATGGTGCTTTACGGATCCGAGTGGCAGAAAAATGGCGTGCCGTCCTGTAAGGAAGACGATCCGGAGGACTGGCTTGAGCTGGTCAGTTGTCTTAAGAGTTCTATCAGAGGCAAGACGATTGATTGGACTGCCATCTGTAATTCGATCAAGGGAGTGACTGAGGAGACCACAACCGGTGTTCATCGTCTTTACCAGCTACAGAAGGAGGGCAAGCTGCCGTTCCCGGCGATGAACGTCAACGACTCGGTCACCAAGAGTAAATTCGACAACGTTTACGGTTGCCGCCACAGCCTGGTAGACGGCATCATGAGGGCGACAGACGTCATGCTTTCAGGCAAGGTTGCCGTGGTCTGTGGTTATGGTGATGTCGGCAAAGGCTGCTGTCAGTCGCTGCGAGGTCAGGGAGCCCGTGTCGTCGTTACCGAAATTGATCCGATCTGCGCGCTGCAGGCCCTGATGGAGGGTTACGAAGTGAATACCCTCGAAGGAGTGGTCGCCAACGCAGACATCTTTGTGACTACAACCGGCAACAGGGATGTCATCCGCGTCGAGCACATGGAGAAGATGAAGCATAACGCCATAGTCGGCAATATCGGCCACTTTGACAACGAGATCGAGATGGCGCCCCTGGCGAAAGTCGCCGGGATCAAAAAGGTCAACATCAAGAATCCTCGCGAGCATGGCAACCAGGTTGACCAGTGGATCTTTCCGGATGGGCATGCGATCATCATCCTGGCCGAAGGTCGGCTACTCAATCTCGGATGTGCCACCGGTCATCCTTCTTTCGTCATGTCGAACAGTTTCACCAACCAGGTGATGGCCCAGATCGAGCTCTTCTTGCGTGGTGACGATTATGAAAACGGCGTCTATGTGCTGCCGAAGAGCCTGGATGAAAAAGTGGCCCGTCTGCACCTCGGTAAACTCGGTGCAAGGTTGACAACTCTCAGCAAAGAGCAGGCTGATTACATTGGCATCCCTGTTGAGGGGCCTTATAAACCTGATTCTTATCGATATTGAAGAATTAGTAGATTGCTAGCAGAAAAAGGGGGCCACGACTATTTGGTCCCCTTTTTTGTTTCTGCAATATGTTTTATCAACTCTGGATTCTCAAAAAGAACCACATGCCGATTAGCGCCATCAGGACATTGGCCGCCCAGGCTGCGATAAATGGAGGCAGAACTGCAATGGCACCAAAGACTGCGAAGACAGCATAAAGAATGAAGTAGACAGCAAAGATGAACAGACTGATGACGACCCCCAGAGAGAAGCTGGCATTACGACCACGTTGCAGGGCGAAGGGAATACCGACCAGTACCATTATGATCGGGATGGCTGCCTTGGCAAAGCGCATGTGAGTTTCTACCCGGTACGCTTTTGAGTCATAGCCTTCATTCTGCAACTTTTCCGTTAAACGGAACAGTTCACCGACAGTCAAGTCCTCTGGACGATCCCAGAGCAGTAACATTTCGGAGGGCTTGCGCTTGACATCACTGAGCAACTCCGGTTGCTGATGAAAAGAAGTGACGGCTTTGGTTTCAGGGTCGAAATCCCAAGTGACTACATTATTGAGTTGCCACTGGCCGTTCATCGTATAGTGTGCTTTTTCGGCATGAGTGCGTTTAATCGGCAAGAAATTATCGTTGAATTCTATGATGGTAAGGCCAAGGACGTCACCTTTTGTCGGGAAAGAGTGACTGACACTGATGATTTTATTGCCGTCACGGAAGTAGAGATCCTTGCTGGAGACAATTTGCGACGCTTTCCCTTTGATCTCGGTGCGCAAAATATAATTTGATTCTCGAGATGACCAGGGAACCAGCCAGAGGTTCGCAATCATGACGAGTAATACAAGGATCAGGCTGGCCAGGAAGAGGGGGCGGCTGATGCGGCTGAAACTGACACCGCCGCTGAGCATTGCCGTCAGCTGGTTTGACCGAGACAATCCACCGATAGTTGCAAAGGTGGCGAGCAGCGTAGCCATTGGCAGCGAGTTGGAGATGAGCACGGGGAGATGGTGCAATGGATAGAGTAAATAGTACTTCAACCCGGCCTGAAATTCTATGAAGTTGTCAACTGTCTCGAGAAACTCAATCAGACTGTAGAGTGAGAGCAGTGTCAAAAGAACCAGAGCCAGATTCCTGGTAAAAGCACGCAAAATATATCGGTCAAGAGTCGACATTTTTACGAACTCGTTTCTGCAGGGAGAGCACAGACCGGTCAATCAACGTGACTAGAAGATTCGGTCTCTCCAATGAAGACTGGCGAAGGAAGAAAAATCCCGCACTGATCATTATAAGGTGGGGTGTCCAGAAGGTCAGCCACGGAGGCACTGCGGCTTCTTTGGTGAGCGTAACAGCTGTTGACAGCATAAAATAATAGCCAAGTAAAATGATCAGGCCCATGACAAAGCCACCGCTACGGCCAGAACGTTGGCTTTGCATGCTGAAGGGTAGACCGAATAGCACAAAAAGCAGCGGAGCCAGCGTTGAGGTCAGTCTTAAATGGAGTTCAGCCTGTAGTTCCCGCACCTTTGATGAGGTCTCCTCAAGTGCGATCCTCCTCCAGAGTTCTCCGGTGAGCAGTTCCCTGGGCTTCAGGCGTTTTTGCTCGGCGGGACTACTCATGTCTGATATTTCCAGTTGAATATCGTAGTTGCGAAAATGAATCAGTTGATAGTTGTCTACAGATTTACTTTGTTGACGATGGATGACGCCATCGTGTAGACGAATCGTCAAGGTTTCTGATCTTTCGTCCGTGATGATGTTGCCGTTGTCAGCGAAGATCCAGGATGTTGATTCCGGTTTTTTTTCTACAATAAAGAGACCGCGCATTTGATTTGAACGATCTTCAATCTCATTTGTGTAGAGTATCAGGTCGTCGAACTGTTTCATGAAGACTCGTGCCTGGAAATCTAAGGTTGCCTTCTGTCGTGCAATTTCATAGCTCTTGGTTGCAAAAGCGCTGTAGCCCCAGGGTTTGACCCAGAAGCTGGTTGCTCCAGTCAGAAGAGCAAAGATGAAGGCAAGGACAAAGACGGGGACAGAGATTCGCGCCAGACCGGTCCCAACTGATTTAAGTGCCACAGTTTCGCTGTCTGCAGACATGCGTCCCAGGCCGATCATAATACCCATGAGAAATGCGAGGGGAAGTGATATTGAGAAAGAGGTTGGCAGGAGGGCTGCGAGCAGAATCAGAATGTCTGCAAGCGGAACTCCTTTATCAATGATCAAGCCTACTAATTTGACCGCCTGCCCCATCATCATGACCATAGTAGAGATGACAAAGCAGAGCAGGGTGGGCCAGAGAATCTCCCTGGTAATATACCGATGAATTTCTGTGCCGAACATATGCGCGCATAGTAGTACAGTCATAAAGGGATTGTAAACGCTATATGATGTGGAAAAATCCCTTGCGTTGTGCATACTCTCATGTTATACGGATGTGCTGTTTACCTCACACGCCTTTTGACCCGGACCGGGTGCCTGACATGACTTCAGGTCGGTTGCAGGGAACGACAAGGGCGGCGGAAAAACCAATCGAAAAGGGAGTAGGTCTAATGTCACAGATCACCATGAAGCAACTGCTGGAAGCCGGTGTTCATTTCGGTCACCAGACGCGTCGTTGGAACCCCAAGATGAAACCTTATATCTTCGGGGCACGCAACGGCATCTACATTGTCGATTTACAGAAAACCGTCCGTCATTTCAGGACAGCTTACAGCTTTATCCAGGATGTCGCCCAAAGGGGTGAGAAGGTTCTTTTCGTCGGGACCAAAAAACAAGCTCAAGATGCTATCATGGAGGAAGCTGTCCGGGCTGACCAGTACTATGTCAACAATCGTTGGCTGGGTGGTATGCTCACCAATTTCTCCACCATCAAACGGAGCATCGATCGCCTCAAAAAAATTGAAACCATGTCTGAAGACGGTACTTACGATCTGCTGCTCAAGAAAGAAGTGCTGCAATTGGATCGTGAAAAAGCCAAGTTGGAAAAGAGCCTTGGCGGCATCAAAAATATGACCCGCCTGCCGGCTGCTGTCTTCATTATTGACACTAACAAGGAAGAAATTGCCGTCAAGGAAGCCCGCAAACTTGGGATTCCCGTGGTGGCCGTTGTTGATACCAACTGTAACCCTGACGGGATTGATTACATCATCCCTGGCAATGACGACGCGATTCGTGCTCTTCGTCTTTTTGCTTCGAAGATGGCAGATGCCTGTATCGAAGGCGCTGCAACTCGCCAGGATGCTCTGCGCAACGAAGCAGAAGGGGCAGACCTGGATGAGCCTGTTGTCATCAAGAAGGCTGTTGCCGCGTCGGCCGAAACTGACGCTTCAGCAGAAACGGACGCACCGGCAGAAACGGACGCACCGGCAGAAACGGACGCACCGGCAGAAGCTTAACCGGTCGATATGAATCATCAAGATAAAGGCGGTCTGCATTGCAGCCGCCTTTTTGTCAAATAGCGACATAACTCAATACAGAAGAGCAGGTTAGAGGAGGTATTCCCGTGGCAACGATTACAGCAAAAATGGTAGGTGATCTGCGCGCCAAGACTGGTGCCGGAATGATGGATTGCAAGAAAGCCCTCACAGAAGTTGATGGAGATATGGAACAGGCGATAGACCAGTTGCGTAAAAAAGGTCTTTCCGCAGCGGCCAAGAAATCCGGTCGCATTGCCGCAGAGGGGATGATTGCTGCTGCCGGCAGAGTCAATTGCAGCGCCCTGGCAGAGATCAATTCGGAAACCGATTTTGTTGCCAAGAATGATGCATTCCAGGCCTTTGCCAATGGCGTGGTAGAAGTGGTCCTGAATCAGGCTCCCGCTGGTGTCGAAGTGCTGAAGGGCCTCGCATTCCCGGCATCCGGTCGCACCGTTGGTGACGAGTTGACCCACCAGATTGCAACCATCGGTGAAAATATGAACATAAGACGTTTTGCCCGCCTCGAGAGCGACTCGGGGGTGACCGCTTCCTATATCCATGGCGGTGGCAAGATCGGAGTTCTGGTCCAGCTTGACTCCGACAAGGCCAATGATCCCAGGGTTGCTGAGACGGCGCGGTTGCTGGCCATGCATGTGGCTGCTGCCAGTCCCCAATACCTGAATCGTAACGATGTCCCTGCTGAAGTCCTCGAGCGTGAGAAGGACATCATGCGTGTCAAGGCCCTTGAGAGTGGAAAACCTGAGAACCTCGTTGCGAAGATCATCGATGGTCAGATCAATAAATTTTTTGGCGAGACCTGCCTTTTGGAACAGGTTTATGTGATTGATACTGACCAGAAGGTTGGTAAAATGGTTGAAAACTTGGCCAAAGAGGTTGGTGGTCAGGTGACCCTCGTCGCCTATGTCCGCTTCCAGCTTGGTGAAGGGATAGAGAAAAAAGTCGATGATTTTGCTGAAGAAGTTGCTTCGATGAGCAAGTAGTTCCCACTGTTGTAGCGGAGAGACCATGGCAGATCAACCCTGTTACAAACGCATATTGCTCAAACTCAGTGGCGAAGCTTTGGCTGGGAAACAAGGCTATGGTATCGATCCTGATATCATCAGAGGGATTGCCGCTGAAATTCGAGAGGTTGTGGACCTCGGTCTCGAAATCGCCATTGTCATTGGAGGCGGCAACATTTTTCGTGGTGTTGCTGCTTCTTCCATGGGCATGGATCGGGCCAGTGCCGATTATATGGGGATGCTGGCAACAGTCATGAACAGCCTCGCCTTGCAGGATGCCCTTGAGAAGGCTGGCGTGATCACCAGGGTTCAGTCGGCTATTGAAATGCAGGAGATAGCCGAGCCGTACATTCGACGCAGGGCTGTTCGTCACCTTGAAAAAGGACGAGTGGTTATTTTTGGTGCTGGTACCGGTAACCCGTTTTTTACAACTGATACAGCCGCCAGCCTGCGCGCCATAGAAATCGGTGCCGAGATCATCCTTAAAGCGACCAAGGTTGATGGTGTTTACAATGCCGATCCCAACAAAGATAAGAATGCGGTCAAGTATGACCAGTTGACTTATCTGGACGTGCTTAAGCAGGGGCTGAAAGTTATGGACTCTACAGCCATCTCTCTCTGTATGGATAATAAACTGCCGATTATAGTGTTTGATCTGACCAGAAACGGTAACATCAAGAGAGTTGTTTGTGGTGAGCAGATCGGAACCCTTGTCAAAGGAGAATGATGCCATGATTGCTGAAGTCAAAGCCAAGGCCAGTGCCGGGATGGTCAAAGCCCTGGAATCGTTCAGGCACGACTTGAGAAAAGTTAGAACCGGGCGCGCCTCCCTTGCTCTTCTCGACGATATCCGGGTTGATTATTACGGTACTCCGACACCGCTTAATCAGGTTGGTGCCCTGGCTGTTCCCGAACCGCGACTGATTACGATTCAACCATGGGAGAGAAATCTGACTGGTGAAATAGAAAAAGCCATTCTTAAGGCTGATCTCGGTCTGAATCCCTCTTCCGACGGTCAGCTTATTCGTCTGGTGTTCCCGCCGTTGACCGAGGAGCGTCGTAAGGAGATGGTCAAGCAGGTCAAACGTCTCGGCGAAGAAGCCAAAATCGCAATTCGTAATGTTCGTCGTGAGGCTAATGACACCCTGAAGAAACTCGTGAAAGACAAAGAAATCACCGAGGATGAGTTGAAGCGCGGCGAGAAGGAAATCCAGGACGTGACCGATGATTATGTGGCACGTATAGACAAAGTGATGGCAGATAAAGAAAAAGACTTGATGGAGATATGATCTCTGCCAGTTTCTGGGAGGCTTTATTCGTATGAAGATAACTGAAGAGTGTATCGCCTGTGGCACCTGTATTGAGTCCTGCCCGGTCGGTGCCATTGTTGAATCAGACGAGATTTATACAATTACCGAAGAGTGTACGGAATGTCGGGCCTGTGTGGATACCTGCCCGGTTGCTGCGATTATCGATTAATGCCAGGGCACCTGTCGGGTGCCCTTTTCTTTTTTGCCGTAAGCTATCAGAGGAAATTGGTAAATAGTCCAGTTTATTGAATAGTTAGAGCACCTCCAAACCACCAAAAATGTCATGGGTGCCATTTTGAGTGTTGAAATACACATTCAGCCCAAGCACTTACGCTTGATCCTCCATTTACCCGCAGATTCAAATGTGATATTTTGACGATCATCATCTCCTTCCCGGGACATCTTTGTTTATGCAGATTCCATCACACCTCGCAATAATTATGGATGGCAACGGTCGTTGGGCAGAACAGCGTTGTCTGCCGCGGATCCTCGGGCATCGTAAAGGAGTGGAATCGGTCCAGGTCATCGTCGATGAATGTATGGAACTGGGAATCCGTTACCTGACACTCTATGCATTCAGTTCGGAGAACTGGGGGCGTCCTCAGGATGAAGTTGAGGCATTGATGGGGTTGCTGGGTACTTTTCTGAAAAAGGAGCTGAGTCAACTCCAGAAGCGGGGCATTCGACTCATGGCGATTGGGGAACTGGAGCGCCTGCCGAAATCAATTAGTAAAATTCTCAAAGATATCATGAAGAAAACTGCCAATAATGAGCGCATGGTCCTGAATCTGGCGCTATCTTATGGATCCCGTAATGAATTGACCCGGGCCATGCAGAAGCTTGGTCGCCAGATTGCTTGTGGCGAGTTGAAGGTCGATGATCTTGCCGAGAGCGATATTGAGGCCGCCCTCGATACACAGGCAATCCCTGACCCTGACCTGTTGATCAGGACCAGCGGGGAGATGCGTATCAGTAACTTCCTGCTTTGGCAGATGGCCTATACGGAATTGTACTTCACGGAAGCCCTCTGGCCTGATTTCTCACGTGATCAGTTGTTGCTGGCGATTGAAGAGTACAGCCGTCGTCAGAGACGCTTCGGGCTCACAGGTGCACAACTGCGCGACAGTGAAGTCGGCGGTGGGGGGGATCGTCATTAATCAACGCATTGTAACATCTCTGATCGCCCTCCCTTTACTGGTCCTCTGCGTGCTTTACTTGACCCATGGACTATTTGCCGGATTGCTGTTTCTTATCATTGCCCTGGCCCTGCATGAGTTTTACCGCATGGCATTGCCTGTGCAGCGCCGCTTGGAAAGCTCTCTTTCCGTTGCGGCAGGTGTCCTCTTTTCGGGCGGTCTGGCCTACGCGTCCAGCACCCATTTTCTACTTTTGAGCATTGTGCTGCCGTGCCTGTTTCTCTGCCTTGTTTATCTCTTTCGGTTCCAGAACATGCAGACAGTCAGCCGTGATCTGGCGATCAGTTTGTTTGGGTTGCTGTATGTTCCTCTGTTGCTGACGCATGCCGTCCTTTTGCGCTTTTTGCCATCGGGTCGCGACTGGATTTTTCTTGTCCTGTTTGTTGTCATGGCAAGTGACAGCCTGGCCTATTTTGTCGGCAGGAAGTGGGGGAAGCACCGACTCTATGAAGCCGTCAGCCCCAAAAAAAGCATTGAAGGCTCTTTGGGTGGACTCGTGGGCGGTGTGCTTGGCGCAATTTTCTGCAAACTGTGGTTTTTTGCAGAGTTAAGTATGGTGGATGTTCTCCTGCTCGGTCTCGGTGTTGGTGCTTTCAGCCAACTCGGCGACCTGGTTGAGTCGCTGTTGAAGCGGAGCTTTGGAGTAAAAGACTCGGGAGCTCTCATCCCCGGACATGGCGGTATTCTTGATCGACTTGACAGCCTTCTGTTCGCTTTCCCTGTGACATATTATTACGCCGTATGGGTGTTTGCATGAAACGATTGGCCGTACTTGGTTCCACTGGCTCTATCGGAGTGAACACTCTGGAGATTGTGGCGGAGCACCCGGGCTGCTTTCAGGTTGTCGCGCTCACAGCCGGGCGGAACCTGGCCTTGCTTGAAGAGCAAATTATGCGCTTCCGTCCGATGGTCGTCGCCGTTCCCGACCGGGAAAATGCGCAGCGTCTTCGGGAGCGTATTGGTTCCAACGGTCCCCGTGTACTTTTCGGAACAGAAGGGCTGGTTGCGTGCGCCGCCGAGACGACCGTTGATATGGTCGTCTCGGCGATTGTCGGTGCCGCCGGTCTCGAACCGACTCTTGCAGCGATTGAAGCGGGCAGGGATGTGGCTCTTGCCAACAAGGAAACTCTTGTCATCGCCGGTGAATTGGTCATGGCGGCGGTCGCCAGGTCAAGATGTCAGCTCTTCCCGGTTGATAGTGAGCACTCAGCTATTTTCCAGTCGCTGAAAGGTCACCGAAAAAAGGATGTGCGTCGTCTTATCCTGACGGCGTCCGGCGGGCCATTTCGCAATTGGTCCCTCGATGACCTGGTGGAAGTGACTCCCATGGACGCTCTAGCCCATCCTAGCTGGACAATGGGTCGAAAGGTCACGATTGATTCGGCTACCATGATGAACAAGGGGCTGGAAGTCATTGAAGCGCACTGGTTATTCGATATTCCTGTTGAAAGAATTGCTGTTCATATCCACCCGGAAAGTATTGTGCATTCCATGGTGGAGTACGTCGATGGCGCGCTCATTGCGCAACTCGGCATCCCTGATATGAAAATGCCGATCGCCTATGCCTTGACCTACCCGGAGCGGTTGAGTCTGGATTTGCCCTCACTTGATCTGTGTCGGATTGGCCAGCTGCATTTTGCCTTGCCCGATCGACAATGTTTCCCCTGTCTCGGGCTGGCCTACGATGCTATTCTGCGCGGCGGTACTGTCCCGGCGGTTTTGAATGCCGCCAACGAACTTGCCGTAGAAGCCTTCCTGCAGGAGAAAATCGGCTTTCTTGACATTCCCCGGGTGATCGCAGCGGTTGTGGAAAAGCATACAGTCAGTGCGGCGTCCAGCCTGGAGCAGATTCTTGCTGCCGACTCCTGGTCACGCAAAACAGCTCAAGACGTTATTCTCGAAATAGAGGGAGTTTCCTATAAGTGATTACTATTGCTGCGGGCATTATCATGCTGGGCATTCTGGTCTTTGTCCATGAACTTGGCCACTTCTGTGTCGCCAAGTTCTGTGGTGTCAAAGTCCTTAAATTCTCGCTGGGTTTTGGCCCTCGTCTGTTGTCCCGGCAGTACGGTGAAACGGAATATATGATCTGCGCCATACCCCTCGGCGGCTATGTGCAGATGCTTGGCGAAGGGGGCGGTGACCAGGGAGAAAGCGCTGAGATTGATGGCGAGGAAGAACATCGCTCATTTTCTAAAAAATCAATTCCCCGGCGCATGGCAATAGTTGCGGCAGGTCCGATCATGAATCTTGCTTTGCCGTTCATAATTTTGCCACTTGCTTATCTGGTCGGTATTAATCTGCCGGCCTATCTTGAAGAACCCCCTTGCATCGGTTATGTCGTTCCGGGGTCGGAAGCTGAAAAGGGCGGCTTCCAAAACGGTGATTGTATTATCAAAATCAGCGGATTGGATGTAGCGACCTGGACAGACACCGGCCCGGCTTTGGTGAACAGTGCCGGAGAACCGATAATATTTACCATAGATCGTAATGATGGCATGGCAACCCTGACCATTGCCCCTGAAAACGGTGCCCTTGAGGGGTTACAGTCAATCGGCCTGCTCCCGGGACAGGCTGCTGTGATCGGCGGACTGGCACCGGCGATGCCGGCGATTGAGGCCGGCCTGAAAGAAAAAGACAGAATCCTTTCCATCGGTGAGCATGAAATTGTTTCGTGGTATGATCTCAAGGTTGTCATTCAGGAGATCGGTGCGCGGCCAGTGACTGTTGTCATCGAACGTGATTCACGGAAACTCACGTTTGAAATCGTACCCAAAAAAATGGATGGCAAGGATGAATATCTGATTGGCGTTGCTCCGTATCAGGAGACGATCTTCAAGCGCTTTCCTCCTGGCAGGGCAATCGTGGCCGGCGCCGAACGCACCATGGATCTGATTGAGCTGACCTTGGTCTTTATCCAGAAATTGTTTTCCGGTCATGTCTCGACCAGCAACATTGGCGGCCCGATCACTGTAGTCCAAATTGCCGGACAGGCGGCGCAGACCGATATATCAAGTATTCTGAGTGTTCTGGCTTTCCTGAGCATCCAACTGGGTATTCTCAACCTGCTGCCGATCCCGATTCTGGATGGTGGTCATCTGTTTTTCTATACATTTGAACTGGTTTTCCGTCGTCCTCTCACTCTTCGAGCCCGGGAATGGGCACAACAGATTGGCCTGATATTATTGATTCTGTTGATGGTCCTGGCCTTTTATAACGATATTGTCCGCATGATAGGAAGTTGACATGCCGCCAATCCTTCTGACTATCCAGACCGCTTCACCTGCTGGTAGCCTGGCCATCTCTGATGGTCAGCTCGTTCTGGCTGAGATTAATCTGGACGTCCGTAAAACACCAACGGAATGGCTTCTGCAAACGATCGAGGATCTGCTTGCAAGAGCCGAGATTGACAGGGGCGATCTGGATGCGATTGCTGTAGTCAGGGGACCTGGTTCTTTCACCGGGCTGAGAGTGGGACTGGCAACGGCTAAAGGTTTGTCACTGGCAATCGACTCCCCGTTACTCGGCATATCTTCGTTACAGTGTCTCGCCATGCAACTCCCTTTTGCAAAGTTTCCTGTCTGCGTTATGCTGGATGCCCGCAAGCAGGAAGTCTATACTGCTCAATTCAATTGGGAAGCTGGTTATCCGCAGCCTGTTGCCGAAGAACGGGTGGTTAAACCGGAAAAACTTTTGTCTGAAATTGCGGGCGAGACTTTATTTGTCGGCAATGGAACTCTTGTCTACAGACCTTTGATTGTAAGACAACTGGCCGGCCGAGCGCACTTTGCACCGGCTTTTTTAAATTTGCCAAGGGCCGGCGCGGCCGCCGCTCTTGCTCTGCGTGAATGGGATGCTGGTCGTACTCTTTCGGCGGATGAGTTGATGCCCGCATATTTGCGTCCATCCGAAGCTGAACTTAATTGGCGATTATAGGGAATTCCAGTTGACAAGCCTGTCTCGCGTTCGTTATTTTTCATAGACCGTTCATTTATTCCATCCTTTAATCTCAGGAGGTGCTTATGGTAGAGAAGGACCAGGAGTTGATCCAGCGTTTGAGTGAAGAAAGCCCCCGCTTCCGCAAGTTGCACGAAGAACATGTGCTCTTTGAGAAAAAATTGCAGGAATACGAAGAAATGGTCTACCTCTCGGATGAGGCTGATCTTGAACGGAAGAAGGTTCAAAAGTTGAAGCTGGCGGGAAAAGACGAGATGGAGGCAATGCTCCGCGATTTTCGCCAATAAGTTAACGCACTGAAAAAAGGGTTGTTTCATTCTGCCCC
The DNA here is from genome assembly GCA_963847735.1 of uncultured delta proteobacterium. GTDB lineage: Bacteria > Desulfobacterota > Desulfuromonadia > Desulfuromonadales > BM103 > CAWKAV01. Next base: position 10,115 of record CAWKAV010000026.1, on the reverse strand, counting down.
TCAAATAATTATCGGGCCACTTTTGCCAGTCTGGGCATGGGAGTGGCCCGTTTTTTTCTTTTTGCCCTTTACCTTGCAAGTCTCCACAGGTATAAAGCCAGATACGCTAACGGCTAAAAAAAGAGTCTGATTAAAGGAGGACTTAAGGAAATGTCCCAAAAACGCAGCAGCGCCATCACTCAGGGCTTTGAGCGCACACCTCACCGTGCATTGCTGAAGGGAACCGGTGTCCCACAGCAACAAATGGATAAACCTTTTATTGGTATTGCGTCTTCGTTCACCGACCTGATCCCCGGGCACACCGGCATGCGTGACCTGGAGCGTTTCATTGAAAAAGGTGTGCATACCGGGGGAGGCCATGCATTTATTTTCGGGATTCCTGGTGTGTGCGATGGTATCGCCATGGGACATCGCGGCATGCACTATTCGTTGCCGACCCGTGAACTGATTGCCGATATGGTCGAGTCGATTGCTGAAGCGCATCGCCTTGACGGTCTGATCCTGTTGACCAACTGCGATAAGATTACTCCGGGTATGCTGATGGCGGCTGCCCGTCTCGACATCCCCTGTCTTGTGGTAACGGCCGGGCCGATGATGACCGGGGCTGGACGCGAAGGCCGCAAATTCTCATTTGTTACCGACACCTTTGAAGCTATGGGCCAGTACAAAGCGGGCGTCATTGACGATCAGGAATTGATGGCTTGCGAGGACAACGCCTGTCCTTCTGCCGGGTCCTGTCAGGGCCTGTTCACGGCCAACACGATGGCTATCCTGACAGAAACTCTCGGTATGAGTCTGGTGCACTGTGGTACTTCGCTGGCGGTTTCATCTTTAAAGCGTCGCATTGCTTTTGCGAGCGGAGAGCGTATTGTCGAACTGGTGCGCCAGCAGATTACCCCGCGGCAAATCATGACCCGTGCCGCCTTTGAGAACGCCATCCGGGTTGATCTCGCCCTGGGCGGTTCCAGCAATACCGTGCTGCACCTGCTGTCAATCGCACACGAGGCCGGTGTTGATCTGCCTCTGGAAGAGTTTGACCGGCTTGGTCGGGAAACCCCGCAGTTGGCATCGATGAATCCGGGCGGCAAGCATTTCATGGAAGATCTTGATACCGCTGGAGGTGTGCCGGCTGTTCTTTACCAACTGCGCAATCTGATTAATGACAACCCGACTTTGACCGGTCCGTCCGTTATGGAGATTGTCGCGAGTGTTGCATCGGTTGACGAAGAAGTGATTCAGCCGGTGGATAATCCGGTGCGCGCCGAGGGCGGCCTGGCGATTCTTTTTGGCAATCTTGCACCCCTTGGTTCGGTAGTCAAACAGTCTGGTGTTTCAGAAAAGATGATGAATTTTGAAGGTCGTGCCCGCTGTTTTGATTCTGAAGAGGCTGCCATGGAAGCACTTATGGGCAGGCAGGTTGTGGCCGGAGATCTGGTGGTGATTCGTTATGAGGGGCCGAAAGGTGGCCCCGGAATGCGCGAGATGCTTGCCCCGACTGCGACCTTGATGGGTCTCGGTCTGGGTGACAGTGTTGCCCTGATTACCGATGGGCGCTTTTCCGGAGGAACCCGTGGACCATGTATCGGGCATATTTCCCCAGAGGCTGCCGAAGGTGGCCCGATAGCACTGGTCGAAGATGGTGATTTGATCCGGCTTGATATCCCGAATCGCAAGTTGGACCTGCTGGTTTCTGATGATGAGCTTGAACGCCGCAGGGCTGCCTGGCAGGCTCCCGAAGCCAAAATCAAGACCGGCTGGCTGGCTCGCTATGCCAAGGTTGTTACTTCAGCTAACACCGGTGCTGTTTGTATAGCATAAGCGTGAAGAAATTCGTTTGAGGAGACTAAAGAGTGAAATTAACTGGTTCGAAAATTCTTCTGGAGAGCTTGATTCGGGAAGGTGTCGAAACGATATTCGGTTATCCGGGCGGGACGGTCATCAATATCTATGATGACCTGATGGGTTCTTCGATAAAACACGTTCTGACGCGTCATGAGCAGGCGGCCGTGCATGCTGCCGATGGCTATGCCCGTGCTACCGGCAAGGTTGGCGTTGCCATTGCAACCAGTGGCCCCGGTGCAACCAATACCATCACAGGGATTGCAACTGCATACATGGATTCGATTCCACTGGTTGTCATCACCGGCCAGGTCCCGACCGGCCTGATCGGCAATGATGCATTCCAGGAGGCAGACATCATCGGTATTACCCGCCCTATCACCAAGCATAATTATCTGGTCAAAGACGTCAAGGATCTCGCCAGGATACTTAAACAGGCTTTTTATATTGCCCGTACCGGACGTCCCGGCCCGGTCGTTGTTGATCTTCCCAAGGATGTCCAGGTTGCCACGGCCAAATTTGAGTATCCGGATAAAGTCGAATTGCGTGGTTACAAACCGACTTTTAGTGGCAATGAGCGCATGATCGAAAAAGCGGTCAAGATGTTACTGGCGGCAAAGAAGCCTGTGCTCTATGTCGGCGGCGGAGCGACACTTACCGATGCCCATGCTGAATTGCTGGAGCTGTCAGAAACCCTGCGGGCTCCGGTAACGACCACTTTGATGGGGATGGCCAGCTTCCCGACACGTCACCCGCTTTCACTGGGGATGCTCGGTATGCACGGCACCTACTATGCCAATATGGCTGTGACCAACTCAGACGTACTGATTGCACTTGGTGCCCGCTTCGATGACCGGGTCACAGGCAAGATAGCTACATTTGCGCCGCATGCCAAGATCATCCATGTCGATGTCGATCCGACCTCGATCAAGAAGAACGTTCGGGTCGATCTGCCGATTGTTGGCGACTTGCGGGATATTCTCAGGAAGATAAACATCAGGCTTGCTGATCTTAAAGATGAAGTTGTGCAGTCAAATGAGGCGCTTAGCCCTTGGCTTGAGGAAATTGCTGCCTGGCGCAAAGAACATCCGATGACCTACAAACAGTCAAAAACCGAGATTAAGCCACAGTTTGTGATCGAGAAGTTGCGTGAACTTTCCAATGACGACGCCATTGTGACCACGGAAGTTGGCCAGCACCAGATGTGGACCGCTCAGTTCTTCGATTTCACCCAGCCACGGACCTTCCTCTCCTCGGGGGGACTCGGCACCATGGGGTATGGCCTGCCTGCCGCTCTTGGTGCGCAGGTGGCATTTCCAGAGCGCCAGGTTATTGATGTCTCCGGTGACGGCTCTTTCCAAATGAATTCACAGGAGTTGGCAACCCTTGTTCAATATCGCCTGCCGGTGAAGATTGTTATTCTCAATAATAACTTCCTAGGTATGGTGCGTCAGTGGCAACAACTGTTTTTTGACAAACGCTACAGTCAGACCTGTATGGAGCTGCCAATTGATTTCACCAAGCTGGCGGAAGCCTATGGCGCTACTGGCCTGCGAGCGACCAAACCGGAGGAAGTCGAAGCTGTTATTAAAAAGGCATTTGCTACTCCCGGCCCAGTGATTATGGAGTTCAAGGTGTCTCGTGAAGAAAATGTTATGCCGATGGTGCCTTCCGGTGCCGGGCTCAATGAGATGGTCCTGGCTTCTTGATGGGACTGAATAAAGGAGAGGAATAAACTTATGAGGCATACCATATCCGTACTGGTGGAGAACGAATTCGGCGTGTTGTCACGAATTGTCGGGCTCTTCTCTGGCCGGGGTTTCAATATTGAAAGCCTGTCGGTTGCGCCGACTCTTGATCCAACTATCTCACGCATGACAATTGTCACCAGTGGTGATGACAGGATTATTGAGCAGGTTAATAAACAGCTCCACAAGCTGATTGATACAATCAAGGTAATTGATTTCACCAGTGAGGATTTCGTTGAGAGGGAGTTGGCGTTGATCAAGGTGACAGCTGAGGAGTCTACACGTGCCGAAGTCCTGCGCATTTGCGATATCTTCCGCGGCAAAATAGTCGATGTTAATGCGAAATGTTACACCGTCGAGGTGACTGGGTCACCGGTCAAGGTGAACGCCATTATTGATCTCCTGAGGCCTATGGGGATTAAGGAACTGGTGCGATCTGGCCCGGTTGTCCTTGGCCGTGGTCCAAAGGGCTGGAAGGCCGGCTGATTGATAAAGTCGAAGATTAATATTACAAACTCCCCGGTCGATAAAAATCTTGGACGGGGCGTTTTGTTATGGTATAAGTGTCAGCTATTTTAACTATCAAACCCTTGCGAGGAGAAAATTATGAAGGTCTATTACGATAAGGATGCCAACCTTGATATTGTCAAAGGTAAAAAAATCGCCATTATCGGCTATGGTAGCCAAGGCAATGCTCATGCCAACAACCTGAAAGAGAGTGGTATGGATGTTATTGTTGCCGAGTATCCAAAAGGTGGTGACAATTGGACCAAGGCTGAAGCAGCCGGTCACACTGTCATGATGACCGCAGATGCTGTTCAGGCTTCCAGCGTCATTATGATTCTGCTCCCTGATGAGATGCAGGCTGATATCTATCGCGATCAGATTGCTCCTAACATCAAACCGGGTAGCTACGTTGGTTTCGCCCATGGCTTTAATATCCATTACAACCAGATAGTTCCTGCAGAAGGTATCAATGTCTTTATGGTTGCCCCTAAAGGTCCCGGCCATACAGTTCGCAACGAATATGTGAACGGTGGCGGGGTTCCTTGCCTGATCGCTATTGAGAAAGATCCTTCCGGCAATACGAAAGAAATTGCTTTGGCTTACGCCAGCGGTCTCGGTGGTGGTCGTTCCGGGATTATAGAAACGTCTTTCCGTGAAGAGACAGAGACCGACCTGTTCGGTGAGCAGGCAGTCCTTTGCGGTGGCGCAACAGCCTTGGTCCAAGCTGGCTTTGAAGTGTTGGTAGAAGCAGGCTATGCACCAGAAATGGCATATTTTGAGTGTTTGCACGAGCTGAAGCTTATTGTTGATTTGCTTTATGAAGGTGGCATTGCCAATATGCGTTATTCCATCTCCAATACAGCGGAATTTGGCGATTTCACGCGTGGTCCACGGATCATTAATGAGGACACCAAAGATGAAATGCGTCAAATCCTATCCGAGATCCAGACGGGTGAATTTGCTCGGGAATGGATTCTCGAAACCAAGGCCAACAAGCCGGTTTTGAATGCTCTTCGCCGTCTTGGTGCCGAGCACCCGATCGAGGAAGTTGGTGCTCGTCTGCGTGGTATGATGAGTTGGATCGGTAAAGGCAAGTTGGTTGATAAAACCAAAAACTAAATAATGTTCATCTGTAAAGCCGGATAAAGTTCTCACGGGGCGGAGGCGAATGCCCCGCCCCGTGAACCTATTGGTGATAATCTTATGCGTAACAAGCATCAGCCCGTAGCCGTCGAAGGCTATCCGTTTATAGCTCTTTTTGCTTTCATTAGCCTCCTGTTCAGTATCTTTGGATGGTCCTGCCTGACTGTCATCAGTCTCCTCCTGACAGCTTTTACAATTTATTTCTTCCGCAACCCGGATCGTTACCCGCCGGAAAATGAGAAGGCCATTGTAGCGCCTGCGGATGGTAAAATCATTTTTGTTGGCAAGGTCCCTGAGAATCGCTATTTTGGTGGTCAGAAAGTGACAAAAATCAGTATTTTCATGAATGTCTTCAATGTACACGTCAACCGTGTTCCAGCAACCGGCAAGGTCCTTGATCAGTTTTATAACAAGGGCAGCTTCCTCAATGCCTCCCTTGACAAAGCCAGCTTTGAAAATGAGCAGTCAGGGATGTTGATTGAAACAGATTCCGGTGTAAAAATTCTCTGCGTGCAGATTGCCGGACTGATTGCACGCCGAATTGTTTCTTATCCGGAAACGGGCGATCGTCTTGAACGTGGGCGACGCTATGGTTTGATTCGTTTTGGCTCCAGGGTTGATCTGTACTTTGCTGAAGGCCTTGAGGTCTCGGCTAAACTTGGAGAAAGAACGGTGGCGGGAGAAACCGTACTGGGATATCTGCAATGACTCGAGTCGGCGGTTCGTACGATCGACGCGAAAGCCTGAAACGAGGTGTCTATCTTCTGCCGAATCTGGTGACAACCGGGGGCCTCTTTGCCGGTTTCTATGGCATTGTTGCCACCATGGATGGAAAATATGACCTGGCCGCCTGGTTTATTCTGATCTCTGCTGTTTTTGACACTCTGGACGGTAAAATTGCCCGTATGACCGGCACAACCAGTCGCTTCGGAGTGGAATACGATTCTTTGGTTGATCTTGTCTCTTTCGGTGTGGCCCCCGGGTTACTCATGTATTCCTGGGCTCTGCAGCCTTTTGGCAAGTTTGGCTGGCTGGCGGCTTTTTTATACGTAGTATGTGGCGCTCTGCGTCTGGCGCGTTTCAATATTCAAATCAATACCGTTGAATCGCGTCGCTTCGTTGGTCTGCCTATTCCGGCGGCCGCCGGAATGGTTGCTTCCTGTGTCCTGATTTTTTACCATCTTGGTGGTACTGGAACAATCAAGAAAATTTCAGTGCTTCTGTTGATTTACACGCTGGCTTACCTGATGGTCAGTAACCACAGCTTTCATTCCTTCAAAGATCCGGAACTGTTCAAGCGTCAGCCGTTCGGTTTTCTGGTCCTGGCAATTATTTTCATTATCGTCATAGTGGCTCAACCTGAGATCATGCTTTTCAGCTTGGCGTCAATATACATGGTTTCAGGGCCGATAGGGACCCTCGTAAAATATTTCAAAGGCAAGTCTCCGGTGATTAAAAGCACTGAAACGCGAGAATCTGCCGATCAAAGTTAGAGAAAATTCTCGGATATCTTGACAATGACGATGGTTTTCTGCTTTATTAGCGGTCAGTTAAAAAGCGCTGAAGAGGAAGAGTAGGGTCTGTCGCTGTTACAGAGAGCCGGTGGTGCTGCGAACCGGTACAGACGGGATCTGAACTGGCCTTGGAGCTGCGGACGTCAAAGGGGCTTGGAATAATGGGTCCTGAGTAATTTCTGTCGTGAGCCTGCGTAAATGGCTAATGAAGGGTCTCGTTGCGGCGAGATCAAACAGGGTGGTACCGCGAAGCTTAGCTCTCGCCCCTGACTGGGGTGGGATTTTTTTATTTTTAAAGCAACTATTTGAAAGGGGGTGGTTCTGTGGAATCCGACCTGAGTGATCTGCACCGGTTGTTGAATAGCGTTAAAAGAATGGTTAGAGAGATTGAGGAACCAACCCCATACAGAGATTGAATAAAAGAGGAGATCACGATGAGTAAAATGAGGACGATTAAAATATTCGATACAACATTACGTGATGGTGAGCAATCTCCTGGTGCCAGCATGAATATCGAGGAGAAGCTGCGGATTGCCAGCCATTTGGAGAAACTCAACGTCGATATTATCGAAGCAGGCTTCCCGATTGCCTCGGATGGAGATTTCGAAGCAGTCAAAAGGATTGCCAAGACGATCAAAGGCCCTGAAATTGCTGGTCTTTGTCGGGCGAGTATAATGGATATAGATCGAGCATGGGACGCCTTGAAATATGCCGGAGAGCGTGGTCGGATTCATACCTTCATCGCCACTTCGGACATCCATATGGAGCGCAAGCTGCAGATGTCGCCATCCAAGGTTTTGGAAACGGCAGTCATGGCGGTCAAATATGCCGCAGCCCATACTCCCAACGTAGAATTCTCGTGCGAAGATGCCGTGCGCACCCGTCTTGATTTCCTCGCCGAGATGGTTGAAGCGGTGATTGATGCCGGGGCGACTACGGTCAATATCCCGGATACCGTCGGCTATGCGATTCCCTTCGAGTTCCACAACATTATCAAGCACTTGATGGACAACGTCCCGAATATCAACAAAGCCGTGGTCTCCGTGCATTGCCATAATGATCTCGGCCTGGCAGTGGCCAATTCCCTGGCGGCGATTCAGGCCGGTGCCGGGCAGGTCGAATGCACCATCAACGGTATCGGCGAGCGCGCTGGCAACTGTTCCCTCGAGGAGGTCGTTATGGCCTTGCGGACGCGGCGCAACATCCTGCCTTATGTGAATAATATCAAAACCGAGCATATTTACGCTGCCAGTCGGCTGCTTTCCACCGTTACCGGGATCGTCGTGCAGCCGAATAAGGCGATTGTCGGAGCCAATGCATTCGCCCATGAGGCGGGGATTCACCAGCATGGTGTACTGATGGATAAGGAAACTTATGAGATCATGACTCCCGAGTCTATCGGTCTCAATACTAACAAGCTGGTCCTCGGCAAGCATTCCGGTCGCCACGCCTTTGTCGCGCGGCTCAAGGAACTCGGTTATGATCTTTCCAAGGAGGATATCGAAAAGGCCTTTGTGCGGTTCAAGGCGCTGGCCGACAAAAAGAAGGAGATTTTTGACGAGGATCTCGATGCGATTGTTGCCGATGAAATCATCCGGATTCCCGAGACCGTCAAACTCAAGCAGATGAACGTTTCTTCGGGATCTTTCGCAATTCCGACCGCGACTGTTGAACTGGAAATCCGTGGCAAAGTCAAGAAGGCCGCTGTCATGGGTGACGGCCCGGTCGATGCAACCTTCAAGGCGATCAAGAAACTGACCCGAATGGATCCGCGCCTGATCAGTTTCTCGATCGGTTCGATTACCGGCGGGACCGACGCCCTCGGTGAATGTACCGTGCGTCTCGAGTATGAAGGACACGAGGTGCTGGGGCAGGGTGCCCACTCGGATATCATCGTGGCCAGCGCCAAGGCTTATATCAATGCCATCAACAGAGCGCTGAACGCCTCCGAGCGCAGCAGTAAAGTGCAAATCTAAGTCGATCAATGCGCCGGCAGGGCTTCCCCGCCGGCGTATTTTTCGCTAATATCCCCCAAAAAATATTTTGAAGTTTTGAGGAGTCAATATGGGTCAGACAACGGCTGAAAAGATTTTTGCTTCACACCTTCGTGACGAACCTTTTCCAGGGACCAAGGTGCTCGATCTGGATCGGGTGCTTTGTCACGAGATTACCACGCCGGTCGCCATAGCCGATCTTGAGTGGCGTGGCAAGGACCGTGTGTACGACAACACCAGGATCAAAGCGGTCATCGACCACGTAACCCCGGCCAAGGACAGCAAGACCGCTCTGCAGGCAAAGATGTTACGGGACTGGTCCCGCCGCCACGACATCAAGGATTTCTTTGATGTCGGCCGCAACGGGGTCTGCCATGCCCTTTTCCCCGAGAAAGGCTATATCCGCCCGGGCTTTACCGTCATTATGGGTGACTCTCACACCTGCACCCACGGTGCTTTCGGCGCCTTTGCAGCTGGAGTTGGCACCACGGATCTGGAAGTCGGCATTCTTAAAGGGGTCTGCGCCTTCCGCGAACCAAAGACCATTCGCATCAATCTGCATGGAATCCTGCAATCCGGTGTTTACGCCAAGGACGTCATCCTCTTTGTCATCGGTCAGCTGGGTGTCAATGGTGCGACCGACCGGGTTCTCGAATTCCATGGTCCGGTGGTTGAGGCCATGAGCATGGATGCCCGCATGACCCTCTGCAACATGGCCATTGAGGCTGGTGGCACATGCGGTATCTGTCAGCCGGACATGGTCACGGTCGATTACCTCTGGTCGTTCATCAATAGCGAGTTCTCCAGCAGGCAGGCCGCGTTGGAAGAGTACCGCCAATGGTGTGCCGATGACGACGCGGATTACGAGAAAATCCTTGATTTTAACGTGACGGAGCTTGTGCCGCATGTGACTTATGGTTACAAGCCGGACTGCGTTAAGCCCGCCAGTGAGATGTCGGGGACAAAGATTGATCAGGTCTATATCGGTACCTGCACCAACGGCCGGATCGAGGATCTTCGTCAGGCCGCAGACATTTTGAAAGGCCGCAAGATTGCCGATTCCTTACGCGGCATCGTTTCGCCGGCAACGCCGAAGATTTTTCAGGAGGCGTTGTCTGAAGGCCTCATCAAAATTTTTATGGATGCCGGCTTCTGTGTTACCAACCCGACTTGTGGTGCCTGCCTTGGAATGAGTAATGGAGTACTGGCGGAAGGTGAAGCCTGTGCCTCGACCAGTAACCGCAACTTCAATGGCCGGATGGGAAAGGGTGGCATGGTGCATCTGATGAGCCCGGCCACGGCTGCAGCCACGGCGATCAACGGTTACATTACTGATGCCAGGGCGCTTTAGGGTCATCAATTCTTTACTA
>CAWKAV010000025.1:0-55699 GCA_963847735.1 uncultured delta proteobacterium | reverse complement strand
TAACTGGCAAAAAGCAATCAACTTGAATTAAGCTGAGCTCTGCACAGCGTAATCGTTGTCTAGAAAGGATCGTTCATGAAACAGGTTCTGGGGATCATCGCTTCACACCGTCACCTGGGCAACTGCGAGATCATGGTCAGGGAGATCAGCCGACAGCTCACGGTCCCCCACCAACTGAGACTGCTGCGTCTGCCGGATTTCAGCCTGCGCTACTGCAACGGCTGTTACCGTTGTTTGATCAGAAAGGGGGGCTGTGTCCTCAGCGACGATCTGGCTGTAATCCTTGCTGCTATCGCTGACGCTGATGCCCTGATTCTGGCCGCCCCGACCTACTTTCTGGGTGCCCACGCCTGCCTGAAAATGTTTGTCGATCGGGGCATCTCTTTCTATGTAATGGCCGCTCAACTTTGGGGCAAACCTGCGGTCGGCATCGGCGTTGCCGGGATTGAAGGCAAGGAGGGCAGCACCCTGCTCGATATAGAAAGGTTCTTATTGACGATTCAGGCCCGCAATCAGATGAGCCGCATCGTCTACGGGGCCTTGCCGGGTGAAGTCGTCATAAATGACCACAACAAGCAGGTTGCCGGCGAATTGGCGGCAGCTCTCTTTGGCGAGGCAGCTGCCCGGAAGGGGCTGTGCTGCCCGTCGTGCGGAGGGGCCACCATCCGCTTCCTCGATAACGGCCAGGTGCGTTGCATGCTCTGCAGCAACACGGGAGCGCTGGTTGATGGCCCTGGCGGGTTGACGCTGGAGATAGAAAAAAGTGCCCATGAGTTTATTGCCGACAAAAACGCCGCCCTGCAGCACAGTGATTGGCTGAAGGGTATGCTGGCAAGGTACCAGGAGCAGAAGACCCGGCTTAAGGAGATCCAGGCTGGCTACAAAGATGAGACGGTCTGGGTCAAACCGGTTGGACCAGAAACGGAGACCTGATGGAGATGCTGCCGCACGACCAGAAATTCATGCAGGTTGCGCTTCAAGAGGCCGAAGTGGCCAAGGTTCTGGACGAAGTGCCGATCGGTGCGGTGATCGTTTTCGACGGCGAGATTATCGGACGCGGCCACAACCTGCGTGAAACCAGCAACGATCCAACCACTCATGCCGAGATGGTGGCGATTCGCCAGGCGGCTGAACATATCGGACACTGGCGGCTGCTTGATACGACCCTCTACGTGACTCTCGAGCCGTGTGTGATGTGCATGGGCGCGATCATCCTGGCGCGCATCCCGCGCCTGGTCTACGCCTGTCGCGACCCGCGCGCCGGCGCGGCCGGTTCGATTTACGACTTTTCACAGGATGAGCGCTTCAACCACAAGGTCGAAGTCACCGAGGGCGTGCTCGGTGCAGAATGCAGCCAACTGCTCAGCGGGTTTTTTCAGCAACTTAGGGCTGGAAAAAAATCACAAAAGACATTATAAAGGTTCTCCCGTACGGAATACCCACGGAGGGGTGTCCGAGAGGCCGAAGGTGACAGACTCGAAATCTGTTGTGGCGCAAGCCACCGGGAGTTCGAATCTCCCCCCCTCCGCCAAATAAAAACAAGGGCTTAGCCAGAAATGGTTAGGCCTTTTGTTTTTGTTTGGCAATGCGTGTACAAATTTGGGTAAAGGGTCATTGCTCGAGATTATGGCAAATGCCGAGACCTGCCCCATTTTTCTTTCTGAGGAGAAGAGCCGTACAGCGAGGGGCCGAGACTTAAGGCTGTTTCACTTGTAGCATTGTTAATCCGTCTTGCCTGAAATTCAGTTTTGCAGGTCAATGCTATTCCATTCCCATCTCAACTCTTTCAGGGTAGAGACGAGGAAAATAGTAGCCCACCGCTCGGGCGGGGAAGGATATGCGTACAGCTCCCTTTTCAGTGTCAGAACAGAGTAGTTTTTTATCTAAAAGATCTTTGAGGATACGACGCGCCGTACGTTCTGGTCTTCCCGTGATTCGAGTCGCTTCTCCGCGGGCAACTTCTCCGCGCAATAATGTCTCTCGTAAAAGATAGCCAGCTTCAGGTTGCAACTCTCCAAAGCTTGCCTGACGATCCACATACCCAAGGATGCGTTTTTGCAGACCATCAAAATCAAGCAGGTCAACGGGTGACTTGCCGAAGAATACCTCGTTAGGTGTTCGATAGCCAAGGCACTTTCTTGGCCGATTGTTCAAGCGATCCATTGCGATTTGAATCTCCTCATCGGTGACCGTCCGGAAGTCACGATGTTTAGGAAAATACTGTCGGATCAAGCCGTTCATGTTTTCGTTGGTGCCGCGTTCCCATGATGCATATGGATGAGCAAAATAAAAGTCAGCGTCCAGGCTTCCGGCAATGCTTTTGTGCTGAGCGAACTCCTTGCCGTTGTCCGAGGTCAGGGTGTGAACCTTCTTCGCGTGGGGCCTTAACAAACGGACGATAGTTGTTGCAACCTGATCAGCCGTCTTGCGTTCGACCTTGGCAATGAGTGTTAAACGAGCCTTGCGTTCGGTTAACGAAACAATTGCCTGCTTGTGTCCTTTGCCGATGATGGTGTCGAGTTCCCAGTCACCGAGACGTGAGCGTTGCGCCACAATCGCTGGCCTGGCTTCGATACTTATTCGGCCAGAAAGCTGGCCGCGCCGCTCTCTGGCGCCATAGCGTTTCTTGCGTTGCTTTTGGCAGCGTAGGTGCTTGTACAGGTCGCCGCCGACTTTTTTGTTTGCCAGAATGTATTGGTAGATCCGTTCATGACTGACTTTGGAACGGCCGGTTCGTTGCAGCCAGTCGGAGATCTGTTCGGGACTCCAATCAAGTCGGATCTGGGTCTCAATCCTTTGCCAAGTCTCCGGCTGGATCAGTGCTCGCGGTTTCTCCTGATGCCTTTGCTGGGCCAGCAGGTGCGCTTGTCTTGGACGATAGCCACGCTGACCGCTGTTGCGCCGCAGCTCCCGGCTGATGGTTGACTTATGAACTCCGAGCAAATCCGCCATACAGGTTTGTGAAAGTCCTGCTTTCTTGAGAGCGTAAATCTGGTATCTTTGCTCTCGGGCAAGCTGCGTGTAATGTTTCATCTGTGCTCCTTTGACCGGCTAGTCTAGGTGGCACAGATGCTACCGCAGCTTGCTCACTTAAACCAACCGTGCAAAGTTGCACTTACGACATAAACTTGATTTGATCAAGGGCTGTTTGCAGGAAAAAAGTGCAAAAGCCTGTCAGCCCACCGGCAGAAAGGTTGCCGCGACCATCCACGTCTCCTTGTCGATGTTGGTCAGCACTGGCAAGCGCCGACAAGTAGTCGTTACGGTTGCGAGCCAGCCCCCGGGAAACTGTCCACATACCATGCCCGTCAATTCGTGCTTTCACGAGATAGGCATGGGTGAATAGACGAGTGACTCTACCGTTGCCATCTAAAAATGGATGAATCCAAGCAAGACGATGGTGAGAGGCTGCTGTTGCCACTACTTTATTCACGGCGCTTAACTGTGGATTTGCATAGGAATCGTGGAAGCGCGCAAAAAAGTCGGGCAGTGCCTGAAACGCGGGCGCCATGTGTCGGCCAACAACAACGTCGTCTTGACGAAGCTCTCCAGGCACCACGACTTTTGTCTCACCGTCTGCTGTCTTCACCTTACGTAACTCATCTGAGAGACGATTGTAAAACTCTCTATGAATCCAGCAAAGAAAATCTGGGGAGCAAATATCCGTATCTTTGTTTTCGGTCAATCGCTGTTCAATGAGCCTTTGAACCTCTACATGTGCGGCACTTTCCTCTTGCAACGCACGCTTTGCGGGATCGTGAGAGTAGTCATTGACTAAGGCCCGTTCAATATCGACAGGATGGGTGTTGTGTCCCTCAATGAGATTCGAATAATAGCTGTTCATAGATCGTACCAGCTCAACAATGGCTTGGCGTGCCAGTGGGTGCAAGGTTGCACTCAGGGCGGCTGACTGTCGAATGACTTCAACGGCTAAGTCGGTAAGGCTTGAATCCTGAACCGCTGGAAACATTGGCTCCATTTGAGAAGTGCGCGTGTAAATGGGCTCTTGCGGCATGAGAAGCTCCTTTTTTCAACTAGCAAAGCAAGTTCGCTAGCGAAGCATACACCATATTTTGTGACTTGGCCATGAAAATGGCCGATGCTTTGGCCGATATGTTCTCTTGCTTATGATTTGTATGTTATCGATATCTATTGTTATTAACATTGAACAAATAAGGCCAATAATTTTTTGGCCGATTTTTTGGCCGATGTTTTTGATGGAGGGCATATCATGTACAAATGAAAAGGCCATTGTCATTAAAAGGGGGACGTCCATGAAATTATGCGTTGCCATATTGCAAAGGCCCGGTCATTTCTGACCGGGCCTTTGCTTTGGTACGAAGCTATAAATCGTCGATATCCGTGAGAGGATTTGCTAAGAATCTCAGGCGTGCACGGCCTTGCCGAAAGCACCGAGCGCCGCTTCCTTGAAGGCTTCGCTCAGCGTTGGGTGAGCGTGCATGGTCAGGGCGACATCCTCGATACTGCCGCCAAAGGCCATAATGGTGACGGCTTCGCTGATCAATTCCGAAGCGCAGGGGCCAAGGATGTGCACGCCAAGAAGCCGCCCGCTCTCCGGATTGGCCAGAACCTTGACGAAGCCGTCGACATTGTCCATGGCGCGGGCGCGGCCACTGGCCATAAAGGGGAACCGACCAACCTTGTAGGGCGTTTCTTGTGCCTTGAGCTGCTCTTCGGTTGCGCCGATGGACGCTGCTTCCGGGTGTGTGTAGATAACCCCTGGAATCAGGTTGTAATCGACGGCAGGGTGCTCTCCTGCCAGTCGTTCAGCAAAGACAACCCCTTCATCCATGGCCTTGTGGGCCAGCATCGGGCCGTGGATCAGATCGCCGATTGCAAAAACATTCGGCACGCTGGTCTGGTAATTGTCATCGACCACGATCCGCCCGGTTTCGTCCAGTTTGATCCCCGCCTCATCAAGAGCCAGCCCGTCAATACAGGGTTTGCGGCCGACGGCAACCAGCACTTTGTCACACGTCAAGGCCTGTTCCACCTTCCCTTCAAGCTTCAGGGTGATCCCCTGGTCGGTCTGCTCCATTGCCGAGACCCTGGTGCCGGCATGAATCGTCATGCCCTGTTTCTGCAAGCTTTTGAGCAGGGCCGCTGTGACACTTCCTGATCGGTCGTTGGCAGCATCTGTTCGAGCATCTCAACGACCGTGACTTTGGCGCCGAGCCGCAGCCAGACGGAACCGAGTTCCAGCCCGATGTAACCGCCGCCAATCACCACCAGGTGTTCGGGGACCTCAGTGTATTCAAGAGCATCGCGGGCCTGGCCGACATGTTTGCCATCCTGGGGCAATCCGGGGATGTCGATGGCCACGCTGCCCGTGGCCAGCAGCACACGTTTACCCTGAACCGTCTGCTCACCATCATCGGTTGAGGCAATGACCTGCAACGAGCCTTCGCTAGAAGGCGAGCCAAGCCGTCCGGTGCCGGTGATCAGGGTCATCTGGTATCTTTTTGAACAGACTGGCAATGCCACGGGTCAGGCGCGTGACGACGTCGTCCTTGCGCTTCATCATTTTGCCGAGGTCAAGCGTCGGAGGCTCGATCAGGATGCCGTGCCCGGCGAATTTGTCGTGAGCCTGGGCGAAAAGTTCACTCGAATCAAGCAAGGCCTTGCTCGGAATACAGCCTTCGTTGAGGCAGGTGCCGCCGAGGGCCTTACGTTTTTCGATGACGGCAACCTTGGAGCCGAGTTGGGCGGCACGAATCGCGGCCACGTAGCCGCCGGGGCCGCCGCCGATAATGATCAGGTCATACAAGGTGTTCATTGCTTGCTCCGCAGATCAATGGCGCGTGACGCGTAATGCGTGACGCGGAAAAGAAAAATATCAGCGCATGGTCCTGTGCACAAATCTTCTCAAAGCTCAAGAAACAACTCTGACGGATCCTCGATGTAGTCCTTGATCAGTTTGAGGAAGCCGACAGCTTCGCGGCCGTCGATGAGACGATGGTCGTAGCTCAAGGCCAGGTTCATGATCGGCCGGATGACGATCTCGCCATCCCTGACCACCGGGCGGTCCTGGATCGAGTGCATGCCAAGCACTCCGCATTGCGGCGGGTTGATGATCGGTGTGCTCAGCAGTGAACCGTACACGCCGCCGTTTGTGATAGTGAAAGTGCCGCCCTCGAGGTCAGCCAGCGTCAGTTTGCGCGCATTGGCCTTGGTGGCGAGATCGGCAATCTGCTGTTCGATTTCGGCAAAGGTCAGCTGGTCGGCATCGCGCAGAACCGGAACCACCAGCCCGCGCTCGGTGCCGACAGCAATGCCGATGTCGTAATAGTGCTGATAGATGATGTCGGTGCCGTCGATGCGGGCATTGACTGCCGGGAATTCCTTGAGAGCCTCAATACTGGCTTTGACGAAGAAGGACATCATGCCAAGCTTGATGCCGTGCTTCTTGGTGAATTGCTCCTGATGTCGACTCCGTATTTTTTTGACCCACGACATATCCGCTTCATTGAAGGTGGTCAGCATGGCGGTTTGCTGGCGGGCCTGAAGCAACCGTGCGGCAATGCGCTGTCGGATCGGCGTCATGGCCTGGCGGGTGACCGGCCGGTCATCGACTGCGGTCTCGGCTTCGACGACAGCAAGCTTTGCTGTCCTCAGCTTTAACTTGTGCAGGAGTGGTCTTGTCGTGGGCCAGCACATCATCCAGGATGACCCTGCCCGCTCGCCCACTACCGGAGACATCCTCAAGCTTGATACCTCGTTCGGCCGCTTGCTGCCGGGCGGCAGGATTCGCTGCCGGTTGAGAGACTTGTTTCGGCGCAGCCTTCTCGACAGCAACAGGGGGCGTGGTCTCAACTTTTGGTGCTGCCGACTGCGCCGGGGAGGTCTTTGCAACCTCACCCTCTTCAAGGGTGGCGATGACCGTGCCGATCGGCACGGTCTGGCCTGGCTGAACGACAATGTGCAGAATGCCGGAAGCTTCCGCAGTCAATTCGACATTGACCTTGTCGGTTTCCAGTTCGCAGATGATTTCATCCTTGGCGACGGCAGCGCCGTCCTCTTTCAGCCAGTTGGCGACCAGTGCTTCGAGAATCGATTCGCCGACTTCGGGTATTTTTATCTCCATTATTTGTCCTTGTTGCCAGGTGTCTTTTGAACTCCCAGGGCAGAGTCGATAATCTGTTGCTGTTCTTCACGGTGGCGCCGATGAGAGCCGACGGCGGGCGCGGCCGCTGCTTTGCGACCACAATATTCAGGATTCCTGCCGATGGCTCGACCCAGACGATATTGCAGGTGTGGCCAGGGCCCCATGTTCTTCGGTTCTTCCTGAACCCAGGCGATGCGTTTGGCATTGCCGTAGCGGGCCAGTGCTTCCTGAAGCACGTCCTGATGCAGTGGGTAGAGCTTCTCAATGCGCATCAGGCCAACATCATTTCTTTCCCCGGCCTCGATTGCGGCCTGCAGTTCGTAATAAATTTTGCCACTGCAGAGCAGAAGGGTTTCGACCTGCTCCGCCGGGATGTCGCAGGGGATGATCGCCTGAAAAGAGCCTTCGCTCAGCTCTGCAAGAGTGCTGCTGCAGGCGGGCAGACGCAACAGGCTTTTCGGGGTGAAGACGATCAAAGGCCGGCGATAGGGAAGCTTGCATTGTCGCCGCAAGAGATGAAAAAGCTGTGCCGGAGTGCTTGGCGTAGGCGACGTGCATATTGTCGTCAGCACAGAGATTCATGAAGCGTTCGATGCGGGCGTTCGAATGTTCAGGCCCCTGGCCCTCATAACCGTGCGGCAGGAACAGGACCAGGCCGCTGGAGCGGTCCCACTTGGTACCGCTGGTGCCGATGAACTGATCGATGATGACCTGGGCGCCGTTGGCAAAGTCACCGAACTGGGCTTCCCAGATGGTCAGACCATGCGGTGTTTCCAGGGAATAGCCGTACTCAAGGCCTAGCACTGCGGCTTCGGAAAGCATGCTGTCGTAAATCTGGATGGCTGCCTGACCCTTTTCCAGGAAGGCCAGCGGCACATAGAGCTGGCCGGTTTTCTGGTCTACCAGGGTCGAATGCCGTTGGTTGAATGTGCCGCGCCGCGAATCCTGACCGGAGAGCCTCACCGGAACATTCTCGACCAGCAAAGAGGCAAAGGCAAGAGCCTCGGCATTGGCCCAATCGATCCCCGCACCCTCCAGAACGCTCTCCTCGCGGCGTTTCAGCAGCCGGGCGATTTTTGGATGTGCATTGAGCGCTGCCGGAAGAGTCTGCCAGGCGGCGAGCCAGATTTTTGAGAGTCTCCGCATCAACTTTTGTGTCCGGCTCTTCTCGTGTGTATTCGCGCTGGATGCCGGTCCACTTCGCCTGAAATCCTACATCTGTCTGTGCTTTTGGCTCTCCCTCGAGAGCGTCCTCCAATCGCTTGGTGATCTTGTCTGCACCTTCAGTAATCGTCAGGGCTTCGACGCCGGCCTTGATAAGCCGATCTGCATAGATTTCATGCAGAGGCGGTCTCTGGCGAATTTTGTCGTACATGAGCGGCTGGGTAAAAAAGGGCTCATCCCCTTCGTTATGACCATGACGACGATAGCAGATGACTTCAACCACCACGTCTTCACCGAAGTGCTGGCGGTATTCCAAGGGCCAGGCTGGTTGCATAAACAGCCGCTTCAGGGTCTTCGCCGTTGACATGAAAAATCGGCACCATGAGCATCTTGGCGACATCAGTGGCATAGAGGGTCGAGCGTGCATGGGCCGGCGCGGTGGTGAAGCCGATCTGATTGTTGACGATCAGGTGAAAGGTGCCGCCCGACTGGTAACCGTCGAGCCGCGAGAGGTTAAGCACTTCTGCGACCAGTCCCTGGCCGGCAAAGGCGGCATCGCCGTGGATCAATACCGGCAAGACCCGTTTTTTTCCGCCGGGGCCGTAGCCGACATGACGGGCGCGGCATTTGCCGATCACCACCGGGTCGACCGCTTCGAGATGGCTGGGGTTGGCCGCCAGGCTGAGATGGATGTTGTGTCCGGAGGCAAGGGAAAGATCGGTCGAGTAGCCCTTGTGGTACTTGACGTCACCGTCTCCGACGAATGACAGTTCGAGATTGTCCTGGAATTCGGCGAAGGTGTTTTCCAGAGGTTTATTAAAGATGTTGGCCAGCACGTTGAGCCTGCCGCGATGCGACATCCCCATAATCAGATCGCTGACCCCTCTTTGTGCCGCCTGGTTGAGCAGGTTGTCGAGCAGGGGAATGATGACTTCACCGCCTTCGAGGGAGAAGCGTTTCTGACCGAGAAACTTGCGATGCAGGAATGTTTCGAAAAGAGTCGCCTCCTGGAGTTTCTGCAGGATGTGCAACTGTTCAACACGCTCCATCTGCGGCTGGTTGCGTTTTTCCTCCATGCGCTGTTTCAGCCAGGCCCTTTTTGCCGGGTCCTGAATGTGCATGAATTCAACGCCGATTGTGCCGCAATAGGTCTCCCTGAGAAGCGCAATAATCTCGCGCAGGGTCGCGCTTTGTCGTGGAAAACGCAAAGGGTAGAAGGTCTGATCCAGATCGGCTTCAGTGAGACCGAAGGCAGCAATGTTGAGCTCAGCATGATCGGTTTGCCCGGCCGAAAGCGGGTCGGTTCCTGCCTGCAGGTGCCCAAGATCGCGATAGCGATAAATCAGGGAGTCGACGGCAGAATTTTTAGCAGCCAGATTGCAATCTGACAAGGGGGTCTGCCGGGCCAGGTCAAAGCCCTCAAAAAAGGCCTGCCAGTCAGGTGAGACCTGGTCTGGTCCGGTTTTCCAGAGCTGATACTGTTCTTCCAGCCACTGCGGGCTGACATTGCCGAAAATACTCATTGATCTCCCTGTTAATGGTCGTCAGTCATAAATCAAACCAAATAATTATATCAAGGGGTTGCCCATCAGGCAAACGTTGAACTAACTCTTCACTTTGCAGATCCCCTTCTGACAGGAGAGGCTCGGATCGTAAGGCAGGTCGTCAAGAAACCGCTCGGCCTGAATCGCGGCCATGCAGCCGGTTCCCGCTGCAGTGATGGCTTGACGGAACTGGTGATCCTGCACATCGCCGGCCGCAAACACCCCGGGAATATTGGTTTCTGTACCGTTTTTGGTCAAGATATAGCCGTCATCATCCCTCTCCAGAAGATCGGCAAAAAGCTCCGTGTTGGGCTGATGGCCGATGGCGATAAAGACGCCGTCGCAGGTCAGTTCGGACTCTTTATCTGTTTTGAGGTTTTTGATTCGAACTCCGGTCACGCCACTGGCGTCGGCGAGGATCTCTGTGACGGCAGAATCCCATTTGAAATTGATCGTTTTGTTGGTCAGCGCCCGGTCAGCCAGCACCGGAGTTGCCCGCAGAGAATCACGACGATGGACGACCGTTACCTTTTTGGCAAAACGGGTGAGAAAGACCGCTTCCTCCATGGCCGTATCACCGCCGCCGACCACGACGACCTCGCGGTCGCGATAGAAGAAGCCGTCACAGGTGGCGCACACCGAAACTCCCCGGCCGTAAAGTGATTCTTCGTTGCCCAGGCCGAGCAGTGTGGGCGAAGCTCCGGTGGTGATGATCAGAGACAGGCAGCGATAGATCTCCTCGCCAACCCAGAGGCGAAACGGCCGCTCCTGAAAATCAACCTTGGTGACGTCCCCTTCGACAAACTGCGCGCCGAAGCGCTCCGCCTGCTGCCGCATCTTGTCCATCAGCTCGGGGCCGTCTATGCCCTCGGGAAAGCCGGGATAGTTGTCGACCGCCGTCGTGGTCGTCAGCTGCCCTCCCGGTTGAATGCCATGAATCAGCAAGGGACAGCAGCGGCTGCGCGCGGCATAGATGGCTGCGGTCAGTCCCGCTGGCCCAGAACCGAGAATGATGGTTTCGTAAATCAGGTCAGGATTGGTCATCGTGATTCCCCTCAAATTGTTCTGCTGCGTGGTAGGAAGAACGCACCAGGGGGCCGGCTTCGACATGGGCAAAGCCGAGTTGCAGGCCCTTCGTGGCGCAGTTCGTCGAATTCGGCCGGGTCGACATAGCGGCTGACCGGAAGATGGTCTCGTGTCGGTTGCAGATATTGTCCCAGAGTCAGCATGCTGCAGCCTGCCTGTTGAAGATCCTCCATGACGGCGAGAATCTCCGTGAACGTCTCCCCCATGCCGAGCATCAAGCCCGACTTGGTGGGAATGTCGGGGGCTATTCTTCTGGCCGCTGCGAGAAGATCCAGAGAGCGCTGGTAGTCTGCACCCGACCTGGCCGTTTGATAGAGACGGGGCACCGTCTCCAGATTGTGTCCAAGAATCTCCGGCTCAGCGGCGAGAATGATGCTTCAGCGCTTCATGATCCCCCTGTAAGTCCGGGATCAGTAATTCGACACGACAATCCGGGCAGCAAGTATGAATTGCACGGGTGACGGCAGCGAACTGGCGGGCGCCGCCATCGGCGAGGTCGTCGCGCGTTACCGAGGTGATGACCGCATGGCGCAAGCCAAGCTCGGCAATGGCCCGGCCGACCTTGTCAGGCTCTTGCGGGTCAATGGCCAGCGGCGTCTCGTGGGCGACATTGCAGAAGCGGCAATCACGGGTGCAATGGTTGCCCAGGATCATAAAAGTTGCAGTCCCCTGCTCCCAGCATTCGCCCTGGTTGGGGCAGGCGGCGCTGCGGCAGACAGAGTGCAACCCCTGCTCACGATGCAGGCGATCGATGCGGGCGTAGTTCGGTCCCGCCGGGAAGCGAACCTTGAGCCAGTCAGGTTTGCGTGGTGAGTTTGGTCGTCATAATTGCCTAGAAAAGGTCGTTGCGAATACCGTGCCGAAGTGGTGCATCAGGGTTTCGGCGACGGCGTGTTTGTCAACCGGTCTGCCCAGCTCTTCACTCATGGAAGTCATGGCCACGTCGGACAGACCACAGGGGACAATCGACTCGAAAGCAGCCAGCTCATTATCGATATTCAAAGCAAAGCCATGATAGCTGATCCAGCGCCGTACCGCTATGCCAATAGAGGCGATTTTACGCCCATCAATCCAGACTCCGGTCTTGCCGGACAGAGGCTGTCCACTCAGGCCGAAGTCGGCGAGGGTACAGATCAGAACCTTTTCCAGTGACCTTAAAAACCGATGCAGGTCTCTTTGGTAGTAATTAAGGTCAACGATCGGATATCCGACCAATTGTCCCGGGCTGTGCAGGGTGATGTCGCCACCACGTCTGGTTGAAACACAGTCAATCCCTTGCGCTTGCAAGGTTTCATTCGTCCAGAGGAGATTTTCCCTGTTACTGTTGCGGCCAAGGGTGATGACCGGGGGGTGCTCAAGAAGAATCAGCAAATCAAACAGCCAGTGCGTCCGCTTTTCAATCAGTATCTCCTGGCGGGCCTGAGCGTCCCGGTAGGCCATCAGACCGGGACGCCAGACCTTGAATCCACCTGGTGTCGTCAATGTATTCGCTTTAAATTTTCAGGTGTGGTTGTCTTGCTCACGCTGGTTCGAAGTTGCTCTTGTCGGCCCCGCAAAGGGGACAGCACCAATCATCCGGAAGATCCTCAAATGATGTGCCAGGGTCGATGCCGTTGCCAGGATCTCCCTCAGCGGGGTTGTAGATGTAGTCACAGATTACGCAACGGTACTTGGTCATGATTTGCTCCTTGGAATGATGTGGTTGGTTCTGGCTGTCCGCTCGGACAAATGTGCTGACAAGTCGGTTACTGGTTTATTCGATCAAGCCAATCAAAGCCTGGACGGTTTTCTCAATGCCTTCGGCTGCTTCGGAAATGCTGCCGGCAAGCATGTAGGCCGGACTCGAAACCAGTTTGTTGTCCCGGTCGACGACAAATTCCCTGACCGGGCACTGGATATGTTCTGTGCCCATTTTGTGCAGGGCCTGTGCGGTCCCTTCATCCGTGCCAATCGTTAGCTGATGGGAGACATTTTCACTGCCGAGAATCCTGGAGATAACGGCCGGGGCGATACAGACAGCGGCAATCGGTTTCTTCGCGGCATGCATCTCTTTGATCAGGCGGGCCACTTCGGAATTCACTGTACAATCAGGGCCGGAAACGGCAAAATCACAAAGGTTCTTGGCCGCTCCAAAGCCGCCGGGCAGGATGAGAGCATCAATGTCTGCAACCCGGACCGTCGCCAGGTCTTTGATCTTGCCACGGGCAATGCGGGCGGATTCGACCAGGACATTACGGGACTCTCCTGCAGCAGGTTCACCGGCGAGGTGGTTGATGACATGCATCTGCGGTATGTTTGGGGCCATGCAGACCGCCTCTGCCCCGGCACGGTCAATGGCCAGCAAGGTGATGACTGCCTCATGGATTTCGCTGCCGTCATAGACGCCGCAGCCGGACAAGATAACGCCAATTCGCTTTGCCATGTGTCTCCTCCTGAAATGTTCTGATGACAAGGTTCAACTCCTGTCAAGATTAAAGAAAAATTCCTGCATGTCAAGGTTGTTGGAAGTGTGCACTGGTCGTTGTCTGGCTGATCGTGATATCCTGACAACCATGATTCGGTCCTTATTCAATCTCTCCAGGCGTAAAACGATCGATCTGGGCAATATCCAGGCGGTTCTTTTCGACCTCGATGGCACCCTGATCGATGTTGACATGAATCAATTTGTCCCGACGCTACCTGCATCGTTTGACGGAGTACATGAGTGACCAGGTCAGCCCCTTACGGGCGACCCAGGCGTTGCATGATGCCGTCGCTGCAATGTTTGCAAACACCGATGCCGACCGAACGCTGGAGAGCCTCCTCCTGCAGATTCTCGATGTTGAGTTGTCTGTCTCTCCGGAACGCTATGCGGAGTGTCTCGAACAATTTTACCGAAACGATCTGGCCGCTTTCAGGCCCCTGGTGACAGGACACCCCTTATCTCCGCGGCTGATCGAAGCGTCGCGGGCCAGGGGCTGGAAGGTTGTTCTGGCGACAAATCCGATTTTCCCCCGAGTCGTAATCGATGCACGCCTGACTTGGGGAGAGCTGGATAGAGAAGCGTTTCATCATGTGACGGCCTATGAAACTGCGCATTTCTGCAAGCCAAACCCGGACTTTTTTGGGGAGCTTCTCGACCATCTGCGGCTCCCGGCACAAGCCTGCCTGATGGTCGGCAACGACACTTTGCACGATCTCTCCGCCAGTCAGGTTGGCATGCAGACCTGCTTGTTGACACCATGGTGCATCAAACGGCCGGGTGTGCGGTTTAAAGCGGACTGGCAAGGTGACCACGAGGAGCTTCTTGCCTTGATAGATTCAGAACCGTCTCTTCCTATTGGCGGATGACTCGTCCGGATTGACATAAGGGTCTGTTTTCGCTAACGTGCTGAGTTGTAGCAAGAAGGCTGTCGGGCCCACCGTGGGCTACTGTGAAACCGGCTGTTACGTCCGACAAATTCTTGAAGGGATTGAAAGTCAGATGCTTGGGTTCTTTGCAAGATTAACCGGAAGCCTGTTGCTGGTGTTGCCGTGGCTAATGGTTGCCGGTTGCAACGAACAACAGGAAGCCAGCCTGACGAGCTCCGTTCGCCAGGTAGAGTCTCCTCCGCCGGTTGCCGCTCCTGCCCCGGAGTTACTGCTCTCACAACAGGCATTTATAGAGGTGTCGCAAAAAGTGACTCCGGCGGTTGTGAACATCCGCGCCGAGCGGGTGCGCAAGCTTGACCGGATCAGCCCGCTGTTTGAAGAGTTTTTTGGCGAACTGTTCCGCACGCCGCAGCAGCAGCGGGAGCGCAGTCTCGGTTCAGGATTCATCCTCAGTGAGGATGGTTATATCCTGACCAACGATCATGTGGTCTCCGGCGCGGAACAGATCAAGGTGCGCCTCACCGATCAGCGGGTTTTCCCCGGCCAGGTGGTTGGCTCGGACCCGAAGACGGATGTGGCGGTTATCAAGATCGACGCCAGGGAGCCCCTCCCGGTTGCGGTGCTTGGTGATTCGGATCTGCTCAAGGTTGGGCAGTGGGCCCTGGCCATTGGCAATCCCTTTGGTCTTGACAGCACTCTGACGGTCGGCGTGATTTCCGCGACCGGACGGACCGATGTCGGGATTGAGGATTATGAAAATTTTATTCAGACTGATGCTTCTATCAACCCGGGCAATTCGGGTGGCCCTCTGCTGAATATTTACGGTGAAGTGGTCGGGGTGAATACCGCCATTGTCGCCAGTGGCCAGGGCATCGGTTTTGCCATACCGATCAACATGGCCAGGCTCATTGCCGATCAACTGATCAGTTCCGGTGAAGTCACCCGTGGCTGGCTGGGAGTCAGTATCCAACCCCTGGATGCGGCCCTTGCCGAGTCGTTCGGACTGGACCGGGTGACCGGCGCTCTCGTCACCCGGGTGTTGCCGGGGACGCCCGCCGCAAAAGCCGGTTTGCAGCGTGGTGATGTGTTGCTCAACCTGGCCGGAAAACCGGTCCGTGGTGTTAAAGAGCTGCAATTGCTGGTTGCCAGTTCCCCGCTTGGCAAGGCGCTGCCGCTCGAAGTCCTGCGAGAAGGAAAACGCCTGACTCTTGACGTGGTCATCGTGGCACGTGAAGAAGGAGCGCAACCTGTTGCACAGCCGCACGATGAAGGCTTTTTGCCATGGCTCGGCATGCGCTTTGAGGAACATGATCAAGGCGTTAATGTCTCTGTGGTTGAGCTGGACAGTGTTGCTGCCAAGGCAGGCGTTCTTGCTGGGGACCGCGTTCTGGCGATCAATCATCATGCTGTCAGCTCTCTGGCTGACGTGCGTGCGGCCCGACAACGGATCAGAGTGAAAGACATCGCCTTGCTGCTTCTGCAGCGTGGCGAAACGAGCCTGTACGTTGCTGTGCCTTCCGGGGAATAAGGCTCCGGGTGCAGTCCACCCGAGAAATAATATCTTGAATGCAAAAGCGGAGGTCTCATGGCCAAACTGGTAGACAACCCCAAGCTGGCGTTTCGTTTAGCCCGTGCCATTGTTTCGGATATTGCCCTCTATAACCCGGAAAAGGTCAAGGAAGGCATCAAGAACGACTCGGTATTTGAAGTTCTGGCCGATGAGCTGGAAGAGGGCCGCGATCACTTTTAGGGACGGGTTTCACCTGACCTGAGTGACCGTATGCATCTTTACGATCGGGCGATCGTCGATGTCATGATCAAGCAGGCCGGAAAGATCGAGAGTTCGATCTGGTAAATTACATGTCCGGGACCTTCTGTCTTCAGGTCACTGCCGACCATGTTGCGGTGCGCCTGGATCGATTTCTGGACGACAGCTTGCCGGAACTGACCCGCTCACAGATCAAGCGTCTGATTGATGAGGGGGCCATCACGCTGGATGGTTTCACAAGTAAAGCCGGTTTCAAGCTGCGAGGGGGAGAAATCGTCTGTGTCATTCTGCCGGAACCGGTAGCCGCCTCAGCCCAGGCAGAGTCGATTCCTCTGGCGATCCTTTATGAAGATTCCGCCCTGATTGTTGTCAACAAACCCGCTCATTTTGTGGTTCACCCCGCTCCGGGGCATCAGGGGGGCACGCTGGTGAACGCTTTGCTGCATCATTGCAAGGATCTCTCCGGAATCGGCGGGGAACTGCGTCCCGGTATCGTGCACCGGCTCGACAAGGACACTTCCGGAGTGATGGTTGCAACCAAGGACGACCGAACCCATCAGTATCTGGCCCGGCAGTTCAAAGCCCATACAATTCAGCGACGTTACCGGGCCCTCGTTTATGGCACTTATTCCGGAGTCGAAGGGCACCATAGATCAACCGATCGGCAGACATCCTCTTCATCGCAAGAAAATGTCTGCCGTCGCGCGTATCAGTCGGCATGCTGTCACCCATTGGCAGGTCCTGCGACGTTATGAAGAGGATCGCTTGACCCTCGTTGGATCTGCGGCTGGAAACCGGTCGGACCCATCAGATCAGGGTTCACCTGTCCGAGCATGAACTGTCCGGTCGTCGGCGACCCTCTCTATGGCGGCGCCAGTCGGACCAAGGCGATCGAACGATGTGACTGTGCGGCAAATGGTGAGCCGGTCTGGACCGCCAGTTCCTGCATGCCTGGCAACTCGGTTTTGAACATCCCGACGGCAGGGCCATGCTCTTTCAGTCCGAACTGCCCCCGGAGTTGCTGGGCTTGCTCGATTATCTCGAAAATAAGTATAACCACAAACCTACCGACCTCGTCATCCCGCACTATGCAGGTCCGGTTGAAATGGCTTCGCATGAAAACAGTTCAAACAGGGTAAGCTCCATTATTTGCAGCCTGACTGGGCAGACCAGAGTCGTCTGGCTGCCGGTTTTACCACCCGTAACGGCGGCAGCAGTCGACCGCCCTTCAACTCCCTTAACCTTGGTTTCGGTTCCGGAGACCAGAGCTCGCAGGTGGAGGCCAACCGTGCTGCGGTCGCCAGAGCCTTTGATCTGGAACCCCATATGCTTCTTACCGTCAATCAGGTTCATGGCAGTGAGATTCTGGTCATTGATCAACCCAACCCCGATGTCTCCCATTTTCAACGTGTCGATAGTGATGCGATCATCACCAATCAACGCAATGTCCTGCTCGGAATTCTGGTCGCGGATTGCTTCCCGGTCGTGCTCTACGATCAGAAAAAACACGTTGCCGGCGTGGTTCATCTTGGCTGGCGTGGTACTGCGGCGGGTCTGCTGATCCGTACCGTTCAAGCGATGCAGGAAATCTTTGGTTGCCAGCCGCCTGATCTTCGTGCCGCCATCGGTCCGGGTATTGCCGCTCACAACTACGAAGTCGATCGACCGGTGCGGGATGCTTTTCGACAAGGGAGTGGTCACTGGGAAGAGATCACAACAGAAGTGAGTCTCGGTCACTGGCAACTTGATTTGCAGAAGAGTTGCCTGCTGCAGTTTGATGTGGCCGGCATTGCACGAACGGCCGTAGATATCGTTCAGGAGTGTACCTGTTGTCACAAGGAAGCCTTCTTCTCTTACAGGCGTGACCAGGGCAGGACGGGCCGCCAGATGGGTTTTGTCCTGTTACGTTAAAATTGGCACTTTCCCGGGCTGGGACAGCACATCAGGAGGCCCTTTATGGATAAGCCGCACATTCTTGTGATCGAGGACGACAGCCGCGTCTGCGAACTGCTTTTCTCATGTCTGAGCAAGGCGGATTGCCGGGTTTCGGTGGCTCAGAGTGGTGAGGCGGGTCTGCGACAGCTTGAGGAAGAGCGGCCCGAAGTGGTTGTCCTTGACCTCAATCTCCCCGACCTGAGTGGTCTTGATATCTGCCGGTCCATACGGCGTGATCCCTGGATGAGCAATCTGCCTGTGCTTATGCTGACCGGTCAGGCAGAAGAAGAAGACATTCTTGCAGGGCTTGAAGTCGGCGCCGATGACTACATGACCAAACCTTTCTCTCCGAAGCTTCTGGTCGCTCGCGTCAAGGCCTTGTTACGCCGGGGCAGAAACCAAAAAAACATAGCCCATGCAACAGAAAACAGTGCCCTGGCAACGGGACGTCCTGAAGTTCTTATGGTGAAGACTCTGGGGAAATGCGAATTGCATTTTGCCGATCGTCGTTTGTCCTGGACTGAAGATTTCAGCCCGGCGCAGCGTCACCTCATGTCAATACTGGTGGGGGTCCCTGCAGGCAGCATTGCCCAGGAGGCGGTTCAGGCTGAAATATGGCCCGACAGCACTCCAGCGCGGTCCCGTTCCAGTTTCGATTCCCTTTTGTCGCGTGTGCGTCGCACCCTTGAAGAGATTCTGGATCCCTTCGACAGCAAAAAATACCTGGTTGTCAAGCGAGGCTTCCTCAGCCTGGAAAACGCCCGGATTGATGCCCACGAATTTCACCGTCTGGCACGTCAAGGTTCCCAGCAGGTTGTTGCCCGTGAATTCTGGCTGGCTGAAATGGCTTTTTCCTCTGCCTTCAGTCTCTGGCAAGGGAGGTTTCAGCCGGGGAATTTCGGCAGCGATATCGCCGTTGCTTATCAGGATGAGCTGGAACAGCTCTTCCTGCAGGCCAGCATAACCTTTGCCCGGCTGCTGGCCGAAAACAAACGTTATCAGCCAGCCGCAAGCCTGTTGCGAGAGGCTTTGCGCTACGAGCCCGCCAACGACGGCGTTGTCCGATTGCTCTATCAGTTGAGCCTTGCTCAGGAACACCAGGGACAAGCCCAGCAGATCCTCAAGCAGTACAGTGACGCCCTGAACAGGGAAAACTTTGCCGAGAAGGAGATTCATGAGATATTGCAAGGCTTTCTGAAAGGAAAACCCGCACCGGGGTGGTTGACGGATAATTGAAAAATTGAAATTGATTCTGAATAGTGCCAATTTTCTGCAGAGACGGCAGTCATTGTGAGAAGATTTTGAGAAGTGGTGTGTATGATACGTGCAAAACCTCCGTTTTTGTTTGCAGGCTCGATTAGTTGGTACGAAGAGAATAAATTGTAATCTGATTCATTAGGGGAGCCCCCAACCACTGGTTGGGGGCCTTTTTTTTGAGTATGACATGAAGTGTGTCAATAACGTGAAATAGAGCGTGTGGATTTATTCGCTTGAGGTTACGCCGAATCGGCCCGGGCTTCAGGGATTTGTGACCGGCGAGATCTCCTGTTGATCAACATCACTTGTGAAGTTGGTCCAATCGGCGATGGCTTGCTTCAAAGCCTGCCGATAGATCTTCCCCCCGACGACAAAACCATTATTGTGGTCGGCGTCAGCAAGCCAGAGAAGCTGCTTTTTATCCAGCACCCGTGCGAAAAGCTGCTCTGCCATCTGTGGCGGGCAGATTGTGTCGAGCTGGCCGTGGATGAGCAGAAGGGGACTTCTCAATGCGCCGATTTTTTCAAGGTTGTCATACTTTGCGTTGATCAGCCAGCCCAGCAGGAGGTTGAGCAGAGGGTAGTGGTATCGGCCCATGGCAGCAATCGAGGTGAAGGCTGATTCCATGATCAAGCCGGCGGGCGGATTGTGCAGGGCGGCTTCGAGGCCGATTGCGGCTCCGAGTGAACGCCCAAAAATGATCGTTCTTTGCGCTGGCCAGCCACGTTTTTCAAGTAGTTTCATCGCGCCGGCAACATCTTGATAGGTTCCCGACTCGCTGGTCTTGCCTGCACTCAACCCGTAGCCCCTGTAATTGAAGATAAAAACTGCGACCCCCAGTTCATGGAGCAGTTGCAATGTCTCCAGGCGATGCGAGATGTTGCCGGCGTTGCCGATGCAGAACAGCACGACCGGTGCTCCGGAACGACCGGGGACCAACCAGCCGTTGAGTTGGGTGCCGTCGGTTGCCTGAAAAGAAATCTCTTCATAGGTCAGACCCACAGTGGCCGGCGTTGCCTCCTGGCGAGGTTCTGGAAAATAGAGGAAATGATGTTCGAGAGTGGTGCGGGCAGGCATGGCAATGATCAATAAGGCAACCAGGTAGAGAAGGAGCCGGTAGTGCAGCTTTTTGAAGATCGCTGCTGTGGATTTGAGAGGCATCGATTGCTCATTTTCGCCAGAAGCTCGGGAAAACCAGAACCAGCACAGTGAAAAGTTCCAGTCGTCCCAGCAGCATGCAGAGTGAAAGAACCAGCTTTCCGAGGGCCGGAACATGGGCGAAGTTATCGACTGGTCCGACCGAACCCAAGCCAGGGCCGATGTTGCCTAAAGTGGCGATAACCGAGACCCCGGCCGAGGTAAGATCCATGCCGATTCCGGCCATGATGAAGGATGCGGTGACAAAGACCCCCAGGTAGAGAGCGAAAAAACCGAGAATCGATTGCATGACCTCCTTGTCGACTGGCCGTTCTCCGAGTTTGACGAGGCGTACGGCGCGGGGATGAATCAGGCGGAAGACCTGAACATGGGCGTGCTTGAACAGGAGCAGGATGCGGGCGACCTTTATGCCGCCCCCCGTAGATCCTGCGCAGCCGCCGATGAACATGGAAAAAACCAGCAGGTACTGGCAAAGGATTGGCCAGAGTTCATAATCGGCAGTGCCGAAGCCGGTGGTGGTCATGATCGAGACCACCTGAAAGGCGCTGAAGCGCAGGTTGTCGAGAAAATTCGGGTATGTGGTGCCCATGTTGAAGAGCGTAATCAGGATCGTCCCAGCGGTGATCAGCCCGGAGTAGAACAGAAACTCCTCGTTGCGGAGAAAATCGCCGATCCGGCCGCGCAGGGCAAGATAGTGGAGAGAAAAATTAACCCCGGCCAGGAACATGAAAAAGGTAATGACCCAGTCGATATAGGCGCTGTTGAAAGCGGCCACAGAAGCGTTTCGGGTTGAAAACCCGCCGGTGGCCATGGTGGCAAAAGCGTGGTTGATGCCGTCGAAGAAGCTCATGCCGCCGGCCATCAACAGAACGACCTCCGCTCCAGTGAGCAGAACGTAGACTCCCCAGAGCAGTTTGGCGGTGTCTTGAATGCGTGGCTTGAGTCGATCGGCGGTTGGCCCGGGCACTTCGGCCTTGAACAGCTGCATGCCGCCGACTCCGAGCATCGGCAGGATGGCAAGAGAGAGGACAATGATCCCCATGCCGCCGAGCCACTGGGTCAGGGAACGCCACAGCAGAAGACTTGGTGGCGAGCGCTTCGATGTTGGTGAGAATCGTTGAGCCGGTGGTGGTGAAGCCGCTCATGGTTTCGAAAAAAGCATCCAGATAGGAGGGGATTGCTCCGGAAAAAACAAAGGGCAGCGCCCCGAACAGCGCAAACAGGGTCCAGCCGAAAGTGACGACGGCAAAGCCATCACGAACAGAGAGATCGGTTTCGGAACGGAACAGGTAGAAAAGCAGTCCGCCACAGGCTGCGGAAATGAACGCCGAGATGAAGAAAGAGCTGGCCGCGCCGTCGTCTGTAAAACCAGGAGAAGGGCACCGGCAATAGCAGGGCAATGGCCAGGAAGAGCAGCAAGGCGCCCAATATGCGCAGGGTCAGAGTGATGTTCATCTATTCGAAGAACCTTTCTACCTTGGCAAGGGCCTCGGGTAGAGCGAATACCAAAACCCGGTCGTCTAACCTTGAGCCGGCTCTCACCGTCGGGGATTTCGTAACCCTTCTGATGAACAATGGCGCCGATGATGGCTCCGCGCGGAAAGTGCAGTTCCTTGAGCGGGATGTTGACAAGCTGACTGCCGGATTTGACTTCAATCTCCAATACTTCAGAATTGCTGCCTTCGATAGTTGCCAGGGAGATCACATTGCCCCGGCGTGCGAACTTCAGGATAGCGCCCGCCGCCGAAAGCCGCGGCGAGACACAGGCATCAACCCCCAGTGAGGGTGCCAGGTCGAGAAATTCGGGTCGGTTGACCAGACAGAGGGTCCGATGCGTACCGTGGCGCTTGCAGAGGAGTGAACAGAGGATGTTGGTCTCGTCATTATCGGTGACGGCGATGAAGACATCGGCATCGGCCACGCCTTCATCAAGCAGCACGCGGATGTCGGTCCCCTCGGCATGAATAATCATGGTCTTTTTCAGCTGCGCCGAGAGCTTTTCGCAGCGTTCCTGATCGCGTTCTATCAGGCGGACGTTGAAGCCGCGCTCTTCCAGGTTGCGGGCGACGCGCAGACCGATCCGGCCGCCGCCGAGAATGAAGGCCCGTTTGCAGCCCCGGCGCTTTTCTTCCTTGATATGCAGCAGGTACTGGATGGCAGGCAGCTCTTCCTTGTGGGCAAAGATGAAGATGCTGTCGCCAACCTGGATGATGTCGTCGCCGCGGGGAATGATGGTGTGCCCATGGCGCGAGATGGCAACGACGACGAAGCGATACATGCCGCGAATTTCGCCAAGTTCTTTCAGGGTCAGATCACATAAGGGACTGTCTTCCGTGATGCGGTAACCGAGAAACTGGATCTGTCCGTCGACGAATTCTGCAACGTCAAAGGTGCCGGCTCTGCCAGCCAGGTTGGAGAGTTCGTCAGCCACGGCATCGTCCGGATTGATCATCAGGTCGATGCCCAGTTTATCCTTGGAAAGGACCGCTCCCCGGCTCAGGTAATCGATGCTCTTGACGCGGGCGATACGCTTGCCGACACCGTACTCCCGCGCCAGCAGACATGCCAGGATATTGACTTCGTCAAGATCAGTGACCGCCATGACAATGTCCGCCTGCTTGATGCCGGCCAGCTCCATGGTCTCGGCGCTGGCACCATTGCCGAGGATGCCGAGCACATTAAGACGATCCTGGGCGGCATTGAGATGCTCCTGGTCACGGTCGATCAAAGTGACCTCATGACCTTCCAGGGAAAGTCTCTCACAGAGGAAAAAGCCGACCTGACCAGCCCCGACAATGAGTATATTCATCTGGTATTCCTTGGATTGAAAGGCAAACACAGTGAGACAGAATGGAGAACACAGAATTCAGGAGCCAGGAGAGAACTCTGCTTTAGATTTTTTCTGTATTCTGTTTCCGGACTTCTGTATCCTGTCGCCATGAACCTCTTTTATGATATTTCTGAAGAGCAATTGCGGCGTGAACGGCAAAAAGCTCGTGAATTACGCCGCGCCCAATGGTGGCGCAACCGGATCGCTACAGGTCTCTGCCATTATTGCGGCGGCCATTTTGTCCCCGGTGAGTTGACGCTGGATCATATTGTGCCCCTGGTGCGCGGAGGCAGGAGCACCCGCGGCAACTGTGTCCCGGCCTGCAAAGAGTGCAATACGCGCAAGCGCGACCTGCTGCCTACCGAGTGGCAGGAGTTCCTTGACAGCCAGTCATAACTCTTCCATCTGATCTGGATCATCATCTTCGACGTCAGCATCGACCTCGTCAAACTCGTCATCCGTTTCATCGAAATCTTCATCCATGAACCGTTCCAGGAAGCGCTGGTTGCTGCGCAGGCGACGCTGGATCTTCTCTTCCAGTTCGGCGAGTTCGGGGAAACGAGGTTGTTTTATCTCGACTTCCTGCTGTTCTGACTCAGATATTTTTTCCTGTTGATCCGTCATCGTCATCCCTCTGCTTTGCTTCATCTCTTGGCTTGCTCACCCTTGCCGGGTCATACACAGTCGATAAAGATCCACATATTGTTTCGCTGCATGGGTCCAGGAAAGATCCTGCGTCATACCCTGTTGCACCAGTTTTCGCCAGCTTTTTGGTTTTGCATAGGCGGTCAGCGCCCTGTCGAGGCCTTCCAGAAGCTTGCCGGGTCGATATTCATGAAACACGAAACCGTTTGCCGTGGTCGTCGAGGCCTGCAAGTCGATGATTGTGTCGACGAGGCCGCCCGTGGCGTGAACCAGGGGGACAGATCCGTAACGCAGGGCGATCAGTTGCCCTAAACCGCACGGTTCATAGCGGCTCGGCATCAGAAAAATGTCGCTGCCGGCGTAGATGCGCCGTGACAAGGCATCGTCAAAACGCAACAGCACGCATGCCTGGCCCGGATAATAACTTGCCGCCTCGGCCAGGCGTTGCTCAAAATCAGGATTGCCGCTACCAAGAATAACCAGCTGCAGATTATGAGCCATAATCCTGTCCCAGCTGGCAAGGACCAGCTCGATGCCCTTCTGGGAGTCGAGTCGTGTCACCATTGCGACAATCGGCGTCTCAGATGATACCTCCAGTCCGAGCGTCTGCTGCAAGTTTTTTTTGCATGCCGCCTTGCCGGCCAGTTTTTTGAAGGTATAGACCCTCGCTAACGACTGGTCATTGGCTGGCGACCACAGGCTGCCGTCGAGTCCGTTTAAAAGGCCATGCACCCTGCCTGCCCGCGAACGCAGCAGGCCATCCATTCCCATGCCGTACTCCGGAGTCTGGATCTCCCGGCAATAGGTCGGCGAGACGGTGTTGACCTGGTCGGCAAAGCGAATGCCGCCTTTCAAAAGTGAGAGCTGGCCATGATATTCGAGGCCGTCGGGATTGAGCAGGGAGTCATCGAGGCCGAGGCTCCGATTGGTTTGCAGCGGGAAGACTCCCTGGTAGCCGAGATTGTGGATGGTGAAGAGGCTGGCGGTATTAGCAAAGAATGCATCTTGCCATGGGTGCTGGTGGAGGTAGACCGGAACCAGCCCGGCCTGCCAGTCGTGAGCGTGAATCACATCCGGGACAAATTCAAGCTCACGAACCAGTTCAAGGGCCGCTCGGCAGAGCAGCCCGAAACGTTCGGCATTGTCCGGGTAGTCCCGGCCCTCTTCGCCATAGAGCTCAGGACGATCGTAAAGTTCCGGTACGTCAATGAAGTAAACCGGCACGCCTGCGATTTCATCGGTACGGTAAGCGGCCTGATAAACGCGATCCGCCATGTGCACCTTCAGCTTGTGCCTGTTGACAGGCAGGTTGCCGGTGACTGCACGCACGGCGCGATACCAAGGCATGATCAGCCGCACCTCATGGCCAAGGGCACGCAGGGCTGGTGGCAACGAGCCGACAACATCGGCAAGTCCGCCGGTCTTGGCAAAAGGCGCCGCTTCCGAGGCAACCATAAGCAGCTTAAGCTTCGGCTCAGGCATGGTTCATTTTGTCGGTTGAGTTGGTCATTTCAGGACGGCATTCTAACCCAGGTCCAAGAATTTATCCAGTCGGTAGCCAGCTGCTGCAGCGCGCGCCAGGCGCCGGCGCAGAATGTCAGACACGTGAATGGTCGAGCCCTGAGAGTCAACGGTTTCATTCCTGCTCATGAGCTGCATGATTTCAGCCTGCAGAGCGAGGACCCCAGCCAGAACCGTCATGCCCTCCTGCGTAAACCAGGTTTGATCAGCATGTCTGTTGATGCCAAGCAAGCCGGCATGGTCAGGATTATTGATCAACTCGGCAAAGCTGGCTTCACTGGTCGCCGGGTGGGGTTGTCGTGTGCTTGCCAGCATCAGCAAGCTGGTCAGGAAAACATCTCTCTCCTGCTCTGCTGATGTGGCGCTCTCCCGCCAGGCGTAGTCAAGGCCGAAGCTGTGCAGACATTCCAGACATCGGGCATCGTCAGAGCAGCCCAGCATTTTGCCCAGACTCTGCAGCAGCAGCCAACCGAGCAGTGCAACACCCAGCCCGGACCGGGCGCGCATGCCGCACCAAAGCTCTGCCAGAAGTTTCTCCGGCAGCTTCGCAGAGGTATGCGCCGCCAGCCAGGGCGGCAGGACTTCAAGCTGGTCCGGCAGCGCAGTGGGCGCCGTTAACCCGGCGCCGTCAAATGCTGCTGTGGCGCACAGGGCTGTAGCGAAATCGAGGAGTTCCGACGTCAGCTCGGAGATTAATGCCTTGATCGGCGCCAATTGCGGAGAGGCCGTCAGTCCCCCCGCCAGCACATGCAGACGACCCGGTTCGAGCAGTTTGGCAAAAGCCTGCCAGAGAGGTTGGTGGAGCATCCGCAACAGCTCGCGATCGAGGTCCTCAACCGCGCGGCCCTGCAGGTGCTGGTGAAGCTGGTGCCAGCGGCCATCCGTGTCCTGGAAGACCCTGAAGTTCTGGAAAACCTGATGTTCATAGCCGTTCAGGCAAAGCTCAAGACCATGGGTCAGCTGTTCGATTTGATACAGGTATTCGTTGCCGTGCAGATTTTTAAAACGACAAAACCCTCCTGCTGCGGGGTCAAGATTCAGCTCCTGCCAGAGAGGCGGCATTGGCTGCGCCATGCTTTCCTGCTCCGCTGTCGCTTTTGGTGCCGCCTGATGAAGTCGTCCCTGCGTGTGCTGAGCAGCATTGTTGTAGACGACCAGGACCTTATTCCAGGCAGGGCCGTTGCTGAAGGCATAGACGTTTTCGTCGATGCCGTGCGAAGTTGCAAAGTCGAAAAGGGAAAAATTATTGACGCCGGCAAAGAGTTGCCGGATGCGTAGCAGTGGAAAAATCTGCCGTTCGTGGTGAGAGACAAAGCCGTGGTCCGGGGCTTCTTGCCAGTAGGCGCGGCGATACTCCATACCGTATTTCTCCCGGTAACCTTCGATCTGGCCGTGGCCGAACATCGGCAAGCCGGGGAGGGTGGCTAGCAAAGTGGCAACGCCGAAATATTTGTCGCCCTTGTCGAACTGCTCCACCGCGGTCGCTTCGTCCGGGTTGTTCATGAAATTGACATGACGTTTGAGGATTTCCGGATTATAGGCCAGGATATCCTTGAGGATCTTGCGGTATTTGGCGTTCTCCTCACGCTTGAGCATGTTCATGAAGGCGCTGTTGTAGACACGGTGCATACCAAGGTTGCGCACGAAGTAGCTCTCCATCATCCAGAAAGCTTCGGCAATCAACAGGGTGTCGGGAGCTTCACGATTGATGCGATCGACCACCTCGCGCCAGAATTCGACCGGAAAGGCTGACTCGAAGTCGGCATCGGACATCCAAAAGATCGAACGCGACGGCACTCCGGCACTGCCGCCCGGTGGCGGAAACCAGAGGCGGCGAAAATGTTTGCGGGCCAGAGTCATGGCGGCATCGAAACGTATCAGGCTGAAGCGGCGCGCGATAGCTAGAATCAGGTCGCTCATGGCCTGGCGCACTTCCGGAAGGAGAAAGTTGAGCTGGGCCGTGTCGTTCCACGGCATATGGGTGCCGTCGTTGCCGTGATAGATGTAACGGCGCCGACCGGTGTGATGATCATGATGCTCATAGACCACGGCGGCGTCACTGTGATCCCAGTAGCCGTCTTCGATCCGGATGCTTATTTCGTCTGCGCTGCACAGGTCCGGCCCACTGAAACGATAGGCCGGGTAAGGCGGTTGATCAGCCTGCAGGAACCAGTCGGGGTGCTGTTTGAGCCACTCTGAATCGATGCCGGTGTGGTTGGGGACCACGTCGCAAGCCAAGCGGATGCCGTGCTTTTGACAACGCTGCTCAAGATCGCGCAACGCGTTCTCTCCACCCAGATCCTCGGCAACCCGGTAGGCGTGCAATGCGTAGGCGGAGGCTTCCGCTTCCGGATTGCCACTCAGTTGCTTGATGCGTTTTGAAGCTGCGGAACGCTCCCAGATACCGATCAGCCAGAGTGCGTTGAACCCCCACTTCGCCAGGCAGGCCAATTCCTCATCAGGGATGTCGGACAGGGTGGTTATGGCCCGTTGGTAGCGATTGCCGAGCTGATTGAGCCAGACATAGATCGATTTGGCCAGCAGGACTGCGCTGGTCATCCAGTCGATGTCGGCAGAGAAGGAGGCGGCCGCTTCACTGCCGTCGCCTTTACCGAACAGAAAGCGGGGAGACGGCCCCGGTCCGGGCAGGTGCGGGCGGCTTTCCTCGATGCTGATCGCGCCGGCGAGCTTTATCTCTTCGAGAAGGCTCTCCGGCAGCCACGCTGCCCAATGGCTAGCAATGTAGGCGATTTGTTGTGCAAGGCTATGCGGTGCGGCCCGCATCGGTGCACGCAGTAGCTCCGGCAGGCTTTGTCTGCCTATGCCGCGATCTTTCTGCCATGGCTCTGACAGCCTGGCGAGCTGCTCGATCAGCGCCTGATAAGCAAAGCGCAAGCGCAGCTCGGTATCATCGAACAGGTCCAGAAAAGAGCGGGTTGCCGGATTTTCGACCAGGGCTTCGAGGACATGTAATTCGGCCAGCAAACGCTGGCGGGACAGGATTTCTTCCTCCGTTGCGCCGGGACCGTTTGCCCCGACCAGATCTCCCCTGGGATAACAGTGAAGAAAAGCGCGGTAAGCTGCACCGAGTTCCGGCAGGACATGCGTCGTCCCGGCAAGGTCGACCTTGTCGAGGCCAGGCCGTAGAGTCAACTGTGAGAAATAGCGCAGGGCCATCAGCCTTGATGATGCTGTGAGCAGGGTCAGAAGGTAGATCTCAGCTCCGGAACCCTGTCGCCAGTGGGCAAATTTTCGCGCAGCGTTGATATCGGGCAGCTGCTCTGCGAGCTTGCCGAGCCCGGCCTGTTGCAACAGACTGAAAGCATGCCTGTTTAATAGCGGTTTTTTGTCAAGAGTTTGAGACATGCCGAGTTATGCTCCGTCCGTGTCATTAGTGAACTGAGGCTTTAATATCACAAGCCTGGAAATGTTTTCGAAAAAGTGTGCAACGACCTCAGTGGTCGAGAGTCCCGCGGCAAAGAGGGCTCCTCTCTAGTTCAACTTTCAGCCAACTCTTTCAGCCAGTTGGCGACTTTCTGCCGATAAAGATCGCGCAGAGAATTAGCCTCTTCCTGCTTGATGGCTTCCACGTAGATATGGGCTATTGGTCGATACTGGTCGGGCAGAACCAGAACCCAGCCTTGACCGGTGTCAATGCGGACACCGTCAACAAATGTGGCCTGCTGGTCAACGGCCTCTTCGCTCATGCGCCGCATCAACCCGCCCTTGCTTTCCCAGGGGCAGGGCAGCTCAAGGTGGTAGTAAGTGTGTCGTGGCAGTGTGGCGAAGGCCTGGTCCAGAGACAGGCCTGAGCGGGCGGTGAGTTCCATGGCCTTGGCCGCCGAGTAAAGACCGTCAAAGTGTGGTTGAAATCCCGGAAAACCGAAGCGGTCATCCATTGAGGCGACAAAACGAACCTGACGGTTACGGGAGGCTTCGACCAGGGTGTGGCCATCGGAGCGGGTCCGTTGCACGGTCAGGCCGCCTGCCCTGGCCAGGTCATCTACGGCCTGGGGGGCGGCTACCGGCACGACCAGGCTGCCCTGTTCCTGCGCGTTGCAAACCAGGACTGCCAGTATGCTGAGCGCTTCGCGACTGGAAAAAATGCGGCCACTGCCAGCAACCATACGGATTTTCTCACCCGAGGGTCCTATCCAGAAGCCGGCATCAGCGCCGAGTGTTTTGACAATCCGGCTTAATCGATCTAGCGCGGTGTCGATTTTTTCTGCGGTCATGTCCACGCTTTTTTCGTTAACATGGGAATTCAATTCGGTGACTTTAAAGCCGAGGTCATTCAGCAGGTCGGGAAGCAGGTCCGCCGCAGGCGAATGGTTGAGGTCCAGAACAACGTCAGGGCCGGTCTTCTTCAGCAGGGTCTCATCCAGATTGCGCAGAAACCCCTCACGGTAAAAATCGTAGATGTGTGGCAGTTCCGCGATGCCGCCAGGTTCCGAATGATGAGCACGTCGGAAACTCTCTTTGAAGTAGATGCGCTCGATTGCCTTTGCGATTTCCGAAGAGATCTCGTTGCCGTTGCCGTCGAAGAAGACGATTTCCGTGGCCGCAGGATCCTCGGGAGACTGGCGGAAATGGATGCCGCCGACCTCGCCGAAGGTCGTCAGTTTGTAACGCAGCACCGGCAGCGAAATCATCTTGACGTCGCGGACGTTGACGCCGGAAGAAAGCAGGCCGCCCACAAAAGAACGTTTGAGCATACGCGAGGAACGAATGGCATCACGACCGGCCAGAACGTAGCTTCCCTTGGACAGAGTCGACCCATAAGCCGCCCCAAGTCGCGCGGAGAACTCTGGAGTCATCTCGATATTGGTAAGCCCTCGAACCACGGCCCCCTCAAAAAGGCTTTTGCGCCATTTCTCTCCCCAGATCAGGTTGGTGGATACGGTCGAGCCATTTTCGATGATTTTTCGTGGCCAGATTTTGACACCGGGTCGAATATTAACATCATCACCAATCGTCGTCTCTTCTGCGATAATTGCCCCGGCCTCGATGATCGCCCGTTGACCGACCTGCACCCGGTGGCCGAGGTTTGCGCCTGTGATCGTGGTGCCGGCCTTTATGTAGACGTTGTCCCAGAGCACTGATTCCTCGATGACGGCGCCTGCCTCAATCAGGCAGTTGCGCCCGACAGAGCAGTTGCTGAGGCGGGCGTTGCCCTGAATCCGGGTGTTCCCACCGAGAACAACCATGCCGGAGAGGGTCGCCTGTTCGTCGACCTGGGCGTCAGGGCTGATAAAGATTGAGCCGCCGGGCAAAAGCGGGGGGTCCGTAATCTGCACGGCAACCTTGCCGTGACAGATGTCCATGCACGCATCAAGATAGGCCTCCGGGTTGCCAATGTCGGCCCAGTATCCTTGCAGTGGACAACCAAACAGTGCGTCGCCGCTTTTCAGCATTTTCGGGAAAACATCTTTGGCCCAGTCACGATTTTTTCCAGCCGGAATCAGGTCGAGGACAGCCGGTTCCAGGATGTAGATGCCGGTGTTGATGGTGTCGGAAAAGACTTCTCCCCAACCGGGTTTCTCAAGGAATTTGATGACGCGAGCCCTTTTGTCGGTGATCACCACGCCGAATTGCAGAGGATCGCTCACGGAGGTCAGGGTAATGGTTGCTCTGGCCTGCTTCTGTTCGTGAAAAGCCATGACCTCTGACAGGTCAAAGTCAGTCAACAGGTCGCCGCTGATAATCATGAAGCG
Organism: uncultured delta proteobacterium; assembly: GCA_963847735.1. Lineage (GTDB taxonomy): Bacteria > Desulfobacterota > Desulfuromonadia > Desulfuromonadales > BM103 > CAWKAV01. The sequence goes on along the minus strand of CAWKAV010000025.1, from coordinate 24,600 downwards.
CTCGTCGAGATGGCGGGCCGCGGCTTTGACAGCGCCCGCTGTTCCGTAATCTTCCAGGGGTGTTACATAGGTGATATGCACCCCGAATTCGCTGCCGTCTCCAAAATACTTCTTGATGATTTCGGGTTGATGAAACAGCAGCAGGATCAGGTCGGTCATGCCGTGCCGTTTCAACAGGTTGACGATATGCTCCATGATCGGCCGATTGATCAACGGGATCATCGGTTTGGGCATGCTGATGGTCAAGGGGTGGATGCGGGTGCCGAAGCCACCCGCCATGATGACGGCTTTCAACAGGCTCTCCTCGGGAGATCAGGCTTGTGCGAGAATTCGCCGAACTTCGCTTTTCAACTCATCGAGATCGGAGCTTTTGACCACGTATGCAGCTGCCAGCCAGGAGGCAAAGTCATCCTTGTAGCAACTGTAGGCTGAACAGAGTATCACAGGCGTGGCTTGCCGCTCTCGGGAAATCTCCCTCAGCAGCTCCAGCCCGTTTTCCTGGTCAAGCTGTATGTCGAGGATGACCAGGTCGAAAAGCTGATGGCGCAACTGTTCCAAGGCCTCGCTGTGAGTGCCGCACGTAATGACGCTATGGCCTTCATCTTCAAGTTCGGCAGCAAAAAGGTGCCGGATATCACCTTCATCATCAACAATCAGCAGATGTGCCATGGCAGATTCCTGAGAGGCGGGAACGGATTTTCGTCAATTGTACCAACCGGGCACCCTATTGCAATCACGGAAAACAGCTTGTTCTCTTGCCCTGCGAGGGAACGTAATGGCATAGTCTGGTCACAAAACACAGAACTTCAACTTTTGACCAGCACGGTCTGTCAGGCGCTTGCTCATGTCAATCAAACCATATCAACTTTTCTCCGAACAACTAAAAGCCCTTTTCGGCGGCAGAGTTCACAAGATCTCGATTGATGCCGGTTTCGGTTGTCCGAATCGAAATGGCGGCAGAGAAGGCTCGGGCTGTCTGTTCTGCGACCCGGCAGGTTCCGGAGCGGTTGGTATCGAGAGCCAGTTGAGTGTTGCCGAACAGCTTGAGGCTGGTAAGGAAATCATGAGCCGCAAGTACAAGGCGGGGAAGTTCATGGCCTATTTCCAGCCGTTTTCCAACACGCTTGCCCCGGTAAACCGATTGCGGTCGCTCTATGATGAGGCTCTGGCTGTTGATGACGTTGTGGGGCTGGCCGTGGGTACGCGCCCCGATTGTGTCCCTGTCGAGGTTCTGGACCTGCTCGCTGAATATCACCAGCGGACCTATTTCTGGCTCGAACTGGGGTTACAGAGCAGCCATGACCGAACTCTCGACTGGTTGCAGCGTGGCCACGATTTTGCGACCTTTGAAAAGACCTGCCGACAAGCCAAACAGCGCGGTTTGCGTGTTTGCGCCCACGTGATTCTCGGCCTGCCCGGTGAAAGCCGCGCAGACATGCTGGCGACGGCCGATGTGCTGGCGGGGTTGCAGGTCGATGGAGTTAAACTCCACCTGCTGCATGTCCTGCGGAACACCCCGCTGGGCAGCCTGTATGAAGCAGGCAGTATCCGGCTGTTGGGGATGGGGGAATATGTCGGGCTGGTTGTCGATGTCATGGAGCGATTGCATCCCGCGACACTGATTCATCGGTTGACGGGGGACGGACCGAGAAACCTGCTGCTGGCCCCGCTCTGGTCGCTCAACAAGTGGGAAGTTCTCAATGCCATTGACTCAGAGTTTGAAAGGCGTGGGACCCGGCAGGGCGACCATTGCCGCTGGGCTCAAACCAATGTCTCCGGATGAGGCGGAAGAATTTTGGTAAGCATAATTTGCGCGTCATTTTGCCGGTGCTATGGGAACGTAATAAGGTGACGATCTCGCAGAGATTTTCTTGTTGGTCCCGGTGTGAAATAGAGGGAACCGCATCTATGCTGAACGGTTTCCCTGAAAAACGGCCGTCTGAAAATCAGCTAGCCGGCAGATGATACAGAAAAACCAAAGGCCGTTCCCCGGGGAGAACGGCCCTTTTACTTTGCATATTCAGGGCAGGTTTAAACCCGCCTGCGTAATGTCTAGTTGAACATCTTGGCGCCGAGGTAGGCCAGGGCCGGCCAGGCGATCAAAACTGCAGAGACAAAAGCGAAGACGCCAAGGACACCCATTACGGCGATTGTGTAGCTGGCTTTTACGTTGTTGAGGATATTGGCTGCGGTTGTCATGGCGTTTCTCCTATGGTTTCTCCCACCGGGTGAGAGGGTTGGTTGTTAAAGGTTAGTTAAAAAGTTTCGAGCCGATGTAAGCGAGTGCCGGCCAGGCGATCAGTACGGCCGAGATGAAAGCAAAGACACCGAGTGCAGCGATGACCAGAACCAGGTAACTGCTTTTCACATTATCCATAAAGCGGCTTTGAGTTTTCATGACGTCCTCCCATCGATTTGGTTTGTGAGTTGTTCCTCACTGTTGATTAAACTTTTACCATTAAAAATAATTCATGTCAACAATAAAAGTTAAAATATTTTCATGTTTCTTAATTTAATTGCAACACTCTGTTTTTGCTTAGTTATTTTTGTTGATACTTTAGAAGAGAAGACATCGGGGCGGCGTTCATTAGAATTAATTCCCGGGTTTATTAAAGACATGAAGGCATGATGATCGTGAATGGCGTAGTGTTGCGCAGGAGATAAATCAGATGTGACGTGTCATTTCGCACTGGTAAAGAACCCTCGCCCCAGAACCTCCGGCCTATAAGAAAATGGCCGCCCGGAGTTGATCTAGGTGGCCATAATTTTGTCGATTAGAAGGCGTCTTAAATGTCTCAACCAATGACACGCCTGTTTCCGTCTCGGAAGTGGCGGCTTATGGTTAAATGAACGCAAAAAAGTCCGTCTATCCATACCGGACCCTTTTGTGCGCCGAACTTGTTATCTGCAGGATGCTAACCTCTGCTCCTCTGACGGGCTACCTGTTTATCCGTTCCCTTGCTCAGCCCTTTGATGAAACCAACCAGGAGGATAAGAGTCGGCATCAGTTGCGCAACAACAATCAGTGCGCAGAAGGCCAGGAAGGCACCGACCAGAATTCCGCTGGAGTAGGTTTTGCTTGTATCCACGGCAAGAACTGGATCAGCCATAATTATTAACATCGATATGCCCAGGAATAAACTTCTGATTTTTTTCATGATTTCCTCCATTGTTTGATTGGCTATGTACTTTATGGCTCGAGAGCTACTTTTTCGAATGCGCATTTTACCGCTTGCTTCAATTCTGCTTCATCGCACGGCTGACTCGGCTTGAGAGCATGATAAAAAATGCCTTCGCAGCGCGCCTTACGAATCAACGCCAAAGGCAGTTCGCTGGCAACCAGAATGATTTTTAGATTGTGGTTGCACTTCTTCAGAATCGGAATCAACTCTGTCGCAATCAATTCATCGAACCGGGTGCTGAGCAGGACAACTTGAACTGTTTTTTTGAGGATTCCATAAAGGGCTCCTGCGGCCGAGTCGGTTACCGTTACATGGTAACCGGCAGTGGTGAAAAGGTCCGCCAGCTTTTTCCTGCTCATTATGTCCTCATCCGCAATGAGTAATTCTGACATATACATCATCATTCTCCTACCCAAGGCCAAGTGCAGGGCCAGCTCCCGTTTAATTGATCTTTGTTAAAGTCTTCTTCTGGTTGGCGAACAATCCCTTCATCATTCCAGCAAAGAGGATCATCGCCGGTACCAGTTGGAACACAATGATCAGGGCAAAGAAGCCGAGAAATAGATAAGTCAGGATTCCTGTTCCCTCACCCTGGGCGCTGGTTGCCGCATGGACGGCTGAAGTAGAGCTGATGAGCATCGTGGCCAGCAGTTTCATGGTTTTCATAACGTCCTCCCTTATTTGTTGCCCTTGTTTCTTTACGGTTCGTCTTGAACTCTTGCCAGAGTAATAAAGCATTGAGTATGCCATTCTTAAATATTTTTTATTTAAATTAAGTAACAACTTGTTTTTAATAGGTTTTTTGTTAGTAGTATTAAAACCAGTGCCTATTTAAAAAGGTGGGAATGTATAAAAACAATATACGTAAAGAGGTAAGAATTTAAGTTGACGGTAACGACGTACACTTGTAAACAACTGATATAACTCAGTTTTTACAGGAATGATCTATGCTTGGAGAAAACATACAGTGCATTATTTTTTATATCTGTCAGCCTTGCAGGGCTGAAGTGAAAAATACAGGTTTGAGATCAGAGTTTTGAGTTTGTGAATCGGCATCTGATTTGTGGCATTCAGAATTTATTAACAAAATTAGATTTGTGTGCCGTTACCGGGGACGTAACTTCTCTGCATCTAAGTGGGCCAGAGAGACGGTATGGGGGGGAAGGTCAGGGGCCTGTCGCGAGTGGCCCGGAGGTGGGCAGTCAAAGCCAGAGGAGGAGGTTCTGGGACCTCCCTCCCCCGGACAATTTTCAGCACCTCAGAGCCTGGCGTCATATCGTCGGTTATGACGGGCGGTGGGTTAATCTCTCTACAGGGATCTCTCCGTTAGATATCGAACATACTCATGATGCTCTGTCCGCAGTTGAATCGCCAAGTTGGCAATCAACTCCTGATAGGAACGAGAATGGAACTTGATCCCGTCTTCTCTGGTTATCTTTTCAAACGCCGTGATTTCATCTTGGTGACGCTTCCCTTGTTCGCCAAGAACGTCGTACCACAGGGAGAAACCGGAAACCACCTCGTCCGAATTGACGCGTCAATGTGAGCGTTTATCCTGCGTCTATCAATCGTTATTGTGCTAGATCAACAACAGTGCCCATCAAGGCAACATTGGTAACTAAGGCACCGTTGATGCAGGAATATTGTTCGGCGCTTTCAAATTTCTTGTCCTTGGTAATCGTGTAGATGTCAACCACGGCGTTTCCGCCTTCTTTCTCAGCCCTGTCTTGTAAAGACATCAACGCTGAGATGAAAGCAGTATCGCACGCGGCCTGTGCGGACTTGCCAAAAGCGTTGCTGCGCTTATTTGACTTGAATTCGCCAATATTTTTTATGACTTTAGCGTGCTTTTCCCCCTTCAGAAACAGCTTGATACTCGGGTTGAGCTTGTCTTTGCCAAGCGTACTGGCCTGAGCTTCTTTTGCAGAAAACTGGTGCCAGGTGTCCTTGGCCAAAACCGGTGTTGCAACAAACATCAGCGTGATTAATCCTGGTAGAACGATACGGAAACAGCTCCTCATCGGGTGTTTTCTCCTTTCATATCGGGGTTGTAAGGTCTTTGAGGGTGCCGGCATGGTCATTACTTGGACATCTGATCGGGAAGGTACATAACGATATCCGGCCAGATCGCAATCATGACCACAGCCAGAATCATCAAGAGGAAAAAAGGAATGGTGGCTTTAATGATCGCACTCACCGGCTCCTGGGAAATCCCTTGAATGACAAACAGGCTGAAGCCCACCGGCGGTGTGATCTGTGACAGTTCCACCATGATCACCAGATAAACACCGAACCAGATCGGATCGAACCCGGCAGCCAGCACGATCGGCAGAACGATTGGCAAGGTCATGACAACGATGGAGATACCGTCGAGAATCATCCCCAGTATCAGGTACATGACGCCAAGGACCACCAGCAGCACATAAGGTGAAACCTGCATGCTGACGATGTACTCGCTGAGACCACGGGCTACGCCGACAAAAGCGACAACCTGTGAGAGGAACGCGGCCCCGGCAATAATAAAACAGATCATACAGGTGGTGCGCACGGCGTTGAGGAGAGCCTCGCGAAAGTTCTCCCACGACAGGTTGCGATAACCAGCAGCCAGGACCAGGGCACCAATCACACCAATGGCTGCGGCCTCGGTTGGCGTGGTCACGCCGAGATAGATACCGCCAAGCACCGCCACCACCAGCAGCACCACCGGTACCAGCTCCTTCAGGGCCACCAGTTTCTGCTGCATAGTATAGGTTTCGTCACTGTCGGGGACGATCCCCGGTTCAATTTTGGCGCGGATGATGATGTACGTCGAGTAAAGCGAGGCCAGCAGCAATCCCGGGAGGATACCACTGGCAAAGAGTTTGCCGATCGAAGTGTCAGACAGTACACCGTAGATGATCATGATCAAACTGGGAGGGATCAGGAAGCCGAGGGTTCCGGCCCCGGCCAGTGAGCCGATCGCCAGGCTGCGGTTGTAGCCGCGCCGGGAAAGTTCGTCCAGGGTGATTTTTCCCACTGTCGCCGTGGTCGCCGCGCTGGAGCCGGACACTGCGGCAAAGAGCGAACAGGCGACGATATTGACATGCAGCAACCGACCGGGAATGCGTGAGAGCCAGGGGACCAGACCGTTTAGCAGACGGGTGGAGATCGAGGTGCGAAACAGAATCTCTCCCATCAGGATGAATAATGGCAAAGCGGTGATAGACCAGGAGTTCAGGCTGTTCCAGACCGAGGTTGCCATCAGCCCGCCGATTTTGTCCCAGATCGAAATTGCCGCAGGCAGGTTGGTCTGGTAGAGAAGCATTCCGGCCACACCGACGCTGAACAAGGTAAAGCCGATCCAGACCCCTGAAAGCAGGAGCAGGAGCAGAACAGCGAAGAGCAGCAGCGTGATGATCAGGGGGTCAGTGAACAAGCGCGGCATCTCCTCAGCAAAAGGCCGAGCAGCTGAAGAATCAGCCCGACCAGACCGAGCGGTACCACCAGCTGTGGCAGGTAGATCAGCGTCTCGGAGATGGAATCAGCCCGCATATCATAGCTGTAGGAGTCATAAACCATCAGTGCGGCGTGGTAGCAGATGAATAGGGTGAGAACGATAGCAAAGCAGGTCGCCAAAAGATCCATGAAGTTTCGCAAGCGCGGGCCAAGTTTTACCAACAAGACCGTGATGCGGATGTGCGAATTTGTTTCAAGGGTATATCCCAGGCCGGCCATGACGGTCGTGACCATCAGGTAACCGCTGAATTCATCCGACACCATGGTCGAAACACCGAACAGCGACCGGCAGATGATCTCAACGACAATCAGGATCACAATGACGATCATGGAAAAAGCGGATAGATACGCGCCCAGCTTCGAGCACGTATCTATCCCTTTCAAAAACCTTGCTGTCATTTGGCGTATTTGGCCAGAATCGCCTGGACATCGGCAGACGCATCTTTGCTGAACTCATCAACCAACGCCTTCGCTGCGGCATCGAGATCCTTGCTGAACGCGGGTGCTTCATCAGAAATGATCATGCCATTGGCCTTGATGGTGGCAAGTGACTCGCCGGTCCGCTTTTCGGCTTTTTGCCATTGGGATTGCTCGATCTCAGCAGCAGCCTTGAGCATCGCAGCCTGTTGTGCCGGACTCAGGGCGTTCCAGTAGTCGAGGTTAATGGTCACCATGTTCAGCGGGTAGGCATAATTGATGTTCTTGAAGTATTTGAGAACTTCCCAGAACTTGCCGTTGGAGGCAGACTCGCCCGAAGTCAGGACCGAATCGATGATACCGGTGGTCAGCGACGAGTAGACTTCGCCCCAGGGAAGAGAGACCGGAGAACCGCCCAGCGATTGCAGAAATTGCGCACCGTTCTTGTCGTAGGTGCGGGTTTTCAGGTTGGCCAGATCGGCCTTGCTGTTCACCTCGATTTTCGTAACCAGGCCGCTTGGCGGCCAGGGGGCGGCGTAAAGCAGCTTTTGCTTCCACTTGGAGGCAGCTTTTTCATAGAGCGGCTTGCTGTCTGCATAAAGGCTCTTGGCGGCGGCAAAGGAGTTCACCAGACGCGGCAAAGAGCTGATGCCGAAGACGTTCTCACTGCCGGCAACGACACCCATCAGCGTGTCTGACATGGCGACTTGGCCATCCTTCACAACTTTCAGCAGTTCCGGACCCTTAAAGCCAAGGCTGCCGCCGGGGTGCACGGTGATCACCACGCTGCCTGCGGAATAGTCGCCGACCAGCTTGGCAAACTCAGCAGCGCCCTCGGTATGAAAACTGGTTGCCCCATACACGGCGTTAAGATCAAGTTTGACAGCCTGATCCGCAGCAAAACTGCCGGGGACCACGGCCAGAGACAGCAACATCATCAGTAAGCTCTTCCTGAGACCCATAATCTTTCTCCTTATGAACTGAGGTTAAAGGAGGACGGCCGGAAGTCGGCAGCCCTGAGCAGCAAAACCAAATTGAACAGGAACCAGCCTACGACAAGGAGCAGGGTCCAATTCAATTTATTAATAATACAGGATTCATCACAAAATTCATCTTTCGGAAAAAATTGGTTGTTCTTTTGTTCGCGTGGACCATGAGAAAGGGGCTCAGCCGGGCTGTCCCTGGTACTGGCAGCGCAGGGCCTCGAGTTGGGCACGTTTTTGCTGAGCCGCAGCCACCGCCATCGTTATGGTCACCTTGCGGAAGCGCAGTCGCTGCCCCGGCGCACATTGCGCCAGAAGATCAACATCGGCGCTGATCACATTGTAGATGCGTGGGTAGCCCCCCACGGTCTGGCGGTGTTTCAGAAGGATAATAGGCCCCTTCGGTGTCAGCTGCACGGTGCCATCGGCCACTGCATCAGAGATCAGGCTGCCCTCGTAGGCTGGCAACTCCGCGCCGCCTTCAAGCCGGATGCCCATGTCGCTTGCCTCGCGACTCACCACCCATGGCTGCCAGGTAAAAGCCTCCGGCTGGCGTAACCAGGAATACTCGGGGCCTTCGACTAGGCGAATTTTACCCAGAGGGTCGAACCAGCTGAACACCTCGGCAAAAGGGCCGCGGCGGCGTTGCAGGAAGTTGTCGTCAGGCAAGGCGGTAAGACAGGCGCGAGCACAGAGATAGCCGCGCAGGCCCTTGATTTTCGTGCCGAAGCACAGGCTCGATCCGGCCGGGGCAAAAGTCACGGAGGCATGACGCACCGCAACATCAGGGCGTTTTTCGTAGCAAAGAGTGGCCCGCAGGTGGGCTCCGGTCAGGACAAAATAGGCCGGGCGGTGAAAGTTGATCACCGGGGGACGCAGGAATTCGAGGGCCTCCTCGTCGACAGGTTGACCGAGCAGAAGGTTGCCGGTCTGCTGGGCAAAACGATCCATTGGCCCGCCGGGTGAGATGCCGACATCCTGTCGGCCAAAGCAGGGGGCGCTGCGCAACCAGTACATCCCTTTGCCTTGAAAGGTCATCAATTCACTCAAACTGGAGACAAATCTCTCTGTCACGGCATGCCCGCCTGATGCTGTCGGAGGAGGGTCGCCAGACCAGAAGCCAGGGGCAGGGCAATCTCGGAATCGGAATGAATGCAGAGAGTTTTTGCCAATATCGGTCGCGAGCTGGTCGTCAGGGTGCCATCCTCATGTTCAACGACGGCATCGATACTTTGCTCGACAATGATTTTTCGACTGTGCTCCAGAGCCTCGTCTACTTCATGAATCGAGGCATAGTGCTTGTTGCGGCTGACCAGAACTAGTTGCCCTCGCTCCGGAAGCCAGTTATAGCGGCGCTCGGCGAAGGCCTCGGCACAAACAGAAAGACCCAACTCCTGGCAGGCGCCAGCAAGCGCCGAGTCAAACGGGGTCACAACTTCCTTGATGTGGCTGCTGTGCAACCAGATCGCAACCTCCCGGGCCAGCAGACCGTTGACGTTGCAGTCGTTATAGAGGGCACCGTGTAACTTGACCCTGCTCTGCTCGACGCTTAAGGCCAGTTGTCGGTCCAGATCCGCCAGCAGCTTCTTGACGGCAATGGTCATAGAGACGCGACCGAAATTGGGCCGATCCGGGTAAGCCAAATGGGCTGCAATCTGGAGGCCTTTTTCTTGCGCTATCGTGGAAAAAACCGCAATACTTTCTTCATCGCCGGCATGGCCACCACAGGCAATATTGGCCATGCCGATGTGGTTCATGAGCTCCAGGTCGATGGGGTGTTGAGCCCCCCGTTCGCCGATATCGCAATTGATGATCATAATCCCTCGCGCTGAATAAAAATAATCGTGTCACCGGGAAGGATAACCTGTAGCCGATCAGGAGACATCCGGCCAATCAGGTTCCAGCCGCCGGGTGACTCTTCCGGGTAAATCCCGGTCTGTGCTCCACCGATGGCCACGGATCCTGCTGGGACACGGGTCCGGGGAGATTCCAGGCGCGGCGTTTCGAGGCGAGGGTCAAGACCAATTAGGTAGGGAAAGTAAGGCTTGAAGCCGATCATGGCAACAGTATAAAGGACACCGGCATGCAATCTGATGACGTCCTTTATCTGCAAACTGTTGACTTCGGCCACGCGTGCCAAATCTTCACCATCGTAGACTACCGGGATTTCAACAGTTTTAGGAGGTTGAGACAGGGCCTTGTCTGCAAGCACGACCTCCTGGGTCAGGCTCTCTGCCAAGGTCTTCGCCACGGTGGTGGGATCCTGACCGGGTTCAAAGTGAATTGCTAGTGATCGGTAGGACGGGACCAGGTCGTGAATTTTTAGTTCAGCAAGTAACCTGCTGCTTTTGAGTTGATGATAGGCCGTTAACACCTTGCGGCTATTGCTGAGCGAAATGTCATCGCCAAAGAGCAGACTCACACAGGCATCACCTATCAACTGAATATTCATAAAAAACCAGTTTCTCTAACCAGAGCCAGGGAGCCAGTCGGCCAATAATGCCGAAGCGAAAAGTGGCTGTTCGACAACTAGGTTTAATCCGTTTGAACGATCACCGCCATAATTATCAGCCGAAAAGAATCTCAAAGATGGCTAAAAAGTCGACTTTGAAAGCAGCGTAACAAACAGTCCTATCCGTTTCTTAAAATAGTTATTACAACGCTATATGGCTTTAAGGTGCTTTATTTATTGCCTAAGAGGGTCAGGGGCCGTTGAGATCATAAACTTTGCTGATCATGACCAAGATTTACAATTAAATTCAGCTAGAGTTCCGATTACTGCAGATAACACACTTCCACTCGCCCTCACCGCTGCAAGATTCTCAGATATCTACATAAAGATGACGTCAATAATTATACCCGGTCATAGGTTGAGGTCAAAGGCAGAAGGGCTCATATTTATATTCCTCCATAGTTTGCAAGGTATGATGTTGGTCAAAATGAGAAATACTGATTAACCCTGCAATTTGAGAAAAACCAAAGGCCGTTCCCCGGGGAGAACGGCCCTTTTACTTTGCATATTCAGGGCAGGTTTAAACCCGCCTGCGTAATGTCTAGTTGAACATCTTGGCGCCGAGGTAGGCCAGGGCCGGCCAGGCGATCAAAACTGCAGAGACAAAAGCGAAGACGCCAAGGACACCCATTACGGCGATTGTGTAGCTGGCTTTTACGTTATTGAGGATATTGGCTGCGGTTGTCATGGCGTTTCTCCTATGGTTTCTCCCACCGGGTGAGAGGGCTGGTTGTTAAAGATTAGTTAAAAAGTTTCGAGCCGATGTAAGCGAGTGCCGGCCAGGCGATCAGTACGGCCGAGATGAAAGCAAAGACACCGAGTGCAGCGATGACCAGAACCAGGTAACTGCTTTTCACATTATCCATAAAGCGGCTTTGAGTTTTCATGACGTCCTCCCATCGATTTGGTTTGTGAGTTGTTCCTCACTGTTGATTAAACTTTTACCATTAAAAATAATTCATGTCAACAATAAAAGTTAAAATATTTTCATGTTTCTTAATTTAATTGCAAGACTCTGTTTTTGCTTAGTTATTTTTGTTGATACTTTAGAAGAGAAGACATCGGGGCGGCGTTCATTAGAATTAATTCCCGGGTTTATTAAAGACATGAAGGCATGATGATCGTGAATGGCGTAGTGTTGCGCAGGAGATAAATCAGGTGTGAGTGCAATTTCGTCCTGGTAGAGAACCTACGGAGGTGCGCTTTACTGAACCCACATCACAAGAAAATGTGACATGTTGTTTGCCAGTGGATTTATCGTTCATTCTCTCGCGAATCGTTGCATTCAACCTTTCTTAAAAACAACCGTTTCCGCAGATAGTCAGCACCAAAAATCAGAGGGATCCCCAACCAGGCGACCAGATAGACGGAACCGTTAACAGGACCGGTCCCAAGTATTTTCTGTAACGGGGCTAAATACAAAAGGCCCCAGGAAAAGATCACTTGAATCATAATCCCCGCCAACATGAGGCGGTTTCTGAAGATACCAAAATCAAGACCTGAAGAATTGGCGTAGCGACGACCGACCAGGTTGCCAATCTGCATTAAAAGGATGGTTGCCAAGGCGATCCCGGTCGCCGAGCGATAGAGAGGGTCATCGGCTGCAAGCCCCATCCCAAACTGCCAACCACCATCGACCAGGACATAGAAGAAAAGACCGAGTGACCACATCGCCTCCAGCAAACCAAGGAACAGGTAGCTGTGTACGACTAACCCAGGGTTGAGTAGACGGAATTCCTGGCCGCGGGGTGGCTGTCGCATTGACTCCGGGTCGGGTGGCTCCTGACCAAGTGCCATTGAGGGAATGATGTCAGTTCCCAGATCGATGGCGAGAATCTGGATGACCGTCAGAGCCAAAGGCACCGGCAGCAGGATATAAATGAGATACGGAAGAATCTCAGGACCATTGCTGACGAGTACGTAATTGGTGAATTTACGTATATTGAAAAAGACGGTTCGCCCTTCCTCGATACCCGCAACGATAGAGGCAAAATTGTCGTCAATCAGAATGATCTGGGCTGAAGCACGGGCCACGTCAGTGCCACTTTTCCCCATCGCTATGCCGATGTCGGCCGCCTTGAGTGCCGGAGCATCGTTGACCCCGTCACCGGTCATGGCTACGACTTGATCCATGCTTTTGATGGCCATGACGATTTTCATTTTCTGCGCAGGGCTGGTGCGGGCAAAGATACATACCCCTCTGTTTAGAGCCTCTACGAGCTCTGCTTCACTCAATTCTTCAAGCACGTCTCCGGTCATCACCACTTCGGTGGAAGTGTTCTGGTCAACCAGGCCACAGCGCGTGGCAACATTCATGGCTGTCTCGGGATGATCTCCTGTAATCAGAATCACTTTGATTCCAGCGGCGTGACAACTGGCCAGTGCGGCCGGAACCTCTTCACGAATCGGATCCTCTATTCCAAGGAAGCCTGCCAGGACCAAATCGTGCTCCAACTGATCCTGAGAAGACTGAAGGTCTGAAACCGAATTGACTGATCGGTAGGCAACGGCAACAACTCGAAAACCTGATGATGCCAGCTTGGTCATCGTCCTCTCTGCCCGATCGAGGCAGGTCTGATCTACGGCGAGCGTCGTGCCATCCCCTGATTCAATGCCGGTCAGCATCGGACCAATCGCTTCCCAGGCGCCCTTAACAGCAAAGACCTTTTGTCCTTCGACCGTACCGAGACCGGCCGCCCGCTTTTTATCAACGTCAAAAGGAAAGTGCCGTTGCGCATCAATGTGTATCTGTTCTGCATCCCCGGCCTCAGCATCGAGTCGTTGGATTATTGCCACGTCAAGCGGATCGCCGCTGTAACCTTCGCTAGTCGCCTGTACTTGAGAGGCACAAAGGGCTAATTCGAGAAGACGCTTGCGCTCCTGTTGATGCTTGAATTCAGATTCAGCTCCTGCTGGCACCAGGCAGGTGACTGCCAGTTGATTGTGGGTCAGTGTGCCGGTTTTATCTGTGCAGATCACCTGGACAGCACCCAGCGCTTCGACTGCGCTCAGGCTGGTGACCAGCACGTTCCTGTGAGCCATGCGCTTGCTACCCATGGCCAGTGCCAGGGTAAAGGTCGGCAACAGTCCTTCGGGGACATTGGCGACAATAATGCCCATCATAAAGACCAGGTTGACCCAGAGGGACCGACCGCTAAACATGCCATAGAGAAAAAAACAAAAACCAAGGCTGACGGCAATGAAAGTCAGCGTTCTGACCATGTGGGCAATCTGCTGTTCCAGCGGAGAAGGTGTACGACGCAGTGACTGAGAGAGGTGAGCAATCTTGCCAAATTCGGTACGTAAACCGGTTGCAAAGACCATGGCTCGTCCGCTGCCACGCAGCACCAGACAACCGGCGAACGCGATATTCTTACTCTCCACCAGTCGACAGTCGACAGGCTCCGCTGTCAAGGGGACCGGCAGCGACTCTCCGGTCAGTGGCGCATTATTGACCAACAGCTCTTCGGCCAGAACCAGGCGGGTGTCAGCCGGTATCCGGTCGCCCTCTTTGAGGAGCAGAAGATCTCCCGGGACTAACTCCTCACTCAGTAACGACATCGTCTGCCCGCCGCGCACGACCTGCACCATAGGCGGCAGGAACTGGCGTAGGGATTCCATCTCCCGTTCGGCTCGATACTCCTGGATAAAGCTGAAAAGTGCGTTGAGTAGAGCCACCCCAGCAAGGGCCCATCCCAGCACCAGCATGCTCTGCCCCGGCTGTAGATTCTCAGCAACAAAACAAATCCCCGCTGAGGCAAACAACAGCAGCGTGAAAAAATTAGTGAATTGATGCGTCAGACTACGCAACCGCCGCCAGGAATCCTTCACCTCGACGCTGTTCCTACCCACCTCACGCAGGCGATCAGCAGCTTCGTCAGGGAATAAACCGCCTGCACCACTGCCCAGAGCGTGATAGACGTTCTCGACAGACAGATTCTGAATTTGACCGGGTTCGTTCATGGCCCTCTGTAAACTCCAATATCACATGGGGTTTCCCGCAGAACCTTCTCAATTCCTGCGCCATGGAATATACGGTGGGCAAGACTGCGTTCACTCACTCCCAGTAGCATCATCTGCACTTTGAGTCGGCTGGACAGCGTCAGTATTTCATGCGGCCAGTCAGTCGTGACAGTCACTCTTTGGTCCAGGCGGAAGGGCTGCAGGGGCATGAATTCTTTTAGCTCGGCACAGATTTGCGCCAGGTGTGTACGACCAATGTTACGTAGCGTTTGCTGGCGGGTTGGTGTCAGATGAGATTGCAGCAGGGGGTTAATGGCCAACGCCCGGAAGAGGTGAACCATATCCAAATGTGCAGCCAGGCGGCGGAATACGGGCCAGACTCGAGCAAACCCGCTCAGGTGCCCTGCCAGGGGGACAAGCAGGTCATGGGGGTTGCCAAGGAGACCTGGCTGCACAACCCGCAAGGCCAGAACCGGGCACTGGTGGGCACGTAACAATTGTTCGGCCACTGATCCACCCAAAAACGAACGTTTGTTGGGTTTTACCCGAGTCCCGCAGATCAGCAGTGACTCAGGGTCGTGGGGAATCGCCTGGCGCAGGCTGCGGTGGACCGTTTTGCCGAGAGGAAGAATGCGCGGGAGACATTCCACTCCGGCCTCCTGACAGTTTTCCTTAAACCGGGCAAACCGGGTTTCTACGATGTCCGGTTTGATGTTGCCGTCCAGAACATGCAGGAGAAGTAGTTTGCGATCGGCTTCGTTGGCCGCAAAATGCAAAGCATAACGCGCAACCCAATCGCCATAAATTGATCCGTCGTGAGCCAGAATGATCATGGCGCCTCTCTTGACCTAACCTGCGGAAATGATTTCTCCTCCTGACATAAAAGGATTTCTTTATTATATAAAACATGGGGTTATCTGTATCGGATGACCCATTGAATATGATTTGTCAACCTTGACAACAAGCATATAAGTAATATCGTTAACAGCAAGTGATTAAATAACGCTAACGATGGGTTGCCGTGTCGAATATGTGAAATTCACCCTCAATCAAATCGCATAGCGTCGTGAGTACATCACCAGGGAATGGAGGACAAAACCATGAATATGAATGAGATCAAGG
Source organism: uncultured delta proteobacterium (assembly GCA_963847735.1). Classification (GTDB taxonomy): domain Bacteria; phylum Desulfobacterota; class Desulfuromonadia; order Desulfuromonadales; family BM103; genus CAWKAV01. The sequence goes on along the minus strand of CAWKAV010000025.1, from coordinate 8,926 downwards.
AGATTGCAAGAATGCGTGGACTGAATCCCGGCCGTCTCAAAAAAGTCGACCTGATTCGCACGATGCAAAGCCAGGAAGACAACCAAAGCTGTTCTCAGACTGGCCACGCTGACGTGTGTGATCAAGGCCAATGTCTGTGGCGCGGGGACTGTCTGAATTAAGAAATCAGCCTGAATATTTGAATTGCCTATGGAGAACGTTGCTACGAAATACAGTGAGCATAGTGAAACGTGAACCCTTAGCATTCAGTTAATGAGGAATCCCATGAGCTATAAAACTATTCTTGTTCACATCGACCCTGGAAAACACAGCGCAAAACGTCTGGAAGCCGCCATTCAGTTAGCCAGGAAGTACGATGCCTATTTAGTTGGACTTTATGCGTTTTCACCCCATGCCACACCTGGCTGCATAATGGCTCAAATGGGAGAGGAGATCATAGCCGTTCAGAATAAAATCGCCGCCGACTTAATGGCACGTACTGAAGAGGCCTTCCGCAAGCAAACCTCATCTGCTGGCTTAGAGAAGTTAGAATGGCATACTGCTTTCGATGACTCGGTCAATGCAATGTCGTTGCAAGCACGATATGCCGATATCGTTGTGATCAGCCAGAGTGATGCTTCGGACGACTCGGGAGTCGCCATCGATTTCCCGGAGCGTTTAGTGCTTACTGCAGGCCGTCCAGTACTGATTTTACCAAATACGGACGATTTCCCCTCTATCGGCAAGCGCATTCTCATTGCCTGGAATGCCAGCCAGGAGGCATCGCGAGCCGTTTTAAATGCGATTCCCTTGCTTAGAGCTGCGGACAGTGTCCATGTCATGGCGGTCAACTCCAAAACTAGCAAGAACGACAGTATCCAAACCGAAAATATGGCTCGTTATTTAGAACGACTTGATATCCGCGCCGAGGTTAAAGATTGCCACGGTGTCGAGATTGACGTCGGTAATGAGCTGCTGTCACGCGCATCAGACTTATCTGTCGATCTGATGGTCATGGGTTGCTATGGACATTCCCGTCTCAGAGAGTGGGTGCTTGGTGGTGCGACCCGTACTGTACTGGAGTCGATGACGGTGCCGGTGCTGATGTCTCACTAAATTTTGAATTGTTTTTAGATGCTCGGGTGCTCTCCAAATTCCTGGTGTTGCTGGGTCTCACATGTCACGAATGCCAGGTCGGATTAACGGCTGAATCAGATTCTTAGATTGCAGTCAGCGAGAATTTTGTGTCTCGGCCATATTCACATCATCCGAACAATTCATGATTTATAAGACACTCAATTGTGCCAAAAATTATGCTTGTACGTATTTGCTTATTTGGCTATATTGCCAAATGAATTAGGAGGAACATATGTACCAAGAACGAAAAACACTACTGAACGCACGAGCCAAAGTGCTCAAGGCCATGGCTCACCCGACCCGATTGTTCATCATCGAAGAACTGGAGAAAGGAGAACGCTGCGTCTGCGACCTGACTGACCAGGTCGGGGCCGATGTCTCAACCGTTTCCAAGCATCTCTCTGTACTCAGGCACGCTGGTATCGTCAGTGATGACAAGCGCGGCAACCAGGTTTTTTATAGCCTGCGGGTCCCATGCATCCTGAACTTTTTTGGCTGCGTTGAATCCGTACTGGAGTCTAACTCCCGTGAACACGTCGCCCTTCTTGAGGTGGTCTGCAAATAATTTTTTTTACGTTTCTGCTTGGCGATTAGGCCAAACAGAAAAATGCATGAGAGAAGTGTATGAACTGGAAAAACGAATGGAAACCTCTAGCGACGATCATTACGGTCTTCGCCGCCTGCTATTACCTGCCGGTTGACTGGTTGCAACAGTCCCAGAGGTTTGAGAATGCCCTGTGGGAGTCTCTACATCTTGTCAAGTGGTATGCGCAGGAGCATGTTCTGCTTTGCTTGGTCCCAGCCTTCTTTATCGCCGGTGCTGTAGGAGTCTTCGTCAGCCAGGAAGCTGTCATGAAGTATCTCGGCCCGAAAGCGAACAAGGTTGTAGCCTACGGAGTGGCCTCGGTGTCTGGCAGTATTCTGGCTGTCTGCTCCTGTACCATCCTGCCGCTATTCGCGGGTATCTATCGCATGGGTGCCGGACTTGGCCCTGCCAGTGCCTTTCTCTACTCAGGTCCGGCCATCAACATTCTTGCCATCGTTCTGACTGCTGCGGTGCTTGGCCCGCAAATGGGAATTGCCCGGGCGGTCGGTGCCGTGAGTTTCTCAATCGTCATCGGCATTCTCATGCACTTTTTCTTCCGTAAAGAAGAACTGGCCAAGCTGGATGCAGCCGCGGCCATGCCGGAACCGGAAGTGATTCGCCCGCTGTGGCAGAATGCCCTGTTCTTTGCCAGCATGGTCGGTATCCTGGTTTTTGCCAATTGGGGTAAGACCACGGATTCAACCGGTCTCTGGCAAGCTATCTATTCGGCAAAGTGGATTATTACCAGCCTGTTCTCCCTGGCTCTGGCGGCGATTCTTGTGGCTTGGTTCAAGGTAAACAAATGGCACATGTTGATGACTGTAATCCCTGCAGCAGTCCTCGCATTCTTATTGCCAGAGCATCCCGCATTGGCTTTTGTTGCTGCGACAATTGGCCTGTCAATCTTGACTGCAACGTCAAAAGATAATGATGGTGAATTGCAAGCATGGTTCGATACCAGTTGGGACTTCGCTAAGAAAATTCTGCCTCTGCTGTTTTGGGGAGTATTGATCGCCGGAGCCTTACTTGGCCGACCCGAGCAGGAGGGGTTGATTCCTTCTGGTTGGATCGCTGGCCTGGTCGGAGGCAACTCACTGTGGGCGAACCTGTTTGCCTCGGTGGTCGGCGCCTTTATGTACTTTGCAACTCTGACTGAAGTGCCAATCCTTCAAGGTTTGATCGGTGCTGGAATGGGGAAAGGCCCGGCGCTAGCCTTGTTATTAGCGGGTCCGGCCTTGAGTCTGCCAAACATGTTGGTGATTCGTTCGGTAATGGGTACCAAGAAGACGGTGGTTTTTGTGTTGCTGGTCATTGTTATGGCAACTTTTTCCGGGCTGTTCTATGGATTTGTCCCCAATTAACCCGCTACACACATCAAAAAATAAGGAGAAGGTTGATGAAGAAAATACAAATACTCGGTACCGGCTGCTCCAAATGCAACGATCTGATGGCCAACGCCAAAGAAGCGGCAGTGGTCCTGGGTGAGGATGTGGAATTTGAAAAGGTGACCAACCTCAACGACATCATGAAATTTGGCTGCATGACAACTCCAGGGTTGGCCATCAATGGTCAGTTAGTTTCTCAAGGAAAGCTGCTCAAACCGGATCAGATCATAAAGTTGATTCGTTCTGTGTGAGTCACATTTAAAAATTGGACAATCGTGTAGGATCTCATAATGAAAGATATCTGGGACTACCTTTGGATTGGCCATTTTTTCACTTTTCGGCGACAAACCGGTCAGAAAGAGTCCCGACCGCAACGGCAAAAGCGTTTGATTTATTCCAGTCGAGTAGTACCCGGAAATTGTCATAAACCAAGTAGGCTGGACCGCCGGTGCCATCAGGCATGATCAGCGAGGCCTCGAGGTCGCGTTGTGGCAGGGCTCTTCCATCAATGCGCCTCACCCCAAGGGACTGCCAGCGTGAAAGCGGGATGCGGGTTCCCAACCCGACCAGGGAAAAATCGAATTTTTCAGGTAACGTTACCGGGCGTCCCCATGTCTGGTCGCTTTGCCATCCAATCTTCTCCAGGTAATTGGCAGCTGAAGCCAGCACATCGGGAACCGAGTTCCAGATGTCGACGCGACCGTCGCCGTCGGCATCAGCCGCATAACGGCGAAATGTAGAGGGCATGAACTGGCATTGGCCCATGGCGCCGGCCCAGGAACCGTTCATGCGCTTCAAACGGATGTGGCCTGCGTCCAAGATATGCAGTGCATCCAAAAGTTCCTTACGGAAATAAGAACTACGGCGCCCATCATGGGCAAGTGTAACCAAAGACTGAATGACTGGAAAATTTCCTGTGTGCTCACCAAAGCTCGTCTCAATCCCCCATAAAGCAACGATGAAACGTCTCTGCACGCCGTACTTCCGTTCGACACGACCCAGCCAAGTCTGATAGCGGTTCATCATCCTGCGTCCGTTAGCGATACGTTTCTCGCTGACACGGGACCCGACATAGTCCTCCAAAGATTGGCTAAACTCCGGCTGGTTTCTATCGAGATCAATCACACGCGGTAGCGGCCCTTTGATATCATTCAGAGCCACCTCCAATGTCTCATGCGAAACTCCTGAGGAGCGGGCCTCTACTCGGAGGTTTTGCAGCCAAGTCGCAAAATCTTTCTCCGTGTCCTGTGCCGGGCCGCTTGTCGCGAACAACCAGAAAACACTTGTTATCACCAGAATCAGACTACTGACAGACTTCATTCTCCGAATCCTGCATTGAGATGTTGGCACAACGAAAATTGGTAGGAAACGATTGCGGCCCTGTTGCTGTTTATTTTACCATCTTTCTTATTTATCAATTTTTTTATAAATTTGATGAATTCTCCACCGGTAAGATCAAAATCAGAGTAGCTTGGTGAGTCACAATAAGGGGTGGTTCCTTTTGCAAATTAAGTGCATGAGATATTTTGATAAAAAATGACCAGTTCAAGTAACTATCTCTGGCCTTTTTCTATTGGCCACCGTGGCGACGCTAGACCATCTCACCGGCTACGAGCTTTCATTTTCGATTTTCTGCCTCCTGCCCATTGTGCTTGTAACTTGGCACTCAAAACGATGGGTGGGCTTTGTGTTTTGTGGCCTTGCCGCAATGACTTGGCTGTTTGTTGACTATGCCGCCAGCCTCGATTGACGAAGTGCTCAAGGTTGCCGACAGTCTTATGTCTCGTGTCAAGAAGACCGGAAAAAACAACCTGATTTGCGAAGAAAAAACTTGTTAAGTTTTCTGGAAAGAGTCCATTGAAACCCTTTTTTACTTGAGTTGAAGCCACCTATGCTCTGGAATTATTTTACACTTCTTAAAGATATTCAGTGGGGAGATCTGCTGGATATTGCTCTAGCCTCTGGGCTTCTATGGTTCGGCATCCATGCGTTACGAACAAAACATACCCGGAGAATTGGGTTTGGCTTGCTGTTCTACGGAGGGGTTATCCTAACAGCAAATCAATTTGATCTAAAGCTGACCGTATGGATTCTTCAGGGTATCACGGCGGTAGTCATCCTGATGGTGGTCGTCGTCTACCAAAACGAAATACGTCGTCTGTTTGAACGTTTCCCTGCTTCAATCTTCAGAAGGAACAGAATGAACCGTGAAGAATCAGGAGGATTGGTGAATCTTCTTGTCAGTTCTTTAATGGAGCTTTCAACCGAAAGGAGAGGTGCGCTTATTGTTCTGCCGGGGGAAGCCTCCTTGCATGGAATCATCACAGCAGGGACTCCACTCGATGGGTATCTCAGCAAAGGCCTTCTCCTGAGTATCTTCGACCCAAATTCGCCCGGCCATGATGGTGCCTTAATCCTCTCAGGGGGCCGCGCAGAACGTTTCGGAACCCTACTGCCTCTATCAAACAAAGTGGCCCAGCTAAAAGAAAGGGGAGCCCGTCATGCCGCAGCTCTAGGGTTATCCGAACAATCCGATTCTCTAGTACTGGTTGTCTCGGAGGAGACCGGACGGATCTCTTTGGCAAGGGAAGGTCGATTGCGGACTTTTTCGGAACCAGAAGCACTACGAAGTGAGATAGAGACTTTTATTGTCAAACATTCCATGCCCGTTGCAAAAGCTGGATGGTTGAAAAAAATTACTTTATGGGCTGGCCTCGAATGGGTGAGTGCACTGATTGTCGCCGCAGTCCTCTGGCTTGTTCTTGTGCCAGGATCTGTAGTCCAAACAGAAACTTATGAAATTGCAGTTGAAGTCCAGAACATCCCAGAAGGCTATAACCTGTCGAGTGTGGACCCCGCCAGGATTCTTGTCACGCTGTCGGGGGAAAAACGCACTCTCTTCCGCATCAAACCCGATGAACTACTGATCCGACTGGACGGAACCCTGACCCGCTTTCGGTCGCCAAACTTACCCAATTACTGGCTCCCATCTTCTACTCCCTCCCAATGTAGAGATCGTTGATTTGGTTCCGAAACAGGTGCAAGTTTTGGTTCGGAAGGCCCATTCGATCTTCGGACCGGGGGTTTCTCTTAGGTTGCAGGGTTAGCAAGAACCTTGCATTTCTGCCAATCTGAGCATGCCAGAATAATGTAAGAATAAAAATAAGACAGCCACAAAAAGAAAGCCACCTGGTCAGATCCAGGCGGCCGTTTTTTATAAATCATGCGGTGTTTGTTGACAGTAAAAAAAGTAGTGATAGCTTTAAGATTAATCATTTCTAAGTTTTTCCTAACTAATTTTTTAAAATTAAGGGTTACAGGAGTTAAAGGAGTTTTTATGGCTATGAAAGTTTCTTTCTTTAATGCCGCTGTAATTGCTTCTTTGCTTTTTTCTGTCTCACCATGTGAAGCCTCAATCCTCACAACTCTTGATATGAATGCTTTTGATACTATAAATGGTGTGGATATTTCTGTAGACGGCCACTCTGCAGAGTATATCTGGCTCGGGTTGAATCCTGAAATTGATCATCTTCCGTATTTCTCACCTCCACCTTTAAGCAATGAAGAATTGGCATATGTTGCTTTAGATTATGAGCAAGAAATGCAAACAGCAGCTGAAAGCGCTCTCATAGAAAAGACCTACGGGCAACATTATACATTTATGACTAACAACCCATTAAATTCAGGGCCTGGAATTAGCCTTGGGCAAGGAAGTAACTCTGTTAATTTTACCTATGACCTTGACAGTAATTGGTTATTCTTGTCAGTGGTTCTCTATGACCAAAATGGCTTATTGTTAGCGTACAAAATTATCACTGACCCTGGTGGAGGAACTGTAAATTTAGACATCCCTATCTCTGATTCACTCGCAGGGCCAATTGCGATGGATTTTCGAGTAGGAGGCGCTATTAATCTTTGGGAGGAGGATCCTTTTGTTTCACTGGGTATACAAAACTTACAAATAATAAGGGAACAAAATTATGCCCCTGTGCCCGTCCCTGAACCTTCGACTATTGTCCTCTTTGGGTTCGGCTTGGTAGGTTTGTTTGTTATCGCTCGCAAAAGAAAAAAAGAATAATTTATATTTAGGCATTAAATGATTTCTCAAACGACTCTCAGTTCTTAGCGAGTCGTTTTTATTTATCACGATAAACAGTAAATCTTGAGGGATCACCAGGCATATTCATATTGTTGCAACTCATTCTTACATAATCTAAGGCTATTTAGGTCATCACGACAACTTGCCCATCTGCCCACTCATTCCATCCGCACACCCCGCGGGGTCCGATCCATGTAAACCTGTTGCAGCTTTACGTCTGCGTCCTCAACAATCTCGCTAATGGCTTCCGAAATATCTTTCGCCTGTTTCCTGGCGGCGGGATCGTCCTGTCCTTTGATGGTCACGGTGAATGTCAGCTTGTACTCGTTCATAACTTTTCCCTCGCATATGGTGAACGACGGACTCCGGGTCCGATCCCGATCCCGATTCTGATACCGAAAACGCAAAAAAGGGCCAGCCGTTAAGCTGACCCTCTGAATTGGTGGCTCCCCGAGTTGGACTCGAACCAACGACACGCGGATTAACAGTCCGCTGCTCTACCAACTGAGCTATCAGGGAATGTGGCTGTCTCTACGGTGCTACAAATAGACGCGAAGACAGGGCGTTTTTATACACTTTGCGCTCTATGATGTCAATACATTTTGCGAATGTTATAGCGGCGTTTGCTTCACAACCTCACGGCAAAGAACAATTTATATCACCTTGTCTCCGGATCCTATTAAAGAGCCCCGGTTATTTATCTTTTAACAAGGCTTATCGGCTGCACAGGGCTTGTCAGCAGCGCAGGGTTTGTCAACTGCACAGGGCTTCTCTACGGCACAAGGTCCACGATGACCCGATCCGCAAGGCCCTTGGCGGTGGAACATGCAACAGGCCGAAAGGGAGAGGGTCAGCAACAGGAGTGTCGCCAGCAAAATAAATTTTTTCATCGTGATCTTCTCCTTAAAATGCCCGTAGCCAATTGGCTACGGGCATTCATGGTTATATGATTAGGCTGGTCTGAATCAGGCAGTGCCACCTTTTTTGAGCTCAAGCAGAATCAGCTTGGCAACTGCTTTCAAAGTTTCAAACACCCCCTCACCGGTCTGGGCGCAGGCGGTAAACTCGAGAACACCGTTGGGGTTCAGCAACTCACGCAATTCCTCGATCGGGGTGCAGTTGGGCAGATCTCTCTTGTTGTACTGGATAACGTAAGGAAGCTTTTCAAGCTCGTAGCCCTGTTCTTCAAGGTTATCTTGAGATCTTCCACGCTCTCAATATTGGAGTCGAGACGCTCTTCCTGAGTGTCGGCAACAAAGACGACGCCGTCGACGCCTTTGAGGATCAATTTACTGCGCATCATAAAAGACCTGTCCAGGGACTGTATAAAGATGGAACCGTATCTTGAAGCCGCTGATATCGCCAAGCGCTAAGGGCAGGAAATCAAAAAAGAGTGTCCTCTCTGTCTCCGTCGCAAGAGAGATAAGTCTTCCCTTTGGTTCGGGGGCGGTCTCTGGTAAACAAACTGGAGATTAGTGGTCTTACCGCACAACCCCGGTCCGTAATAGACGATCTTACAGTTGATTTCGCGGGAGGAATAATTGATAAAGGACACGAACCGGTATCCTACCTAAACAGATTATCTATATCGTCGTCTCTGATTTCGGCAAAAATGGACTGTTAACATTACCGGTTTTTTCATTTCTGCCGCTTTAACCGCGAGGTCCTGGAAAATCATGGCCAATTCATCGCTGGCCTTTTTGACGCGCAGCCTGACAAGCCCGAGAGAGCTGCGATGAT
>CAWKAV010000024.1:0-33916 GCA_963847735.1 uncultured delta proteobacterium | reverse complement strand
CGTAGCATAGTCACATAATGTAGTCAAGTCACTGTTCTTGCTGTTATTCTCCATTACGTTCACTCTATCTTTTCCTGCAATGACTGATTTCTTTACAGCAAATTTGTGGGATCGGCTGTCCAATCATGGCGAAAATCTAGACGACTACCGCAAGGCGGTCGACGGCGCCATGTGGCAGCAAAACGACAACGACAAGTCCCTTTCACGTGGCATGGGCCGCTCATGCGATTCTACAACAAGACACGAATCTAACTTGGAAACAACGATTGTCCTGTTTGATTGTAATTGAATCGGTAGCATCGCTGGATGAATCATGCGTGACAAACAGTCCATTCTTTGGTATCCTCGTTCAACACACCTTGTCGTTGCTGCAACGTTACATGTCAGGACAAGCAAGCGAGCCCTTGTCTGAGACTGACCAAGCTTGTCTACTGGACTTGTTTGAGTCTCTCTTACCATCCATGCTTGGTCCTGAACTTTTGAATGAGCTAGATAATGTCGTGAATAACGACAGCCCGTGACGGAGACCTTGTTGAACCAGGTTGATGCGAAACTAAAGCAGTGTACAACAGACGACAATGATAAAAGCTACGTGAGTCCATTTATTGGAGTGAAATCTGAAGGAGAAAAGCGAGAACTCAAGAATTTGTTGGAAAAGGGACCGTTGGAGACTGTAGCACAGTCTGAGCTCGTGGCGCCAATGGCGTCGGTCGCGCCACAGTTTTGTCGTCCATTGCCTCCACCTCTCTTGCCTCTTGCTGGATACGACGATGAATCCTTTCAACAACAACAGCAAGATCCAGAATGGATGGAATATCTTCAATCCGAACTCATTTGGTTGACGCCGACAAACTTGCGCCTCATGCTCTTGTCCGACGAGGATACAGACGAGAATGAAGTATATCAACAAGTCTTGCAAGTACTCGGTACACAAGCCTTTGAGACGCCACTTTCGCCAGATGCACAGCGAATGGTACTGGAGGCTCTGAGTACAAAGGACGACGATTCCGAAGAGCCCGTTTCGATGCAACTTGTGCAAGAATGTGGATTGACTCCACAAAATCTCGCTCGTCTCGTGGAACAAAATCCGCTCGTTGCCAATGAATGCCTGCTACGAATCTTGTCCACTGCACAAGAGCAAGTCAAGAATGAATACTTGTCGGCACTGGTTGGTATGGACATGACTCTGCAGAGTATGGAAGTGGTGAATCGATTGGCGACTCACGTGCCGGAAGCGGCCAACGCGCCACCTATTTTGGATCCCGAATACATTCTTCTCTATGTTTCCAACTGTATCGCCAGTTGTGAGAATATTCAAGATCGACATGCACAGAATCGACTCGTGAGGTTGGTGTGTGTGTTTCTACAGAGTCTGATTCGGAATCAGATTGTCAATGTTGATGTAAGTTCATTTGTTGTTAATTGTTGTGTGATGAATTTTGGGTGCGTGTGGATGTGTTGCTCACGAATCAATGGTCCTGCTCATCTATTCAGGACATTTATTATGAGGTGCAAGCATTCTGTATTGAGTTTTCGAGGATACGCGAGGCAGCAGCTCTGTTCAAGCTGCTCAAGTCCATGTAGTAGCACTAGCTAGGCTAGCTATATGTTGCTACACCTAAAAGTAAATGTATTTCGTTACCCATATTACACTTATTTTATCCAAGACTTGACCGAAGGAGTCGATGAATATTAATCATGACTTGCTTCTCCTTGAATGTCATCAACGGCAGACGTTTCGGTTGTTGCTGCAAACAAGTGATTTGCAATTGTTTTCCACACATGGAACCTCGGAGCCACTGCAAGGAAAGCCACAAATGACGGGACAATAATGTCGATGACAAGTAATGGGATTCATGGGCTGTGTTGCCGTTTTTTGCCGTTTCGGTGGAGGAATGTCTACCGAACTATCCTCCGAACTAGAGTCGTCGTCGTTGTCGTTGCCCTGAATAGGCAGTCCTCGTTGTGACAAACAGACTGGACACTGTAGCATCAAAACAGTTTCATTCGATTGTCGAGTCTGTTACTGGTTCCCAACAGAGTAGTGCTAGTATACATGCCCACTGCTCATTCTCTTTACTGTAACCGAGAGCGTTCGCAAGGCGCGATGCAAACATTTCCGTCGTTTCATCCTCTTGCAACTCCATGTCCTTTGCGTCAAGCGATAATTCAAACGACCCTCTCCGTTTCTAGCAGCATCAAGTAATGATTGTACTCGTTTCTGTAATAGAGGCTTTGGATTCGACTGTTCCACTAGAGTCACAAAGTCTTGTGGCAATACCGCTCCAAGATAGCTCGGAATGGGTGCATTGGCCAACATTAGTCGTTGGAAACGCATTGGCATAAAAGGGACACGTGACATCATGTGCTGTACAGAGTTTGTCTTTATAAATGGCAGTAATGCGTTCTTCATCCGCCGCTTGGAGCAGGGGATGAAACGTAATGGCCACAACGGCCCGACATTTTTGACAAACAATCAAGTCTTGCGACGGATTCGTCCACCTACAATACAGTATTAGAATATAAAGGTAAGTATCTGTAGGACCGTGTGTAGCTTGTAGCTCCAACATCTCGAGAGGAACAAGTTTGTTTCAGACCATTTAATCTATGGAAAGAGCATAGTAGCAACGTGGCAAGAACAAGAAACACCACGCCATGAAGCAGCATCGATAGATACCGCTCTCGATTTGTCTTTCCCACGGACAAGTACACACAATATACGTACCCAAATCTTGCACATACAAGAGGAGATATACTTGCTGGCTTGGCAAAGTATGTAGCGGGCTGAAACGTGCCAAGGCGCTCGTGAAAGGCGCGGCGCGCGGCCTGGCTGCTGCCATCCCCTGTTTTCCTTGGTTGTCGAGTCTAGCAAGGCCAATAAAGTCTCTTCTTGTGGCAAAGCAATCTTGCTGTACATGTTCACTTTCGGTTGACATTGTTTTTTCTTTCCCGCAGGAGGCTTTAGGAGAAATGGCACAAAATGACGATCGTTCGTTGCGCGGTGCGCGGTGAGCGGCGTGGGTGTCGGCGGCGGCGGTCGGCGGTCGGGTCATCATTGATACTTTTCACGTCATTTTGACATTCGCTCAGAGCAGCACGTGGAGGGTGGAGGCAAAAGAGCGCGACGACCATGAGCACCGCAGAGCCACAGATTACTGGTCCCATGCAATCTACAGACAGGCAGAATAGGCGAGTCAAAGGGATGTTGTCGTAAATTTTCATGGGGACTGGCTTTTTTCGACGCTGCAAGCTTGCACGCTGCAATCGTGGCGGCAGTCTTTCTTCGCAACGCGCCGGGACGACAATTGTTTGGAATATCCGTCTGCCTCTTGTATACAACCATAGGAGTGGGCGTCATTAAGCTTGCAGCCTTGCTTTCTACCATGATTGGAATGGCAGTCACGCGAAACCAAACGAAGCGTAACGATTGTGAACGGCATGAGTGGCGCGACGACTGATTCGTCATGGCTTGACGGAACCGCTTCTACCTAATAACACTGAGGATTTCTTTGAAAACGGGCCTACAGGTACTAATCCTGTCAGTGAAGGTCTTTGTGCGACCCATGAGTGTTTAGAAGACGAATCAGATGATTCTACAGAGGCAAATTTCTTGGTGAGCAACAAGAACCTCCACGCTCCTTGCCAGAAGTGGACCTCGAAGCTGCAAAGGCCTTGGCACAGCTCGATCACACTATTTCATTGTGGAGAAATTCCATTTTCATCGCGGCCTATGTCATCTTGACGGCGATTTCCTTTGGGCTTGGTGTAGAGGCAGTCGATCTTTCCAATACGAATGGATCCATGGTGTCTGGCTCGGATGTAGCCTTTATTGCACTAGCAATTGCGTCCCTACAGGCTGCATTCTTTTTAACAAAGAGAATAGTGAGTCAAATGCAAGCTCGACCCGAGATTCGACTGGATCTTCGCGCAGTGCATGTTCATGCAGTTCGATTTACAATCGATCGATACGATGCCTACTGTGATATTTGTAGCGAAGAAGTCAAAGATGGCGAATGTTTTCGATGTAAACTGTGTGATTTTGATTATTGCATGGCGTGTTTTAAAAAGGGAAAGAGGCTTCAGGACTGGGGAGTACTGCGGGGTGATAAGGGACCCAAAGTGCCGGAGCGTATACGACAAGCGTCTCTGCAGACCTACTTGATGAGAGCACTCGGGCTGCTGAAACCATATGCATGGTATGTGTTGGTGACGGCATTGTGTTTACTATTTAACGTCGTATGCAGGCTGCTCGTACCACACATTGAAGGTGGCTTATTTGACGATTTGATTGCCAGTAATGCTGATTCCTTCCTTCCGGCGAGTTCGCATCCTGGCTGCATTTTGGATTGGGCAAACCTTTTTTCAGAGCATTCAGCGGTTTGTTTCAAGGATTGTATCCAGACGACTGCGTCTAGACTTGAGAATGAAACTCTTTAATCGACTACTGTCCCAAGATATTGCCTTTTTCGATGCGACTCGAGCAGGTGCCATGGCCCGTCGAGTCGATGGCGATGTCGAGGACATGTCTAGGCCTGTTCCGATTCTCGTCAATACCGTTTTACAGAGCGCTGTGCTCATGATTGGTGCTCTCGTATGTTGCCTCGTGTCTTCTGCACGCCTCACTGTGCTCTCGGCAGCCTGTCTCGGACCGCTTGCCTACCTTACTCGCGTCTCGGCTGAATGGGGCGCTGGATTGGAAGGCCAAATGATTGCTTGTGAAGAAGAAGGAAACGCTGCAATTACAGAGGCAATGACCAACATTCGAAACATTCGTGCCCTTTCGGCGGAGCAGTACGAAGCCAAGCGTTATGAACGGGTCCTTTCCAAGCTGTTGAAAAAGATGCATCGGGATGCTCTTGGCGATATTGTGATTGAGAATCTAGAGGGAATCCTGGAGTTCTTGGTCGAGTTCTTAGTACTAGTCTTTGGAGGCATGGCGATTGTAAACGAGCACGAAGATGCTTTATCGGTCGGTCAGCTCATTGCCTTTACGATGTACTGGGAAATGCTGCGAGAGGGAGTGGAAGAGATTCAAGATGTGTTTTCAGATCTCGCACAAGCTTCTGGTGCAGCGCAGCGAGTCTTTGACCTATTGGATATTCATCCAGACATTCCACTGGATCAAGGCATTGAAATTGAAAGAACTACCTTTCGAGGACGAGTATGCTTCGAAGATGTACACTTTGCGTATCAGGCCCGGCCCGAAAAGAAAGTACTAAACGGATTCAGTCTCGATATTCCAGCAGGTGGGACGTGTGCATTAGTAGGAAGGTCAGGTGCTGGCAAAACGTCACTTGTTCATTTGTTGCTTCGATTCTATGACCCGCAATCGGGACGAATCACAATCGACGGTGTTCCGTTGACTGACCTGAACCTCAAAAGCTTCCACAATGTCATTGGTTTTGTTTCGCAAGACACGAAATTGTCTTACGGTAGTGTCAGAGATAACCTTACGTACGGACTACCATGGGTTCCTGAGGATGGAGAAGTGGAGGCTGCTGCTAGAGCGGCCAATTGCGCAGAGTTTATCGAAGAAATGGAAGAAGGCTATGATACGAATCTTGGCGAAGCCGGAGTAAGACTAAGCGGAGGACAACGGCAAAGACTTGCCATTGCTCGTGCATTCCTGAGACGACCTCGTCTGCTACTCCTAGATGAGGCAACCTCTCATTTGGATACGGAAAACGAGCAACTCGTCCAGGAAGGAATCGATCGACTTGTTGACTCGGCGTCGGAGCCATCGATTGAGTCGGGATTGGACTACGTTCATCCAAGAGGTCGATGTACAGTCGTTATCGTTGCTCATCGGCTGAGTACAGTCCGAAATGCAGATGTCATTGCTGTTGTTTGCGAAGGCAGAGTGGCTGAGAAGGGATCGCACGACGAGCTACTGAGGCTTGACGGCATTTATGCCAAACTTATCGCAAAGCAGGCCGAACGTGCATCCGATATATTAGCTGAAGGAGACACTGGTCAAGCCGAAGATGATAATACCTGCGACGTGGATATACTGTTCGAGAAGGCTTTGGGTAAACGCGAAGAGTCCTCTCAGAGTGCGAAGCCGTAGCAGCGATAGCAGCTGCTCGAGTAGCGATAGCAGTTGAAGCGATGAAGGCCAACTGGTTAGATATTAATTTCCTTTCCTTGCCAGACTTCTTATAGGGCATGGCGTACAGTATCGGAAGGAAAGTAAATGTAATATTCACAAACATCGTTTGTCGTTGACTCGTTCGAATGAGACACGACTTGATCATTCGCGCGACCAAAACATGTTTTGCCGCAGCATGAGCTCCGGATGCCATTGCACCAGATCCATGGGCAAGGTTTTGTGCTGGGCCGCCTCGATCACCCCGTCCGGCGCCCGGGCGGTAATGATCAGATCCGTGCCGACGGCTTTGATGGACTGGTGGTGGCGGCTGTTTACCATAATCCTGGGACCAAACAGGTCAAAGAGCCTGGTGCCGGGTTCGATGATCACCGGATGGTCCACGCCGTAGGAAAGGGTATTCTGCATGTGCTTCAGGGCCGCGGCTGGAAACTGGGAAGGGATGTCCTGAAAAAGGGAGCCGCCAAGAGCCACATTGATCAGCTGGATTCCCCGGCAGATGGCCAGCACGGGCTTTTGTAACGTCATGACCTCCTGCAGGACGGCCATCTGAAACCGGTCCAGTTCAAGGTTGACCGCTCCCAGACCGGCGATCCCCTTTTCGCCGTAGAACGATGGATCGACATCGATACCGCCCGTAAAAAGAAACCCGTCTGCCTTTTCAACCAGCAGGGAAAGAATATCCGGCTGTTGCGAAAGGGAAGAATCATCGCAAGCCCTTCGGCCTTTTCAACGGCCTCGGTATAGGTCACCGAAATGCTGTTGGCCGCAATGCCGAAGCGATTGATTTCCGTGTGTGACACGACGGCGATGAGGGGTTTTGTCAAAGTCATTTCAGTTTGGGGTCGAGCGCGGCCCGCAGGCCGTCGCCAAAGAGATTGAAAAACAATACCGTCAGGAATATGGCGATTCCGGGGAAAATGGTCATGTGATCCGCCACCCCGATGTAGTCCCGGCTTTCCGCCAGCATGGCGCCCCATTCCGGTGTCGGCGGCTGGGCCCCAAGGCCCAGAAAGCTCAGACTTGCCGCCGTGATGATGGATGTGCCGATGCGCAGGGAAAAATAGATGATCACGCTGCTGAGGGTGCCGGGCATGATATGCACGAACATGATTCTTTTTTTGGAAGCCCCGATGCTTCTTGCGGCCCGGACATACAGACTTTCCTTAAGCGCCAGGGTGCTGCCGCGCACGATGCGGGCAAATGTGGGCATGCTGAAAACGGATACGGCCACCACCACGTTGACGAGCCCGGGGCCCAGGATGGCGACAATGGCGATGGCCAGCAGAATACCGGGAAAGGCGAACAGGACATCCGATGTTCGCATGATCAGCCCGTCCAGAAATCCGCCGAAAAAGCCGCTGATGAGCCCCAGGGTCACGCCGGCCAGGGCGCCGATCAGCACAGATGTAAACCCCACGGCAAGGGATATCCTGGCGCCGTAAATGATCCGGCTGAGGATGTCCCTGCCGTAGAGGTCGGTTCCGGCCAGGTGGTCCGCGCTGGGCGGCATCATGGAGCGGCTGTAATTGATCAGAAACGGATCATAAGGGGCGATGGCCGGCGCAAAAACAGCCACCAGCACCAGGATCACGATAAAAAACCCGGCAACCATCGCGGTTTTCCGCTGCCTGAATTTATGAAAAAATATCCCGAAAGGGGTTAATTTGATGTCTGTCATACCTGCCTATTCATATCTGATTTCCGGATTGATCAGGGCATAGATCATGTCCACCAGAAGACTGATAAAAACAAAATGAAAGGAATACAGCAGCAGCAGGGCCTGCAGCACGGGATAGTCCCGTACGGCAACCGCTTCGATCATAAACCGGCCCATGCCCGGCCAGGCAAAGACCATCTCCACCACCACGGAGCCGCCCAGAAGAAATCCGAACTGAAGACCGATCATGGTGACAACCGGGATCAAGGCGTTTCGAAAGGCATGTTTCCACATCACCAGATGTTCGCTCACGCCCTTGGCCCGGGCCGTGCTGATGTATTCTTCATCCAGCACGTCCAGAAACGCGGATAAGGTAAACCGGGCCATGATGGCGGCAACAGTGGCGCCGAGTGTAATGGAGGGAAGAATCAGTTCCGATAATTTTCCGGTGTATCCGGCAACCGGAAGCCAGCCCAGATGGACCGAAAAAAGCTGGATCAACAGCAGGCCCAGCCAGAATTGGGGGATGGATATGCCGGAGACCGAGACCAGCATGGCGGTGTAGTCCTGCCATTTTCCGCTGTAAATGGCGGCGATGGCGCCGAAAAAAACCCCGAACAGCACCGACCAGGCCATTCCGGCAACGGCCAGTATCATGGTGGGCGGATAGCGCAGGGCGATCTCGCTGAAAACCGGCAGTTTGGACTTCAGGCTCATGCCGAGATCGCCCGCGGAACACCTTGCCCATGTACGTAACATACTGGGCCGGCAGGGGGCGGTCCAGCCCAAGTTCCCTGCGGATCCTCTCGATGGTTTCGGCGTCCGCATCCTGGCCTGCCATCATGCGGGCGGGGTCTCCGGGCAGAAGACGTACGAATCCGCACGCCAGAATGGAGACCACCACCAGCACAGGTATGATGGCAAGAAGCCGTTTGAAGAAATATTTCAACATGGCAACTGACCTGAATTGACCGTCAATTCCGCATCTTCCACGGAGAAACTGCCATCTGCCATGGGATAGACGCCTTTAAGATTTTTGACCTTGGCAGCCATCAGCGTGTCGACGAAGAGATATCCCCACGGCGCCATCGGCCACACCGTATCCTGGCCTTGGCGTAGGCGTCCGGCGCGAACCTCGGGATCCGCCGAGACCAGGCCGGCCTGAATCAGCTCATCCACTTTCTTGTCGGAAAAGAACCCGAAATTGGAAAGCGCAGGGCGGAAATCCCGGTGTCGCCAGCAGGGGCCGGATGCCCCAGTCCGCATCGCCCGTGGAAGAAGACCATCCGCCGAAAGCGATAAACGGCAACAGGCGTGGCATCGTCCGCCCGGTTGGCTTTCGAGTTTGTTGTAGAAGCTGGCGACGTCCATCGACTGGAGATCGCCGGTGATGTTGATCTCTTTGAGCTGCTGCTGAACCATTTCCGTGGCGCGCAGCCGGTTGGATGCGTTGGGGGTCAGGAACACGACGGTGAAGCCCTTTTCATACCCGGCCTCCTTCATCAGGGCCTTGGCTTTTGCCGAGGTCGTAGGGCCAGGCGCTCTGCTTCTTGTAGTACTGGAGATTGGCGGGGATGATGGAATCGGCTTCCGTGGCGGCGCCGCCCCAGGCGATGCGGATGATGGCCTGCTTGTCCAGGGCGTAGTTGATGGCCTGGCGCACCCGCTGATCGGCAAGCGGCGCATAGCGGGTGTTCAGGACCAGGTAGCGTTCGATGATGGAAGGTCGCTCGATGATCTCGATCTTGGGGTCGGCCTGGACCACCTTGAGCATCTCGGCCGGCATGGGGTAGATGTAGTGGGCCTGGCCGGCGCGCAGCATGGCCACCCGGGACCCGCTTTCGGGGATCGGCCGGAAGGTGATGGAGTCGACCTTCGGCGCACCCTCTCCAGTACCCGGGGTTCTTCTTGATCTTGACCGTGTCGGAAACCCATTCCACGAAAATGAAGGGGCCCGTCCCGACGGGATTCTTGCTGCACCTCATCCCCGTGTTTGGCGATGGCGGCCGGGCTCATCATCAGGGTGCCCGGATGGGCGACGGTGTTGATGAAGGCGCCGAAGGGCTCGTTCAAAACGAACTTGACGGTGGCATCGTCGACGACGATCAGTTCCTTGACCGGCTTCATCAGGCTGCTGCGTTTGTATTTTCCGCCCATCAGCCGGGCGATGTTCACCCGCACGGCCTCGGCGTTAAACGGCGTGCCGTCATGGAATTTGATGCCTTTGCGCAGCTTGAAGGTGAACTCGGTGGCGGCGCTGTTGAAAGTGTAGCTTTCGGCCAGCAGGGGAATCACCTTCAAATCCTTGTCAAAACCCATGAGGCCCTCCAGCATGGTCTTCTCGATGGCGCCGGAATAGGTGTCCGTTGTGTCATGGGGGTCCAGGGACTTCGGCGTGGATTCGGATGCGTAGATGACGTCCTTCGCCGCGCCGAAGGCCGGGGGTTGACAGGAGCAGAACAATCGTCAGCGAATCATGGTCATCGTTTTTTTGGATTCGATGCGTGTTCTCTCCTTGTTTAATCATTGAGGCGGTTCAGCTGGATCGAAATTCACTGTTCGACGGAGAAATCTCCGCTGAAACCGCCCCCACAGTCGCTTCATACTGTTCATCAGGGCGCATAGCGCCACTCCGTGCGCCTGCCGAGACTTCCCGGTAGTTCAGGCGGGCAGGGGGGTCACCCACTTTCCGGACCGGGCTGGGGATCTCCCCGGTCAGCATGCTGAACGAGGTTCGGAGACCGCGGTCGGCCACGGGTACGGCCGCCAGCAGCTTCTGGGTGTAGGGGTGCTGCGGGTTTTCAAATATGTCGCTGCGGCTTCCCATCTCGACGATCTGCCCCAGGAACATGACCGCCACGCGGTGGCTCACCCGCTCCACCACCGCCATGTCGTGGGAGATGAAGATGTAGGACAGGTTCATTTCCTTTTGCAGCTCCATCATCAGGTTGAGCACCGTGGCCTGGATGGACACGTCCAGGGAGGAGACGGCCTCGTCGGCAACGATCACCCGCGGCTCGGTGGCGAGCGCCCGCGCAATGGCAATGCGCTGACGCTGGCCGCCGGAGAATTCATGCGGGTAGCGTGAAGCGTTGGGCCGGGATGCCCACGCGCTCGAGCAGATCCCCGACCTTTTTCTCCAGCCGCTTTTTGGCTCCCACGTGTCGTGGATGACCAAGGGCTCGGCAATGGAAGCGCCGATGGTCAGGCGGGGGTTGAGCGAGGCAAAAGGATCCTGGAAGACGAACTGGATGTGCTGCCGCAGTCGCTGCATCTGGCTTCCCGAACTTTCATCACATTCTTGCCCTCGAAAAGCACTTCTCCCTCGGCGGGGACCAGCTTTGAGCAGCGAGTAGCCGGCCGTGGTCTTTCCGCAGCCGGACTCGCCCACGATCCCAAGGGTCTCCCCGGGATAGAGTCGCAAAACTCACGTTTTCCACGGCATAGACCAGATGCGGTGGGCCGGCCCCAGAACGTCTTTTTGGACACGAAATGGGTGGTCAGGTTCCGCACCTCCAGGATCGGCTGCTTTTGATAATCGGCGGTGTCGATCTCTTTTTCCCGGGGGAGCGCCTCGCCTGCTGTTCGCTGCAACTCGCTTTCCATGTCCAGCACCGGCAGGGTCGCGGGGTTCTTGCGGCCCTGCATGCAGCCGAGTTTCGGGACGGCCTTTAACAGCGCACGGGTGTAGGGGTGGGATGGGTTTGGCGAAAAGGGTGCGGACGTCGTTGTTCTTCGACAATCCGGCCCTTGTACATGACGATGACGCGCTCGGCAAGCTCGGCCACCACGCCCATGTCGTGGGTGATGAAAATCACGGCCATGTCGAACTGCTGCTGCAGGGATCGGATCAGAGCCAGAATCTGGGCCTGAATGGTCACATCGAGGGCCGTGGTGGGTTCATCGGCGATCAGAATCTGGGGCCTGCAGGCGAGGGCCATGGCGATCATGACCCGCTGGCGCATGCCTCCCGACATCTGGTGGGGATACTCGCGAGATCCTTTTTCCGGCATCCGGGATCCGCACGGTCTCGAGAAGCGCATGCACCTTTTCCGCCAGCTTGCTGCGCGTGAAATGGCCTGATGGGTGAGGATGGCCTCCTCGAGCTGGTTGCCGATGGTGAAAAGCGGATTCAACGACGTCATGGGCTCCTGGAAAATCATGGACATGTCGACCCCGCGGATTTCCCGGGCCTCGGCGTTGCGAGAGGTGGGTGATGTCAACGATGGCGCCATCTTTTTTCGCAGGTGATCATGCCGGCATCGGTGCGCACGTTGTGCAGAAGGCTGCATGACCCGGCGCATGGTGACGGTTTTGCCGGACCCGGATTCGCCGACGATGGCGAGGGTTTCGCCTTTTTTCACGGAAAAGGACACATCGTGCAGCACAGGGGTAAAGCCGCCATACGTGGGAAAGCTCGAGGGAAAGATCCCGGACGGTCAGGATCGCATCCGGCGGCATCGCCTCGGCGTGAGTGAGCCCGCTATTCAAAATACCCTTTTTTCTCGACCACGCGGTTGCGGATCATCACCGCGCCCCCGGCCAGCACGTCCCGGACGGCCATCGCGGCGGGGTCGAGCACCAGGATGTCGGCATCCGCACCCGCTTTCAGCTCACCCTTGACCCCGCTAACCCGTACATCCGGGCCGGCGTGCGTCGTCAGCGGGACGAAGCGCCTTTTCAAGCGGCATGCCTTTTTGATTGACCAGCGACGAAAGCTCGAACAGGAGCGAGTCCGGCGTGCCGATGCCCATCCCGACGATGCGGCTTCTGTCCTCGTTCCACACCGGCAGCGAGCCGCCGGCGTCCGAGCTGAAGGCGACCCGGTCGAACAGGCCCTGCTCGTCCGCCAGGACGGCAAAGTCCGCGGCGGGCATGTGAGACCGAGTCTTCGGCGGGCAGGCTGTTCCATGCAGGTGGCGTCGACCACCGCCCCCTGCCGCGCCAGCTCCAGCACCTGATCGGTCAGTAGCGGGGTTCTGCGGTTGATGTGGGTGGGGACGAACATGTCCGGCCGGGTGCCATGTTTCCGGACGATCTCGAAGAATCAGGTCAAGGCCGGACGAGCTTGACCCCGGTGTGGACGGTGATGATGCCCGGCTTGTCGGCCACCAGGGCCGCCACGCGGATGCCCGCGGCCAGGGCCGCCAGATCGGCCGCCTCCAGGTGGGGGCCGCGGATGTCGGAAATGCGCCAGCTTGCAGCCGATGACCGGCTGGAGGTACACCAGGTCGCGGGCGACGCTGCCGGTGATGGTCGGGGAAGGGTGCCAGTAGGAGCCGGTGAGCATGAAGGCCGTCAGGCCCTCGGCGTTGAAGGCCTGGGTCTTGGCGTAGAGGCTCTCGACGGAGCGGGTGAGGGCGTCGGTGCCGAGCAGCCCCACAGCCGTGGTCACGCCGTTTAGTCGTGTTCATGCTGAGCTGCATCTCCGGGGTGCGGGTGTGAAAGCCCCCCTCGCCGCCGCCGCCGGTGAAATGCTGATGCCCGTCGACAAAGCCCGGCATCGCCGCCAGTCCCTGGGCGATCGATGACATCCACCTCGCCGGGCAGCCCCCCGGCCTGGACGCTTTTTTCAATGGCCAGGATCTTGCCGCCGCCCGTCAAGATGTCGCGGCGGCCCATGGCGCCGGGCGCAAAGACTTCCGCTTTTTTTATCAATATCATTAAATCATTCCCTGATATTGGCCTTGATCATCCCGCATTTCCTCTTTTAAAAAAGAGGCTCGACGAGGGTTTACAACGTTGGCCAGAGTCCAAATTTTAATTCCAGTGCCAGAGGAGCAAACACAATGCCCAAAGATGGCTTCAAATTATATGTAATCCTGGTGAAAGTCAAGTTTGCGAAATGTTTCGCAGACCGGTAATCATTGGGTCCCATTGTAGCTATTCAAATCGGTGTTCATCGCTGTGGCGCATTGTTTAATCGACTTGAACACGATGAGGGCTGGATCTTGAATCATCCCACGGAATCGGAGTTAAGCGGTTACAACGAAATCCAGTAGCTTAGATATATTTGCAATAGCCTTTTTCAAAAACCATGAAATATCAAGTTAAAGATTTGACCCCTAAAATGTTCAAGGGAACGATCTTATCGTGGAGGACCCGCTTGTCCGAATAGTTGACGATCTGCGCATCTGTCGGTGTGTCGGAAACAAAGTCGTAGTGGTTGAGACGGACATGCTGGCCGATAATGTTGGCGACCTCCGGGAACCAGAGTCCTTAAGCAACTGTGCTCGCAGTTTCTGCATGATTCTCGCCGGTATGTAAACTCCGTGTTTTGGTGATATCGTGGAGAAGAGCGGCAGCCAGGATCAGTTCTCGATTGCAGCCCGCTAATTTCGAGATGGTCGGTAAGAAACAGAAAAACTCTGCAGACCTGATTGCTGTGGGCCACAATGTAATCGAGCATGCCCATATCGGAAATAATCCTTCTGCACGACCTCTTCGGAAGGAATGTCGATAAAATTCGCTTTCATGGGAATTTAATAACAGTATACGGTCCATTTGGCCATAAAAAAGGAATTGATGATAACTCTTGATGACCATCATAACGTATTGATCGCCGCCAATTGTCAGTAATTTGGTCGCCATTATGATTATCTGATGTTTCCGATGCGCGATCAGGCTGCGGCGCGATGTCGCGTGGTATCCTGATTATTCTGGCCGCGAGCACGAAAAAGAGACGGAAGCGGGTTATCTGCGGGCGATCAGCGCGGGGAGTGTGCAGTATTTCGAGGCAGTCACCTTGCCGGCCGGCAGCAATTATCACCAGCAGGTTTTCGAGATGTTCCTGCCCTCGGGGTGCCATATGGCATCCTCTCCCAAAAATTTGCCCACGATCTCTTCGTATTTCTTCAAGGTGCTGACCTTTTTAATCTTCTTGAAAATGGGTTCTCCGTTTTCAAAGGACCTGAAAAAATACAGCCAGTAGCCTTTCATTTTATCTATCAAGTGGGATTGTCCGCTCAACTCGACCCTGTATGCATCGAAGAGATCGTCATGGAAATTTTTAAATCTTTCCACAGGTTGATTGATGTTTTCTTCTCCGGATCGAAGGATTTCCGGCAGAAAAGGATTGGAAAGAACACCTCTTCCGATGAGCCAGCGGGAAACGGTTTTGAACCTTTCTTTGCAGCTTGATAAAGGAGCCGTAGTCTACGATGTCACCATTATAGGCGACCGGGACATTCAGAAGCGGCAGGCACTGCTCGAACGTAGTCAGATCCGCTTTACCATTATACATCTGAGACCCCGGTTCGCGGATGGATGATCAGCTCTTCAATGGGGTATTGATTGAAGATGGGGATCAGATTAAATATTTCCTCTTTTTTTTCGCTGCCGATTCTGGTTTTTATTGACAGCCGTGTGGGGATGCGCGGAATGACTTCGTCCAGAAACGCCTTTATCAATCCCGGATATGGCAGCATGCCGGAGCCCCGCCGCTTTTTTGCGACCATGGGGGCCGGGCATCCCAGGTTCCAGTTCACGGAGTCAAAGCCAAGGTCGTGGAATTTTGATGCAAGTTGAATGAATCCCGCCGGATCATTGCCGATGATCTGAGGAACAACCGGCATACCGCGGTTGTTTTCAGGCAAAATGTCCTTGATATGGGATCGGTTGATCTGTTTTGCCGAAAGCGTATTGATAAAAGGGGAAATAGCGGTGTCAATCCCTTTGAAGTGGATTGAATACAGATTCCTGTAAAGGGCATTCGTAAAGCCCCGGAGGGGGGCCAGCGTGAGAACTATGGGTGTCACTGATTTGTCTTTCAAAAAAATTTAACCGGATCATTAAGGCAAAACGCATTCGGGAGAAATGCCAAAAAATCATTTATAATTCTTTCTTCCTGTAATGAGTTTTGTGTCCTACCAGCGTCGCGGCCGTAAGGCAAGCACTTAAATTGAATGAGAATAGTTTGCTCCCATCATGCCCCCGACCATAGCGGCTCCAACTCTGATTTACTATTGTAATTTCATATCTTTTTTCGTAAAAAGAGATATTAATTACTGATCATTAAATAGAAAAGGCTTTCATGAAAAGGTATGGCGCAGAGTTTATCGTCATATTTTGGCAGGATATCGGTGCGGCTATTTACCGGCTTTGCGTCAGCACAGTGGATTGATCGCCGCTTCGTAAAATTTATATATTTAAGGAACTGCTGGTCGATCACCTATAGGGTTAAACCTATGGTTGACATTCGTGGAATATTCGGTTCGAGGTAATAAAGAAACAGAAGGTTAATTTAATTTTTGGCAGTATTGCTGGAAAGACAAATTATCGTTTAATATGTAGTAAGCCGAGAAAACTAAAAATCGTCGAGGAGGATTCATGAAGAAAGTACTGGTGGCATATGTGAGTAGAACCGGGAAAACAGAGAAAATGGCGGAGTATATTGCTGAAGGTATCCGCTTCAGCGGAAACGAGGCAATACTGAAAAAAGTTTCGGAAATCAAGAGTGCAAAAGATCTGGCAGGATATGACGGGTATGCGTTCGGATGTCCCACCTATCATAAAGATATGACAGCGGGAATGAAAACCTTTCTGTTCATGGCTGAAAAAGCCAACCTTCTTGGAAAGATGGGCGGTGCATTCGGCTCTCACACCCACAGCGGGGAATCCGCGCCCATGATCTTTGATACCATGCTTTACGTGTTCAAGATGGATATGGTGGATCTTGGACCTCTTAATCTGAGAGAGGCGGCGGTGGGCTCTCAGGAGGGAACGAAGGCCTGCCAGGATTACGGAAAAGCTCTGGGCGCCAAGTTCGCTCGCTAAGGAAAGGTCGGGAATCGATGGTTTGTGTCGGGGATAGGGCGCCCACTATCGGGCTTCTACAGGTAGGTCTTTCAGGAAATGAAACTGGCCGGCTTTTAAGAAAACGATTTTGGTATTGCCTGAGACTTCTTTTAAACACCTGCGGAATATAGCTTTCACATTTTTCATTGCGAGTTTTTCAGGATTTGCCCGGCTATTTCAAAGGATGTTTTCTGACATATCGTAGGCATTTATGGTTTTTTTATAGAATTACTCTATGCCAATTTTTCCTGGTGGCATCTGCGTACCCCCAGTTTTCAAAAAAACCTGCATTGCTCGTTACGGCATCCATTTATTATCGCCACCATTGCCTCATCGGATGGGAAACCCATCCAATGCCTGAACAAAGTCCAAATTCAGCCACATTGCGGAATTGAGTCAATTTAAAAAACAGATTTGATTATGTTTGCTTCTGCCACGTATATCGAAGAGATTATTCAAACAAGTCCTGCGCTGGTTGGTCCGGCAAACCGGTGCCTTTTTTACTAAAGCATTTTCCATCGAAAACATTGGGAGGATAACGATGCGCTGGCGCGAAAATCGTAAAAGCAGCAATGTGGAAGACCGACGTGGCATGAGTCCCTCCGGACTTGACGGCTTCGGGGGTGGCGGTGGTAATGGTATGTTACGGTTGCTTCCCATTGTATTTAAGTTTCTTGGTTTTAAAGGCACCGTAATACTGGCTGTGTGTGTGGGCGTTTATGGTTATTTTACCGGAAACCTCGACAATATGTTAAATGAGCTTGGTCTACAACAAGGTACCACAACCAGGATGTCCGCAGAACCAATTCAGGAAACTGCATCAGAAAAAGAACTGGTGGACTTCGTTTCGGTCATCCTGGCCGACACCGAGGAAACCTGGAGCACCTTGTTCCGGCAAAAGGGAAGTACCTATCAAGAACCTCGCCTCGTACTGTTTCGGGGTTCAGTAAAATCCGCTTGCGGAATGGCCCAGTCAGCCATTGGTCCTTTTTATTGTCCAAGCGATCAAAGGGTCTACATTGATCTGGCGTTTTATGACCAGTTGAAAAATCGCTTCAAAGCACCGGGGGACTTTGCTCAGGCTTATGTTATTGCCCACGAAGTCGGTCACCATGTCCAGAACCTGGCTGGTATATCCAGCAAAGTATACGAGGCCCGCAGTAAGCTTAGCAAGGAAGAAGGCAACAAACTCTCTGTTTTACAGGAACTACAGGCCGACTGTCTCGCAGGCGTCTGGGCCAATCATGCCAACAATACCCGGCAACTACTTGAAGCTGGTGATCTCGAAGAAGGCCTGGCTGCTGCGAGCGCCATTGGTGATGATACTTTACAGATACAGTCACAAGGATATGTAAGACCGGACTCATTTACCCATGGCAGTTCGGCGCAACGGGTGAAATGGTTCAAAATTGGTTTGGCAAGCGGCGACATGAACAGTTGTGACACTTTCAGCAATTATTAGGCCACTTATGGAAGAGGGGACTGAGTGCAATCAGTGTTGTGTAGATCCGATTGCGCATGGTGTGGGTTGGAGCCGGTTGTCGCCTGTTGACGTCCGATTCTCGCCTATGATGATATTGAAGTTTACAGAATCCTTGAGATTGAAGGGATGTTTCTTACTATGAGTAAAACCATTCGTGCGGTTCTTTTTGATCTGGACGATACTCTCCTGGAAAACATCATGGATCGCTTTTTGAAAGCATATTTTGACTTGCTGACCCCTGCTATGGCCCATCTGGTTCCGCCGGAGAAATTTATACCTGCGCTGATGCATGCAACCCATGCGATGATAAATAATGATGATCCCGCAGTCACGAACCAGCAGGCGTTCATCGAAGATTTCTTTCCGAGGGTCGGACGGACTGCTGAAGAAATGATGCCCTTCTTTGATGAATTTTATGCGTCTCAGTTCGGCAGACTTCAAACGCTCACCCGCCCCAGTCCTTCTGCCCGTGCAGCCATCCAGGCTGCGTTGGATGCAGAGTGTGATGTGGTGATCGCAACGAATCCCGTCTTTCCCGATACCGCGATCCGGCAGCGGATGGAATGGGCCGGCGTTTCGGATTTTCCCTTCAAGATGGTCACTTCCTACGAGTTGATGCACGCCGCCAAACCGAATTGCCGTTATTACAGGGAGATTCTTGAGTATATCGGCAGAAATCCGGATGAGTGCATCATGGTTGGCGATGATTGGAACAACGATATCGCGCCTGCGATGAAAACCGGTCTGCAGGTATTCTGGATCAATACTGCGAAAGATCCAATGAATGCCCTTGATCCTTCTGCAAGAGGGACTCTGGCTGAATTCATTGATCGGTTTCTCAGTTTACTCGGGTGATAGATCTTTTCAATTTTTTGTCGAATGTATCGTCGGTATCTGACAGAGCGAGGAAGACATGGCAGCTTCTTGTATAGAAATATTCTGTCAGTGTTTGTGGTTATATTCAGACTTTAATAATTGTTAGCCTCAAATCTTTGTCTTTGCAAAAGTCTCTTTCAACAACCATGAAAAGTCTATATAAAGATATGATGCTTATTATCTATGTAAATAAATAATCTATGTGAGGACTCGATCATGTCAATTCTATTTTCGAAAACAGTTCTCGGCCTTCAGACATTACAGAATCATCTGGTCATGGCACCGATGACGCGCTGCCGTGCAACCGACAATATCCCAACTGCGCTCATGGTGGAATACTACGCGCAGCGTGCCACGGCCGGGCTCATCATTACCGAGGGCACGTCTCCCTCACCGAACGGATTGGGTTACCCGCGCATCCCGGGAATATTCTCCCCGGCCCAGATCGCGGGGTGGAAAGCCATTACCGATGCGGTGCACGCCGGGGGTGCGAAGATATTCATCCAGTTCATGCACTGCGGACGAATTGCCCATCCGCTGAATCTGCCTGCGGGGGCACGCATGCTGGCGCCTTCGGCCGTGGCGGCCGCCGGCGAGATGTACACGGATGCCGAGGGCATGAAGCCGCATCCCGTGCCGCAGGCCATGACCGAGGCGGACATCAAGGCCACCATTGCGGAGTTTGTTCAGGCCGCGAAAAATGCCGTGGCAGCCGGGTTTGACGGTATCGAGCTGCACGGCGCGAATGGCTATCTGCTCGAGCAGTTCATCCGTCCGAACACGAATCAGCGCACCGATGGTTATGGCGGTGCGATCGAGAACCGCGCACGTTTTGTCCTGGAAGTGGCCGATGCGGTAACGGGCGTCATCGGCAAGGACAAGGTCGGCATCCGGCTTTCGCCTTTCGGCGTGTTCAACGACATGCCGATCTACGATGCGATGGAGGCGGATTACACCTACCTTGCAGAGCAGCTCAACGCCCGCGGGCTGGTTTATATCCATCTTGTGGATCATTCGCCCATGGGTGCGCCGCCGGTTCCCGACGACGATGAAGGCGACATTTCCGCAAGCTGTTCAAACGCACACTGATTCTCTCCGGCGGTTACGATGCCGAACGTGCCGAAAGCGATCTGGCCGCAGGCAAATGCGATCTCATTGCCGTGGGACGGCCTTTTATTGCCAATCCGGATCTGGTGGCGCGATGGAAAACCGGCGCGGCCGTGAACGCGCCGGATATGGATACGTTCTACACACCTGGACCCAAGGGCTATACCGATTACCCGGTGATGGAGGCGTGATGCTTCTGCATATTCCGATCTGCTGTCAATAATTGACAAAACCATACCGATCATGATATCGTAATAAGATTTATGATCGATGGAGGTACTGACATGCAATCAGTAATCGTATCACCCAAATATCAAGTCGTTATACCAAAAGCTGTCAGGGAGGCATTGAATCTTCGTCCGGGCCAGAAATTGCAGATTATGGAATTTGCTGGACGTATCGAGCTTATACCGGAACGCGATATCAAAGAACGCCATGGATTTCTCAAGGGCATCAATACGGAATTTAAACGAGAGGAAGATCGAGTATGAATATCATGGATTCTTCCGGTTGACTTGCATTCTTCGCGGATGAACCCAATGCCAAGCATTTCCTCGCTCCTTTGAATGATTCTTCAACACTTTTTGTCCCAACCGTAATGATATATGAGGTTTTCAAGGTAATTCTTCGGGAGATCCTGCGAAAATGACGCACTGCAAGCAGTTTTTGCCATGCAAAAAGGAATGGTTGTGGATCTATAAGCACCATTGGCGATCGCCGCTTCAAGGCTGAGTTTGGAGCATAATATTCCTATGGCAGACAGTATTATTCTTGCAACAGCCCAGGAATTCAATGCCATTCTCTGGACTCAGGATTCAGATTTTAATAATATCAGCAATGTGAAGTATTTCCCCAAAAAACAGGAGTGGTTAACCAGGCGCTACTTATCATCTTAAAAGGCTGCTTAAACAGACGTCAAAGCCTGCCCAATAAAGACATATCTGGAGACGCGATGATTGGATATTTGAATGGTCAATATTTACCGCAAGAAAAAATCGTTATTTCACCCGAGGATCGGGGGTTTCTTTTTGCCGACGGGATTTATGATGTCATTCGAAGTTATGGTGGAAAACTGTTTCGGGCAAAAGCCCATCTTGAGCGGTTAAGCCGTGGCGCAGGCGCGCTGCAATTCAACCATACCGATTTCAAATACCTTGAAACGGTGTGTGAAAGACTGATTCAGGAGAACCGGTTGACGCAGGGCGATGCCGTCATTTACATGCAGGTGACCCGGGGGGTTGCCCCCCGGAGTCACACTTTTCCCCCGAGCGAAACCCCTCTGACGGTGTATGCCACTGCAAAATCGTTTCAGCCCCATACAGAGGAATCCGAAAACGGTATTCAGGTGATCTTGGTTCCGGATCAACGCTGGGCCAGATGTGATATCAAGACCATCGGCCTGCTTGCAAACACCCTGGCCCATCAGCGCGCCCGAAACAGCCATGCGACAGAGGGACTGTTTGTGCGGGACGGCGCGGTGATGGAGGGAACTCACAGCAATGTGATGGCTGTTTTTGACGGTAGGGTGATCACGCCTCCCAGAACCAATTATTTGCTTGCCGGTATCACCCGTGAATTCGTACTGGGTCTTTGCGGGGAGTTATCCATTCCTTTTGCGGAAATCCCTATTTACGAATCGGACATTCTGAACGCAGACGAGTTGATGATCGTCGGCACAACGGTGGAAGTTACGCCCGTCATCGCCGTAAACGGCAAAACCATCGGATCCGGTGCGCCCGGATACATCACCCGAAAACTCCAGGAGGCGTTTAAGGAGATGATGTGATCAGACGACCCAGACTGTAGATTGCTTCCTGCCACAAACGACTTCATGACCGACCCGGCCCATGAAAAACGCATCAACTTTTGAAAGGCCCCTTCGTCCGAAGACAATCGTGCTGAAGCCGGTGTTCCGCCGCCAAAATATCGGGACGGTTCAGCAGAATTGCGGAAGAGATTCCGGAAGAAAAGGCCTGGGGCCCGAAAATATCGGACAGACTTGCCGATAGCACCTCAGCCGGAGCTGGCGAGCCCAGAAGCAGGTTCAGCGCGTTTTCATCCAGGGCGATTGCTGGGTGAACCGGGCGATGTCTCCCCTGGCCGTATCCACCTGGGTTTGCGAGCGGCTCACATCCACTTCGTTGGCAAGCCCGACCTGATATCGACGGTTGATGATCCGGTAAACGTCTTGCTGGCTCTGCAAGGTGGTTTTGGCCAGAGTCAGGTTTTCACGGTCTGCCGCCAGATTCAGATACGCGCCGGCAGTTGCCGCGATCAACAGGATCTGTGCGCTGCGCCTGGCTTCATCTGTGGCCAGGTAGTTTTCAAGGGCGCTGTCTTTCAGGCTGCGGATGCGGCCGAAAAAATCGATCTCCCAAGCGGCGACGCCAAGATTGATTCTGTAATCTGTTGCAGTTTCGGGTCAGTGAAAAACGCCTGCCAGCTCAGTTTCCATGCGGCCTGTGCTTCGGCGGTGGTCCGCGAATCTTTATAGGCCGGTCTATGTGGTCATTCTGCCGGAATCGGCGATGCGGGCTGCGTGTAGTTGGGGGCCAGGGAACAGCCGCCCATGAAAATCAGCGCCCCAAATGAAAGTACAATTTGTTTTCTCATGTTATCTCACCTCCTGGGCGGTTGTGGCGACAAGAGCGTTTTGGGTGAGTTGCCCTTTTTGTTTCTTCATGAATATCCTGGATACAAGGACAAAGAAAAGCGGGATAAAAATCAGATCGATGAATGTGGCCGAGAGCATCCCCCCGCAAACGGCAGTACCGATGGCGGTCATGGCGCCGGCCTTGTCCCAATCCACGTCGATGTGGTATTCGGCCACATCTTCCATGTCGTTGGGTCGAACCCTTACCAGTCGTGGGTCCTTGGCCGCCATGCCGAGAAGTTGATTGCGGGCGGCTATGAGCATGGCCAATGCCGCTACGGTCCAGCAACTGAAAATCAAATCCGATGGCCTGCCCCAGTTCGATGACCGGGGGCGGCGGGAAGGCGAAGACCATGGCGCCTTTTATCTGTAAAAATGCCCCCATGGCCCTGCCGGCAATGGCCTTTACCTTCTGGTCGGCCGCTGGCGAAGCTTCCAGTCTCTGATCCGTGCAAAAGTCCGATCAAACCATCTGAAAAAGGGGCGCAGGAAAAAGACCGTTTTATCGGCCGGTTCATGCCCGGCAGAAGAATGTCTTCCGGATTGGGGAAAACAACCCGCAGAATAACGGATCCGGTGGTCGGGTCCACGGTGACATCGCTAAATTGCAAGATGCTGTCCTGAGGATAGGGGGTGCCGTCTTCCTGGATGAGCTTGACCTTCTCCGGACCGGGTCCGTTCTTCTTGAGACGGCCGTCCTTTGCGCCCGGAAATCGTTTTGGTTTCCATCGGTATTCCTTGTTTGATTTATACTGATTACCATGCCAATAAAACAAATCCTGATTGATTTTTAACCAGGTGGATAAATACCATTTAACAGTTTTTTTGACGATATAAATAAAATGACGTCACAATATGAAATATGACGTCACATTTGTAAATAGAAAGTTTCTATCAGAAAAGCACTGAAAAAACGGAATGTAAAACGATTTACCCGGTTGAACTATCCGGGAATTGTCTGCATGGAAACGAGCGGGAGGATAGAGAGGATTACAAATGCATTAAGTGGAAAAAAAGCCAGACAGGATTTTTTTGAAGCCGATCGCGAATCGGGAATCCTTTCTGCGTAAAAACGGCTGATCTGCCTGGCAAATCAGTTCCGGCCTTTCCGCTAGAATCAAGCGGGCCGACTGTTCAGCAGCCCAGCCGCCGCGATCGCAGCAGGCCTCAAAAAGACGGGTGGTTTCCGAAGAGCCTTTTTTGATCAGAATCCGACAACAGGTGGAACCGAAGCGGAGCTTGAAAGCGTGATGCAGACTCCGTGATGCGTACATGGCTTTTTGGCGGTCAATCTGTTTTAAATTACTTTTGGATAGAAAAAGCCCAAGCGAAATCACGCCTCCGGTAAGGGCTCCGCAGGTGCATCCCGAGTTGCCGATACCTTCAGCAAGTCCGGACGCCACTTTCATGGCAAGGTCCGGCGGCATCCCGCCGCCAAGCCCCTGGTTCAGGACAGAAAGCACGGCTTCAGAGCACATCATCCGTCTGCTGGACATCAAATTAAAAGCCCTCTGATGGATGATCGTAGACAGTTCATCGAACGCTGCTTCGCGGTGATCCGCATCTCTGTTCATTTTGAGCATCTTACACTTCAATAGATAAAAGGCTGCAAGTATCAAGGAGGGCAGCCATGAAGGTCCTGATACCTACTGTCCAACTTGTGCATGTGCCTATTCAGCGCTCTGTACCGAATATTTGGCGCCTTTCCATGCAAAAATGCCTCCTGGATAACGCAACACGTTTTTGTATCCGAGCTTCTTGGCCCAGGCCGCGCCGTTATGGCTGCGGGTACATTTAACGAAACCGCAATAAATTACAATCGTTTTTTCAGTGTCAGGTCCAAGCAGGACCTTGAAATCCTCAATGGTTTTGCTATTGGTTTCCATGATTTCCCAGGTGAGCATTTCCGGAATCGGAAACAGGAATTGTCTGGCGCCGGGGACGTGCTCTTTTTTGTAGCTGTCTTCGTATGGCATGGTGTCGACGATAAGAATATCCTTTTTCTCATCAATCATTTTCTTCAATTCCTCGGTGGTTATCACATCGTAACCGCCACGCTGGATTTCCCGAACCAGCTTGACCGCGCCCTGTTCTTTTTCCAGTTCTTCCTCGAACTTGTTTTTTCCAAAGGCATGCGCGAATGAGGCCAGCCCCAGAACCAAAATTCCGATCAACAAATTTCCAAGCATTTTTTTCATTCGAAGTTCTCCTTTTGTATGGTGAATCGGGTGAGGTATTTCCTGAACCGCTCCGGTTGAACGGATCGGTGAAAACGCCAGGCATACAGGTACAAAACGCAGGCCATCAACACAAAATCTTTGTAAAGCGCCGTGCGTAGATCATGAAAGGCATTGACTTCGGGATCCTGGGGGCCGAAACAGCCGCAGTCGATATCCAGACCGATGTGAATGCCGTAAGACAGGATGGCAATGAACAGGATCACCATGACGGTTATGATTGCAAGGCTTCCCTGGACGTCCAGAAAAATTCCAGCGCCGGCAATGACTTCAAGAGAAGAAAGCAGTATTGCCGACGGTATCACCCAGGCTTTGGGAATCAGGCCGTACGCATCGATCAGGACACTGAAAGAAACCGGATCCAGAAGCTTGGTGATTCCGGACCAGAGAAATACAACAGCAAGAAAGTATCTTGCTCCCCGATAAAGCATCATTATGATTTCCCGCAGA
Organism: uncultured delta proteobacterium; assembly: GCA_963847735.1. GTDB lineage: Bacteria > Desulfobacterota > Desulfuromonadia > Desulfuromonadales > BM103 > CAWKAV01. Next base: position 8,548 of record CAWKAV010000024.1, on the reverse strand, counting down.
ATTTATTCATATCTTCCTTCCTTGGAAAAAAGGTAGAGTTGTCGAATTGTCTTGATAATCTGATGTTATGGGTTATAAAATCATTAAAACAGAAAAAGAGACTATCATATTAATGAAAACTTTAGTTGGTGCTATTTATTATATGATATTGAATAAGTCAAATTCATATAAGTTATAGTATGTTCCGGTTTATTGCTATTTGTTATACTGGAGCAAGGAATTATATTCACGTAAAATGAGGAGAAATGAAAAATGAAACACATCAAAGCTCGCTGTTGTCTTTTTTTTGTTTTTTGCAATTGGATGTGCTTCCATGAATGGTTCGGAACAGCGGGCATCTCGCACCGACTCGCCAGAAAACATCCTGAAACCTGTGGATTATTCACAGTTTGGCAGACCGCCGATTCCGCTCAAGATTTTGCTGCTGATTCCGTCTGAGTTCGGGCGTTTCGAACATGTCAGTAACTATGAGGGAAGAAGTATTCGGCACCGACTCGGCTGGGATGCGGAAATCGAAATGAGAAAAGCCTTCGGGATTGAATTTGCAGAACTCGAGTTATGGCAGGTGCAAAGCGAAGATGCGGCGCTGAAGATGCTTTGGCCTGAGAATCCTGAAAACGTGCAGCTGCGGGCTTACGATTATGTTGCGATTCCTAAATTCCTACGCGTCGATTCGTTGGAAAGCAACGATAAATATGGATTTGAAATTGATATGCAAGTGGAGTTTAATGCCAGAAACGGCTCAAGCATTACCATCAAAGGACACGGGGAATGCCAGATCGGTAAATATGCACAATCCACGCCGGAAAAAGGCGCTTTTCTGACAATGCAGTATGCGGTTTCCGCGATTCTGGACAGCATTGAACAAAGACGGAATCTTTTTGTGCGCTGATACTTTTACGCCGATATACCGGGGGTGTCTATGTCGGATATTCGAGCCATCCACTACAAGATTTCCATTGATCCTGACCTGCTGCAATTCCAGTTTGGCGGAACTGCGGAGATTGTTCTGGAAACAGAGGTTTTTGTTGATGAGATTGCGCTGAATGCGCTGGATCTTGCTGTAACAACGTGCGGTGTCTGGCAGGCAGAAACGCTTGTGCCTTGTTCGCTCTCAATGGACTTGAAAAAAGAGGCGTTGATTATTCACCTGTCTGAGCCTATTTGCGGTCAATTTGTTCTGGTAATCACTTACCAGGGACAGATCAACGACAGCATGGCAGGATTTTACCGCAGCAGTTATGTTGATCAGGGCAGCCGCCGGTTTATCGGCGTCACCCAGTTTCAGGAAAGCGATGCGCGGCGGGCCTTTCCGTGCCTGGATCATCCGTTGCAAAAAGCCACATTCGATATTGATATCATCGTAAATGCCGGACTCTCTGCTGTTTCCAATGCGGCCATCAAGGAGGTGCAGGCGCTGGATAGCGGCAGGCAGCGCTATTATTTTGAAACAACGCCAAAAATGTCCACATACCTGGTTTTTTGGGGAGTGGGTGATTTCAAACGGGTTCAAAAAATCGGTGAAACGCGGGTAAACGTCCTGACCCTTCCGGGAATGGAGCCTTATGCCGGTTTTGGACTGGATTTCGGATGCAATGCGCTGGAATTCTGCGAAAAATATTTCGGAATAGCGTATCCTTTTCCCAAACTGGATTTGATCGCCATTCCGGATTTTGCTTTCGGCGCCATGGAGAACTGGGGGGCCATCACGTTTCGGGAGAACCTGCTGCTGCGGTATCCGGGCATTACCTCGAAATCCGGCGAGGGCAGAATCTGTGAAATCATCGCGCATGAAATCGTGCACCAATGGTTCGGTAATCTGGTCACCCCTTCGGACTGGAAATATCTTTGGCTGAACGAAAGCTTTGCCACATATTTTGGCTATGGCATCGTGGATCATTATCATCCCGACTGGGGTGTCTGGGACCAGTTTCTGTACGGCCAGACTGCGGCAGCCATGTCACGGGATGCCCTGATTGAAAATTTTCCCATCGAAATTCCCGGCGGAGAGCATGTCGTCATCAACTCCAGCACCGCGCCGATCATCTACAGCAAGGGCGGGAGCATTCTTCGGCAGATTCACGGATATATCGGAGAGGATCATTTCAAGGGCGGCCTGCAGCGGTATTTGAAAACGCATAGCTATGCCTGCGCTGCAAGCGATGATCTCTGGCAGGCCCTGGAAACGGCATCGGAGCTGCCGGTCACCCGGATCATGAAAAGCTGGATCGAACAGCCCGGATTCCCGCTTCTTGAGGCGCGTCGTGACGGCCGCAAGCTTTCGATCGCCCAACATCGATTCACTTATCTTCCTTATGAAGCTGTCCAGACCTGGATGGTACCTGTTATGATTAAAGTATTTTCGAAGTACCGGAGCTTCTACTTTTCTGAACGTGATTCTGGAACAACCGCTTCAGTCGTTCGAACTTCCGGAAGATACGGCTGTTTACAAAATTAATGCCGGTCAAACCGGCTGTTACAGAGTCAAATATCTGGACTCTGCGAATCTGAATGCCCTTGGAACAGCCGTCCGGAACAAAACCCTTTCCCCGGAAGACCGCTGGGGACTTCATGCGGATTTCGCCGCCCTGCTGATCCGCGGTGACATGACCCTGGAAGCTTATCTGGATTTTCTGGCCCATTATGACGACGAAGATGCTTTTTTGCCGCTCGCCGGCATCGCCGATGTGCTCTGTCATCTCTGGCTGGTGCTGGAAGACGGCCGCCGGCAGATTTCCGATGCGGCAATTCCGCGGCTTGAATCCATTCTGGAGCGTATCGGATACGAGGCGGGCGCAGACGAAGCCCATACTCGCGCGATTCTGCGAGATCAGGTACTGTGGCAGGCAGCCTTGATCGGCTCTAAGACTGCGGCTGATTTCGGCCGATCTCAATTTGCCCTGATGAAAGCAGGCAAAGCCGTCAATCCGGATATTTTGAAAAGCGCCATGCAGATCGGCGCGTTGACGGAAGGTCAAGATGCCTTTGGCTGGCTGGAGATGCGATTCCGCGAATCCGCCAGTGAACAGGAGCGTGTCAATGTGCTGATCGCCCTGGGGGGATTTTCGGAAAATGCGGTCATCGCCAAAGCCCTGGATTATGTCATTCATCAGGTGCCGGCCAGGAATCAGTTTATTCCCATCATTTCCATGTCGGCCAACCCTGAGGCGATTCCCCTTCTCTGGGACTGGTACACGGCCAATCTGTCAAAAATCGAAAGCTTTCATCCCCTTCTTCATGAAAGACTTATCACCGCGATCGTTCCCTCAGCCGGGCTTTACCGGCCTGAGGAGATCCCGGGCTATTTCACAGATTATCTGAGTCGCTCGGATAAAGCCAAGGACGCGATCAAGCTGGCCCTTGAAAAGCTGGAAATAAATCTGAGAATGCGGCAGGCCAGGGGCTGAAATGATGATTTGCCCTTCAGGAAAATCGGCGTAATGAAGCTCCTGGTCTGTGTTAAACAGATACCCGATCCTGATGCGATGGTCGGTGTTAACGCCAATGGCAGATGGGTCGACATTGATGGCAGCGCGTTTGTCATGAACCGCTTTGACTGTTTTGCCCTTGAAGAGGCGCTGCGTATCCGTGAAGAAATTCTGAAAACCCGCATCGATGTCCTGTCCGTGGGACCTGAAAGGGTGGAGGCGATTCTCAGAAGAGCACTGGGAATGGGTGCGGATCACGGCATTCACATTCTCACCGAATCCGATGGCTACCTGAGTCCTTTTGCAACCGCCACCTGGATTGCCGCATATGCCCGGGCCTGCCATTATGACTTGATTCTGACCGGCATCATGTCCGGTGATGACATGAATGGCCAGGTGGGGCCCCTGGTGGCTGAAATGCTGCAACTTCCCTGTGCCACCTCCGTTATTTTCCGCCGGATGATGCCGGAAATCGGGCCGAATATACGTTGAACGCGAGATGGAAGGCGGACTTCGAGATGCACATGGAAATCAAGCTTCCGGCGCTTCTGACACTGCAAAGCGGCATCAACCAGCCGCGCTATCCCTCGCTTTCCAAAATGCTTCGGGCCAACAGACATCCCCTGGACACGATTTTGTCCGGATCTCTTGAATCGCCGATCCACACATCTGTCCATCATGCAGACAACGCTTCCGCAGAAAAACGCGTGCAGGACTGATTCTGGAAGGAACGCCCCTGGAAAAAGCACACCGGCTTTTGGATATTCTTCAAGACCGTTTAATAACCGGATAGGAGAGATGCGCGTGTCTTCTCAGCCCATTGTCGTCATCGCAGAACATGTTGAAGATGTTTTTCAAGAATGGTCAATCAATCTTTTTAGAAGGTGCACAGAGTGATACAGCATATGATACAACAAAGAGTATTTTAAAGCTTGATCTTCAAACAATACTTTGTTCTCCATTAATCACAAATGGCAAAAAGATAGGTGTGATTTATGTCGATAGCAAACGTCTTCATAAAATAAAAGTTAGAGAAATAACAGGCACATTTGAGATACTTGCCGGGCAGGCAGCCACCGCAATCAGAAATGCCCAATTGTACGATAACCAGATAAATGCATACAATGCATTACAGGAAGCAAATGCACAACTCATTCAGGCAGAGCGAAAGGTATTAAAATCCGGAATTGATACTGAGATTGGCAGGCATTGCAAGGTTTAGTTCACCTTGCCTTACTCGAGACTGAAAGTCTCTTACGAACAATCGAAAAATCACAATCAGAATTTGACACTAATCAAGAACTCGATGATCTGCTCTTTGACAGATTAAAATTGAAATCAAAAGTAGCCGCGGATAGCATTCGTAACATTCAAAAATATGCACAGGTGCTGCTTGAAACTTCAGTTACTGACTTGAATAAAGACAACAACGATTTGAACAGAACGATTCAGTCTGTAATTAAATATCTATCTCCTCTAAAGAAGTTCAGCTCAGTGACATTTAAAACTGAATTGAATACATTACCACTTTGTGACTTCGATCCTGAGCAGATATCGCTGCATTTATGGGCGCCCTCAAGGCGGGCAAGACCTATGTGCCGCTGGATGGCTCTTATCCTCGCGCCAGATTGGCCTTGATGATTGAGGATTCTGAGAGCGATCTGATCCTGTGCGACAGTCACTATGCCGATCTGGCCGGATCGTTGGCCCAAGAGACCGGCTGTCGAGTCCTCAATGTGCAAGCCTTGGACGCAAACTCGGCCGAGAATCCGGGACTGGCTCTCTCTCCCGACACCTATGCCTACATCATCTATACCTCTGGCTCGACAGGGGCGCCCAAAGGGGTCATCGAGAGCCATCGAAACGTGCTCCATCACACCATGGTCTATACGAACGGCTGGCATCTGCACTCGGAGGATCGCCTCGCTCTGCTCGCCTCGCTCGCGTTTAGCGGATCGGTCGGCGACATCTATGGCGCGCTGCTGAACGGGGCGGCCGTTATTGCCTATGGCATCCAAGAGGCAGGCATCGGCCGCCTGGCAGAGTGGCTCATCAAAGAACGCATTAGCAAGTACGAATCGGTGCCAACCCTCTTTCGCCAATTGTGCCAGGCATTGACTCCCGATCACCGGTTTCCTAATCTCCGGATCATTGGCGTTGGCGGCGACCGGGTGGAAAAGGGGGACGTGGAGCTGTACAAGACCCACTTTCCCAACTGCGTCTTTCACATTGGGCTGGGGGCCACCGAGGCCAAGATCATCTCGCGCCTCTTTGTGAACAAGGATTCAGAGATCGCAGACAGTATCGTGCCGGTTGGCTATGCGTTGACGACGTCGAGATCCTGCTGCTGGACGAGGAGAGGCAGCCGGTCGCTCCGGGCGAGGTCGGCGAGATCGTGGTCCAGAGCCGTTACCTATCTCCCGGCTACTGGCGCAAGCCCGAGCTGACGCAGCCAAGTTCTTGCCTGCTGCCGGCGCACGCGCCTCTACGGGAGCGGATGGAGCCGCCTCAGCGACGAGCGTCTCTACTTTACCGGCGACCTTGGTCGGATGGCGGCGATGGCTGCCTGACACACCTGGGGCGCAAGGACTTTCAGGTCAAGTTCCGGGTTCCGGGTCGAGATCGCCGAGGTCGAGGCCGCGCTGCTCGATCCTGAGAGCGGCGCCCGGACCAAGCTCGTCAAGAGGCGGTTGTCGTGGCGCGCCAGCGCCATCCCGGCGGCAACCAGCAACTGGTGGCCTACTTCGTACCGGCCGCCCGGCCTGCGCCGACGACGAGCAGCCTGCGGCGCGCGCTGGCAGAGCGCCTGCCCGACTATATGATCCCCTCCGCTTTTGTGCTGCTGAACCGGATGCCGCTGAACGCCAATGGCAAGATCGATCGCCGCGCGCTGCCCGACCCGGAACCCACACGACCGGACCTGGAGAATCCCTATGTCGCCCCGCGGGACGCTCTGGAACGCGATCTGGCCAGCATTTGGGAAGAGGTGCTTGGCGTGCAGCCGGTCGGCGTGCGCGACAGCTTTTACGATCTGGGCGGGGACTCGCTGCTGGTGGCGCGCCTTTTTGCACAGATCGATGCGCGCATTGGCGGCGATCTTGAAGGGGATGCGGCGCCGCGGCCCGGTCTCCCTGGACGCTTTTTTCGGTCTCCCACCGTCGAGCAGCTTGCGCGCATCTATCGCCGGTAAAGCGATGCGCCGAGGCTCAGAGACGCGACCGGCGGGCGCGCAGGGGCAGCCAGGCCCCGCGCGCCGGCCAAGGCGCGCCGGCCCGGCACGGACTGTACAGAGACCCTCCTTTGGTAGAGCTCAAGAACCGCTTGTTGCAGATGCTGGCGCTCTATGCGCCGGGGGCGCGCACGATCCGCGTGCGGCTGCACCGCGATGCGGGGCGTGCGCATCGGCAAGGACGTGTTTATTGGGCTTGGCGTGCTCCTGGAATCCGGACACCCGCGATGGTCTCGATCGGCAATCACGTGACGATCAGTGTGCGCAGTGTGGTCATTGCCCACTTTGCGGGGAGTGCGCGCTGGGCACGGTTGAGCGATGGCGCGTCGGTGCGGATCGAGGACAATGTCTACATTGGCCCGGGTGTGATCATTCTACCCAACGTGACGATCGGGCAGGGCGCGGTGGTGGCTGCGGGCAGCGTCGTCACCCAGTCGGTCCCGCCGCTGACGATGGTACAGGGGAATCCGCTGCCAGGGTCGCACAGTGTGGTGTTCCTCTCGTCGGAAACACGTACGAGCACTTTGTGCGCAATCTCAAGTTTGTCGATGGCTGACCTACCTACAGAGGAGCATCGCGCCGCCGTCTCAAGCTGGGCGGAAATCAAAGCGATATGAGCTGGGGACAGGCGGTCACATCTGATCGGGAAATCGAGGGAGAGATCGCGCAGGCTGCAGATGTCCTCTGGCGCCCTCCGCCGCGTACAACCCATTTGCCTGATGGGCAGGTGCACGTCTGGCGGGCCTCGCTGGACGTATCGGAGCATCGTCTGCGCGCTCTGGAGCGTACTCTTGGACTCGACGAGTTGGACCGAGCCGGTCGGCTGCGCTTTGCTCGGGATCGCCGGCGCTTCATTGCCGCGCGGGGCATGCTGAGGGTCCTCCTGAGCCGTTACCTCGATGTCGATCCACGCACGCTCTGCTTCCGCTATGGCCAGTGGGGCAAGCCCTTTCTGTCTTTCGATCCATCCGTGAGCGACCCCGGGCTGCCCCCACAGGCGCCGGAATCTCTGCTTTAACCTGTCCCACTCGGGCAGTCTCGCGCTCTATGCCGTTGCCCGCGTTCCGGTGGGCATCGATGTGGAGCGTATCTACGCCTTGGACGAGATGGACGAGATCGCCCGGCGTTTCTTTGCGCCAGGTGATCTGCAGCATTTGCGCGCGCTTCCCGCCCTGGCTCAACAGGCAGCTTTTTTTGACCTTTGGACGCGCCGAGAAGCCTGTGCCAAGGCGATAGGGCAGGGCCTGTCCGCGTTCACGGAGGGCGTCAGCCCGTCGACGGACAGATCGACCGCTCCCGGGCGCACGATGTGGTCGCTCAGTGCCGGCCCTCGTTGTACCCTGCACGAGCTTTGCCCTGGCGCGGGATATGCGGCTGCGCTGGCTGTACAAGGCCGCTGCCGGCAGATCGAGTGTTGGCAGTTTGCCCTGCTGGAAAGTGAGCACATGTGAGCGAGCAAAACCGACGTGGCAGGCCGATTTCTATCCGTGGGAGGTCGGCGTCTCCGATCGCCGCGGCGCGTCCCCGCAACCCGTTTATTCCTTTTGATTGACGGCGATCGAGGAGTCGATCCCACACGTTTCGAGAGTACTGTCCGGCAGTACGCGACCCGGCTTGCGGTTCGAGACGCGCACGGCGAGGTCACCTATGACGAGTTGAACCAAATGGCCAACCGCGTGGCGTGGGCCGTCCTGGCCGAGGGGGAAGGAGGAGCGCCCACCGTTGCCCTGCTGGCGGAGCGGGGCGCGCCGGCCATCGCCGCGCTGCTGGGCGTGATCAAGGCCGGCAAGGCCTACGTTCCGCTCGATCCTTCCTACCCTCCCGCTCGCTTGGCGTACATGCTCGAGGATTCGCAGGCCGATCTGATCTTGGCGGACGACGATCACCTGGC
>CAWKAV010000023.1:0-20391 GCA_963847735.1 uncultured delta proteobacterium | reverse complement strand
GTCCTTGGTGTCCTGGCTCTTGTGACCTTGGTCGGCGGTGGTGGCAGTGTTTTGATCCTGTTTGTATTCAACCGGCGGTTTGAAACAACCGTTCAACAGCACAAAGCAGAAATGACTGGGATCAGTGAAGATTTAGAGTGGAATATCAGCAAGCGCAAAGAAGTAGAGACCTCTTACCAAACGCTCTTTCATGTGGCTAATGACGCCGTGTTGCTGAGTAAAAAGTTGCAATATGTGGAATGCAACGAAAAAGTAGTGGAAATGTTCGGCTTTCCGCGATCAGAAGTGATTGGTATGAATATGATTGATTTCTCTCCTGAATTCCAACCGAATGGGAGAGAAAGCATGATGATGGCAGACAAGATCATCGAAACTGCCAGTGCGGGAGAGCAACAATTTTTTGAATGGACTTTCCTGCGTTCCGACGGGACTGAGTTTGCCGCTGAAGTTGGCTTAAAGATTCTTCGCCTTGACAATCAGGAATTGACACTATCGAGTATTCGGGACATATCGAAACGCGTCAATGCAGAAAAACAACTCAGGCAGGCTCAAAAAATGGCGGCCATGGGAGAGATGCTTGGCGCTATCGCTCATCAGTGGCGTCAACCCCTGAATACCCTGTCGACCTATATTGCTAGCCTGCAGGCGGCTTATTTCAATAACAAGATCAATGAAACCTTTGTGCAGAAGCTGACCTCTGAAGCTGATTCACAGATTCAGTTTATGTCAAAGACCATCGATGACTTCCGGCTGTTTTTCCGGCCGAGTAAAAGCAAGGTTCCCTTCGACATCGTTGATGCTATCGACAGTGCCGTTAAGTTGATGCAAGCCCAGTTAAAGCAGAGCGAAGTCGACCTGAAGATCAACTTCGCAGAGGTTAAAGAACCACTCGTTGTGTACGGCTATCAAAGTGAATTTGTGCATGTACTTGTGAATATCCTCGCTAATGCCAGAGATGCTATTGACGAAAGGGCTTCGCAGGAGACAAATGGTTTACCTCGCCTGATTGAAATTGATATCATCAGTAACCATGCTGAGGTTGTTATTTGTGTCAAAGATTACGGTTGTGGCATCCCTGAACCTTTGCTGGCCAAAGTGTTTGACCCTTACTTTACAACGAAGGCCACTTTGTCCGGGGCAGGAATCGGTCTCTATATGGCAAAAATTATTGTCGAAAAAGAGATGAGTGGGGTTTTGTCAGTCAAGAACACTGAAATAGGTGCCGAATTTACGCTTAGGTTGCCAAAGGCTGAGTTAAAAAAGAAAGATGAAGGTGTGTAATGTTGGATTTAAGCAGGCAAAATCCTCATGTCGTTTTGGTGGATGATGAACAATCTGAATTGGATGCGTACAGTTTCCTTCTAGAGTCGATGGGAGTCAGGAAGGTTACGGCACTCTCCGATAGCCGCCAGGTCCTGAAAGCTTTGCAGCACATCCCCGGTCCGATTGTCTTTCTGGATCTTAATATGCCGCATATGACCGGCCAGGAAGTGCTGCGTGCGATCAAGGAGAAGCACCCTCATGTCCCGGTGATCATTCTGACCGCAAACTCGGAAATCGAATCTGCCGTGGAATGCCTGAAATTGGGTGCGCACGATTATCTGATCAAACCCATCAGCATGTCTACGTTTGGCTCAGCTTTACGCAATGCCCTGGAAATAGGCTCGTTACGCAATGAAGTGATGTCACTCAAGGGCATCCCTTTCGGTGGTAGGCCGACGCACTCGGCATTTTCCGGAATCGTGACACAAAATGCCGTGATGGTGGAAATTTTCCAATACGTCGAGGCCATTGCCGAAAGTAGCCAGCCGACTCTTATTCTGGGGGAAACAGGCTCCGGAAAGGAGTTGTTGGCGAAGGCCGTCCATGAGGTGAGTGGTGTGCATGGAGAATTTGTTGCGGTGGATGTTTCTGGATTGGATGATACGCTTTTTTCGGACACGCTCTTTGGACATTCGAAAGGTGCTTATACCGGTGCGGACAAACCTCGCTCAGGCCTGCTCGAAATGGCTCAGGGAGGAACAATCTTTCTCGATGAGATCGGCGACTTGAGTGAAGTTTCACAGGTAAAGTTGTTGCGGTTGTTGCAGGAAGGTCTCTACTATCCGCTAGGGGCGGACCAACCGAAGAAAAGTCGGGCACGTATCATTGCCGCCGCCAATAAGGATCTGCAGAAGTTGGCTGGTCAGTCGGGCGGTTTCCGTATGGACCTGTATTACAGGCTCAGTACGCACTTGATCAAAATCCCCCCTCTTCGGGATCGACGTGAGGACATTCCTTTACTGGTCAGGAAATTGGTTGCGGATGCAGCCGACAGCATGAATAGAAAAACGCCTTTGGTCAGCAAGGAGGCGATGCACCTCCTCTTACGACACCCTTTTTATGGCAATATCAGAGAGCTTAAGACTTACTTGTATGATGCCGTGGCTCGTTGTGGCAATGTCGAAATTCCGCGAGAGCTGATCGCTGAACGACTTGGGGGCAGTATCCCTGACTCCGCCGCCGCTCTCCCTGGGTCCAACCCTCTGGGAAAGTTGTTCGGACAGTTCCCTTCACTTGAGGAGTTGGTGAACTTTGCCATTGCTGAGGCCCTGGCTATAACCTCAGACAACCAGGCTCAGGCTGCCAGGCTACTTGGCATCTCTAAACAGGCCTTGCACAAACGCTTGAAGAAGCGGGCTCAGAAATAGCCTGTACCGGAAGCCATGCGTCAACCATGGTTTCCCTCGTCAACCATGGTTGACGTCAATGGTTTACTTTTTCCCCCGTTTGCAACCCCATATCTTCTTCACGTCTTGTGAAAATCAATTAAATCAGTATGTTGTTTTATTCTTCTGCGTCTGGCACACGTGTTGCTCTATACCCTTGCTCTATAACGTATTGAGTCAGTCTGTCGAGTAAATTTTTACGTGATCGATGCTTAATTCATTATGTGAGTCATCGATAAGACCGATGGCGTTATTTAACTCTCCGCTGATGCGGACACAGAGGAAGGAGTCAGGTATGAAGATGTTGAAACATTTGGTTGTTCCCGTTTTAGCCCTTGCAATGGTTGCGGGCACTTGCGGTGTAACCCAGGCAGAAACGAAAACCGTGAAGATCGGTAACATCATCCCCTTGTCAGGGCCCTCGGCATCAGTTGGCATCCAGGGCAAGCAGGCCCGTGAGATGGCCCTGGAGGAAATCAACAGCTCGGGCGGGATCAAATCTCTCGGTGGCGCCAAACTGGAATTGCTCTTTGCCGATAGCAAAAGTGATCCGACCACCGGTGTTACAGAAGCCGAGCGTATGATCAACTCCGAAAAAGTTCATCTGTTAACCGGATGCTGGAATTCAGCCGTTACCTATCCGACCACTCAGGTTGCTGAGCGCTATGGGATTCCCTTCATAGTGCCTGTATCGGTTCGCGACACCATTACAGAGCGCGGCTTCAAGTATGTTTTCCGCATTGCTGCAAAAGATGGCTGGTGGGCGAAAGACCAGTTCCTGTTTCTGGACGACATGAAGAAAGAGTTCAATGTTGATGTCAAAAAAGTTGCCTTTGTTTATGAAAATGGCGACTGGGGCGTCGGTTTTGCTGAGAAGTGGGTGGCGCTTGCCAAAGAGCGTGGCTACGAGGTCGTTCTTAACGAGCCTTATCCCAGCACCGCCAGCGATCTGACTCCTGTTGTCATCAAGTTGAAGCGTGCCAACCCTGATGTAGTCTTTATGACGTCCAATGCAGCAGATGCGATCCTGCTGACCAACACCATGGCCGAAATGCGCGTCAACGTAAAGGCGATCATTTCCAGCGGTGGCGGTCATGCTGATCCGTCCTTTCTGAAAGCGGCCGGGAAAAATGCCGATTACCTGTTCGATATCGTCGAGTGGGAAACCGATCTTAATCGTCCCGGTCTCAAAGAGACCAACGATAAGTACAAGAAGCTCTACGGCAGCAACATGAATGGTGAGTCGGTCGATGCCTATGCTGCCATGTATGTCATCAAGGAAGCCCTGGAGAAGGCCGCTTCGACCGATCCGGCTGTATTGCGCAAGACCCTTGCCGAGATCAAGGTCTGTGGTGGCAAAACGGGTCTTCTGGCTTACGATTGTGTCGAATTTGACGAAACAGGGCAGAATAAAAACGCCAGTCTGGTTATAGTTCAGACTCGTGCTAACGGCGACGAGATGGATCGTATTACCGTCTGGCCGAAGAATGTTCGCCGGGCCGGCTACACTCCTGTCTTCCCACAACCAGAGAAGTAGAAAGCATGATTGTCGCGGGACGGAAAACTTTTTTCGTCCCGCTTCTTTGGTTTCTGATGCGGAAATCGAACAGCGGTCATCTCCCTTTTCGGCTGGCCGTTTTGGTATTTAAGGAGTCTGAATGTTAGGCATTATCGAGGCATTGATTAACGGTATGTTGATGGGGTCCATCTATGGCTTAACGGCCGTGGGCCTGACGATGATATTCGGGGTGATGAAGGTGATCAACTTCGCCCATGGCTCAATTCTGATGGTCGGGATGTTTGCCGCTTACTGGTTCGTTAAACTGACCGGGCTGAATCCTTACCTGGCAATTCTGGTGGTGGTGCCGTTTCTGTTTTTCTTCGGTTACTTCATGCAGAGTTGGATCATCAAGCCGATATTTGAAGCCGAGAAGGATGTCCGCGAGCCGATCACCGTTATTATCGTCACAACCGGCATCTGGTACGTACTCGACAATCTAGCACTAATGTTTTTCGGCGCCGAATACCGGGTTGTCAAAACATCAGTGACAGGCAAGATTTTTGAGTTCTATGACATGTATTTTCTGATGCCAAAGGTTATTGGCGCCGGCATTACGATACTCTGTGCCATCTATCTCTACTGGTTCCTGAAACATTCGAGAATGGGCAAAGCGATCCGTGCGACCAGCCTCGATCGGGAAGCCGCCTCACTGATGGGGATCAAACAGTCAAAAATATACAATATCGCTTTCGGGATGGGTTGTGCCTGTTGCGGTATCGCTGCCTGCGTACTGATTCCCTTTTATTATGTCTATCCGACCGTCGGCGTTCCCTTTGACATCAAGGCCTTTATCATTGTCGTTCTGGGTGGCCTGGGGAGTATCCCAGGGGCGATCATCGGCGGGGTTATCGTCGGTATCATTGAAAATGTCGGCGCCCAGTTTATGGCAGCAACCTGGACGGAACTGCTGCTCTACGGAGTGTTCCTGTTCGTCTTACTGGTCAAACCATCCGGATTATTCGGAATGAAACAGGATTTTTAACCTGAATCAGCACTTAACTCCGGGACGGGAGAGAACGATAATGAAGCAGTTGTTGAACCAAAAACCGATTATTTTGATTTTAACTGCGCTACTGCTCGGCGCCCTGTTTCTTCTGCCACTGGTCGTGACCAGCCCGGCACTGATGCAGATATTCATCCTGATTATTCTGTACGCCTACTTTACCTCAACCTGGAATTTCGTCGGTGGCTTTGCCGGGGTTTTGCCGCTGGGCCATTCTGCATTTATCGGCCTCGGGGCCTATACCTCGACAGTGCTGTTTCAAACTTTCGGCATCAGCCCCTGGTTCGGCATGATCGTTGGTGGTCTGTTGGCGGCTTTGGTCGGTGTAATTATCGGTCTGCCGACCCTCAAGCTGCGCGGAGCCTACTTTGCCCTTGCGACGATTGCCGTTGGCGAAGGGATGCGGGTGTTGTTTGAAAATGTCAACCAGGTCGGGCCTTTTAAGATCAACGGGCCAAGCGGAATTTCGATTCAACTGGTGGAAAGCTCCTTTGTGGATTTTCAGTTCGGCAGCAAGGCGCCTTATTACTACATTATTCTGATCATGTTGCTGCTGGTTTTACTGCTGACCTATTTCGTGATGAACTCCAAAATCGGCTACTATCTGGCGGCCGGTGGTGAAGAGCCCGAGGCGGCAGAAGCGCTGGGGATCAAGGTCGCTCGGTACAAGTTGATCGCAATGGTCATCAGCTGTTTTCTGGCTGCCCTCGGCGGCACCTTTTACGCGCAACTGATGCTCTATTTCTACCCGAAATCAATTATGGGCCTCGATCTTTCCTTCGAGATCGCCTTTATCGCACTGATCGGTGGTCGTGGCACTATTCTCGGTCCGGTCCTGGGTGCGCTGCTGTTGCGGCCGGTGAGTGAACTGACGCGGATTTATCTTGGTTCCTCACTCCCAGGGCTGCATCTGGTTATTTTCGGTCTGGTGTTGATTGTGGTGATGCGCTACTACCCCAAGGGTCTGGTCGAACCAATCAAGCAGTTGATCGACAGGTTTATTAAAAAGCCTGGACGGGAAAAAGAGGCAGATCCTTCAAATCCATCATCCGGACAGGAGTAGTTTTATGGCGTTGCTCGAAGTAAATAGTGTGACCAAAAGATTCAGCGGCTTGATCGCAGTCAACGAGGTCAGTATGAGTGTCGAGGAGGGGCAGATCGTCGGGGTTATCGGCCCCAACGGTGCGGGCAAGACGACTCTCTTTAATTGTATCGCAGGGGCTTTACCGCCAAGCAAGGGAAGTATCCTGTTTGATGGCCTCGAAGTGGCCGGGAAAAAACCCTACGAAATTTGCCAACTAGGTATTACCAGGACCTTTCAGGTCGTTAAACCCTTTGCGAGCAAGTCCGTTCTTTACAACACCATGGTTGGTGCATTCGCCCAGACCAAACATCTCCATGAAGCGGAACACAATGCGCTTGAAGTTCTAAAGTTTTTAGGCCTTGAGAATAAAAAAGACATCGTGTCAAAGAGCCTGACCCTTCCGGAAAGGAAAAAGCTGGAATTGGCCCGAGCCCTTGCGACCAGGCCGAAGCTGTTACTCCTGGATGAAGTCATGGCAGGCCTGAGACCTTCGGAGGTCACCGACATGCTGCCGATTATCAGGAAAATCAATGAAACTGGTGTGACTATTATCATTGTCGAGCACATTATGCAGGCAATTATGAATCTTTCTGAAAAGATTTATGTTGTCAACTTTGGCAAAAAGATCGCGGAGGGGACTCCGCACGACGTGGTCTCTGACGAAGAAGTCATCAAAGCTTATCTGGGAGATGCATATGTCGCTACTCAACATTGAGAATATAAGTGCTGGTTATGGCGAGATTCAGGTTTTGTTTGACCTTTCTCTGCACGTTAATGAAGGAGAAATTGTCAGCATAATTGGTTCAAATGGAGCGGGTAAATCGACTCTTTTAAAAACGATCTCCGGATTGATCAAGCCCAGTTCCGGCAAAGTTGAGTTTGCCGACAAGCCGATCCATAAATGTTCTCCTGATGAAATTGTCGAAGAAGCTTTGATTCATGTCCCGGAAGGGCGTCGACTTTTTTCACTGATGACTGTTTATGAAAACCTTGAAATGGGTGCTTACAGCAAACGTGCGGAAGTTGATTTCACAAAAAACCTTGGAGAGGTCCACGCGCTGTTCCCGAGACTTAAAGAACGGGAGAAACAATTGGCCGGGACTTTGAGCGGTGGCGAGCAGCAGATGGTTGCTATCGGTCGCGGTCTCATGGCGCAACCGAGGATTCTAATGTTGGATGAGCCTTCTCTTGGTTTGGCCCCTGTGCTGAAGAAAGATATTTTCGCGGCGATAAAAAAGATTGCCGAAAACTACGGAACCACTATCATTCTTGTGGAGCAGGATGTTGTGAATTCACTGGCTATCAGCGACCGGGCCTATGTTATGGAGCAGGGACAGATCGTGCTGGAGGGGACCAGCGAGGAACTAATGGCCGATCCGCATATCAAAACCGCGTTTTTGGGTTTGTAACAACTCTTCAGAGTGCCGTCTGTATGATTAACTAGAGTAGACTTGAGACAAACAAAGGAAGGATCACACTATTATGTCGAACATTGAACTAAACACACGCCGTAACGTCTCGGTTCCGAGGGGTGTCGCTTCTGCCACACCAGTCTTTGCGGTTAAGGCAGAAAACGCCGAAATATGGGATGCCGAGGGGAAACGTTACATCGATTTTGCTGCAGGGATTGCGGTCTGCAATACCGGGCATCGCCATCCAAAGGTCATGGCTGCTGTGGCAAAACAGTGCGAGGCCTTTGTGCATACCGCCTTCCAGGTGGTGCCGTATGAGACCTATATTGCCCTCGCTGAAAGGCTCAACAAACTCGCACCGATCAGCCACGCAAAGACCCTTTTTATGACCACCGGAGCCGAGGCTGTGGAGAATGCTGTCAAGATTGCCCGGCATTATACCAAACGCCCGGCAGTCATCTCCTTTGTTGGAGGTTTTCACGGACGGTCCATGTTGACCATGGGAATGACCGGTAAGGTTGTGCCTTACAAGGCCGGTTTCGGCCCTTTCCCGGCCTCACTTTACCATGCCCCTTTCCCGATCAAACATCACGGGGTCAGCGTACAAGACAGCCTTGATGCGCTGGAACGCATCTTCAAAGCCGATGTTGAAGCCGATCAGGTCGCGGCAATCGTCCTCGAACCAGTTCAGGGTGAGGGTGGTTTTTATATTGCCCCTAAAGAGTTCATGCACGCTTTACGTCGACTCTGCGACAAACACGGCATCTTGTTGATCTGCGATGAAGTTCAGACCGGCTTTGCCCGTACCGGTAAGTTGTTCGCCACGGAATATTTTGATATTGAGCCGGACTTGATGACCGTAGCCAAGTCTTTGGCGGGCGGCTTTCCCCTCTCGGGAGTCATCGGCAAGGCAAAAATTATGGATTCGCCGGAACCTGGCGGTCTTGGCGGCACCTACGGCGGCAGCCCCCTGGGTTGTGCCGCTGCCCATGCTGTCCTCGATGTCATAGAGGAAGAGCAGCTTTGCGAACGCAGCATCACTATTGGCGCAAGGATGGTTGAGCGCATACGGGCGATAAAAGAGCGTAGCGAAGCCCCACCCATAGGTGATATCAGGGGCTTGGGCGCTATGGTTGCCTTCGAAATGGTCAAGGAACGTGGTGGCCATAGCCCTGATGCCGATAAGGTCAAGGAGATCACCAGCAAGGCACTCGAAAATGGCTTGATTCTGATCTCCTGCGGCATCTTCGGTAACACCATTCGCCTGCTGACGCCATTAACCATCAAGGACCAGCAGTTGGAGGAGGGCCTGGCTCTCCTGGAGAAAACGCTACTCGAAGTCGGCTAAGAGTGCCCCGTGAATATCCAAACTTCAGGCGACCGCATAGTTGTGGCAGTCGGTCCGTAGTGCCTCTTTGAAAGACGTTTGTGAATGGGTGCGTGATAATCATGCACTCATTCTGTTTTCAGGGAGGAGATGTCTTTGGTATGCTTGTGCTGGTACAGGAAACCGGGAAGCCTCTTTCAATCAAAGAGAGATGTAAGGCCTCTGAAAATGAAGATCAAAGTTAAACTGGTCGGCTTGTTTCGCATCGGCAGATTTAAGGAGGAGCTTTTGGAGTATCCCTCCGGAACCAGGGTTGTTGAGGTCATTGAAAACCTCAAGCTGCCTAAAGATGTCCTTGGCATCATCCTTATCAATGGTGTGCATGCTGATGAACAAGATCTCCTCAAGGATGCTGATTCGCTGTCGATACTTCCTCTCCTGGATGGTGGTTGAGGAACTTCGTTTTCGTGGCCTGATGTGCAATCTTTTTTGTGTTTGATGTAAGGAGAAGGATCGATGAAGTTTTTAACAACAGACCCCGCAGCAGAACCTTCAAGTGTTCTATATAAACGTTGTACGGTTGATTTGAACTCGGGCGTCCAGAGCATAGAAGAAGTCCCCTGTCGTAACCTGGAAGATGTCCTCGGTGGCTTTGGCCGCTCATTTCAGGATCTGGCTAAGCGAAAGATAAAGAACGCCTATTGTGACGAGAATCCATTGATCGTCAACACCGGTCTGCTGACTGGCAGCAGTGCCATGACCGGCATGCGCACCTACTTCTCTGGTTATAGCCCTATCAAGGGTTCCAAAGTCGGTCTTCCTGCCGCCATGTGGTCGACCGGCAGCGGCAAGTTTGGCGCAAAGTTTAAATGGACCGGTCTGGACGAACTGATTTTCGAGAATCGTTCGGAGCAACCGGTCTATGTGGTGATAAGCGAGACAGACACAGGACCGCAAGTTGAATTAAAGCCTGCTGAGCATTTGCTCGGTCTATCGACTCACGACAAGATCATGGCTTTGCAAACAAAATACCCTGACGCCCATTTTGCCTCCATTGGCCAGGCCGGGGAGCATTGGCAGAACAACTTCATGGGCGCCGTGGCGCTTTCCACAGAAAACCAGCTCAGAGAGCGTGAGGACAAGTGTCGGTTCGCTGGACGAGGCGGTATGGGCAGCCTGATGGGCTATAAGAACATCCTTGCCCTGGTGGCGCAAAGCAACGACAAGATGAAACCCTTAACAGAGGCGGTCAAAAAAGTTAATGTCAACGTCATCAAGGGGGGAGGTTCGGCCCGGATTCAACCGATAAGTCGTGGCGGCGGCGGGGGGACTTGGGCGGCTTATGACGTGCTACAGGAATTCCATGCCGTTCCGATTAATAATTTCCGTCCGCAAGGCAATGATCTGCCAGAACGGCTGTTTCGCGAAAATGTTGAAAAAGAATACGATATCCAATCGCAGGCCTGTTACCGTTGCGGCATCACTTGTCACAATAATGTCTCCGAGAAGAACACCGACGGCAGCAAGGGCGAGTTCCTGGCCAAGTTCGATTACGAGCCGCTCAATCTGCTCAGCACCAACCTCGGCATCCACGATGCCGGCCAGGCCGCGCGACTGATTAAGTTAGCCGATAACTACGGGATGGACGCCATCTCTCTGGGTGTTACCGTCTCTTATGTGTTGTCCTACAACGAAAGGCATCCGGACGCGACGATTCTCAATGGTGCGACCTTTGGTGATTATGAAAAGATCCGTGAACTAATCATTCAAGCGGGTGAAGGGAAACTGCCGGAAATCGGCAGAGGCTCCATGCGCCTGTCACAAGGTCTGGACGAAACTAGCTACGCCTACCATGTCAAGGGACTGGAGATCGCTGCGTACCAGCCGGAAACCAACCCCGGCTATGCTTGGGCAATCGCTGGTGGTCATATGTCGATGGGCACCTACGGGTTGCTGACCCGTGAGGGGAAGTCAGATATTGACTCCTGGGTTAAAGGGATCACCGAAGATAAGCTGCACATTGTCGGTTTTGACATGATCGGTCTCTGCAAGTTTTTCGACATTACCAAGGGCATCGGTACCCAAATGGTTGTCGACTGTCTAAAGAGTGAATTCAACCTGGAGGTCAACACTGAAGATATCCGGGCTGCTGTACGTCGGGCCTTTCTGCTCGGCCTGGCTCTGGAATTCCGTCAGGGCTACACCAAAGCAGAGTTTTGCCTGCCTGCCGAGGTGTCCGATAACCCGAATCAAAATATTATGCTGCCAAATATTACCAGCGCGGAATTTATTCAAAAGTTGGAAAAGAGAGTTTGGGAGATTTTTGAACCGGAGCTTGTGGGCTTGTTGGACTAAATATGGCGCTTAATGTTTTTGAATAATGGGGTGTTTCACAAGGGTGTTGGTCGCTGAAATGTTGCTGGCCGTTGCCGGGCTGGTGGTCTTGGCGTCAAGACGTTCGGTTGGCACTGAGTGCGAGGGATAATGACTGGCGACTCCCAGGAGTGTCCGCAAACCCGTGAAACCTTCAGGATATGGTTTTTCGCCAGGCGTTATTCGAGTCCACTTTGATTTTCATGCAAGGCATACAAAGCGGTTTCTATATAACTTAATAATTCTTTGGTCATACGCTCTTTTAATTGAACGTCGTCAATCGCCTGATACGCCGGTTCCGGTTTTAGCGTGTAACGACCCAACCTCGCTTGAACATCAGGCTGTTTGACCAGGATCGTATCCCCTCTCAACATGGCAACGGTCTGGTCGCTCCCTGACGGTTTTATAATTCCAAACCCTTCATCAGATGGGTCCAGCGCGAGGATATCCCTACCCCAGGACTGGTGGGTAAACGGTTTGCCAAGTAAACCGAGTATCGTGGGGATAACATCCACCTGGGTTGCAACAGTTGTTATGCTTTGACCAAATTCCTGCGTCAGTCCGGGGGCAATTAAAAGCAAGGGGACGTGAAACCTCAGCAGGTCGATATCAGAGATCTGCGGCTTTACGCCAAAGCCATGGTCCCCGAGAATTACGAAGAGCGTTTCATCGTAAAAAGGTTTGTGTCTGATGGCTTTAAAAAACTCTCCCAATGCCCAGTCTGAATATCTCATTGCGGTTAAATGTTCTGAATATTCACCCATGTCAGTCACTGCTGGAACGGGCAGGCTCTCCGGCAATGCATAGGGTGTATGATTGGACAATGTCTGCACCATGGCAAAGAAGGGTTGCGCGGAGTCTATTTTGTCCAGTTCCTCAACGGCCCTGGAGAACATGTCTTCGTCGGAAACCCCCCAGGTTCGGTCCTGGAACTTGGGGTTGACATAATCGTGACGGCCGACAAAATTGGTTAGGCCCTGGTTGCGGAAAAACCCCTCCTGGTTATCCCAGGTAAAATCCCCGTTGTAGATATAAACGTCGTTGAACTTTTCCCTTTTCAATAAGGCCGGCAAGCCTGAGAAGGCGTTCCCCCCTTGCGGTTGTTGCATCAGGTATTCAAATCCGGGGAGATTGGGGAAGCTTGCGAAAGTCGCAAAGACACCCTGGTGGGTATGGGTGCCATTGGAGAAAAATTTCTCGAACAGCAACCCCTCTTTGGCAATTTTGTCAAATTCTGGAGTTATGCCGTAATCATGGCCCAGGGCACCAACAAATTTGCCACTGAAGCTTTCCATTAAAATAACGACGACATTCTTTATGTTGTTGTTAACAGGAGACGTTTGCGGCTGGGATCTGCGTAAGATTTTGCGTGTCTCTGGTCTAAGTAAAACATCTCTTTCGGTTAAGATCATTTGCCTGGTTGTCTCCAGGGCTTCTCCTGCGGGGTACGAGCTTAACCATTTCTCCCCCTTGGCTTCATTGGATGCGTTCTCTGCCGCTTTTATAATCGTAAAGGTCCCGTTTAAAGCCAGATGGTTGGCAAACAGATGAGGGCTGTGAAAAGCATCTCCCCAACGCAGGGGGGGACCCGACCGGATTGTTGCACCCCTGGAACCGATGACCAACAGCGCCAAGACCAAAACCGTTGTGGACATTCTTAGCAGGAATGGAGTGGGTTTCACGACATCGGGGGTGGTCAGTTTCGCAATGAATTTTAGGGCATAAATATAGATTCCCACCAGAACGGCCCACAGGAGCAGGTAGCGAACGACAGGAAAACCATTCCAGATCATGCTGCTTACCGTGGCGGCATCTTCTTGTAAATAATGAAAGGCGATACTGTTCAGGCGATTGTGAAATTCATGGTAAAAGTCCAGTTCGACAACGCCCAGGAATATGGTTATTGCAGAGGCTGGCATCAACCACAGAAAGGCCATCGTTCTTTTTCCCAGGCCATTTGGTAACGCCAGTGCGATGGCGAGCGGGAAGAGAAGATAACAGACTATAATCAGATCAAATCTTGCTCCGATCAGGAAGGAAACGGCAAGGTCTGAACCGGGAACGCCTTCAAGCAGTTCATTGTTTCTGATCAGCAACAAACAACGCAAAGCAGCAAACATTAATAGTGAAAATAACGTGACGCAAAACAAGTAGCAAACATCGTAGGCCGTTTTTCCCATCTTTAGCTTCATTGCTGTCCCTTTTAATTCTCTATGGTTCTTTTGTAAAATTTATAACGGTTAGATCCATTGCGGCCACAGGGTCTCTTTATGAGGGCGGCTGGCGACAATCCCTGTTCTGCCCCTGAAAGTGCCGCTTCGATAGCGCATCATGAACATCAGTGGCGGCGACTATTAAGTAAACCTTCTCAACAGCATGTCAAGATATTTGCATCTCCCGTGGGTTATTCTGCATGTCTTTAGTGAGCATTACGATCTCAACGCGCAGACCTTGCAGAACCTGGGGCGAAAAATTCATCTCTGGAAGTTATTTCCCAAGGGGCATGCGGGTTCTGCTGGCCGTCATTCTCAACGATGGATTACGAAACCCCGTTAGTTTGTCACTCCGGTCGAAATTGTAAACTGTTGTTCCCTGATCAATCTATTTTTGAAATTTTCCCTTCGCGGTGTAAAAAAAGTTGGCGTCCTGCCAGCCCTTCCCGAATGTGACGTACAGATATTTGTACAATTTTTCGGCGTGGATTTTTGAAAAACAATAAATTAAGACAGTTACGCGCATGGCACGGTAACTGCTCTATAGCTTACATCCGTTATTACGTCGATCGGCCAGACCGTCTCCCTCGCTGTGTGCCCACGGCCATATTCATTAATGACTGTGGCTCTAGTCCAGTTAGAGATGCGTCAGGCTGACGGTGAAGTTGCGTGCACAACAAACCATTGCTAAGGATCATCAGAGATGAAAACAACTGGCCCCGAGATTGTCGATCTGGAATTTTCCCGAAAATACGACAGAAAACATGCCGAAGCTTACTATCGGAAGCATCAAAATGGAATAGCGCGTCGTTGGTCGCACGCCCGGGAAGAGCAGGTGGCGCGTCAGGCCTTGGGCCTGGCTGGGCAGCCCCGTCTTGTCCTCGACCTGCCGTGCGGAGCCGGCCGCTTCTGGCCGCTGCTGCTGGAGGAAGACGACAGGCAGGTGATCGGCGCCGATTACTCCGTCGGCATGCTCGAAGTGGCGCAGAATTCTCACCCTGGATACATGGCTGGACGCGTGCGCTGCCTGCAGACCTCTGCGTTCTCTATTGACCTGCCGGACGCTGCAGTTGACAGCATTTTCTGCATGCGATTGGTGCATCATGTGGGCAAGGCTGAGGACCGGATCGTCCTGTTGAGAGAATTTCACCGGGTAACCCGGGATACGGCAATTATCTCCTTGTGGGTGGACGGCAACTATAAAGCCTGGCGGCGCAAGAAAGCGGAGCAGAATCGCGCGCACCGTGGTTCGCAGAACCGTTTTGTCATTGAACAAAGCCGGATCGAAGATGAGTTCGCTGCTGCCGGGTTCGAGATCCTCGGCAAGCTCGATTTCCTGCCGTATTACCAGATGTGGCGGACCTATGTCTTACGCAAGCGCTGAACTCCTTGCGACGGTAAAACTGCCGGGAATATTCGAACGTTTCTGGACTCTTGCCGGAGGTTTGGTTGAGGACCCGAATTCGAGACGCAAGGGGAGCAGCGGTGTGATCCAGACCCGCATCGACGGGGAGCTCCTCTATGTCAAAAAGCAGATCAACCACTTGCACTACTGTCTCCCGTACCCTCTGGGGCGACCAACGGCGCTGCGCGAGGCCGAGGCGATTGCGGCCGTCAGGGGGCTGGGGATCAATGTCCCTGAAGTCATCTATTGTGACTCCCGGCGAGTTGACGGCGAACACCATGCGCTGCTCGTCACCAGGGCTCTGGATGGATACCTGTCGCTGGATGATTTTGACACACAGTCACCCGGAACAGACGAACTGGAAAACTACAAGCTGATCCGGGCGGTTGCATCGACACTGGCGATCCTGCACCGCAACCGCTGGCAGCACAGCGCCCTCTATGCCAAGCACATCTTGGTGCGCAAACAGGACAGTGACTACAAGGTTGCCCTGATTGACCTGGAAAAGACGAGGCGTCGCCTGACGTTCCAGCAGGCCAGTCTGCATGACATCAATCAATTTTCGCGCCACCAGGCTTGCTGGGAGCAGATGCATTGGCAACAGTTCCTGGATGAGTATCAAACCGCTTTGTCCGCAGCCAGGGTCGGCGCAAGCTGTCGCCGAGGTAAGAGAACCAATTCGCAACTGAAGTCTTTTTCAGGAGAACACAAAGAAGTGATTGCTCAAGACAGTCTCAATAAATTCCGGCCGCAGGTCAGTCTGCCCATCGTGACCCTCCTGGCGGCTTGTTTTATCATCACATTCGACAACCTCACGCTATGGACTTCCCTGGCTGCCAGCCTCGGTCTTGACAAAGGCGATCACTGGCTTTTCATGGGGCTCCTTTGGCTGTTGCTGGTCCTGGCCTTTAATCTTCTCTTTATGTTGTTGGCGTTCCGTCCGGTTTTGAAGCCCTTCCTTTGCCTGATGTTCCTGGTCGCGGCAAGCGCGAGTTATTTCACCGACAGCTTTGGCACGATCATCGACAAGACGATGATCTACAATGCACTGGAAACGGATACTCACGAGGCTTTGGAGCTTATGACCTGGCCCCTTGTCAGGCACTTGATGCTCTATGGCTTTGCACCGATGACCCTGCTACTGCTGACGCGCATCCGCTATCGTCCGCTGCGGCAAGAGATGTTGACCAGAGCCGCAGTGATTGTGGGCAGCCTCGTTTTGATCGTCGGCCTAGGGTATGTAAATTTCAAGAACCTGGTCCTGTTCGGTCGTGAGCACCGGGACCTGCGCATGCTCGTCAACCCGGTCTATCCGCTCAGCTCCGTTCAGAGGGTTATCAAGAAAGAATTCTTTGCCCGGGCCAAGCAGCCCTTGCAGCCGATGGCGAGCGACGCCACCAGGGATGCCGTCGGCAGATCAGTATTCGTGCTGGTCGTCGGTGAAACCGCGCGCTCCCAGGAGTTCGCCTTCAATGGCTATCCTCGCGATACGAATCCCTATCTGAGCCAGCGTGATGTGGTCAATTTCACGGATGTTGCTGCCTGCGGCACTTCGACCATTGAATCAGTCCCCTGCATTTTTTCGCACCTGGCGCATAGCGGTTTCAGCCGCGATAAAGCGGGGAATTTCGAGAACCTTCTGGATGTTCTGCAGCGGCTTGGCGTCAAGGTCGTCTGGCTTGACAACAATTCCAGCAGCAAGGGGGTTGCAGATCGTGTCCAGTATAAAAATTTCCTCGAGCAGGACGCTTCGGAAGTCTGCCCGGACGGGGAATGTTACGACGAGATCCTCCTGCAGGGCCTGGCCGCTGAAATCTCCGCATCAGATCAAGACCTGCTGGTTGTCCTGCATATCAACGGCAGCCACGGACCGGCGTATTACAAGCGCACACCGGCTGCTTTCAAGGTCTTCCTGCCGGAATGCTCGGTTGACAATGTCCAGGATTGTTCTCAGCAGGAGATCGTGAATGCCTACGACAATACTATTGTCTATACTGATTATGTGCTCTCAAAGGCGATAGACTTGCTCTCCGCACAGGATATCCCGGGCGCGATGCTCTATGTCTCTGACCATGGCGAATCGCTAGGCGAGAACGGGATCTACCTGCACGGGCTCCCCTATGCCCTGGCCCCCGTCGAACAGACCCGTGTCCCCATGTTGTTCTGGGCTTCCGATGACTACCTCACCCAGAAGGAGATCGATCTGCCGATACTGCAAGGCAACAGGTCCTTATCTTACAGTCACGATAATATCTTCCACAGTATGTTAGGACTGTTCGGAGTCAAAACCGGTGCTTACCACCCTGATCTGGACCTGTTTGCCGGTTCTCGCCAAAAGCGTGGCTGAGATACCGACTTCGTGCAGCTGATCGCGTAGGTTCAGGCCTGCCGAAGCACCTTGTCGAGGTCCGTCATCAGAAAAGTTGGCGATACTCCCGTATTTCGGTTATCGTTGGCCAATCTGTTAAATTTCATGCCTGGACAGGGTGCCTGATGGAAGAAACCACACAGACCAAGGTCTTCGCCTTCATTCAGAGCGGGCTGTTCCTGCTCCTGCTTCTTTTGCTCCTCGCTTTCAACAAAGGCCTGACTCTCATCTACGGGAGCCTTTCGCTGGTTCTGCTGATCGCTTACCACCTGATCATCGATTACCGTTTCACCCCATCCAGGCTCATGAGCTCCAAACTGCTCAACGCCTACGTTGCCATGTCCCTGTTTTTGTGCACCCTGGTTGTCTGGAGTACCAGGGTGCCAGGCCATGATGAAAGTAACTTCTGGATCGTCTACTTCCTGCCGATAACTATCGCCGCAGCTCATCTGAAATTGAGAGGCACTCTCGTCACATGCACGGTTGCCTTCGCACTGTTTATTGCCCACCTGCCTCCGCATATGTATCTCGATCCCAGAGAGCGGGTGGAGGAATTGCCTGAACTCATCGGTTTTGGCATCATGTTCTTCTTTTTGGGGGTTCTGGTGCAGGCCTTTGCCCGGCAGAATCGTCACCAGTTGGCTATGAAACAGCAGCTTAACGATAAACTTCTGGAAAACCAGCAACGCCTCAGGGATTCCCTGGAACGGCTTGACACCGCGGAGGAAAGCATGAGGACCAGGGAGCGGCTTGCTTCCCTCGGTGAAATGTCGGCTGGCATAGCCCACGAAATCCGCAACCCTCTCGGGATTATCTCTTCTTCGGCACAGCTGCTTGAGCGTGAGGTCGCCAATGCGGAGGCCCGGCAACTGCTTGAAATTATCCAGGAGGAGTCAACCCGCCTGAATGGGTTGATCACGGAGTTCCTGACCTTCGGTCGGCAGCTCGAGCCACAGCGCCAACCGTGCGACCTGGCGGCATTGACTGCGCGTATCCTTGACTCCCTGCAGAATGTGGCGCAGCAGAAGAGGGTTGCCCTTGCCCTCGATCGCGAATGCTCAACCTGCATCGCTTCCGTCGATGCCGATATGATGCAGCAGGTCCTGCTCAACCTGCTCTTGAATGCGCTGGAGGCAACCGCTCCGGGCGGCCGGGTTCGTGTTGTTTTGGAACAGTATCCGGAGCGGCTCGATATTGTGATCGACGACTCAGGTCATGGTATCCCCGCAGAGAACCTGGCCAAGGTCTTCGACCCGTTTTTTACCACGAAGAGTGAGGGCACCGGCCTCGGCCTTGCCAATGCCTACAAGATCATGGAGAGTCATGGCGGCTCATTGAAAGTGGCCAGCCACGTCGGCCAGGGCAGTAGATTCACCGCTTCACTTCCACTGGAGGTCAGTTGAATGGCTCACATCCTGGTTGTTGATGATGAAAAAAATTACCGGGTCGTCCTGGCGAAACTTCTGACTGACGATGGCCACCGGGTCTCAGTTGCCGAGAACCCGTTTGCAGCCCTCGAACTGCTGGGCCGTGAAGATGTTTCGCTGATCCTTTCCGACCTGAGGATGCCGAACATGGACGGCATGGTGTTTCATCAGCGCGTTGTGGAAGATTACGGTGATATACCGTTTATTATCATGACCGCCTTCGCGACCGTGGAAACTGCCCTGCAGTCGATGAAGGCCGGAGTCTTTGATTACCTGATGAAACCTTTCAAGAATGAGGAGATTCTGGTAGTGGTCGAAAAGGCTCTCGGTTTTGCCAGGCTTCGGACTGAAAACACCCTGTTGAGACGACAGCTAGATGCGGGTAACGGCAGCGAAATCATCGGCCAGAGCGCGGCCGTTCGGCAGCTCCTCCAGGAGATCAAACAGGTCGCGCCTGCGCCGACGTCTGTTCTGATCACTGGTGAGAGCGGCACCGGCAAAGAACTGGTTGCCAGGGCGTTGCATCACTCCAGCCCCAGGCAGAGTGCTGCACTGGTGGCGGTCAATTGCGCCACCTTCGCCGAGAACCTGCTCGAGAGCGAGTTGTTCGGTCATGAACGCGGGGCCTTCACAGGGGCCACTGAGCGCAAGCGTGGTCTGCTCGAGATGGCCGACGGCGGCACCTTGTTTTTAGATGAAATAGGCGAGATGCCTTTGCCCCTTCAGCCCAAGCTGCTGCGCCTGCTGCAGGAGAAACGCTTCAGGAGAGTCGGCGGTACTGCGGAAATCGAATGTGATGTACGCGTGGTGGCTGCGACCAACCGGGATCTGAAGACCCTGATCGCGGCAGGGCAGTTTCGAGATGATCTCTATTACCGTCTCAACGTGGTAACCTTGAATATCCCGCCGCTGCGGGAAAGAGCAGAGGACATACCGTTGTTGGCCCTGTTCTTTGTGCGACGTTATGCCCGGGAGTTGGGCCGGCCGGTTAGCGGATTTGCCGCCGAGACGCTGCAACTGCTGCAGCAGTATGCATGGCCCGGAAACGTTCGCGAACTGCAGAACATCATTGAACGGGGCGTACTGTTCTGCAGCGGCGATCAATTTACGCCGCAGGAGCTGCCGTTGTCCCTGCAAGGAGCTGTTGCCGATTCAACTGAAACCAGATTGAAAACACCGGAACTCGGTAAGCCATTACCCGAGCTCCTCGATAAAGTTGAATCAGACCTGATCCAGCGGGCCATGATTCAGGCCCGCGGGGTCCAGGCCCGGGCTGCGAGGTTGCTGGGCATCAGTCGCAGTAACCTGCAGTACAAGTTGCGCAAATATGGCATGATGTCCGACTGATGCAGAAATTTTGCAATTGCAGTCTATCGCCGGGGCATTATGTACAGTTTTTTGTACAAAATGTCCCGGGTTTTTATTTGAAACGTAATGATTCAAGCGTCTTAACCTGTTGGCACAGCTACTGCAACGTAACGGCTGACGAGATGTTCCGTGCCAGTGTCCT
>CAWKAV010000022.1:0-336000 GCA_963847735.1 uncultured delta proteobacterium | reverse complement strand
TATCTCATCTGACTGCTATTCCGATGGAAATATCACAACACCAATTACACCTGCGTTGAAACAAAACAGTTTTGATACTCCTCCTATTATGAATACATACCCTGGCAGGTTGCCAGTCAAATTCTATTTTTATGAAGTGCCGGAGAAAGTTGAAAGACTTGTTAACTATTTTAATCGTAAGGACTACGCCCTCGTAGAAGCCGGCACCATGACTCCAGGTTGGGAGTACAACAATCAGACAAAACCGGATAACTCCATTGGTTATAGGTATGACGGTGACCCCGAAAGTTATTCGCAAGATATTGATAACGGTGGCTTCTATCAAGAAACAATAATGACTGCTCGACGAAACTTAATCTTCCCCGACCATGATTTTGAAATATTTTCATTTAGTGCGGAATCAAGAACAAAAGCTCTTGGAGCGGTATTGCCTTTCGGGAGCTTCCTGACAGTGTCCAACACCTTTGAAAGTATTGGTTCACGAAACCTCGAGAGTCTGCTTAGTTACAATGGTTTGCATTATTCTCATAGCAAGCAATTTCGCTCAAACATTGTTGATGAACAGGGCTATTGGCGATTTTTATGCAAAGATTTTAATTTATTGCACTCTTGGTGAGGAACTAAATGAATTCAATTGTATACATAACCAGGCTTTTTCTTCTTGCAATGGTTTGTAATGTATTGTTTTCCCAACAAGTAATGGCTTGGAAGCCGGACTATGTACCACCTCCAGAACAGTTGAAACAATTGGAAAAAAGAAATGACAAACGACGGACAGAATTGAACACTTCGGCTTTGATATTCGGAAAAGTAATAGATTTTTCGGGAGAGCCTGTTGCTGGAGCGAAGGTGACTATGCGACTGAGCGTAATTCCGAATTCTGTGCTCAATAATGATCAAAGGCTTGTGAGTACAGTTACCGATTCCACTGGAGCCTTTCAGTTCGAAGAAATAGGCTTCATATATTATCTCGTTGGGATTGAGTGTAATGGCTACCAATTCAAAATGGATTATATCAAAGAAAGAAGTTTGAGTTACAAGCCAGGTGTCAAGGCTTCTGGGAAGGGCTATGAAAAAGATCAAGCTATGGTTTTTAGAATTCGAAAAAGGCTCCTTCCTCATTTACATTTTTAGGAGGTTTTGGCTTTCTCCTGAAAGATGGAGGATCGGAATTACTGGATCTTTACCGTCGGCAATGGGCGGTACCGGATCGTTTGACGACGCATAAAATGACTTATCCAGATTGGCATGCTGATGTCAGACTCAGTGTCGAAGAGGATGGTGAGAAATTTCGATTGATCTTGGAAACATTAGACTCGGATTCAGGTTTTGTCATTGACACACCTGAGTTTGTGGAGGAAATGACTGAAGCTCCCGAACAGGGCTATCGATCGAAGCTGGTCATCCCAATTGCAAAGAAAAGTGGCGGACGATTATTCGCTTATGTCAAAAGTGCAGGCGGGTTGTTCTACAGCAAGTTCTTTGTCAGTTACTCAAACTCGGAGGGTCGAGATTACGTTGAACTGCGCAGTGGTTACTGGACGAATATGGTAGGGGGCAGAGGGCTGGAACTAAGCGATGAACTCTATGTCCAGTACAGGAGTGACGTCAGGGAAGGACGGAGGGAAGAGGCGTTGCGAGGGCAGTTATTGTCTGGTCGAACTGTCGCCCAATTCTCGAGGCAAGCCAATGAATCGAATTATGATGACATTGGGATTGCTCCTGCTTGTTCTGAATCCGGCACAAGCTGATGAATTTAATGGTACTAAATTCATAAAGATATCTACAGCAGAACAAGCTGCCGTTATCAAAAAACCGGACGGAAAACTCCAGTTACTCCACATTGGAGATACGGTTGACAAAGAAATCCACATCATCGCAATCAAAGACGACCGAATCATTCTTGAGGGCCCAGGCGAATGGGGCCCAGTCAAATATATTGTCGAAGTGGCAGCAGGGCTGATGCACATAACACGTATGGAACGCAGGCCGTTGCAGAAACAAAATTTTTAGAAGGGGGAGGTGGAGGTGCGTAAAACGCGTTGAGTTTGGAGTTGTCCCGCACTGTGATGCAATGCAATAGAGCAAAAAAAGGAGGGGCATGCAATGATGGGTTCTGGGGGAACCTGTTGGCGAAGTTGGGGGGGCGCCATGCAATGCCAGAAGGGGGGACGCGGGATAATTTCATTCTCCTTATGTGATTCAATGTTATGCAATTATGGTCCGCCATAGCTCTCTGAGCGACGGCGGGCCTTTTTTTACTCACACATTAGCGACCGATATGGACCGTTCTTCCCCTTCGTGTTGAAAAAGTCCTGGTTTGGAGCCATTGTTGATGGGGCTTGGAATCTTGTGCTTGCACACATCCATTGCAAATGAGGATCTGGAACTGGGAGCCAATTGAAACCGTTCGGCTCAACCCTGAACGAAAAAAGCCCCCAGAAGGGGCTCTTTGTTCCGATCAAAACATGTAAAACATCTATAAAAAGAAAACCTTTACATGGTTGCCATTTATCAGCACAAACCGCCCCAGTAAGAGGGCGGTTTGTCGCTTGATATCTTCGAAATTTAATCTTTCCTTCTTCGACGCACAACAAAAGCCAGTCCGGCAAGGCCACTACCCAGGAGCAGGAGAGTCGATGGTTCGGGAACGGGGGCCGCACCATTTTCCGCGCCAAGGAGAAGGAAGGGTGAGGGTTCGCCAAGGAGGAGGAAGGGTGAGGGTTCGGGAACGAGGGAAAGACTATTTAATGCGCCAATGACAGTAAAATCTGCAGGATCATCGCCAGTAGGAGCAGGATAGAGAGTTAACATAGAAACAAGAGAACCAAATTCGAGGCCGAAGTCATCCAGGTCAATTATGGCCGCAATCAGATCAAACCCTCCCTGTTGGTAGCCAGTAGAGACTCCAGTATAGGATATTGTAGTACTTCCGATTAGAAGGCTAAAGGTTTGAGCCGTCCCCAATTCAAAGACAGCCAAATCAAAGCCTGCACCATTGCGTAGAAAATTGTCATCAAAACTTAAAGTTATACTGGATGAAGAACCAAAACCAAATGCATAATCGTTGGGGTTACTTCCTACAAGAGTACTTTCCAAAGTTGAACCGCTGTGTGTCCAGGTTCCATTAGAACTTACCAGGCTATCCACAAAAGCGTTGTCATCAAAATTGTACCCACCTACAGAGGTGAGGGCATGTGCAAATCCAGT
The DNA here is from genome assembly GCA_963847735.1 of uncultured delta proteobacterium. Lineage (GTDB taxonomy): Bacteria > Desulfobacterota > Desulfuromonadia > Desulfuromonadales > BM103 > CAWKAV01. Next base: position 332,790 of record CAWKAV010000022.1, on the reverse strand, counting down.
CGTGACGAGGAGAAGCAAACTCAACATCAATCCTGCTAATAGTCTCTTTTTCATATTTTCTCCTTTGAAGGGTCCCTTATGTTCCCATCAAAACATATGTGGATTTATAAAATGAAAACCTTTCAGCATGTTTATTCATAACTGAATTATATAACTGCAAGATATATACCAAGACGCAATATACTGTTTTTATAATAGAATTATCGTCTCGTCCCTTTATTTAATTAAAAGTGTTAAATAATTCGACACACTATTTTCCGGTTAACTATGTAGAAACATTTATAAAAAGAAAACCTTTACATGGTTGCCATTTACAGCACAAACCGCCTCAGTAAGAGGGCGGTTTGTCACCTGATATCTTTGAAGTTTAATCTTTCCTTCTTCGACGCACGAGAAAGGCCAGTCCAGCAAGGCCACCACCCAGGAGCAGGAAAGTCGATGGCTCGGGAACTGGTACTAGCCTTTTATCGATTGGACTGTCATCTATCGTAACGGAAATATACTGGGAGTTATCTAGTTTATATGAGTCCCAGTAATAGAGCAGAAGATCGCCAGTGCTCCAGGCACTTACCAATAAAGTCAACACCCAGGAGGGTAAAAATTCCATTCAGCTCACCTACCAGTGAACCGTATGGAGCCGTCAAGCCATATTGTGTCCAGTTACCCCAATTCTTACCTATTCTTGTGCCTGCGCTTTTACCGGATTCATCTACACCGGTTGCATACAAATCAACAATAAGCCCATCAGCATTTGACCATCTTGGCAGAACTCCGGCGTTCCATAGATCGTCTATTCCTGCAGAAACTCTAAATTCCTGTCCAGTTGTTAAACTGATACCTGTATTAAGACCCAACCCATTAGTGCTGCTATTGCCATAGGCATAAACATCAACAGTGAGGGTTGTCGCATTAGCGACTCCAATCACGCCAATGACAAATAGCCCTATTGACAGCCCAATCAAAATCTTGTTTTTCATTTATTGTTTCCTCCCCACTTATTATGATAGAGACCAACACGCTTATCTATAACTTAATGATGTATAACTGCAGGATATATGCCGATTTATAACCTATTGTTTTCTATGAAAAAAAAACGTCTCGTTCCTTTGCCTTTTAAAAGTGTTAAATAATTCGACAGTAATTTTCAGAGATCCACACCTCGACAGATTGGGTAATGACGGAATCCCCTGTGCCCATCGAAACGCAAAATTCGTAAATGAAATTATTGAACGTTGATAAATACCGGTCGACGCGGAAGAGAGTAAATCTGGTATTTATGATTTCATCGGTAATATATTTCTGCTATAAGAGTTAAAATTTATATATTTCAATTGCTTTTGGAGGTGTCCGGATGGTTTCTTTTGAGGAAATTCTGCAAGGTGAGGCGTCGATTGCTGTGGTCGGTCTCGGTTACGTTGGTCTGCCACTGGCGGCAGCCTTCGGTCGCCAGGCTCCGGTGATCGGCTTCGATATCAGTGCGGCCAAGATTGCCGAATTGAAAGCTGGCCGTGACAACACGGGTGAGCTGACAGCTGCGGAGCTGTCATCGACTCGCATTGAATACACCACCGATCCATGCCGTCTCAGAGAGGCGTCTTTCGTCATCGTGACGGTGCCAACGCCGCTGAGCGTTGACAAAAAGCCGGATCTCAGCCCTCTGCAGGCAGCCTCAACCACCATCGGCCGCAACCTGCGGCCCGGCAGCATCGTTGTCTACGAATCGACCGTCTACCCCGGAGTCACGGAAGATTTCTGCGTTCCGATTCTGGAAGCCGAATCCGGTCTGCGGTGCGGCATTGATTTCAGCGTTGGCTACTCTCCCGAGCGCATCAACCCAGGCGACAAGGTGCACACAATCGACAAGATCATCAAGGTGGTCAGCGGCCTGGATGCACAGACGCTCGATACGGTGGCCCTTGTTTACGCGATGATCGTCAGCGCGGGCGTGCATCGGGCTTCTTCGATCAAGGTCGCCGAGGCCGCCAAGGTCATCGAAAATACCCAGCGCGATCTCAACATTGCCCTGATGAACGAGCTGGCCCTGATCTTCGATCGCCTGGGTATCTCCACCAGCGAAGTGCTAGCTGCGGCCGGGACCAAGTGGAATTTTCTGGCGTTCACCCCCGGCCTGGTCGGTGGGCACTGCATCGGCATCGACCCCTACTACCTGACTTACAAAGCGGAAAGCCTTGGCTACCTGCCACAGGTGATCCTGTCCGGTCGGCGCATCAACGACGGCATGGGCAAGTTCATCGCCGAGACGACCGTCAAGAAATTGATCCAGGCTGATAAGCCGGTCAAGGGTAGTCGTGTGCTGGTGCTGGGTCTGACTTTCAAGGAGAACGTGCCCGATATCCGCAACAGCCGGGTGATCGATATTGTCACCGAACTGCGCAGCTACGGGGTCAACCCGCTGGTCCACGACCCAATGGCGAATGCCGCAGAGAGCAAACATGAGTATGGGCTGGACCTGATCAGCCTTGAGAACCAGGCTGCTTTTGACGCCATCGTTTACGCCGTCCCGCACAGGGCGTTCCAGTCACTGACTGTCGCTGATTTTGTGCGGCTCTGTGGTGGTGAAGAACAGAGTCAAACTCCGGGCGAAAAGGGCTCTTCTTGCGGTTCCTGCGGGGTTATGATCGATGTCAAGGCACAGCTGAATGGTGCGGAAATTGAAGCCGCCGGGTTGATCTATTGGGCCCTATAAAAAGGGCACAGGATAGTAACTCTTTACCACTTTAATTTTAATTTGACATAATAACGTATAATTGTATATAACTAGCGAAAGTAAGTTGTCGGGATTGTTGGTTGTTACCATATCTGGTGAGGGTTTAGTTGCTTTTTCTTGGGTTATTGTTCCAGATTGATTCTCTACCAGACTGATATTTTGCCGGCCGCAAAAGGAGACGTTACATGCTCCGTACAGTTGTGATCGCAGCAACAGCGCTGCTGATGCTCTCGTGTTTACAGGCGTGCACGCGCTATGAGCCATATCCTACGGGCACCGTGCTCGATATCAAGGACGAGTCCAGCGCCATTCTCGAACTGCAGGAAGTCACGGTGCCGCCACCGACCGCCGAGACCGAGCTGATCACCGAATATCGGGTCGGCCCCGGCGATGTCCTGCAGATCAACGTCCCCGGCCTCATCAACTCCTATGCATCTTTTAAGGATATAGACAGAGTTCAAAATGGCAATGGTTTTCGTGTCGGCACAGGCGGCAAGATCCTACTGCCTCTGGTCGGGGCGGTCGAAGTGGCCGGCCTGACGGTTGAAGAGATCCAGGGTGTGCTGATCAAAGAGCTCAAAACCTACATCAAGAAACCGGTCGTCACGGTCGAAATCAGTGAATTCAAATCCCAGCCTGTTTACCTGCTCGGCGAGTTCAGAGATTCTGGAGTTCATTTCCTCGATCGCCCCACCTCGCTGCTGCACGGCCTCTCGATGGGAAATGGCTTTCAAGACAAGGCCAACCTGCGCGGAGCCCGTCTGCTGCGCGGTGAGAGGTTGTTGCCGGTCGATATCTACCAGCTGCTCTACAACAACGACCAGCGCCAGAACGTTCAGCTGCGCCCCGGCGACACGGTCTATGTGCCGGACAGCCAGGAGCAGCAGGTTTACGTGTTCGGTGCGGTCGGCAGCCCTGGCCCGGTGCCGATGGTTAACGGTCGCCTTAACCTGGCTCAGGCTCTCAGCAGTGCCAGCTACGGCAGTTATGACCAAAGGGAGCCTTATGATGAGGAACATGTGCGGATTATCCGCTCCCTCTCGCCGACTCACGGCCAGCTGATGGTGGTCGATTTCTCCAGGATGATGGACGGTTACGCGATGCCGATGCCGCTCATGGACGGCGATATCGTCTTTATCCCGAAGACCAAGGTCGGCAACTGGAACGAAGCCATCAATCAGCTGCTGCCAACCCTGCAGCTTATTTCATCGACCTTGCAGCCTTTTATTCAGATCAAGTGGTTAGATGATAATTATTGATCGGCATGCAGCACCTGGTCCATTAATTCAAGAGCGTAACAGAGACCACCTGACCTGCCTGGTCAAGTGGTCTTTGTTCATCAAACCATGCAGAATGATCCCGACATGACCTCTGCTTCTTTTTCTGCCGCTGACTCCGGCGCACAAAATCCCTTCAACGCAGTACGCCGGCGCTGGAAAATTGTCGTGCTGGTCTTCCTGCTGGTTTTTGTGTCAACCGCCCTTTACACTTTTCTTCAGCCGCAGTTTTATGAAGCATCCGCAACCATTGAACTGAATTCCGACGCTGGCAGCGAGGGCATAAAGACCGATCCGGCCGATGTTGTTGTCACCCTGCAGTCGCGCCTTCTGGCTGATCTTGTCGTGCAGCGCCTGAACCTTGGTTGGCAGATCACTGCAGTCTCACCACAGCTGAAAGTCACCATCGGTGAGTTTGTCGTCACCGGTGCCCTGCCGGGGTTGCATATCAAGCTGACCGGGCCGAAGAGCTTCGCGGTTTACGATGGTTCGGGTCGGTTTGTGGGTGAAGGGGAAAGTGGCAAACTGCTGTCTGTCGAAGGGGTGCGCCTGCTGTTGCATATCGAGAGTGGCCAGGCCGGGCAGTCCCTGATTGTCGATCGCCAGCCCGTTGCCCCTCACATAGACAAGTTTATAGCCGGTCTGCAGGTCGTGCCCCTGCAGGAAGGCAGCAGGCTCCTCAGGGTCAGCATGCAGGGCGAGGATCCGGAATATATCCGTGATGCAGTCAATATCCTGATTGAAATTTACCGGGATATGTTGCAGCAGGAGAGCAGTGCTGTGATCGCGCGCATCGACCGGCAGCTGCTTGCAGTGCAAAGCAGCCTTGATGCCGCCGAGCGCGAGCTGCAAAAATACCGTCAGGAGAGCGGTCTGTCCGAACTGGCCCCACAGGGGGCTCGCCTGGTTGCAAAAGTTGCAGAGCTCGAACAGAAGAAAACCGGCCTGGAATGGCAGGTCAGCCAGGTTGATTCGGCGGTGGAGAGGCTGCGGCAGGCGATCAATAACCAGACTTTTTTCGTAGCTCCACGTATCGAAGGCTTCCCGCAGATCAGCGAAGCTGCGACCCGTCTCGCCGCCCTGGAAGCACAGCAGCGGGCCTTGCTGAGTGATTTCACCGAAGCGCATCCCGCGGTCGAAGAAAAGAGGGACGAAGTCTTGCAGGCCCGTCGCGAACTGCTGTCCCTGTATCTGAGTGCAAGCCGTGAGCTTGCCCAGGACAGGCAAAGGCTTGCTGAAAATATTGCTGTCCTCGATGGCCAGCTCAACCGGGCCCCTGGCGCCGAGCTGGCCAGACGCACCCGTGACCAGAAGGCGCAGGCCGAGTTGTTCGATTTCCTGCATAACAAGCAGCGCGAAATCCGTATTGCGCAGCTGGCGGCGGTCAACGAACTGAAAATCATCGATCCGGCGATCACTCCCCGCTTGCCGATTAAGCCGAACAGGGTCATGAACCTGAGCCTGGGGCACTGTCCGGTCTGCTGCTCGGTTTCGTCTGTGCGTTGCTGCTCAGCGTTATCGGATCGCACTTTTAAATCGGTTGAAGAGATGCGCAGCAGATTGAATCTGCCGATTTATGGAGTCATCCCGAAGATCCCTGAGTTCGCTGAAGAGCAGACCTGCCGGTTGCGGTGCTTGCTCCCAAGGCACCGGTCGTGGAGGCTTTTCGCGCCTTGCGGACCCGGCTGCATTATGTGACCGGCAAGCAGAAACACAAAATTATCCTGGTGACCAGCACTCTGCCAGGCGAAGGCAAATCAACCCTCTCGGCCAACCTGGCCGTCGTGCTTGGCATGACGGGTGCCAAGGTCCTGCTGATCGGCTGTGATCTGCGCCGGCCGTCGCTGCACAAGGTGTTTGGCGAAAGCAATGAGCCCGGCCTGGTCGAACTGTTGCGCGACCAGAACCAGGCCGCGATCAGGCACCTGCAGCATCCCCGCCTTGATTTTTTGCCGGCCGGGGCGACTACCACGAATCCGTCCGAAATCCTTGATTCAGAAAGGATGCGCAAATTTCTCGATATGGTCAGAGAGCGTTACGACTATGTCGTGATTGATGCCCCGCCGGTGCTGCCGGTGACCGACGCCGAAATCCTGGCCCCGCTCGCAGATGTCAATCTCGTGGTTCTGGAGCCCTGCCGGGTGCCGCAAAAGGCGGCCCTACAGATGGTTAAAGCGCTGCAGGATGTCGGCGTGACAATTTCCGGGGTTGTCATCAACGACAGGAGCGGGCAGGGCTTTAAATATTACGGTTCTTACAGCTATTACGGCAACCGCAACTTTGCCGGCTACTACGGTGAAAGCCTCGATGAACTTCAGGATGGCCCGCTGGAAAGTGCTGTCAAAAAAGTCTGGGGGAAGTTGAATTCTTAGCAGGGCGCAGGGGCGTGGTACGAGGGACGAGTTGCGAGGAAATCTGTACTACGTGTGCATGTCACTTGTCTGGTAATGTTCACATTGCTTTGCTATATTGCAAATTGCCTTTATTCCCTCATAACTATTGGTTGTTTTACTCCATGAACCGGGAAAAGATAGCCTGATATGTCTGATCAAGATCCTTACAACCTGCCGGTGCAGAGCGAAAAAGAAACCCACCTTCTTGACTATCTGCATGTGATTCAGCGTCGCTGGAAAATGGCGCTGCTGGTCTTTGTCCTGGTCTTCTCTGCGTCGCGGTCAAAACTTTTCTCGAAGTACCGATTTACGAATCCAGCGCAGTCCTGCGCGTCAGCCTTAAACCCGACACCTCCCAGGAAGTCCTCGAAAAGAGAAAAGAGCGCTACTTCAGCGTCGATTCAGAAATTTATATTCTGCAGTCAAGCATGATCGCGGAACGGGCTGCCAAGCTTTTGCAGCTGGAGTGGAGCCTCGCCGAAGAAAAGAGCGTCGCTGATCTGCATCTCCGTCGCTTGGTTGCGCCCGATGATCTCTCTGCTTTGACACTGCAGGTGGTTGATGAAAAGAACTTCCGGCTGATCACTCCGACCGGCGATGTACTGGCCTCAGGCCGGGCAGGCATCCCATTTTCCGAGGGGCCAGTCAATGGTTTGATCGACCTGCAAGCGGTAACGCCCGGGGCCACTTACCACTATTGCGGCTGAGCCTTGCGGAAGCGACCGCCATGGTCAGCCAGGGGGTCAGCGCCTTTCCGGCCGGTGATGAGGTTTCCATGATCCGTCTCTCGGTACAGCGCACCGATCCGAGACAGGCCCGTGATGTCGCCAACGCGATTGCCCATGCCTACCAGGAACAGACACGCGACACCAAGCTCAAAGAAGCCGCGACCATCCTCGAGTTGATCGACCAGCAGCTGGTGACCTTGGGCGGTCAGTTGAATGCTTCCGAACAGAATCTGCAGGAGTATCAGAATCCGTACTGGCTTGCAACGACTCAGCCCGGAAGGGTCCAGTATGGTCGATGCTGCCGTGGCTATAGAAAAGCAGCGGCCAGAACTTCTGCTGAAACAGCAGCGCATCGAGGGTTTTCTTAAAAATCCAGGTTTTAGTACCTACGAATCATCTGTGGTGGATGCTCTGCCTGGAGTCCCTGAGCTTTTAAGCCGCCTGTCAGAGCTGCGCACTATCCGTAACGACCTGTTGCGTCAATACACACCCTCGCATCCCGATGTCAGCGAAGTCAACGACCGGATCAGCCTGTTGCGCCAGGAGATCGTGACGATTGCCAGACAGGCCATCGATAACCTCGATGCAGAAATAGCCGCGGTCAACCAGGCGTTCGCTGCCAGTTCCAAGCGCCTTGAACAGGTCCCTGAAGAAGAGCTGGAACTCGCCAGATTGAGTCGTTCCAGTGCCGTGAATGCAGAGCTCTACAGCTACCTGCTGCAGCGGCAACAGGAGGAGCGCATCGCCCAGGCTTCGATCACCAGTAATGTTGAAATCATTAGTCAGGCGCAGCTGTCAAGCGTACCGATCAAGCCGAACAAGCAGAAAAACCTCGGCATGGGTTTACTGCTCGGTTTGCTGCTCGGTGTTGGCCTGACCTTCCTTCTCGATTATCTGGACCAGACGATTAAGGATGAGGATGATGTTCAGGAGAAGCTTGACCTGACCGTGATCGGCTCCATCCCGCGCATCGCAGCGGCTGTCAGCAGTGAACAGGGCCAGCTGGTGACCCATCTGGAACCGCACTCCCTTGCTGCAGAGGCTTTTCTCGCCCTGCGTACCAATCTGCACTTTATTATCACCGACCAAAAGCATAAGACCGTCATGCTCACCAGCTGCCTGGCCGACGAAGGCAAATCGACCGTCGCCGTCAACCTGGCGGCCTCCATGGCACAGACCGGTGCGAAAGTCCTCCTGGTGGGCTGCGACTTGCGCCGCCCGTCATTATCTGCGGCACTTGATCAACAAGAAACTCCCGGCCTGACTGACCTGTTGATCGATGGTGGTAAAGGGGCTTTGCGCCATATCGAAAAACTCAACCTGGATTTCATCCCGGCCGGCACGGAACCGCCCAATCCCACCCAGTTGCTCGGTTCCAAAGCGATGCAGAAGTTCCTCGAGGCCGCCCGTGAAAAGTATGACTACGTCTTCCTCGATGTGCCACCGCTGTTGCCGGTTGCCGATGCCCTGATCCTCGCACCCTGGGCAGACCTCAATGTGCTGGTCATCGAACCGTGCCGCGTTCCTGAACGCCTTGCCAAGCAGGCCATCAAGATGCTGCATAGTCACAAAGCCACCATTGCCGGTGTTGTCTTGAACGACAAAACCGGTAAAGGTTCCAAATATTACGGTGGTTACAGCTATTACAACAGCAGGTATTACGAAGGCTATTATCGTCGTGCCACTGACGGGCCGAAGCCTTCTTTTTTTAGACGGGTGATTGCGAAGGTTTGGGGGTTTGTTAATGGGTGAATCGGGCACGCGGAACGCGGGAAGAGGGACGCGGAAATCAAAAGCTCTGAGAAATAAGTGCGAAAGGATTTATTAATGGCTAGGCCGGAACGCGGGACGTGGGACGCGAGACGCGGAAATCCAGATAGACCAAAATAGGAGCGGAAAATTTGATTTGATTTATGGAGGGGTTGATATGCAATTTGAGGATTTGGATGTATGGAAACGGTCATCTCGGTTAAGTGCAAATATTTACAAGACATTAAGCAGTTTGAAGGATTATGGTTTTAAGGATCAAATTACCCGTTCAGGTCTTTCCATCCCTAGCAGGCCGTTGAAAAAGTAACCGGGAGTTGGCCTTTTATCTCCCGAAAGCAATTTTTTGATCTTTGACAATCTGTTTTTCGTTAGTTTCTGGGCGATTTGACCTTGTTTCGAGGCCCGTTTGTTCCGTTTTGAGCCATCAATAGGCGGTTTTTGCCCTTTTCTGGCTAGGTTGCCCAAATCAGGTTGCGCATTCGGATCAGATTGTAGGCAGTCATCGAAAACTCGAACATCCAACCCACCCGGTCAAGTCCTCTATGCCGCGTCTTGCGTAGACAACCGACCGTCTTGAGCCAACCGAAGATTTCTTCGACCCGTTTCCGGATTCTCTGGCTGACCTGATAGCCTTCATGTCGGGTCGTTCGCTTGTCGATTGCCGTGCCCTTGTCTTTTTGTGCCACATGCGGAGTCGCCAACAGTTCCCGCAGGCCATCGACAAAGACTGGGATATCGTAACCCTTGTCCGCTCCGACCGTCACCCGACCAATGCCTGGAAGATCTTCGACCATCTCAAGAGCGGCATCCCATTCGGCGGTTCCGTTGGCCAGGGTCAGGCGACTGTCAACCACCAGGCCGTTGCGGTTCTCCATCAGGGCATGACCCATGAAGCAAAGCTTCGACTCCTTGCCTTTACCTTTGCGCAGAAGTCGGCTGTCCGGATCGGTCGTTGATTGGTGCGTATCGTTCTTGCGTTTCTGCCCTTTGAAATCGACATCGGGATTACGACCGCCCGTTTCTGGTGGATCCTGATTCTCATCCTTGGGGCGAAAGCTCTTCATCGATGCCCAGGCCTCGATCAAGGTGCCGTCAACGGTGAAGTGTTCTTTCGACATCAGCCCGGCTCGCTCGGCAAGGCCTTTGATCGCCTGAAAGAACGCCGCTGCCACATCAAACTCCATCAGGCGCTCCCGGTTTTTGGAAAAGGTCGAATGATCCCAGACCTTGTCGTCCATGGACAGCCCGACGAACCAACGAAATAACAGATTGTAGTCCAGTTGTTCCACCAGCATCCGCTCACTGCGAATAGTGTAGAGCACTTGCAGAAGAGACGCACGCAATAGCTGCTCCGGCGGAATCGACGGTCGACCGGTATGTGAGTACATCTCCCTGAACAAGGGGGCCAGATCATTGAGTGCGTTATCGACCATCACTCGGATCGGACGCAACGGATGGTCCTTGGGAACCCGTGCTTCCGGGGAGACATAGCTGAACATGGCTTGCTGTTTTTGATCATCGCCGCGCATAACGTTTTCTCCTGCAATATCAGATGCTTATGCGCGAAATTATAACAAAACTACGGCCACGTTTCTAGTAAAAATCAAGGGCTTGTAGAAATAGTTTTTCAACAACCTGCTAGGGAGTCACAAGATGAAAAAAACATTTGGCGGGCCGGCGATTGTTCTCGACCGTTCTGATATTAATACTGATGAGATCATTCCGGCCAAGTATCTTACCGAAGTCACCAAGGAAGCCCTCAAGCCTTATTGTCTGGAGGATCTCGAACTTAAAGGCTTCGATCCTGCTGGAGACAAGCTCAAAAATGCCCGGGTCGTCGTCACCCGGCAAAACTTCGGTTGTGGCTCGTCCCGTGAGCATGCCCCCTGGGTGTTTGAAGTCAACGAGATTCACACCATTATTGCTGAAAGTTACGCCCGGATTTTCCGTCAGAACATGTTTAACTGTGGCATGCTGGCCATCGAGCTGCCCGGGTCCGATATCGATAGCCTGATAGCTCTGGAAAAAGAGGCGAACGGTGGAGTTGCTGTGCAGGTGAATCTGCAGGAGCAGAAAGTTATCGCCAGGACTAGCGGTCGGGAAGTCTCCTTCAATTTTGACATCAGCCCTTTCGATAAAGCCCTTGTGGAAGCTGGCGGTTGGGTCGAATACGCTGACGCACGTTACTGATCGACTCTTGTTCCACCATTTTAAGCCCGGGTCAGAGTCCACTCTGCCCCAGGCTGGTTGCTTTCTTGACATTTAGCGTCCTTGGTGATAAAAGCTCGTGGCCCATTAAACTAATAGAAATTTCTGGAGGATATCATGGAACGCACATTCGCAATCATCAAGCCCGACGCTTTTGCTGCCGGTAACGCCGGAAAGATTCTGGCTCGTATCTACGCTGAAGGGTTCAAAGTCGTCGGCATCAAAAAACTGTATATGAGTAAGGTTGAGGCCGAAGGCTTCTACTATGTCCATAAGGCGCGCCCGTTCTTCGGTGAGCTGACCGATTTCATGAGCAGTGGCCCCTGTATCGTCATGGTGCTGGAGGCTGCTGACGCGATTCTCAAGTGGCGTGATTTGATGGGTGCTACCAACCCGGCCGAAGCTGCAGAGGGAACCATGCGCAAAGAGTTTGGCAGCAATATCGGAGAAAATGCTACTCACGGTTCCGATGCTCCTGAAACGGCCGCTTTTGAAATCCCCTACTTCTTCTCGGGGCTGGAGCTGCTTTAACCCTCTTGTGTGAAGAAGAACTTGAGTCAACAAGGGCCCTTCGGTACAATCCGGAGGGCCTTTAACTTTAAAAAGTGACGGAATCCTTTTGAACGAAATGATCCAAACCAGCCAACTTGTCGACCTTAAAGAACTGAGTCCTGAAGCTCTCGTCGATTTTCTCACAGTGATGGGCAAAGAGAAGTTTCGGGCTGACCAGCTGTTGCGCTGGATTTACCAGAGAGGGGTTGTCGATTTTGCCGAGATGACGGATCTGGCCAAGGCTTTTCGTGAAGAATTAAGCCAGTGTGCAACCATTTCAAGTTTTGCCGCGGAGACTGTCGAAGTCAGTGCGGACGGGACGCGCAAGTTCCTGTTTCGGCTTCACGACGGCAGGACTGTGGAAACTGTGCTGATCCCGATGGAGAGCGGTCGCAACACCCTATGCATCTCCACCCAGGTCGGTTGTGCCATGCAATGTTCTTTTTGTCTTACCGGGACATTCGGCCTTGAGCGCAATCTGAGCACAGCCGAGATCGTCAACCAGGTTTGTGCCGTGCAAAAGGACTTCCCCGTCAGTAATATCGTTCTGATGGGGATGGGGGAGCCTCTGCACAATCTTGATAATGTCGTCAATGCCCTGAAAATCCTTTATGCTTCATACGGGTTTGATTATGGCCCGCGCCGGGTGACCCTCTCGACTTCGGGGTTGGTACCGGAAATGCATGAACTTGGCAAGCGCATTAAAGTTGGCCTGGCCGTTTCTCTGAATGCGACAACGGATCAAGTGCGTGATGAGCTGATGCCGATTAACCGTCGCTATCCTCTTGCAAAACTAATGAAGGCGTGCCAGCAATATCCTCTGGCTCCGAGTCAACGGATTACTTTTGAGTATATTCTCATACGGGGCATCAACGATAGCCAAGCCGATGCGAAGCGCCTGGTTAAATTACTCCACGGCATCAAGGCCAAGGTCAACCTGATCCCCTTTAACCAACATTCAGAATCGCCATTTCAAGCGCCGGATGAGCATGCCATCCGTGCTTTCCAAACTTATCTGCTCGATCGGCAGATTGTTGCGATTCGCAGGGCAGGCAAGGGACAGGATATTTCCGCTGCCTGCGGGCAGTTGAAGGGAAAATTAGAAAAGCAGGATAAAGGTGGTGATCCGTGATCTGTAATCCGCAAAACAGCCTGAAAGGCATTAATTTGTCGGCTGTTTGTTTTTTATCGATTACTGATAACTGATGACTGTGTTTTTTATGGAGGAAAAATATGGACCAGATGACAATTGGTGTGATTGGCGGTAGTGGACTCTATGAAATCGAGGGGCTGACGGACATTAAAGAGGTTCGCCTGGAGACACCCTTCGGCGATCCCAGTGATGTATTTATCACCGGAATTCTGGAAAGGGTAAAAATGGTTTTTTTGCCGCGACATGGCCGCGGCCATCGCCTGTTGCCTTCCGAAGTTCCCTACCAGGCCAATGTCTATGGCATGAAGAAACTTGGCGTACAGAGGATAATTTCCGTCTCTGCCGTCGGCAGCATGAAAGAGGAGATCGTTCCCGGGCATATTGTCATCCCCGATCAGTTCTTTGATCGGACTCAGGGCAAGCGCGCCTCAACCTTCTTTGGCCAGGGCGTGACCGGACATGTCCAGTTTGCTGATCCCGTTTGTGCGGAGCTCAGTGATGTGCTTTTCGAGGCCGGTCGGCGTTCCGGTGCAACGGTTCACAAGGGTGGCACCTATATCTGTATTGAAGGGCCGAACTTCTCCACCCGTGCCGAGTCGATGATTTATCGCAATTGGGGTGTCGATGTCATTGGAATGACAAATATTCCAGAAGCTCGACTGGCCCGCGAAGCGGAAATGTGTTATGGCACAGTTGCTTTGGCGACTGACTATGATTGCTGGCATGACAGCCATGATGACGTTTCTGTGGAAACGGTCCTGGCTATTATCAAGCAGAATGTAAACATGGCACGCAACATCATCAAGGAGGCGACGTGCGCTCTCTCCTCACCGCCTGAATGTAAATGCGCTGAATCCCTGCAGTTTGCAATTATGACAGATCGTTCGTTAATCCCGGAGCAGACACGCTTGAATCTTGAGCCGATTCTTGGAAAATATCTCGACTGATCCAGTCGGCAGATCCGGTCGGCAGCATTGCTAAAAAACGACAGATTTGCTTTAATGCTAAAGCTCTGTTATTCCGAACAAATAGATGGATAAGGACAGGTATGGATATTCTGGTAATTGGATCGGTTGCTTTCGACAGTGTCGAGACGCCTTTTGGCCGTGGTGACGATGTCCTCGGTGGGTCTGCCACTTTTTTTTCGACGTCTGCCAGTTTCTTTACCGGAGTGCAACTGGTCGCCGTTGTCGGGGATGATTTTCCTGAAGAGCCGAGAAGCTTTCTGCGCTCCCGCGGGGTCGATCTGACTGGTTTGCAGACCTGCCCTGGTCAGACCTTTCGCTGGAAGGGCCGCTATGGCTATGACCTGAGCGAAGCTCAGACGTTGGAAACGCATCTCAATGTCTTTGAGACCTTTCATCCGCAACTCCCTGACTCCTATCGTCAGGCTAAGTATGTTTTTCTGGCTAACATAGATCCTGAGCTGCAACTTGAAGTCCTGCAGCAAGTAAACAGTCCACAATTGATCGCATGTGATACGATGAACTTCTGGATTGCTGGCAAGCGCGATGCGCTGGTTCGTACTCTGGGGTATGTAGATATCCTGATAATCAATGAAGCCGAGGTTCGCCAACTGGCGGATGAAGCCAACCTGGTCAAGGCCTCGCGTGCGGTACTGGCGATGGGACCGAAAACGCTGGTTGTGAAGCGCGGTGAATATGGTGTGATGGTGTTCAATGAACACTCAATCTTTTCTGCCCCGGCTTACCCTCTGGAAGAAGTTTTCGATCCGACCGGGGCGGGTGACACCTTTGCCGGTGGCTTCATGGGATATCTGGCGGCGACCAATAACCTGACCGACGAAACAATTCGTAAAGCAACTGTTTTCGGGAGTGTCATGGCTTCATTCACTGTTGAAGATTTCAGCCTGAACCGGTTACGGCAATTGACCTGGACCGAGATAGAAGACCGCTTCCGGCGCTTCCGAGCACTGACCACATTTGACGGTATATGAATAAGGCAGGAGGTCTGCATGTTTCAATGGGATAAATCGGTCAACGCCATCAATGTTCCAGCCTGCAAGGTAGTCCACCTCTTTCGATCCATGCGCGAAGTACAGTTGGCTCTGCCTGGTATTCCTGCACAGCAAGCCAGAGCATACCTTTGTCAATATCAACTGGAGGGCGGCATTGGTACCGTCGCCGCTTTTCACCTGCATAAAAGCCAGCTTTTAGCTTTCTACTTCAGTGACCCCAGAGCTGTCCCGGAACAGAAAATTGATTCCATGCTCGACCAGGGCCTGAATTTTGTTGAATCGATGGGTTTCCTTATGACAGATCAGGATATCCATTTGCTGGATGCTGCAGATCAAGAGATGCTGTGGGCGTCTCTGCCTTTGATATCAGGATTGCCGAAGGAGAAAGATCCTCAACCTGCTTCGGTTGCAGCAGGAATGTCAGTGGAGAAATCAGCAGGAGAAACTGCTGTTAAGGTTGAAACGAACATCGTTACAACTGTTCCAGATGTGAAGAGTGAATCAGCGGTAACAGTTGTAAATAACAATGCAGAAACGAAAGAATCCCTGGTTGACGAGCCTGAAAAATTGGCTGACAAAGCTGAACCGGATTCCGTTCCTGCTGATAATGTCGATGATCTGCTTGCCGCAGTTGAAGCTATGCGTGCCAAGCGTCCTGGCCTGCGAGCACGTAAATCGCTGCCGCCGATTGAGGAGATGGCGCGCCGTCGGTTGCAACTGCGTGAAACAGTCGGCCGCATCCTGGCGTCTCTGTGACGCCATTTCCAGAAAGGTTTTTCGTGATGCAATACCGCTCGTTGATGTTCGGCGTGACCTTCCTGGTAGTTATCCTTGTGGCCTGTGTCCCTGTGGAAAAGAAAGTCTCGAACAGTCAAAACGCAGACTACCACTACACCCTTGGCCTTTCGTCGTTGAATGAACAGAACCCGACGGAAGCTCTCAAAGAGTTTCTTGAAGCTGAAAAATATGATGGCCGTGACCCTCGGGTGCAAGATGGCCTGGCACAAGCCTATTGGATCAAGCAAGCATATGACCTGGCTGAAAAGCATTCAAAAAATGCCATTGAATTCAGTAACAACGACCCCAAGTACTATAATAATCTGGCTGCACTCTATTTGACCATGGGGCGATACGATGATGCGATTTCTGCGTTTCAGACCGCTGCAGACAACCTCTTGTTTGATCGCCCCGAGCTGGCGTGGTCGGGAATCGGCCTGGCCAACGTCCAAAAACAGGATTATGTGGCAGCGCAACGTGCGTATGAGAAAGCGATGGAGCTTAACCCGCGCTATTACATGGCGCCGTTTCGCCTCGGAGAGCTCTTCTACAATCTGGATCGGCCGGCTGAGGCTCTCGAAATGTTTACCCGTTCTGTCAAATTGGCGCGCAACTTTGCCCGTGGCTATTACTGGCAGGGGATGGCCTACATGAAGATGAAAGATACTGAGAAAGCAAAAAACTCTTTCATGGAGGTCCTGCGCCTTGAACCTGAAAGTGAATCCGGGCGATTGGCTAAGGATTATTTGAAAATTATCAACAAATGATTGAAATACCTGCTGTAAATATTGGCTCTGTTCTCAAGGGGCAGCGCGAAAAACTCGGCCACTCGCTGCAGGATGTTGCACAGAATACGCGCATCCGAAAAACTTACCTGGAAAGTATTGAGAACAATCAATTTGACGACTTGCCGGGGCAGACCTATGTAATAGGGTTTATTCGTGTATACGCTCACTCCCTTGGCCTTGACAGTAACGTGCTGCTGTCACAGCTTGACCAGACGTGGACCGGTAGCGATGTGCCGGCTCTAAAGATTCTGCCAGCATCTGGAAATCAACCTCGTCATTACAGCAAATCCGGCTCAGGAGCGGGTCGGGTCACATTGGCGGCAGGCTTGTTGGTTCTCCTGGCTCTTGGTGTAGGGATATATCTATTGTCGCCCGAGTTTTTCGGCAGAGAGACGATTGATCTCCCCGGGGAGAAGATTGCGACGGAACAGAAGTCTGTACAAGGACAAAACGAGGAGACAGCAAAAAGCCTCATGCCGAAAGAGAGCACGGCAAGTCTTCAACAGGAGATTAATACAGCTGCCGTTGTCATTGAGATTGCCCCTGCAGAGGGCCACTCCCTGCCCGTCATCCCCCAGGGCGGTTCGTCATTGCGGATACTTGCTTTGGCGCAGAGTTCACTTATTATTTACATTGATGACCGTGAATCGCATCACTATGAATTACAAAATGGACTCGATATGACCTGGAAAATTAATAAAAAAGTGAAGATTGAGCTCTCCGCTCCTGGCGTGGCCCGTTTCTGGCTGGGTAGTGAGGAATTGAAACTGGACGAAAAGACCTCTTTCCTGTTGCAACAGGGCAAAGACTTGTCGGCCATTCCTTGAGTGTGCCGAAAAATCAAGGTTTCCACAGCGGTCTGGACTTTCCATTAACCCCTGTTAGAGAGTAACCACTGGTATGGTAATTGATTGTCCTGCATGCAAAGCACGCTACCGCATAAATCCCTCTACCGGGAAAAGGGCAGTGGCTAAAGTCAAATGTCCGGGATGCGAGCATGTTTTCGAAGTTTCGTTAGTTGAGAAAACGGTCGGACATAAGGCAGCTCCTTCAGGGCGCCCTGTTGTTTTGATTGTTGATGATGCACGTTTTTTTCGAGAAATGATCAAGGACATTCTCAACGAACTTCCGGTAGACCTGGTTGCGGCAGCAGATGGAAAGGAAGCGTGGTCGTTGATCACTTCATTACAGCCACAGCTGGTCTTGCTCGATTTGAATATCCCCGGCAAAAACGGCAAGGAAATACTGCAGGATCTGCGGAGTTCCTCCCATCACAATCGGATCAAAGTCATTGCCATGAGTGGAGTCGAACGCGGCGAAGAAATCGCCTCAGAATTACGCAATATAGGCGCCGACGATTTTATCAGCAAATCCTTCACTCCGCGAGAATTACAAGATCGTGTCCGTAGCATCTTGTCTCTCTAATCCTGAGGCTTCTGCCGACCGACTCGTTGAAGAGATCCGCAGTTTGACGCAGGTCGATAATTTCGACCTGGCGGTCGTGCTCGGCTCCGGTTGGAATGCGGCCGTTCAGCTGGGTGAAACGCTTGGCGTATTCGACTACTGTGAGTGGCCCTGCTTCCCCGCCGGCCAAATTGTCGGTCACGACGGTCAATTGATTGCTGTTCAATACTCTTCCAGCAAGATCCTCTTTTTCTCTGGGCGCTTTCATTGCTATCAAGGGCTCAGCGCCTTCCAGGCGGCTTTCCCGGTACGTCTGGCGGCCTCTTTAGGTTGTTCCCGGATTTTACTGACCTGTGCGACAGGCGGAATTAATCGAATTTACCAGCCAGGTGATTTCATGCTGGTTGAGGATCACCTGAACTTGCTTGGTGACAACCCTTTACGTGGCCTCGCAGGCAATATTTTTGTCGATATGGTTGGAACATATCGAAAAGATGTCTATGATAAACTGCTGACGCGTGACACGGGAGAAATAGTCTTGCATCGTGGTATCCTTGCGGCGATGCTCGGTCCCTCCTTTGAAACGCCAGCAGAGATACGCTTTCTTGAAGCCGCAGGCGCTGATGTGGTTTCCATGTCAACAGTTCCTGAAGCCATTATGGCTCGATATTTAGGTATGCAGGTCGCTGCTGTTGCTTTTGTTGCCAACTTTGCCGCGGGCAGAAGCATCCGCTCCGTCACTCATCATGATGTGCTTGATTGTGGTGCCCGGTACGCTCATTTATTCCCTTCCCTGATCCGCCTTTTTATAGAAACCTGGCAAGATATAAATACCTGTCATCCTGACTGATTTTTTCCCCGCCACAATTGATAACCCCTTGTTTTGTCGTAGTATTCTTTTTTGAATTCACATAGGAAGAGCTTGACAGCCAAGGCCGCCATGCTAGACTTTCGTCAAATCTTGATAAGACGCGAGGCTATTTTGGGCGAAACAGTAAAACGCATCCTGATTGTCGATGATGAAGAGAACACCCGTATCGGGTTGACCAAGCTTTTGACCAATGAAGGCTTTGAAGTTGAAAGTGCCGCCAACGGCAATGAGGCCCTTGACCGTCTTGGTCAGAAAAAGGTTAATTTGGTTATCAGTGATATCAATATGCCAGGCATGAACGGGTTGGCTTTTCTTCGTGAACTCAATCGAAAATTCCCCAGCACGAGTGTCATAATGATCACCGCTTATGGTGGTGTCGAGTCTTACCTTGAGGCGATGAATCTAGGTGCATATGAATATCTTCACAAGCCGGTGAGACTTGATGAGCTGCGTTCGGTTATGAAGAAGATTTTTGGTGGAGGGGCCATCGCCCGGGTTTCATGAGATTCACAGGAGGAGATCATGAATTTTAAAACTATTCTCTTTGCGACAGATTTTTCAGAAGGTTCGGTCTTTGCTTTCCGGTCCGCGCTGTCCCTGGCGCGTAAGTTTGACAGTAAACTGATTGTCGTGCATGTCATCAACGAACCCGTTGACCTGCGAGGATTTTACGTTCCACACATTTCATTTGACAAGTTGGAGGAGGAGATAGAACAGGGCGCTGAGAAGCTAATGGAAAAGTTCTGTCGAACTCATATGAAAGATTTCAGTAATTTTGAATCCTACGTTTTTCCCGGTATCCCATACGACGAAATTATCAAGAAGGCTATTGAATTCAAAGCTGAACTGATCGTGTTGGGCACCCATGGCCGCACCGGTCTCGATCATGTCCTGTTCGGCAGTACCGCAGAAAAAGTTGTGCGCAAATCCCCTGTCCCGGTGATGACAATACGTATTCAGGAATAACCCCCCACGGCACATCCTTGCGAAGGCAGCGGAAACGCTGCCTTTTTTTGTTGTCATGATGCAATTCGGAGGCAGCAATGATCTTGTCAAAGGATTGCTTGGAGAGTATTCTGGACATCATAAGTTCAAGAAAGAAGAAGTGCTGACTATGAGTGAAAAAATTCTGATTGTCGATGACGAACAGATGATCCTTGAACTCACCTCAATGGTGTTGCGCAGCCGAGGCTTTGACGTCTCGGTTGTTGATAACGCTTCTGACGGTTACGAACTCATCGAACGTGAACAACCTGCGCTTGTTCTCCTCGACTACATGATGCCTCAAGTAAACGGACTGGATGCCCTTAAGGAGATTCGTGCTCGTTTTCCGGAAACCTATGTCATCGTATTTACCGGCAAAGGGAGTGAAGAGGTTGCTGTTGAAATAATGAAAGCCGGTGCTTCAGACTACATCCTGAAGCCGTTCAGTAATATTAAACTTGTAGAGCGCATTGAAAACGTTCTGCGTTTACGTGCCATTGAACTGCATAACAAGCAACTTGTCCAGGAGCAGCAGAGACTGCTTGATGAGATCGAAAGGTGGAATCGTGACCTGGAAGAGCGCGTCGAACTTAAAACAGCTGAACTTGAACGTGCTCATCGAGAAATTCTTTTGACCGAAAAATTGGCCGCCCTCGGACACCTTTCTGCGGGGATGGCCCATGAGATTCGTAATCCACTCAATTCGATAAGCCTGTTCGCACAGGTCATGAGTTCCGGCCTGGAGAATGAGCCGGAAATGCTCTCCTACGCCGAAAAGATTATCAATGAAGTGGAGCGGATTGACGCCATCCTGATCAAGCTGCTTTCAACCAGCAAACGTTCCTCATTCCAATTACGCACCATTTATCTTGATGATGTGATCGAGAATAGTCTGCAACCGTTTCTGGAGCAAATACAGGCGCAGAATGTTGTTCTTCAGAAGCAGTCGTTGCGACAGACACCCTCAATTTTGGCGGATGCCGATGAGCTCGGGCTGGTTTTTTCCAACTTGTTTGCCAACGCTCTTTTTGAAATGCAGCAGGGCGGAACACTTTCCGTGTCGCTGGCTCATGATGACAAGGATGTTTTTGTGACGGTCAGCGATACCGGTGGGGGTATTCCTGAAGGTCATCTAAATGAGATCTTTGACCCGTTTTTTACAACCAAGGAGCGGGGGACCGGCTTCGGGCTTTCTGTGGTATTGCGTATCGTCAAAACTTATGCCGGTCGCATCAACGTTAAAAGTGAACCCGGCCGTGGGACGACTTTTCAGATCTGGCTACCTCTGGCATGATTGATTGGGCGGGCTGATGGCGCTGTTGCTACGGGACCTGAGTCTCGATATCTCGATTGATGAAAGTATTGTATCGCTGGAGGCCGCGCGCCAACTCGGTGTTGATGCCAGGTTGCTCACCGGTTTCAGGATCATCAGGAGATCCATAGATGCCCGCAAAAAGAACCAGATACGTAAAGTTTATACGATAGAGTTTTGTTTCTCTGACGAGGCAGCTCTTCTAGAAAAGCATGGTAATGCGCGGCTCGAGAGAGTTGCCTGATGCTGCCCCTTTGATTCTTCCCAGGGTGAATTCTGATTATCATACTCTGGTGGTCGGCACTGGGCCCGGCTGGTCTCTTTGCGGCCAAGCGCCTTGCCGAGTCAGGGGTTCGCGTGACTCTTGTCGATCGAGGTAAGTCATTGCAACAAAGGGTGAAAGACGTCGAAAGGTTCTGGATGTCCGGTCAGTTTGATGCGCATCAGTAATGTGCAATTTGGCGAAGGAGGTGCCGGAACCTTTTCGGACGGCAAACTGACCACGCGCCTCAATCATCCGCAAAGACTTGCCGTTCTCGAGACTCTGGTTGCCTGTGGGGCTCCTGAAGATATTCTGATCGAGGCCCGTCCTCACGTCGGAACGGATCGGCTGCGCAAGGTTGTTGTCAATTTCCGGAAACATCTGATCAGTCTGGGCGTCGATATACGTTTCGAGACCTGCTTGACGGATGCTTGAAATCCACCAGGGCCGTATTGTCGGCGGCGTGTTTTCTGATAATCGGATTCTTTGCCGTGCGACTCCATGGTCCTGGCTCCGGGGCACAGTGCCCGTGATACCTATCTCATGCTGGATCGAAACAACGTTCAGCTTGATGCCAAGGGTTTTGCTGTCGGTGTGCGGGTTGAACATCCTGCGGATTTGATCAACCGGATTCAATATGGCGAATTTGCCAACCAGTTGCCTGCTGCCGATTATTCCCTGCGTTATAATGACGATGAAACAGGGCGTGGTGTCTATTCTTTCTGCATGTGCCCGGGCGGAGAAGTGATTAATGCCGCTTCCGAAGCCGATGGCTTGGTGGTCAATGGCATGAGTCGCATGGCACGCACCGGGAAGTATCTCTAACAGTGCCCTGGTTGTTACCGTCGGCCCGGAGGACTGGGGTGGCACAAACCTTGGCGGCATGCACTTTCAGCAGCAATGGGAGCGCCGGGCCTTCACTGTCGCTGGCGGCTGGTTTTATGGCGCCTGCTCAGAATATGATGGCTTTTGTCGGTCAAGGTCAGCGGACCGGTGATCGTCCAGTTGTCGGCCGGGAGTTGTTGAAACAGAACTGCGTGAAGTCCTGCCGGATTTCGTGTACCATGGTTTACGTCAGGCTTTGCCGCACTTTAATCGCAAGATGAAAGGCTTTATGACGTCAGAAGCCGTTCTGATCGGTGTGGAAACACGAACTTCAGCGCCACTCAGAATCACCCGTAACGAACTGGGAGAATCGGTCAGTCACCCCGGGCTGTTTCCTGCGGGAGAAGGGGCAGGTTATGCCGGTGGTATTATGAGCGCAGCGTTCGATGGTTTGCGTGCTGCCGATCAAGTTGTTCAATCGGTGTTGAATTTGCGTCCATAGGGGCATAAAACAGGAGTCACTTTTGAAGAAAGTTTTTGTGAAAGATATCCAGGAACGTGACTTGGTAGATACCACGTTTCTGGTCAGGGACAAGATCATCGGTATGGCCAAGAATGGTCGACCATACATGACCCTCAAGCTGATGGATTGCACAGGCGAAGTTGAAGGCCGTATCTGGGACCGTGTCGATGAGCTGTCGGCGCGATTCGAATAAAGATGATTTTGTTCAGGTCTCCGGTAAGGCCAGCGTTTATATGGGCAAGATGCAACTAGTCATTCAGGATCTGGACTCGGCTTGAAGAGTCTGCGATCGAACTCTCGGACTTTCTGCCTGTGTCCCTTCGTCCGGTTGGCGAGATGGTCGATCGAGCTGACATCGATGGTCGAAGGACTTAGCGATCCCGACCTGAGAAGCCTGATGCAAGCTGTTCCTCTCTGATGAAGACTTCATGGCAGGTTACACCAGAGCCCCGGCGGCCAAGGCGATGCATCATGTCTACCTCGGCGGACTGCTCGAACACTCACTGGCCGTCGCTGTTCTTGCCAATGATATCAGTCAACGTTATCCGGACATCAACCGTGACCTGCTGGTCGTCGGTGCCCTGCTGCATGATGTTGGCAAGGTTGCTGAACTGCGTTATCAGCGTTCATTTGAATATACGGATGCAGGAAAACTGTTGGGGCATATTGTCATCGGTGTCGAACTGGTTGAAGAAAAATTACGGCTGCAGAAGGATTTCCCCCGAGAGCTGGCTATTCATCTTAAACACCTGCTGCTCTCGCATCATGGCCAATATGAGTATGGTTCACCAAAACGGCCGAAAACCATGGAAGCTGTGATATTGAACTTTCTCGATGATCTGGACTCCAAGATCAACGGAGTTCGTACGCATATTGAGCGTGAGCCGGACAATGAATCGTCCTGGACCCAGTACCATCGCTTGTATGATCGTTACTTCTTCAAGGGCATCTCCGAAAAAAAGGCGTCTGAGGCTGATATTCGTAAATCGGAAGAAATGGCGACCGAAACGGTTGCTCCTGTTGAAAGCAGTCGCTCAGGGCAACCTCGAGCACGTTTCAGCAACACCCTGGAGGAGCAGCTTCAGAGGAAAAAACTCAACTTCGTCAAGACCGGGAGACAGGACAATAGTGATGAATGATGGAATTCTGATACACCAGCTGAGTGTCGGGCCTCTCCAGGTTAATTGCTTTCTGGTGGCCTGTCGAAAAACGCGGGCTGCTATAGTAATCGACCCGGGTGAAGAGGGCAGCCGGATTCTGCATCTCGCCAGGAGCGAGGGTTACGAAATCAGCAAGGTTGTCAACACCCATGCTCATTTTGATCATATCGGTGCAAATCAACAAATTGTTGAGGCAACCGGCGCCGAGTTAATGTTGCACGCGGCAGATCTTCCTTTACTGCAGAACGCCAGAAATCACGCGGAGATTTATGGCCTGACGGTTGCTCCATCTCCTCTGCCCGACAGGCTGCTCGACCAGGGCGATACCTTCGAGGTTGGCGAACTTTCGTTCCGCGTTTTTCATGTGCCTGGCCATTCCCCCGGTGGAATCTGTCTGTTGAGTGAAGGTCATCTGTTTGTCGGTGATGTACTTTTTGCCGGGTCCATCGGTCGGACTGATCTGCCTGGTGGCGACTTCGATGCCCTGGTCGAAGGGGTCCGGGAACGTCTATTCAGTTTGCCCGATGAGACGATCGTCCACCCCGGCCATGGCCCGGACACCACGATTGGTCGTGAGCGACGGACAAACCCGTTTGTCGGTGATGGAGCCTGAGATGCTGCAAGGTAAATGCGTTGTTCTGGGTGTGACCGGAGGAATCGCTGCCTATAAAGCTGCCGAGTTGCTGCGTTTGCTGGTCAAGTCCGGTGCTGAAGTCCATGTTGTGATGACGCGCAGTGCGCAGGAATTCATGACACCCCTTACGTTTCAGACCCTTTCCGGGAATCCGGTTCATACCGATCTTTTCAATCTCATCCAGGAGCAGGAGATCGGTCATATCTCACTTGCCGATCGTGCTGACCTGGTGCTGGTCGCGCCGGCGACTGCAAATCTTGTTGGCAAGGTCGCCAACGGTATTGCAGATGATCTGTTGACGACAACAATCATGGCAACACAGTCGAAAGTCCTCTTTGCTCCAGCCATGAACAGCAATATGTGGGAGAACCCGATTTACCGGCAGAATCACGCAAAGCTTGTCAGCCTCGGCTATCATTTTATCGAACCCGTTTATGGCGACCTGGCCTGTGGCTGGCAAGGACAGGGCAAATTGCCGGATCCTCAAGAGATTTTCAACGCTGCCCTGGAACTTCTTGGCGACAATACGCTGGCGGGCAGGACGGTTCTGGTGACTGCCGGTCCAACGCGCGAAGAGCTTGATCCGGTACGTTTTCTCAGTAATTATTCGTCGGGCAAGATGGGATATGCCATTGCCTGCGCCGCACGTAACCGCGGCGCCAGGGTTATTCTGGTGTCCGGGCCGGTTAATTTGCCTGAGCCCGGAGGCGTTGAGACGATCCAGGTTATCAGCGCGCGAGACATGTACAAGGTGGTCATGGAACAGGCCGTGCATTCTGACATCATCATCAAGGCTGCCGCCGTGGCGGATTTTTGTCCAGTGATGCGTGGCGCTCAGAAAGTAAAAAAAGGTGGCTCTGAGACCATGACTGTCGAATTGCAGCGCAACCCGGATATCCTGGCTGAGCTTGGTCGACAGAAGGGGGCTCGCGTGCTGGTCGGCTTTGCCGCGGAAACGGAAGAATTACTGAAAAACGCCCATGAGAAACTGGCGAGTAAGAACCTCGACATGATCGTCGCAAATGATGTAACCCTGGAGGGCGCAGGCTTTGATGGCGACACAAACATTGTACGCTTTTTGACTGCCGACGGTAGAGTGGAAGAATTTCCGCAGATGACCAAACGGGAGGTTTCTGAACTTCTGCTGGACAGGGTCACTGCGCTGCTGGGACGTTAATGCTTCAGGCGATCGAGAGCAGGTTCAAAAGATTTTCAGGCTGACAGATGCCCTCCTTGAGCCTGACTTTGATCACGGCGAGCATCTCTTCGGCGTCATCTTCGCGCAGCTTGCCATCGAGCCAGAGAGTGTGCAGGTTTTTTCGGATCATGTTGGCAGTATGCAGGGCACGTTCTCCGGTCGGATCGGCACGGTGGTAAGGGCTGTTCTTCAACTCCTGCAGGAAGCTGAGCGTGGCTTTATAGGCCAGGCCGAGATACTCCTGCTGATCCACGGTCGTGATAGCCCACTTCGAAGTGTTGGCCAGAGAGCGTAAAACCTTCTGATATTGCTGTAACCGGTTCAGCAGGAGGAGTGAGTTAAAAAGTCTTTTATTGGTACCGAAAGAGAAGATCGTGTCGGCGAGGACGCTGCGCAGGAGCTTGTCATTCTCCGGGAAGTTTTTGCGACCTATTGAACGTGCCAGCGGCCAGATTTCCGGTGATACATGGGCCTCGAAACGCATTTCCCAATAAGCATGTTTAAGGAGCATCGTGTTGTAGGTGCGCATAAGTTTGAAAGGAACAAAGTAGGAATGGGCCACAGTGTCGGCGGCCAGGTGGCTGAGATAGCCGTAGGCGCAAGCCTGCTGGCTCTCGGTTCTGGCCTGCTCAAGGATCTGGTGGCCAATGCCCCAGGAGTGGCAGTGTTTCAAATAGTGAGTATATTTTTTGCCAAGAGTGATATCGGCACTGATGCAGCCATAAAGGTAGTCGTTCGGATGCAACGATAACAGGGCCTGCAAAGGGCCAGGCAGCAGACTCAGATTGTCGAGAATCAAGGCTCCGGTCTGCAAGTGAACGCCGATCCCCCAGGCCAAGGCATTTGTGGGGAAGAGCAGGACAATCAGGACACACGTCAAGGTGACAGAGATCAGGAATTTCATTCGATAATTGTACCGTCCTTTCCTGGATAATACACTCTTACAGGGATTTGTCAGTCAAATATGACCGAACAACTTATAAATGAAATACGCCATACCCTGGCAGCGGCACGAAGTCAGTTCGAATATCTGTCTGATCTCGGCATCGAGAGCCAGCTGACAGTTTCGCCTGTTGTTAATCAGGTACAGAAGGGCTTTGAGACGATTGCCGCTCTTGAGGAAACTCTTGATGGCATACGAACAGATTTGGGGGATTGCCAGCGCTGTGGCCTCGCGGCGTTTCGCACCAGGCAGGTTTATGGAGTCGGTAACCCGAATGCGCGACTGGTTCTGGTCGGTGAGGCTCCCGGTCGTGAGGAGGACCTCAAGGGAGAACCTTTTGTCGGAGAGGCCGGTCGCCTGCTTGATCGAATTCTTCAGGCAATGGGAATGCAGCGTGAGGACATCTATATCTGTAACGTCCTGAAGTGTCGACCGCCCGACAATCGTGATCCGTTGCCGGAAGAGGTTGCGACCTGCGAGGCGTTCCTGGTTCGTCAGATCGCGGCAATTCGGCCACAGGTGATTGTTGGCCTGGGCCGTTTCGCAGTGCACAGCCTGCTGAAAACCAGGACGCCGATCAGCCAGTTGCGAGGCGAATGGCAGCGTTATCAGGGCATTCCCTTGATGCCGACCTACCACCCTGCATATCTTTTGCGCAACCCTGAGGGGAAGCGGGATGTCTGGCAGGACATGAAAGAGGTGCTGCGCCTCCTGAATGCCGGGGGTGATGGTTCATGAGCGGTGCTGTCCCGCTGCTGCAGGCGCTAAAGGTCACTGTCAGCCGCCCGGGAGAGGCGGGGCGGTTGCAGCGAGTTCTGCAGCCAACAACTCTGGAGGTTGATGCCGGTGAAGTTCTCGCCGTTGTCGGGCCATCCGGGGGCGGCAAAAGCACGTTGCTTCGGCTCTTTAATCGTTTGCTGGAACCAGACAGTGGAGAAATCCTGTTTACCGGGAAAAATATCCAGGACATGGACCCTCCGACGTTGCGCGCACAGATTCCCCTGGTTGCGCAGAAGCCCTTCCTCTTCTCCGGCACTGTCCGGGACAATTTGCAGGCCCCGGCCAGACTGCGCCGAGTTAATACCCCTGATTTGAATGATCCCGCCCTTCAAGAGCTGCTTGAGTTATGCCAGGTCAACCAGGCCTGGTTCGATCGCGACGCCCGTAAACTTTCGATAGGGCAACAGCAGAGAATCTGCCTGGCGCGAGCCATGGTCGGGCCCTGTCAGGCGCTATTGCTTGATGAACCGACCAGTGCACTGGACCGCCCGACTGCCGACCTGATGGCACAAACCTTTCGCCAACTTGCCAGGCAGAAAGGACTGGCGATTATCTTTGTCACTCACGATCTGCGTCTGACGGAACGCTGTGCCGACCGCGTTGCGCTGCTGCTGGATGGCTGCATTGTTGAAGAGGGCGCCACTGCCCGGGTGCTGCATCATCCGACAACCGATTCAGCCCGCCTGTTCATTTCCTCCGAACCGGTAAAAAATCAGGAAGCAACAGCATGAACACGACGATTATCGACCTCAGTTTATGGGATCTGGTCACGGTTTACAGCCTGTTGCTGATGAGCATTGGATTGGCTCATCTGCTCAAGGCCCGCCAGAACAAAGATCTTTTCTGGGCAGGCTTACGCATGTTTGTCCAGTTACTGGTCGCAGGTTATGTGCTGCATCTGGTCTTTGCGCTGGAAACCGCCTTGCCGGTTTTATTGATCCTGGTCGTCATGGTCGGCTTCGCGGTACAAACCATCGGCGCCAGGGTTCAGGAGAAAATGCCGCACTTCTACCGTGTGGTCGGCACAGCAGTCCTGTTTGGTTGTGGTGGCATGACCTTTTTTTTCTGCACCCTGGTGATTGGTCTGGAGCCCTGGTACGATCCGCGCTACCTGATCCCCCTTGCCGGTATGGTTATCGGCAATTCCATGACCGGGGCGAGCCTGGCTGTAGAGCGCCTGGACTCAGAGTTTCGTGAGCGACGGGAAGAAATTGAAACGGCGCTCTGCCTCGGAAGTAGCGTCGAACTGGCTGCAGAACCAGCTGTGAGCAGTGCTTTCAGGGCGGCTTTGATCCCTTCCGTGAATGCTATGGCCGCTATGGGGCTGGTTTTCCTGCCGGGTATGATGACCGGACAGATTTTATCCGGGACAGCGCCCCTGATCGCGGTTAAATATCAGATTGCTATCATGTGTGTGATTACCGGCAGTGTTGCGTTGACGACCTTCCTGATTCTAAAGCTCGGTTACAGAGGATATTTCACGCCCTATCAGAGTCTGCGCGAAAATTAATCAACTTGCTGGAGAAGAGGATGGCTGATGTGAGTGAAAATGAAAAAGGGGCAGTCTTGACGTCCAACCCGAACCATTACCTCGACCTGCTTTTAAGCTCTAACAACATTATTATCCGATGCGGTACTGATGGGGTCATCCGATACATTAATGATTTCGGACTCCGTTTCTTTGGGTATTCTTCTGGCGAATTACTTGGTCAGAACGTAATGACCATCGTGCCGAACGTCGAGAAGAGCACCGGAAGAGACCTTGAAGCTCTCGTCAAGGACATTTTGAACAACCCGCAGGAATTCGAGTCTGTTCCTAACGAAAATATCAGGAAAGATGGCAAGACCGTCTGGGTCGTCTGGACGAATAAGCCGATTCTCGATGATCAGGGAAAGGTCCAGGAGATTCTGACTATTGGCAGCGACATTACGGCTCTTCAGGAAACAAAACTGGCGCTGCGCAAACGCGAAGAGCGATACCGTGACCTGCTTCATACGGCCATGGACGGCCACTGGCTGGTGGATATACAGGGACACTTGCTGGAGGTCAACGCGGCCTATTGCCGGATGAGTGGCTACAGCGAACAGGAACTCCTGACCATGCATGTCACGGATCTGGAGATGAACGAAAATGCCGAGGTCGTGGCGGCACATATTCAGAAGATCATGGTTCAGGGGCAAGACCGTTTCGAATCCCGGCACCGCCGCAAGGATGGAGTCATTTTTGACGTTGAAGCCTGCGTCCAGTACCGGGCTGCTGACGGTGGACAGTTTGTGGGGTTTTTTCGTGACATAACCGATCGCAAACGGGCAGAGGAAATGCTGCGCGAGTCGTCATCCAATCTCCGCACACTGCATGAAAGTATGCGGGATGCGTTTGTCAGTGTAGACATGGACGGACGTCTCCTCGATTTCAACTCCTCTTATCTGGAACTTCTCGGCTATCCGGAAGAGGAACTTCGCAGTAAGACCTACGTCGATCTGACCCCCGAGAAGTGGCATGACTTTGAAAAACGGATTGTCGCCGAGCAGGTTCTCCCCCGTGGGTTTTCGGATGTTTACGAAAAAGAATACCGTCACAAGGACGGCACGCTTATACCTATTGAATTGCGCACCGTCCTGATCCGCGATTCTTCAGGAAAGCCTGAGCTCATGTGGGCCATTATTCGTGACATTAATGAACGTAAGAGAACCGAAGCAGCACTGATCGAGGCCAAGTACTTAGCAGAACAGGCCAACCAGGCCAAAAGCCAGTTCCTTGCCAACATGAGCCATGAGATCCGTACGCCGCTTACCGCTATTGTCGGTTTTGCCGAATTGCTTGCGGACACAGGACTTTCTGAAGAGCAACACAGGTATCTTGGAAATATTTCTTCTTCTTCAGAGAATCTGCTGTTACTGATCAACGATATCCTTGACTTGTCCAGGATCGAAACAGGCAAGTTTAAACTCAGGTCCAAGGAGTTACACTTACGGGAAATTGTCGATGAAGTGCTCGTAACTCAGGCGCTCGTTGCGCAGTCCAAGGGACTTGAGATTGGGGTGGACATACCTGACGCCGTTCCGGATAATCTGACGGGGGACCCAATACGAGTGAAGCAAATTCTGCTCAATCTTGTGGGCAATGCCATCAAGTTCACAGAAAGAGGGGAAATCACCATTGCCGTTGCCGTCGAAGAACAACACAGTTCTGCGGTTTTACTCAGGATTGATGTCATCGATACCGGAATTGGCATTGGTCCGGAGCACCTCACCAATATTTTCATTCCGTTTAGCCAGGTGGATTCCTCAAGTACACGACAATACGGTGGAACCGGTCTCGGATTGGCTATTTGTGCTCAGCTGGCATCACTCATGGGGGGCGAGATCTGGGTGGACAGCCAGTTGGATGCCGGAAGCACGTTTCATGTCCGTGTCCCCTTTGTCGTGAATAATGCTTCGTCACCATCCTGTATTTCGCAGCACGTTGACCAGCCACTTTTATGGCTTGGTGGGCCACTTCACGTCCTGTTGGTAGAAGACAATGAAACCAACCGGTTATTGTTTACCCAGATGTTGGAGAAGTATGGTCATTCGGTGGATGTTGCCGAAAACGGGGCCATATGTCTGGAAAAGTGGAGGCAGACCAATTACGACATCGTCCTGATGGACGTGCAGATGCCGGTCATGGATGGAATCGAGGCTGCCATGAAGATTCGCGAGATGGAAAGGGGCAGAGACACCAAAGTACCGATTATCGCTCTGACAGCACATGCGATGAAGAGTGATCGTGTCAATCTGATGAACAAGGAATTTGATGGTTACCTGTCAAAACCGATGACGGTCAATGATCTGCTTGGTGAAATTAAGCGATGCCTTCCGAAGCAGTAATGTGCGGACTTTCTGCGCATACTCGGGGCATGTTTCACGAGTCACGATATGTTTTTCCTTTGCTGTTTGGCGATCGGTCTACGTTTCAACTCAGGCATCGACATTGAGACAACCATGCCGGAAAGAAGTATGGCGCTCGTGAGTGCACATACGACTATCGCTAATAGACTACTTATGAAAAGATTGAAAACTATCAGAAAACCGAAAAAATAGACAAGTGTCGCAGCCGGGAGGCTTTGAGACAAGTTTTGCTTTTTATCCTCAGGGTTCTCTTTGAAATTGCACTTTTTACCACAGACCCAGGCAATTCTGGTCCCATAAAGCAGACTTACCGACACGGTTACAAAGCAGGCCATCCCTCTTAATGCCTCGAACATAGTTTCCTTTCCTTAACGAGAAAATGCTGGATACTTGATTTGACAGTCTAGATTAAAATATATTAAATGTAAAGAATTAATCCCGCCTGATGGTTCTCCATGAAATCAATTCTCAATTTGAGTTTTGTATTGTCTTGTCATGCGCTGAAACAATGCAAAATCTATCTTCAGCTACCTGAAAGACTCAGCTCTGTAGCCAGCTTCTCCCATGCGGGCAGGCTGCGCTCAATGATGCCCATGTCGACACAATAGGCGATGCGGAAATAGCCAGGGGCGCCGAACCCGGAGCCTGGAACCAGCAGGATCTTGTGCTGCTGGGCCTGTCGGACGAATTCAACGTCGTCGGCAAGCGGCGACCTGGGGAAAAGATAAAAGCCTCCGCCCGGCTTGACCACTTCAAAGCCTATTTTGACCAGGTGATTGTAAAGCAGGTCGCGTTTCGCCTGGTACTCGTCAATATTGACGCTCTCCTGCTGCAGGACTGCTACCAGACGCTGCATCAGGGCCGGGGCATTGACGAAACCCAGCACGCGGTTGCAGAAGACCGCCCCCTCGATAAAAGTGGCACACTCGTCCATGGCAGGGTTGGCGGCCAGGAACCCGATACGCTCTCCCGGCAGGGCCAGATCCTTGGAATGCGAAGTGACCAGGATGGTGTTGCGGATGTACTTGAAGACCGGTGGCACGCTGTTGCCGTCAAAGGCCAGGCGCGCGTAAGGCTCGTCGGAAATCACGTAGAGGCTTCTGCCAAGCTCGGCCTGTTTGCGTTCCAGCATTTGACCTAAAGCCTCAAGAGTTTCTGAACCGTAGACCGCGCCGGTCGGGTTGTTGGGCGAATTGATGATGATGGCACGGGTATTGTTGGTGATTGCAGCCTCTATGGCGGCGATGTCCGGCTGGAAAGTCTCCGGATCTGTCCAGACTTCTGTTGTCACGCCGCCATGGTTGTCGACGTAAAATTTATATTCGACAAAAAATGGATTTAGAATAATCACTTCCTCGCCAGGGTTGAGAATCGTTTTCAAGGCAACGTTGAGAGCACCACCGGCACCGCAGGTCATGATGATATGTTTTGAAGTAACCGGAGCTCCGGAGTCTTCCGCAAGGCGCCTGGCAACAGCGGCACGGGTTTCCTCGTATCCAGCATTGTTCATGTAGCGGTGCATGCCGATGTCCGGGTTCTCGACGATGCGGCGTAATTCACGATGAAAAGCTGCCGGCGGCTCTACCGACGGATTGCCGAGAGTGAAATCGAAAATGTTGTCTGCGCCGTATTCGGCAATCAGGGTAGCACCTTCCTCAAACATGCGACGGATCCAGGAAGAGCGTTCAATGGCATTGCGAACCTTGATGGAGACGGTCATGGTGAACTCCTCACAAAATATATGATGAATATCATCAGTTGGTCAGGAAAACCGATCTGCGAGTTTAGCTGTCCGGCCGTTGTGCGTCAAGCGTTGTTACAGGGTTCGTCCGCTTGCTTTTTAACGGTTCATGGGATAAATTCACAAACTCCTGAAACGCTGGAAAGGGTAGACCCGTGGACATTAACAAACTGCAGGAATTGAGACGGCAGATCGATGCTCTCGATGACCAGATCCTCGACTTGCTCAACCGTCGTGCCGAAGTGGTAATCGAGGTCGGCACGGCCAAGCAGCAAAGTCGTGGCGAATACTATGTGCCAAGTCGGGAAAAGGCGATTTATGAACGGCTGATGGCGAGAAACCCGGGGCCTTTTTCCGATGAAGGGATTCGCCGGGTTTTCCGGGAAATCATTTCGGCCTCCCTGTCGCTGGAACAGCCCCTTAAGGTGGCCTTCCTCGGTCCCCAGGCGACCTACACCCATGTTGCCGCCATGCAGCAGTTCGGACTGTCCGCACAACTGGTTCCACTGAAAAGCATCCCCTCCATTTTCGACGAGGTCAGCCGTGGACGGGCCAGCTACGGCGTGGTGCCGGTGGAGAATTCCAACGAGGGTGCAGTGTCCCATACCCTCGATATGTTCATGTCCTCCGAGCTCAAGATTATCGCCGAAATCCTGTTGCCGGTTTCTCATGACCTGCTCAATCTTTCCGGAGAGATCAGCGATGTCCGCAAGGTGACTTCCCACCCCCAGGCCATTGGCCAATGTCGATCATGGCTGGAGGAAAACCTTGCCGATATACCGCTGGTTGACGCCTCGAGTACGGCTTCCGCCGCCCAACAGGCTGCAGAAGATGCCAGCGTCGCCGCGATTGCCAGTGAAACGGCCGCCTCACTCTACGGATTGCGGGTGGTTAAACATAAAATCGAGGATAACCCGAATAACTTCACGCGTTTTTTGGTGATCGGCAGCGAGATGCAAGGCCCGAGCGGCAACGACAAGACTTCAATCATGTTCAGCGTCAAGGACCAGGCGGGCATTCTCTATCATATGCTGGAACCATTCAGTAAACGTGACATCAACCTGGCGAAGATAGAGAGTCGCCCGACCAAAGGCAAGGCGTGGGAATATATCTTCTTCCTCGACATGGTCGGACATATCAAGGATCAGACTATTGCCGACGCCGTGGAGGAACTGCAATCCCTCTGCCAGTTCCTCAAGATTCTTGGCTCGTATCCGAAGGCCAGGTAGTGAGACGTCTGTGGCGCGAAAAATTCATAAGAATAATGGCTTGCGATGAATACCTTTTATATTGATAAATTAGCGGTTGTCGGGGTTGGCTTAATTGGCGGGTCACTGGCCCTGGCGCTGAAAGAGGCCGGAGCTGTCGGCCATGTGGTCGGTATCGGCCGGGGGCTGCCAAACCTTGAAACCGCTTTACGACTTGGTGTGGTAGACAGTTTTACCCGGGATCTGGCTGAAGGCGTTACCGACGCCGACCTGATTTTTTTGGCGACACCGGTGCAGTCCCTTGGCGCTGTGGCCGAACAGGCCATGCCGTATCTCAAAGCAGGCGCGATCATAACCGATGGTGGCAGCGTCAAGCAGGCGGTTATCGACGCTATTCAGCCACATCTGCGCGATGATGTCCATTTCGTTCCCGGACACCCGATTGCCGGCACCGAGAACAGTGGTGCGGAAGCTGCTTTTGCCACGCTCTATCAAGATCGCCGCTGTATCCTGACCCCCACGGAAAGAACCGCCGAGAGCGCCCTGGAGTTTGTCCGGCGCATGTGGCAGCTGGTTGGCAGCCAGGTTGTTATGATGGCTGTCGACAAACATGACCGGGTTCTTGCGGCGATCAGCCATCTGCCGCACATGGTTGCCTATGCACTGGTGAATGCCGTTGGAGCCTACGACCGTTATGATGAGAATATCCTCGAATATTCTGCGGGAGGCTTCCGCGATTTTACCCGTATCGCTTCTTCCGATCCGACCATGTGGCGGGATATCGCTCTGACCAATCGGGAGGCGTTGATTGAAATGATGCAACAGTTCGAAACCTTCTTTGCAGAGCTCAAGGAAGATATTGCCAGTGGCTCCGAAGAACGCCTCTTTGAATTTTTCCGCCGCTCAAAACAGAGCCGCGATGAAATTCTTTAAAAATGGCAAGCGGTACGAGGTACGCGAAGCGTGGAAAAACATGAGAACCTCAAACAATAAGACACAAGCCTAATGAGTGATAATACCTTTCAAAGTAGAACTGTAACACCGACAAACTCCCTGCGTGGTGAAGTCTCTGTCCCCGGCGATAAATCCATTTCTCACCGATCGATCATGCTTGGTTCTCTGGCTGAAGGCACGACCAGGGTGCGGGGCTTCCTGATGGGCGAAGATAACTTTTCAACCTGGAAAGCCTTCGAAGCCATGGGGGTTTCCATCCGTCAGACAGGTCCGAATGCTCTCGAGATAGAGGGCGTCGGTCTGGACGGCCTTGCCGAACCCGGCGATGTCCTTGATTGCGGCAATTCCGGCACAACCATGCGCTTGATGTCGGGATTGCTCGCTGGCCAGAATTTCTTCTCCGTGCTGACCGGCGACAAGTACCTGCGGCGCAGACCGATGAAGAGAGTGGTGACACCGCTGGTCGCCATGGGAGCCCGTATCTGGGGGCGAAATGGCGGCGAGCGGGCTCCCCTGGCGATCCAGGGGGGGCGTCTCAAGCCGATCAGTTATGCTTCGCCGGTGTCGAGTGCCCAGGTCAAGTCGGCTGTGCTGTTGGCCGGTCTTTCTATTGAAGGGCAGACGCAGGTTACCGAACCGCATCTGTCGCGCGATCACAGTGAGCGCATGCTGGCCCATTTCGGTGCCGATGTGCGTCCTTTTACGGGCGGAGTCAGCCTGACCGGCCGGCCGCGGCTGGTGGCCCGGGATGTGATTGTTCCGGGAGATATCTCTTCGGCGGCATTTTTCATGGTTGCCGGCCTGATTACTCCCGGAGCGGAACTGATGATTCGTAACGTCGGTATCAATCCGACCCGCAGTGGGGTCATTGATATCCTGACGGCTATGGGGGGGCAGCTCGAACTCCTTGATATCAGAGAGCAATCAGGCGAACCGGTCGCAGACGTCCTGGTCAGACACAGCCGCCTCAAGGGCATTGAAATCGGTGGAGATATGGTGCCGCGCGCGATTGATGAATTCCCTGTGATCAGCGTTGCCGCTGCTCTGGCGGAAGGAACCACGACCATTCGTGATGCTGAGGAATTGCGTGTCAAGGAAACGGACCGCATTGCTGCCATGGTAAGCGAACTGGGTAAACTCGGCGGACGGGTCGAAGCTCGTCCTGATGGCATGTTAATTAACGGTGTTGAGCAGCTCAACGGCGGCATGGTTTCTTCACATGGTGATCATCGTATTGCCATGAGCATGGCGATCGCAGCACTTTCTGCGCGGGCTGATGTCAAGATTGAAGATGCCGCATGCACGGAGACTTCGTTCCCTGGCTTCTGGGAACTTCTCGGGGAAATAAGTCACTCCTTATGAAAAACCTGATCATTGCCATAGATGGCCCTTCCGGGGTTGGTAAAAGCACTCTGAGCAAAATCCTGTCTCATGAACTGGGTTATCTCAATCTGGATACGGGAGCGATGTATCGTTGCGTGGCCCTGGCCGCTGCCCGCCGGGGGATTGATGCCCGTGACCACGACGCTTTGCGTCAGCTTTGTGATGAGATTGCTATTGAGTTTGTGCGCGACAATGGCGAAGAACTCGTTCTGTTGAACGGTGAAAATGTCTCGTCAGAAATTCGCAGGCCGGAAATCAGCCTGCTGACAGCAGCGATTGCGGCCTGTCCTGAGGTTCGACAGGCGATGGTTGCCAGACAGCGCGCACTCGGAGTCGATGGTGGCGTCGTTCTGGAGGGCCGGGATATCGGCACGGTTGTTTTCCCTCATGCCGATGTCAAATTTTTTCTCAAGGCGACGGCGGAAGTGCGTGGCCAAAGACGCTTCCTGGAACTTCAGGCGCAGGGCGTTGACATTGATCTGGCCCGGACAATTGCTGATGTGGAAGCGCGTGATGTAGCAGACGTCAACCGGATGGTTTCACCCTTGAAAAAAGCCGAGGACGCCGTGGTTATTGATACCACGGGTCTGGATATTTCACAGGTCCTCGGACGCATGTTCGCCGAAGTCGCCGCGTGCCGCAATTCCGGTGAGCAGAACCTGCCGGGTTGAAATGATGGAAATTGTGCTTGCCAAAAGTGCCGGCTTTTGTTTCGGCGTCAGGCGTGCCACCCAGATGGCTTTTGAGGCCGCTGCCGAATATGAACATATCTGTTCGCTCGGGCCGGTGATTCACTCGCCGCAGGTTGTCAAGGGGTTGGCAGAGCAGGGTGTCAAGGTGGTCTCCAAAGTAGAAGATATCCCGCCGGGTTCCGTCATTATCCGTTCTCACGGTGTCACCTCCGAAGAAATGAACAAAATTCAGGAGAAAAACCTGACAATTGTCGATGCAACCTGCCCGTTTGTCAAAAAAGCCCAGGAGTATGCGGCCAGGTTAAGCGAGGAAGGCTACACGGTTGTTATTGTCGGTGAGGTTGAGCATCCCGAAGTTCAGGGGATTGTCTCGTATTCCGGCGAAGCTGTGGTGCATGTGGTTGCCGACGCACAGCAGGCGGCCATTCTGCCGCGCATGAAGAAGGTCGGCATTGTAGCGCAAACCACCCAGCTTTATGAAAATCTCAAAGACATCATGGATGTCTGCCTTGCCAAAAGTCAGGAGTTGCGGGTTTTTAACACGATCTGTGACGCAACGTCAGTACGTCAGAACGAGGCTCGGGAAATTGCCAGATCTGTCGATCTGATGTTTGTCATCGGTGGCCAGGCCAGTGCAAACACTTCACGTCTGGCAAGGATTTGCCGTGAGATTCAGCCACAGACCTGGCACATTGAAACGACGGAAGAGATCCTGCCGGACTGGTTTTCAGGCGTGACGAAAGTTGGTGTCACCGCGGGTGCATCGACGCCTCGCTGGCTGATTGACGAAGTCGTTGCGAAGATCTCCGAGTTGGGAAAATAAAAGTTTGAGTTTCAGAAGAGCTTATGATATCTTCGCCGACCATGGCCTAAGAGCCATACCACCGTTTTTACGGCGGAAATTGTTAGGGGGTAAAGAGTGAATGGTTGAAAGTAACGACAAAATCAACGACGAAACAGAAGAGATGGAAATGGACGAACAGGATTTTGCATCCTTGTTCGAGAGTAGCATGCAGGAACTGCACGTTCCCGGCGATGTTGTCCGGGGGACAATTGTTCAGGTCAATGATGACACCGTGGTTGTCGATGTTGGCTACAAATCAGAAGGAGTCATTCCTCTCGCAGAATTCAAAGATGAAGAAGGCAACATCAATGTCAAGGTTGGTGATGTTGTGGATGTCCTCTTTGAACGGCGCGAGAACGAGAGTGGCCTGATCGGGCTTTCCAAAGAAAAAGCTGATCGCCAGAAGATCTGGGGATCCCTCGAAGAGGGTGCTGTTGTCGAAGGCAAGATCATCGGGCGCATCAAAGGCGGCCTGACGGTCGATATCGGCATCAATGCCTTTTTGCCCGGCTCCCAGGTTGATCTTCGCCCGGTCCGTAACCTTGAGAAACTGCTTGGAGCGAGCTTTGATTTCAAGATTATCAAGCTGAACAAACGACGTGGCAATATCGTGCTCTCCCGCCGCGTTCTCCTCGAGGAGCAGCGTGAGAACATGCGTTCCGACACCCTCGAAACTCTTACCGAAGGGCAAGTGGTTGAGGGTATCGTCAAGAATCTGACTGACTACGGTTCATTTATTGATCTGGGTGGCATCGATGGTCTGCTGCACATCACGGACATGTCCTGGGGACGGGTTAACCATCCTTCCGATGTGCTGACTGTCGGTGAAAAGATCATGGTCAAGATTCTTAAATATGACCGTGAGCGCGAGCGCGTTTCGCTCGGCCTGAAGCAGATCACGCCTGATCCCTGGCTGGAAGTCGAACAGGGTTACCCGGTTGGTGCCAAGGTTCAGGGCAAGGTTGTCAGCCTGACCGACTACGGTGCATTTGTCGAGTTGGAAGATGGTGTCGAGGGCCTGATCCACGTCTCCGAAATGAGCTGGACCAAGCGCATCAAGCATCCCAATAAACTTCTTACTGTGGGCGATGAAGTCGAGACTGTTGTTCTGGCTCTGGATATCCCGAACCGGCGCATCTCGCTTGGTCTCAAACAGATTGAAGCAAATCCATGGGAAGTGATTGGCGAGAAATTTCCGGTTGGCACCATCATCGAGGGTCAGGTCAAGAATCTTACCGATTTCGGTGTCTTCGTAGGAGTCGATGAGGGGATTGACGGTCTGGTTCACATCTCAGACCTGTCCTGGACCAAGCGCATCAAGCATCCATCCGAAATGTTCAAGAAGGGTGATACGGTTAAATCTGTCGTTCTGAATATCGATCGTGAAAACGAACGCTTTTCCCTTGGTCTCAAACAGTTGACTTCTGACCCGTGGGAAGCGATTCCTGTCAAGTATGCGCCCGGTTCCATCGTGCGTGGCAAGGCGACCTCAGTGACCGACTTTGGTGTTTTCCTCGAGATTGAGGAAGGTATCGAAGGCTTGATTCATGTGTCCGAGCTCAGCCAGGAAAAAGTGGACAGTCCCAAAGACTTTGCCAAGGTTGGCGATGAATTTGAGGCCGCAGTCCTGAGTGTCGATGTTGTGGATCGCAAGATTGCGCTTTCTGTCAAGCAGTTGACTCATCACAAGGAGAAAGCTGTTGTTCAGGATTTCCTCGGGGCTCAAAAGCAGGCCACCTCGAACTTGGGCGCTCTTTTACAGGGGGCTATGAATCGCAGCGGCGAGGAGTCTGCCGAATAATTTTATAAACAACCTGCAGCGCGTTTCCAACCAGAATGGAAACGCGCTTTTTTTTGAGAGTTCATCGAGAAACCATTGAAGAAAAGACCGTTCTTGCTAGCCTCACTGCTGTTGTCGGGTATATTTGTCTTCTTCCTGGTTTTGGCCGTAGCTGTGGCCAGCTTCATGGGGCGACCGGCTAACTTTGCTCTTGGCGAAAAAATTGGTGTCATTGAAGTGTTTGGCCCGATTGTCGACTCAAGGCAGATTATCGAGCAGCTGCATGATTTTCGTGATAATGACAACGTCAAGGCGCTTGTGCTGCGGATCGATTCTCCCGGAGGGGGAGTCGGTCCTTCGCAGGAGATTCATGATGAGGTCAAGGCTTTTGATGCAGTAAAGCCTGTTGTGGTTTCGATGGGGTCTGTTGCGGCATCAGGTGGTTACTATATTGCGGCTGCGGCTCGAGAGATCATTGCCAATCCCGGAACGATTACCGGTAGTATCGGCGTCATCATGGAATTTGCCAATTTTCAGGAACTTCTGGACAAGATTGGCTTGAGCAGTGTTGTTGTTAAAAGTGGCGAGTTTAAGGACATCGGTTCGCCGACACGGCAAATGACTGCTGCAGAACGGGAGATCCTGCAGAACCTGATTGATGATGTGCATAGTCAGTTTGTCGCTTCGGTTGCTGCCGGTCGTCAGATGGACGAAGCGCTCGTCGCTTCCATTGCCGACGGTCGTATTTTCTCCGGTCACAGGGCGATGCAATTGGGATTGGTCGACAGGATGGGAAACCTCGAGGTTGCCATTCTGCGTGCTGCAGAACTGGCGGGTATTGACGGTGAACCAAATGTCGTCTATCCGCCGAGCAAAAAACCTGGATTTATTGATTTGTTTATTGAGGAAAGTTTAAACCGACTTCAGTTTGCTTTGCAGAAGCAACGCACAGTTGGTTTGCAATATCTTTGGCCAGGATTTAATTAGGAGGTCTGTTATGACGAAAAGTGAACTGATTGAACAGCTGACATCTGACAATGAAGTACTCAACAAGCGGGAAGCCGAACTGATTGTTAATTCGATCTTTGACACCATAGGTCAGGCTCTTATCGGGGGTGACCGTGTTGAGATACGCGGGTTCGGTTCTTTTACCGTCCGCGAGCGCGACGCTCGAGAAGCAAGGAATCCGAAAAGTGGCGATATTGTGCGGATCACAGCCAAAAAAACGCCCTTTTTCAAAACTGGCAAAGAGTTGCGTGAGCGGGTTAACGTGCCCTGAAATAACTCGGGCTTCAGGTGTTATTCATGAAACAGGAGAGGCCCCGTTCAGAAAACGGGGCCTCTCCTGTTTCATGAATTTATTTCAACCTCCGGAACATCGACGTAACCCTTTAGAGTGGACCTGTTGATCCGAATGGTACCCAGGATGGGTGCTTTAGGCGTCCCACTCAGGGGTGGGCTTGCTCACCACAACCCGACTCCAGGCAAAAAGTGGTTCAGTTGGTCGACACAATCAGAAAAAAGTCGCACATTCCAGAGGTTGTCAAAGATCTTGGTTGGACTTAATTCTCATGTTAGCATAAGACACTGTCCTGTCAATTGACGACACAGTGTATTTTTGAACTTCTTGCCAAATTCATTCCTCCTGGCCACCGCCCAGATTGACGATTGAATATTTTTTCATGTCTGATCCAGAGAAATACTCCCGTCCGGGTGTCCATCGATTTACGGTAAAAAATGAGTTTGCCGGCTTGCGTCTTGATCAATATCTGGCTGAGAGCAGCGAGGGCATGTCACGTAGCCTTGCCAAACGTCTGATAGATATTGGAGGTGTTCATCTTTCGGGGCGAAGGATGAGTCGTTGCAGTCAACCGGTTTTTGCCGGTGATCGTGTCGAAGTGTTCATCGATGATCAGTCTCCGGATACGCTGACCCTGGACAAAAAGCGGATTTTGTATCGCGATCCGGATATGATCGTTCTGGACAAACCCCCAGGAATGGCAACCCAGCCGACCCCGGCTCGCTATCAGGGGACGGTGTATTCTGAGCTGCAGCAGCTGTTGCGCGAAACGGCAGGCAACAATCTCCGTCCGAGCATAGGCATGGTGCAGCGCCTGGATCGTGATACGTCGGGGGTGATGGTGTTCTCGACACATCAAAGAGCGCACAAAAAAATGACAGAAGCCTTTCGATGCCGTACTGTCGATAAGATCTACTGGGCTCTGATTTCCGGCCATCCGCAGGCGGAAGAGGGGCTTTTCTCTTCTCAGTTGGCGCGCCGCCACAAAACCAACCTGATGGTTTCCGTCGCGCGGGGAGGGAAACATGCGGAAACCCGTTATCGTACTCTGCAGACTATGGCGCAAGTCAGCCTGGTCGAGGTGCGGTTGATAACCGGCCGCTCTCACCAGATCAGAGCCCACTTCTCTGAAGCCTGCCTGCCTTTGTTGGGAGACCTCGCCTATGGTGGCCCCACATTGATCGATGGGTTGGTTATTCCCCGTCAGTTGCTACACTCTAGAGAACTCTCATTTTGTCATCCTGTGACCGGTAAGAATATGGTTTTTACGGCACCTCTGCCAGATGATTTTTCCGGAATCCTGCAGCATGTTGGAGGCTCCTTGAACGGTCATGCCGTTTAAGGTATGGTAACTCAAAAATGATGACTTTCCCTGAAATTGACCCGGTTATTTTTCAAATAGGGCCACTTGCAGTTCGTTGGTACGGACTGATGTACCTGCTTGGTTTTGGCGTAGCTTTTATGCTGATCAGACATCTGTCCCGTCTGCGCAATCTTGCCATAACCAGTGATGGTATCTCGGATATGCTTTTTTACGGAGTCCTGGGTGTTGTCATTGGCGGCCGACTTGGCTATGTCCTGTTCTATAATCCTGCGCAGTACCTCTCGCGGCCTTTGGAGATTTTTGCCGTATGGCAGGGCGGCATGAGTTTTCATGGCGGCCTGCTCGGCGTCGTGACCGCTGTGGTGATCTATTGCCGACGTCGAAAACTGCCGATGCTGCTGACCGGAGATATCCTGGTCACCTCTTCGGTGATCGGTCTCGGACTTGGCCGGATCGGGAATTTTATCAACGGAGAGCTGTGGGGGAGGGTGACCGATCTGCCATGGGGAATGGTTTTCCCTGGCGGCGGCCCCCTGCCAAGACACCCCAGCCAAATTTATGAAGCAATCCTTGAAGGACTGGTTCTTTTCGTCATTCTCTATTGCCTGCACCGCCGAAAAGTGCCCGAAGGAGTGCCGTTCTTCTGCTTTTTTATCTGTTATGGGCTGTTCCGTTTTCTGGTCGAGTTCGTGCGCCAACCAGACGCTCATCTCGGTTTTCTATGGATTGGCGCAACCATGGGACAATTACTCTCCCTGCCGATGATCCTGTTCGGATTGGCCGGGTGTTTTTATCTTTTTCGACAGAGGGCTGCAGAATGAATGGCATCCGTGGCATTGTCTACGATTGTGATGGTGTGCTCTTCGAAAGCCGCAGAGCCAACCTGGCTTATTACAACGCTATCCTGAGCTTGTTTGATGAGGCCCCGGTAGAAGAA
Source organism: uncultured delta proteobacterium (assembly GCA_963847735.1). Classification (GTDB taxonomy): domain Bacteria; phylum Desulfobacterota; class Desulfuromonadia; order Desulfuromonadales; family BM103; genus CAWKAV01. Next base: position 289,488 of record CAWKAV010000022.1, on the reverse strand, counting down.
TCCGACCATGCCAGAGCTCATCTCTGCCATACTGCGGCCAGCCCCCATGTTTTTTTGCAACTGCTTGGTGAAGAGCGTACTGTGAGGGCTCTTTCTCTGGCTGCAGAACTCGATTATCGGCAATTTATTCCTTACATGGAGCCTGAACCCGGCATGCGGGAGGCCTTGCATCAACTTGCCAACTTTTACCCTTTGGCGGTCGCAACGAATCGCGGCGCCAGTATGCCGGGCATCCTCGAACATTTTGGGCTGAGCGATCTTTTTCAGACGGTTGTCACCAGCCGAGATGTTGAACATCCCAAACCTGCACCCGATATGCTGCATGAGGTCGCCAAACGGCTGAATTGTACGACCGGCGAGCTTCTCTTTGTCGGCGATTCAGAGTTGGACCAGGCGGCAGCCAGGGCGGCCGGAATGCCTTTCTCGGCGTATCGGTCAGATCTGCAGGCTGATCTGCGACTTGAGCATCACGGTGAGCTGGTGAAGCTGTTTATCAATGATGCGGCCAGCGTCGTGTAATGCATATCGTGGAGACAGTCCAATGAATGGTTGGCATGGCCGGCTCCTGAACGTTGATTTGGGCAACTGCCGCATCTGGACAGAACAGCTTCCTGCGGAATTGTTGCAAAGCTACCTCGGCGGACGCGGCCTCGGTGTTCGTCTGATGCGAGATTATTTTCAAATCGACCCGTTCGCAGAAGCCATGCCGCTTATTTTTGCCGTCGGACCCCTCTGCGGAACACCGGCCCCTACCGCCGCTCGCCTCAGTGTTGTTTCCCGCTCTCCGCTAACTGAAACCATCTACGATTGCTCCGCAGGCGGTCGTTTTGCCTGGCGTTTAAAATCTGCCGGTTTTGATGCTGTTAAGATTGTTGGTCGAAGCGCTCTGCCCGTTACACTAAAAATATTACCGCAAGGAGGCGAGTTGTTGTCAGCCCGGAGACTATGGGGAATGACTGTCGGTGAGACCGTCGCCCAGTTGGATCGCTATGGCAGTGTTGCTGCTATCGGTCCTGCCGGCGAGAACCGGGTCCTGTTTGCCAATATCATGATGGGAGAGGGCAACTCGGCAGGTCGGGGCGGACTGGGTGCTGTCATGGGTGCCAAGAACCTTAAGGCTCTTGTCGTTGATGGTGATTTGAAAACAGATGTCGCCGACCGGGAGCGGTTTGACGAGGCACGTCGTGATATTATGCGACTGTTTAAAGCCTCACCGGTTATTTACGGCGAGCTGGGAATCGCAGAATACGGAACACCGGCTCTGGTCGATTTGATGAAGCAGCGGCGGATGGCGCCGACCGAAAACTTTCGTAAAACTGTTTTCGCAGCAGCGGATCAGTACTCGGGTCCGGCAATCCGCAAGCAATGCCAACCGAAAAATCATGGCTGTTTTGGTTGTCCGATTCAGTGCAAAAAGAGTACACAGGACGGCACGCCGCTTCCAGAGTATGAAACGGTTAATCATTTCGGGGCGTTGAATAATATCAATGATCTGGCTTCCATCATCAGTTCCAACAACCTTTGCAATCAATTGGGTATGGATACGATTAGCGCCGCAGCCACCCTGTCCGCCTGGGGGGAGATTCGTGGTGCTTTCCCACGGGCAGAAGAGATCGGTCCTCTTCTGGAAAAGATCGCCCTGCGATGTGACGAAGGTGATTCGCTGGCCGAAGGGTCGCAACGCCTTGCCAGGCAATCAGGGCAGACTGGTTTGAGCATGACTGTCAAAGGGCTCGAACTGCCCGCCTATGATCCGCGCGGTGCTTACGGCATGGCTTTGGCCTACTGCACCAGCAACCGTGGCGGCTGTCATCTGCGTGCCTACCCAATCTCCCATGAGATTTTGCGCAAGCCGGTCGCCACCGACCGATTTGATTTTGCCGGCAAGGCGCGCATCATCAAGATAGCCGAGGATTGTAATGCCACCATCGATTCTCTGGTCGCCTGCAAGTTCTCTTTTTTTGGTGCCAGTCTTGAGGAATATGCGGAACTCCTTTCGGCAACCACCGCCCTTGAGTATTCGCCGCAGAGACTCAAAGAGATAGGTGAACGCATCTACCTGACCGAAAGATATTACAACTTGCAGAATGGCTTCACTGCTCTGGATGACCTGTTGCCGCAACGGTTTTTTAAAGAAGCTGGAAGCAGTGGAGAGGGCATAGAGGTGCCGCCGATAGATCGCCAGCGGTTTGATGAAGAACTTCAGAAATATTACAGAATCCGTGGCCTGGATGAGCAGGGCCGTTTTGTTGCGGCAAACTACCTGGAGCAGCAGCCTTGATTCGTCAGCTCAATAAATATGCCGAGAAACTGCAACTTGACGGCAGTGCTTCGCATGACAAGACAGCGATTTTCGCTTATGATGATTGTTTGCTCAGCCATGGTGCGCAAGAGCTCCTGCCTCTTGGCAAGGCGGTTATTGAACGACTTAACGTGGTATCGCTGGTTCTGGCCGCGCCGCCTCTGCCTTTTTTGGACATCCTGTTGAGCCGCTTGTCCGGGGATGCGCACACACTGGTTCCGCAGGATACCGAAACCAGAACTTTCCTGCATGATATCCCACTCGTGCGATGTGATGAGTTCACCGTTGACAACCCCGGACGATTGGTGGCGCTGCTCGGACAGCGCAAGGGAATTCTGGTCGAAGGGGTCGGCATCCTGGCGACCGGTAGCGTCACTGTAGAGCAGGCCTACATCAACTACTCATCGGTCTATCACGCCCTGTTCGTCAAAATATTGCTTATGCTCCTGGTTGAGGTGCCACCTACGACGACAGAACTTGAACTTCTTCGCCCTCTGCTGCACCAGTTGCAGCGACCGATCCCGCAACAGGTGGATGATTTGCTGACCGGGCCGCTGACGACAAAGGGCAAGCTTCTGGAGGCGATTGATCAGGCAGGTAAGCGCACCGTTGCTCTGAAACTTGTCGATTCTTTCTTTGGAAACATTTCCTGTAATCTGGATGGGCAGATATTGATCTCACAGACGGGTGCCAGCCTGGATGAACTTCCAGGATGTATCGACCTGGTGCCGAACGATAATTCCAGTACTGCCGGGATTACTGCATCGAGTGAATTGATTGCCCACCGTGCTATTTATGAGCAGACCCCATTCAAGTTGATTGTGCACGGGCACCCAAAATTCACGGTGTTATTCAGTCTTTTATGCGAAGAACCTGGCTGTAAAATTACCGATTGCTGGAAAGATTGCGATAAAGTCAGATATCTGGGAAAGGTGCCGATCGTGGCTGGGGAAGTCGGCGCGGGGGGGCTCGCCAAAAATGTTCCGCCAGTGATCGGGAACGGTATTGCAGTGGTTTACGGGCATGGAGTTTTTGCTGCGGGTACAGTGGATTTTCACCGTCCGCTCGCGGCTATGATTGAACTTGAGAACTGGTGCAGGCGCGAGTATCTGCGACGGTTGCATCTGTGCTAGGTATTTCTTTTCGGCGACCTTCGGTCATAAATTCTTGCTCATCTCCAGAACATGCCCGGTTGTCGTAGGCGAGTAGCAGATCTCATCCATAATCGTATGAATGAGATAAATGCCGCGGCCATGTTCATCAAGCGGATGTCGCGGTTCAACGTACTGCTTAATGTCAAAGCCCTCTCCGAAATCAAAAACCCGAATAATTAGACGCTGATCGGCGATGCTGATTTCAATGTGGACTTCCTTGGCGGGATCGTCCACGTTGGCGTGCTTGATAGCGTTGGCCATTGCTTCGGTCAGGACCAGGTTCAGATCGTAAGCCAGTTTTTCACGATCTCCACCATAATGGCGAAGCGTCCGCGCAATGTTCTCGCCGATGTGACCGATCAGGCACAGATACCGTGTCTGATTGGGGACCTTTATGTCGACAGCGATGTGTTCAGCGGTCATGGCCCTCTGCCTGTTTGAGGACTGCGTATGTACCTGGTCGAATATGTTTACTGTTGAAAACTGGCTAAAGCCTCTGCGGAGTCCGTATAAATCTCAAAGACCCGGTGCAGTCGAGTCAGCTCAAACATGGATTTAACCTGGAGTTGCAGGCCGGCCAGTTTGAGGTTGCCGTTACGGGAACTGGCATTCTTAAAGCCAGAAACCAGGGCGCCGAGACCCGAAGAGTCGACGAAACGAACCGCCTGCAGGTCAACGACCAGGTTGTTCTTGCCATCTTCGAATAACTTGAGCATCTGATTCTTTAGCTCACCACTGTTATGAGCATCAAGGCGCTCTTCGTGCACCTCCATTAAAACGGCGGCACCTTTGTCCTCAATCTGCAAATTCATTTCGCGCTCCTTGCTGAAAAATTGGGGTGTCTCAAACTGCAGTCACTCTCCTTGAGTATAATATCATATCGCCGGGGGATTTATGTAGTGCGTCGTGAAATTCCAACCGATATTTGGCAATTTCTCCCGTATTGATATTTTGTTCGCGCATCATTTTCCTTGTGATGGATCGGCTTTCATGACGAGCAATGAAACATCATCCATAAAACTGTGGTGTCCGGAAAAGAGTCGAACCTGTTCAATAATATGATTAATCAACTCTTGCGGCGGCAAATGGCAGTGCTGAGCAAGAAGATCTGCAAGGCGCTGTTCGCCAAAGAGTACGTTCTGATTATTGGCGGCCTCGATCAATCCGTCAGTATAGAGTAGCAGAACGTCGTCCTCCTCCAGAACGAAAGATTCCTGTTCGTACGGAAAATCTTCCTTAACGCCAATAATCAGCCCTTCCGGGTTAAGGCTCACGCATTGCTTGATCCTGCTCTTCCAGTGCAGGGTTGGCGAGTGGCCGGCGCTGGCGTAAAGGACTGCTCGTGTATCAGGGTGATATTGCAGATAAAAAAGTGTGATGAAAAGTTCTGCCTTGGTCAGGTCCTCGTAAAAGAATTGATTAAGCTCACGAATGACCTCACCGGGACTGTGAAATTTGCCGATGCGGCAACGGATTATGGTTCTGGTCTCTGCCATGATCAGGGCTGCACCCACGTTATGGCCAGACACGTCGGCAATCACCAGATCGAGACGACCGTCTTCGTGCAGGAGGTAATCATAATAGTCGCCGCCGACTTCTTTGGCCGGTATGCAGATTCCGGCAAGTTGAATGCCGGGCACTTCAGGCATTCTGGCAGGAAGAAGCCCGAGCTGGATATTTTTTGCGATATCAAGTTCACGCTGCTGTTCGCGTGCGGCAATCAGCCGATCTGTCTGCTGTGCATTGCGCCATGCTATGCCGACCTGCCCGGCGATACTGGTAAAAAGTTCAACAAATTCATTTGTGAAGATGCCTTTCGACGTTCGCGAGAAAGCAGAAAGGACGCCAATCGGTTCTCCCTCGATGGTAATGGGAGCATGGGCGAAGGAGAGGATTTTTTCGCGATGAATCACTTTAGCCGTTTTCGGCTTCTTGATAGAGTCGCAGTCATTGACCACAGTGACATTCCCGTTCAGGAAAGTCTCGCCAATAAAAGTCTCGGTTGTCAGAGCACGTTCTGATTCTCCAAAATGTTCTGAAGTCATCCCTCGCTGACTGCGTACAGTCAGAGTCTGGCGATCCTCATCAAGGATCCTGATAACACACAGGTCGAATTTAAACTGATCGGTGAAGATTTTGAGAATCTCATCAAGAATCGACTGCAGGTCATTGACACTTGCCACGGCCCGCGCTGCATCGTAGAGGACGCTCAATTGCTCCCGGCTCGCCGTGCGGCTGATGTTGATTGAACCGAACAGATCGAAAACATCTTCCATATGGCTGCCACGAGCTGAAAGGTAGTTTTCGATGATAATGCGGGCCGGCGCTGCGCCGACTGAACCGGCCAGGGTTAACTCCGTGAAACGTTTCAGCTTAGGCAGTTCGTATTCAGAAAGACTGCCTTTTTCGTCAATTTCCCGATTGCCAAGATAGTCGCTGATTGCGGCATGGGCTGGTTTCGATCCGATGAATTTCGCCATCAGGTCAACGAACTCAATAATTGTCGGGGCCATGGTGATGCGAGTTCTGCCGGCTGTTAGTGGTACCGGGTCGAAAACATCGACAAACTTGCGAACCTGCTCCTGTTCCTCGGCGCATGGTGTGGTGAGCAGTGAGATCGTCAGGTAGCTGCCGAGATTGAAAAACATGGTCCAGAAGAGAGCGTGGGTCCATTGATCGAAGCCACTTAATCCGAATAGTTCTGTTGGCTTGAGGATGGTCAGGCCAAACAGGCCATGTTCGACAATCGCGCTGTCCAACCATCCGGATTGTGCAAAAGAGGGGATCAGTAAAGTGTAAAACCAGACAACAAAACCGGCGATCAAGCCGGTGGTTGCACCGCGTCTGGTTGCCTGCCGCCAGTAAAGACCACCGATCACTGCCGGCGCGAATTGGGTTGCAGCGACAAAAGAAACCAGCCCGATGTTGACCAGGGCCGCAGATTCGCCAAGCAGCCTATAATAGCCGTAGCCAAGCAAAATAACGGCAAAGATGCCGGACCGTTTGAGGTTGATGAGCAAGACCGACAGGTTCCTGGCCCCGGTATGGATCTTGAGAATGATCGGTATGAGCAGATGATTAAGAATCATGGTGGACAACGCCACCGATGAGACCATGACCATGCCGGCGGAGGCCGAGAATCCACCGATAAAAACCAGCAGGGCAAGCCATGATTGACCATATTGAAGGGGCAGGGTGATCACAAAGAAGTCTGCATTGGTTGTATCACCATTGGAAAGCAGCAGGCCGCCCAGGGCTATCGGAATAACGAACAGGTTGATCGCCACCATGTAGGCGGGGAAACGCCACATGGCACTGCGGATATGCTCCTCACGGCAGTTTTCAATCACCATAATGTGAAACTGACGGGGCAGGAACATGACGGCCATCATTGAGATGATGGTCATGGTCAACCAGTGAGCGTAGGAATTTTCACCGCTGCCGAGCAACAGTAACTGGGCGCGTTCCGGAAAGCGCATCTGAAATTCGCGGAATATGTCGGCAAAGCCATCAAATAGACCATAAGTGACAGCCACCCCTGCGGCAACAAAGGCGATGATCTTTACCAGTGATTCGAGAGCGATTGCCGCGACCAGTCCTTCGTGTCGTTCCGAGGAGTCAAGATGGCGCGCCCCGAACAGGACACCAAACAAGCCAAGGATCAGTGCCACGACCAGCGCCGAATCAAAATGCAGATCGAATTTCGGCAGAACGTGCGTGGCGTTGCCGTTGGCCATGGGGTAGACCAGCAGGTCGAAAGTCCTGGCAACTGCTTTCAGTTGCAGCGCAATGTAGGGCATGATGCCAAGTACCGCGAAAATCGTGACGACGCCACCAAGCAAGGAAGATTTGCCGTAGCGGCTGGAAATGAAGTCGGCGATACTGGTAATATTCTGCTCTTTGCTGATACGTACAATCTTCCGCAGCAAAAACCACCATGAAAAGGCAATCAGAGTCGGGCCAATATAGATGGCCAGGAAATCGATACCGGTTGTCGCGGCCCGTCCAACACTGCCGTAAAAAGTCCAGGAGGTGCAGTAAACGGCCAGCGACAATGAGTAGACCGTTGGATTGTCAATCAGGCTGTTGCCGCGCAGTCGTTGTCGGTCGGCGTAATATGCAACACCAAACAGAATGCCGAAATAGAGCAGGGATGTCAGAACGACGGTGCTGACGGAGATCATGCCGAGTCTCCGGACGGGGGTGTCCCCTGAGTGTTCTCAGTTGTTTTCTGGTCGTAATGTTTGTCCAGATAGACAGAAAAAAGGTAGATGATAAAGATGGAAAACGGCCAGCCGACGAAAAAGTAAAAGATGATCAGGGGTATGCCGAAAATCAGTACATCCTTGTTGAATATGTGCAGGAACGGGTAATTGAGCATGACCACACCAAGAACAAACCAGATGACCCAGGCATCTTTCAATGGTAATTTGCGTTCCCTTTTCATACCTGCTCCTGGTCGGATAACGCTCTGCAGAGAATCAACTGTGCATTATAGTCGACGGAACGCGAGGTGTCGACTGCAAGTGTTCGGTTTTTCGGTGCTATCGGCTTGAAATTGGTTTTCTGCTGCGAAAAGAGCTCCCTGCGGCCATCCGAGGCATCTCCGGTGCGTTGATCGAGTCTTGCCAAACTTACATCGTCAGGGCATTCGAGATGCAGCAACCAGACGTGACAGCCTGATTGTTCGGCGAGTTCCATAAATTTACTGCGATCACTTTCTTGGGAAAAAGATGCGTCGACGATGACGCTGCGCCCCATGGCAAGGGTCTCTGCTGTTGCTCTGAAGAGTGTTTCATAGGTGCGCTTTGTCTTCTCCAGAGAGTACAGGCCTGTAACGAAGGCATCCGGACTGCGCTGTTCTTCAGGATACCCCGCAAGTTGTTTACGGGTGACATCGGAACGCAGATGTTTTGCGCCGGTTGCTCGTGCCAAGGCCCGGGCAAGGGTTGTTTTGCCGACCCCCATCAGCCCTGAAGTTAAAAAAAGCGTTGCTTGCAGTTGGTAACCCAGGGCCAGGTTGAAATAGCTTCGGGCAGTGTTCGCTGCATTTTGGCGTGTTTCGGCCGTTGATTCTGCATCGTTCACCAAAATGGCGCTGACTTTGCCTCGCACCCAGGCACGATACCGCTTGTAGAAAGTCAGGAGTTGACTGAAGCCGGGATCTTCGTCATCTACCTGATAATGCGCAACCAGTTGTTCAGCCAGATCCCTGCGACCGCGGAATTCCAGATCCATGATCAGAAAAGCCAGTTCGGCGACAACGTCGGCGATCCTGAACCTGCGATTGAATTCGATGCAGTCGTAAATACAGACCGGAGTGTCCATGCAGATATTCCCTGTATGCAGGTCGCCGTGGCCATCCCGGACAAAGCCATTGGCTTCGCGTTCAAGGAGAGTTTGCTCAAGTTCATTCAGATCATGTCGTGTTGCGGCGTGCATCAGCCTGTGTGCCTCGGCTGTCAGGCACCTGTCGATCGCGGGCAAGGTTTGAGTGAAATTCTCTTCACAGTTGTGTTTGACCACCTGTAGATTGCGTACCGGTTCATCCCGGCAGATTTCGGCCTGGTCCAAGGCTGCGTGCAAGGCCATAGCCAGTCGTGGCATCTCCTCTGAAAGGTCAGGGGCCTCTATCTCGATCAAACGGTTCAGCATGCGGTCCTCGGGCAGTCTGCGCATCTTGACGGCATAGTCAAGCACTTTGCCGTGATTGCTGAAACAGGCTTTGCCGTCCTGTTGCCGTAATGTGACCACACCGAGATAAGTGTCGGATGTAAATCGACGGTTAAGGCGTACTTCCTCGAGGCAAAAATGATGGCGCTTGTCGAGAGTGCTGAAGTCAAGAAAGCCTAAATTGAGGGCTTTTTTGAATTTGTAGGCGTGGCAATCGGTCAGATAAATACGGGAGATATGAGTTTCTTTGAATTCGACGGAACGTGTTGCTTCCGGATAGGTTGAAGGCGCAAGCAATTGCTGGTGAAATTGATCCATAGTGGTATTTCTGTCAACGGAGTCAAGTTTGCAGTCATTATCGATTCTGCAAGTGAAGCAGATTTCGATCCTGTCATTTCCCACACCGTGCTGACTGGATTTTCCTAAAGATTATCAGAAGATATATGCATGTAAAGACTGCTCTGTCCGGGCGCAGGTTGATTGACCGGGCCGGTTGGCTATGCTACTTTCTGTTGTGGTCATTCACTCTTAACATCGGATCTCCTATGACCCTGCTTCGCTACTGTCAATTTACTGTTTTTCTGACGTTCATATTGAGTGGTTGTGTCGCCGTCAACGTTCACGGTAACGCTGCTGAAACAGTCCCGATTGATAGCCCCTACGTGTCGAGGCTGAACGAACCGCAATCAAATGCATATTTCCAATACACCAGAGCTCGAATGTTGTTGGCAGATGATGATCGCGAAGGGGCTGTTGCCGCTTATCTCAGTGCGATTGATTCCGATCCTGATGATGAGAACCTGCGTTTCGAACTCGCAGAACTCTATCTGTTCATTGGGCAGCCGGAAAATACCATCCGAGTGGTTGAAGATATCCTGTTGCGCGAGCCAGATTCCATCAAAGCAAATCTGACCCTTGCCGATGCTTATTTCAGCAGCAGCCAACCGAGCAGATCCATCCCCTATTTCAATCGTGTCCTTGAATTGTCGCCAGAGGATGAGGCGGTTCGTCTGCACCTGGCAATTGCCCTGGTGCGTGCTGGTGAATTCGACATTGCTGCAGAACAGTTAAAAGAGCTCCTGAAGCGTTTCCCGGATTCCATGCCAGGGCGACTGGCCATGGCCCGCCTTTATCGCGAGATCGGCCTGAATCAGATGGCGGTGGAACAATATCGTGAACTGATACGCCGAAGCCCGGATACGGAGCAGGCTTACCTGGAGCTTGGTCTTCTCTACGAGGGACTTAAAGAGTGGCAGAGTGCATTGGAGGTTTTTACGGAAGCTCTTGAACGACGTCCGCTCGATTTTGCATTGCGACATCAGCTCTCGCGAGTTTACGTGGGCATGAAGCGGTATGATGAGGCTCTGGAAGAGCTGAACATTATTGTCGATCTCAAACCCGATGATTTTGATGCCCGTCGTAAAATCGGGCTCATTTATCTGGAACAGGAGCGTTGGTCAGACGCTGTCTCACTATTTGAGGAAGTTCTTGATCTGAACTCTGATCTTGATCCGGCCCGTTACTATCTTGGCACCGCCTATGAACAGCTGTCTGAGTGGGAGGCTGCTCTTCAGGCCTTTTTGGGCATCGATCGTGAGTCGGCCTTATACGATGATGCCCTGGCTCATATCGGGTATATCTATCTGGAGACGGACCGTCTCGATCAGGCAACCCGACTTTTAGAAGAAAGAGTTGCCGAGGGCAAACCCCGGCCGCAGGTATTCCAGTATCTGACTTCACTTTATATGGCCAAAAAACAGCAGGATAAGGCCCTCGAAATTGTCGAACGCGGGGTCGGTTATTATCCGGACAATGTCGAGTTGCTTTATCAGAAAGCGCTGGTTCAGGAGAGCCTCGGCCGGCATGATGATGCTTTTCTGGCGATGAGAACTGTCCTTGAAATTGATGGAGAGCACGCCGAAGCCCTGAACTTTCTCGCTTATGCTTTGGCTGTCGAAAACCGTGACCTTGAAGAAGCTCTCGGCTATGCCGAACGCGCCATTGCTTTGAAACCGGCGTCGCATATTCAAGACACACTGGGTTGGGTCTATTATCGCCTGGGTCGTTTCCCTGAAGCTCTCAAGGTCGTTGAAGAGGCAAGCCGGGAGCTTTCCGAAGATGCCGTCATCTTTGAGCACCTCGGCGATATTCATCTTGCGATGAACAATCTTCAAAAGGCGCGCTCTGCCTACGAAAAGGCTCTCCGGTTGCAGCCCGACAATGTCGATCTCAGCGCCAAGCTTCAGAAACTTGCCAATGGGCAGTGAGGGCTATCCAGTGTGTTGCCGTACTGTCCTGCCTGTCCTGATGCTGATCATGGCTCTGCTGGTTTCCTGTGCCCGGATACCTCCGCAATTGGTCGGCGATCCAGTGAGCAGGGGGGTTTCCGAAGGGCTTATGCAGGGATGGTATGATATCTCTGCCCGGATCGTCTCCGTGCAGGGTCTGGCCAAAGTCAAGGTGCACTCCCCCGACGAGTCGCTGAATGGCACCCAGGTTATCCTCGCCGAAAAACCCGATCGCCTGCGTGCTGAGACTCTGAGTCCTTTCGGCACACCCTTGCTGCTGCTGTCTGTCGATGGCGAGGACCTCGGCGTTTCTCTCCCGTCGCGAAATCTCTACTATACCGGAACCGCAACGCCGGAGAATCTTGGCCGGTTTGTGAACATCCCGCTGAGTTTACCTGCTCTGGTCAGCGTTTTGCTGTATCAACCGCCGGTGATCCTTGCCTCGAGTGAAGAGGCTTTTGAACTTGCGGAGGGAGGTTGGCTGCTGGTTCGTTACGGTGTGCCGGGTCGTCAGGAATTGACCTTCAGCCATGATCGTCAACTCGTTGGTGTGAGTTATTTTGATCAGGACGAACCGGTCCTGAAGATTGATTATGGGCAATTTACCGAACAAGGGGGAGGCTTCCCACAATTTTTCGGCATCGAACTGTCAGGCCAAAAGATCACAGCCAGCCTCGAGTTTTCAGATCTTGAAATCAACGGTAAACTGCCGCCGGGGATCTTTCAGTTGCTACCACCGCCGGGTTCGACGATTATTCCTTTAGACCATGAATAACGGGACTGTTTCCAAGACAGTATGTTAAGGGGTTACCTATGAAATTTCTCTTTATTGTTCTCTTGCTCCTGATCTGCGGATGCGAACAACAGCAGACAGTCGTCCCGGCAGAGGGTGATGCGGCGAAACCGGTACACGGCGATACATTCATCGAAGCTTCGATCGGTGAACCGAACAACCTGCTGCCGGTCCTTTCCTCTGATTCAGCTTCGAGTGACATCAATCGCCTGGTTTACAACGGCCTGATACGCTATGACAAAAATCTGCAGCTTGAGGGCGAATTGGCCGAATCCTGGGAGATCTCCGAGGACAATCTGTCATTTACCTTTCATCTGCGCAAGGATGTGCACTGGCATGACGGTACGCCATTCACCAGTGCTGATGTTCTCTTCACCTACCAGATGTATATCAATCCAGAGGTGCCGACCTCCTACGCCGAGGATTTTCTGCAGGTCGCCAAGGCCGAGGCAGTGGACCCCTACACCTTCCGCGTTACCTATGAGCAACCCTATGCCCCAGCCCTGGAAAGCTGGGGGACATCAATCCATCCCAAGCACCTGCTTGAGGGCCAGGACGTCACCAAAAGCAACTTGTCGAGAAGCCCGATAGGCACCGGCCCCTACAAGTTTGTCAAATGGGACGCTGGCGAAAAAGTGGAACTGGTGGCCAATCCGGATTACTTTGAAGGTCAGCCTTATATCCATCGGGTTGTCTACCGGGTGATCCCTGACACGTCGACCCAGTTCCTCGAGTTGCAATCCGGCGGACTGGATCAAATGGGCCTGACCCCGATCCAGTATAAGACACAGACCGATGCTCCGGCTTTTGTCCGCAACTTCAACAAATACCGTTATTTGGCCTTCAGCTACTCCTATCTTGGTTATAACCTGACAAAACCACTTTTTCAGGACAAGCGGGTTCGCCAGGCAATTTCTCATGCCATCAACAAGCAGGAACTGATCGATGGGGTCCTGCTGGGCCTCGGCCAGGTTGCGACCGGACCCTACAAGCCGGATACCTGGTTTTACAATGCCAATGTCGAACGTTATGAATACGACCCGGAACTTTCACGCTCATTGCTTGCGGAAGCGGGCTGGGTTGACAGCGACAAGGACGGCGTCCTGGATAAAAATGGTAAAAAGCTGGCATTTACCATCGTCACCAACCAGGGTAATGACCTGCGCTCCAAAACCGCAGAAATTATTCAGCGCCGACTCAAGGAAGTCGGTATCACCATCGAGATTCGTGTTGTCGAATGGGCGACCTTCTTGAAGGAGTTCATATTCACCGGTAACTTTGATGCGACAATTCTGGGTTGGAGCGGTGGTCCGGAACCGGACCAATATAATATCTGGCACTCGAGTAAAACGGCCCCGCGCGAGCTGAATTTTGTCAAGTTCAACAATAAGGAAGTCGACGAACTGCTGGAGAAGGGCAGGCGGACCTTTGACCGCGATGAGCGCAAAAAGATCTACGACCGTTTCCAGGAAGTGCTGGCGGAAGAACAACCCTACACCTTCCTTTACGTGGGGGAAGCCTTGCCGGCGGTAGCCAAACGCTTCCGTGGCATCGAGCCGTCGCCGGCAGGCATTACGTATAATTTCATTAAGTGGTATGTGCCGAAGAGCGAGCAGAAATTTGACCGTTGATGCTGAATTCATCATTCAAGATTGAATAATTTATGCTGGTTTATCTTTCAAAACGGTTGATCATGATGGTTCCCCTGCTGATCGGCATCACCCTGATCAGCTTTGTGGTGATTCATCTGGCTCCCGGTGAGCCGACCGATATGCAGACCGATCTCAATCCGAAGGCGAGTGTCGAGATGCGCGATCGACTGCGTGAGCGCTACAATCTCGACAAGCCCCTCTACGTTCAGTATGGCCTCTGGATGCAGGAGATCGTCACCCTCGATTTTGGTGAATCCTTTGCCCAGGACCACCGGCCGGTTCTCGATAAAATCTCAGAACGCATGCCGATCACCATCCTCATCAATGTTTTATCGATTGTCGTGATCCTGGCGGTTTCCGTGCCGATCGGCATCCTCTCGGCGGTCCGCCGGAACAGCCCCTTCGATCGCGGCACGACGATTTTTGTCTTTCTCGGTTTCGCCATGCCGTCGTTCTGGCTGGCATTACTGCTGATGGATTTTTTCGGGGTGAGATTGGGAATCTTCCCGGTTGCCGGTCTGAAATCGATGGGTTTTGATTACCTGAGTCCGAGCCGGCAGTTCTGGGACATGGCTCATCATCTTGCCCTACCGGTCTTTGTCTCCGCCTTCGGCGGTCTGGCGGGCTTCTCTCGATACATGCGCTCGAACATGCTGGAAGTGATTCGCCAGGACTACATCCTGACCGCCCGCGCCAAGGGTTTGTCCGAACGGGTTGTTATCTACAAACATGCTTTGCGCAACGCACTCCTGCCGGTGATCACCATCCTTGGCCTCTCGGTGCCGGGCCTGATCGGCGGCAGTGTCATCTTTGAGACCATCTTCGCCATCCCCGGCATGGGCAAGCTCTTCTACGATGGTGTCATGATGCGCGATTATCCGCTGATCATGGGGATTCTGGTGATTGGTGCTGTCTTGACCCTGCTCGGCAACCTGTTAGCTGACATCAGCTATGCCATGGCTGATCCACGGATTCGCAAGGGGTAGTATTGCGAGGTTGGCAAAGGGCCAGCCGAACTATCCCCTCCCTGTCACAAATCACCAAGTCCGACAGTGCTTTCATTTCTTATTTATCAAGGTATTTACACGCCCGTTCTGGCCACATGCAAATTCCGCTCTACGGAATTCAATTTCAAAAAAGTGTTGACTATACATTCGTCCCCGTGCAAACATGCGAATAAGATTTCAACAGAGTTTCCTTTGCCAGCCAATTGTCAAGGAACAGCAAACCATGAACGATGAAAGTAATAAAGCCTCTGCAGAGAAAGAACGTCAGGTTGTTACAGCCCTGGCACGAGGCTTGAGCGTGCTGCGCTGCTTTCGCCAGGGAGACCGTTTTCTGGGTAATCAGGAAATTGCCGTACGCACTGGTCTACCCAAAGCGACCATCTCCAGGTTGACCCATACCCTGACAGTTCTGGGTTATCTGAATCACTCCAAGCGCTTCAACCAGTACAGCCTGGGACCGGCGGTCCTGTCCCTGGGGTATTCCATGCTCGGCAATCTTGACATCCTCAAATCCGCCCGGCCGCTGATGCAGGAACTGGCCGATGATGCGGAAGCCTCCGTCTCGCTGGCCGCCCGTGACGGTTTGCACATGGTTTACCTGGAAAACTGTGTGGCCAGGGCCAATATGATCACCTTGCGCATCGACATCGGTGCACGCACCCGTATCGCCAACACTGCGATGGGACGGGCGCTGCTCTGTGGCCTGCCCGAGGAAGAACGGGTCGAGCTGATTGCCCGAATCCGTCAGGCCACCCCGAAAGGGGAATGGCCACAGATCAAAGCCGGCATCGACCAGGGAATGATCGATTTCAGGGAAAAGGGCTTTTGCTTCTCCCTGGGCGACTGGCGCGAAAACGTGAATTCGATTGCCGTTCCCCTGATCCAGGCGGACAACTCTGTGCTGGCCATCAACTGTGGCGGGCCGGCCTGGCAACTCAGTGCCGAGAAACTCGATCAGGATATTGGTCCGCGCCTGGTCGACATCAGTCGGCGACTTGAGAATCTTTAATTACGAAGCGTGATACGCAGACGATAAACACATTGAAAATATTCAGGAGGTTGAGATGCAATTCGGACTGACCGATGAACAGCGGATGATGCAGGAGATGGCCAGAGATTTCGCGTTGAAGGAAATTCTTCCCAATCTCAAGGACGACGAAGCGAATCACAGGTATCGTCCCGAGCTGGTCAAGAAGATGGCCTCGCTCGGCTTCTTTGGCTGCGCTCTGCCGGAAGAGTATGGCGGTAATGGTTTTGGCTTTCTCGAGTCGGTCATTCTCGCCGAGCAGATCGCAAGGGTCAGCGGTTCGTGGCGGTTGCCCTTTAACATGCAGAACATTGGCCCCGCAGTAACAGTCAACAAGTTTGGCAGTGAGGAGCAGAAGCAGCGCTTCATCCCCGACTGGGTCAACGCCGACTCCTGCGGTTTCTTTGCCATCACCGAGCCGAACTCCGGTTCCGACGTTGCCAGTATGTTAACCACGGCTACCGATTGCGGTGACCACTGGGAGCTTAACGGCCAGAAGATGTGGATTTCCAATGCCCATGTCGGCGACTGGGGCCTGCTTTACGCCTTCACTGACAAGAGCAAGAAGTACAAGGGCATGACATGTTTCGTCGTCAACCTCAAGGACAACGAGGGCATCGTCACCGCTCCTATCGAGACCAAACTTGGATTGCACTGTGCCCCTACCGGCGAAATCGCCTTCAGCAAAGCCAGAATTCCAAAGGATTCAGTTCTTGGCGAAGTCGGCCAGGGTTTCCAGATCTGCATGTGGCAGCTCAACAACACCCGCATCAGTTGCTCTGCCGGAGCCCTCGGCATCGCCGGAGGCGCCATCGAGGCGGCCATCGATTATGCGAACGAACGCACCCAGTTCGGCAAGAAAATCGGCTCATACCAGATGATCCAGGCCCAGATCGCCGATATGGTCGCCGAGCATGAGGCTGCCAAACTCCTTGTTTATCGGGCCGCCTGGCTCAAGGACCAGGGGTTGCCCAATCAACAGCAGACCTCGATCGCCAAGCTGTTCGCCTCGGAGGCTGCCGTGCACGCGGCGAGTGAAACCATGAAAATTTTCGGCAGCTACGGTTTTTCCACGGAGTACCCGGCCGAGCGTTTCCTGCGCGATGCCCAGTCACTGCGCGTCGTCGAAGGGACCAGCAACATTCAGAAAACCATCATCGCCGGCATCGCCATGGGTGATGTTGAAAACCGTTAGATTGCCATGTTTTAAAGAAGCTCGAACAAACCCGGAAGTTCTTGTAAGGGGAGTTGAGAATGGAGACCGACTGGTCCAAGGTTTTTGAAGTTTTCAGCAGTGGCATCGTTGGTGTCTTTCTGGTCATGTTACTACTTCAGATTCTGACCCAGCTCAGCACCAGGATCATCGACGTCGTTGAAAATCGTGGTAATAGTGTGGATCCGGTGCCTGGAAAGCCAGCCGCTTCGGCGCCGGACTAAGAGACTACGCCATGTTTGATATACTCAAGGATCTGATTTATTCAAGCGGTTTAGTCAGCCTGACCGGTGGCAACCTGGTGATGTGGTTGATCTCCTTCGTGCTGCTCTACCTGGCGATCAAGAAGCAGTACGAACCTCTACTGCTGCTACCGATAGCCTTCGGCATCCTGGTCGTCAATCTGCCGCTGACTTTCCTGATGGAGCCCGAACACGGCCTGATCTGGTTTTTTTACCACTATGGCATCGAACAGGACATCATCCCACCGCTGATCTTTCTGGGGCTGGGGGCGATGATCGATTTCGGCCCGCTGATTGCCAACCCCAAGACGCTGCTGCTCGGAGCGGGGGCCCAAGCCGGGCTCTATGTGACCTTCTTTGCTGCCGTCCTGTTCGGTTTTGATCTTCGGGAGGCCGCCTCCATTGCCATCATTGGCGGAGCCGACGGCCCGACCACCATCTACCTGACATCCAAGCTCGCTCCACACCTGCTCGGCGCCACGGCGGTTTCGGCCTACGCCTACATGGCCCTGGTGCCGATCATCCAGCCGCCGATGATGAAGCTTTTGACCACCGATCATGAACGCAAGATCGTCATGAGCAAGTTGCGCCCCGTCAGCAGGCTGCAGAGGATCTGCTTCCCGATTATCACCGCCACGACCATCATGCTGCTGGTTCCCCCTGCGGCACCATTGATCTCCATGCTGATGCTCGGCAATCTCTTCAAGGAGTCGGGGGTCGTCGAGCGGCTGAGCAAGGCGGCGTCCAACGAGTTGATGAACGTTGTCACCATCTTTCTCGGCCTTTCGGTCGGCGCCACCATGACCGCCAGCACTTTTCTGAGCCCCAAGGTCCTGTTTATCTTCTTCCTCGGGCTGTTCGCCTTTGTTGTCAGTACCGCAGCGGGGCTGATCATGGCCAAGATCATGAATCTGTTCCTCAAGGACAAGATCAACCCGTTGATTGGCGCAGCCGGGGTCTCCGCTGTGCCTATGGCGGCACGTTGCGTTCACAAGGTCGGCTCCGAAGCCAACCGGCGTAACTATCTGCTCATGCATGCCATGGGCCCGAATGTGGCAGGTGTTATTGGAACGGTGGTGGCCGCCGCCATCCTGCTGAAAAATCTCGGCTAGAATTAAGTTTCAGGAGAGAGTGAATACAATGATCCTGCGTGAGGAGAAAGCCTATGTCTGAACTGTATGCCCCGATTGCCGGAAATGTCTGGAAAATCCTTGTCGCTGTGGGCGACAAGGTCGAGTTGGACGATGAACTGATCATCCTCGAAGCCCTGAAGATGGAAACTCCCATCTACAGCGAAGAGAGTGGTACCGTCAGCGTAATCAAAGTCAAAGAAGGCGATTCGGTCAACGAAGGGGATGTTCTGGTCATTCTCGGCTGAGATCGATCCGTTTATCCGGTTTGTCACAGAGGACTTCGTTCCATAATGAATGCAGCCCTGCTCTCAACAGGAAAGGATTTTCCCATGTCACGCAAACAAACGCCACTGCGCCCGTACTTCGAGAAAATGGCCGAAATCGGCAAGGAACTCAGAGAAGGAGAGGTGCGTCGTTCGCAGGCCAACGTCGATCTCGTTCGAGAGCAGGAAGAGATTCTCGCCCAGGAGATCGAGCGGGTGAAAAATGCCGGCATCCCCGCCGAGAAGATTCACCAGCGCGGCGGCATGACCATTTATGACCGCCTAGAATATCTGGTCGATGAGGGGACCTGGTGTCCTCTGCACACCCTCTACAATCCCACCGGACAACGAAGAGGGCTGCACCGGGGTCGTCGATGGGCATTGGCAAGATCGAAGGCAAGTGGGCGGTCATCATCGGCTTTGACAACAAGGTCATGGCCGGTGCCTGGATCGCCGGACAGGCCGAGAATATTCTCATGGTCACCGACATGGCCAAACGGCTTCATGTCCCCCTGGTCTGGCTGACCAACTGCAGTGGCGTCAAGCTCATGGAGCAGGAGACCGTCTACGCCGGTCGCCGCTCCAGTGGCGCGCCCTTCTTTCGTCACGCCGACCTTAACCATCTGGGCATTCCGATTCTCAATGGCATCTACGGCACCAACCCTGCCGGAGGAGGCTACCAGGGCATCAGCCCCACTATCCTTCTCGCTCACGAGGGAGCGAACATTGCCGTTGGCGGCGCCGGCATCGTCGGCGGCATGAACCCCAAGGGCTATATCGATGCAGAAGCAGCACAGGCGCTTATCGAAGGCACCAGGAACTTCAAAGGCAAGGCTCCGGGGCGGGTGGAGACCCACTTTGACAAGACGGCCTACTTTCGTGAAGTTCACGAGACCGAGCAGGGTGTCCTGGACGGCATCAAGGACTACATGCGCATGATGCCCGCCTATGACCCGACCATGTTCAGGGTCGCCGCGCCGGCCGCGCCGAAATTCCCGGCCGAGGAACTGAATCTGCTCCTCCCCGCCAACCAGAAGCGCCCCTATGATGCCATGCAGATTCTGGCCCGGCTCACTGACAACAGCGAGTTCATGGAGTACCGTCCCGACTACGGTCGCGAGGTTTTTACAGGTATCGCCAAGATCGACGGCTTCCCGGTCGCCTTTATCGGCAACCAGCAGGGCGTCTTTCCCGGCTATCCTGACTACGCCAACGGAGAATATCCAGGCGTCGGCGGCAAGCACTACCGCGAAGGTCTCATCAAACAAGGTGAGTTTGTCACTCTCTGTGGCCGCGACAACTTGCCGATTGTCTGGCTGCAGGATACTACCGGCATTGATGTCGGCGATCTCGCCGAGGAAGCTGAACTTCTGGCCCTGGGTCAGTCGCTGGTCTATTCGATCGAGCAGACCGAGCTCGCCATGATGTGCGTTGTGCTGCGCAAGGGCACCGCCGCCGCCCACTACATCATGTGCGGGCCCCAGGCCAATAATAACAACGCCTTCACCCTAGGCACCCCGCTCACGGAAATCTATGTCATGCATGGCGAGACTGCCGCCGCCGCATCCTATGCCCGTCGCCTGGTCAAGGAAGATGAGGCTGGCAACGATCTCACGCCGACTCTGGACAAGATGAACCAGATGATTCAGGACTATCAGGACAAGTCGCGGCCGGCTTTTTGTGCAAAAACCGGCTTTGTGGACGAGATCGTCTCGCTGCTCGAGCTGCGTAAGTACATCAAGGCCTTCAGCGGGGCCAATTATCAAAATCCGAGATCGATCACACCGGTGCATCAGATGCTTCTGCCGCGCATTATCAAGGGATAGGTCTCACCATGGCACGGTGCCACGGGCGATGCCGCCGCGGAAGTTCCCGGTAAAGTTTGTTACGAATCCTTCTGCTGCAGGATGACAACCATCAAGAGGTAGACTCATGAGCAAGACGACAAAGCCATTAGGTATCACCGAACTTGTGCTGCGCGACGCGCACCAGTCTCTGCTGGCAACGCGGATGAGGCTGGATGATATGCTGCCGATTACGGAGAAACTCGACAGGGTCGGCTACTGGTCACTGGAAGTCTGGGGCGGCGCAACTTTCGATTCCTGTATCCGTTATCTGGGAGAGGATCCATGGCATCGGCTCAGAGCCCTGAAACAGGCCATGCCCAATACCCCGCTGCAGATGCTCTTCAGAGGTCAGAATATCCTCGGCTATCGTCATTATGCCGACGACGTGGTCGAGAAATTCGTCGAGCGGGCGGCTGTTAACGGTATCGACGTGTTCCGTGTCTTCGACGCCATGAACGATCCCCGCAACCTCGAAACGGCCATCAGGGAAGTCATCAAGCAGGGCAAGCATGCCCAGGGTTGTATCTCTTACACCGTCAGCCCGGTCCACACCCTCGCCAAATGGGTTGACCTGGCGAAGACTATCGAGGATATGGGAGCACACTCGATCTGTATCAAGGATATGGCCGGCCTCATTACCCCCTACGCGGCCTACGAGCTGGTCAAAAAACTCAAGAAGACGTTGTCTGTCCCCCTTCAAATGCACTGTCATGCCACCACCGGCATGTCCACTGCCGCCTATCTGAAGGCGATTGAGGCCGGTGTCGACAACGTCGATACGGCGATCTCATCCAT
Organism: uncultured delta proteobacterium; assembly: GCA_963847735.1. Classification (GTDB taxonomy): domain Bacteria; phylum Desulfobacterota; class Desulfuromonadia; order Desulfuromonadales; family BM103; genus CAWKAV01. The sequence goes on along the minus strand of CAWKAV010000022.1, from coordinate 268,099 downwards.
GAGTCTGACCTACGCGCATTCGCCGACCGAGGCCCTGGTGGCCATCACCGCCGAGACCGATCACGCCACCGGCCTTGATCTGGCCCTGTTGCAGGAGATCTCCGCCTACTTCCGTGAAGTACGTAAAAAGTATGCCAGGTTCGAGGGCTCTCTCAAAGGCATTGATTCGCGGATCATCATGGCGCAGGTTCCAGGCGGCATGCTGACCAACATGGAAAGCCAGCTGCGCGAACAGGGCGCCAGCGACAAGATCGACCAGGTGTTGGCAGAGATCCCCTTTGTTCGGGAAGATCTCGGTTTTCTGCCGCTGGTGACACCAACCTCGCAGATCGTCGGCAGCCAGGCGGTCCTCAATGTCCTGGCGGGCGAACGTTACAAGGCGGTCACCAAGGAGACCACGGCCGTCCTCAAAGGTGAATACGGCGCTACCCCGGCACCGGTCAACAAGGACGTTCAGAAAAAAATCCTCAAGGGGGCGACGCCGATCACCTGCCGTCCCGCAGACCTGATCGAACCAGAGGTGGAGAAACTCACCACCGAGCTTCGCAAAATTGCTGCCGAAAAAGCACTTACCCTGGCCGCAGACGAGATCGAGGATGTGCTGACCTACGCCCTGTTTCAGCAGGTAGGACTGAAGTTTATTGAAAATCGGGGTAATGCGGCCGCCTTTGAACCCGCCCCGACCGGTGAGGAGCCCGCTCCGACGACTTCTCCTCCGGCCGTTTCCGGTGGTGAGATCTATACCGTTACCGGTGGTGGCAGGAGCTTTGTTGTGCAGGTTGCCAGCGCTGACGGCTCTGCTGCCGCTGCCGCCGCCGTTGCCGCAGTGGTCCCGGCGGGAACTTCTTCATGCGTTACAGCGGACACAGTCAATACTGCACTTGCTGGTAATATCTGGAAGATTGAGGTGACGTCGGGGCAGAAAGTTGAAGAAGGTGACCTGCTTTTCATTCTCGAAGCCATGAAGATGGAGAATGAAGTCCTGGCCGGGAAGTCAGGCGTGGTCGCTGAGATTCTGGTCAAGGAGGGCGACGCTGTCGATGTTGGTGCCCCTCTCATGACTTATGCGGGTGGCAAGGTTACGGCACCGAAAACTTCTTCGCCGACAGTCAATACTGCGGTTGCTGCTGTCAATGGGGTGGTTGCTCCGCTGGCCGGCAATATCTGGAAGCTGGAGGTGACCGACGGGCAGCAGGTGCAGGAGGGTGATCTTCTCATTATCCTTGAGGCGATGAAGATGGAGAACGAGATCATTGCTGACCGGGATGGAACTGTCAGTCAGCTTCTTGTCCGGGAAGGCGATGCGGTCGAGATCGGGCAAGTCCTGTTGGTCCTGGATTGAAGATCGGTCTGCAAGGAATGATCGAATGATCCGATCCGGTCTGAATCCAGAGGGTGTGGAGGCGCACTACTCAAGCCACAAGCTTGAGGCCACGATCCTGACCGCTCTCGTCGATGCGGGTATCGACCGTGATCATCTCAGGGCCGAAGATCTGGCTGGCATCGACGAATTTCACATAGGTGGCCGCAAGTTCACGCTCGAACTCGCCCGGCAACTGGATCTCAATGAGACGATGCAGGTTCTGGATGTCGGCAGCGGGCTCGGCGGCGCTTCCCGATGCCTGGCGCTGGAGTTCGGTTGCCGCGTTACCGGCATCGACCTTTGCGAGGAATATTGCCGGGTCGCGACCATGCTCGCGCAGAAGCTTGGCCTCGACTCTCATGTTACCTACCGTTACGGTGATGCCCTTGATCTGCCCTTCGAGGATAGTTGCTTCGATCTGCTCTGGACCCAGCATGCGGCGATGAATATCGCTGATAAAACAAAACTTTACAGCGAGATGTGGCGGGTTCTCAAGCCCGGCGGGAGACTGGTGATCTATGATGTGCTGGCCGGTGAGGGTGGACCGATCCTGTTCCCGGTTCCCTGGGCCCGCGAATCCGCCATCAGCCACCTGGCCAGTCCGCAACAGTTGCGAAGTCAGCTGCTGGGCATCGGCTTTGAGGTCTTGAATTGGCAGGATGCCACTGAAAGAGGTCGAACATGGTTCCGGCGCATGGCGGCAAACATCAAGCAGAACGGCTTGCCGCGCCTCGGCCTGCATCTGCTGCTCGGCGACGACTTTCCGTTGATGGCGCAAAACCAGCTGCGCAACCTTGAAGAGGGTCGCATTGCGCTGGTCGAAGCCATCGTGCAACGACCCTCTTAAGCTTCTTTGATGTCATGAAAGGAAGAGCTCATGTCTGATGATATCGCCAGAAAGACGGCCGAGACGGCCAAACTCTATTTCGAAGGGGTCTCGGGTGAGAAGCCTTACGATCTGTGGAAGTCTTTTGATCGTGGACTGGCAAGGGATCTGTCGATGTTCATCACCGGCCAGATGTACTCCCGGCAGGTCATCCCACATGTTGTGCGCCAGATGGTCGCGGTCGCCACCCTGACCGTGCTGGAGAAGACTGAAGAGCTTGAACTTCACCTGCAGGCGGCCCTCAATGTCGGATGCAAGCCACGCGAACTCGCCGAGGTGATCTTTCAGACTGCAGTCTACGGTGGTGTGCCGGCTATGAATCAGGGGCTAAAAGTGCTGCGCAAAGTTTTGCAGGCGCAGGGTTCGTGGCCGATTCCTGAAGAGGCTTGAATCCTCGCACATTGAGTTGGGTTTTGATCTGCTTTTAATTTCAAACAAGTCAAAAGCGAATAACCCGTCGGGAACGCCCAAAGCGCATGTCCCTTTCTCCAATCCTCTGTCCCGGATCATTCCAACATGACCCTCTGCCGTATTTCTGAATAAAACCTCAAGCCGTCGCCAGGCAAGCCGCTTCCTGCAGGCCATATTCCTCAATCGCCATTTCACGCAGCTTGAAAATCTGGATTTTGCCGCTGGCGGTCATCGGATAGCCATCGACGAACTTTACGTAGTGGGGGATCTTGTAGTTGGCGATCTTGTTGTGGCAGTACTCGCGAATCTCTTCGCTGCTGCAGCTGACCCCCTCCCGCAGTTTGATCGCCGCCATCACCCGCTCACCAAATTTCTTGTCCGGGACCCCGAAAACCTGCACATCCGAAACCTTTGGGTGGGTGTAAAGAAACTCTTCGATCTCGCGTGGATAAATATTCTCACCGCCGCGGATGATCATGTTTTTGATTCGCCCGGTGATGTGACAGTAGCCATTTTTATCCATCACTGCCAGGTCACCGGTGTGCAGCCAGCCTTCTTCATCGATCGCCAGGGCGGTTTCGGCCGGCAGCTTGTAGTAACCCTTCATCACCAGGTAACCACGGGTGCAGAGTTCGCCCTGCTTTCCGGCCGGCAAGGTCGCTCCGCTCGTGATATCAACAATTTTTACCTCAACATCAGGCAGTGCCCGGCCGACGCTGGTCACTCGAAGTTCGATCGGATCCTGGGTGCGGGTCTGGGTGATCACCGGCGATGCTTCGGTCTGGCCGTAGGCGATGGTGATCTCCGAACAGTTCATGTCACTGATCACCATTTTCATGACCTCGATCGGGCAGGGAGAGCCAGCCATGATTCCGGTGCGCAAAGAGGATAGGTCGTATTCTTTAAACCTCGGGTGTTCCAACTCGGCGATGAACATGGTCGGCACGCCGTGCAGGCCGGTACACTTCTCCGCCTCAACAGTGCGCAGCACACTTTCCGGATCGAAGGTTTCCACCGGCACCATCGCTGCTCCATGGGTGACGCAGGCCAGCACGCCGAGTACGCAGCCGAAGCAATGAAAGAAAGGCACCGGGATGCAGAGCCGGTCCATTGAGCTGAGATCCATACACTTGCCGATGTTGTATGCGTTATTGACGATATTGGTGTGAGTCAGCATCACTCCTTTTGGAAAGCCGGTGGTTCCCGAGGTGTACTGCATGTTGATTACTTCAAAGGGATCCAGAGATTTTTTCAGATCATTCAAGACCTCGTCGCAGACATCCTCGCCGAGTTTTTCAATGTCACGATAGTTGAGCATGCCCTCGTGATGGTTATCGCCGAGGAAGACGATATTCTTCAAAAAAGGCAGCTTCTCGCAGTGAAAATCGCCCGGCGCGGCTTTCTTCAACTCCGGGACTACGCTATAGACTGTGTCGATGTAATCGGTGTCCTTGAAACCCTGGACCAGGAAGAGGGTGGTCGAATCGGATTGTTTCAGGACGTAATCAAGTTCGGCCGATTTGTAATTGGTGTTGATGGTCACAAGTATGGCGCCGATTTTGGCTGTGGCAAACTGCAGCACCACCCATTCGGGAACGTTGGTTGCCCAGATAGAGACGTGGTCTCCCTTGCGGATGCCGAGACGGAACAACCCCTTGGCGACCCGGTCGGTCAACTGATCAAGTTGCTGATAGGTGAGTCGCAGGTCGCGATCCGGGTAAATTAGGCCGTCATTGTGCGGAAAACGGCGTGCGGTCTCTTCGAGTAGACCGCCGACCGTGAAGTGAAGTGCTTCGGACATGTCTGGCTGTTCCTTTTCTCGATATGGATTTGTGAAGCGAAATCGTTAAGTGGTGGCTTCTCCGTTGTTTTGCAAAGCTTTAAGATAACGGCCGACCCGCAACGTGGTCTGCCGTTTGAATAATCTTGCAGAAATTAGAATTGGTCAAGACAGAATTGCGGAGATCCGCTTATTCAACCAGGCATAAACTCCCGGGCGATTTATCAGGGCAAGACATCGGCCTGTGGGCAGGGGCCTCCGTTGTTCAGCACCTGCGGCAGCAGGGCCCTGAGGGAAGCCTTGAGGTCATCTGCACCAGCGTAGCGTATGTAGCCGCTATTGTTCAACTCGCCGAGCTTGGCGTCGTTCTGCTGCTGGAGAATGATCACCGGCTTACCGATGCCGTAGGCGAGCCCCAGGGCAAGCATGACGTTGGGGGCCTGCCCTGACAGGTTGAATATCGCCAGTCGGCAGGAATACAGCTCCTGACAGAGTTCGCAGAGCAGACTATCGTCGATCAGGCAACGGTCGGCACGAAAGAAGGACAGTCCCTGTGTTTCGAGTGCCGGCTGGATGCCTTGCCAGAAGAACTTCAGATCAGCCTCTCCGGCTGGTATGGCGATAAAGACCCGCTGGGTCGCTGATGGTGGCGGAATCACAGTCCCGTCTGCGGCGCGGTGAAAGAAGCTCTCCAGGGGAGAAGTTTGCTTTGATTTTTCTTCGGCGGCCTGGTTCAATTCACTGATTTTGTCTTCAAGGCGAGCCACCTGATGGCTGATGGTTCGGACAAATTTTTCAACACACACCTGTTTGATGGATTTTCCTGACGGGGAATAATCGACGGGGCCCAGCTTGAAAAGGGGCATGCTGACAGTCCGCTCGGCCTGCATACGTGCGGCGATCTGGTTGTAACTGTCTTGCCAGCTGTCGAATGCGCGCAGGTAGACATACTGATTGTTCTTCAGGTATTTGCTGATTCTTGCCAGCAGGTAGGTTAAGTCATCAACCAGTTGGGCGAGTTCCGTGATATCCATTGCCTTGCCTCAGAGAGACTACATGACAGTATAAAATAACACAGATGATGCCGTGCGTTAAGCCCTTGCAGATGCCATCAGGGACGAAGGTCAAAGTCGGCGCACCCTGCCGTAAAGAGGCGCTGTCCAGCGCTTTAAACTTTGGATCTTTGTTGCCAGAATCAGTAGAACAATGTTATCATCTGCAGTGTCAGAAGCCGTGCCGATACGTTGAAAGCAGTCTGGCCGACTGCCCACGGATGTCGTGGATTCTGGCTCATTCGGGAGAATAATCCATTTATGAGTTCATCAACTTTGTTACGAAGTCTGGATGCGGGCCGGTCAGGAAAAGAAAAGACTTTGCCATTAATTTTTGGCCTTGATCGGAGCCAGCAGATTGTCTCGCTCAGTGACAACAACCCGTTCGATCGTCAGGGGCAGCCTGTCCTGATTGGCAAAAGTCTTGAGCAGATAGACGACCTGCGGCACTTCCATGCTCTGCTGGCAAAGGGCTTCTGTTTCAAATCCCTGCCGGTACCGATAGGTGATCGTTGGTATATCGCTGAATATCTGCAGGGCGGCTCTGCGGGCGACCAATCCGGAGGAGAGCTGGTTCTGACAACAATGGGACGCAGCAGTGAAGCCGCGGAGGTCCTCCACGATTTCGTGCAATCGATCGATCCTTTTTCTCTCGATACAGATGGGGGGATTCTGCTGGTTAATCGTGCCGGATATATCCTGATGATCAACCGGGAATTTGCCGACATCCTCGGCTTGCAAGCCGAGGAGATGGTCGGTCGCCATGTCAACGAATCTTACCCTGAATCGACCCTGTCACGTCTGCCCAAGGTTATGGATTCCGGAAAGGCGGAAATTGGTGAACCACACCAGTTGAATGGCCGAAGCATCGTGGCAAGCCGCTGGCCGCTGCTGAAAAATGGCAAAATTTTCGGGGCCTATGGCAAGGCCCAACTCAGGGAAGGCCCGAACACATCGCGCTTTGCCGGCACCCTCCCTCCTGCCGAGGGTAAGTCCGGCCGCCGTGCCATTGCCGGCCACCGTCCCACGGCGCTGTATGGAGTTGACCAGATTGTCTGCCAGGGGCAGACCATGATGGATCTCAAGGAGCGCCTGGTGCGGATCGCCGGCCGTTCTTCAACAGTTCTTCTGACCGGAGAGAGCGGCACCGGCAAGGAGTTGTTCGCCCATGCGATCCATTCGGCCAGTCGCCGCAGTGATGGTCCCTTCGTAAGGGTCAACTGTGCTGCAATCCCTGAAAACCTGCTGGAGGCCGAGCTTTTCGGCTACGTCGAAGGAGCCTTCTCGGGGGCTAGGCGCGGCGGGCAGATTGGCAAGTTCGAGCAGGCTCATGGCGGCACACTCTTCCTTGATGAAATCAGCGAGATGCCTCTGGCAATGCAGGCCAAGCTGCTCCGCGTCCTGCAGGAACGCGAAGTTGCTCCCCTCGGCAGCCAGGATATCCGCTTCGTCGATGTTCGTTTCATCACGGCAACCAACTGCGATGCGCTGGCTCTCGTCAAGGAGGGCAGGCTGCGTTCGGATCTCTTCTATCGTATCAATGTTGTATCGCTGCCGGTCCCGCCGTTGCGTGAACGTACAGAGGATATCTTCCGCCTCACCAGGCACTTTGTCGAGCTGTTCAATCACGAGTTTGATCTGAATGTTCAGGGTCTCAGTTCCCGCGCCTGGACAGCCCTGAAGGCCTATCCCTTTCCGGGGAATGTTCGTGAACTGCGCAGTGCCATTGAGAGTGCTTTCAATATGGTTAATGGACCTTTTATCCGGCTGTATGACCTCCCCGCGCCGATCGCTGAACTCCACCATGTCGAGGACGCTTCACTTCACAGTCAAGGGGAGTTCCATCCTGGCACCGCCGCGGATCTTGGCAAACGGTCGCTGCAGGAAATTATGGAAGAGATTGAGAAGGAACTGATCCTTGTCGCCATGGAAAAGGTTGGCGGCAACAAACTGGTTGCAGCAAATTTACTGGGTATCTCCCGTCCCGGGCTCTACAAGAAATTGCAGAAGTATAAGCTCCATTGAAAGACAGAAAATTTTCATAATACAGGTTGCGGGCCGGAGCGATGATTTGTTTCAGGCCCTTTTTTTGACCGGCGGGATATTGCCGTGTCATTGCCTTTAACAGTCGTTATACCAATGTTAACAGCTTGTGACATGTTCAACCGCACGGCCGTTGCTTAAGTGTATTTAATTATTGGATATTCTCTATAAAGTCCAGCATATTAACAAGGTCAAAAGACTCTTCCGAAATTGTAAAACATTGTTTGGTATTTGTTTTGCAGTTTTGCTATGTTTGTCACAGCAAGGTGTGACAGGCGATTTAACTGCCTGATACTGGTGACTCTGGAAGGAAGGCGATATGGGTAATAGCCAGCCACTGATCAAAGTCGATGATATCTTCCTCTCCTTCGGTGGTGTGCATGCCCTGCGCGAAGTCTCATTTGAGGTCCACCCGGGGGAACTCTTCTCGATTATCGGCCCCAACGGTGCGGGCAAGACGTCCATGCTGAATTGCATTTCCGGGCGCTACCAGCCCAACAAGGGGCAGATTGCTTTTAAGGGCCAGAGTATCATCGGCATGAAGCCCAATGATCGTTGCAAACTTGGCATTGGCCGGACCTTCCAAAATCTGGCGCTCTTCAATCACATGTCTGTGCTCGACAATATCCTGGTCGGTCGCCACCACCTGCTCAAAAACAACTTTCTGACCGGTTCTCTGTACTGGTTGACCGGTGCACGCAAGGAAGAACTCGCGCATCGCCGCGAGGTTGAGGACATCATAGATTTCCTCGAGATTGCCCATATTCGCAAGGAGGTCGCCGGAACCCTTTCTTATGGCCTGCGCAAGCGGGTTGAGCTGGCAAGGGCGGTGGCCTTGCGCCCTGACTTGATCCTGCTTGACGAACCGATGGCGGGGATGAACCTGGAAGAGAAAGAAGACATGGCGCGTTACGTCATCGACCTCAATGAAGAATGGGGCATGACGGTGATCATGATCGAGCACGATATGGGCGTGGTCATGGATATCTCCCATCGTGTCATGGTCCTTGATTTCGGCAGGGAAATCTGCGTCGGATTACCCGACGAAGTCATGCAGAACGAGCAGGTCAAGACCGCCTACCTCGGTGTCGGTTTCGATGATGACGTGCAGGAAACGACCGGAGGAGCCGCCTGATGACAGTGCAGCCTTCGGCATTCACCGACGTAAAAACTTTTGACACTTTTCCCAAGCTGCTGGCCCATAATGCCGACAACTGGCCAAACGAAGTTGCGCTTCGCGAGAAGGATTACGGCATCTGGAATGCCTACACCTGGGCTGACTATAACCGGTCTGTCAAGCTGTTCGCTCTCGGCATGCACAAGCTGGGAATAGGCCATAACGATTCGGTTGGTATCATCGGTGACAACCGACCCGAGTGGGTGTATGGCGAGATTGCCGCCCATTCTCTGCGGGCGATGATCTTCGGCATTTACCAGGACTCTCTCAACGAAGAAGTCGCCTACCTGATCAACTACGCCGGTGCCAAAATCATCATTGCCGAGGATGAGGAGCAGGTCGACAAGGTTCTTGAGATCACGGAAGAATGCCCCTGTGTCGAGCATATTATCTACTGTGATCCACGCGGCATGCGCAAGTATGATGATCCCAGGTTGATGAGTCACATCGATCTGATGGCCAGTGGCCATCAGATCGATGTAGAACAGCCCGAACTCTATATGCAGCTGGTCAATCAGGGCAAAGCCGAAGATGTGGCAATTCTCTGTCCGACCTCGGGGACAACCTCGAATCCGAAGCTGGCCATGTTGCAGGCCGGGCCGATGCTGGAACACTGTGTCGCCTACCTGGAGGCCGACCCTAAATATCCAAGTGACAACTATGTCTCGGTACTGCCGCTGCCCTGGATCATGGAGCAGGTCTATGCCGTGGCTCAGGCCCTGATCAGCCGGATCATTGTCAACTTCGTCGAAGAACCGGAGACCATGATGTCGGACCTGCGTGAAATCGGACCGACCTTCGTGCTGCTTGCGCCCCGCGTCTGGGAATCGGTCGCTGCTGATGTCAAGGCCAGGATGATGGATGCGACCAGGTTCAAGCAGGCGATGTACCGGTTCGCTATGAAATGTGCTGATAAGGCGAGAGCCAGAGGGCACGGCAAACAATCCAAGCTGGCCTACTGGCTGTTGTTCCGGCCTTTAAAAGACCGGCTCGGGTTTACCTACCTGCGTTCCGCAGCAACCGGAGGCGCCGCCCTCGGCCCCGACACCTTCAAGTTTTTCCTGGCCATGGGGGTGCCGTTGCGCCAGCTCTACGGTCAGACCGAACTGGCCGGCGCCTACACCATTCACGAAGCCCATGATGTCGATTTTGACAGTGTCGGTATCCCGTTCCGCAATGCCCAGGTGCGCATCGACAACCCGGATCATAACGGCGTCGGCGAAGTGGTGGCCAAAACCTGCGGCATGTTTCTCGGCTACTACAAGAATCAGGCAGAGACAGACAAGTCCCTCGAAGACGGCTGGATGCACACCGGCGACGCCGGCTACTTCAAGAAAGAGAACAATCACCTGGTGGTCATCGACCGCATCAGCGATCTGTCAGAGACCTCGAATGGCGACAAGTTTTCTCCCCAGTTCATCGAGAACAAACTCAAGTTTTCACCATTCATTGCCGAGGCCGTTGTTCAGGGCGATGGTCGTTCCTACCTGTCAGCGATCATCTGCATCCGTTTTGAAATCGTTGCCAAGTGGGCCGAGCAGCGCAACATCGCTTTCACCAACTACATCAATCTCTCCGCTCAGGACAGGATCTACGAACTGCTGCAGAAAGAGGTGGAGACGGTTAATGAAACCCTGCCCGATGCGCAGAAAATCCGCAAATTCCTGCTGCTCTACAAGCAGCTTGACGCTGATGACGGCGAATTGACCAGGACCAGGAAGGTCCGTCGTGGCGTCATCAAAGAGAAATATGCCGATATCATCGACACCATCTATTCCGATCTGGATGTCGTGCATATCGATACGGTGATTACTTTTCAGGATGGCAACAAGTCACGGGTCCAGACCGATGTTCGGATTGTCGATCTGTCGCTCTGCGGCTGTTTCTACGGCATGAGCGACTGTATGAAAAGGGTTTTAACCGGTGACGGGAGAAGAACTATGAATTTTGAATTGCTGAGTCAGATGATCGTCAACGGTCTCATTGTCAGGCACCCTATACGGGGTTGTGGCGATGTGCTTCGTGCTGATCTACAAATCGACCCGGGTGGTGAACTTTGCCCAGGGGGAGTTTCTGCTGATCGGTGCCTGGACCTGCTGGGCCATGCTGGTCAAGTTTGAGCTGCCATTTTATGTCGGCTTCCCGCTGACCCTGGTTTTCATGATGATCTTCGGCGTGGTGCTGCAGGTGCTGGTGCTGCGGCCGATGATCGGTGAGCCGATTATTTCAGTGATCATGGTCACCATCGGTCTGTCGATGTTCTTCCAGGCGCTGGTCTCCTGGATTTTTGGCGGCTACACCAAGGCGTTTCCCAAAGGTATTCGATACCGCGTCGGTGAACATTGGCGGGCTGCAGGTTGAAACGGCCTATATCATGAGCGTGATTGTTTCAGTGGTCATCATGATCGGTTTTTACTTCTTCTTCAAATATTCCCGCATGGGTCTGGCGATGCGGGCCACGGCCTTCGACCAGCAGATCGCGCAAAGCCTCGGCATCTCGGTCAAGCATGTCTTTGCCGCCGCCTGGGCGATCTCTGCCGTGGTCTCGGCGCTGGCCGGGGTGGTCATCGGCATGGTCAACGGAGTTTCTTCGGCGCTCTCCTTCATCGGCATCAAGGTTTTCCCGGTGGTCATTCTCGGTGGTCTTGATTCGATCGTCGGTGCCATCGTCGGTGGCCTGCTGATCGGTGTGCTGGAGAATCTGGCCGAATTTTTTGACAGCCAGTGGCTGCATCTCGGCAATATGTACAACATTGCACCCTTTTATGCCCTGGTCATCATTCTCATGATCAAGCCCTACGGTCTGTTCGGCACCAAAGATATCGAGAGGATTTAAAAGATGGCATCTGCTCATTCACGCATGCGTTGCGGAGAATTCCGCACCACCTACCAGGCGGATATGACCATCTTCCCGACCCCTCTGGCGCGGCGGGTCGCTGTCGTCTCAGTGTTGTTGCTGCTCCTGTCGCCGCTCTTTCTGGACGCCTACTATCTGAACCTGCTGATACAAATCGGCTACTACGGCATTGCTGCCCTGGGCCTGAACATTGTCGTCGGCTTTACCGGCCAGATTTCACTCGGCCATGCTGCGTTTTTCGGTCTGGGGGCTTTTACTTCGGCGTGGATCAGCAATAATTCCGGCATTCCGGTGTTCTTTGCCATTCCACTGGCCGGGCTTGCGACCATGGCTGTCGGTCTGATGGTCGGTATCCCGGCTGGTCGCATCAAGGGACTCTACCTGGCCATCGCCACCCTGGCTTCGCAGTATATCCTCGAAGATTTCTTCGCCCGCGCGGAATGGTTTACCGGCGGTTCCGCCGGCGCCATGGCGAGCCCATTCTCGATCTTCGGCTACAACATGAACAGCGACAAGTCTTACTTCTTCGTGGTGCTCTTCTACGTGGTCGTCATGTTCCTGGCCGGTGCCAACCTGATGCGCAGTCGCGACGGGCGGGCATTCGTTGCGGTGCGCGACCATTACCTGTCGGCCGAGATCATGGGCATCAACCTGAACAAGTACCGCATCCTGTCGTTCGGCATCTCGTCTTTTTATGCCGGAATCGGTGGTGCCCTGTTCGGTCATTACCTGGGCTTTGTCTCTGCCGAAGGCTTCACCCTGCTGCTTTCCATTCAGTTCCTCGGCATGGTGATCATCGGTGGCCTGGGATCGGTCATGGGATCCATGCTGGGTACGATTTTCATGGTCCTGTTGCCGGAAGTCATGGAGCTTCGGAGTCCACCTGGTCGGCAGCAACAACACCGCGCTGACCCAGGCGCTGGCCTATATCAAGGAGATGGCCATCGGCCTGGCCATCATACTGTTCCTGATTTTTGAGCCGGACGGCCTGGCTCACCGCTGGCGAATGATCAAGAACTACTGGAAGCTTTACCCGTTTTCGTACTAAGCCAAAACAACCTCGGGTATGGTTATCCGGGGTTGCGAGCTTTTCAAAGGGGAGACGTTCCCCAGTAGTCTGACAAACATCATCAACGATGAGAAGGAGGAACACGTCATGCGCAAAACGTTACTCTGTGGCACTGCTCTACTGGCAATTTTTGGTTTCTCAACCATGGCAACCGCCGCCGACAACGATACCGGTTGGCCACCTGGCCTGTTACACCGGACCGACCTCGGATGTTGGTGTCCCCTATGGTAATGGTGTCGCCGACGCCATGAATTACATCAACGCGAATGGCGGCGTTAACGGCAAGCAGCTTGCATACGAGACCGTTGACTACTCCTACAAGGCACCACAGGCCATCGCCACCTACAAGAACTGGATGTCAGGCATCAAGCCGGTAGCGATCCAGGGTTGGGGGACCGCCGATACCGAAGCCCTGGTCCAGTTTGTCGCCCAGGATCAGATCCCTTACTACTCGGCCTCCTACTCCGGTCATCTGACCGACCCGACCGGCAAGTCGCCCAAGACCAAGGCCCCGGCACCCTACAACTTCTTCTATGGCGCCTCCTATTCCGACACCTGCCGCGGTCTGGTGCAGTGGGCTGCCGATGACTGGGCAGCCAAGGGCGGCAAAGGTGTACCGAAGTTTATCCACATGGGCGCCAACCATCCCTATCCGAATGCCCCCAAGGAAGCCTGCGCCGAATATGCCAAGGAACTCGGCTTCGAAGTCCTTAATCCGATTGTTTACGAGCTCAAGCCCGGCGATGCCAAGGCCCAATGCCTGACTCTCAAGGATTCCGGCGCCAACTACGCCTACATGGGCAACACCGCTGGTTCCAACATCTCACTGCTTAACTCCTGTGGAACGGTTGGTGCCAAGCCCCAGTTCATGGCCAACGTCTGGGGTTGGGACGAGAACTCCATCAAGGCCGCCCAGGATTCAGGTGACGGCGTTGCCGTACCGCTCGGCTCACCGTTCTGGAAATCTGATGCTCCAGGCATGACAACCGTTCGTGCTATCTCCAAGATGTCTGATCCCACCGGCGAAACCTACCGCAACCTGCACTACATGCGCGGCGTCTGCGCCGTTTTCTTCATGAAGGATGCCATGGCTTGCCGCTGACAAGATGGACGGCGGCATCACCGGTCCCAACATCAAGAAGGGCATGGAGCAGATGAAGGACCATGTCCCCGCCGGTCTGGAGGGGGTCTGCAAGCCTTCCACCTGGACCAGTGAAGATCATCGTGGCACGACCGAGGTTTCGGTCTACACCACCACCTACAATGGTGGCGATTTCAAGTTCAACCCGCAGTCAACGGTCGTCGTCCCTCGTCGCGACGATTGGCTCGGCTGGTAGTTTGTAAATAGTGACAAAGTGGCGAGTGGCGAGTGACGGGTCAAAGACCGGTTATCTCGTCACTCGTCACTCGTCGACCCAGAACGGAGTCCCCATGGCCGAAGCCGCTGCCAAGGTTGAAGAGAAAGAGATCATCCTGTCGATCAATAATATCGAGGTCGTTTACGACGATGTTATCCTGGTGCTGCGGGGAATCAGCCTGGAAGTGCCCCGGGGTGAAATTGTCACCCTGCTTGGTCCGAATGGTGCCGGCAAATCGACGACTCTCAAAGCGGTGTCCGGTCTGCTCAAGACCGAGGACGGCGAAGTGACCAAGGGTTCGATTCACTTCAAGGGCGAATCGATCAGCAACCGTGATCCGGACGATATTGTCCGGCGCGGCATCTTCCAGGTCATGGAGGGACGTCGCATCATCGAGGATATGACCGTTATCGAGAACCTGCGCCTCGGTGCCTATACCCGCCGTGACAAGCACATTAAGGACGATATCGACAAGGTCTTTCACTATTTCCCACGGCTCAGGGAGCGCACCGGCCTGGCCGGCTATCTGTCCGGTGGCGAGCAGCAGATGCTGGCTATCGGCCGCGCGGTCATGGCCCGTCCGGAAATGATTCTGCTCGACGAACCTTCCATGGGTCTTTCACCGCTTCTGGTCAAGGAGGTCTTCGGTATCATCCGCAGCATCAACCAGGAGCAGGGCATTACCATGCTGCTGGTTGAACAGAACGCCAACATGGCCCTGCGCTGCGCCTCCTACGGCTATGTCATGGAATCCGGCAAAATTGCCCTCGACGGCACCGGTGAGGAACTGCTCAATAATGAGGACATGAAAGAGTTTTACCTCTCTGGTGGTGACAAGGACCGTAAGTCGTTCAAGAATCTTAAGTCGTATAAGCGCCGCAAGCGTTGGATGTAGGGTTCGGCGGCCGTAAAAGCCCGTCTGCGGCGTTATACTCGGCTTTCGTGCTTCGACTAGCTTTCGCTACGCCTGCAGGACTCAATCCTTCGTAAGCCTTGCATCCGGACCTTTTCTGACCACCTCACATGTAATCTTGAGAAACAAATATTTGATTAGCTACTTATAGAGAAGAGCTAAGAAAATACTTTAGGTATTAATCGGAGCAGTTATGAGCGATTTTTTTGACAGTCTGGAAACTCGCCCGCCTGAGCAGCGTGAGGCGGAACTTTTTACGTTGCTCGCGGCCCAGGTCGCGCACGCCCAGCAGCACGCTCCGGCTGTTGCCGAGCTGCTCGCTGGCGTTGATGCTGCGACCGTGACTCGGCGTAGCGCTCTGGAGGCGCTGCCGCTGCTGCGCAAGACGGAGCTGATCGAGCGTCAGCAACGCCAGCCGATTTTCGGCGGCTTGACGACTCTGGTGCCTCCGGCGCTGAGCCAGATCTTTGCCTCGCCCGGACCGATTTTCGAGCCGGGTGCGCGACGCCCAGACTTCTGGCGTTTCGCCCGGGCCCTGTATGCCGCCGGCTTTCGACACGGCGAGATCGTGCATAACTGTTTCTCCTACCACTTCACCCCGGCGGGGATGATGTTCGAAGCTGGTGCCCAGGCTCTCGGTTGCGCTGTGGTGCCGGCTGGAGTTGGCCAGACCGAGCTGCAGGTCCAGGTCATGAGCCACGTCCGACCGCAGGGTTATGTGGGTACGCCGTCGTTTCTCAAGCTGATCCTCGATAAGGCCGATGAACTCGGCGCTGATCTCTCAAGTCTCAACAAGGCCCTGGTCTCCGGCGAATATCTGCCGCCGAGCCTGCGTGAGACATTCGCCAATCGAGGCATTGCCGTGCTGCAGTGTTACGCGACTGCCGATCTTGGGCTGATCGCTTACGAATCAACGGCCCGCGAGGGCATGATCGTTGACGAGGGTATCATCCTCGAGATCGTGCGCCCGGGTACCGGCGACCCGATTCCGGACGGAGAAGTCGGTGAAGTGGTCGTCACCGCCCTCTCTGCCGAATATCCACTGATCCGTTTTGCCACCGGCGACCTTTCTGCCATCCTCCCCGGAGCGAGCCCCTGCGGTCGGACCAATAGACGCATCAAGGGTTGGATGGGCCGTGCCGATCAGACCGCCAAGGTGCGTGGTATGTTTGTTCATCCTTCTCAGGTCGCTCAGGTTTTGAAACAGCATGCGGAGATCTTCAAGGGACGTTTGGTGGTCGAGCGGGTCAATGACGCAGATGCAATGACCCTACACTGTGAAGTGACCGGCGGCGTCCCCGAACAGCTGTCTGAGGCTGTCGTAACGACGCTTCGGCAGGTCTGCAACCTGCGTGGCGAAGTCGTTTTCGTGCCCGTCGGCAGTCTGGTCAACGACGGCAAGGTGATCGACGACCTCCGGCCCATCGATGCTTGACGATACCCTGCAAGGCGTTAAGGTCCTCGACCTCAGCCAGTATTTGCCCGGCCCCTACGCGACGCGACTGCTGGCCGATCTCGGCGCCGACGTGGTCAAGGTTGAGCCGCCGGGCGGTGATCCGATGCGCAGCTTCATCTTCCTCGATGACGACGGCCTCTCCCCTCTCTACAAGCAGATCAATGCCGGCAAGACCGTGTTGCAGCTCGATCTGAAAAGCGACTGCGGTCGCGCCTCCTTCACAGAGTTGGTTAAAGCAGCCGATGTTCTGCTCGAATCGTACCGGCCCGGCGTCATGGAGCGCCTCGGCTTCGGCCCCGGCCAGCTGCGCGCGCTCAACCCGCGCCTGGTGCACTGCGCCATCTCCGGCTTCGGTCAGGAAGGCCCCGCCAGCCAGCGGGCTGGCCACGATCTGACCTACATGGCCTTAAGCGGCATGCTGCATCACACCGGCACCACGGAAATCCCGGTCATCCCTTTCCCGCCGGTCTCGGATTACGCCAGCGGCCAGCACGCTGCCGGCATGATCCTGGCCGCCCTGCTGCGCCGGGAAAAGGGCGGTGAAGGGTGTTTCATCGACACCAGCCTGTTCGAGACGGTCCTGTCCTGGCAGTCGTTCGGGCAGGCGGCGGCAGGGCGGGCAGACAGCGTTATGAAACCGGGTCACGGCCTGATAACCGGCGGCGTGGCCTGTTACCAGATCTATCGCACCGCAGATCGGCAAATTCGTGGCCCTCGGTGCCCTTGAGGACAAGTTCTGGCGGGCCTTCTGTACCGCGGTCGGGCGACCGGAGTGGATTGTCAGGCAACACGAAAATATGCCGCAAGCGGCCCTGATCAACGAACTGCGCGCACTATTTTTAACAGCCTCGCGCGATGCCTGGGTGGAGCTTCTGGCCAGCACCGACTGCTGTTTCGAACCCTTGCTCGAGCCGGAGGAAGTGGTGAAACATCCTCAGGTCGTCGATCGTCAGTTACTGGAATCCGGCAATAACAATTCTCCCACTGATATACGTTTTCCAGTCACGGTTGATGGTGGGATTTTTGGTCAGCGTCGTGTTTTGCGTGAGGTTTCGGTAGGGGAGGTGGCTGCTGAGTGGAAGATTTGCCGCGACTCGTCGGTTTGCTAGTTCCATTGTCTCCGACTCGAGTGGAGGACTTTAAAGTTGCATCTACGCAGACAGTGAAGGGCCGCCCCTGCCGGATGGAACCGCATTTTTTGTCGGTGTCAACAATCCGGTGACCAATGGTTACGCTGTCTACATGATCACCTCCAGGCATGCTCTGTTTGAATCAATAACCAAAAACCCGTTGCAGAAAATATTTATCCGCTTGAACGGCCGTGATGGCAAGTCCGGCTTTGCAGGAGTCCCTCTTCTGTTCGATGGTCCTAAAAAAAACGTATTTTTTCATACCGACCCTACGGTTGACATCGCTGCCATCCCTTTCCTTCCTGACCAGACCATGTTCGATTTCAAGTTTTTGCCCGACAGGATGATCACTTCGAGAGGCGACTTCGACGCATTGAATATCCATGAAGGCTCCGAATTGTTCTTCACCGGGATGCTGGTTCTCCTAGCCTGTGTAGAGGACAGATACCACGTCATGAGATTCGGACGAGTTGCGTTTGCCCCCGGTGAAAATCTTGCCTGGCATGGACAGAGTGCAGACCTTTTCCTTGTTGAAACCGGTTCAATCGGCGGCAACAGAAGTTCGCCGGTATATTTTTATTTCGACGCCGAGAATAATCCCGACAGAAGGCAGAAGAGTCCATCGGTCCTTAAAAATGCCGGCATCATGCAGGGAGCCTATGCCGAGGCCCACGAGAGCAGGGCCGTTGCAAGCAGTTCCGAGCCTCCAGCATTTTCCAACCTGGGCATTGCAGCAATCATCCCCTGCTACAAGGTTTATGAAATCCTTTACTCGGAAGAGTTGCTTAAAGACAGAGGTGAGTAATTAGCATCTGGCTTGTCTGTAAACACCGGGATAAAGTGTCACCATCGCAACACCTGCTGCCCGGATTCCCGTGCATCTTGAGTTTCTTTTCAACCTGTCTGTCCTGCCCCTGAACCCTGAATACTGAGACTCCTGTGCGTTTCCCCGTAAAAGTGATTAGCTGCGGCGACCTGTGAGGGATAGGAATCATGTTTGGTATCTTCTTTGCTGTATGGTTATGTGACCAGGCAATAAAGAGCCCCGCTGACTACGAACGGAACAGATTATGGAGTTTACCCGAGAAATTTACTGGAACGTCGGACATGGTGCCGGGACGCTTGTCCCGATGTATCTCTTGCTGCTGATAGCCCTCGGCATCCTCGCCCGTGGTGGTTGGCAGCGCATCAAGATTTACCGACTGGGCAAAGCGTTGGATCGCAGCGATGATCTGCCAAAACGCATTTTCGGTGCAATCGGCCAGGTGCTGTCCCAGGTGCGTGTGATGCGAGTCGCCGGTGCCGGGACCGCTCACGGACTGTTCTTCTGGGGCTTCTTCCTGCTCTTCATCGGCACCTGCCTGATCGTGCTGCAGGCCGACTTTACCGACCTGCTGTTCGGCATCAAGTTCCTCAAAGGTCCCTTCTATCTCCTGTTCTCCCTGGTACTGGATATCGCCGGTGCCGTGGCGATCGTCATGCTGGCTGGCCTGTTTGTGCGGCGCTATTTCGTCAAGCCGGACGGGCTGGAAACCCGTCGCGAAGACGCCCTCATCCACGGCCTGCTGATGGTCATCCTGCTGACCGGGTTTGTCATCGAAGGCGCGCGCATGGCGGTGACCGAACTCGGCACCGACCTGTCGCTCTGGTCACCGGTCGGGCTGCTGTTTGCCAAGGGCATGGCCGGTCTCGGCGAGAGCAGCCAGCGTGCCCTGCATGCCGGGTTGTGGTGGCTGCACCTGCTGCTGGCGCTCGGATTCGTGGCCCTGCTGCCCTACACCAAGTTGCGCCATATCCTGACCACCAGTGCCAATTACATCTTTGCCGATCACGGCCCGAAGGGTGGGCTGGTGACGCTTGACATGGAAGACGAAGAAGCTGAGAGCTTCGGCGTCGCCAGCTTAGGTGACCTGACCTGGAAGGATATTTTCGATGCCGATGCCTGCACCCTGTGCAAACGCTGCCAGGACCGCTGTCCGGCATTTGCCACCGACAAGCCGCTGTCGCCGATGAAGATGATCAACCAGCTACAGGAAATTGCTTTCAGTTCCCCTGAAGCCAGCCTGCCCGAAACGGTCGGCAAGGACGAGATCTGGAGTTGCACCACCTGTCGGGCCTGCCAGGAGATCTGTCCGGCGGCGATCGAACATGTGCCCAAGTTCATCGACATGCGGCGCAACATGGTGCTGATGGAGGGTGAGTTCCCCGGTGAGGAAGTTTTGGCGGCGGTGGACAACACCGAGGTCAACGGTAACCCTCTCGGTTTGGCTTTCGCCGGTCGCGGTGATTGGGCAGAGGAGTTTGGCGTCAAGTGCCTGGCTGATGATCCGGCCGTCGACCTGCTTTATTTCGTCGGTTGCTATGCCTCTTTCGACAAACGCAACATCAAGATTGCCAGGAGCTTTGTCAAGCTCTGCCAGGCGGCCGGCCTCAAGGTCGGCATCCTCGGCAAAGAAGAGAAATGCTGCGGTGAGCCGGTTCGCAAGCTTGGCAACGAATACCTCTACCAGACACTGGCTACCGAGAACATCGAATTGATCAAGAGTTATGGTATCAAGCAGATCGTCACGACCTGCCCGCACTGTTTCAATACCCTGGCCAAAGATTACACTGACCTTGGTCTCGAGGTGCCGGTGGAACACTACACGGTGTTTCTTGACCGGCTGCTCGATGAGAGGCAGCTCAAACTCGGCACTACGCAGCCCTTTGCCTGCACCTACCATGACAGCTGTTATCTCGGCCGCTACAACGATATATACGACGCGCCGCGCCGTCTGATCGGCCTGGCCGGCGGAACAGTCACCGAGATGTCCAGGAACCGTGCGGAAAGTTTCTGCTGCGGTGCTGGCGGCGGCCGCATCCTGGTCGAGGAGAAACTCGGTACCCGCATCAGTGAAAGCCGTGCCGGAATGGCGGCCGAAACCGGTGCACCGCTGCTGGTCTCGAGCTGCCCGTTTTGCATGACCATGTTCGAAGACGGCATCAAAGGCGCCGGTTTCGAAGAGACCCTGAAACCGAAGGATATCGCCGAACTCCTGGTGGAGAGACTGCCGGCCATATAGAGCACATCAATCAGTATCTTTAAGACAATAAGATCAAGAGGAGGAAAACCATCATGAAAATTCTCATCTGCATCAAGCAGGTTCCGGACATGGAGTCGCGCTTCAAAATTAATGCTGCTGGTACCTGGTACAGTGACCAGGATCTGGCATGGCGCATGAACGAGTACGACGAATTTGCCGTTGAGCAGGGCATCCAGCTACGTGAAAAGGTCGGCGACGCCGAAGTCGTGGTCCTCTCCGTAGGACCCGATCGGGTCAAGGAGGCCATGAAAAAGGCCCTCGCCATGGGTGCCGACCGCGGCGTGCACATTCATGATGACGCCAGCTATGAGAAGGACCCCTTCCAGATCGCCTCGGCGATTGCCGCCTATGCCGGCGAGCAGAATTTTGACGTGGTTTTTACCGGCATGCAGTCCCAGGATCGCGGCTCGGCGCAGGTCGGCCTGCTGCTGGCCGGCTTGCTCGGTCTGCCGGCCGTGACCACGATCGTCGGCTTCGAATATGATGGCAGCCATGCCACCGTGCGGCGTGAGCTGGAGGGTGGTCTCAAGTCGGTGGTGAAGTTGGCTTTCCCGGCCCTGCTGACCTGCCAGCTTGGCCTCAATACGCCACGCTATCCGACCCTGCCGAATATCATGAAAGCCAAGAAGAAGGAACTGGTGTCGCTGCCGGTGGCCGACCTGCTCAAGGTCGAATCTCTGGTCGCGACTTCTGCGGCCAGGTTCCCGGAACGTAAGGGCGGCGGATTGATCATCGAAGGGGATATTGGCGAACTCACAGAAAAGCTGGTGGCGATACTCAAAGAAAAGACTTCGGTCCTGAAATAGGAGGCAAACATGAAAGCTCTGCTCATTGCAGAATCCCGGCAAGGCAAACTCCTGCCGAACAGTTATGAAACCCTGGCCTTTGCCAACAAGATTGGCGCCGAGGCAGCCATGTTCCTGGTCGGCAGTGAAAATACCCTGCCGAAGTTCGACGGACGTCTCTACCTGGCAGACGCCGCCCAAGCTGGCGAATACAACCCCGAAGAGCACCTGCGGTTGCTGCTCGAGGTCGTCGCCAAAGAGAACCCGCAGCTGATCGTTCTCTCTCACTCCTCCTATGGCTGGGATCTGGCGCCACGCCTGGCCTTTGCGCTGCAGGCCGGACAGGTTTCAGAGGTGATCGCCTGCCAGGATGATGCCATGGTGGTGCCAGCCTGCAATTCCAAGCTGCAGCGTGTGGTCCGGGCGAAAAGCGGGTTGACCGTTGTTACGCTGCAATCCGGTGCCTTCAGCCTGGCCAGCGAGCCGTCCGGATCGCCGACGGTCGAGAAACTTGCCGTGCAGGCTGGTGCGAAGCTGGAATTCACCGGTTACGAAGAGGCTGAAAAGGGTGACGTCGACCTGAGCAAGGCCGAGATTATCGTCAGTGCCGGGCGCGGCATCGGCAAACCGGAGAATCTTGCCATGGTCGAAGCCCTGGCCAAGGCGCTTGGTGGTGAGTACGGTGCCAGTCGACCGGTGGTCGATTCTGGCTGGGCCGAGCACTCCCGCCAGGTCGGCAGCACCGGACAGACCGTGGCGCCGAAACTGTATGTCGCCTGCGGCATCTCCGGGGCGATCCAGCATCTGACCGGCATGAAAAAGTCGGAGTTCGTCGTCGCCATTAATACCGATCGCGATGCTCCGATTGGCGAGGTTGCCGATGTTTTGGTGGTTGCCGATCTCAAGCTGTTTCTGCCGGCTTTGACCGCCCGCCTGACAAGTTGACCAGAACCCTTAATCCGTCAGTAGTCGATGGCAATCTGTTTGCAGCCATCGCTTGACGTAGGTCGAGAGACTCTCTCGCAAGGAGACAGGATCATGCAGGATGTTTTTGTGATTGAAGCTTATCGTAGCCCCGTTGGCAGTTTCGGTGGAGTTCTCGCCGACGTGTCGGCACCTCACCTGGCGGCTCCGGTCATCAGGCGACTGCTCGAGGCCAGCGGACTCAAGGGTGAAGATGTCGATCAGTTCATTGCCGGACAGGTCCTCTCCGCGGGGGGCGGCCAAGCGCCGGCACGCCAGGCGATGCGTTTCGCCGAACTGCCTGACTCGGTTGCGGCCCTGACCATCAACAAGGTCTGTGGCAGCGGCCTGAAGGCCCTCATGCTCGGTGCCGATGCCATTCGTCTCGGTGATTCTGAAATCGTCATCGCCGGCGGCATGGAGAACATGTCGCTGGCGCCCTATGTTCTGCCTGCGCTCCGCAACGGCCAGCGTATGGGGCATACCCAGGCCCTCGACCTGATGATTTATGACGGTCTGACCGATCCTTACAGCGGCCGCCATATGGGTGAAGTTGCCGAGGTGCGGGTTGATGTACACGAGTTTTCACGTGAAGAGCAGGACACTTATGCCATCCGCTCCTACCAGCGTGCACAACGGGCCGTGAAGGGAGGCGTGTTCGCCGAAGAGATTGTGCCGGTGGTCAAGTCGACCCGCAAGGGCGAAGTGACGGTCAGCGAGGACGAAGAGCCGTTCCGGGTTGATCTGGACCGGCTGACCAGCCTGCGCCCGGCTTTCAAGAAGGATGGCACGATTACGGCGGCCAATGCGTCAACCATCAACGACGGCGCGGCTTTTCTGCTGCTGGCCGGAGCCGCTGCGGTCAAACGACACGGCCTGAAGCCGCGCGCCAGAATCGTCGGATTTTCAACACACAGCCTGCATCCCGACCTTTATCCGGATGCACCGGTCGGCGCGATTAAGAAAGCCTGCGCCCACGCTGGCCTGCAGCCCGAGGATATCGGCCTGTTCGAGATCAACGAGGCTTTTGCCCTGGTGACCATGATCGCTATCAAGGATCTGGGCCTCGATGAGGAACGGGTCAATGTCAACGGCGGCGCGTGCGCCATCGGTCATCCGATCGGCGCCAGCGGTGCCCGCCTGGCAACCACCCTGATTCATGAAATGGGCCGTCGTGGCGAGCGCTACGGCCTGGCCACCCTGTGTATCGGTGGCGGTGAGGCTGTGGCGGTGGTGTTCGAACGCGTTGAATAACAGGGATTAGCAGAAAAGACCAAGGAGAAAAGATCAATGGCAATCAATAAAATCATGGTGATCGGAGCCGGTCAGATGGGTGGCGGAATTGCCCAGGTCGCAGCCCAGGCCGGGCTGACGGTGGTGCTTAACGACATCGACGCTGTGTTCATTGACAAACGCATAGAATTCATCGACAAGACGTTGGCCCGCAACGTCGAGAAGGGCAGGATCACGGAGCAGGAAAAGCAGGCCATTCTTGGCCGGCTGATTCCTTCAACCGATCTGCAGGATGCCGCCGAGGTTGATTTCGTGGTCGAAGCGGCCAGCGAGAAGATGGAGATCAAGACCAAAATTTTTCGCAAGCTCGACGAAATCACCCGCCCGGGTATGATCCTGGCGACCAACACCTCGTCACTGCCGATTACTGAAATTGCTGCTGTGACCAAGCGCCCCGAGAGCGTGATCGGCATGCATTTCATGAACCCGGTGCCGGTCATGACCCTGGTCGAGATCATCCGCGGCATCGCGACCAGCGACGAGGTCTACCGCGTGGTCGAGGCACTGGCCAGAACCATGGGCAAAACGCCGGTCGAGGTCAACGACTATCCCGGGCTTTATTTCCAACCGCGTGCTGATGCCGATGATCAACGAAGCGATCTACTGCGTCTACGAAGGGGTGGCCGATCCGGAGGCGATTGACCTGGTCATGAAGCTGGGGATGAACCACCCGATGGGCCCGCTCACCCTGGCCGATTTTATCGGCCTCGACACCTGCCTGGCGATCATGGAAGTCCTCTATGAGGGCTTTGCCGACAGCAAGTACCGTCCCTGCCCGCTGCTGCGCAAGATGGTCAAGGCCGGCTGGCTGGGCAAGAAGAGCGGACAGGGCTTTTACGCTTACTGATCCACGGAGGAGACAGAGATGAATTATGACAATCTGATAGTTGACATAGCCGATGGTACCGCGGTGGTCACAATTAACCGACCCGCCGCACTCAATGCCCTGAACGTCCAGGTACTGGAAGAGCTCGCCGCAGTGTTTGTCGAACTCGAGCAAAACGGGGCGGTCGCCTGTGTGATCCTGACCGGCAGCGGCACCAAGGCTTTTGTGGCCGGCGCCGACATTGCCGCCATGCAGCCTCTCGACGCGGTGTCGGCGGTGCATTTTGCCCGGCTCGGTCATACCGTTTTAAATGTCATCGAAAAATTCCCCAAGCCGGTCATCGCCGCCGTCAATGGTTTTGCCCTCGGTGGCGGCTGTGAACTGGCGATGGCCTGCGACATTCGTATTGCTGCAGAGAATGCCCGTTTCGGTCAGCCGGAAGTCAATCTTGGTGTCATCCCCGGGTTCGGCGGCACCCTGCGCCTCTCGAGGTTGGTCGGCAAGGGCAGGGCCAAGGAACTGATCTTTACCGGCGACATGATCGACGCACGGGAGGCTTACCGCATTGGTCTCGCCAACAAGGTCGTGGCGGCCGATGAACTGCTTGCCACGGCACGCAGCATGGCTGTAAAAATTGCCTCCAAAGGGCCGGTTGCCGTGCGTTTTGCCAAGGAATCCGTCGATAACGGCCTGGAGATGGATCTCGACCGTGCCGGTCGTTTCGAATCCGACCTGTTCGGCCTCTGCTTTGCGACGGCAGATCAGAAAGAGGGTATGCAGGCCTTCCTGGAAAAGCGCCCGGCCAAGTTTACCGGCCGATGAAAGGAAGACTGATCAATGTTTCTTGATCTGAATGAAGAGCAGAAGCTGATCCGTGACACGGCGCGCCAGTTCGCCGCCGCCGAGTTGGCCCCGCTGGCAGCGGCGCTCGATCGCGGCGAGCAGCATGAACGGTTTCTCGAAAACCTGAAAAAGCTGGCCGAACTCGGTTTCATGGGACTGAATGTCAAGGCCGATTACGGCGGCTCCGAAGCCGGCGTGATCGCCTTCAGCGTTGCCTTGACCGAAATCGCCCGGGCCTGCGCATCGACTGCGGTTACTGTCTCGGTCAACAATATGGTCTGCGAGGTGATCCAGACGGTCGGCACCGAACAGCAGTGCCTGCATTATATCCCGAAAATCTGCAGTGGCGAGTTTCTGGCCGGAGCGTTTGCCCTGACCGAAACCGGGGCCGGTTCCGACCCGGCGGCGATGACCACTGTCGCCGTGCGTGACGGCGATAACTGGATTCTTGACGGCAGCAAGATCTTTATCACCAGTGCCCCCTATGCAGGGGTGTTTGTGGTCTGGGCGGTCACCGACCGTAGTGCGCCAAAAGGCAAAGGCATCAGCTGCTTCCTGGTCGAGGCTGGGACTCCAGGCTGCATCGTCGGACGTGCCGAACTGAAAATGGGACAGCACGCCTCGGCGACCAACGAGGTGCTGTTCCAGAACTGCCGCGTGGCAGGTCATGCCTTGATGGGCAAGCTCAATGACGGTTTCCGGGTGGCCGCAGCAGAACTGGCTGGCGGTCGGATCGGCATCGGTTCGCTTGGCCTGGGAATTGGACAGGCGGCCATCGAAGCCGCAACCCGTTACGCGCTTGAGCGCAAGCAATTTGGCCAGTCAATCAGTAACTTTCAAGCTATTCAGTGGAAGATCGCTGATGTCACGACCGAACTGGAAGCAGCACGCCTGCTCCTGATGAGTGCCGCGTTTTGCAAGGAGCAGGGCAAATCCTATGCAAAAGAGGCTTCAATGGCCAAACTGTTTGCTACCGAAGCGGCGAATCGCGCCTGTTACGAGGCTCTGCAGATTTTTGGCGGCTATGGTTATACCACGGAGTTTCCGGTGGAGCGTTACAGCCGTGATGCACGAATTACCACCATTTATGAAGGAACCAGTGAAATTCAACGTATGATTATTGCCCGGGAAGTGTTGCGAAGTTGCTCTTGACGGCGCGGCAATAGAGTCTTTCCAGCGGCTGACATTAAGGAGGAGACGTCATGTATTTCCAGTTGACTGAAGAGCAGAAGCTGATCCGTGAAACGGTCCGCAGCTTTGCCGAAAATGAACTGGCACCATCGGCAGCCGAACGCGATGAGAACGAATGCTTCGACCGCGAGCTGATGTTTGACAAGGTTGCGCAACTTGGACTGGCAGGGATTGTTTTTCCCGAGGAATACGGCGGCGCCGGAGCCGACTACATCTGCTATGCAATCGCCGTGGAAGAGCTTTCCAGGGTTTGTGCCTCAACCGGGGTCACCTTGTCGGCGCACCTGTCGCTCGGTGCCAACCCGGTCTGGTTGTTCGGCACCGAACAGCAGAAGCATGCTTTTTTAACGCCCATGGCCGAAGGGACCAGGCTCGGGGCTTTTGGCTTGACCGAATCGATGGCCGGTTCCGACGCTGGCGGCACCAAGACTTTCGCTGCCCGCGATGGTGATGAATGGATTCTTAACGGCAGCAAGATCTTTACCACCAACGGCGGCGATGCGGAGATCTATATCGTCTTTGCCAGAACTGACAAAAATGCCGAGAAGCACCATGGTATCAGCGCATTCATTATCGACAAGGGCACCGCCGGTTTCACGTTCGGCAAGAAAGAAAAGAAGATGGGGATCCGCTCGTCGCCGACCTGTGAGCTGGTTTTTGAAAATTGCCGAATCTCTGCCGACCGCCTGCTCGGCAAAGAAGGTGAAGGCTTCAAAATTGCCATGAAGACTCTCGATGGCGGTCGCATCGGCATTGCCGCCCAGGCGCTGGGTATCGCCCAGGGGGCCTACGAAGCGGCGTTGAAATACGCCCGCGAGCGCAAGCAGTTCGATCAGCCGATCGCCGGATTCCAGGCGGTGCAGTTCATGCTGGCCGACATGGCCCTGCGCATCGAAGCGTCCCGTCTGCTGGTCTACCAGTCGGCCTGGCGGGCCAGTGCCGGGCTCTCCTACGGCAAGGAATCCGCCATGGCCAAGCTCAGCGCATCCGAGACGGCCATGTGGGTGACGACCAAGGCTGTGCAGGTTCACGGTGGCTACGGCTATACCCGTGACTTCCCGGTGGAGAGAATGATGCGCGATGCCAAGATCACCGAAATCTACGAAGGAACCAGCGAAGTGCAACGGATCGTGATCGGTTCGACCGTCGTCCGTGGATGATTGAAAAGGCTGAATAAAATGGAGCAAGATACCTGAACCTGGAAAGGGTTGACTGACATGACTGCAAAGCTGAATGAAGGGCTTGCGCTGCTTGAAAATCTGAGTAAAGACGAGTTGATAGCAATTATCATCGACGATGCCAAAAACTGGCTTGCTCATGACGGCCTCTGGTTTCAGGCTGTTGACAGGAAGTACGGCATGGAGACGGCGATCGAGATTGACCGTGCGGCCTGGGAGAAATTCACCGTCGTCGAAGCGCAACGGATCATGGCCCGTCTCGGTCTTGAACCGGGCGGCGGTATCCCCGCCCTGGTCGAGTGCCTCAAGCATCGCCTGTATGCAAGACTCAACCTGCAGGAATCGATAGAAGTAACTGAAAGAAGAGCTGTTTTTCGCATGGTCGATTGCCGGGTCCAGTCGACCCGCAAGCGCAAGGGCTTGTCCGATTTCCCGTGCAAGAGCGTCGGTGTGGTCGAATATGCCGGGTTTGCCCGGACGATTGATCCCCGCATTGAGACGCGCTGCATTGCCTGTCCCCCCGACCAGCACCCGGATGATTTCTGGTGTGCATGGGAATTCATCCTGAATACCTGATCACGGGAGAAAAGCTATGGAGTCCTATCCCAGTTTGAATTTCCTGTTGGGTGACACGGTTGACCTGTTGCGCGAAACAGTTCGCGACTTCGCCTCCACGGAAATTGCACCGCGCGCGGCCGAGATTGATCAGAGCAATGCCTTCCCTGACGACCTGTGGCGCAAGATGGGAGACCTCGGTCTGCTCGGCATCACCGTCGCGGAGCAATATGGCGGTGCCGATATGGGCTACCTGGAGCATGTGGTGGCCATGGAAGAACTGAGCCGGGCTTCGGCTTCAGTCGCCCTGTCTTACGGTGCTCATTCCAATCTCTGTGTCAACCAGATTCATCGCAACGGCAACGCAAAGCAGAAGCAGAGATACCTCCCCAAACTGGTCAGCGGTGAACATGTCGGGGCTCTGGCCATGAGTGAGTCAGGCTCGGGCTCCGATGTCGTCAGCATGCGTCTGCGAGCTGACAGGGTGGCGGACGGCTATTTGCTGAATGGCCACAAGATGTGGATCACCAACGGCCCCGATGCCGACACCCTGGTGGTTTACGCCAAGACCGATATGGATGCTGGCCCGCACGGCATCACGGCATTTATCGTCGAGAAGAGTTTCCCCGGATTTTCCACAGCGCAAAAGCTCGACAAACTGGGTATGCGCGGCAGCAACACCTGCGAACTGATTTTTACAAATTGTGAAGTCCCCGAACAAAATGTGCTTGGCGAGGTCGGTGAGGGAGTCAAGGTGCTGATGAGCGGTCTTGATTACGAACGCGTGGTACTGTCCGGCGGTCCCCTCGGCATCATGGCGGCCTGCATGGATGTGGTGCTGCCTTATCTGCATGAGCGCAAACAATTCGGCCATGCCATCGGCGAGTTTCAATTCATGCAGGGCAAGCTGGCGGACATGTACACCACGCTGAATTCATGCCGGGCCTACGTTTATGCTGTGGCCCAGGCGATCAGCGGCAAGGGTTCGATCCGCAAGGACGCAGCCGGGGCGATTCTCCTCTCCGCCGAGCAAGCGACCAGAATGGCGCTCGATGCGATCCAGTGCCTTGGCGGCAACGGCTACATTAACGAGTATCCGACCGGTCGTCTGCTGCGCGACGCCAAGCTTTATGAAATCGGTGCCGGAACCAGTGAAATCAGGCGCATGCTGATCGGACGCGAGCTGTTCAAGGAAACGGTCTGACAGAAGTTGCCTCATTAGTGTAAGAAGATATCGGGGGAAGAAGATATCGGCCATGACGATATTGAAGAGCGCTATCAATACAGCATCCGAAGAGTTTCGCTTCAATGCCGAGGCCATGCGGCGGCTCAACCAGGATCTCGAAGAAAAAGTTGCCCAGATCCTTCTGGGCGGACCACCTCAGGCCCGGGCCAAGCATGAAGAACGGGGCAAGCTGCTGCCGCGCGAGCGGGTACGCCAGTTGCTCGACGTCGGTTCTCCCTTCCTGGAATTCTCCCAGTTCGCCGCTTACGGCATGTACGACGGCGCAGCCCCTGCTGCGGGCATTATCACCGGCGTTGGCCGTGTTATGGGCCAGGAGTGCCTGATCGTCGCCAACGATGCCACGGTCAAAGGCGGCACCTACTTCCCGTTGACGGTCAAGAAGCACCTGCGTGCCCAGGAAATAGCCGGTGAGAACCATCTGCCGTGCATCTACCTGGTTGATTCGGGCGGCGTCAATCTGCCGGAGCAGGACCAGGTTTTCCCGGATCGCGACCATTTCGGCCGGATCTTTTACAACGAGGCCCGCCTCTCTTCCAGGAGTATCCCGCAGATTGCCGTGGTCATGGGTTCCTGCACCGCAGGGGGCGCCTATCTGCCGGCCATGGCCGATGAAAGCATCATCGTCAAGGGCAACGGCACTATCTTCCTCGCCGGCCCGCCACTGGTCAAGGCCGCTACCGGCGAGGTGGTCAGCGCCGAGGAGCTCGGCGGGGCGGAAGTCCACTGCCGCACGTCCGGGGTCACCGATCACTACGCCGAAAACGACGTCCACGCCCTGGCGATCGCGCGACGCATCGTCGCCAACCTCAACCGCAGCAAACCGGTCAGCCTGGCATTGCAACCACCACGCCCGCCGCTCTATGACCCGGCCGAGCTCAACGGGGTGATCTCCGCCGATGTCCGCAAACCTTACGATGTCCGCGAGGTGATCGCCCGTCTGGTCGACGGCAGTGAATTCGACGAATTCAAGAAACTGTTTGGCACCACCCTGGTCTGTGGCTTTGCCCGGCTGCACGGCTACCCGGTTGGTATCGTCGCCAACAATGGAATCCTTTTCTCCGAGTCGGCTCTCAAAGGTGCTCATTTCGTTCAACTCTGCAGCCAGCGCGACATCCCACTGATCTTTTTACAGAACATCACCGGCTTCATGGTTGGCAGCAAATACGAGAGCGGCGGCATCGCCAAGGACGGTGCCAAGATGGTCACCGCTGTCGCCTGCGCTGCCGTCCCCAAGTTCACCGTCATCATCGGCGGCAGCCATGGCGCTGGCAACTACGGCATGTGCGGTCGGGCTTACAGTCCTCGTCAACTCTGGGTCTGGCCCAACGCCAGAATCTCGGTGATGGGTGGTGAGCAGGCTGCCAGCGTTCTTGCCCAGCTCAAGCGCGACGGCCTGGAAGCAAGAGGTGAGGTCTGGAGCGAAGCGGATGAAGCCGCCTTTAAAACTCCGATCCGCCAGCAGTATGACAGCCAGGGACACCCCTATTACGCCAGTGCCAGACTTTGGGACGACGGCATCATTCAGCCTGCCGATACACGGATGATCCTCGGTCTTGGAATATCAGCGGCACTTAATTCCCCAACGGAAACAACAACTTTCGGCATTTTCAGGATGTGAATTATGAGCATTGCAGCCCTTCTGAGCGAAATTGATGAACACGGCCGGGCCACCATCACCCTTAATCGGCCCGAGATGCACAACGCCTTTGATGACACTCTGATCATCGCCCTGACCGAAGAACTCAATCGGTTGGATCGTGACAGCAGCGTGCGTGTGGTCATGCTCGCCGCTCGCGGTAAAAGTTTCTCCTCCGGGGCGGATCTCAACTGGATGCGACGAATGGCTGACTACTCCTTTGTGGAGAATTTGACGGATGCTACGACGTTGGCCGAACTGATGAAGACGCTGGCCAACCTCTCCAAGCCAACTATTGCCCTGGTGCAGGGTGCGGCGATCGGTGGTGGCGTTGGGCTGGTGGCCTGCTGCGACATCGCCCTGGCCACCGAGGATGCCATCTTCTGTCTTTCCGAAGTCAAACTCGGGCTGATCCCGGCTGTCATCTCACCGTATGTTGCTGCGGCCATCGGATCACGTGCCACCCGCCGTTATTTCCTGACTGCCGAGCGTTTTGACGCCGGTGAAGCTTACCGGCTCGGCCTGGTTCACGAAGTGGTGCGTCCGGAGGAACTCGCTGGGCGAGCGGATCGTTTGAGTCACCAGTTGCTGCTGAATGGTCCCTATGCCATGGCGTCGGTCAAGGCGCTGGTCGCCGAGGTTGCCTTAAGTTATCTCGATGATGACCTGATCGCCGATACCGCCGAGCGTATCGCCGAAATCCGCGCCTCCGATGAAGGCCGAGAGGGGCTGTCGGCCTACCTCGAGAAACGCAAGCCTAACTGGGTCAGGGATTGAAACGATGTTCAACAAGATTCTGATTGCCAATCGCGGCGAGATCGCCTGTCGCGTCATCCGCACCGCCCGCCGACTCGGTATCGCCACGGTGGCGGTCTTCTCCGAGGCTGATGCCGGAGCCTTGCACGTCAGCATGGCTGACGAAGCCCGTCTGATCGGCGCCGCGCCGGTCCGGGAAAGTTATCTGGTGAGCGAGCGGATTCTGCAGGCGGCGCTTGACAGCGGGGCCGGGGCGATCCATCCGGGTTACGGCTTCCTCTCCGAAAATGCCCGTTTTGCTGCGGACTGCGCGGTGGCCGGGATCGTCTTTATCGGCCCGCCGGTGGCGGCGATCGAAGCGATGGGTTCGAAGAGTGTTGCCAAGCAGATCATGAGCGCGGCCGGAGTTCCCCTGGTGCCCGGCTATCACGAGCAGGACCAATCTCCGGAGCGTCTGAGGCTGGCCGCCGATTCGATCGGCTACCCGCTCCTCGTCAAGGCCAGCGCCGGCGGCGGTGGCAAGGGCATGCGCGTCGTGCACAGCGCCGATGAATTCAGCGCCGCGCTGCAGGGAGCCAAACGCGAAGCTGCAGCAGCTTTCGGTGATGACCGGGTGTTGCTGGAAAAATATCTGCAACAACCGCGACATGTCGAAATTCAGGTGTTTGCCGACAGCCACGGCAACTGTGTGCATCTTTTTGAGCGTGATTGTTCGATCCAGCGCCGGCACCAGAAAGTGGTCGAGGAAGCGCCGGCCCCGGGGTTGAGTGAGGAGTTGCGCCTGAAGATGGGCGCTACGGCGGTTGCAGCGGCTAGGGCCGTCGGCTATGTCGGCGCCGGAACGGTTGAGTTTCTGCTCGACGCTGATGGATCGTTCTATTTCATGGAAATGAACACGCGCCTGCAGGTCGAGCATCCGGTGACCGAGATGATCACCGGTCAGGATCTGGTCGCCTGGCAGCTGGCGGTGGCGGCAGGTGAACCATTGCCCTGTCGCCAGGAGGAACTGGCCATCAGCGGCCATGCCATCGAGGCCCGTATTTATGCCGAAGATCCGGCCAGGGATTTCCTGCCATCTGTTGGCACGTTGCGTCACCTGCGCCAGCCGAAGGAGAATGCGCATGTGCGGATTGACAGCGGAGTCCGCCAGGGCGATGAAATCAGCATGCATTACGACCCGATGATCGCCAAACTGATCATCTGGGATCACGACCGGAGCCGGGCGGTGCGCCGTCTGCAGCAGGCCCTGGCCGATTTTCAGGTGGTCGGGGTTTCCGCCAATCTCGGCTTTCTTTCGGCGGTGGCCTGCCATCCCGCTTTTGCGGCAGCGCAGCTCGACACCGGTTTTATTGAATACCATCGTCGAGATCTCTTTGCCGAGACCGGGACGGCTTCCACCCGCGTCCTGGCCCTGTCCTGTCTCGATGTCCTGCTCAACCGCACTCGCGAGGCGGCCGCGATGGCGCTGTCCTCCGCTGATCCCTATTCGCCCTGGCACGGCACCGACGGCTGGCAACTCAATTCCGACAATTACCACCGCCTGGACTTTATTGACGGTGGTGAGACGGTGCAGATCACGGCCCATTTCCGTGCCGGTGGATACCAACTCGATCTTGCTGACGGCCCGATGCTGGTGAGCGGCTCTGTTGATGAGGATGGCGATCTGTGTGCCGATCTCGATGGCCATCGCTGTCGGGCGACGGTGGTGCGACACGCTCAGGATCTGGTCATCCTCTGCGACGGGCACAACCATCTGTTGACTTTTGTCGATCCGTCGCTGACGGCTGCAGAGCATGAGGAAGTTGTCGGGCGACTGACCGCACCGATGCCCGGTAAGGTGGTGGCGGTCCTGGTGGCCGGCGGCGACCGGGTCGAACGGGGGGCGCCGCTGGTGATCCTCGAGGCGATGAAAATGGAGCATACCATCACGGCGCCTGTGGCTGGAACCGTGGACAGGCTGTTCTACGCTGTCGGTGATATTGTCAGTGAAGGCCAGGAGTTGCTCTCTTTTGAGGTTGAGGAGGCGGCCGGATGAAGCTGCCCAGGCATGTCAGACTGGTTGAAGTCGGCGCCCGTGACGGGTTGCAGAATGAACCGGAAATTATTGGCACTGCGCTCAAGATTGCCCTGATCAATCGTTTGAGTGCCACCGGTCTGGGCACGATCGAAGCGGGCAGCTTTGTCTCTCCGCAGCGGGTGCCGCAGATGGCGGAAACCGCCGATGTTCTGGCCGGAATTGACCGCCTGCCCGGCGTGAGCTACCCGGCGCTGGTCCCCAATCGTCAAGGCCTGGAGGCGGCCCTCGCGGCAGGGGCAGAGGAGGTTGCCGTCTTCTGTGCGGCTTCCGAGACTTTCTCGCAGCGCAACATCAACGCTTCCATTGCGCAGAGCCTGGAACGCGTTGCCAGAGTTACGGAACTGGCTCTCTGCCAGGGCGTGAAGGTGCGTGGTTATATCTCCTGCGTTGCCGGTTGCCCCTATGAAGGATCTGTTGCCGCAAAGGTCGTCGCTGATGTCGCCGCCCGGTTGCTTGCACTCGGCTGCTATGAAATTTCTCTCGGTGACACCATCGGTGTCGCGACTCCCGGTCAGGTGCAGACGCTGCTCAATGCGGTCGCTGTGCATGTGCCTGAACAGCAATTGGCAGTACACTTTCATGATACTTATGGCCAGGCCCTGGCTAATATTCTTACCGCCATGCAAGCGGGTGTCTCTGTCGTTGACAGCTCGGTCGCCGGGCTTGGTGGCTGTCCGTTTGCCCCGGGTGCGACAGGAAATGTTGCCACAGAAGACGTCCTCTACATGATGAATGGTCTCGGCATCGACACCGGGGTTGATCTTGACCTGTTGGTCGAGGCCGGCCTCTTTATCAGCACCCTGCTCAAACGGCCCTCTGGTTCCAAGGTCGCCAGGGCCCGTGGTGGAGGCTGTGATTTAACTGGAGGCGTCTGATAGTCAAGAGTTCGGCGATAAGGGTCGGGTTCTGGCGATGAAGAGCAGGCTCGGCATTGCGTTCGGATTGACGTCTGATATTGTTGAGAATCTGGTGAGACCGCGATGCATCTCCGGCGGTTGTTTGCAGTAAAGGAAGGTAGGTTATGCTGAAAGACATCATGGTTTATCTAGACCAGACTCCCGCCTGTCAAAGTCGTCTTGAAGCAGCCATCACCTTGGCGAAGCAGCATGCTGCCAGGCTGACGGGACTCTGTGTCTATGCGTTGCAACCCCTGAAGAATCAGGATCGGCTGTTGGCGGAAATCCGTGGGATGTTCATGCAGCGGACCGCGGGGTGCGGGGTGGCCGCGGAATGGCTCGAAGTCGATCGCTGTTTCCTGCAAACCGGCGTCGACGAAATGATCGGCTATTATGCGTGTTTCACCGATCTGCTGGTGGTCAGTCAACCGGCCGGTGCCGATCGCGACAAGCAGCCGGCCGTCATCTCCAGCCTGGAACGTTTGCTGCTCGGGTCAGGGAGGCCGGTGCTGGTAATCCCCGGCCATGGCAGCTTCCCGCATATCGGCGAACGGGTCATGATTGCCTGGAAGGCCGGGCCGAAAGCCTCGCGGGCGCTGCACGACGCCATGCCCCTGTTGAAATCCGCCAAACATGTCAACCTGGTCACGATTGGCAAGACCACTTTCAGCCCCGGTGAGGATGAGCGCTTGAGCAGTTACCTTGCCCTGCACGACGTGCCGGTCAGTTCCGAGCTGATTCCTCCCGGCAATCTGAGTGTCGGAGACACTCTCCTCAACCTGGTTGCCGATGACAATATCGATCTTATGGTGTTTGGCGTGCATGTCACGACCAGGCGAGGTCACCTTTATATGGGGGACATAGGCACTTATCTGCTCGGGCATATGACGGTGCCGATGCTGCTCTCCCATTGACATTTGCATGCTTGCCTGTCCGTGAATGAGTGGTCCTTCAACGCCGGGCAACTGAAAGTAAATTCCTGATTGAAGCCACAGTGAAGGAGCAAGACCATGCCGGACCAAAACATCAAGGTTGGCGAAAGAATAAAGAGCCTGAGACTTGACGGGGAGATGACGATAGAGGAGGTCTCCCAACAGTCCGGAGTGTCCGAAGCGGTCATTTCCGGAATTGAAAATCATACCCTTTCGCCGCCCCTTGGAATCATTGTCAGCCTGGCAAAAGTTTTCCGGGTGACTGTCGGAGAGCTTTTTGGCGACAGTGCCGACTCTCCTTTCTGCATCGTAAGAAGTGACGGCAGAAAACCCGTACAGCGTTTTAGCTCGGCCGGTGGCCACTCCGCTGGCTACAGTTACGAGTCTCTCGGTCATCAGAAACAGAACCGGCAAATGGAACCTTTCCTGGTCAGGCTGACTCCTGCCGGGACACCCCATACGGAATCAAATCAGCATGACGGGGAAGAATTCATTTTCGTGCTGGAAGGACAGGTTGAGGTAAAGCTTTCTGAGCATAACGATATCCTCAATCCCGGTGATTCTATCTACTACGACTCGGCTCTGCCGCATGTCGTTTCTTGTTATGGGGACGGCCCGGCGACGATTCTTGCCGTGATTTATGCAAAAAAAGAGATGATTATCATGTAGTCCGACTACTGTCTGAATTTCTGTGACGCTCTTTGGAGAAACGTCACTCTCTCCCGTCCAGAATTCTTCGTGTTTGCAGGGCTGTACCTGGAGGAGGCAGCAAGGGCCGGATGAATCAGTCGTCCGGCCCTTGCTGTTTTATGAGTTTGAATGTTTTTGGCCCTTGGCAATTTTCCGTTTGCGCAGTTTTGCGCGCGTACCGAAAAAAAGTCCGATGCCGGTCAAGATCCAGACAGTGATGAACAGGATAGTTTCAGAAGTGGTTTGCATGTTAGCTCCTATGCTGATTTGTCCCAATCATAGTATGATCGCAAAGTGAGGTCTTTGACGTCTATCAAGTTTTTACACCTGAATGCCTGTTTTGTGAGATAGCGAGGTTAGATTGCCGCCATGCAGGAAATACTCTCATACATAGCGCTCTCGATGGGAGTTGCCTGGGCCAGCGGGATCAACCTGTATGCGGCGGTCCTGGTGCTCGGTCTGCTCGGCACATCCGGCAACATGCCTCTGCCCGAAGTCCTGCAGGTTCTCCAGAATCCAATCGTCATCAGTGTTGCCGGGTTCATGTACTGTGTCGAGTTTTTCGCCGACAAGATCCCGGGCGTCGATAGTGTCTGGGATTCATTACAAACCTTCATTCGCATCCCTGCCGGTGCCGTGTTGGCTGCAACCATCATTGGTGATGTCGACCCCGCCATCGCACTTTCGGCGGCCCTGGTCGGCGGCGGTCTCACAACGGGAACTCATCTGGTCAAGGCAAGCAGCCGGCTCCTGGTCAACACGTCACCTGAACCATTCAGCAATATCGGAGTCTCCCTGGCCGAAGACGCCATCGCTGTCGGCGGCCTGTGTATGGCCCTGTATCACCCCCTGGTGTTTACCGTCTTCCTGATCCTGTTCGTGATGCTGATGGTCTGGTTTCTGCCAATTCTGTGGCGGAGGCTTAGAGAGATTTATGTCTCACTGCGGGGGTTGCTTGGGGGAGGGAAGGCGAAACGTTTAACGGAGAGATAGAACTGGTTTCTCCGTAATACCGCAACGAAAAAGTAAACGGGATACACAAATCGTGTACCCCGTTTTAAAAGTTCGATTCTAAATTGACTCCCCGGTGTAGACGAAGAAGAACACTGGGAGGATTACCTTGAAATTTAACGAACTATAAATCCTGGTATGGACTCGTGAGAAAAGCTTATCGAATCATTGATTCGTCGAGCGTAGCAATAAAATCAGTATTGCAAGCCTGGCACGTAGCGATTACAGATTTTTCAAACTTATAGTCAAAACCAACAAAATACTTTAACGAGAGACTATTTTCTTTTTGGCATTTGTCACACGTTGAAACTATGGATCGGGTCTCTAGCATGTTGCGACTCCATCACCGAATTAGAGGTTTGTGTTGTCAATATAGCAGAGACAGCTCAGAATACTCTTGCCAGCAGGATCATCTTGATCAGTTCAATAATGA
The DNA here is from genome assembly GCA_963847735.1 of uncultured delta proteobacterium. Classification (GTDB taxonomy): domain Bacteria; phylum Desulfobacterota; class Desulfuromonadia; order Desulfuromonadales; family BM103; genus CAWKAV01. The sequence goes on along the minus strand of CAWKAV010000022.1, from coordinate 230,210 downwards.
TCTTCCACCATTTCGAAATAGGCTTGCGGATGCTTGCAGACCGGGCAGACTTGCAAGGCGCTGGTTCCCTCGTGGATATGCCCGCAGTTACGGCAACGCCAGCGTGCCGTATCCGGAGTGGTAAAGAGGGTTCCGTTTTCTAGTTCGTTGAGAAGCTTCAAATAACGCTCCTTGTGGGCCTTTTCTATTTTACCGATAGCTTCGAAAACAAAGGCAATTTGCGCAAACCCCTCCTCCCTGGCTTCCCGCGCCATGCGGGGATACATGTCATCACTCTCTTCCTGTTCGCCAGTTGCCGCTTCGAGCAGATTTTCCGCCGTCTTGCCTATGCCGCCGAGAGCCTTCAGGTGTAGTTTTGCGTGCTCTTTCTCGTTTTCAGCCGTCTCCAGGAAAAATGCGGCAATCTTTTCAAACCCTTCCTTCTTCGCCACCGAAGCGAAGTAGGTGTACTTGTTACGCGCCTGTGATTCCCCGGCAAATGCCTCCATGAGATTCTTCTCCGTTTTCGTTCCCTTGAGCGATTCAGGCATGTGTTCTCTCCTTTAATGAAACAGCATTCAGGCTATCAATAAACGACTATTGCTCTGGTGATCGTCGCAGATTTTATTGCAATACATACAAATTGGCAGGGATTCTTCTAATTGTTTTATTTTGGCCAAAGCCACATCAAGTTGCGCCTCTTTTTCAGAAAGATTCCGCTTGGCAGTCTCTAACTCGTCCTCATGGCTAAACCTTAAAATGACCTCTCCGATGAGAGGGGCCACGGACTCAAGGATGAGAATACTTTCCTCGGGGAGCATATCCTTTCGGGTATCTGCCAAATGGATGATACCAAGAACTGTAGAGTTGTGCCGGATGGGCAGAACCGCCAAGGAAGCAAATCCATTTTCGATGCATTTCCCGCGGTAACGACAGTAATATTCTTCCGGAATGGTATCTCCGAATCCCTGGAGGTCGTTGGTCCACAGAGATCCACCATCGGTCAGGATGGGCAAATCCAAAGGGTCTGGAATCCCGGTCACCACTCTGACGCACCCACATTGATCGTCATTGATGGACAGGCAGTTCTCATTTGTCCAGAATTCATAGGAAAATCCTGTGTAGGCCTCATAAGGCATCAACCCTTCAGTATTGATAACGCGGATTCCAACACACTGACAATCAGTCCAATCCCTTATTTTTTCCACAATAGATGAAAGAAAATTTTCACGAAGGTAATTTTCAGAGAAAAGTTTGGCAATGATTTTAATATTTTGGGCCAGAGGGTTATCTTTCATCTGTGACAAGTCTGTTGGCATGAGACACCCACTTCCTCAAAAGTAATAGAACCTTCAGAAAGGCGTAATTGTCGGAATAGGCGTTCACATCAATAGTCTAATGAAAACACCTCGTGTTGTCGTCGCTCTTTCCCCTTGAAAGGCGCTCTCTGATGGCGCATTTTGTCCCGGCCAAGAACAGCCCACCCATCAACACGTTTAAAAAATATAATTTGTTTGGTAAACATCAGAAACTGCAACTCGTCTTTGCTCACCAACTGTTCATGCCCACCACTAAGTACCACCGGAATAAGCATAAATCGGCCCTCACATTCAAATAGTGACGTTAATAAACATTAACATTTGAAGACGATCTGTCAAGAAGGTAGGTTTATTGATCGATTTTAGAGACTGTCAGACAGCAGAAGTGATGAATGACCGGAACGGCAGTGATTCTTGTTTATGCTCTTATGTCGATTTGGAGCGTTCAGATTGGTCGAGACGCGAAATTCTTGCTGCGGCGGGTGTCAAGATAGTTGTCGCCTCATTCTCGTTATGCCGCTTCGGAACGTAAGACCTCTTCGGAGGACCTTTTCCGTTCAGGGTTGAGTCGAACCGTTTCGATCGGTTCCCAGTTGCGTGTTTGTCCCGGTCCAGCGATGGGGGTTCCTCTGTCGCGCCTGTTCGTAAACCGCTTTCCGCTTGTTCAACTTATCGACTTCTCTCCCGTAATGTCGATCATCCGGGCGTCACGAAGCGGATCTCGCTGTGCTGATGCTCGGTGTTGTACCAGTGGACAAACGCATCGACCCATCGTTGAGCCTGAAATTCAGACACAAACGGCCGGGAAGGATATTCCGGCCGATACTTCAAGGTGCGGAACAAGGACTCGGAGAACGGGTTGTCATTGCTGACGCCAGGGCGACTGAACGAGGGCACCACACCCAGTCGCTGTAAAGTAGTCAGCATGGTGGAGCCTTTCATCGGGCTACCGTTGTCGGAGTGCAGCACCAAGCCCTTTGGATCGACCTTGTGGCGATGGAATGCTTCCACGAACAGCAATGCGCTGTTCTGCCCACACTCTTTGGAGAATACGGTCGCGGCCATGATCTTACGGCTCCAGACATCCAGGATCATGTACAGATAAAAGAACTGGCCAGTGATCGTGGACTTCAAATACGTGATATCCCAAGACCACACCTGGCAGGGGCCGGTGGCCACCTTCTCACGGGGGCGACGGTGTGTTGCCGGTCGGCAGCGTCTCCCGATGGGCGAGTTGATCCTCCTGCCGCAAAGTACGATAGAAAGTCGATTCCGAAGCTATGTACCGGCCTTCATCAGCCAAACGTGGCACAATCTGCTTGGGAGACAGTTCCCGATACTTTGGCGCGTTGGCGATGGACAGGACTTCTTGACGTTCGGCTGCCGTCAGCTTGTTTGCTGGTGCAGTCAACGGCCCGTGGCGACGGTCCTCGCCATCCCCTTGTTGTGACCACCGCTGGATAGTCCGGGCTGTCAATCCCAACACCTGAGCGGCCGGTTTCAGTCTGGCGCCCCGGAGAACAGCTTCAGCGACAAGCTCGAGAGCCTGTTTCCGCTCTAGCTGTCCGTGTCGTCGTCCTCGTCCCCCCAGATCTCCTGGGCTTTTTTTTTGAGAACCAGCAGGGCAGCCGTTTCAGCCAAAGCCCTGTCTTTGCGCCTGAGTTCCTTCTCTAAATCCTTAATACGTTTGGTCTCGGCACGCTTGGCAGGCTTTGGTTCAAGGCCAATGAGCATCTGATCACGCCACTGCTGCAGTTGGGCCTCGTGTAACCCCCGACTGCGCAAAAAAGCACCAAACTCTTCTTCAGACAATGAGGCCGCTTCCAGAACAGCAGCCAGCTTCTCTTCAGCACTCCAGTCTTGGGGTCGTTTCATGGTGGCAAACCTCTGCATGGATTCGGTAAATGAGGGCGGCTCAGCATTGTCACTCAGACACAAGGTATCAGCTTCACTCACCCATCGGTAGAGCGTACTGATTGAAACACCAATATCATCAGAGATGGATGCAGCGCTGGGTCTTTCAGGATCGGTCATCTTCTGGATCATCAAGGTACGAAAGGCAGGGGAATATCTTGTTGGCATGTCTGTTGTCTCCTCTCCTTTTTATTTGAGGCGACAACTATGCTGACACAGGGGGCCTGCAATTAAAGAAATAGCCACCAAGGAATAACCCTGGTGGCCACAGTTTTGAATGAGGTTGGTTCCGTTTCAAATAAGACTAAAAAGAATTTTCGATGACCACTTCGCTCAGAGGCAATTGGCCAGGTTTCGGCCAGGAATCCGTTGTCTTTTTCCCGACGGCAACCATGGGACCCATCACGTAGTCGGCGGGGAGGTTGATAAGTTCGCCGACCTTTTCTATATCGAAACCGATCATCGGACAAGAGTCGTACCCCATAGCCTTGGCTGCAAGCATGATCGTTTGCATTGCCATACCGATTGACCTCTGAGCCTCGTCACGCTGCAACCAGTCTCGCCCTTCATGAAAGGGTCCCATCCAGTTGACGAGAAGGTCAGCCACCTCTTTGGGCGCGTTCTGCCAGTAACGTTGCGGGTCTTTGGTCCAAGCTTTGACGTCTGCCGTCATAATAATGAGCAAGCGATGCATCAGTCATTTGTGCCTGATCATTACCGTACTCTGTACGGATTTTTCGACGCAATTCAGGATCGCGAACAATCACAAACCGCCAGTGTTGGATATTGAAGCTTGTGGGGGCTTGAATCGCAGCTTCTAACAACTTCGTCTCCTCCTCTTTGGTGAGGCGGTGATCAGGATCAAATTGCTTAATCGCCCGGCGCTGATAGATGGCATCAAACGTGTCCATAAAATTCCTCCTTTTACTGAGTCTTTTAGTCTCCGGACACAGTATATCGCTGATTCGAGAAAGTGCTTAATTGCCTATATGAAGAAAATGGCCACCAATTTCCAGGTGGCCATAATTTTCGTGGTTGACGAGAGTCCCAAATATATATCAATAACACGCCAGTTTTCATCTCGGCAGGGGTGACTTGTGAAACAAGTTGCCATGACGGCCACAGTTGAAATCAACCTGAATCTTATTGTCGAGTGCAGGGCCAATTGAGTTGCTACAAATAATGATCGTTTTCGTTACAGCAAATCATTCAGGCTCAGCGCCAGGGGAACCTCTGCCTCCTTATACATAATCGGCTTATACGTCAGGGGCGCCAGTTTCCCCTGTGCCTTCAGTTCCTCATACAGTCCTTCCGCTAACAGTTCCACGTTTTGATTCAGGTGCGACAGGTCATTATCAATCAAGCTCTCCATTAATTTTAGCGTTCCAGTCGGACCCAAGTACCGCATGTCGTTCGTCACCATCTTGTTCAGCAGTCGTTTCGCCTTCATGGACATTACTGTGATCCTCTCCGAACTGTTCACGAAAAGTTAAAGCAGGTCATTGTTCAAGCTGCTGTTTGTATGGGTAAAAAAGCACCCTTATGCTGCGGGTGCCTGCGATCATATTCCAGTGTTCTCCATGAATCCAAGATACCCATACAAATCAGATATTTATAATTATACCCGTTCATAGGCTGAGGTCAAATGAGAGGGTGTATTATTAATCATCCTGCATCGTTTGGAGCCTATGAAATTGACAGAAATGCGAAATTCTTACTGGCCCTGACATATATAAAAGACTGTATCTCCTTAACGGATTACCGAATTGGCCTGTTTACTTGGGCAATATTGCGTGTGTGGGGCAAAGGTGGGATGAATCGTAAGGTTCGTAACGGAGAGACAAAAAGAGAAAACTGGGAGAGTGCTGAGAAGTAAAAAAAAAGGCCCACAGCAAAAATCTCTGCAGGCCCTTTGGAGGAGTGGTTCCTCAGGGTTATCCCCCGTAAGAGTGCAGGCCGGAGAGCAGCAGGTTGACGCCGAGATAGCAGAAGATGGTGGCGGCGAAGCCGAAGATCGACAGCCAGGCGACGCGCTTGCCGACCCAGCCGCGCGTGAAGCGGGCGTGCAGGAAAGCGGCGTAGATAAACCAGACGATCAGGCTCCAGGTCTCTTTCGGGTCCCAGCTCCAATAAGTGCCCCAGGCGTAGTTGGCCCAGGCGGCGCCGGTGATGATGCCGAGCGTCAGCATCGGGAAGCCGACCATGATCGCCTTGTAGTTGAGGTCGTCGAGAACTTTTGTACTCGGGAACAGGCTGAGGATGCCGCCGGCCGGGGACTCTTCCGCCGACTTCTCTTCCTTGCCGACCTTGATCAGGTACATGATCGACACGCCGCAGGCCATGGCAAACGCCGCATAGCCGATGAAGCAGGTAAAGACGTGGTAGGTCAGCCAGTTGCTCTGCAGGGCAGGCACCAGCGGCGCGATGGTCGCGTCAAGGCTCCATTGCGCCCAGATCATGCCGCCGAAGGCAAACGGGACGACGAAGGCGCCGATCGCCCGCTGCTTGTACTTGAGGTCGAACAGCAGGTAGATCATCAGGATCGCCCAGCAGAAGAAGACGATCGACTCGTAGAGGTTGGAGAGCGGGGCCTGCTCGTAGCCCATGGCATAGGCTTCGTACCAGCGCATGCCGATAGCCGCCGTGTTGGCGATGAAACCGACCCAGCAGATCAGGGTGGCGACGAACCCGATCGCTTTGCTCCTGGCGGTCAGGTAGACAATAAAGACCACCATGGCAGCAAAGTAAGCGACCGTTGTGATATTGAACAAGAGTGAACTGGTCATATTGTATTCCTCCGTCAGGACGACAGTGCGTCGTTGAAATCTTTTTTCAGTTCGTCGAAGTAGAGCGCGAAAGCCGGCTGGTTACGGTGCGCGGCACCACCGATCTTGACGCCAATCCCCTTGCTGAGCGGCTGGATGTTGACCCAGATGCGCCGGTGCGAGAAGAAGAAGGCGCTGCAGGAACCAAGCACGATCAGCAGGCAGCCGAACCAGACCACCCAGACGCCGGGATCCTTGGCCACCTGTAAACCGGTGTAGAAGCTCTGCTGGGCATCAACCAGACTGACCGCGTAGGTGCCGCCGCGTTTCTCGTCGAACTGCGGATAGTTCTTGAGAACGACAAACGGCGTACCGTGCTTGTGGTCACCCGTGTCGATATTAACCTGAGCGGCCGGGCCGAAGCTCTGGTAATTCTCGGCATAGCCCATCGGGATCAGGGCGGCCCCGCCGGGCAGGGCCAGATGCTGGCCTTGCCCGCCCTGGACCGTCACCGTTTCGCCGGTCGCACGATTCCTGACGCGGAACTGGTAAACCGGATCGCCGGCCGAGCCGTAGCTCGACTGGTAGAAGGTCAATCCCTTGTAGGTCAGGGGGTCGTTGACCTCGATGGTCTTTTTGAGAATTTCCTTGCCGTTCTCCAGAACCACCAGGTCGCTCTTGTAGTCTTTCGGACGTTGACCGTCTTCGTAGAAGGTCAGCTCGAACTTGTCACAGCGCACTTCAAAGCCGAGCGGAATCGATACTTCACCGCCGCGCGGCCAGACCGCGTTGATCGACTGACCCTCGACGATATTGACATAAGCCTTGTAACCCCACAGGTTGCCGATCATGGCGCCGAGGAAGATGATCAGGATCGATGAGTGGGTCACGTAAACCCCGAACCGGGAAAAAGCGCCTTTTTGCGAAAAGAGATAGACATTGCCGTCCTGTTCGGTGACCACCGGTGAGGCGAACTTGTCGCCGAGCAGCGCCACCACCTTGTCACGGACACTTTCGGGCGTTCCTGCCGCGACAAACTCCTCGCGGTTGGAAAAGGTCCGGAACAGGCCGTCATCAGCCACCAGCACCGGTTCGCGGACCGTCTTGATGATCCTCGGCAGGCGCTTGATCGAACAGCAGATCAGGTTGACGGCAAACAACCCCATCAGCGAGAGGAACCAGTAGGAATGATACATGTCGAAAAACTGCAGGGCATCGAGCGCCTTGTAGGTCGACTCGCTCATGCCGTAATTCTGCAAATATTCCTGGGGAGACTTGTTCTGCTCAATGACCGTGCCGATGATCGAGGTCGTCGCCAGCAGGATCAGGGTACTGATCGCCAGTTTCAGGGAACAGAAAAAATCCCACAACTGGTCGGTGAAACTCTGTTCTTTACTCAAGTTGGTTTCTCCTGAATCGAAAAGTATCTATGACTATGATGAAATTTATGCAGTGTCAGTCTATTTCAGGATCAAAGGGGATCAAATAAGGATGACAACTGTGCGGTGGGCGAGGAGGGTTTGGGAAATGTCCGTTCGGGTTGGCGGGACAAGGCTGCCAACAACCAGTTTGACGATTGGAGAAGAAACGGGCGTAAAATTGTGCAGGCTTATGAAACCTGAAGGGACGGATGCGGTTTTCTTATGCCGTTTGAGCAGGCAGGCTTCATTCGGTACCGGGAGATCCAGGCACGGGCCACAACCTTCGGAACCAGCCTTCAGGATTGTCTGGTCATCGTATCTGGCAGCGCTCGTGCTATTAACGCTGCAATCCACGCTTGTCACTTGCTCAATCTCGACATGACCATCATTACCGATACACCATGCAAAACCGAGCATATCACTTGTATATGTCAGTATGAACGTCGGCAGGAGAAGAACAATAATGATTCTGGTTAAAATCAGTCTCATGAAACACGTCATAATGTGGGCAAAAAATGAAGAGCTGCGAGCTTCACAAGATACCGGATTGAGCAGAAAAAAAAACGCGGTGACCCGTAAAAATCAGGTCGATATCACACAACAGCCGGCTGTGTAAATGCACATTCCGCAACATCGCTTGTCATGAAAGGCCCCTTCATTTGGTTTTAAAGATCAGCAAGTAAATGATCAGCATGTAAACTTGACCCATACACACTTATAGATTAAGTTGTGCTCCCTATCAACATGAGTGGAGTCTTCAGATGGCTATCAAGCCCGCCGTGCCAGGCATCAACATCAATGATTTTTCCCGGTTGTCGATCAGCGAACAAATTGACATTCTGCGCTGCCAGGATGCCCGGCAAAAGACCACGTTGCTGCTTGACGCAGAAAACGGTGCCGAACTCATGGCCCAATTGTCGACACAGGAAGTCTACCTGCTTGCCGTGGAGCGTGGTCCGGAGCATCTGCCGGAACTGCTGAGCCTGGCCACCCCCGAACAGTGGGGCGGCTTCATCGATCTCGACTGCTGGCATGACGACCATTTCGATTCCACCAAAACGCATCGCTGGCTGATCTCGCTGCTGCAGGGTGAAGAAGAAACCGCCTTTACCGTCCTCCGAGAGATGAACTTCGAGCTGCTGGTCCTGATCTTCAAGTCTGAAATGGACATTCCCTCGGGGCCGGAGGCCGATGAAAACAGTGACGCGCGTATTGACGCAATCAAGCGCGACGGTGGTTACGAGATTTCTTATCATACCGAGAACGGCGCCAGGCTATTCCATAAAATCCTTGACATTCTGCAGAGCTATGAGCCGGAATTTTTCGTCTACCTGCTGGAGGCCGTCCGCGCCGAGACCATGGGATTGATCGAGGAAAGTGTCTATCAACAACGGATCGGGCGGCTGCAGGACATGGGCATTCCTGAACCTTTCTCCGCCAAACATATCTACTCGTGGATTGATCCGGAGCAGTACCGTCTGAAGCGCCCCGGTAAACTTACCCCCGGGGTTTGTGAAAGCCGTGCGCCCGGTTTTATCCTGACGCTGGTCCGTCCCAAAGGCCTGCTAGCTGCGGTTCTTGACGATGGCCTGGATGAGACCCAGGCCTGGGAGATGGCCAATGTGGTGAACAAGGTGATCATGGCCGATCATATCGAGATGGGAAATCTCGAACAGGTCAGCGGCGTGATCAGCAAGGTGGATGCCTATCTCAACCTGGCGCTCGAATGGCTGGCCGGCCAGGACGTTGCGGCCGCCAAAGAGTGCCTGAAGGATTGTTACTGCGAAGAGCTGTTCCGCCTTGGTTACAGCTTGACCCTGAGATTGCAGCGACTGGCGGTCCTGGTGGCAAAATCAACGGTTGCTCCCTATCTTGACCACAAGGCCCGGGCATGCGTCGCGGCGCTCAACCAGAGGACGCCGCTGTTTTTTGAAGGGATTGCCGATGCCACGCGGGGCGGGACGCGGCTGTTTGCCAATCTCACCGAGCTCCATGCCGCTGACAAGTGGCTGGCCAGGATCGAGCTGCAGCGGCGACTGTTTGAAGATGCCCTGCAATTCGTGCTGCCGGAACCGGCGCTGCTGGACCTCAGCGGTTGTCAGCCCGATCAGGCCGATGACGTCACCCTGGTGGAGTTCTTCCTGACTTCCCTGGCCAACCGATTGCTGGGCCGGGACTTCCAGCCGTTACCGATTGCCGAGGAGGAGCTTGCCGGACTGCATGGCATGGCCTCGCAGTCCGGCGTGCTGCGTCCCCGTCTGCGCGAAGAGACCGTCAAGTGGCTCGAGTCGCTGCTGCCGGGTGGCGGTGATTTTGCGACTTACTGCCTGGATGTCTGGGAAGAAGAGTTCTGCTCAATCGGCTTCGAGGATGTCGACCCGCGTTTTATCGGTGGCCTGATTGTGCGGTTGGAGGAACTATAAGTCTTTCAATTCCTGCCTGCCATATGTCATGAGTTGTCCTCTCAAATGGTCTCTGTGCGGAGACGACACTCCTCGATCCGCATCTTCTGCCCGGTTTCTGTTAAGTAGAAGAAGAGATAAACCGTGCGATGCACCGAATCGTGCAGGGTCGTGAAGATGGCAGCGAAGTATTGCAACTTGATACCCCTCCCCCTGATCTCTGCCGTCCTGTTCTGTACCGTCCTTTGCACCCATTTCTGTTCTGCCGGCGTGAGATCGGTCTCGAAAAAAGCTGGAATGCGATTGGTGACGATACGTTCGCAACGGGCATAGTCGTAGGCAAGGCTTTCCACCAGGCGCGCGTGTGATGAACACACTTCGTGCTCCCGAATGATCTCGAAAAGGTTCTGGAAGATTACGTCGCGGCCGAGCGGGAAACGGAACAGGTCGCGTTTGCGCCATTTCCCAGCCAGCCAGGCAAGGCCCGCAGAGAAAGATCCGGCGACGGTGTTTAAGTCGCCCAGGAAGTTCTGAAAGCTGCCGCTGTTGTAAGTCAGGTCGATCAGTCGACCGATATCCTGAAGTTGCTGCAACTCGGCATAAGACAACTCCCTGCTGGCCAGGACTGTATACGGAGGATTCGGATCATGACGGATCTGCAGGTCTGCCGCCTGCTCACGCAATGGTGATCCGGGCAGCAGTTTGACCGGTTCAATCTGCAGATGGTGCGGCGCGAGGTCGGCCACCCGGTCGATCGAAGCAAGGAAGTTGTCATAGTTCTCACCGGGCAGACCGGCCACCAGGTCGAGGTGCAGGTTGATGCGATTCGCTCGGCGCAGACGACCCACGTTCGCTTCAAGCCGGCTCAGGTTGACTTTGCGGCCGATGGTGTCGAGGGTGCTTTCAAGGGTGGATTGCACACCGATTTCAAATTGGAAGGTGTCGGCCGGAACCGTGTCCAGAAGTTCCAGGGTCGGTTCATCCAGAAGGTGGGCGGCGATTTCGAAATGGAAGTGCGTCGACTGGTTATGCTTCAGGATGAAGCTGAAAATATCCCTGGCACGTTTGGTATCGTAGTTGAAAGTGCGATCGACCAGCTTGACCTTGGCCACCCTGTTCTGCATCAGAAAGAGCAGGTCGCTGAAGATTCTTTTCATTGAATAGGAGCGCAGGTGATTGTCGCGGGAGCTGAGGCAGAAGCTGCAGCGGAAGGGACAACCGCGGCTGGTTTCGTAGTAAACAAAGCCACGCTCCAGGTCCGTCAAACCCATCCTGAAGGGTGAGGGAATCATGTCCAGATCAGCCAGTGCAGAGCTGTCCGGCCCGCTGGTCAGTTGCCTGTCCTGGCGCAGGACCGTGCGCGGGATGATGCCCGGCAGTTTTGCCTGGTTCCAGGCAAGTAGCAGGGCACGCAGAGGCTCTTCTCCTTCGCCACGGATCAATGCTGTCAGACCAGGATGCCGGTCGAAAATCACAGGGTTGTCAAAGGAGATTTCGGGGCCGCCCAGCACGATGCGCAGCTCCGGGCGGGTGACCGCCAAGGCATCGACCAGGTCGAGAGTCTCGCGCCGGTTCCAGATGTAAACCGAAAAAGCGATGACATCGGGCTGTTCTGCCAACAACTGGCAAAGAATTGACTGCCGTGGCTCATGCACGGTGAACTCGCGAATCAGCAAATCTCCACATTCATCACCACAGTAGGCAGCCAGGCAGGGCAGGGCCAGGCTGTTGTGAATGAATTTGCTGTGCAGGGTGGTCAGAAGGGTGCGCATGGAGCAAGGATACCCAAGGGGAGTGGGGATATAAAGTGGAAATGTCCGGTTTTCGGGATATTGTCGATTTTGTTCCGGATCCGAAAACTCAAGAGGCTGGATTCGTGGTTGTTTTGTCTTGCGGTAATAAAACCGCCGGTATTTGACAGGTGCTGTAATCATGTCGCCGCCAGCGGAAGGGAAGGTCGATGATTTCGCCCGGGGTAGTGATGGTGCAGAGAGCTTTGAGGGCTTCCAGAACCACCGCGCGCTGTTGTCTGTGGTTGCCTGGCTCGCCCAGCGGGTGGCCGAATGGCCAGCGCACAAACACGGTGCGTGGCGGCTTCACCTTCTCGGTGAACTCACGCACGATCGAAACGCCGATGGTGGCGATGCCGGATTTCTCTATTTCTCTCTGGATCAGTCCCACGGACTGATTGCAGATGCCTCAGGCCGGGGTCAGAAGGACCACGTCGACCTTGTCCTGCCTGAGCTTTTCGACCACCTGTCTTGCCGTCCGACCGATCAGGGTGGCGATATGCCGGCCATCGATATGGCCCATGAAGGAGTAGTGGTTGTCGGCCAGACAACCAATGACACCTTCCTGCTGCAGTTCTCGCAGCCGGTCGAGCGGCAGCACGATGTTGAGGTCCTTCTCGGCGTCGCTGTGATCGTAATAGTCGTGAGTGATCCTGTAACTGTTGCCGATAGTCGTAGCGTTTATGGTGCGGAAGGTCGGGTCGCCCTCGCCGTCCTGCATGTCGAAAGACTGCTGGTCAGTGTGGTGGACGCCCGAGGTCGTGACCACGGCCAGTTTGCATTCGCTGAGAGGTTTCTTCAATGGCGTCCAGGGGATTTCTTCGCCCGATTCCCATGGTTTGTATGCGGTGATGAATCTCTCTGCCAGGCTCGGGTAGCGGGTGATAAGCCTGGCGATCAGGCGGTTCTTGATTCGGCTTGTAATCGACATTGATTTCCACCTCAGAATGTTGCACACAGTATAACCGTATTTTTACGTGGCCACGCCATTTTTTTGCCATGGTGGGCGACTGGCTACACGAAGCAGAAATTGTTTTCGGAGGTGCGCCTGTGGTAGGTTCACATAGATGGTCATCGCAAGGCGGCTATCGATTTATCTGCATATTCAGGAGCACACGGTGGCAAAAGATAAAACCATACTGGCGGTGGTTGCCGACGAGCAGGGCGAGGTTTTCGAGCATCCCGGTCTGTTGATGGCGGGGATGAACGGTACGGAGGTGGTGCGCCCGCAATTGGAGGAGATGATCCCGCTGCCGGAGGGGAGCCGCCTGTTCACCATTCCACAAACACCCCCGGTTGGTTTCGACCGCCGCAGCGGCAAGCGTCTGACCACCGACCGAATGCCAAAACAGTGGGGTGGAGGCTCAATCCAGGCGGTTTCAGCCTTCCTGACACCGGGGTACACGCGCACCTTGCTGCCTGCTGCCGATTATCAGAAGAAAAGCATGACGTTGCCGCTCTGGTCCTATACGGCTGTTGGCTGGTGTCTTGAGGAAGAACGTTTTTACGTGGCGGGCATCCAGGTTGATCGCAATATCCAGTGGCAGCCCGACCATTTCGACGACCGCAAACTTGATCCCCTGGTGCGCAAAGCCTTGCAGGCCAACCCGGAGAATCGACTGCTGGATCAGCTGTCACGTTGCGCCCTCGACTACCACTGTTTCGCCGCCAAGAATCTTTTCTTCGGCCGCTGGGAAGCCCCCTTACCGACATCGCCATCCTGTAACTCCCGCTGTATCGGCTGCATCTCCAAGCAGGAGTCGGACTGCTGCCCATCCAGTCAGGAACGGTTAACTTTTGTGCCGACGGTCAAGGAACTCTGTGAGGTCGCTGTGCCGCATCTTCAAAGTGCGCAGAATGCGATCGTCTCTTTCGGGCAGGGCTGCGAAGGTGATCCGATTCTTCAGACTGACGTCATCTGTGCGGCCGTCCGTGAGATGCGCCGTCAGACCAATCGTGGTACGATCAACTTTAACAGCAATGCCTCTCTGCCCGACGCCATTGATCAACTGGCAGAGGCAGGTATCGAGTCGATCCGAGTCTCTCTCAACTCGGCCCAGGAGATTTATTACAACAGGTATTATCGACCAAACGGTTATCGTTTCAGCGACGTGATTGAGTCACTGAGGCGGGCCAGGAGCGCCGGTCTTTACACCATGCTCAACTACCTGGTATTTCCCGGGGTGAGTGATCGGCAGGATGAAATCGAGGCCCTCGCCGAACTGGTTGACAAGGTTGGCATCGACATGATCCAGATGCGCAACCTGAGTCTCGACCCGGCTCTCTATCTTTCGTCAATTGGGGTCACCGGCGGCGGTGTAGGTATGCTGGCAATGCTCAAGCAGCACAAGGAACGTTTTCCCCGTCTGCAATATGGCTATTTCAACCGGACGCGCGACAACTTTTTCCCGACTGGCTACGAGACCGAGTGGCCGATTCGGGGCTGATCACCCGAACCTGCTAAATTTGCGGGGAAATATTCTCAGCGGCAATCTTGTCGACGACGCAATAGATCCCTTCCCCCCTGAGCCCCGGGCGGAAACAGCCGTTGCAGGAAATGCATGTCGCTGTATAACCGTCATCTTTGGCCCAGACACCCGGCAGTCCGGGTTCCCTGATCAGGGGACGGGACATGGCGAAAAGATCAGCGCTTCCTTCCCAGAGCAATGTCTGCATGACACCCAAAGAGCGCAGCCCACCGACGACCATCACCGGCAGCCGGGTGGCTTTCTTGACCATGCGGGCGAGTTCCGCGTTGTAGGCTTCTTTTTCCGGGCAGTCAATTTTTTGCCGGACCGGGCCCCTCGCCCCGGAGGCTGCCGAGCCTGAGCTGACTTCAACTGCGTCGATGCCCAGTTCCTCGAGCCGTTTTGCAATCAGCACGCCATCCCGGGGTTGCAGGCCGCCTTCGAGCTGGTCGGATAATGTGAGCTTGATCGTCACCGGAAAGTCATTGCCAACGGCTGTTCTGACCGCTGCAAAAACCTCCTCCAGGAATGTCATGCGATTTTCGAGGCTGCCGCCGTAATTGTCGCGGCGCTGGTTGCAGAGTGGCGAGAGGAACTGGTTGATCAGGTATCCGTGAGCGCCGTGTAGTTGAACGCCGTCGAAGCCTGCCTGCCTGGCGCGGGAAGCCGCTGCGCCGAAAGCGGTAACAACCTCGAGAATGTCCTTTGTGGTCATCTCTCTTGGCGTATCCTGGTAGCCGGCAAAACCTGTTGCCGACGGCACCAGCGGTGGCGTGCCGATGACCTTGCTGCTGGTTTGGCCGCCGGCATGCACCAGCTGGCAGAAGATAACTCCACCTTCCTTGTGAACGGCTTCGGTCAGCCGCTTGAGGCCGTCAAGGTGGCTGTCTTGACAGATGCCTATCTTGCCGGGAAGCTGCTTGCCATCTTCACGAACATAGCTGTAACCCGTGATAATCAGGCCGACACCGCCACGGACCAGTCGACGGTAATAATTGACCAGTTGCGGGGTGACATTGCCATCTGAGTCGCACATCCCTTCCCAAGTGGCACTGCGGGCGAGGCGATTCTTGAGAATGACGGAACCGATCCGGTTCTTGTCGAACATCGATTTCTCCATGACAGTCCCTGGATTCCTGGTGGATAGTCTAGTTCGATTTCTTGTGAGCTTTTTTGCGCTCGTTTTCATCGAGTAGTCTTTTGCGCAGACGAATCGATTGAGGCGTCACCTCAACCAGTTCATCGTTGTCAATGAATTCCAGGGCCTGCTCGAGGGTCAGGTCCCGTGGCGGTATCAGGCGAATTGACTCATCGGTGCCGGAGGCGCGCACGTTGGTGAGCTTTTTGCCTCTGCATGCATTGACAACGAGATCGCTTTCCTTGGCATGCTGGCCGAGAATCATGCCTTCGTAGACTTTGACGCCCGGGTGCACGAACAGGCTGCCACGCTCCTGCAGGTTGAAGAGCGAGTATGCAACGGTTTCTGCTGTTTCTATGGCGATCAGGACGCCATTTTTGCGGCCTGCGATAGCCCCTTTCCAGGGCGCATAGCCTTGAAATGTATGATTCAAGACACCCGTTCCACGGGTGTCTGTAAGGAACTCACTGCGGAAACCGATCAGACCGCGGGCCGGTATCACGAATTCCAGGCGATTGAAACCTTCGAGGGCATTCATTGCAGCCATTTCCGCTTTGCGTGGGCCAAGCTTTTCAATCACCGTGCCCTGGAATTCTTCAGGGACATCGATCACCAGATACTCCATCGGCTCGCATTTCTCACCATTGATCTCGCGGCAGATAACTTCCGGTTTGGAAACCGCCAGTTCAAAGCCTTCCCGGCGCATGTTCTCGATCAGGATGGACAGGTGCAGTTCACCGCGACCCGAAACCCTGAAGGTGTCGGTATTGGTCGTTTCTTCGACGCGCAGGGAGACGTTGGTGCGCAACTCTTTGAAGAGGCGGTCGCGTAAGTTGCGCGAGGTCACGTACTTGCCCTCACGACCCGCAAACGGCGAGGAGTTGACGATGAAGTTCATGGCCAGCGTCGGTTCGTCGATGGCGAGGTAAGGCAGTGACTTGGGATGTTCGACACAGGCCAGGGTCTCACTGATGCCGACGTTCTCGAAGCCGGCAACGGTGACGATGTCGCCTGCACTCGCTTCCAAAAGCTCAATCTGCTTGAGGCCTTCGTAGCCGAGCAGCTTGCTGATGCGGCCCTTGCTGATCTCACCGCCTTTCTTGATCAACGCCACCGTCTCGCCGGTGTGGATTTTGCCGTTGAAGATCTTGCCGGTGGCGATACGGCCGAGGTAGTCGTTGTAGTCGATCGAGGTAACCAGCATCTGGAAGGGGGCCTCTGCATCGGCAACCGGCGGCGCCACCCTTTCGCGGATCATTTCAAATAGCGGATCGAGGTTGTCGGAGTCATCCGCCAGTTCTCGTTTGGCGATCCCCTGCTTGGCGCTGGTAAAGATAAACGGGAAGTCGAGCTGTTTCTCGTCGGCATTGAGTTCGCAAAACAGGTCGAACACCATGTCGACGACCTTTTCCGGACGTGCTCCCGGCCGGTCGATCTTGTTGATGACAACGATCGGCCGGATACCGAGGTCGAGGGATTTTTTCAGGACGAAGCGGGTCTGTGGCATCGGGCCGTCAAATGCATCGACCAGCAGCAGGACCGAGTCAACCATCTTCAGAACCCTCTCCACTTCACCACCGAAGTCGGCATGGCCGGGTGTATCAACAATATTGATCTTGATGCCGCCATGATGAATTGACAGAATCTTGGAGAGAATGGTTATGCCACGCTCTTTTTCAAGATCGTTGCTGTCCATCACCCGTTCGGTGATGACCTGGTTGTCGCGAAAGACTCCGGATTGTTTGAGCATTGCATCGACCAGGGTGGTTTTACCGTGGTCGACGTGAGCGATAATAGCGATGTTGCGAAGATTCTGTGTCATAATTGATACCTTATTTTATACATTTATTGGTCAGCTGTTGATTGGGCGGGACATGATAGTCACTTGGCAGGGAAATGCAAGCAGCTTTTTCAGCCACCTCCGTTAGGTAGTATAATCTTCCCGCTTGAAAAGAATTTTAACCACGGTGTGAGCGGCCTTGTCTGATTTGCATGCATGACCTAAAATGATCCGGCCTGATCAGTAAGGAGATGCCTTTATGGCGGCACCGATATTTATTTTCCAGAGCTCATTGTACACTATCCGCCTGTTCGTTGCTTTCGCCCGTGTTTCGCCAAAATCGGCAGGTGTTTGATGAGATGGGAGCCAATCCTTGCGGCTGATGAAGAGGTCCGCTGGGAAGGTCGTCCGGCGCCACGTTGCTATACGTTCAGGCATTGGCGTTTTTCAATTTTTGGCGTTTTTTTCCTTGTCATCTGCACTTACTGGCAGCGTCTCGGTCTTGAGTTGTCTGTGGAATATGATATGGCCTGGCTGGCCTGGCTGCCGTTGCCTTTTCTGTTGATCGGTTTTTACCTGGCTATTGGCCATCTGGTTCGGGCCCGGCTGGAATGGAACCAGGTTTACTATGCGATCACCGATCAACGCCTGCTTGTACAGGGCGGCCTTTTACAGAGGCGCATTCACTCGCTGAAATTGCCAGAAATTACCTACTTCAGTCTGCACAAGCTGGGGGAACAGCTCGGAACCCTGCGCGTTCATAGGGGCGAGGAGATGAGGTTGACGCTACTTTGCCTTGAGCATCCGCATCAACCGGCAGAGCTCCTCGAGGCCGCGATCAGGAAATCGCAGGGTTAGTGTGCCGTTCGAAAAACAGGGGACAGGTCCCCTGATTTCAAGTTGCCTTTCCTGCCGGTTTTGATTACTCTCTAGCCCCGCTGATAAAGGCTATGGATAGAACGCTATGAATGAAAAGGCTTTTTACCTGGAAACCTTTGGTTGCCAGATGAACGTGGTCGACTCGGAGCGGATTGTTGCCCTGCTCGGAGGTATCGGCTATCAACAGGTCGAAGAACCGGAGCAGGCCAGCCTGATCCTGCTGAACACCTGCGCCGTGCGCGACAAGGCTGTACGCAAGGCTTACGGCCATCTGGGGCGCTTCAAGCCCCTTAAGGAACGCAACCGGAATCTGATTCTTGGTATGGGTGGCTGTATCGCCCAGCAGGAGGGTAAACAACTCCTTGAAGAATTCTCCTACCTGGACCTGGTTTTTGGTACCCACAACGTTCATCGTCTCCCCGAAATGGTTCAGCAGGTCGCGGAAACCCGTGTGCGCTGCGAGGAGACCGAATTTCTTGATCGTGAGACCCGTCTGCAGCTGTTCCCGTCACGCACCGGCCAGGAGGCTTTCACCCGGTTTGTAACCGTCATGCAGGGTTGTGACAATTTCTGCAGCTACTGCGTGGTCCCTTATGTCCGTGGTCGCGAAATCAGCCGACCCAGCGCCGAGATCCTCGCAGAAATCCGTGAGTTGGCGGGGCAGGGTGTCCGTGAGGTGACCCTGATCGGACAGAACGTCAACTCTTACGGCAGCAAGGAACAGGAAATCAGCTTTGCCTCTCTCCTGGAGCAGGTCAACGCCATTGACGGTATTGATCGGATTCGTTTTACCACCTCGCATCCGAAAGACCTTTCTAATGAGCTGATCGAATGTTTTGGACGCCTTGAAAAACTCTGCAAGCACCTGCACCTGCCGGTTCAGTGTGGTTCCAATCCAATCCTGCGGGCCATGAATCGTGGTTATACGCGCGAGCGGTACCTGGATATTGTTGGCCGTTTGCGCCAGTTATGCCCCGACATTCGCCTCTCTTCGGACATTATCGTGGGCTTCCCGGGGGAAAGTGCCGATGATTTTGCCGCGACCATGTCACTGCTCGAAGAGGTACGCTACGCGGAAATATACTCTTTCATCTATTCACTGCGCAGTGGAACCACGGCCGCCGAACTTCAAGATGACACTCCTGCAGATGTGAAGCAGGAGCGTTTCGAGCGCATGCTCGCCTTGCAGCAGGAGATCAGTCGCCGGACCTGGGAAGCCGATGTCGGCACCGTCTTGGAGGTTTTGGTAGAGGGTGAGAGTAAAATAGGCGAGGGTCAGCTTTTCGGACGCTCCACCTGGAACAGGATTGTCAACTTCTCCGGTCCGGGCAATCTTGCCGGCAGCCTGGTTCCGGTGAAGATCACGAAGGCATTTCGCAATTCCCTGCTTGGTGAATTACTGAAAGACGAACAGCTATGAATAAACAGGATTTCAAATTTTTCAAGGAGCTGGTCGAGGCTCCGAGCCCCTCCGGCTTTGAGCAGCCGGCGCAGCGGGTGATTCGCAAGGCCCTGGCGGATGTGGTTGATGATGTGCGCACCGATGTCATGGGCAATGTTGTCGCTCACATTCAAGGGCCAGAGGGCGCTCCGCGCCTTATGCTGGCCGGCCATTGTGATGAAATCGGCTTTATGATCAAGTATATTGATGATCAGGGTTATCTTTTCTTCGCGCCGATCGGCGGCGTCGATGCGCACCTTGTGCCGGGCCAGCGGGTTTCGGTACACACGACCAGAGGGCCGATTCCAGGGGTGGTCGGTAAACGGCCGATCCACCAGATTGAAGCCAAAGACCGCGAGAAGGTGATCCCCTTCAAAAATCAGTTTATTGATATTGGTTGTTCCAAGAAAGCGGAAGCTGCCAGATTGGTGTCGATCGGCGACCCTGTGACCTTCAGCGTTGGTGTCGAGCGCCTGCAGGGAACACGACTGACCTCGCGGGCCCTGGATGACAAGATGGGTGCCTTTATCGTTGCCCAGGTGCTGCGGGAGGTTCGTCGTCAGAATAATCTCTCTGTCGATCTCTATGGCGTGTCCACTGTTCAGGAAGAGGTTGGCCTGCGTGGCGGGACGACCAGTGCCTATGGCGTGCAGCCTGACATCGGGATTGCAGTCGAGGTTGGTTTTGCCAGTGATTATCCGGATGCAGACCATAAGGACCTGGGAGAAATTTCTCTTGGCAAGGGGCCGATCATTGCCCGTGGCCCTAATATCAACCCGGTTCTTTTTGATCTTTTGATGGCTACGGCCGAACATGAAAAGATTCCCTGTCAGATCATGGGAATCCCGCGTGCGACGGGGACTGATGCCAATGTGATGCAACTGGTGGGAAGTGGCGTTGCAACCGCCTTGATCAGTATCCCCTTGCGTTACATGCATACGCCCGTCGAAGTGCTCGACTGGTCCGATCTCGAAAGCGCTGTGAAGCTGTTATCTTCTCTCTGCGCGAGGATTACGGCGAGCCATTGCTTTATACCGAATTAAGTGTGGGAAAATAGAAAAAAAGCTTGACAACCCAAGGGCTATTGACTAGATTTCGGGTTTCTGTGAGCCCCGTTAACTTCACAGATTTGATCAAGAGAGGATAGTTGATGAGTACACCAGTTGCAAAAATAGATGATCTCCAGAAAGACTGGTATGTGGTTGATCTGGAAGATAAGGTTCTGGGCCGTGCGGCTACAGAAATAGCCCGGGTCCTGCGCGGTAAGCACAAGGCCATTTTCACTCCGAGCGTTGATACCGGTGATTTCGTTATTGTTCTCAATGCGGAAAAGATACGCCTGACCGGCAACAAGCTGGGCCAGAAGGTCTATCATCGACACAGCGGTTATACTGGTGGCCTGACTACAATCACGGCTGGGAAACTGCTTGAGAAGACACCTGAAGAGCTGATCAGGAAAGCGGTCAAGGGGATGTTGCCTAAGAACAAACTCGGCCGTCAGATGTTCAAAAAACTTAAAGTCTACTGCGGCACCGCTCACCCGCATCAGGCACAACAGCCCAAAGAACTTCAGGTTTAAGGGAATCCAGGAGATATAGACGATGGCCGAACAGAAATTTTACGCCACCGGCAAGAGAAAGACCTCTATTGCCCGTGTCTGGCTGAAGCCAGGAACTGGCGAAATTACCATTAACAAGCGTTCGATGGAAGAATACTTCGGTCGCCCGACTTCGAAGATGGTTGTTCGCCAGCCTCTCGAACTGACCGACAATATCGGCAAGTTTGACATCAGCGTCAATGTTTGCGGCGGTGGTCCTTCCGGTCAGGCCGGTGCGATCAAGCACGGCATCACCAAGGCCCTGCTCGAGATTAATCCAGAACTTCGCGCTTCACTGAAGACAGCTGGGTTCATTACCCGTGACAGTCGTATCAAGGAACGTAAAAAGTATGGTCGCCGCGCGGCTCGCCGCAGCTTCCAGTTCTCCAAACGTTAATGCCTTGCGGCCCTCAGGGCCGTTGGCAATTTGGGTTGGAAAGGGAAACCTGCGGGTTTCCCTTTCGCCGTTTTGGGATTGCACGTCCGGACATTACGGATGATATTTCAGGAGTTGTTATGAATCGGGTTGCAGTCATTGGGGCGAGTGGTTACACCGGTGTCGAGTTGCTGCGGTTGCTTTCACAGCACCCCGGTACAGAATTGGTCTCTGTCACGTCACGCCAGTATGTCGGACAATCGGTGGGCGAGGTGTTTCCCTCTCTGCGGGGCAGCCTTGACCTGATTTTCGAGGATGTCAATCCGGAAGAATTGGCGGAGCGTGCAGAGCTGGTGTTCACGGCGGTGCCTCATCAAACAGCCATGGCGCTGATCCCCCGACTTCTCGGTGCCGGTTGCCGCGTTGTCGATCTCTCGGCGGATTTCCGTATCAGCGACGTCTCCGTTTACGAAGCATGGTATCAGGAACATACGGCCAGGGAGCTGCTTTCAGAAGCCGTTTACGGCCTCCCTGAACTGTTTCGAGCACAGATCCCTGCGGCCCGGTTGATTGCCAACCCCGGCTGCTATCCCACCAGCGTGGCTTTAGCCCTGGCACCTTTGCTGGAAAAGGGTTTGATCGACTTGACGTCAATTATCATCGACAGCAAATCAGGAACCAGTGGTGCCGGTCGCGCAGTCAAGATGGATACTCTCTACTGTGAGGTCAATGAGGGTTTTAAAGCGTATGGTTTGCCCAGGCACAGACACACTCCGGAAATTGAACAGACCCTTGGCCGTCTGGCCGGAACCGGTGTGACGATAAGTTTTACGCCGCATCTGCTGCCGGTCAGCAGGGGTATCCTCAGCACCTGTTATGCCAGTCTGTCAAGTCGACTTACCCTGCAGGCGGTGCATGATGTCTATCTGGACAGATACGCTGCCGAGACTTTTGTCAGGGTTCTGCCACAGGGCCAGCTACCGAATCTTTCACAGGTGCGTGGCAGCAATTTCTGCGATATCGGCTTGGCTGTTGATGATCGGACCGGCCGTGTGATTGTTATTGCCGCAATCGACAACCTGGTCAAGGGGGCGGCAGGGCAGGCGGTGCAGAATATGAACCTCATGCTGTCTTTAACAGAGCATACAGGTCTGATGATTCCACCCCTGTTCCCTTAAGGTCTTCTTTTTTAATAAAACATCAAAGGCCACCCGCTTCCAGGTGGCCTTTGATGTTTTACGTTCATGGAAAGCTCGTCAGGGATGTTATGACCGGGCTGAGATGTTATGACAAGGCACTATGTTAATTGGCCTTCGCTGCACATTTCTATAAAAGCTGCGGCCACATCCGGGTCAAATTGCGTGCCGCAATGATTCCTGATTTCCTGTATGGCAATCTCGTGGGATAATGCCTTGCGGTAGGGGCGATCCGAGGTCATGGCATCGTAAGTATCGCAGACAGCCAGAATCTTTCCTTCAAGACGCCATTCGGCACCTTTCAGACCATTCGGGTAGCCGTTGCCGTCGTACCTTTCATGGTGCTGTTCGATAATCTCGCGAACCGTGCCAAGAAAACTAATCGGCTCAAGGATATGCACGCCGATCGAGGGGTGCATCTTGAGGATGTCGATGTCCGCTTCAGTCAGCTTGTCCTTTTTGTGGAGCAGGCCAACATCAATGCCGATTTTACCTATGTCATGCAAAATGGCGGCTTGCTCGAGCTGTTTGAGAGGATCTCCTTCCATGCCTACTTTTTTAGCCAGGGCCACGCTGTAACGAGTCACGCGTTCCGAATGGCCGCGGGTATAGGTGTCGCTCGCCTCGATCGCTGAAACGAGGGCCTGGACAGTGTTCAGATAGCTGGCATCCTGAGCTTCATAGAGACGGGCGTTACAGATTGCGACGCTTGCCTGGGCGGCGATGGTTGATAGAAGCTCAAGGTCCGAGGATTCAAAACGGCTGCCATCAACAGGATTGGCAACGGTAATCGTGCCGATAACTTTCCCCTTATCCCGCAATGGCGAGCAGATGACGGACTCACGAAGAAAACCCAGTCTGCTCATTCTGGTGAACCCGCGAGCCTTGTTGATGTCTTCCAACAAAAGCGGCTCATTGTTGTTGATAACCCAGTAAGAAACTCCGCCGGGCTTGAGTGGTATCTCCTGCTGCCTGTCAAAGTTTTCAGACAGACCGTCTGCACCACCGAGGGTGAGTTGGCCGGTCTTCTCGTTTAGCATGAGAATGTATGCGAGCTGGGACATCATGATGTCCTTGCTCTTCTGGCTGAGGAGGTTCAATAACTTGTCAAGGTCCACGGTCGCGTTGAAATCCAGCCCCATTTTGTAAAGTGTCTGCAGGCGATCAACGGCCCGGCTCAAACCCATGTTCTTATCTTCAAGTTCACTGGCGAGGTCGGCAATCTTATAGTTTGCCTCTTCAATCTCCTCGATACGCTCCTCGAGATTGATGTTCAGGTATTCTATCTCCTTGAGGCGTTCCTCGAGGATCGTATTCATGGCCTGAATTTCTTCACTATGGGCAAGCTTCTCGTTGGTCAAAGCCAAAGTTCGTTCACTCGTGACAGTGCTCTCGACGAGTTCGTGCAAGCGCCGAATCATGTAGTTGAACTTGACGGAGAGCAGAGACATTTCTTTTGAACTGTCGACGGTAAGGCGGGCCTCGTCAAAGTTGCCTGTTTCGACGAGATCCATCGCTGATGCCATCATTCGAATCGGCGCATCGACATAAATAATCATGAAAGCAGTGATCACCAGAATCAGGATGACCAGCATGACACCTGAAGCGATCAAGATTGTGTTGCGACTGTTGTTCTGCATGTTTGACAATGTATCGAGAGAGAGCCGCAGACTCAGAATACCGAGGACCTTGGCGCTTTCTTCGTGGCATGAATAACAGATCGGTTGATTATTGATCGGAACAATGGAGTAGAAATGCTCATTGTTGGCCAGAGAATCGTTGAAGGAAAAGTTGCCGGTGCGATAAGCCATAAGTTCCGAGTTTGAGACAAGGGTACCGACTTCCTCCAGCTTCGCTGCCATCAGAATACGTCCTGATTCATCAAAAATCCGTACATTGTTGATGGCTGGTTCGTCGTTGATTTTACTGAGGATCTGACCGACCTGTTCGTTTTCGCCATGAGCCATGTCCGTGATGATACTGTTACTGATCGTCTCGGCCAGAATGCGACTATGTTCGGAGGCCAGTTTGCTGAGCATGGCATTCTGATTCTGCAGGTTGTACCAGGTCGTCAAACCGATAGCGACCAGCAGGATGATACAACATATGCTGAGAAATTTAATTTTGAGAGAGTTCATTTTATTAAAAAGTCAAATTCAGTGTAATCCGTTTTGAATACATCAAAAACGATAGATTATGTGCACGAAAATGTCTTGACTTGACACTCTTCGCACATCCCGCTACGATTGCGCGTTTTTGGCTGTAAATGACATCAAGGTTTCCGCACTCATTGAATGGTCGAACGATTGTCTCAGCCAACGAACCTGAAAAACATCGTAAAACCACGTAAGGACGTTATCTCCTGCTCATGTCTGCTGAATCCCTGCTTGTTGTGCTCGGTGTTGTTCTGATCGTTGAAGGTATCCCGTGGTTTCTCTCCCCGCGTGGGACCAAACGAATGCTGAACGAGCTCCTTCAAATGAAAGACCACTCGCTGCGCGGAATTGGCCTGTTTTTCATGATGATCGGCCTGTTCATGGTTTACATCGCGAGGGGTTAGCCATTATATGGGCATAGGTAGACACTATTCAAGTGCGAATTCCTTATGCAGCTGAGTGAGTTTGATTTTGATCTCCCTGATGGATTGATTGCGCAGCAGCCTCTTGGCGAGCGTTCTTCTTCACGGCTGTTGTCCCTGGATAGGGCTGCGGGACAGATTGGTCATCAACAGTTTGCCGATTTGCCGCAACTGCTCCGGGAGGGAGATCTACTGGTCCGGAATGAAACTCGGGTGTTGCCTGCTCGACTGCTGGGCAGGAAGCAGAGCGGTGGCCAGGTTGAAATTCTGCTGGTTCGCCAGTTTGATTCCACACAGAATATCTGGCGCTGTATGACACGCAGTTCGCAACCGGTGCGGGTCGGGAGTCTGCTTGATTTCCCGGCAGGGATTCGTGGTGAAGTCCTGGACGCGGAGGACGACGGTCAGCGACTGGTGCGCTTTGTCTGCCCGGGCGAGTTTCTCGAAGTGCTGGCGCAGGTCGGGCATATGCCATTACCGCCCTATATCCGCCGTGAAGATCATGTCATGGACCGGGATCGTTACCAGACCGTGTTTGCCAGTAATCCAGGTGCCGTTGCCGCACCGACAGCAGGACTGCATTTTACCGAACAGACTTTTGCGGCTTTGGCCGACCGCAATATTGATGTTTGTGGTATTACCTTGCATGTCGGTCCGGGGACTTTCCTGCCGGTTCGTTCCGAGAACCTGCTTGAACATCGCATGCATTCCGAAGTCTATGAAATCCCGGCGGCGAGTGCTGAGCGCATTAATCTTGCACGTGCTGAAGGTCGTCGCATTGTCGCCCTGGGGACAACGGTGACCAGAACGCTCGAGCATGCTGTGGATAGCCGGGGAATATTGCAGCCAGGGCAAGGCGAAACAGCTCTTTTCATCATGCCTGGATTCAGGTTCCATATGGTCGATGCCCTGATTACCAACTTTCATCTACCCAAATCCACTCTATTGGTACTGGTTTCCGCTTTTGCCGGACGTGATTTTACACTCGCCGCCTACCGGGAGGCCGTAGATCGTGGTTATCGTTTTTTCAGCTATGGCGACTGTATGCTGATTCAGTAAAGGGACGTTTGACATAAATCACAACAGTTGTGAACAAAGAAAATATTCGTGAATAAAAAAAATGGATACAAAATAATCTCAGGTGCCGAACCGGTGAAATTCGACCTGCTCAAAGAGTGCCCCGACACACGGGCGCGACGCGGAACTCTGCTCACTCGCAGAGGGGCTGTAGAGACTCCTGCCTTTATGCCGGTTGGAACCCAGGGTACAGTCAAGGGTATGCTTCCCGAGCAACTAAAGGAGGTTGGCGCCCAGATCATTCTTGGCAACACTTATCATCTCTATCTGCGTCCTGGTCATGAACGCATGGCCCGTTTCGGCGGCTTGCACCGTTTTATGAACTGGGATCGGCCGATTCTTACCGATAGTGGCGGCTTTCAGGTCTTCAGTCTTGGTGATTTGCGCAAAATAGATGAAGAAGGCGTCCGCTTCCAGTCGCATCTTGACGGCAGTGCACATATCCTGACTCCGGAATTATCGATTGCCGTTCAGGAAGCTCTCGGTTCAGATATCATGATGGTTTTTGACGAGTGTATTCCTCATCCTGCGACACGCGGCTATATTGCCGCATCGACGGCGCGTTCCGGTCGCTGGGCAGCACGTAGCAAAGCCGCCCGCACCGACGCGAGCGCCGCCTTGTTCGGCATTGTTCAGGGCGGGATGGAAAGGGATCTGCGCGTGCAGAGCGTTGAAGGTCTGCTTGAAATTGGCTTTGACGGTTATGCTCTCGGCGGTCTTTCAGTGGGCGAGTCTGCAGAGGTCATGTATCAAGTCATGGATTGGTCGCTACCCCTGTTGCCAGTCGAGAAACCTCGCTACGTGATGGGCGTCGGGACGCCTGAAAACCTGGTCGAGGCCGTAGCCTGTGGTGCAGACATGTTCGATTGTGTCATGCCGACACGCAATGCACGCAATGGCGTCCTCTTTACCAGTTTTGGAAAAATCAGCATCAAGCAGGCCTGTTTCACAGAGGATGAAACGCCGATCGACCCTGATTGCTCATGCACCGTTTGTCGCAACTACAGTCGTGCCTATTTGCGTCATCTTTACCAAAGTAAAGAAATCCTCTCATCGGTCTTGAATACTACCCACAATCTGTATTACTATCTGCAACTCATGCAAAATATGAGGCAGGCGATCACTGCCGGAACGTTCAAGACCTTTTGTGAAGAGTTTTATCGAAAACGAATTCCAGCCGGTGAAGCCTGAAGGCTCTCACCGGTTCCGTATGATTGACAGAATATATCTTTAAGTATTTAGGCCCAGGAGGAAAATCATGTTTGCAACAAATGCGTATGCCATGGCCGGTGGTGCCCAACAACAGTCGGGAGGTTCCGGAATAGAAGGGATCGTCATGTTGGTTATCATGTTCGCGATCTTCTATTTCCTGCTGATTCGTCCGCAGCAGAAGCGCGCCAGGCTGCATAAAGAGCTGGTACAGAATCTAAAGGCAGGTGACGAAGTCGTGTCGGCCGGTGGGCTGCATGGCAAAATAGCGTCAGTTCAGGATCTGGTGGTCACCCTGGAGATCGCCAGCAATGTTCGAGTCAAGGTTAACCGCAGTTCAATTGTCGGCACCAAAACCGACCAATTGGAACAATAACGACTGAATAAGAAATGTACGATCCGCAACAGGCGGATCGGTTGAAAGGAGACGCAACAGAATGTCCAATAGCCTCAAAATTCGGACCGGTTTGGTGCTGGCTTGTCTGGTACTTGCCCTGGTCTCACTCGGGCCGACACTTTTTGGCAGCAGTTTGCCTGACTGGTGGCGCAAGGCCTTTGATCCGATTCATCTCGGGCTGGATCTGCAGGGTGGCATGCACCTGGTTCTTGGTGTCGACGCCGACAAGGCAGTGGAAAGCCGACTGGATACGGTTATTGATCAGGCTGAAGACCTGCTGCGTGAAAAGGATGTGGTCTTCAAGCGTGTCGACCGATCTCCCGGTGGTCGCATCGTTATCACCGTTTATGACGAGGACGCAGGCAAACAGGCCGATGCCATCATGGCCGAGTCTTTCCCGAAACTCGAAGCGATGACGCTGACCGCAGATGGCGGCTACATTCAGAAGAACTATCGCATGAGCAACGCTGAAGTCGAGGAGGTGCGCGAGTACGCCGTACGTCAGGCCCTTGAGACACTGCGCAACCGCGTCGATCAGTTCGGTGTCAGTGAACCAACCCTGCAGCGTCAGGAAGGCAATCGTATCCTGATCCAGTTGCCGGGCGTCAAGGATCCGCAGCGGGCCATCGACTTGCTCGGCAAGACTGCGCGTCTTGAATTCAAGATGCTGATGGAGAATGCCAGCCCGCAGGACGCGGTCGCCGGCAACTTACCCCCGGGCGGCCAGCTGCTCTACGAGCGTCGGGTCGATCCGCGGACCGGTGCGGTCTCCGAAAGTCCGCTGGTGGTGGAGAACAAGACCATCCTGACCGGCGACCTGCTTGCCGACGCCCAGGTGCGTATTGATAGCCGCTTCAACGATCCCTACGTAGCCATCGACTTTAATGCCGTCGGCGCCAAGCGCTTTGACCAGATTACCGCTGCCAACGTCGGTAAACGCATGGCAATCGTCCTTGATGATACTGTCTATTCGGCACCGGTCATCCGCGAACGCATTTCCGGTGGCAGTGCCCAGATCAGCGGCAACTTCACCGAACAGGAAGCGACCGACCTGGCGATTGTTCTGCGCGCAGGATCTCTACCGGCCCCGGTCGTCATTATGGAGAACCGCACCGTTGGACCCTCCCTCGGGCAGGACTCAATTAATCAGGGCATCCTTTCTGTCCTGATCGGCGGTTTGCTGGTTGTTGTGGCCATGCTGGTCTACTACAAGGTTTCCGGCGTGGTCGCCAACGTGGTACTGGTCCTGAACGTGATCTTCATCATGGCCATGTTGTCGATTTTCGGAGCAACCCTCACCTTGCCCGGCATTGCCGGCATCGTTTTGACCATCGGCATGGCAGTCGATGCCAACGTGCTGATTTTCGAACGTATCCGTGAAGAGCTGCGCCTGGGGCGGACCCCCCGGGCGGCCCTGGAGGCTGGCTACGACAAGGCGAAACTGACGATTATTGACGCCAATGTCACCACTCTGATCGCTGCCCTGGTCCTGTTCCAGTTCGGTACCGGACCGGTTAAGGGCTTCGCCGTGACCTTGTCAATCGGTATCATCTCGTCGCTGTTTACCGCGGTGATTGTCTCGCGGCTTATTTTCGACCTTTACCTGTCGCGCACCAAAGTGAAGCGGTTGAGCATTTAGGAGTTCTCAATGCAGATTATCAAGCATGATACAAATATCGATTTTGTCGGCAGGCGCAAACTGGCCCTGATTATTTCCGGTGTCGTCATTCTGCTCGGCCTGGTGTCGCTGGTCGTCAACGGCGGGCCGAATTACGGTATCGACTTTGTGGGCGGTACGCTGGTCCAGGTCAAGTTTGCCGAAAATACCGATGCCGGTAAGATCAAGGACAGTCTCACATCTTTGGATCTCGGCACGGTGGTCGTGCAGCATTTTGGCGATGATGCCAACGAATTCCTGATCCGGATTCAGAAAACACACGAGGACAAGGACCTGTCCACGGTGATTCCCGGCATCCTCGAAGCCAGTTACGGCGCCGGCAAGGTTGACATCCGCCGTGTGGAGATGGTCGGTCCGCAGGTCGGCAAGGACTTGCGTCAGAAAGGTCTGCTTTCGATCCTGTATGCCATGATCGGTATCCTGATCTATGTCACATGGCGTTTTGAATTGCGGTTTGCGGTCGGTGCGATCATTGCCTTGGTCCATGACGTGCTTATCACGCTTGGAGCCTTTTCGCTCACAGGTCGTGAAATCGATCTGCCGATCATTGCCGCTTTCCTGGCTATTATCGGTTACTCGCTGAACGATACGATTATCGTTTATGACCGGATCCGTGAAAATTATGGCAAACATCAGAAGCAGGGCTTCATCGCGGTTGTGAATCGTTCCATCAATGAAACCCTGTCACGAACCCTCTTGACCTCGGGTACGACCTTGCTGGTTGTTATGGCGCTGTTTATCTTTGGTGGCGGTGTGATTCATAACTTTGCATTTGCCCTGCTGGTCGGGATTCTGGTTGGTACCTACTCGTCGATTTTTGTTGCCAGCCCGGTGCTGATTTTCTGGGATGATTATCGCTCCGGCGGGCAGAAGAAAATAATCGCAGAAGGAAAGACAGCATGAAAAAAGAGACTCTACTGATTGTTGTTGTCGTCCTGATAGCCGGTTTTGTTATCGGTTTGCTTGCGGGTAAAACCTCTGGTCCAAGTGCGCCGGCTAACACCGGTGCCCCCTCCGCACCAGCGCCAATGGTGAATGTGCAACAGAAACTGAATGAACTGAAAAGGATAGTTGCGACTGATCCGGCTAATTTTAAGGCCTGGGTGGCTCTCGGCAACGAGTACTTCGACGGCAACCAGTTAATGGATGCGATAGAGGCCTATGACAAGGCGCTCGAAATTCAGCCGAACTCTCCCGATGTCCTCACGGATCAAGGGGTCATGTTCAAGCGCCTGGGCTGGTTTGACCGAGCCATTGCCAACTTTAACAAGGCTAACGAAGTCGACCCGAGCCACGCTACCAGCATTTACAATCTCGGTATCGTTTATCGTTACGACTTGAATGACTTGCCCAAGGCTCAGCAGGCCTGGACGCGTTTTCTGGAACTCAATCCGTCCGGACCCGGTTCAGACCGGGTCCGACAGGACCTCGAATTTCTGCGGACCCACCCACAGGGTAAGCCGCAGCAATAAGTTCATGATCGGGCCGGAGTTTGTTTCCGGCCCGATTTATTTTAGGGTGTATTCCATGTCCCGGCCTTTTTTTACCTTCATGCTCCATGATGATCGACACAGTTACTGTCCAGGTCAGATCCTTGTTGAACCTCAACGCACATTATCCTCAGCCCTGTCAGGTTTGTCGTGGAACCCGTAGTCGGACGCCTCTGGGTGCCGCGCAATGAATCGCCTGATTATTCCTTGCTCAGTGAATTCAGGCAACAGTTGCAAATAGCCCACCCTGTCGCGCAGCTCTTGCTGACCCGCGAATATTCCCTTGAATCCGCGTGCCAGTTCCTGACCGCACGCCTCACCGATCTTCCGGACCCTTTCTTGCTCCCGGATATGGACATCGCAGTTGATCGCCTCCAGGCAGCCTTAGAAAAGGGCGAAAAGATTGCCGTGCATGGCGACTATGATGTCGACGGCATTTCCGGGACGGCTCTCCTGTTTGCCGGGCTCAGTGACCTTGGTGGGCGGGAACTGGAATATCACATTCCTTTACGGTTGCGTGATGGTTACGGTCTTTCCGCACAGGCGTTGACAGAGGCCGCCGGACGGGGAACGCGCGTTGTCGTCTCCGTTGACTGCGGCGTGTCAGCTCATGCCGAGGCAATTCTCGCCAAGGAACATGGCATTGACCTTATTATCACTGATCATCATCAACCGCCAGCCACGTTGCCAGAGGCTTTGGCCGTCATCAATCCACAGCGTCAGGACTCACATTTTCCTTTTCAAAGCCTGGCCGGTGTCGGGGTGGCATTTTTCCTGCTGATTGCCCTGCGCAAAAAATTGCGTGATGCCGGCTGGTTCAAAGACCGCCCGGAACCGGACCTGCGCCATTACCTCGACCTGGTTGCCCTGGGGACCATTGCTGACCTGGTTCCGCTGCAGGGAGTCAACCGGGTTCTGACCCGTCATGGTCTGGTGTTGCTTGAGGCTGGTCAACGTACCGGCGTGCGGGCGCTCAAACAGGTGGCCGGGGTCAAGGAGGTCAGTTGCGGAGTGGTCGGCTATCAACTGGCCCCTCGCCTGAATGCTGCCGGTCGCATGCAAGATGCCGGCCTTGGTGTTGAACTGCTTCTGGCAGAAGATATGGTTCGCGCGTTGAATACGGCATGCTACCTGGACCAATGCAATCAGGAACGCCGGGCCCTGGAAAAACAGACTCTGCAGGAAGCCGAAGTCGCGGTGTCGAGCCTTTCTGAACAACATACCCACATGATTGTGCTTAGCAGTGAAGGCTGGCATCCGGGCGTCATCGGCATAGTCGCCAGCAGGCTGGTTGATCGTTACTGCCGGCCGACCGTGCTGATAGCGCTGGATGGCGACAGCGGCAAAGGGTCGTCACGATCAATCCGCGGTTATCATCTTTACCGGGGGCTGCAGGCCTGTGCCGATCACCTTGCGGCATTCGGCGGCCATGAGATGGCGGCCGGGCTGAGTCTGCATAAAGATCAGCTGGCCGGTTTTGCTGCGGCCATGGAAGCTGATGCCAGGAGCCAACTCTCGGCTGAGGATTTGGTGCCGAAACTTTTTCATGATGGCGTGTTGCTGCTGGAAGATATTGATCTTGAAACAGTTCGCCAGATGGAATGGCTGGCACCTTTCGGCATGGGCAATCCGGAGCCTCTGCATGTTGTTGAATCAGTTCGTGCCATGCAGGTGCAGATTGTCGGTGGAAGCCATTTGCGTTTTACGGTTTGCCAGGGAGCCTTCAGTCACCCGGCGATCGCCTTTGGCATGTCCGACCGACGCCGGGAGTTCCAGGGTGAGGTCGATCTACTGGTCACTCCGCAGATCAATCGTTATCTCGGGCGTGAGGGCGTGCAGTTAAGGGTAAAGGATGTCAGACCAGGGCGAGTAGAATCCTCTGGAACCTGACTCCAGCATTCTGTCTCCTCTCTCCTGTAATCTTCCCTTGATACGGTTTCATTTGCCAGAATAGCGGTGAAAACGTATACTTATCGGCAATTCACTGGTTTAGATTCTTTTGCATGACTCTCTTGCAACATTCTGCCTATGCGAACCGGTCTGCGTACAGAAATTATCCTGAGCATCTCCCTGCTGCTGGCTGCCGCGCTGCTCTTTGCCGGTTTTCTCATGGTCAAGTTGACCGAACACAGTCTCCTTGACCAGAAACGTGCCCACGCAGCGGGTCTTATGCAGCTGGTTGCTGCCGGAGTTGACGAACCGGCCCCGGTCAGCAGACCCGGCAATGATCTTCAAATCGCAATTGCCAATCTCGATCGCCTGCAAACGGTGCTGAGCAAGCAAACCGATATTATCGCCTGGCGTCTGCTCGATACAAATCAGCAGGTCTTGTCCAGCACCGCGTACAAACCCACCACCGAATTTACTTCAATCTCGCCGGCTGTTTTGCAGCGCGACGAGTTATTTGAAGAATTGAGCTACGAGACCTTTCAATTTTTTGTCACAAATAATCCACAAAGATATCTGGACCTGTCAACCTCGCTATGGGCTGGCAATGAGCCCTATGGGTTGCTGCAGATTCGCTTCAGCCTGGATGAGTTGCAGCAAAGAGTGCAGGATTCACAGCGACTGATCCTCATCTACGTCATCATTTATGGATTGATCCTTGCTGCTTTCGCCGTCTATCTATTGAATCGCAATATCGTTAAACCGGTCCGTCAATTGCACCGGGCGACGGCCAAGGTAGCCAGCGGAACCCTGGCTCCCGTCAATGTGTTGTCCGGCCCCGGTGAGATTCACGAACTGGCCGACAGTTTTAACCAGATGGTCGTGGCCCTGACGGCAAGCCGCATCGAGACCGAAGAGTATATTGCTTCCCTGGAAAGGACCAATCAGGCGCTGGCGCAGGCCCGTGATGAACTGGTGCGCTCGGAAAAGCTTGCCACCGTCGGCTATCTTGCTGCCGGCATGGCCCATGAGATTGGCAACCCGTTGGCAGCCGTGGTCGGCTATCTGAACATTCTCAAAGACGACCTCTCCGGGGGCTGCCGCGATCTGGTCGAGCGTTCCCTGGTCGAAACCGGACGTATAGATCGACTGGTCCGGCAGCTACTCGAGTACTCTGCTCCGGTTGATCACTGCACCATATCTTTCTGTCCGATCAGTATTGTTGCGAGAGACGGTTGAATTGTTGCGTCATCAGGGGCAGCTGGAAGGTCTTGAGATCGTCGACGAATCCGGCCCGGGCGATTGTCTGGTCACTATGGATCGCGGACGATTGATGCAGGTCTGGATCAATCTGCTCCTCAACGCCCAGGCTGCCATGCCGGACAAGGGTCGTATCACCCTGTCGTCAAAGAAGGTTGGTCATAACATCAGGATTTCGATCCTTGATGATGGCGAGGGCATCGATCCGGCGGTCGCAGATCGGATCTTTGAGCCGTTTTTTACAACCAAGGCTCCCGGCAGTGGCTATGGCCTGGGCCTGGCAGTCTGTCAGAGGATTGTCGATGAGGGCGGCGGCAGCATCGAAGCAGTTTCCGACGCCGGTCGTGGCACATGTTTCACCGTGACCCTGCCTTGTCGCAGTGAGGAGTCATTATGACAGCAAAGCAGCGCCAGATCCTGATCGTTGATGACGAAGCGCCGATGCGGCACATGTTGCGCCTGGTCCTGGAGCGTGATGGCTATACGGTCACCGAGGCAGTCAGCGGTCTTCAGGGGCTGGAACGATTGCAGTCCGGTCATTACAGTCTGGTCCTCTGCGATATCCGCATGCCGGAATTGGACGGCCTGGCTTTTCTCAAAGAGAAGCAGGCGCAGCAGTTTGGCGGCACGATAATTATGATGAGCGCCTACGGCAACGTCGATACGGCGATCGAATGCATGAAGCAGGGCGCCTACGACTACATCTCCAAACCTTTCCGTCCTGATGAAATCCTTTTGACGGTCCGCAAGGCAGAGGAACGTCTGCAGCTTCGCCAGGAAAATTTTCAGCTCAAGAATTCGATGCGGCGCAGCGGTCGTCCGCAAGGGATTGCCGCAGTCGTGCACCGCAGCGCCAAAATGCAAGCTGTGCTCGAAATGGTGCAAAAAGCTGCCGAAGCCCAGGTCCCTGTCCTGATTACCGGTCCGACCGGAACCGGCAAGGAGCTGATCGCACGCGCGCTGCATGCCGAGAGTCCGCGCAGCGAGAAACCTTTCCTGGCGGTCAACTGTAGCGCTATTCCGGCCGGGCTGTTGGAGAGTGAGTTGTTCGGGCACGCCAAAGGGGCTTTTACCGGTGCAGATCGGGCGCGGAGCGGACTGTTTGGCTCCGCCGATGGCGGGACCCTCCTGCTTGATGAAATCGGCGATTTTCCGCTGGAATTACAGCCCAAGCTTCTGCGGGTACTTCAGGAACGGGAAATCCGCCGGGTCGGTGAGAGCCGGTCGACGCCGGTTGACGTGCGAGTGATTGCGGCGACGGCCAGGGATCTGCGGCAGGGTGTCGCCGACGGAACCTTTCGCGAGGATCTTTTTTATCGTCTTGCCGTTATTTATGTTGAGCTGCCGGCCCTTAAACAACGTACTGAAGATATTGCCGCGCTGGTCGAAAGCTATCTGCCGAGAATTGCAGCCCGATTGAAACGGCCCACCCCGACCATGAGCCTGAAAGCCATACGAATCCTGGAAAAGCAGCCCTGGCCGGGCAATGTTCGCGAGCTTTTGAATGTGCTCGAGAAAACACTGGTCTTCTGCCGCGACGAGATCATCGGGGAAAGTGATCTTGTCCTGCACGACCATCCCCAGGCCCCTGTTGATCCAGGCACCCTGTCACTGAAGAAGGCGACGGCAGCGCTGGAGAGTGATTTCATTCAAAAGGCGCTGGTCGCAACCGGCGGCAACCGCACCCAGGCAGCAAAAATTCTCGAAATCAGTCTGCGCTCGCTGATCTACAAGATCAAGGAATACGGTTTGGGTTAGAGATGACCTTAGTCGATGGTTCATTGCTTGGGGCATGAACCCTGAACCTTGATCCCTGAACCCCGTCAATGCTTATATTGCGTAATGCCATGCAAAAGTTGCATAGCATGTCACTGCATCTTGGATGTTGTATACATATAAGGCTTGTAATACAGCCAAGTTAAGTAGTTATGTTTGCTTTTGTTTGTTGGTACGCCTTTTGCTCACAGTAGGTAACTGGTAAGTCGTGATCTATGGAGGACGTAATGCCTGCTTTAAAAAATTCCCAATCCGGCTTCTCGATGATTGAACTGCTGGTCGCCGTGGTGATCCTGGCGGTCGGCCTGCTTGGCCTGGCGCAGCTGCAGGTCACGGCAATCAAGGCCAACTCGCAGAGTGCCACCGCAACCGCAGCAGCCGCGCTCGCTCAGAAGATCATTGAAGAAATTGCTGCCATGGAGGCTGACGACGCGATGTTCGACGCCCCTACGGCCAGCCCAGACCCGACCTGGCCGGGCAGCCCGTATACCGTTGCCGGTGCCGGCACATATGATGTCACTTACAAGGTCGAGACAGTTGTTCCGTCAGTGGGTGAGACGGTCACCAATCTCTACAAGGTTTCGGTGAGTGTCAGGAGTTCCACGGCCCTCGGCCACGTGCTGGGAAACCGGATACGTTTGGCCCAGGCATCCACCGTCAAACGGGCTATCTAGGAGGCTTATCATGCGCAAGCAAGTGTTTTTGAATCAGCATGGCAGCCGGGGGATGAGCCTGGTGGAACTGCTTGTAGTGTTGGCGATTCTGTCCGTCGTCATGATGGCAGTGATGAGCCTTTACATACCGGCCCATCAGTCGACCGTGGCCCAGACGCAGGTTTCCGATGTGCAGAGTAACCTGCGTCTGGCATTGAAGACCATGACGCGGGATCTTCTTACAGCAGGGTTCCTGATGCCTTACGATCCGATTGCCTTTCCGGATGCCACCCCCAATTTTACCGATGACAACCTTGACGATCCCGGCACGAAAAATTCTGCAGATTTTATCATCCGCACCCGTGCGGTGGGCAGTGACTTTGCGAGGATCAAAAGTGTCACCACTTCAGGATCAAGTACCACATTCACCGTTATGGACCCTGAAATGGTCGCAAATTTCCCGTCAGGGTCAAGGGTAAGAGTCTTCGAACCTATCTCAGCGACCGAATTCAAGGAAGCCACCGGCACGCCTGTCAGCCGGGCCTACCCGGTCACGGCAACTGGCTACAATACGATCACGCTGACCACGGGTGTCCTTTTGCCGAGTGATCTCACCGTTCTGCCCGAGTCCGTGATAATTCGCATCAAGGATCAGAATCAGCCGGTGCTGCAGACGATCCGTTATCGCCTGCTCAACGGCACCCTGCGCAGAGAAGTCAACGATGCCGTGCAGGTGCTGGCCCGCAATGTTGATACCAGTGATACCAGCTTAGGTGGAACGAGCTTTTTCGACTACAACTTCACTCCTGAGGATCGCGTCAACCGGGTTGACATCAAACTGACCGGTCTGACCGCGGCTGGCGGGAAATCACGGGCTATAGAAACAACGGTCAAGCTTCGGAACATCAACTAACCGTGCATGGTCAAGGATGCATCATGAAATTCACGACATTGCAGAACAACAGACGGCAAAAGGGCATGGCGCTTATTCTGGCCATAGGTTTTCTGGCTATCCTCAGCATCCTTGGTGCGATCGTTATGCAGGTCTCCAGGCAAGGCTTGCTGGAGACCGCTGACACCATGCCGAACCAGAGGGCGATTTATGCTGCGGACCGTACCGTCGAGTATTCCATGAACCGCGACCTTATCGTCAACCTGGCGGTGGCCGGGACGGTCATCCTGGCGGAAGAGGATCCGGATCATCCGGATGAATATCTGGCCAACTCCGGTGATTTTGTCAGAAAATCCAATGGCAGCAATCTCGCTGTCAGGCACGCCGCTGTCATTAATGCGCTGTCGAATCCGGCGGACCCGAATAATCCCACGACGATCATCATTTCCGGTCAGGTGACCGACGAAGGCCCGCACGCCCTGCCGCCGCACATGGCGGCCATACACGGCAGCGAGTTCGGCGCCAACCTTTATCATGTCAATGTCAAAACCAAATCAAGAGGCGCCAAACAGCCGGTGCATGTCGATGCCAGCATTGTGCGCCTTTTTAAGTTGGATGACGATCAGATTTTCCGTACCTCTGGAGGAGGTTGATTATGAGTCGCTGGACAATGAAAAAGCGCTGGTACACCCCCGGGCAGTGGGTCATGAGGCGCATCATCAGTGCCCTGCTTGTCGTTATCATGTTGTTCGGCCCCGGATTCCCGTTTGCAGTTTTTGCTGCTGACTCGGATTCATTTGTCGGCGACGCGGCGATCTATCTTGGTGCTCCCGCCGAACGGGTTCGTCCCAAGGTGCTGTTTCTGATCGACAACAGCCGGGCGACCGAAGATCCCGCCTCCGGGTCTGAATACTATCCGAGCGTCGAGTATCCCAGGATCAATTCGCGAGAGCCATGGGATGTCTACTCGGCCAAGAATACCGGCGAATTCAGCCAAACAGAGTTGAATAATACCAGCTACGCTTTCGAAGACTGGTCGGGCGGCAGTTGTGGCGCCGGTGTCAAGGACTTCGTCCGAAACAGGTTAATTTATGTCGGCACCTACTCCGCGAGTGGGACGGCAACTGCCCCGAATATAAAGAATGGCGACTGCTCGACCTCACCCAACGGTGCGGTGTATGGGATCGGTAACTACCTGAATTATACGCAGTTCGATCCCTGGAATGCCACCCAGAATTGTTTTGATGACGATCTTGATGACGTCTGCGATGACGATGCTAACGGCGATGGTTTCCCTGACGACGTCTGCCGGGGGTATCAGGATGATTTCACCACGACGGTCACTTACGCCGAGATTTCAGCAATTTACACTGCTGCTGGTCAATCTGTTCCGAGTTTCTTGCCAGCTGGCGCGAATGTTGTGCTTTACGATATGGATCAGGATGGCGTACCTAACGGCTATCCCGGTTCGCCCTGGCCGGAAGGCTGTGATATCTGCCCAGGTGGCAATGACAACCAGGATGAGGATTTCGACAGCGTCCCCGACTTTTGTGATGTGTGCGAACTCCCGCCGAATTGTCCGAATTGCTCGGAGATCTACTACAACGACACCATTGATATCTATGTATACAACGGTGCCGTTTTAGAACTTGGTCCTATTGTTGATGGTAGCCCGGTTGGCGATAATATTGCGGACTGTCTGCAGCATGACTCGGATGGCGATGATGTTCCGGACGGTCAGGACCAATGCGAGGGCTTTTCCGATGCCAACGATGTAAACCCTGGCGGTATCGGTCACGTGGGTGTCCCTGATGACTGTGATCCTTTGCTGATAGACTCCGATAACGACGGCACGGTCGATGAGTATGATGCCTGCCCCGGTTATGATGACAGTATCAATACAGATGAATTCTGGATTGGTGGTGATCTGGTCCCGAACGGTTGTGATGACGATGATGACGCTGATGGCGTACTGGACGTTGACGACAACTGTCCTCTGATTCCAAACGCTGATCAATCAGATCTGGACGGCGACCGCCTCGGTGACGTCTGTGATGACGACGATGACGGCGATGGTTTTGATGATATTGTTGACAACTGTCCGATTACCTATAACCCCAACCAGCTCAATACCGACGGTGATCAGTACAATTCCGCTGTCCTGACAAGCGGTGGTGATGCCTGCGACCTGGATGACGATGGAGACGGCAAAAACGATGATATCGATAATTGCCCCGGCTTCGATGACACCATTGATCTGGATAATGACGGTATCCCCGATGGTTGTGATTCGATCGTTAATAAAGATACTGACGGTGACAATATTGTCGACAGTGAAGACAACTGCCCACTGGTCAGCAATGCCAACCAGAAGAACAATGATGGTGATGTTTACAATTCCGCCATTCTAACCTCTGGTGGCGATGCCTGTGATACCGATGATGATAATGACGGTGTCAAGGACTTTGACGCCACAGGTGCGCCTTTAGTCCCTTTCGATAATTGCCAGTTCGTTGTCAATCCCGGCCAGGAGGATGCTGAATCTGATGGCATTGGCGACGTTTGCGATACCGACGATGATAATGATGGTGTGCGCGATGCTGATGACCTTTGTCCGGGTTTTGATGACGGTGATGATGCTGACAGTGATTTGTTCCCGGATGGTTGCGATGCCGACGATGATAACGATGGTGTTGCGGACGATGTTAACGGCAACGGCGTTGTCGATCCGGAAGATGACCAATGTCCAGGCCAGGATGATACCCTCGATTTAGATGCTGACGGGATCATAGATTGTAAGGATGCCCTGGTTGATACCGATCATGATGGGATCGCTGATAAACTCGACAAGTGTCCGGGCCAAGATGACACCGTGGCCGATGTGGATGGTGATGGCGTTCCGGATAATTGCGATACGTTCCTGACTGTTGATACTGATGGCGACGGTGTGTGGGATGAACTCGATCGTTGTCCAGGAGTCGATGATACAACTGACACCACGCCGGCCAACGGCACCCCGGACTGCCTGGAAAGCATAACGGATAGCGATGGCGACGGCGTCGCCAACGATGTCGACCAGTGCCCCGGCGAAAACGATACCGTCGATACGACCCCCGCCAACACGATCCCGGACTGTTTGGACGATACCATAGACAGCGACGGCGACGGCGTGATGAACAACGTCGACCGCTGCCAGGGCAGCAACGACACGGTCGATGCCAACAACGATGGCACTCCTGATTGTCTGGTTGGCAGTGTTGATTCCGACGGCGACGGCGTGATGAACGATGTTGACCAGTGCCCCGGCGAAAACGATACCATCGACACGAACCCCGCCAACGGGATTCCTGATTGCCTGGACGACACCACCGATTCCGATGGCGACGGCGTGATGAACAACGTCGATCTCTGCCCGGGAATCAACGATACAACCGATACCACTCCGGCCAACAACGTGCCGGACTGCCTGGAAGGTGCATGGGACAGCGATGGCGACGGCGTCGCTAACAATGCCGATTTGTGCCCCGGCCAGAACGATACCACCGATGTGCTCTACTCCATCGGTACGCCCGACTGTCTGGACGACACCACGGACAGCGACGGCGACGGCGTGATGAACAACGTCGACCGCTGCCAGGGCATTAACGACACGATCGATGCCAACAACGACGGCACGCCTGACTGCCTGGATGGCACTGTTGATTCCGACGGCGATGGCGTGATGAACGATGTCGACCAGTGTCGCGGTGAAAACGACAACACTGACACGAACCCGGCCAACGGGATTCCTGATTGCCTGGACGACACCACCGATTCCGATGGCGACGGCGTGATGAACAACGTCGATCTCTGCCCGGGAATCAATGATACAACCGATACCTCACCGGCCAACAACGTGCCGGACTGCCTGGATGGCAGTGTTGATTCCGACGGCGATGGCGTGATGAACGATGTCGACCAGTGTCCTGGCCAGAACGATACCACCGATGTGCTTTATGCCTCCGGTACTCCCGACTGCCTGGACGACACCACCGATTCCGATGGTGACGGCGTGATGAACAACGTCGACCGCTGCCAGGGCATTAACGACACGATCGATGCCAACAACGATGGCACGCCTGACTGCCTGGATGGCACTGTTGATTCCGACGGCGATGGCGTGATGAACGATGTCGACCAGTGTCGCGGTGAGAACGACAACACTGACACGAACCCGGCCAACGGGATTCCTGATTGCCTGGACGACACCACCGATTCCGATGGCGACGGCGTGATGAACAACGTCGATCTCTGCCCGGGAATCAACGATACGACCGATACCACTCCGGCCAACAACGTGCCGGACTGCCTGGAAGGTGCATGGGACAGCGATGGCGACGGCGTCGCTAACAATGCCGATTTATGTCCCGGACAGAACGATACCACCGATGTGCTCTACTCCATCGGTACGCCCGACTGTTTGGACGACACCACGGACAGCGATGGCGACGGTGTGATGAACAATGTCGATCAGTGCCCCGGCAGCGATGATACGATCGACGCCAACAGCGACGGCACGCCCGATTGCCTGGATGGCAGCGTTGATTCAGATGGTGATGGCGTGATGAACGACCTGGACAAATGTCCTGGTGAAAACGATAACATCGACAGGCTGTACGCAATCGGCACACCTGATTGCCTGGATGGCACGGTTGACTCGGATGGTGACACTGTTATGAACGACGTCGACATCTGCCCAGGCCAAAACGACCTGAAGGATGTTTTATGGCCCGGACCTGGTCCGGACGGCACCCCGGACTGTCTCCAGGGACCTTTTTCCGACTGGGATGGTGACGGTGTGCCCAACAATGTCGACAAGTGCCCAGGTTATAATGACTTTACAGACACATCTCCTGCCAATGGCGTACCAGATTGTATCGAAGCCAAACAGGATGCAGATGGTGACGGCGTCATTAATGTTCACGACCGCTGCCCCGGTGTGGACGACAACGCGGATATTATGTGGGTCATTGGTGTTCCCGACTGCCTAGAAAACGTGGTCGACTCGGACGGCGACGGCGTTGCCAACAATATTGACCAGTGCCCCGGCGAAAACGATACCGTCGATACGACTCCTGCCAACACGATCCCGGACTGTTTGGACGATACCACGGACAGCGACGGCGACGGCGTGATGAACAACGTCGACCGCTGCCAGGGCATTAACGACACGATCGATGCCAACAACGACGGCACACCTGACTGCCTGGATGGCAGCGTTGATTCCGATGGCGATGGCGTGATGAACGATGTCGACCAATGTCGCGGTGAGAACGACAACACTGACACGAACCCCGCCAACGGGATTCCTGATTGCCTGGACGACACCACCGATTCCGATGGCGACGGCGTGATGAACAACGTCGATCTCTGCCCGGGAATCAACGATACAACCGATACCACTCCGGCCAACAACGTGCCGGACTGCCTGGAAGGTGCATGGGACAGCGATGGCGACGGCGTCGCTAACAATGCCGATTTGTGCCCTGGCCAGAACGATACCACCGATGTGCTTTATGCCTCCGGTACTCCCGACTGCCTGGACGACACCACCGATTCCGATGGTGACGGCGTGATGAACAACGTCGACCGCTGCCAGGGCATTAACGACACGATCGATGCCAACAACGATGGCACGCCTGACTGCCTGGATGGCACTGTTGATTCCGACGGCGATGGCGTGATGAACGATGTCGACCAGTGTCGCGGTGAAAACGACAACACTGACACGAACCCGGCCAACGGGATTCCTGATTGCCTGGACGACACCACCGATTCCGATGGCGACGGCGTGATGAACAACGTCGATCTCTGCCCGGGAATCAATGATACAACCGATACCTCACCGGCCAACAACGTGCCGGACTGCCTGGATGGCAGTGTTGATTCCGACGGCGATGGCGTGATGAACGATGTCGACCAGTGTCCTGGCCAGAACGATACCACCGATGTGCTTTATGCCTCCGGTACTCCCGACTGCCTGGACGACACCACCGATTCCGATGGTGACGGCGTGATGAACAACGTCGACCGCTGCCAGGGCATTAACGACACGATCGATGCCAACAACGACGGCACACCTGACTGCCTGGATGGCAGCGTTGATTCCGACGGCGATGGCGTGATGAACGATGTCGACCAATGTCGCGGTGAGAACGACAACACTGACACGAACCCCGCCAACGGGATTCCTGATTGCCTGGACGACACCACCGATTCCGATGGCGACGGCGTGATGAACAACGTCGATCTCTGCCCGGGAATCAACGATACAACCGATACCACTCCGGCCAACAACGTGCCGGACTGCCTGGAAGGTGCATGGGACAGCGATGGCGACGGCGTCGCTAACAATGCCGATTTATGTCCCGGACAGAACGATACCACCGATGTGCTCTACTCCATCGGTACGCCCGACTGTTTGGACGACACCACGGACAGCGACGGCGACGGTGTGATGAACAATGTCGACCGCTGTCCAGGTGAAAATGACACCACGGATATTGCCCCTGCCAACGGTACCCCCGATTGCCTGGATGATACTTTTGATGCTGATGGCGATACTGTTCTCAACAAAGATGACCAGTGTCCCGGCAAGGACGACCGGATCGACGTCGATCTGGATGCGATTCCGGACTGTATCGATCCGCTGGTAGATAAAGATAACGACGGAGTGGCTGACACTCTCGATAAATGCGCGGGCCACGATGATAACGTTGATGTCGATAACGATGGTATCCCTGACGCTTGTGACAGCTTCCTGGACACGGATGGGGATGGCGTCCGCAATGACCTCGACCAGTGCGAAGGCTACCCCGACTCGGTGGATGTTGACAAGGACGGCTACCCGGAACCTTGTGACACGATTATCGACAGGGATCATGACGGTGTTCTGGATGGCGTGGATAACTGCCTGATTAAATATAACGATAATCAGGAAGATTTCGACGGGGATGGCGCAGGCGATATCTGCGACGATGATGATGACAACGACACGGTCGTCGATTGGGTCGATAACTGTCCCTGGTTCTCCAATACCTCGCAGGCCGATATTGATGGCGATGGTGTCGGTGATGCCTGTGATGACGACAACGATCGCGACGGCGACGGTGTGGCGGATGGGATGGATAACTGTTTGACAGTCAGCAACCCGAT
The DNA here is from genome assembly GCA_963847735.1 of uncultured delta proteobacterium. Taxonomy (GTDB): domain Bacteria; phylum Desulfobacterota; class Desulfuromonadia; order Desulfuromonadales; family BM103; genus CAWKAV01. The sequence goes on along the minus strand of CAWKAV010000022.1, from coordinate 185,654 downwards.
TATTCCTCCCGCAGTTACACAACTTGATTTTGACGGCGACGGCTTCGGTGATGCGTGTGACATCGACGACGACGGCGATCTGGTCAACGATGTCGATGATGCCTGTCATGATTTCAACGATTATCTCGATATCGATAACGACGGCACCCCGGATGGTTGCGACTGGGACAATGACTTTACTATCAATGGACTTGGCGTCAAGATCCCCGCTAACGACGGCGTCGATAACGCCTCAGACAACTGCCCGCTGGTGCCGAATGCCGATCAAGCTGACAACGACTTCGATCGCAAGGGTGATGCCTGTGATACTGATGACGATAACGATGGTGTGCTTGATAGTGTGGACAACTGCCCCTTTGTTCCAAACGCCTACCAGACGGATACAGACGGTGACGGGTTAGGCGATGCCTGTGACACTCCCCCCGATACCGATGGCGATGGCATTGCCGATGACGTTGACAACTGTCCGGCTGTGGCGAATGCGAACCAGGCTGACAGCGACGGTGACGGTCTTGGCAATCTGTGCGATTCCGACACCGATTCCGACGGCGATGGCATTGATGATGGTGCGGACAACTGTCCCAACACCATCAACCCTGGCCAGGACAACCTCGATGGTGACGCCTACGGCGATGCCTGTGACAACGACCTGGATAATGATGGCGACCTGAACGGCGCCGATAACTGTCCGCTTATTTACAACCCGGATCAGGCGGATAACGACGGGGACGCCGCCAGCAACGGTGGGGACGCCTGCGATGCGAACGATGACGGCGATTCAGTCCTGGATATTAATGACAACTGCCAGTTTGTGGCCAATGAAGCTCAGGCGGATATGGACGGCGATGATATCGGCGATGTCTGTGATGATGATGTCGATGGCGACCAGGTGCCGAACCTTACAGACAATTGTTCGCTGATATCCAACCCGGACCAGCTGGACAACGACTCCGACGGTATTGGCAACGCCTGCGATAACGACATTGATGGCGATGGACGTCTGAATGGTGTCGACAACTGCCCGAACGGCCCGCTGGGCAACACCGACCAGACCGACAGTGACGGCGATGGCATCGGTGATATCTGCGACGACGACACGGATGGCGACGGCGTCGCCGACAATATCGACAACTGCCCGTTCAACGTCAACGTCAACCAGTTGAATACTGATGGCGACGTTTACAATGCCGCTGATCCGACCACCGGTGGCAACATCTGTGATACCGATGATGACAACGACGGCATCTTTGACTTGCCACAGGGTTTGCAGACCAAACCCGACAACTGCCCGTTAATCAGCAACTCGGATCAGATTGACGACGATGAAGATGGTTTGGGCGCAGCCTGTGATCCTGACGACACAGTCAGCAACAACCTGGTTGACACCGATGGCGACGGGTACTTCGACACTGATGACAACTGTCCGCTGGTTGCCAACGGTCTTCTCCAAGACGACCAGGCTGACCTTGATACTGACGGCATCGGCAACGCATGCGACGATGATCGCGATGGTGATAATATCGGAAACGCTTCCGACAACTGTCCCGACAACAGCAACCCGGGACAATTGAACACCGATTTTGACAGTTACGTTGCAGGGATTCCGACCACCGGCGGTGACGTTTGTGACACCGACGATGACGGTGATCTGGTCCTTGATGTCAGTGACAACTGCTCGCTTGCGAGCAACCCGTTGCAAGAAAACCTCGACGGCGACGCCTTCGGTGACGTCTGCGACGGTGATATCGACGGCGACGGCGTCGTCAATGCTTCCGACAACTGTCCGCGTGCATTCGGCCAATCGGCCTCTCAGACCGACAGCGACGGCGATGGCCTCGGAAATGTCTGCGACGACGATATCGATGGCGACGGCTACCTCAACGGCGCCGACAACTGCCCGCTGATTGCCAACTCGGACCAGGCGAACAACGATGGCGACGCCATGGGCGATGTCTGCGACCCGAACGACGATACCGACACGCTCAATGACAATGTTGACAACTGCCCATTCGTGGCCAACCAGGATCAGGCGAACCTCGACGGCGACAGTTTTGGCGATGTCTGCGATTTGGATCGCGATGGTGATAGCTTCCCCGACACTGCTGACAATTGCCCCGACATCTTTAATGATCAGAGTGATCTCGACGGAGACGCCACTGCAACCAGCATGGGCGACGCCTGCGATCCGGACGACGACAATGACGGTGTGCTCGATGACGTCGATGGCGATGGCGTGGTCGACCCTGAGGATGATCAGTGCCAGGGTTTCCCTGATGACGGCCCGGACCTCGATTTTGACCTGACAGGCGACCAGGTTATTAACGCCAACGATGTCACGGAAGCAGCTACAGGTGGATACTGGAGCGCTGGTGACGCAGGTGATGGTATTCCGGATGCTTGCGATCCTTGTATCGGCTACAACGCTCTCGGTAATGACACGAATAGTACGTGTGGCTGCAACGCCCCTTACTACGTCAACGGGGCGACGCAACTGGTCGTGTGGTATAACAATAAAAAATACGCGTTAAAGAACAACCACACTTCAAGCGATGACAAGAACCCTAAAAATGGTACGAAGGGATCTGTCTACTGGGTACTCGTGGGTAATAACGCGAATGATGGGCCGCCTCTGACTATCAACGCAGAGGCCGGCCTCGATGGAAACTGGCATCCCGGCGTCAATTACTATCTGCCGACTGCTTATCCTTGTAGCGGGACGCTGCCAACTCCTCTGCCTCCGCCGCTCAGCCAGCTTGAAGGCTCCGGTGAGCCGGGCCTTGATGCCACCCCTTACGTGGACGTTCCCCAAGACCAGGGCTTGTCCCCGATCCTCAGGACGATCAGCAGTGCGATGCCGGGCCTGTCGTTGGCCGTTGCTTCGGTCATGGCATTGTTCTCTTCAACCGAAGGCGAGGCCGAGGCCGCACTGTCGACCCAGCGCAAGGTCATGTACGACGCGATTACCCAGGTTGTCGAGGGTGCGCGCAACGCGGTAGATTTTGGTGCTTATTCCTATGGCACCAATAACCACGGCGGCCACCTGCTATCCGGCATCGCCAGTCTTGAGAGCGATGCGGCCCGCAACGCCTTCCTGGCGGCTATCCCGGGCGTCAATGCTGCCGGTGTCAATACCGGCTATGCTTCGATCTCTTCGGGATCGGTGCGCCCGCTCTCCGGTGCACTCTACGATGCCGGTTACTATTTCGGCGCCAATTATTCACCGGTCCACAATGATGGCCAGTTCGACGCCGGCGATGGTAACTGTGGTTACAACCATATCATCGTGCTGACCAACGGTTTACCGAACAATGAAAATATGAACCAGATCGGCGGCGAAATTGGTGATGCCGACGGCGATGGCTACGGTAATGAAGCGTCCGGTGGGGCTGCTGACTATGGGGCGGGCGATCACTACCTGGATGACATTGCCTACCGGTTGAACAAGATGGAGGATGTCAACGGCGATGGCAGGTACGGTGACATTACCGTCCATACCGTGCTGGCGTTCCAGCCTGGAGATCCGTTAATCGAGCATGCGGCGGACATGGGCGGCGGCGAATACTACAACGCCTACAACGCCCAGAAACTTGCCGAAGCGCTGTCCGACCTGCTGGTCAGGATCGTGCTTGAGGCCGATACGGCCTTCGTCGCGCCGGTCGTACCGGCCAGTACCACCAACCGGACCATCAGCAGCGACCGTGTTTATCTTGGTCTTTTCAAGCCGCAGATTGATTCTGCCTGGCTCGGCAACATCAAGAAATATCGTGTGACCTCAGGCGACCAGCTGAGCGACCGGGATGGTGACCCGGCAACCAGTGTGGATACCGGTGATTTCATCACGGAGTCGGTCTCCTATTGGGGAACCAGAATACGCAATGTCAATGGTACAGATGTCGAGGAAATCGTCTGTTCTGATGCCACGCTTGCCTCAATCTCATTCCGAACGGTTGCTGCCGGAGATGGTGGCCTGGCCAACTGCGGAGGTGTCGGTGGTACCCTGACGGCGAGGGTTCTATCGGATAACGCTGTCAACAGACCTCCCTACACGGGGCGACGAAATATCTATACCTACACCAACCCCGGCGGTGTTGACGACAAATTGCTGACAGTTGCAGGCAATCTCTTCTCCACGGGAAATGGCAGGTTGCATACGGCGGATGATGGAACACCTGGACCGCTGAAAGTCCAGGTAACGACGGTATCGGCAGCGAGAGCCAGGGAAAATGACATAATCAACTATTTTCATGGCTATGAGTATGGCAGTGCCACCCAGCAGCGCAGCTGGCTGCTGGGCGATATCCTGCACTCTCGGCCGGTTGTTTTTAACTACAGTTCCTACAACCTGATTGATGAAAACTATTGTGAAGAGAGCCCCAACCCTTCGACTGGCGGGTTCAATACATCGGTGATCTACGTCGGTGCAAACGACGGCATGCTGCATGCCTTCCGCGATTGCGATGGTCGCGAGATGTGGGGCTTCATCCCGCCGCAGGTGTTACCGCACCTGAAGGACGCTGCCGATGGTTCTCACCAGTATTTTGTTGATTCGCCGCCGGTCGCTTATGTGCATGATATAAATAACGATGGCGTAATTTCATACAACTCCAGCGATCTCGCCAACAGTGACCGGGTGGTGCTGGTGTTCGGCCTGCGGCGTGGCGGAAGCAGCGACGATATCTCCTACGCCGGGCCGTGGGGTGGCTACTTCGCCATTGATGTCAGTGACCCGGACGCGCCGGAACTGCTCTTCAACGTCGACAGCAGTATTACCGGGCTCGAAAAAATGGGCCAATCGTGGAGCCAGCCTCGCCTGGCCAAGGTCTGGGATAACGGTAATCCAAAGGTGGTTGCATTCGTGACTGGCGGTTACGACAAGAACGAAGACCTGCGTTATGGCAACAACCAGAATTTCCCGAACAATGTCAGCTCGGACCCGATTGTTATACCGCAGGTGGATGATGGTGGCCTCATCGACAGCAACACCGGCAAAACCTCGTCGGGAACGACGTTGCCCGGCAGTCGTTATAACCGGCGTGGCGATGCGATGTACGGGATAGAAGTCGCTTATCTTGATGATGCCAGCGGCAAATTCGTGCCGAACTTCAATAATGCTGGTGATGTACTATGGGCTTACGACTCCGACAATAATACTCAGCTTATTTACCCCATAGCCAGTGATATGACCTTCGGTGACCTGAACGGTGACGGCTTCAGTGATGTTATCTATGTCGGCGACACCGGTGGTCGCATGTGGCGTTTCAACATCGGAGACAGCTCTTCGACGGCAAACTGGACCGGAAACATCATCTTCGATACCAATCCTGGCTACAATGCCGACGGCACCATCAACACTTCGGATGTCGGTCGTAAAATTTTCTACAAGCCAGCAGTTGCCGTGATCAGTGGTAAGCCACACCTCTGGTTCGGCACCGGCGATCGTGCCCATCCTCTGAATCATTCTGTTGTCGATCGGATTTATCAGGTTGTCGACAGGGGCCAGATCACCTCAGACGGCACTGCACCTATTAATGAAACCCGCCTGGTGGACCTGACAGCTGATCCGCTGCAGACCGGGGACGCGGATACGGTGTCGGAAACACTGAATAAGTTGCACAACAGCCCGACCATCGCCTCGGACCCGAACTACCCGTACCATGGTTGGTTTATCAAGATGAACTGGGCTTTCCCAGATCCGGATGATGATGTCTCAGCGAGCACTGGTTCTGAATCATCGGTGGTCGGTGAAAAGGTGCTGGCGGCTCCGGTCATGTTCAATAACGAAGCCTACTACACCACTTACACACCTGATGTGGATCCGAATGCCGGCGATCCGTGTGCGGTTGGTAACCTGGGTAGCTCGCGCCTCTACCACTTGAGTGCGCTGACCGGTGAAGCTATCTTCAATTACGACATTTACAATGATGCTGGTTATGGTGACCTGGCAGAAGACAGTCGGGCGAGAGGAGCGGATGGTCAGCTTCTGTCCCGTTCAGATCGGGTTCGTTACCTCGGTGAAGGTATTCCGTCGGGGATTGTAACCCTGATCGATGCCAGTGGCCGGGTTACCATGATGATCAGTTCGAGTAACCGCGTTGAAACCTACAACGCACCGGACATCAAACTGATCTCGCCGGTTTACTGGATGCAATGGTAAGCTGAACAGGTTCGGCAAATAATCGACCCGGCTGGTTGCCAAAACCGGCCGGGTCAGTTATTTTGTGCTGAAAGATGTATCGATTCGCTGCTAGCCGGCGAAAATAATTTGCAGCCAGCCACACTGGTCGGAGGGTCTATGCATTTCACACGTTTGGTTGTTGTCGTCTTCCTTTGTATGTTTCTGGGGGCCTGTGGTGATGATGCCCCTCAGCAAATTGTATCATCATCACCCCCGCCGGTTGCTCCGTCTGGTGAATCGCTTCAAAAGGCTTCGAGCCCGCAAAAAGCTCCCGTCAGCACTAGTGCCGGTGGAGTGTCGGTGCAGATCATCCCGGAAAACCCGACGTCTACTGCTTGTCTGCGGGCGGTTATCCAGGGTGTTCCCGGCAGCAAAGCCATCACCTGGAAAGTCAACGACAAAACGGTTGCAACGGGAACGGACGCCCGGTTGTGTGACGGTAGCTACAAGCGCTACGATCTCGTCACGGTTACGGTAGGCACGACGGATCAGGGCGGGCAGGCGTCTGTTTCCATCGTCAACAGTCCGCCGCACGTTGTCGACATCTCTTCGACGCCGGCAGAGATCTTTGCCGGCACGGATGTCTCGGTCAGCCCGGTGGCGGAGGACGCTGACGACGACATGGTTGATTTCCGTTATCAATGGCTGATTAACGGCAACGCTGATCCTCTCCTGACCCAGGCAACCTTGCCTGGAAATCGCTTTACCAAGGGCGATACCATCCAGGTTCAGATTGTCCCGAACGATTTTTTTGTTGACGGCCCGACTTACGAGAGTTACGCGCAGCCGGTTCCCAACGCAGCGCCACGAATCACCTCTGCGCCGCCGCAGGGCATTGAATCCCTGGATTATCGCTACCAGGTCAAGGTAAGTGATCCTGATGATCAAACCTTCACCTTCCGCCTGGTCGAGTCGCCCGCCGGCATGACCATTGATGCGACCAGCGGCCTGATTCAGTGGTCACTGGTTGGTGTGACTCCTGGTGACTATAAGATTGTCATTATCGCCTCGGATCCGGCAGGAGCTGAAACCGCCCAGGAATATTCCCTGACGCTCGGCGCCCCGCAATAGAGTGGGACGGAGATCGATGTTAGAGTGACTGGTCACGAGTGGCGGGGCAGGGTAAGCAATGTAAAAAAAGGACGTCCCGTAAGGGGCGTCCTTTTATCCATCAGAATACAGTTTAACTTATAATGTTTAACTCATTAATTTAAAGGCCTTTTTTCCCACCTCTGTACTTATCGTTATATTCCTGAAGGTTCGTTTTGTTCAATGCCAGCTGCAGGCGAAACCTCAACTCGCGTTGATCGATGCTTTTGTCTTTGGTCGCTGCACTGATTTCCATGACCGTCAGGTAGTCAACCCCCTTGGCACCGGTCTTCTCAACGCAAAGATAGACCTCTCCCTTGCTCAGAGGCACCAGCTGTTGTGCCAGCTCCCAGGTGTCTTTCTGGGCCTTTTTGTAAAAATAGGTTGAGCAGACGGCCGTGACGATGATGAGGATGAGAAGTGCAATGATGCCATTCAGATATTTACCCATGGATAACCCCTGATAATGTCGCCGCAACCGTGCGCGTACTTGGGAAGATTAGCACAGTTACGCATGCGGTTGAAGTGAACATTTCGTCCTGCGCATGACAAAGCCCTTGCAATTATATTTCATGTCAATTATGAATGACTGATCTTATGTCGCTATGCGACTCTTGTGCCGCCTGGCATGTTGTATTAAATGGAGGGGATCATGAATGTCCTGCGACGCTCGTTTTTCGAGCAATGCACCGCGCTGTACCTGCCTGTTTTATTCTTCCTCATCATCTGTACCGACTCCGCCTTCGCCCTGGCTGCTAATCTGCTCGGTGACTATGACAATATCGCGGTCATGGAAGTCCTTGGAGATTATGCGGCCATTGATGTGGATGGCCACGCCAACCTGTCACCGCGTCAGGATGTCAGCCGGGAGTTTTTCAGCCGGCATGGTGATGACTATGACTTCCTGGTGATTTTCACCAATTTCGATTTTGCCATGCCGGCCACCGGATCGAAGGCCTTTTTCCACCCCACCAGAAACAATATCGAAGGCCTCGGCCTCGACCTCTTCGACTCCACCAACCTGTATTCTGCTGACGGATCCGATCTGAGACGCCTGGAAGGTTTGATCGACATGGCAAACATCTCCAGCCATGTGCTGGAACCGGCAAATCCTGATTTCGAAAAAACTCTGCAGGCTCTCAGCCACGAAATGTTACATCGCTGGGGTGCCTATCTCTCGTTTCTTGAGGAAAACCAGCAGAGTGATGCTCTGCTCGGTCTTGGCAATGCCCATTGGAGTTTCCTTCTCGATTCACAAGGTTCGTCGCTGTACGGAAATCACTGGCGTAATAACGGTGATGGCACCTTTACCACCATTGCCCCGCAACAGGCGCAAACGGGCAGCGTACTTGGTAGAGTTTTCAGTCCCCTCGAGCTTTACATGATGGGGATTTACGACCAGGAACAAGTGCCGTCTTTGACACTGATCGACAGCCCGGGGATTGACAGGAATCGCTTGCCGGAAGTCGGTGTCACCATTCCCGGTATGTTGAAGACGATCACGGTAGAGCAGATTGTCTCTGCCATGGGGGCCCGGTTCCCGGCAGCAGACCCTGATCGGGAGTTCAGGATGGGATTTGTCCTGTTGGTCAATCCCGGCACCTGGTCTGCCGATGATCCGGAATCTCTTCGGCAATTGCAGGGGATCGGCAATCTGCAGCGCGAGTGGCAGAAGCGCTTCTCCATTCTGACGAACGGTGCGGCCATTTTAAAGACCAGCCTGGTCAGAGCGGAACAGCTTGAAAGTAACCCGGGCGTGACATCTTCTATTGCTGCTTTTCACGTCTCTCCGCATGTCAATGAAGGAGTAAGCTGGCTGCTTGCCAACCAGGCTGTGGACGGCTCCTGGCAGGATTCTTCCAGTACCGCCCAGCGTGACACGGCGACCGCCGTGGCCGCTCTCAAGCTGTTCCCCGGCGGATTATCCGGTGTGGAGAGCGGCCGGGCATGGCTCAGTGGCACTTCGTTTGAGAATAACGATTTCCTGACCCGCAAACTGTACGGTCTTGATAACGTCAGTCTGATCGGCCTTGAGAATTCGCAGAATACTGATGGAGGCTGGGGTAGTGCTCCAGGCTATCGCAGTAATCCTGTTGACACCGCGCATGTCCTGACAGCCCTGACCAGGAATGGTATCAGCAACGGCACTGTGACCGCTGCCGCTGTCAATTATCTGCATGCCGCGCAGGATGGCGATGGTGGCTGGAATCCGGGGCTCGGTGCCAGCATGGTGCAGTCGACCGCCAGCGTCCTGATCGCCTTGAATGACTACCGTGACAACCCGGATCATACTCTTGAACCGGTGATCTCCAATGGCCTGGGCTGGCTCACAGGCAAACAGAACACGGATGGCGGTTTCGGCAACAGTCCCAGCACGGTCTATGACTCGGCCCTCGCTTTGTCGGTACTTATGACGCTGGGTGCGCCGCAGGCGGACACCAACAGCGCTATCGACTTTTTGCTGGCCAGCCAGTTTGATTCAGGCAGCTGGAATGGCAGTGCCTTCCAGACCGCCATGACGGTGCAGGCCCTCTATGCAGGAATGGTTCAGGCCGACTTGCAGGTCGAGACCGGAGACATCTCGATTGACCCGTACCCGGTGATCAGCATGCCGGCCGATGTGACGCTTTCCGTCCAGGTATGGAACAACGCTGAACAGGAGGTTGCTGCGGTCAAGGTGGCTTTGTTTCAGGGTGATCCTTCACTCGGTGTTCTGGAAGGCGAGGCCGAGGTGTCGGTTACGGGCCATTCTTTCGTGAAAGTCGAGTTCCCGATCCATATCGCCAATTCCGGGGCTGTGACATATTTCGTTTCGGTGGATGCGGATCAGCTTGTCGACGAGGCGAGAGAGATAAACAACCTGGCATCCAGGACCTTTGAGATCGGCGAGCAGCCGACGCTTAGTTTCGACCCCATTACGTCAGGTGGACCAGAGTCAGTTGGCGAGCCAGTGCTCAAGGTGTCGTTAAGCCATGCCTGGGACCAGATCGTTACGGTCAACCTCGACATTGATCCCTCAAGTACGGCGACGCTGGCTCAGGATTATCAACTCTCAACCGGCGAGCTGACGTTTAATCCTGGAGAAACGCTCGAGGAAATCTCACTGATGATTGTCAATGACCTTCAGGTAGAAGACGACGAGCGCATCGCCCTGAATTTGAGCAATCCTCTGAATGCCGGTTTGGGACATAAGCAGGCGACTTATACGATCCTTGATGATGATATCCCGCCAATCATTGGTTTCAGGGCCCCTGCGACCGATGGCCAGGAAGATGTCGGTATTGTCAGCGCCGTGGTTGAATTATCTTTCGCTGCACAGGCAGATGTTGCGGTTGATTTTGCCATCAGTGAACCAGCGAGTGAAGCGACCCCGGGTGAAGACGTGGTCCTGGCTCCGGGAACCCTTATCATCCCGACTGGCGAGACTACGGCAGAGATCAATTTTATGATTGTCGACGATACGGTCGAGGAGCCAGAAGAAAAAGTTGTCATCAAACTGACGAACTCTCAGGGCGCGCTGCTCGGTGTTGATGTGTTTTCTTACACAATTCTGGATAATGATGCCCTGCCGCAGGTGGTGATTACCTCACCGGTCGCAAACCAGGTTGTCTCGTCCGGACAGGTCACTCTGCAGTACCAGACCAATATGCCCGAGGCACAAGTAACCGTTTATCTCGATGATGTTGCGGTAATCACCCGTGCCGGTCAGCCCCTTGTCATCCAGGGAAACGGTACTTTCACGGTCCGCGTGGTGGCAACCAATGTTAACCTGGTTACTGCGCAGGATGTCGTCTCCTTTGGCTATGATGATAGCGGCACTCCTCCGCTGATGGTTTGGGAGCGTGCGGGCAACATAATCCGCAACTCCTATCATTCCAGGTTCGATCAGCTTGGCTATTCCGACTACGGAGGGCTCTTTGTTGATGGCCTGAATGACGATCTCGATTTTGACCCGGTTGAGCAATCATTCTATGCCAGGTTCGACCAGAACAACACCCTGCGAAAAAAACATAACTTTCCAGGCACGTGGAATATGCACACCCATCTGCATGACACCGTGACCACCAAAGACAAGTACTCCCTTCTCGAGTTTCTCGACTATACGGGCGAGTATTCGATCCGTGTCTTCAGTACGACGACTGACAGCCAGCTTGACATGCTGGTCGTGCCACATGAATCGGGGCCGTATTTGTGGGAGCAGTTTGCAATTGATTCAACGGCCGGTTTCTTCGTTGCCGGGTTAACAAGAGAAGGAATCGCAAAAAATGCCGTCAACGATGGCGGCAACATCAAGTTGATCAGACTCGATGCCGGCGGAAACCAGCTCTGGTCACAAACCCATGCGACCACAGCGACTGAAACTGTTGTCGATATCATTACCGATAGAGAAGATAATCTTTACCTGCTCGGTACCACGGCGGGCTATCTTGGCAAAAGTGGCGGAGCCAGCGCAGGTGGTAAAGACATGTTCCTCATCAAGATTGACAGAGAAGGCAATACGCTCTGGCGAGGTCAGTGGGGAACCGGTCTCGATGATGAGGCAAGAGACCTGGCTCTTGACAACCAGGGCAACCTGCTGCTGCTCGGTGCGACCCATGGTTCATTTGACGGAACTTTGCCGGCCTATGAACAGGACAGTTTCTTTGTCAAGATTGATGCGGACGGTCATGAAATATGGCTGAAGCAGGATCACACGATCAGCTCTCCCCGTGCGATCGCTACGGCTGCCATGGGTGAAATCGTTCTGGCTGGCGGATACGGATTTTATAACTCCGGAGTAGAGGCCACCTGCCAAATCAGATGGAGCGCTTATGGTCCGGATGGTGAGAACCTCTGGCATGATACGTTGGCGGCAGGCAGTAATCAATATGACTCCAATGTCAGTGACTTGTTGATTGATCCATACGGCAACATGTTTGTAACCATCAACTGGAATCCCGGATACTGGGAATTGTCGTCGACGACGCTCAGGAAATACTCGTCTAACTTTGATCAGCCACCACCTTTTCTGACTGTCGATCCATACAGTTTCGATCCTGTTACGGGGAGCTTGCTGCTTACCGGTGATCGACTTGGCGGGGCGGGTATCTCCTTACGGGTCGATAGCCAGGCAATCGTCGGCCCGGTCGATCTGTCTGATGTGACGCGCTGGTCATGCACCGTCTCATGGCTCCTGTCCGGGCGACATACCATCACCATCGATGCCATTGGCAGCAACGGGCTGGTAACCTCAAGGGATATCGTGCTCGATGTGGCGCAGCCTACACCTTTTGTAGCAGGGTTGGAGGTTCGATATGGGACCGCCCGCCAAGAGATTGCCACCGCATCCACCTTGACGGACCAAGATCTGCTTTATATCGTCGGACAGGAGAACCTGGCTGATAACACGAGCCAGGATGTATCAAGCTGGCAGACGACCGCTGGCGGTATCTCCAGTTTCGTGACCATGGATACGGCCCTGGTTGAGGGTGGCAGGGCTGTTGCCAAAGATGCCAATGGCTCGGTTTACCTGGCCTGGAACTCCGTAAACAATTCTTTCGTCGGTAAGTTCAACGCTGATGGCAGCACGGCCTGGAGCAGTGACTACAGCTCCGGCAAGGGAGTGCAAGCAGTTGAGGGTGTCGCTGTTGATGCACAAGGAAACGTCTACATTACTGGCTACACGACCAATTCTCCGGATCGAAAAGTGGCTCATGGTGGTGGCTTGGATTATTTCCTGGTCAAATTCGACAGTAACGGGGTTACCCGGTGGGCAAGGTTGACGGGCCCTGGGCATCCGGGAGATCAGACAGCATCCGGAATCGACCTTGACAGCCTGGGCAACGTTTACATTGTTGGCAATACGCAGGAAACTCTGCATGATGCAGCGGCTCTGAATAATTCCTTCGTCATTAAATACAGTGGCCAGGGTGATTTGCTCTGGACGAAGATCCTCGGCGCGTCGCACCCTGGCGTGGCGAAGGATGTTGTTGTTGATAGCGCCGACAATATTTACGTTGTCGGTGATACGGATCTTCTGGCCGGACAGAAAAGAGATGGATATATAGCAAAATACAGCCCTGATGGCGTCCGGGAATGGCTGGACGTATTCTCTGTCTCCGCGGGGAGAGATGAATTTGTCGCTGATGCCGGCCTTGATAAGGACGGCAATATCCTGATCACGGGGCACGTGCTCCAGGAAATAGACGATACGGAAATTCAGGGGGCAAGTGATGTGTTCTGGACCAAGTATGATGTCTCCGGCAGAATCCTGTGGTATGAACGCTTCGGAACACCCTTTGCCGATTATCCTGCGGGGATTCACGGCACAAGCTTGGGGGCGGTTCTCATAACGGGTTATGCCGGAAATCTACTCTACGGGGATTACGATCTGTTCGTTCGCGAATTCAACCCCTCGCCATTGACTCCCGATCTGATTGTCGATCAGGCTGACAGCACAACCCCTTCCCGTTCGATATATTTGACGGGGCACGTCAGCTTAGATGCGCAAATGGTCATTACTGCCGACACGCCGATCAGTTCGACGGCGATAGTGGGAGCCATCAATATCAACCCGGCCGATGGCGCGTGGTCCTGCCTGGTCTCTGACCTGGTTGCAAATGCTCACAATACCCTCACAGTACGAGCGACGAACAGTTATGGTTCAGCGAGTCAGGCTGTCATTACGTACGTCGATACAATGCCGCCGGGGCTTTCTATCGTTGCGGTCCCTGCAACAACCGACCTGCCGAATCAGCTCTTCTCAGGTTCCGTGGAGCGCGGCGCCCTGCTGACGGTTGTGGTTAACCAGCTCGCTGCACCGGTGGTCGTGACCGAAACCGATGGCAATTGGGTCTACGTTGCGAATTTGCTGGAAGGCAGCAATGACATTACTTTCAAGGCGACCGATGGAGTGGGTAACGCGACCGTCCACTCGCTGACAATCACGCGCCTGCCACCGGCTCCACCATCGATTGCCGTCAGCCCTGTAACGCTTAAACAGGATGAGCCGTCGGATGTCGTCCTGACAATCAATAACCCCAACGGGATTGGTTCGTCAGTCTATGTCGCCATGCTTTACGATGTAACGGGTGACGGCTTCATTTCAGGTGATATCTCTGTCAGAAAATTTCAGCTTTATGACGGGGTTTCCTCCAGCAATCCTAACGTTCCCGGTGATGAAGATGGCGTTGCGAACGGTCGTCTGACAACTACTTTAAACTTCCAGTATCTCTATGATGTTCAGAAAACCCCCGGTCTTTACATATTCTATGTGGGTTTGGACGGTAATGCTAAAACGGCACCATTCAGTATTACGGAAACCAGTCAGGCCCAGACTATCCAGGGTTATGTCATTAACGATGTCAGTGCCCCGATCGTCGGCGCCAGGGTTCAGCTTTTCGACAAGTGGAGGCACAGTTACGGGTATGCCTATACGGATGCGGCTGGTCACTACCTGTTTAACGTTGTCTCTCCCGGCACCTACTACCTGATCCCAACATCGAGATACTTTGCTTTCGAAAAGATCAGTATGCAGCCTCAAGTGCTCGGCGGCGGGCAAAATCTCAACCTTGATTTGACGATGATCTCAGGCAGTGTCAGCGTCGGCGGGTTGCTGATGGACTCGGTCACTTCCGGGATCCTGGTCGGCGGCAATTATGTAAGGGTGGAAAACGATCAGTACATTGCAGAGGCATACGATTTGGCTCATTCCATAACGACCACGGACAATGTATTCAAATATATTTGTGAAGTGCCACCGGGTGGCTATGATTTTTACGTCGACACCTATAATTCCAGAGGGGCGTACGCCCAGGGATACATAAGCTATGAAGGGGCCGTCGGACATGCAACGTCGGGGCTGAATATCTACCTTGACAAGGCCTCGGAGCTTGTTTGCGGTCAGGTTATTGACCAGGCAGCACTGCCCCTAGCCGGTGTGGTTGTTGTGGCCCGACCTGACAATGGTACAGGCCAATTCTCTTCGGCAATCACTGACACAAACGGTGATTACTGCATCGGTGTGACGGATAACGGCTCATGGCAGATAGCGATTAACGATATGGCAAATCAGTCTGTTGGTTACGTGAGCAATCATCTCGATGGTATTACGGCGACGGCTGGACCCTTTTATGGCAACAATCTGAGTGTTTATTTGATTGACGCCTGGCTTGGCGGATCTGTTCTGGACGATGGGTCACGACCTGTTGCCGGTGTGCCCGTAGATCTCACCGATGTGACAACCGGCGTCAAGGTTAAAGGGGCGACTACTTTTGACGGCAGCTATCGTCTCGGTGTTTTTGCGGGGAACTGGAGTGTGAAAATATTCCCGGAAAGCTCCGGTTACCAATCCGTAAACCCTGTGGCTGTTACCCTTGAAACAGGACAGACAGTCACTCAGGATTTTCAGGTGTCCATACTGCTGGAAGCACCCTTCGTTGATGTCACAGTTCAGTCACCAACCGATCAATCAACACAAATAATCAGTGGCAGTCGTTCGATGGATGCAAGCATCAGCGTGGTTGTTGATAACGGCGCGACGGTCGGTCCTGTAGTCCCGGTCACGGCAACGACGTGGCAATGTACAATTTCGAATCTGGAAGAAGGCGTCAATATAGTGTCAGTTTCGGCATCAAACGGAGTTGCGACTTACCATGCTCCCGACGCATATATAGATTTCCAGCTCGTGCAGACACCCAACACAATCATGATTACAGAGGCCAGTTACACCACGAGGAAGAGGACCCTGGCGATTACGGCTACCAGTGATTATCCCGATGCGGCACTGGTGGCTGAGTATGCGGGAATGAGTGTGCCTATGGACTTTGGCAAGTTCTTCAAGAGCAAATATTCCTGGACGTATAGCGTCACGAACCTTGAGACGGCCCCGGCGACGGTGGTGGTCTCAGGTTCTGAGGGGAGCCTGACCGCACCCGTAACGGTTAAATAAATAGAGCCAACTGGTATTTATTCTTTTGTTTGTAAAGAAAAAAACGGGAGATCTGAAGAGCTCTCCCGTTTAAATCAAGACATTAATGCTTTGCCTGTAACTGTTTGAAATATAGTCGATTACCTGATGTTATAAAAGACTTCCGCGCCACCGAACAGGGCAACATCGCCCAATTCATCTTCGATGCGCAGCAGCTGGTTGTATTTGCAGACGCGATCGGTGCGGCAGAGTGAACCGGTTTTGATCTGGCCAGCGTTTGTGGCTACGGCGAGGTCGGCGATGAAGGTATCTTCGGTTTCACCGCTGCGGTGGGAAATGATCGCCGTGTAACCGGCGCGTTTGGCCATTTCGATGGCATCCAATGTTTCCGTAAGGGTGCCGATCTGGTTGACCTTGATCAGAATCGAATTGGCGATGCCTTTTTCAATCCCTTCCTTGAGAATCCTGGTGTTGGTGACGAACAGATCGTCACCGACGATCTGAATCCGGTCACCAAGACGATCGGTGAGCAATTTCCAACCGTCCCAGTCATTTTCCGCCATGCCGTCCTCAATCGAGATAATCGGGTAACGATCGACCAGGTCGACATAAAATTCCACCATTTCAGCCGCCGTCTTCTCTTTTTGTGTTTCGTTTTCAAGAATGTACCTGCCATTCTTGTAGAGCTCGCTGGCGGCCACATCCAGTGCAAGCAGGACGTCTTCGCCGGGCTTGTAGCCGGCGGCCCTGATCGCAGCCATAATGACTTCCAGGGCTTCCTCGTTGCTCTTCAGATCGGGGGCGAAGCCGCCCTCGTCACCGACAGCCGTGTTGTAACCCTTGTCCTTGAGGACTTTTTTCAAGGCATGAAATATTTCGGCGCCCATGCGCAGGGCTTCCTTGAAGGAGTCCGCGCCGGTCGGCATGATCATGAATTCCTGGATATCGACATTGTTGTCTGCATGCTCACCGCCGTTGATGATGTTCATCATTGGCAACGGCAGTTCTTTGGCGTTGGTGCCTCCCAGGTACTGGTAAAGAGGCAGGCCTGAATCCTCTGCCGCTGCCTTGGCAACAGCCATGGAGACGCCGAGCAGGGCGTTGGCGCCGAGGTTGCTCTTAAAGTCGGTGCCATCCAGCTCCATGAGTTTGCGGTCGATTTCGGTCTGATCGGTGGCCTCCCAGCCGAGCAGGGCTTCCGAGATCACTTCGTTGACGTGAGCGACGGCTTTCAGGACGCCCTTGCCGAGATATCGACTTTTGTCGCCGTCGCGCAATTCCAGGGCTTCACGCTCGCCAGTTGAGGCGCCGCTTGGCACGGCAGCGCGACCCATCACTCCGCTTTCCAGGTAAACTTCGACTTCAACGGTCGGATTGCCGCGTGAATCAAGAATTTCGCGGGCATAAATGTCGATGATTTCACTCATGGTTTTTGTCCCCTTTATACTGATCTGAAATAAGTGGTTTATTCGCTGTTTACGAGGCCTTTTTTATAACACATCAGGATAAATTTTAAAGCCTTTTTTGCCAGAGGTTAGTCCACATGAATGCGATCAATTGATTTGCGTAATGTATTGGTGTTAAGTTGTGTGGGAGAATCAGTAGCTGCTGGTGGCCGTTCACGATTAAAGTTTGAACTTATCACTGAAAACACAAAGGTTTCTTTTTGGACGGTTATTTGCATCGCCAAAGCTTTGAACCAGCTGATCCGTCGCTGGCACATGCCCTGTTCGGGCAACAGAACCGGCACCTGCAGCAGATCGAGCGTCTCACCGGGGTGCGTGCCAGCTCCAAAGGGACTACCGCCTTGCTGGAGGGCTCCACTGAGAACCTGGCACATGCGATACGCCTGCTGGAAGAGCTGACAGGTTTACTCAAAAAAGGCTTTGCGCTTCGCCCCTCGGATATCGAATATGCCGAACGCATCCTTAGTATGGACGGCTCGGCGAAACTCACCGAGATTTTCCTCGACACTGTGACAATTTCGTCACGTAATAAAGCGATCGCCCCCAAATCCCTTGCCCAGAAAGCCTATCTCGATGCCATGCGCAGCAACGATGTTGTTTTTGGCATCGGTCCGGCCGGGACCGGCAAGACTTATCTGGCGATGGCGATGGCGGTGTCGCTGCTCAAAAAAAAGGAAGTCAGCCGGATCGTCCTGGTGCGACCGGCGGTGGAAGCCGGGGAAAAGCTTGGCTTCCTGCCTGGAGATATTGCTGAAAAGGTCAATCCGTACTTACGGCCTCTTTACGATGCGCTTTACGATCTGATGGACTTCGACCGCGGCCAGGCATTGATAGATCACGGGGTTATCGAGGTGGCTCCTCTGGCTTTCATGCGGGGGAGAACACTCAACGACGCCTTCGTGATTCTCGACGAGGCCCAGAATACAACCACCGAGCAGATGAAGATGTTCCTGACTCGGCTTGGATTCGGCAGTCGTGCCGTTATTACCGGAGATGTGACACAGATTGACCTGCCCGGCGGACGCACCTCGGGACTGGTTCAGGTGATGGACGTGTTGAGACGGGTGGAGGGGGTCAGCTTTGTCGGCTTTACCGATATGGACGTGGTCAGGCACCCGATTGTTCAGGCCATTGTCAGAGCCTATGATTCTCATAAACCTGCCTAGCGCATCCGGTTATGACGTCTCTCCCATACGGTGCTTCCCGGAATTGAGTCAGAGTTCACAGATGAGGGCTGCTCAACAGCTACTCTTGATAGCAGGATATTTGAATGCCTAAAAGCGAACTTAAATCTGATAACAGCACAAAGCCGAAACCACTGTCGCGTGCTGCTCAGCAACAACACAGGAATGTTGACGAAAACTTTCGAAAAGGTTTGTTGCTGTTCGTGCTCGTTGGCTTGCTGACGTTCATCATTGTCCCGAAGGGAGCTTTGACGCCAACCGAGTTTTCTCCCGGCGATATTGCCCCGCGTGACATCAAGGCTCCCCGCGATATTCTGATCCCAGACGAGGAGTTGTCAGAGCAGAAGCGAAATGAGGCGCAACGTGCGGTTGCCAATCTCTACGACTATGATCCAATGACCGGGCCAACGATCGCTGAGCGGGTGAATCAGGTCTTCACGTCGTTGCGGGTCATCCCTGACGGGGAGGAATCGGAACAACAGCGGCTCTCCGAGTTGGAATCAAACTTTGGCGTTAAAACGAGCAGTAAATATTTTGCGGAACTGAAGAAACTCTCAATCCAGGACAATATCAGTGAGCAGGTGAAGCTTATCACCTCACAGCTTTACCGGCAGAAGGTTGCCGGTAATCTCAAATTGTTTGAGGCCGACCGCTTAAAGGGAGTGATCTTTCGCAGTCTAGATACCCGTGCGGAAGCGCTTGACAGCGGCCGTGAAGAAATCATCGGTCTGGGACAGCTCCATGATCTGCTCAAAAAAGTCGTTACCAAACAAGAGCTCTCGACTCAACAAAAAGATGCTTTGCGCGAGTTGATCGGGCCGTTACTGCGGCCCAATATCTCGTTCAATCAGAATGAAACCGAGGTACGTAGACAGGCTGCCAAACAGGAAGTCAAGCCGGTTCTGATTCAGGTTAAAAAAGGCGAGATGATTGTCCGTGAGGGCGATCGTATTACTTCCGAGCACATCAAGCGGCTGGTTGCTCTGCGTGATGACAGCAGTACGGTCTCATTGTGGCGAAACGCCTCAGGAATGCTGATCAGTTGTTTCCTGTTGATTTTTTTTACTCACACCTTTGCCAGCAACAATATTCGCAAGTACCGCTTGGACGAACGTGACCTGATCTTCCTTGCGATGGTTTTTGTGACTCACGTCCTGATCCTGAAGATTTCCATTTTTATCTCTACAGCCCTTGGCAGCGCTTTCCCTTATGTCGAGCAAAATGCCTACTATTACATCTTTCCCTTCGCCGTTGGCACCATGCTGGTGCGCATTGTTCTGAACTCCGAAGTTTCCCTGGTCTTTGCCATCCTCACGGCGACTGTGACAGGTGCCCTGTTCGGCAATAGTTTTGCGGTCATGTTTTTTACTTTTTTGACGAGTCTGTCAGGAGCACACTGGGTTCGCCGGGTTACGGAACGTTCCTCTCTCTTTCGCGCCGGACTGCGTCTCGGCATGTTTAATTTTGTGTTGATTTTTGCTTTGCATCTCATGACCAGCCGGCCCTTTGATCTCCAGCTGATTTACAAATTGGGTTTTGGCTTTGCCGGAGGTCTGGTTGCCGCTGTCATGGTGACCGGAATTGTGCCGCTGGTCGAGTCACTATTCCGTTACACAACCAACATCAAGCTGCTTGAGCTTGCCAATATGAACAATCCGCTGCTGCGCGACCTGATGGTCCAGGCCCCCGGGACCTATCATCACTCGATTATTGTTGGCAACCTGGCCGAAGCGGCCGCTGAAAATATCGGCGTCAATCCTCTCATGGTGCGGGTAGCTGCTTACTATCACGATATCGGTAAAATCAGGAAGCCCCATTATTACATTGAAAATATTGGCGGGCAGGAGAACCGACATGACAAACTGGCGCCATCAATGAGCGCCCTGATTCTCATGGCGCATGTCAAAGATGGCGCTGAAATGGCGCGTGAGAGCCTGCTTGGCCGGGCGCTCACGGACATTGTCCGCCAGCATCACGGCACCAGCCTGATGAAGTTCTTCTTTGATCGGGCGAAAAGCAAGGCAGACCCGGAAGTGGAACAGATTGATGAGCGCGATTACCGCTATCCAGGGCCGAAGCCGCAGACACGCGAAGCAGCCCTGATTATGCTGGCCGACGCAATAGAGGCAGCCAGTCGCACCCTGACCGATCCTACCCCGGCCCGCATTCAGGGTATGGTGCAAAAGATTATCAATAATATCTTTATAGACGGGCAGCTTGATGAATGTGAGTTAACCCTCAAAGACATCCATAATATTGCAAAAAGTTTCAATCTTGTGCTGAGCGGTATTTTTCACTACCGGATTGATTATCCGGAGCCGGTCAGCAAGGAGCGCGTCACTGAAAAGGGCTCAAGGAGTGTCGATGAAGATCGCGATCGAAAATCGTCAGAGCAAGTATCAAATCAGAAAAATCCCCCTGCGAAAAGTGGCACGGATGATCTTAAACGCCTCGGGATGTCCTGATGCCCAGCTGTCGATCCTGATAGTCGACGATGTAAAGATTCGGGAAATCAACCGCGATTACCTGGCGAAGGATCGCCCGACCAACGTCATCTCTTTTGCCATGCAGGAAGGTGAGGGGGGTGGTGTCCAGCCGGACCTGCTTGGCGATGTGGTTATCTCTGCAGAGACGGCAGCGCGTGATGCCAAAGAAGCACAGACATCCTTTGAGAGTGAACTGTATTTCCTGGTGATGCACGGTATCCTCCACCTGCTTGGCTATGACCACGAACGTGGTACGCAAGCGGAGGCAATACTTATGGAAGCCAGGGAGCGGGAGATATTCTCGCTGATTCGTGAGGAGTTTCTGGCCGGATGAAAGATGAGCCGTCCCGGCCCAGCGGGTTTTTCGAAAGCCTGAATTGTGCAATCGAAGGTATTCTCTGGGCTGTTAAAACCCAGGGTCACATGCTTTTCCATGTGGCCGCGGCCATCCTGGTTTTGGTGGCGGCTCTAGTGTTGCGCCTCACATTGCACGAATTTGCCCTGATGGCTCTGGCCATTATTCTGGTTTTATTTGCCGAACTTGTAAACACTGCGATCGAAGTGACCGTTGACCTGGTGTCGCCTGATTTTCATCCCCTTGCACAACGTGCCAAAGATGTTGCCGCCGGCGCCGTTCTTCTTGCCAGTGTCGGTGCGCTTGTCCTCGGTTATCTCGCGTTGTCGAGATTCTTTTTTGCCGACGAGGTCAATGTTACCCACGACTTTATGAGGACAACCGGTAACCTTGCTATCATCTCGGTTGTCATTGTCGTCCTTCTGGTGATCATGGCCAAGGCCCGTTTTGGTCGGGGCGCGCCGCTGCACGGTGGCATGCCGAGTGGTCACGCTGGTGTCGCTTTCTCGATTGCAACCTCGGTAACGTTTGCCGAAGTCGGTCTGCCGGTCGTCCTTCTGGCCTGGTTCCTGGCTGCCCTGGTGGCACAAAGCCGGGTTCTGCTCGGCATCCATAATTTCAGGGAAATGGTTGCCGGCAGTACGCTCGGAGCCTTGACGACCCTGGGTATACACCTGTTATTTCATTAACCAACGATAAGGAGTCTATTCCGGTGGAAAATGCACCCCCCACCCAGCGTTTCTCGTGGCTGTCGGCGTTGAGTCATATCATGCGGGGACGATCACGCGCCTTGACCGAAAAAGAGCTGCAGGAAGCGATTAACAGCTCGGAAGAGCAGGGCATCCTCAATGAGTCTGAGGGCGAAATGCTGCAGTCGATCTTCGAGTTTGGTGACACGATCGCCCGCGAGGTGATGGTGCCACGCACCGATATGGTCTGTTCTCCCGCAGAGGCGCCTCTCAGCGAATTCCTTGAATTGATTATCTGCTCCGGTCATTCCAGAATCCCGCTTTATGAGGGTTCCACGGACCAGATAGTCGGTGTTGTTTATGCGAAGGATCTGTTGCGCAACTGGGGGGCGAACGACGAGACCCTGAAACTCACCGATGTGATGCGGACCCCTTATTTTATCCCGGAGACCAAACGTATCGATGATCTGCTGATGGATTTCCGTACCAGGCGGGTGCACATGGCGATCGCCGTCGATGAGTATGGCGGAACTTCCGGCCTGATCACGATTGAAGACCTGCTTGAAGAGATTGTCGGCGATATCCAGGATGAATATGACATCGAAGTTGCCTGGGTTCAGCCACAGGAGGATGGTTCTCTTCTGGTCGATGCCCGGGCGAACGTCGAAGAGTTGGAAGAGTACTACGATATCGAGATTCCGCAGGAGAAGTTTGACACGGTCGGTGGTTACCTGTTTCACCTGCTGGGCAAAGTGCCAAAAGCCGGAGAAAAAATTATCGACAACGGCCTTGTCCTGCTCGTTGAAGAGTCTGACGAGCGCAAGATTGGCCAGGTCCGCATCTGGCGACAGACCGAAACACCAACAGGCGAGTGACGTGCGTCGTTTCCTTCCCGATAGAGTGACCTGCGCCAGCGCCTTGTCAGGCCTTCTGCTGGCTTGTTCGTTTCCCTCTTCCGGATTACACCGTGCTGGCATGGTTCGGACTCTTACCCCTGGTCCTCGTCATGCAGCACCGTCCCTTCAAGAGCGGGTTTGTCGCCGGGCTGGTTTTCTTTGCGCTAACCCTCTACTGGGTCAATATTGTTATGACCACCTATGGCCAACTGCCATTGGTCGTCTCTTTTCTACTCTTCCTGTTGCTCGCCGGTTACCTGGCCCTGTTCTGGGGGTGTGCGACCTGGGCAGCATGTCGCCTCAAGGAGTTCAGAAGCTATCCCTATGCCCTGACTCTGCCGGTCCTCTGGGTTGCACTCGAGTTTTTGCGTGAGTTTCTGATGACCGGTTTTCCGTGGGCGACGCTTGGTTATTCTCAACAGTCCTGGCTGATCATGATCCAGTCCGCCGACCTTTTCGGCGTCTATGGTTTGAGCTACCTTCTCATATTGTCCAATGCCGTCCTCGCTGAAAGCATTATGGCGGCAGGGGGCAAGCTCTGGCGGGCATTACCTGTCAAGGCGTTGGTCGCCACTGCCATTTTAATCCTGAGCAACTACGGTTACGGTTACTGGTCACTACAGAAGAATCTTGATGGCCGCACAGAGACGCTGCAGGCTGCCGTTATCCAGGGTAATATTCCGCAGGAGCTCAAGTGGCGTCCGGAGAACCAGATTAACAGCGTCAACAACTATCGAAACCTGTCGCAGCAGGCCGTGCGGGCAGGCGCACGTGACCTGATCGTCTGGCCTGAAGCTGCCATGCCGTTCTATTTTCAGGATGGAGGCCGAGAGGCTGCCCCGGTTATCGAATTGCCTGTGGAAACAGGCGCATCTCTCCTGTTTGGCAGCCCTGCTTATCTCAGGGATCCGGGCGGGGTGCGTTACCTGAACAGTGCGTTTCTTCTGTCACCGACAGCGCAGTTGCTCGGTCGCAGCGACAAGATTCATCTGGTCCCTTTTGGTGAGTATGTGCCGCTCGGCGGGTTTCTGCCTTTTGTCAATAAACTGGTCGCCGGGATCGGCGACTTCTCCCCCGGGGAGATCAACCCGTTGCCGTTGCAAGGTCACAAAGTGGGTGTTCTGATCTGTTACGAGGTGATCTTTCCTGAACTTGCTCGCGATTATGTCCGCCAGGGCAGCGACCTGCTGGTTAACATCACCAACGATGCCTGGTTTGGCAAGTCTTCAGCCCCCTTGCAGCATCTGGCGATGGCACGTTTCCGTGCGGTTGAAAATCGTATCTGGATAGCACGGGCAGCAAACACCGGAGTCTCTGCTTTTATCGCCCCGTCCGGAAAGATTGTTCAACAGACGGATATCTTCGAGACCGCTTTCCTGGCAGGAGAGATTGGCCTGGGAGCCCGGCCTGGGCTTTATTCGCACATGGGTGATTTGATTCCGGGTGCATTCTTGATCATCGGGCTGCTGTGGCTGCTCCAGACGCGTCGCCGTTTCATTTAACTTCAGGAGGTTGCTCGGCCACCGGAACGTGCTGCCAACAGATATGGTCTCTGAATATTTTTCACAGAAGTTTCCTTGTTCCATTTGCAGAGTGCGGTTATAATCCGCTGTTCGATTATCGTTATTCGGGAGTTTATGATGTTTCGTGAAGAGAGTGATCTGTTAAAAACCCTCCGGGAAAAGCTCGCTGAGCTGAGGAGGTATCTTTGACATCGACAGTAAGCGTGAACGGGTTGCAGAACTGGAAGCTGAAGTTGCCAGGTCCGGTTTCTGGAGTAACAATGAGCAGGCTCAGGAGGTTCTGAAAGAAAGGACTCTTCTGCAAAAACTGGTTACAGCCTGGCAATCGGTCGACAGTGAACTCGAAGACATCCAGGTTTTGATAGAGCTCGGCGAGGAGACTCAAGACCAGGAGACACAGCTGGAAGTCCATGGCATGTTGTTGGGTCTGGAGCAAAAAATCGGCCAGATGGAATTTGCCCGAATGCTGTCCGGTGAACATGACGCCAGCAACGCCATTGTCAGTATTAATGCCGGTGCAGGTGGTACAGAAGCCCAGGACTGGGCAGAGATTCTCCTGCGGATGTACTTGCGCTGGTGTGAACGAAAAGGTTTTAAGTCAGAAATCACCGATTACCAGCCAGGAGATGAAGCCGGTGCCAAAGGGGTAACCTTTACGGTGTCTGGTGATTATGCGTATGGTTATCTAAAGGCCGAAAAAGGCATTCACCGGTTGGTGCGAATCTCGCCCTTCGACTCCAATGCCCGCCGCCATACATCGTTTTGTTCGGTTTTTGTTTTTCCTGAACTTGCCGATGACGTTGATGTCGAAATTCTCGATAAGGACCTGAAGGTTGACACCTACCGGGCCAGCGGTGCCGGTGGTCAGCACATCAACAAAACCGACTCAGCGATACGGATCACACATATTCCTTCCGGTGTCGTCGTCAACTGCCAGAACGAGCGTTCCCAGCACAAGAACCGTGCGACGGCGTTGAAGCAGTTGAAGGCAAGGCTCTATGAGCTGGAACTGGAAAAGAAGGAGAACGAGGCTGAAGCGCTGGGCGGCGAGAAGAAGGGCATTGCCTGGGGCAGCCAGATCCGCTCATATGTCCTGCACCCGTACCGCATGGTCAAGGATCATCGTACCGACTATGAAGTCGGCAACGCCGATGCTGTGCTTGATGGTGACCTCGATGGCTTTATTGAAGCTTATTTGTTGAAATGAATTGTAAGGAACAGGATTATGTCTGCAGAAAGTCATAACGAAATTGTCGATCAGCGACGTCTCAAACTGGATGATTTACGCAAACAGGGCGTCAACCCTTATGCCAACGGTTTTGAGGTCGATGCAACAGCGATGGCCGTTCAGATCGCTCATGCCGACCATGATGCCCTCGCCCTGGAATCGAACGAGACGATCTATTATTTTGCCGGTCGTATCATGGCGAAACGTGATTTCGGTAAGGCCGCATTTATACAGGTTCAGGATCGCACCGGTCAGCTGCAGGTCTATGTTGCCAAAAATCAGGTGGGTGATGAGTGCTTTGAGCTGTTTCGCAAGTTCGATCTTGGTGACATTGTTGGTCTGGCGGGTCGTCCATTCCGGACTAAAACCGATGAACTCTCCTTGCGTGCCGAGTCGATTCAACTTCTGACCAAATCACTTCTGCCGCTACCGGAAAAGTGGCACGGCTTGACCGATGTGGAAACCCGCTACAGGCAGCGTTACCTCGACCTTATTGTCAACCCGGATGTGCGTGACGTTTTCCGCAAGCGCAGTCAGATTATCTCTTTGATTCGCGAATTCATGGTGGCACGCGATTATCTCGAAGTTGAAACGCCGATGATGCAGCCGATTGCCGGCGGGGCGACGGCCAAGCCGTTCATGACCCATCACAATTCCCTGAAGATGGACCTCTTTCTGCGCATTGCTCCGGAGTTGTATCTCAAGCGGTTGGTTGTTGGCGGCTTCGAACGGGTCTTTGAGATCAACCGCAATTTTCGTAATGAGGGGATTTCGATTCAGCACAATCCTGAATTCACCATGATGGAATTCTATCAGGCCTATGCCACCTATGAAGACCTGATGGATCTCACCGAAGACCTGATCTGTCATGTGGCTGAACAGGTCGTCGGCGGTCTGCAGTTCAATTATGGTGAGCGCGAGGTTGATCTGAGCCGACCCTGGCAAAGGTTGACCGTGCGTGAGGCCGTCCTTAAATATGGCGATATCAGCGAGTCAGACGTTAACGACCGTGACAAATTGCTGGCGTATGCCAGTACGCTTGGCCTGGATCTCGACGGGAAGATCGGCTACGGCAAGTTGCTCACCGAAGTTTTTGATGCTGTTGCCGAGCCGGAGCTGTGGCAGCCGACGTTTATTACCCAATACCCCACGGAAGTGTCGCCCCTGTCACGCAAGAACGACCAGAACGCGGCAGTTGTCGACCGTTTCGAGCTTTTTGTCGTTGGCCGTGAACTGGCAAATGCTTTCTCCGAGTTGAACGATCCCGATGATCAGCGCGAGCGTTTCGTCAAGCAGTTGGTAGAGAAAGAGGCCGGTGACGATGAAGCTCATTCTATGGACGAAGATTATATTCGAGCCCTTGAGTATGGCTTGCCGCCAACGGCAGGAGAGGGAATCGGCATTGACCGGTTGGTCATGTTGCTGACTAACTCCCAATCGATTCGTGACGTTATCCTGTTCCCGCAACTGCGCCCGGAGGCGAAATAAGTGGTGAGGGACGAGAATCGGGCAAAGAGTGTAAAACTTTCAGGGTTTAAGAGTCGTTGCCGCGTCCCGCGTCCCGCGTTCCGCGCAACCTGGTATTTATGAACTACGAACTCTTTGTCAGCCTGCGTTATCTGCGTGCCAAACGCAAACAGACGTTTATCTCGGTAATCTCGTTTATCTCGATTGCCGGGATCACTCTCGGTGTTGCCGCCTTGATTGTCGTTCTTGCTGTTATGAGCGGTTTCCATGACGGAGTCAGGCAGCAGATTCTCGGCAATATCCCTCATGTTCTGGTCCAGAAATATGGCGAAGACCTGATTGACTCGGATGTGGTGGTCGCCAAGGCCTTGGCAGTGTCTGAGCATGTTCTGAATGCATCACCGTTTGTCAGCAAAGAGGCAATGCTCCTTTCCCAGCGCAACGTTGCCGCCGTGAACGTCAAGGGGGTCGAGTCCCAGAACAAAATCTTTCGTCAGAGCTTTCTGACCGAGGCCGGGACAGACGTAAAAGAGGTTCTGTATGACTCAGGATCGGTATTGCCCGGCATTCTGATCGGACTGGATACCTCCACGACTCTTGGTGTCTCTCTCGGCGATTCGATCAATGTCATTCCACCGATGTTCACGATTACCCCTTTCGGCATGATCCCGAAGATGAAGCCTTTCAGGATCGTCGGAATTTTCAAGCAGCGTGGCGGTTTCGCCGATGCTTATTTCGCTTATATTGACATCAAACAGGCACAAAAGTTTTTTGACCTCGGCGAAGGCGTCAGTGGAATAGAGATTGAGGTCGACAGCTTTGACCAGGCGGTACCGGTGGCCAACAGTTTGCGCCGGGAATATAGCTTTCCAATGGCGGTTCGTTCCTGGGAAGAGATGTTCGGGTCTCTCCTGTCTGCTCTCAAACTTGAGAAACTCGGCCTCTTTATCGTCCTGGGCATTATAGTCCTGGTTGCGGCTTTTAACATCGCAACGACACTGATCATGGTTGTCATGGAAAAGCACCGTGATATTGCGATCCTGCGTTCCATGGGCGCGACTTCGCGCAGTGTCATGCAGATTTTCGTTCTGGAAGGGCTGATCATCGGGACTCTCGGCACTCTGCTTGGAACAGGTCTTGGTTTGCTCCTGGCAAATAATGCTGATCCGCTCATCAAGGGGCTGGAAAAGACCTTCAACGTCAAGATCTTTGATCAAGCCGTTTATGGCATGGATCATTTCCCCTCTGTGGTCAATCCCGGGGATGTGATTGCGGTCGTTATTGTCACCATGTCAATCTCTTTGCTGGCAACAGTCTATCCCGCATGGCGGGCGTCAAGGATGGATCCTGCGGAAGCTCTACGCTATGAATAGGCAGATGAAATGATTGCTGTTCGTTCTCTATCAAAAAGTTTTGTCACCGATCGTGGCAAAGTTGAGGTTCTCAGGGAAATCGATCTTGATATAGTCGCCGGCGAACGCATTGCTGTTGTAGGTGCCTCCGGTGTTGGCAAGACAACCCTGATGCATCTGCTCGGTGGCCTGGATCGGCCCACCTCCGGCTCTGTGCATTTTGCCGGGAAGAATATTTTTCATTATTCAGCACAGGAACTGGACGCCTTTCGTAACCACTCGATCGGTTTTGTTTTCCAGTTCCATCAACTCCTCCCCGAGTTCAGCGCATTGGAGAATGTCATGATGCCGGCTCTGATTGGACGTGTCCCTTCTAAACAGGCGGCAACAAAGGCCAATGAGCTTCTTGTAGCCGTTGGCCTTGGGCATCGTCTTGAGCATAAACCCGGCCAGCTTTCGGGAGGGGAACAACAACGTGTAGCGATTGCCCGTTCTCTGGTTATGTCGCCGCAGTTGCTTTTGGCTGACGAACCAACAGGCAATCTTGACAGTGTCACGTCAGATGAGATCCTGGCTCTGCTTGATCGCCTGCACGCTGAACGTGACCTGACAATCGTTGTTGTGACTCACAGCGAAAAAGTCGCTGGTCAAATGGACAGGATCGTGAGGATGACGGATGGTTGCCTGGAAGATAAGGGCAGTCAAATCTCTCTCCTGTGTGGTTTTTCCGAAACAGCACCCAGTTGACTCAATAACCAGATGTCTTGTCCTGTGCGGGCGATCTTGTCAAAATGTCCAGAATTCATTCAAAAAGTCGTGGCCTGTTTTTCACACAGTTTATGGTTTACCTTCTGTTGATGATCCCCTATAATGACGCAATTTTTGATTGCCAACATGAATTATCAGCGGAGTTTATATGATTAAGAAGGCCCTTGTGCTGCTGTTTTGTCTGTCCCTTGCTTCTCCAGCCGTGGCTGTTCAGGAGTTCCATTTCTCAGACATCGTTATTCAGGGCAACAAGCGTGTTCATACAGCTGATGTATTGAAAGCTATCAGGATTAAGCCAGGACAGGCCGTGTCTCCCGCTGACGTCGATGCGGCCATGGAAGATGTCTACAAGATGGGGGTCTTTTCTGATGTCGCCGCTGAGATTTCAAGGGAATCCGGTGCCGAGGTTCTGATCTTCAAGGTGGAAGAACTCCCCCTGGTGCGTAATGTTCGATTTGAAGGAAACGATAAAATCTCCACTGATAAGTTGAGAGAGATTCTGACCTTTCGAATCCCCGGCATATACGACCATTTCGAGGTTGCAAAGAGTGTCGATGTTGTGAAAGCACTCTACTCCAGCGAAGGGTATTATGCCGCAGATATTTCTGCTGACAGCCATGTTAACAAGGACAATGAGACGCTGGTCACTTTCCGCATCAAGGAGGGTGATATCGTGCGCATCAAGGAAATCCGCTTTGAAGGGAATAGTGTCTTTGATGAGGATGACCTGCGTGATGCCATGGAGACCCGCGAAAAATGGATCTTTTCGTGGATAACAGATCGTGGCAACTATAATGAATTGCAACTGAACCAGGATCTCGAGCGGATCGCTGATCTCTACTTCAATCAGGGCTATATTCGGGTGCGGGTGCAGAAACCGGTTATCTCCCTGGTTGATGATGACAAAAATATGCTCTTGCTTATTGAGATTGATGAAGGTCCCCAGTATAAAGTTGCTACTGTCGATGCCCAGGGTGAACTGCTACAGGAAAAGAACCTGCTTCTTGAGATGGTGGAGGTTGTGCCTGGTGAGGTGTTTTCTCGTCAGAAGCTGCGCAAAGGTATTGAAGCCATCACCGATTTTTATGCAGACCAGGGCTATGCATATGCCAACGTATCGCCGCTGTCCCGCGCTGATGACGAGAAGCTTCTGATTGATGTGATGCTCGATATTGAGCAAGGCCCCCAACTTATAGTGGAGCGGATCAATATCGCCGGAAACGTCAAGACGCGCGACAAGGTAATTCGTCGCGAAGTGAGATTGATGGAAGGGGAGCTTTTCAATGCAACGATGCTGAAAAAGAGCAAGGCGCGTATCAACAGCCTGGGCTATTTTGAGGCCGTGGATGTTAGTACCAGTGAGGGCTCCGATCAGAATCGTATGAATGTTAATATCAATGTCAAGGAACGTCAAACCGGAGCATTCAGTGTCGGTGGAGGTTATTCCTCGAACGGTGGATTTCTCGCTCAGGGTTCTGTGACACAGGAGAATTTCCTCGGTAAAGGCTGGAAGCTGAACCTCTCTGGTTCCTTTGGACAAAAAAACACAACTTATACGGTAGGTCTCTTCGACCCTTATTTCCTTGATACGCGCTGGGCCCTTGGTCTCGAAGTCTATCAGCAGGACAGCCAGTACAATGATTACAGTAGAAGTTCGAAGGGCTTTGCCATAAAGGCAGGGCATCCGGTTGGAGAATATTCAAGGTGGTTGAGTGTTTATCGTCTCGAGTTCAAAGATATCTACGATGTCGATTCCCGTAGTGTCAAAGCTGACGAGGAGGGTAAATATACGGTCAGTTCGTTAACCAACTCGTTTACGTATAATACCACCAACGACCATATAGACCCATCTTCAGGGTTAGACGCCACTGCGTCTTGGGAATTTGCCGGCCTTGGCGGAGATGAAAAATTCAGCAAGTATGGCCTGGATGCTCGCTATTTCTGGCCCTGGCGCTGGGGGACTGTGTTCTCTGTGCATGGCAATCTTGGCCTTGTCCATTCGTTTGATGGCAGTGATGTGTCCATTGACGAAAGATACTTTATCGGTGGTATTTCAACAATCCGCGGATTTCAGAGTCGTGAAGTTGGCCCTCAAAATGGAAATGGAGATTACACTGGCGGTGAGTCGGTGGCTTACTTTAACTTTGAATATATCTTCCCGATCTATAAGCCTGCCAATCTGAAGGGCGTGACCTTCTTCGATGTTGGCAATGCCTGGGCAAAAGATGACATGTTTGGTTCCTGGCGGTACAGCACCGGAGCAGGGATACGCTGGTTGAGCCCTCTGGGTCCAATGCGATTTGAATATGGCTTTAACCTTGACCCCAAGGATGACGAATCTGACTCCAAATTCGATTTCACAATTGGTCGTTTCTTTTAAAAAAGTATATTTTCAAGGAGATTATGTATGAAGCAACTTGTTGTATTGATGTTTGTTTGTTTGAGCTTGGTCGCTTCGCCTGTGCTGGCGCAGGCTCAGAAGATTGGTTATGTTGATCTGCAAAAAGCGTTGAATTTGTCTGTTGCTGGCAAGGAAGCCAAGGAAAAGATTAAAGTCAAGGTCCAGGGTTACGATGCCGAAGTCAAGCAGCGTCAGGAAGAGCTGAAAAAAATTAAAGAAGATCTTGAAAAGCAAGCGATGCTGCTTTCGGAAGAGGCGCGCAGTGCCAAGGAACGCGATTATCAGCAAAAGGTAAAGGATTACCAACGATTTACCAAGGACATTCAGGAAACCCTGCAGCAGACAGACGCTGATTTTACCCGTAAAATTCTTGAGGTTCTCCTGAAGGTCGTACAGGATGTTGGCAAGAGTGGGGAGTATACAATGGTTCTCGAAAAGACTGAGAGTTCCATTGTTTACGCGGATGAGAGTGTTGATATTACGGATGCGGTTATCAAGGCTTTTGACAAGGGTCAATAATCATCATGCATTTTGAGCGAGGGGAAGGAATCTCCCTGGCTGATCTGGCAGATCTGGTAGGGGGGTACGTCTCTGGCGACCCCTCTATTTCTGTTTTCGGGATCGCTCCTCTCGATGTTGCCGTACCGGAACAGATTTCTTTCCTGTCAAATCCCAATTTAAAGCGAAACCGGCGGGCTGTCAGGCCGCTGTGATTATTGTGCATCCATCACTTGAAGGATGTGTCGATACCGCGCTGTTGCTGACTGAGAACCCATCTCTGGCTTTTACTAAAATTCTGACCTTCTTCGCAGTCCCACCGTATGTCGGGCCGGGGGGTGAGTCAGGAGCCCATGTCCACCCTGAGGCCACTGTCGGTGACAATGTAACTCTTGCCGGTCGTGGTGGTTTGGAAATAGTGTGGACGGCAACCAGTCGCTCGCCGGTGTACCCGCCATGCCACGCCGTGCGTGGCTTAAAGCGACCATGAAAACGACGCAATTGACAGAAATGCGACGAGAATTGAAGCAACTTAAAAAACAAATCGATGAATTGGAACGTATGTTGTCGGAGGATGAGAGTTGATTATGGAACTGAATGCTTTGGATATAATGAAACTGTTGCCGCATCGCTACCCTTTCCTGCTTGTTGACAGAATTGTCGAATTTGAAACGGGCAAACGAGTCGTCGGAATAAAGAACGTCACGATAAACGAATCCTTTTTCCAAGGGCACTTCCCCGGCCATCCGATTATGCCTGGTGTCCTCATTCTTGAGGCCATGGCCCAAGTAGGCGGGGTTTATGCGCTTCTTGCCAAGGAGGTCGGCGAAAATCAAGTCCCTTATTTTGTCGGTATAGATAAAGCAAAATTTCGTAAGCCGGTACTTCCCGGAGACGTCCTGCGTCTGGAGCTTGAACTGCTCAAGGTAAGGCGAGGTATCTACACTTTTAATGGCAAAGCTACCGTAGGCGGTAAGGTTGTCGCCGAAGCTGAACTGAAAGCAACCTTCGCAGAGAAGTAAAGTGCGTTTATGATTCACCCTGCAGCAATTATTCAACCTGGAGCAAGGCTTGCGGATAACGTCAGTGTCGGTCCGTATTCTGTGATCGGCGAACATGTCGTTATCGGTTCAGGAACCACTGTTGCCGGTCATGTCGTCATTGAGGGTTGTACTGAAATCGGCCGTGATAACCAGATCTTTCAGTTCTCTTCTATTGGTGCTGCGCCACAGGATCTCAAATATGCCGGACAAGAGACCCATCTGAAGCTTGGTGACCGTAACCGGATCCGGGAATTTACGACGTTAAATCGTGGGACAGAAGAAGGTGGTGGTTTAACAAGTGTCGGTAATGACAACCTCTTTATGGCCTACTCACATGTGGCCCATGATTGTATTATCCACGACCATGTAATTCTGGCAAATGGCGCAACTCTTGCTGGTCATGTGCAAATTGAGACGGCGGCTATTCTGGGCGGTTTGACGGCTATCCACCAGTTTTGCCGGGTTGGCTGCCACTCGGTGATCAGTGGTGGTTCTATGGTAGTTCAGGATGTTCCGCCGTACACCACTGCGCAAGGTGATCGCGCAAAAACTGTAGGATTGAACCTGATTGGACTCAAGCGGCGCGGGTTTTCCGAAGAAACCATCCGAGGCATAAAAAAGGCTTACCGTGTCGTTTTTCGCTCGGGGTTGCTTTTGGAAGAAGCTCTGCAGAAAATTGAAGTGGAGATTGAAATGTCTCCCGAACTGGATCATTTTGTCAGTTTTATCAGAGACAGCCAGCGCGGCATTGCCAGGTAAATAATCAGCCCCCCGTATAAGTAGAACCTGTCTGACAAAAGGATTCTCAGGCGAGGGGCCGACGGCCTGACTCTCCTGAATTTTTCTGTCGTGCTTGCCGTCTCATTCAGAATGTCAGAGAATCTTATCATGAAAACAAGCCCCTGCGTCAGATCAGCAAAAACCTTGACGGTTTGTGGCCTGAAATTGACAGGCAGTCGATCAGGCTTTATAAAAAATTTCAGAAGAAGTACGGGTGAATCTTTGAGGGATTTACACTCTCCGGTGGCACGCTGAGGCAAGAGTGACATCACACAGGGAGCTGTCAGAATATTTGAAAGGGATTTGTCATGGTCGAGGAAATCCACCGTCAGTTAAAAGCGCATATTGAAGTTGTTCGCATGGTTGAAGAGCATCTCTCGGATCAGATCGCAGCTTGCGCCAGGATGTTGATCGACGCTCTGAGCGACGGCCGCAAACTTCTGATTATGGGCAACGGCGGATCGGCCGCTGATGCGCAGCATTTTGCTGCGGAAATGGTCGGACGTTTTCTCCTTGAGCGTAAGGCCCTGCCGGCAATTGCCCTGACCACCGATACGTCGATTCTGACAGCCATCGGCAACGATTATGGCTTCGATGATATTTTTAAAAGGCAGGTGGAGGCGCTCGCAAAACCGGGCGACATCCTGATCGGTATTTCCACCAGCGGGACATCCCGCAATGTTAAACTTGCTCTTGAGGCCGGCAAACATATCGGCGCCAAAACCATTGGTCTGCTTGGCCGCGATGGTGGCGGGATCGGTCTGCTGGTTGACCTTAACCTCACTGTCCCGAGTTATGAGACTACGAGAATTCAGGAACTTCACCTGACTGTTCTTCATATTCTTTGTGACCTGGTTGAAAAAGGTCTTTTTGGCCAGGAATCCTGACAGGAATCTGCTCCGGTCTAATTAGAGGAAACGCGTGGACTGTTCGGGATTTAATGTTTTGCCAGAAATCGATCAAGCTGGTTGGCGAAAGCCTGCTTGTCTCCAGCACTGAAAGGTGCAGGTCCGCCAGTGTCCATGCCGCAACCGCGCATTTCATCAAGCATGTTGCGGATGACGAGTCGCTCATGGATATTGTCCTCCGTGTAGAACTCGCCGCGCGGATTGAGAGCGTGGCCAACTTTTTTGATGGCTGCTGCGGCCAGTGGGATGTCGGCGGTGATGACCAGGTCACCGGGTTTCATCAAATCAACAATCATGTTGTCAGCAACGTCGAATCCGGCACCCACAACCATCGAGCTGATAAACCCTGAGGTGGGTGTGCTTATCGGTTGGTTCGCCACCAGGATGAGCTTGACCTTTTTCCGATCAGCGGCCCGATACAGGATCTCCTTGATCACTCTCGGACAGGCATCAGCATCAACCCATATCTGCATCCGTGTCTCCTTGCCTTCCGCGTATGTTTTTGGCCGATTCTGATTCTACTTCGTGTTGCAAATGAGTGATAGATTTTTAACAGGGCTGGGAGTATAAGTCACTCGATCTGTAAGTTGACAACTTTCTCTCGTATGGTGAAGGTTATGTCAAATAAATACCTTAAAACGAGTAAAGAGAAACAACAACATGAGTGATTTACCGAAGTGTGTGGAATGCGGATCCGGGTACACTTACGAAGACGGAGATCTGTTCGTGTGTCCGGAATGCGCACATGAATGGAGTAGGCATGTTGCCGAAACGGTCGCCGAGGTGCGGGTCATCAAAGACGCCCACGGCAATCTGCTGGCAGATGGTGATACGGTCGCGGTAATTAAGGACCTTAAAGTCAAAGGTTCTTCACTAGTGGTCAAGGTTGGCACGAAGGCTAGAAATATTCGACTGGTTGGCGGCGATCATGATATTGACTGCAAAATTGACGGTGTCGGTGCCATGAAGTTAAAATCCGAGTTTGTGAAAAAAGTTTGAGCCGGAGATCTTGTTGTGATGGTCCGCAATTGATCCTCTCCCTATTCCCCCCGCCGGGGGTCGTCCCAGCGTAAGGATTATTTATGAAAATCGCTATATTGGGCCTTGCCCAGACCGGCAAGAAGACCCTTTTCACCCTGCTCACTGGTCGCCCCGTGACCGCCGCCCGCAAAGCTGGCGAGGCCATCGAGGGCATCGCCCCGATCCACGACAGCCGGGTGGATACCTTAAGCGACCTGTATCAGCCCAAAAAAACCACCTACGCCGAAAACCAGTTCGTGCTCTGCCCCGACATCACGGCCAGCACCACGTCGCGCCTCTGGATGGACCCGGCGCGTCGTTGCGATTTGCTCTGTCTGCTGATCCGGGCCTTCGACTCCCCGGACATCTTCCATCCCTCCGGTTCGGTCGATCCGGTGCGCGACCGGGCCATGATCGAGACCGAGTTGATCCTCGCCGACATGCAACTGGTGGAAACGCGCCTGCAACGCCTTGCCAAGGAAAAGAAGGGCAGCCAGACCCCGGCGCAGGCTCTCGAGGAGGATATCCTGCAGCGCTTCAGCGGCGCTCTTGAGGAGGAGAGATTCCTCTCCTCCGTAACACTTGAACCCGACGAGGAGTTGGTGATCAAAAGCCTTGATTTTGTGACGCGGACGCCAGTGATTTGCGCCTTCAACGTCTCCGAGGATGAGATTGGCAAGGATTTTGGCCCTGGCGTGTTCACCATCTCCTGCGAGATCGAGAGCGAGATCGCCGCCATCGACGACGAGCAGGAACGCCGCGAATTCATGCAGGACATGGGCATTACCGAGCCCAGCCTCGACAGGATCAACGCTGCTCTTTACGACGCTCTGGGCCTGATGAGCTTCTACACCACCGGCAAGGACGAATGCCGGGCCTGGACCATCCGCAAGGGCTCCACCGCACCGGTGGCCGGCGGCAAGATCCACAGCGACATCGAACGCGGCTTCATCCGGGTTGAAGTCATGAAATACGATGACCTTATGGTCGCCGGATCCGAGCAGGGCGTCAAACAGGCCGGCAAAATGCAGTTACATGGCAAGGATTACGTTATCGGGGATGGTGATATCTGCCACTTCCTCTTCAATGTTTAATAAATGAAAACCTAAGGAAGAAGGCGAGATAAATTGCTGTAATACACTGTTTTTATATGTGATTCCTTTTTGCATGTAGATGTTGCTAAAACACTCCGAATCCAGCGACCCCCGCAAGCATGAGCCCGGCAGATATTTGCCGGGCTTTTTAAAAATCCGTATTGGATCTAGACGGCCAGGTAAGTCCTGATCGCCTGTTGCTTCCTGTCCCATCCTGCTCCCAGCCGTTGTCCGAGGAAAGTTGCCAGCAGGCTGTCAAACAGCTGCAGACCCCCTTCAAGAAGATACATTCTTTCGAAGAAGACCGCCTCGCGTTCCATGGCCGGATCGGTGATGTCGTCCTTCTCCAGGGTCACCGGCGGTGACTTGAACGAGGCAAACTGGAAGCTGCCGCCTTTCAGGGTCATCTTCCAACGCTGTTCCTGCTTCTCCAGGTAGAGCACTGATTCGAGGATTTCTTTGCCGCCCTGCAAGGCAGTTCGCACTTCGTTGAAATGGTCCTGCGGTCCGGTCACGGTGACTTTCTGCACGCCGCTTTCGCTGCTGGCTGCCAGCAGCAGTCGATCGTTTAGATAGGCAAGAAAACCGTCACCAGGCAGTGCCGAACCGGGCTGGTTGACCGTATATTCGGCCGACGTGTTTACAGTCTCGTGCATCAGCCAGAGCAAAAAGTCTCTTCCGAGCCACTGGTTGGCTTCAATCTGCTCCAGAACGGCGGCGCTGCCGCTGCGGTTGGTTTTGGTAAGGGCAGACTGGAGATGATCGTCGATAATCAGTTCGGCACGGGCCATGGGGTGCAGAGGCACCAGGCGCAGACCGTCGAAAGATTTTTTAAACTGGTCGACGAACAGGTCCACGGTGTTGGAGCCCAGGCTGGTGAAGGTGACCAGGTTGTTGCGGGTGTCCCAGACAACATCGTAGATCGCCGGTACCGGCAGGGTTTTGGCAAGCAGGCTGCCTCGCACCGCGTCGCGCAAGTCTTCACGCTGCTGTTTGGGCACGCGCCTGAACTGCGGGTTGGCCGCCAACCACTCCGCTTCGGCTTTCCATCGGTAAGGTTTGATCAGGGCGGCTGGTAACTTGCGCTGATCGCGGCGCAGGGAAAAGGCCAGGTAATGGTCGTGCCGGAAAGTGTGCAGTCCGCTGAATGCGCTTTCCTGGTAATCATCGAGCTGCACCCAGCCGCATGACAGCTCTTCACTGGTCTGCTCGATGGAACGGAAGCCATCGCGGGCGAGGTTTTCGCCAACCCATACGGCTAAATCTTTGGCCGGCAGCGTTCCTAGAACCTGAAATTGGCAGAGGCTGACGGTGTTGTTGAGAATGCCCATTATTCACTCCTGGTTGATGGATTTTGAAGGGGTTCAGGTGTTACACCTTTTGGGTGAAGAGGGCAAGGGGAATCCTGTGGGTATTTCTTTGAGGGTGTAAATTTTGGAAGTGATGGAGACAATTAAGAGTCAAAATCCGGGGGTTGCGCCCCCCGACTGCGCCATACTCTTTTGCTGCCGGGCAAAAGAATGTCGTCTGGCGGGACGAGTCCCGCAGGTTCTAAAGTTTATGTTGGTTTAAAACTCTTGAATATAACCAATTATTGCGCGCCAAAAACCTTCTGCAGAATATCCGTCGTTCGTTTAACCGGATCCTCACGGATCGCCGCTTCCTCCACGGCCAGGTAGTGGAAGATTCCTTCCATACCCTTGTTGACAACATAACTGTTCAGGTCCGCCTTGACGTTGGGCACAAAGGGCAGGGTGGCGTACTGGCCCATGACAGCATCATAGGACTGTACTGCGCCGACCTGGTTGAGGGCATTCTCGACAATAGGCTGCATCGCCGTGGCGAGCGGTTCAGACATCTTGCCTTGAAAATAACGGGTCGCCGAGTCATCCGGACCGTTGTAAATCCCCTTGACGTCTTCCAGGGTCATGTCTTCGATCGATTTCCAGAACAGCTCCTTGGCAGGGGGCGTGGCTTGTTCGGCTGCTCGATTCAATTTGAGTTCCAGATCATCCATCATTGACGACATGCCGACGGCCGCCAGCGCCGACTTGACCTTTTTCATGTTTTCGGGCAGCGGAATATGAATGGCCGGATCGGCATTGAAGCCGTCTGTCTGGCCGAGCTGGCCGACTACCGTCTCGGTGCCGACCCGCAAGGCGTCCTTGAGGCCGCTGGCTGATGTCGCCGTCAGTCAGGCTGGCGACCTGGGTCTGGGTTTGGGGACTTTTGGTGACGGTGCCGAGCAGTTCCTGGCCCGATTTCAACCAGTCCATCTGGGCTGACGCGGTCTGCGGAAGAAATAAAGCTAGAAAGAGTGTAAGGCAGGTGATCGTAAATGCCGTCTTTCGTTCAGGTCTGTTCTGAGGCATGATCTTTCTCCTTGGATGGTGCTGTCGCTTTATCCGGTCACGGAGACGATTTCGTTAAAGGTGGTGTGCCCTTCCAGTAGTTTCTGAATTGCCAGCTCCCGCAGGGTCACCATGCCGTCGGCTTTGGCGACGGCATAGATCTGTGCCATATCGGTCTGGTCGCTAATCGTGGCTTTCAATTGGTCAGTGAAATTCAGGACCTCGAAGATCCCGGTCCGCCCCCTGTAGCCGGTCCCGCGGCAGGCATCGCAGCCTTTGCCCTCCGAGACTTTGTAATCTTTTTGCTCCAGACCTAAGTATATCATCTCATCGACGCTCAGCAGCCTTTCGAACTTGCATTCCTGACAGATGCTCCTGAGCAGGCGTTGGGCGATGATGCCATTGATTGTCGAGTTAATCAAAAAAGCCGGAACGCCGAGGTCAAGTAAACGGTTAATCGAGGTCGGCGCATCGTTGGTATGCAGGGTCGAGAGAACCAGATGACCGGTCAGGGCCGCCTGAATAGCGTTATCAGCTGTTTCCTTGTCGCGAATCTCGCCAATCATCAGCACGTCCGGATCCTGCCGCAAAATGTTGCGCAGAACGGTGGCAAAGGTGACGCCAATCGCAGTTTGGACCCCGACCTGGTTGAAGTCTTCCATAACCATCTCGATCGGGTCTTCAATGGTGACAATGTTGATTTCAGGTGACGATATGGTCTTCAGGGAAGAGTAGAGCGTCGTTGTTTTGCCGCTGCCGGTGGGGCCTGTGACCAAAACGATGCCGTGTGGTCTTCTGATGAACTCACTGTACAGCTTGTATTCTCGTTCGTAGAAACCGATACGGTCGAGCTTCTGCATGAGGATTTCCGGATCAAATATACGAATAACCACTTTTTCGCCAAAGGCGACGGGCAGGGTCGAAACACGTAATTCGATATCCTTGGTCATATGCTGGGTTTTGATCCGGCCATCCTGTGGCCGGCGTTTCTCAGCAACGTCGAGGCGCGACAGCAATTTCAGCCGCGAGACGATGGCCGGGTGCAGGTTCATTGGTACGGTGTGGATGTTGTGCAGGACTCCATCGACCCGAAAACGGATCGCAGATTTTTCGCGCTTCGGTTCGACGTGGATATCGCTGGCACGCTGGTCAAAGGCATATTTCAACAGGAATTCGACGGCAGAGATGATGTGCTGGTCACTGCTTTCAATCTCATCGCGGCCGCGCATCTTGAAGAGCTGCTCAAGGTTTGACAACTCCGAGCCGAGACCCATGTCAATTTGTGCGGCCCGGACCGAAGCTTGAAACCCGAAAAATTCTTCAAGAATTTTCAGGATGTCGCTGCGTGAAGCGAGGATTCGCCTGATCTGGATACCCAGAGCGTGCTGCAGATCATTGATCGGCCGAACATTGAAAGGATCGGCTACGGCAATGGTGACCACGCCTTCCTTCTCATCGATCGGCACGACCAGGTTTTTCAGGGCAAACGCCCTGGGAATCTGGTCGGTGACGACATCAAGCTCAAGTTTAAGGGGGTCGATCTTGATATATTCCATCCCGGAGGCCTGGGAGATCAGCTCGGTGATGATATCTTCGGTGAGTTTCTTCTGGGTGGTGGGAATTTCAAGGTTGAAGGATGTAATGACCTGGGCCGGTGAGGCCAGTTCGGCCAGGTAGATATCCTTCTTGATGGCCTGGCTCTTGGGCAGATGGCTGTTGAGACGTGCCGCCTGAACGTCACCGCGCGCGAGGATCAGCTCGTACTGTTCGTCGCTGATTCTGCTGCGCTGATGAAGGAGCTTGGCAACGTCATTGATCGTCAACATTTGTCTATGAGGTGTTCTGTCCGTGGTTCGGCGATGAGATGGCGACTTGTCATCAAGTTTCTTTTGATCTGAAGACGACATACTGGACCTCGTACAATTTATTAATGGACGGCAGTTCGACTGACTTCAAGGGATAAAAAGGCACTGGTCAATGGTATTTCCCCCATAAATTACCCGTTCGTAAAGAATGGTTTCACTTTAGCACAGATATTTTTTTTGCACAGTGCCTTTATGCTGCCATGATTATTGGGAAATGTCTGAAATTGCTCAAGGTTTATCTGTGATCACGAGATGTGAGTTTTTACGCCTTGCTGTATGGATTTGGCTTGCAGACAGTTGGTATTAACGCTATTTATTCACATGAGCCGGAAACAGACGCTATTCCATCCCAATCATAAAAGGATCAATGCATGTCGGTTGTTCAAGAATTAATCCAACAATACCAGCCTCTTGCCGGTCAGGAAATCCATGTTGGGGACTGGTTGCAAATTGACCAGCAGCGTATCGATGATTTCGCCAGGATTACTGGTGACGTCCAGTGGATTCATGTTGATCCTCAGCGCGCCAGCAAAGAGTCCCCCTATGGATGTACGGTTGCCCATGGCTTTCTGACCCTGTCGCTTCTGCCATATCTGACCCAGAGTAATCATCCTGATTTTTTCGCGAAAAACTATCCCGGCATGCATTTTCGTGTAAATTATGGCTTCAATAAGGTGCGCTATCCCGCGCCGGTCTTGTGTGGTTGCAGAATCCGTGCTCGTACGGTCGTTCACTCGGTGGAAGAAGTACGTAACGGAGTCCAGATTATTTACCTGCTGACGATTGAAATAGAGGGTGGAGACAAGCCTGCCTGCGTTGCTGAACAGGTCATGCGGGTGTATTCTTAGACATCTTAGAAAAGTGAGAAGTAATTAAGGAGCGTATATGTCAAATGAGCGTGGTAAATTTAAGCTGGATACTGAGGCGGCGGTACTGGTTGTGATTGATGTTCAGGAGCGCCTGGTGACAGCCATGCCGCAGGATGTTTATCTGCGCATGCGGGATACGGTCAACATGCTGGTCAAGGCAGCGGAACTGTTCGGTATCCCTGTAGTGACCACGGAGCAATATCCGAAGGGCATCGGCCATACCGTCGCGGAGCTTGCAGAGGCCTGCAAAGGCGGTGTTATAGAAAAAGTCAGTTTTGGCTGTTGTGGCGAACCTGCTTTCTTGGCCGCCATGAAAGGTCTCGGCCGCAGTCAGGTGATCATCACCGGCATGGAAACACATGTCTGTGTCTATCAGACGGTGCTCGGTCTGCTCGAAGACGGTTATCATGTCCACCTGGTTCGTGATGCTGTCTGTTCGCGCAAGAAAGTTGATTATGTGACCGGTGTCGCCAATGCCGGTCTGGCCGGCGCCGTGGTGACTACGGCTGAAACCGCATTGTTCCAGCTGTTGCAGGAATCGACCCATGAACAATTCAGGGCTGTCTCAAAGCTGGTCAAGGAAAGAGGTTGATAACTTGTAGCGCGTGACTCGTGGCGAGAAGAACCTGATTGAGCTTTTTTCCTTTTTCGCAGCCTTTGCCACACGCTGCATCGATTTTAAGGAGTTTTTATGGCCCGCAAGGTTTTCGTTGCTGCAACCGGCCAGAACAGTGGTAAAACCACCTCCAGCCTTTCATTAATGTACATGGCACGCAAGAAATATGCGCGTGTCGGTTTCATCAAGCCCCTCGGCCCCAAGCCGACTGTCGCTGGC
Organism: uncultured delta proteobacterium; assembly: GCA_963847735.1. Classification (GTDB taxonomy): domain Bacteria; phylum Desulfobacterota; class Desulfuromonadia; order Desulfuromonadales; family BM103; genus CAWKAV01. The sequence goes on along the minus strand of CAWKAV010000022.1, from coordinate 142,404 downwards.
AACGGTATGGTCGTCGATAAAGATGCGCTCCTGATGGCAGAGGTCTTTGGCCTGGAGGCTGATCTAAGATTGATGTCGCCGATGGTGCTCATGCCCGGTGATACGCAGAAGTTGCTTGATGGTGCACTCCTCTGTGCCGATATAGAAAAAAAAATGTTCGATGCCATTACGGAACTGGATCGGAAAAACGATTTTCTGATTATCGAGGGGGCAGGTCACAGTGGGGTCGGCTCGGTAATTGGTTTTTCCAATGCACGGGTTGCAAAAATTGTTGATGCTCCTGTCGTGATGGTGACCGGTGGGGGGATTGGCAACGTGGTGGATGCGGCTTATCTGAATCTTGCCTTGTTCCAGAAGGAAGGGGCCGAAGTCAGGGCTATTCTGGCCAACAAGATTGTACCCGACAAACGCGAAAAGACTCTGCATTACCTTAACCTTGCGTTTGCCAAGGAGGGAATCAAGGTGATCGGTGGTTTCAATTATCAGCCGATTCTGGCCAACCCGACCTTGCGGCGCATCAGTCAGACCCTCGAAGTCGAGTTGCAGGGCAGCCAGGAGACTGCCGGGCAGATTGTCCATCATCTGCAGATCGGTTCTGCTTCGACTCAGCGTGTGACCGAATTGCTGAAAGAATCTTCCCTGGTGATCGTGACCAGCAGCCGCGATGAGTTGCTGGTGACCCTGGCCAATATTTACAACCTGCCGGAATATCGCCATCTGCTGGCTGGCCTGGTCATCCCGGGGATTGCCAAGATCAGTGCTATTACGCAGAAGATTCTCGATCGCAGCGGCATCCCCTATATGCGCACCAACCGCACCACGGCAGACGTGTTCAATACCATCCATGATGACGTCTCCAAGCTGAATGCCACGGATACCGAGAAGATTAATCTGATTATTGAACTTGCCGACAAGCGTTTTGACTTTGATTCGATTGATGCGCTGCTTGGGTGAGGTTCTACGGCTGCTTTTGCGTGAAATACTTTCAAAAATATGTTCTACTGACGCGCGACAATTAAAGAATCAACTGATGATAGTAATGAACAGGAGCAGGAATTTATGCAGATAGCGCTGATCGGCATCGGCAAGATTGCCAACTACCAGATGCAGGCAATTACTCATACCAAAGGCATCAAGCTGATCGATGCCCACGACCTGGACCTGAACAAGGCCGAGGAGCTGCCCGGCAGCGTGCAGTTTCACGATAACCTGCAAAAGATGCTGCAGAAATCGCATGCCGATGCCTTTCTTGTTTCAACACCAACGTCGACGCATTTCGAAGTGGCCATGCAGGTTATTGAGTCCGACCGTATCGCGATTGTCGAAAAGCCGCTCTGCACCAGCCCGTCCGAGATGGATGCTCTGTTGACCGCCGCGCGTACGCGCAAATTGCCCCTGTACACCGCGTTTCATCCGGCTTATGGCCGTGAGATCGACTGGTGGCGCGAGCAGCGTGAAGCACGCAATTTTGATCTCGGGGCGCTGCTGGGTTTTGATACCTGCTTTGCGGACCCCTATTACATTGACGGCAAACTGACTCTCGGCGCCGTTGGCAAGGCCGGGGCCTGGACTGATAGCGGCGCAAGCGGTCTCAGCGCCCTGTCCCGACTGATCGATCCTGCCTCCATTAGTCTGATTGACGGCCGTATGACCGTTATCTCTTCTCTACCCTGTGCCCAGGTGCAGGGGCTGGGCCTCTATAGCTTTGTTGAGCAGGGCAAAACAGGCTACGGTATGGTTGACACTAACTGGACCCTGGGCAAGAACTATAAATCCACGCGGCTGCGCTACGAAGGCGGCATAGTCGAGCTGAATCATGCCAAAGAGCTGGCGACGTTGAGTATGGTTGACCAGGACAAACTGATTTTTAACCTGGCCACAGACAAACCGCGCCTGGTCAACCATTACTGCGGGGTTTTCTCCGATTTGACCGCGTTGTTCGAAAAAGGTGAGGACAATACTGAATTGTCTGAGGTTCTGCATCGTCTCCTGTTTGCGGCCCTCAATCACTGAGTTTATCTTGCCCTGTAACAGTTATTTCGAATTGAGACCATGCAGCAGCGATTACAGAAAATAATTGCGGCGGCGGGATATTGCTCCCGACGATCTGCCGAGGAACTGATTGCTGCGGGCAGGGTTCGTGTTGATGGTCAAATTGCAAAATTGGGTGACAAAGCCGATACGGATACGAATCGCCTGCTGATTGATGATAAACCCCTTAAAGCCGCTGAAGATCTGGTCTATGTCCTCCTCAACAAGCCCCTGGGCACTGTCACGACTCTGAGCGATCCTGAAGGTCGACCGGTCGTGACGGATCTTGTTCGTGATCTGGCTGTGCGACTTTTTCCGGTCGGTCGTCTTGATATTAATACTTCCGGGCTGCTGCTGATGACCAACGATGGTGCCCTGGCTAATCGCCTGGCTCACCCGAGTCACCAGATTGACAAGACATACCTGGTCAAGGTGCATGGCCATATCTCCGCAGAATCAAAAAGACTGCTGCAAGAGGGCGTGCCCCTTGAAGAGGGCGTGACCGCCCCGGCAAAGGTTGCCAACCTGCGGGTTCGCGGCGGGCACACATGGTTTGAACTGACTATCCACGAAGGACGAAATCGTCAGGTGCGACGCATGTGCGAAGCTCTGGGCTGCCAGGTCAGTCGCCTGGTTCGCACCGGTTATGCTTTTTTGAATCTGGACGGGCTGGCAGCGGGGCAGACGCGTAAGCTGACTGATCAGGAAGTTGCCCGTTTGAAAAGGCTTGGCGGTAAGTCATAATGACGTTACACAAGAGCCAAAATCAGCTTGTTTGGGAGTGATTATGAAGATTTCCATCGATTATACCAATATGATGATGGATGCCGTCGGTTCTGAATTCGGTATCCGCGACGAAGATGTCGCCGGGCTTATCGACCGGACCAGGCAGATTCATCAGCGGATCAGGATTCAGCGCGAGAACGGCGAGCTGCCTTTTTTCGAGTTGCCGTTCGACCTTGAAGCTGTAGAGGAAGTCACGCGTCTTGCCAGGCAGGTGCAGGAGAACTTCGACAACCTTGTTGTGCTTGGAATCGGCGGCTCCGCGCTGGCAACTACGGCCATTTTTAATGCACTGCGCTATGGGCACAACCTGCAGGATAAACAACGGCGGGACGGTTTGCCCCGTCTTTTTGTGCTCGACAATGTCGATCCGGACGGTTTCTCGGCCCGTCTGGATCTTTGCAACCCTGCAAAAACCTGCTTCCTGGTGATCAGCAAATCGGGAACCACTGTCGAGACGACCAGTCAGTTCCTGGTGGCACGACAATGGGTTGAAGAGAGCGTCGGTGATCGTTTCCGAGATCATTTTATCCTGATTACCGACCCGGAAAGTGGTGTCCTGCGGCAACTGGCTGAACAGGAAGGATATCGCAGCTGCGCGATCCCTGCCGGAGTCGGTGGCAGGTTTAGTGCTTTTACGCCGGTTGGGTTGCTTCCGTTGGCGTGCGCGGGGATTGACGTCTCCGCGCTCCTTAAAGGGGCTGCCGACTTTTCGCAATTTGTCTGTCACGATGATCTTGAGACCAATCCGGCCTATCTGAGCGCGGCGCTGCAATACCTCGCTTACCAGAAAGGCTTGAAAATCTCGGTTCTGATGCCTTACAGCGACCGCTTGAAAGATGTTGCCGACTGGTTTCGTCAACTGTGGGCAGAAAGTCTGGGCAAAAAGGTTGGCACCGATGGATCGCTGCGTCATGTCGGGCCAACGCCGGTTAATGCTCTCGGCACCACAGACCAGCACTCACAGGTGCAGCTTTATATGGAGGGACCTTTCGACAAAGTCGTGACTTTTATTGTTGTCGATCAATTTGAGCGGAAGCTACAAATGCCGGGATATGACGCCGCACCCGGCATGGCCTACTTGGCGGGACATACTATGGCAGAGTTGATCAGCGTGGAGCAGCAGGCGACTGCTGCGGCTTTGACCAAAAATAAGCGGCCCAACTGTGCAATCCACCTTCCCATGGTGACCGCGGAGACTGTCGGCGCGCTTATCTATATGTTCGAGGTGCAGACCCTTTTCGCCGGATTCCTGTTTGATGTCAATCCCCTGGATCAACCCGGAGTTGAGGAGGGCAAGCTGTTGACCTACGCATTGATGGGGCGGCAGGGCTACGAAGAAACAGCAAAAGAGTATGATTCGTTGAAATCCTGTCTCAGGCCGCGAATCCTTTCCTGTGAAGAGTGATCTACTCCGTTGTTTTTTAAAGAAAATCCGCGACTGACTTCGTTATTGTGCCCTTGACTGTTTCGGAGTTCTTCGTTTAGTATTACCGCTTATTTGTTTTGTCATAAACTTAATAGGAAGATCTCTTGGCAAATAAAGAAAAACTCCTCACAAGTGCCCAGAAGTTCCTTTCGAAGGGACAACTGCCGAAGGCGATCGATGAATATCGAAAGCTTGTCGATGCGTTTCCCAAGGACATGCGCAATAAGCAGAAACTTGCCGAATTGTTCAGTCGAGAGAAACGTAACGAAGAAGCGCTGGTAGAGTACGAGGCAGTTGCCAGGCATTTCACGGAAACAGGTTTCTATCTCAAGGCAATTGCTGTTTTCAAGCAGATGCAGAAGATTGATCCTACCCAGGTGAAGATCTACTACCGTCTGGCAGAACTCAATGAGAAACAGGGCCTGATCGGCAATGCGTTGACCGAATACCGCAACCTGGCTGCTTTCTACGATAAAAAAAATATGCATGCTGAGGTTATCGAGGTGTTGGAGAAGATGCTGACCCTCGATCCTGATAATCTGAACTTTTCGGCCAAAGTTGCAGAATGTTATGCCGTCTCCGGTCGGACCGAAGAGGCCTATGAAAAATTTCAGTCGATCATTGATGTTCTCGATGCCAAAGGTGAATATACAAAAATCATCAAGCTCTATGAGCGGTTCCTCGATATTTGCCCCGAGGATGGAATTTCACATTTGCCTCTTGCCCGGGCCCTGCTCAATAATGGTTCATCTGATAAAGCCATTCAGGTACTGAAAAACCTTCTGAAACATTCCCCTGAAGATCCCGAAATTATTAAATTTCTGACGGATGCTTATGTTTTAAATAAGGATTTCGCCAATGCCCGCCTGACCCTTAAACATCTGTTGAAACAGAAAGAAGGCGACCTTGACCTCCGTGAATTCTACGTGCGGATCTGCCTGAATGCTGGCGAGGTGACCCGGGCCAGGGATCGGCTTGAAGAATGGAAAGAGACTTTTCTTCTTGCCGGACGAGGTTCTGTTTTGCAGGGGCTCTATGAGGAACTTAAGGTGCTTCTCGCCGGCGACCCGATCGTGGCTGAAACCCTGTCTGCTCTCTATGATGCCGCTGGGGATCAGCAAAATGGGAAAGATGACTTGCCTGCAAAGGCCTCGATAGAGACTGAAAACGTCCCGGCTTACGCCTCGTCCGATGAACCGACATTAGATTCAGCAACGCCGTATGTGGTTGACGAAGAAGATGCCCTTGCCGTTGATGCGTCATCATTCGATGTTGAAGATCAGCCGCCGGTGAAAAGCGACACTGCATGGTTCGGCCCGGATCTCGCCCTTGATCTTGACCTTGACCTTGACCTTGAAATCCCCATGGATCAGGTTGAGAGTGCGGACTCTCCTGTTGAAGAAATCGCCGGGTCGATTCATGAGGAAGAGACCGCAGTGCCTGCCGAGGCTGTCGAGGATGACGAAATAGAAATTGAAATTGATCTCGGCGAACTGGATGACTTTGAACTTGATTTTGAAGAGGAACTTGTAGCCGATGACGAGGTCTTCGTTGAAGAAATCCTTGATGACGCGTACAACAGGGAAGTTGACGAAGAATCTGCTGGCGAAGTCGAAGATAAGCTTTGCAGCGAAGTCGGAGCAACAAGTGAAGAACTGGCAATAGAATCAGAAATTCATGCTGTCTCAGAAGGTTCTGAAGTTATTCCTGAAGCTGTTGATGGGGGCGAGTTTATTGCAGATGAATCTGAATCTCGGGAAGATCTGTTATTAGACGATTTCTCCGCTTTCGTAGAAGAGGTGGAAGAGGAAGATAGGGGGCTGGAGGAATTTGAGGAACTCGAGCCTCTGGAAAGGATTGAAGATCTCGATGAGTTGGATGAAATCGAAGAACTCGAAATGTTGGCGGAGATTGAAGATCTCGATGTAATTGAAGATTCTGAGGCCCCGGTTGTTGAAGCACCTTCCGGCAGAGCAGCCTTTTCTGCGGCCCTTAATGTTGAGGCAGAACTGGAAGAAGCTGAATTCTATCTGCAGCAGGGGTTGTATGATGATGCCGAGAGGGTTGTCCAGACTCTGATGGAATATCGTCCCGGATTGCCGGTTCTGTATGAGAAAATGGATCAAATCATGCGGGGACGACAGGCGGCAGAAGCTGAGTCGGACAGTACGGTCTTTGCCGATCTTATGGCAGATCTGCGGGATGATGAACTACTAGATGCCACAGATTTTCTCGATTCGTTTGATGGTCTTGTTCATGAGGACGATGTTGAGCAGAAACTGGTCTCGGAGATAGACTCTTCCGATACGGAGTCACATTACAATCTCGGCATCGCTTACAAAGAGATGGGCCTTTACGATGATGCGATCGCCGAGTTTGACAAGGCGAGCAAAGATTCGACGCGCACCCTTGACTGCATCACCCTGACCGGACAGTGCCACATGGAAGCAGGGCAAACCGATGCCGCCATGGCAGTGTTCAGGAGTGGCCTGGCCCACCAAGGTCTTGGCGACGAAGAGCGGATGCTCCTTAATTTTGAAATGGGCATGCTCCATCAGGTGAACGGCCAGTTGCTTGAAGCCTTCGAATTTTTCCAGCTGGTTTCTGAACAGGATTCATTCTACCGCGATGTCTCTGATATTATAAAAAATTTACGTAAAGAGTTGGGGTTAATCGATGGTTCCGATGACGATGACGGTCCGCAAGGGAACCGGGACCGCGTCTCTTACGTTTAGGCAAGAAGGTTCAGAAAGGTTATGAGTTATCTTCAACATTACAGGCTTGCCCGGGAACCTTTTTCCAACGCTCCGGACGCCCGTTTTTATTTTAACAGTGATCAACACAGCCAGGCCCTGTTGCGTTTGATGTACGCAGTTGACTCCAACAAAGGTCTCGCCGTCCTGGTCGGGGGGGTTGGCACCGGCAAAACAACTCTTGCCCGCCGCATGCTCGACAACCTTCCCGAGGATCGTTACGAGTCCTCCCTGCTGGTGATGGTGCATTCCGGAATCACCCCTGAATGGATTCTGACCCGGATTGCTCTGCAACTTGGGGTCAAGGAACCGGTTGGTGACCGTCTGACGCTCCTCAAACAACTCTACATCAGGCTTCTTGAAATCGAGGATGAAGGACGACGGGCCGTTGTGCTGATCGATGAGGCACAGATGCTACAGAGCCGTCAACTGATGGAAGAATTTCGTGGTTTGCTGAATCTGGAAGTGCCGGGCAAGAAGCTGTTGAATATAGTTTTTTTCGGTTTGCCCGAATTGGAAGATTGCCTGGCATTGGATGAACCTCTGGCGCAAAGAGTTGCAGTCAAATTTCACCTCAAATCGATGACGGTGGAGACGACAACCTCATATATCAAACACCGCCTGCAGATTGCCGGGGCTCGGCAGATGCTTTACGATGATGAGGTGATTCCCATCATTCATCGTTATGCAGGAGGAGTCCCGCGCCTGATCAATACGATCAGCGATAATTGTCTTTTTGAAGCTTATCTGCGCAAAATGAGTAAAGTTGACAACCGGATTGCCCATAGTGTCGCCGGCGATCTTGGCCTTTTGCCGCAACCTCTCACGGAACGTCCGCAGGATAAGTCATCGAGTGAACTGACTGAAATAGAGAGCATTCTAGATCGGCTGGAACGAAAGCAATGAACTGACTTTTTGACGTTTCAGGCCAGCCAGGAGCGTGATTTCTCCCGGGCTGGCTTTTTGTTTTCGTGACAAAACGACCCCTCTGGCCCGTTATCATCTGCACGCGTGGAATCTTCAAGATATGAGCCGTAGAATTCAAATCCTGCCTGAACATCTCGCCAATCAGATCGCTGCCGGTGAGGTGGTCGAGCGACCGGCATCGGTCGTCAAGGAGTTGATTGAAAATTCCCTGGACGCTTCTGCCACAGAAATCCTTGTGGACATTGAAAAGGGTGGTCAGTCCCTTATCCAGGTAACCGACAATGGTCACGGCATGCAAAAGGATGATGCTTTCCTTTGCCTGGAACGCCATGCCACCAGCAAGATTAAAAGCGCCGCCGACCTGTTTGCCCTGCACACGATGGGCTTTCGCGGCGAAGCCCTGCCAGCCATTGCTTCCGTGTGCCGACTGCGTCTGACCACCCGTTCTGTCGAAGATGATTCCGGTTGGCAGATTTACGCCGAGGGTGGTGTTATTCGCCAGGCCGATGCGGTCGGAGCTGCGCCCGGAACCGTCGTCGAGGTTCGAAACCTTTTCTTTAATACCCCGGGACGCCGCAAATTCCTGCGCAAAGAGGAAACGGAGTTCGGTCATATTGCCGATGTTGTCTCCCGCCTCGCTCTCTCACGTCCTGATATTCATTTCCGTTTGTCGCACAATGGGCGCACTTTCCTTGAAGCTTATCGGCACAACCATCTTGAGGAGCGGGTTGCTGCGTTGCTTGGACGTCCCATCGCCACTGATCTCCTGCCAGTCGAAGCAGATTCCGGCAATGGCGAGATGCTGATCGGCCTGCTGGGAGCTCCCGGGATCAGCCGCTCCAGCACCGGTCAGATCTATACTTATGTGAATGGCCGGTTCGTGCGCGATAAGGTTGTTCAACACGCTATCCTCGAAGCTTATCGGTCCCTGCTCGAAAAACGGCGATACCCGATTGCCGTGTTGTTTATCGATATGCCTCCGGCAATGGTCGATGTCAATGTCCATCCCACCAAACATGAGGTTCGTTTTCGTAATCAACATCAGGTCCATGATTTTATCGTTGCGGCCCTGCGGGAGCGCCTGCAGCAGGGAGCTTTTGAACCTGCCATGGTCCCAGGGCATCCCCGGCCTTTGGGCCTTGTCGCCGCGCCGGCTGTTACCGGTCCCTCGCAAAGAGACTATCGCGAGAGCGTTCAGGAATCCCTGGCGGCTTTCAATGACAAAGTTGCCTCAGTCGCTGTGCCTCCTGCAGTCTCCACCGTTAAGGGTGAGATGACAGGATGGTCACATGAACAGGGCCAAAGAGCGGCCATGCCCGAGGGTTGGCGTATCATCGGTCAGTACCTTAACAGCTATCTGCTTTGCCAGGTGAATGATGAACTGGTCCTGATCGACCAGCACGCAGCTCATGAACGTGTCGGTTTTGAGCACCTTCGCAAGCAGCTGGCGTCGGATGGCATAGCCAGCCAGAGCCTGCTTTTCCCGGTCGTCCTGGAACTCGATCATCGTGAGGCGGCTGTTTTGGCTGAGCATCTGAATGACCTGATGCGTTTTGGATTTGAAGTCGAAGCTTTCGGCGGCCGATCTTTTACCGTGAAAACTGTTCCGGCACTCGCCGCTGACGTTGATGCCGAACGCCTGGTACGCGACCTTGCCGGAGAACTGAATGAGATCGGGCGTGCCGGACAACTTGATGATGAGATGGAACGTGTTCTGGCTGTTATTGCCTGTCACAGCATGGTCCGGGCCAACCAGGCCCTGTCCCAGAGTGAAATGCAGCAATTGTTGCAGGATCTTGCCGGCATTGATTTTGGAAGTTGCTGCCCACACGGGCGACCGGTCATGCATCGATTGTCGAAACGAGAGATTGAGAAGCTTTTTCATCGAGGATAATGTTGTCGAACTTTGCAGATAACCGACCGGCCCTGCTCGTCATCTGCGGACCCACCGCGGTCGGCAAAACGACACTGGCTCTCGACCTGGCTGAAAGCTTTGACGGCGAAATAATTTCTGCTGATTCCAGGCAGCTCTACCGACTGATGGATATCGGTACCGCCAAACCGACCAAACAGGAGCAGCAGCGAGCCCGTCATCATCTGATTGACATCGCCTGGCCGAATGAAGAGTTTAACGCTGCGCACTTTGTGAACCTCGCTGAAGAGGCCATGACCGATATCTGTCGACGCAGCAAACGGCCATTCCTGGTGGGCGGCACCGGTCTGTATATACGCGCCCTTACCGAAGGGCTGCTGCATGCCCCCGGCGCAAATCAGGAGCTTCGCCAGCGCTTGCATGACAGGGCTGAGAGGGAGGGCAGCCACGTGCTGTACGCCGAACTCGCCACCGTCGATCCGGAATCTGCGGCCCGCCTGCATCCCAACGACCTGGTCAGGATTGTTCGTGCTCTCGAGGTGCATGACGCAGGTTCCTCCATTTCGGTGTTGCAGGATGAACATGGTTTTCGCGGCCAGCCTTATCGTACCCTTAAAATCGGCTTAAACCTTGAGCGCAAAGAGCTATATCAACGTGTTGAACAACGCGCCGAGATGATGTTTGAAAATGGCTTGCTCAAGGAGGCTGAAGAATTGTTGCAGGCAGGTTATGATCCGTCCCTGAAAGCGCTGCGCACGATCGGTTACCGCCAGGCTTTCGCGGTGCTGCGTCAAGAAATCTCCCTTGATGAGGCTGTTTACGACCTCAAACAATCTACACGGAGATACGCGAAACAACAATTGACCTGGTTTCGTAAAGACAAATCAATTATTTGGCTTGAATCCTCTGGCGACTTTGTTACAATTCGACAGTTGATTGCAGAATTCTATGACATTTAAACAAGGAGCGGTTGTTATGGCAAAGTCACCATTCAATATCCAAGATCAGTATCTGAATCAGGCCCGTAAGGAAAGAGTTCTTGTGGATATCGCCATGATGTCTGGCGAAAAGATGCAAGGGCACATCAAGTCATTTGACAGCTTCTGTGTTTTGGTGGACAGTAGCGGAGACCTTCTTCTTTATAAACATGCAATATCTTCAATAACTTCTGTGGACGGAAATTTCCGTTTACATGGTGGTCGGGACTGATAGCGTTCCCGATAGGTGGACATTTCAAGGTCCCTTGCCGGAAATCTTCCGGCCGGGGACCTTTGTCTTTGCCTCTTATGGTAATCCTTTGAAAATCCAGGCTTCTGCGTGACAGAAAGATCGATGAACCAGGTTGAAGAATGCTTGAAATATTAACCGTCCAACCTGGCAGTATCGCAGCTGAGCTGGGAGTGCAGTCGGGTGATTTTCTTCTCAAGGTCAATGGGGAACCTGTTAACGACCTGGTTGATTACCTGGTCGAGGAAAGCAGAGAATCTCTTCTCATAGAAATGCGGGATCATGCCGGAGCAATCAGGGTCCTTGCCGTCGAACACGACAGTGACGAGCCGCTCGGTCTGAGTCTGCCACACCCTGAACCAAAGCAATGCGGCAATAATTGCATCTTCTGTTTTGTGCATCAGTTGCCGCGCGGCATGCGCAAGACCCTGTATGTCAAGGATGAGGACTATCGCTTTTCCTATCTCTACGGCGCATACGTCACCCTGACCAATCTCTCGGAACAAGATCTGCAGCGAATTTTCAAGAAGGGTCTCTCGCCGCTCTACGTGTCGGTTCATGCCGTCGACCATACATTGCGCCAGGAACTGCTTGGCAAACGAGCCCCGGATCTCATACCGCTGTTGGAACGCCTGGTGGCCGGTGGTATTGAGATTCACACCCAGGTTGTTGTCTGCCCGGGAATCAATGACGGTGAGCATCTCTCTCGCACCTGCAAAGAGCTGGCGGCACTCGCGCCGGCAGGTGTGAAATCCCTGGCCATCGTTCCGGTCGGATTGACGGGGCATCGCCAGCGACTTGCCGATTTGCGTACGCATACGCGACAGGAAGCCGCTGCGCTGATCGACTGGATCGAAGCCCGGCAAGCCGAATTTCTGGAACAGCTCGGCACCCGCTTCATATTTGCTGCGGATGAGCTTTATCTCAAGGCAGAGCACGCTTTCCCGCTGTTGGCTGACTATGAAGACCTGGCGCAGATTGAGAACGGGGTGGGCCTGATCGCCCTGTTCCGTTCGCAGATGGTAGATGTCCTCGATGGTGCAGGGCCTCTGCAATTACCTTCAATAAGCCTGGTGACCGGAGTCTCTGCCGCCGCTGAAATAAAATTCTTTGCTGAAAAACTTGCCGGGAGATGCAACCTCGACTTGCGTGTGCATGTCGTTGAGAACCGTTTTTTCGGTGGATATGTTACTGTAGCAGGTCTCCTGACCGGGCATGATCTTGTCGAGCAATTATCCAGCGAGGCGCTCGGAGAAATTTTGATGATTCCGGATGTCATGCTGCGTGATGGAGCAGATCTTTTCCTCGACGACATGGCTGTTGACGATCTGTCCAACCGCCTGGGTGTACAGGCTGAAGTGATTGAAGCCGGTCCATGGGGAGTCTGGGATATGCTCGATACCCTGGCCATGGAACACAGCCCGGGTTCTGATAATGTTTAAAAGGGAGAAGACGCATGACTGATGAACAGGTATCTTTGAACCGCGCGGAGCAGGCGCTGGAAAACGGAGCGCCGCAAGAGGCCATTCTGATCCTGAGGCGTCTCTTGCAGGAACAGGCTGACAATCTCGATGCCAGGGCTCTGCTTGGGGAGGCTTTGATGGAGGCCGGGCTTCTCGAAGAGGCCATGACCGTCCTTGAAGATGTGGCCGGCCGGCTGCCGGGTGATGTTGAGGTCCAATTTGATCTGGCTACAGTCTATTTCGAGCTGGGTCGTTCCGGTGATGCCTGCCGTGTTTATGAGAATATCCTGTTGCACGATCAGGCCCAGACCGACGCGAGGGTCAGTCTTGGCCTGATTTATTATCACCAGGATCGTGTGGATGAAGCCGAGGCCTGTTATCGACAGGCTCTGCAGCAGAATCCCGAATCCGTTTTTGCATTGTATTCCCTGGGTGATGTCTGCTTTACGACGGGACGCGATGAAGAGGCCTGTGCGTGCTTTAAAAAGGCCCTGGAACTCGACCCCGACGATCCTCAAGGCCATTTCAACCTGGCAGAGTATCACTATGACAAGGGTGATCTCAAAGAAGCCGAAAAGTACTGCCGCCGGGTGGTAATGCTTGACCCTGACTTTTCCTTCGCGTACCTGACCCTGGGCAACATTTGTCTGGATCAGGAGCAGGTGCAGGAGTCCGTGCACTGCTTCAAAGAGTTCCTCAAACGGGAGAATAGCCCGGCATCCAAAGAGATTTGTGATGAAGTTGCAGCACTTATAGAGGGACTCGAGGGCGAATTCTGATAATGTACTCTAACTCCTGCGAGGGGCTATGGTCCGTGGTATAACCCTGCTGCTGCTGTTTCAGCTCTGTGGTGAATTCATCGCTCGCATGCTTGACCTGCCGATCCCCGGCAACGTGTTGGGTATGGGGTTGCTGCTGCTGGCGTTGATGACAGGTCTCGTCGAAATCAAATGGCTTGAGGAAGCCGCTGAGCTTCTCCTCGCCAACCTGGGCCTGTTCTTCGTGCCGGCTGGCGTTGGTGTCATGGTCTACGGTGACCTGATTGCCGCCGAGTGGCTGCCGATCACTGTGGCCACGATCTTGAGCACCTTCGTGGTCATGGCCGTGACCGGTGTCGTCGCTCAAAAGCTGGAAACCCAGGAGCAGAACGATGTGGACTGAACTGATCGCAAAGCCCTTGTTCGGAGTCGCGCTGACCCTGGTCGTCTACCTGCTCGCCCAGATCCTTTACCGGCGCGTCGGCAGTGTCTGGGCCAACCCGGTGCTGGTCTCGATCGTGACGATCATCCTGCTGCTCAAAGGCAGCGACATCGACTATCGTGACTATGCCCGAGGCGGCGATATTCTGCTGTTCCTGCTTGGCCCTTCCGTCGTTGCCCTGGCTGTGCCGCTGTATCAGCGCCGCGCCGAAATCTGGCAGCGCAAGCGGCCGATCATGATCGGCATCTTTGCCGGTTCCCTGGCATCGATTGTCTCGGCTTGTGGGCTGGCCTGGCTGCTGGGCGGCAGTCGTGAGGTCATCCTTTCGCTGGCGCCCAAATCGGTGACGACACCGATTGCTATCAGTATCGTCGAAAAGATAGGTGGGATGGCGCCCTTGACGGCAGCAATCGTGGTCTTGACCGGTTGTCTTGGTGCGGTCTGTGGCCCGGAATTCTGTCGCCTGATCGGGGTGACCTCGCCGGTCGCCACAGGTCTGGCGGTCGGTACCGCTGCCCATGGCATAGGTACGGCGCGGATGTTCGAGGTTGACCGGTTGTCGGGAGCCGTGGCCGGCCTGGCGATCGGCCTGAACGGTTTGATGACAACCTTCCTGCTGCCGGTTCTGATGGCTGTTTCGGGTTTCTAAAAAATTCCATAGAATTGACACGAAGTCTCCAATGCAACTAACATGAGTTCTATCCCCTTGAAAGGTTCGTGCCGGATGCATTGTTACCAGTTCTCACCCCATGTGTGCATGGAATTGTTTGACGAGGACGCTGTCCTGCTTGTTGCTGACCGGGATGTCATGGTTACGGTTAATCATGCTGCCGCGCAACTGTTTAAGATGGGACGCGAAACGGTCGGTGATGGCCTCTTCAGCCGTTCTGATTGCGTCACATTCCTTCTGAATCACTTTGAACTGACCAAACTGGACGCAGAGAAAAAAATGCGATCCATGCTCAGCTTTGGTTTGAAACAGTGCCTGGTTTTAAAGAGAGCTGTTGTTTGATCACTTTATCTTATGGTCTTACGGAGTAACTATTGAACAGTGTTGCGCTGAAAATTGACCTGACTACCCGCCTGGCGGTCAATCCCAACTTTGTGCTGCGGATTGAGGATGACGACTGCGCCTTATTGTTTGATCCTGATAATGGCAGGGTGGAGATGCTCAACAGTACAGCTGCAGATATCTACCAGCAACTGGACGGCCATCGTTCTCTGCAAGAAGTCATCGATAACCTCGGGGAACTCTATGACGGGATCGATGAAACCGCCATCCGACAGGTGTTTGTCCTTGTCAACGACCTGGCCGAACTTGGTGTCGTCGGGGTCTGGGAACAGGAGTGATGTCTCCTGGTTTGATGCGCACTCCCCGGTCTCTTGATCTTGAAATTACCAGCCGTTGTAATGCGTCCTGCAGTTACTGCTACTATCTTAACAACCCCGGCGTCGACTATTATGACCTGCCCACGGCACGCTGGCTGGCATTTTTTGCAGAGTTGCAGCGTTGTTCTGTCATGGAGGTTACCCTCCTGGGCGGTGAACCGCTGCTGCGTGAGGATTTTTTAGATCTGGTTGATGGCATCGTCGCCAATCGCATGCGTTTCAGTGTGCTGACCAACGGCAGCCTGATGACCTCCGCTATTGCCGACCACCTCAAAGCGACCGGGCGCTGCAACATGGTTCAGGTTTCTCTGGACGGCTCGACTGCTGCCGTGCATGAGAGCTTGCGGGGGCATGGCAGCTTCGCTCCGGCTCTCGCCGCGATCGGTCGACTTCAGACGGCCGATCTGCCGGTGACGGTCCGCGTGACCGTCCATCCCGGCAATATCGATGATCTGCCGGCAATGACCCGTCTGCTGCTGGAAGAACTCAACCTGCCATCTTTTTCGACCAATTCGGCATCATCCCTGGGGGATGCCGGTAAATATGCCCCGGATGTCCTGCTGCAACCTGAACAACAGCTCAAGGCCATGCACCTCCTGGCCGAACTCGATCGCACTTACCCCGGCCGGATTCAAGCCAATGCCGGTCCCCTCGCCAACTGGCACAACTTCCGTGCCATGGAAGACGCGCGAATCAGCGGTCGACCGATCCCCGGTCGCGGTCGACTGGTTGGCTGCGGTTGTATCTATAGCCAGCTTGCGGTGCGTGCCGATGGCGCCATGATTCCCTGTGTCATGCTGCCGCAGATGGTTCTGGGTTATATCGGCAAGGACGACCTCGCCGTGGTCTGGCAATCTGCCGATGAACTGAAACGGCTGCGTGAACGAGGCAATATAAATTTGCGTTCATTCGAGGAGTGCCGAGACTGTGCCTGGCGGGAGAACTGCACCGGTAATTGTCCGGGGTCAGCTTTTACCAGGGTAGGAGAGGTCAATCACCCCTGTCCGGATGCTTGCCTGAAACGTTTTGTCGAAGGCCTTGCCGGCAAGGGGTTGACAATATGAATGTTCCGCCTGCCAAAGTCCCTGACCTGGCGACTTTTTACGTCTATCTGACCAGCGGCTGCAATTGTGCCTGCCGACATTGCTATTTCGTTTCCGAATCCTCGCCCAAGGGGGAGTCCGGAAAAGTCCTTGACCCGGACTGCCTGCGTCATGCCATTGACCAGGCCCTGCCATTGGGCCTGCGCCGCCTGAAGTGGACCGGTGGCGAACCGACCCTGCACCCGAACTTCGCAGCGTTGCTGCGATTGCAGCAGGAGTCCGGATTAATAGCCAGCCTCGAAACCAACGGTTTGCTGATTGATGAGCAGCTGGCGTACCTGATGATCGAATGCGGCGTCGCTGATGTCTCGGTCAGCCTGGATGGTGCAAATGAGGAGACCCATGATGCCATCCGTGGCGTTCCGGGAGGCTTTGATCGCACTGTAGCGGCTATTCGCACCTTGTCATCCGCAGGTTACTCGCCGGAAATGATCATGACCCTGCAGAGGGACAACGTCATTGAACTGGACGACTATCTCGACCTGGCCGCAGAGTTGGGGGCGGGGGCAGTCAAATTCAATGTCGTGCAGCCGCTGCTGGGCGGGGCAAGCCTGACCCGGGAAGGCTGCTCCTTGACGGTTGTGGAAGTGGTCCGAATCGCACAAAAGCTCATTACCACCCGTTCTGGAAGTGATAAACTGCCGGTGATGATTGATGTCCCCTGGGCCTTCCGGCCGCTTTCGATGATCATCGACGGGCAGCAGGACGGGGTCTGTAATCTCGAGAATATCCTGGGGATACTGCCCAATGGCGACTATGCCCTGTGCGGTGTCGGTCAGCAAGCTCCAGAGCTGGCGATGGGTAATGTGATGGATACTTCTTTGTCAGATCTCTGGGAAAATCACCCGGTGTTACAGCGTCTGAGGCAAGGCCTGCCGGATGAACTGCGGGGAGTTTGTGGCGAGTGCCTCATGAAAGGCGCCTGCAAAGGCAGCTGCGTCGCAGTCAACTACCAGTTTGGCGGTGACCTGTTTGCTGCCAACTGGTTCTGCCAGCAGGCCATGGAGGCCGGCATCTTCCCGCTGTCCAGGCTTGCAAAAATACCTTAGTCACGCTAGCATGCGATATTAGTAAACTTCTTGACGGTGGTTGATATGAATCAGAAAAAAACCTGGCAGGAACCCCTGGTCAGATCGGTCGATAATCTTGGCACGGCCCTTGGTCTGACCTGCAAAACAGGCACCTCGGCAACCGGCACAGGGACAAATCAGTGCAATGCGGGCACCGGTGCCTCAAACGGCTACTGCTCTGAGGGTAAGGGCGCCCAACTCGTCTGCACCGCCGGCTCTGCCCGCTGATCTGCAGATACTGCCTCTAACCCATCCCCTGAGGCAACTTCACGAACACCCGCCAGGGCCAGCGAACCTGCCACCTGCCGTTCGACGGATTTTGATGGCCGATCTGATTGCCCCATAATTGCCAGACGACAATTGATTGTTTACCCTGGATGTGCAGGGTGCGGACCTTCCCCGAATTCCAGACCGGTTTCAGCAGGCATGACGAGCAGCGCAGGATCGCCCGTGCCAGCTGGCCGCCGCGAGACGCCCGGTCCGGATCGATCCGTCCTGCAAGGCGATAAAACTTCCCGGCCAGCAGTCCGAGCCGGCCTCCCGCAACCCTGCTGCGCTGTTCCAACCGATAGCGGCAGATCACCCGACCCCTGATGTCCTTCGGCAAAACCTCAAAAGCATCGGGCTCCGCCGAGAAATCGCCGCGCGTGCGCAGGCCGGAATGCTTGGCGGTCAGCCGATGGACCACGAGCTGGCCATCAGGGTCCGTGAACAGCAGGCAGTCACCGACCCGGGCGCGGTCGATTACAATTGGCTCAATCTCCAACAGGTCCCCTTCCTGAAAACAGGGCCACATGCTTCTGCCAATGTAGCGGAAATATTTCTTGCGATGAGGGCTCATGTTCGTGGCTGCCTGAGGAGGTCTGCAAGCCGCGGCCAGACGTCTGCGTGCAGCGGCAGGTCGAGGCGCCAGCAGGGGATCCGCTTTGCCAGGGTGGCAGCGGTATGAAAGAAGTGTGGCCGGAATCCGGTTTCAGCTAGGAAGGCAGCCGGGTATTCACAGAGGGCCCGGTAGATCAGGGGCATTGCGGAAAGCGTTGGCAGGAACGTCAGTTCGAGATCACTGGCTTGGTAAAGACGAACCATGACCCGGACCGGGACCGGCATGTTCAGGCGTCGCAGGCTTGCGGTTGGGCCCGAAGTGGTCTGGTTCAGCATCCCCCATGATGGCAGCGGGCTGGCCTGCCAGGACTCCTTATCCAGCGGCCAGACCAGGGCGGCATCGTCGCTCAAAACCCGCCAGGGCGCCGGTGCACTTGCCAGCGTCGTGGTTTTGCCGCCGTCCGGCGGGGCCAGTAGCAGTAACCCGCTTCCATGATGCTCGGCCAGACCACCATGGATCAATCCTCCGCCATGCCGTACCATGTCGTGCAGTAGCAGAGTCCATGGCAGGTGATAGCGGAAACTGCCCAGTTGAGGGTCGATTCCAGCTGTCCAGAAACAATGTCTGGATTCGGCAGAGAACCAGACGCTATTGGCCATGTCCCGGCGGTAGGTCCATGTCCCGTCCATTTCGTTGTCCGGGAGCCTTGAGGCAAGGTGCTCCGGCAGAGAACGCTCTTCACTGCAGTTGTCAGGGCCCTGTGGCAAAGAACAGAGGTGGATGACCCGGTCAGGTAAGCCTTTCTTCGCTGCCGGTGAATCCAGGTGGGCATTGAGGCCGGCAATCACTTGTTCTCCCCAGACATCGTGGGCCATCAGGTGATATGCAAGCGGGCCGAGAGCCAGTTTCCGTGTCACAGGTTGTGTTTTTTCTGCTACCAATCCATTCATAATGTAAGCATTATATGTTAAATATCTGACGGTTGCCAAACCTTCGTCGACGCGATGCCTGGAATTTCCAATAGAGCCAAAACAAGACAAAAATTGGTAAGCACTGGAAAACTGTCTCAAAGTCTTGATTATGATCCAACCTGATATCAAACAACGCCTGTCTGCTGCATTACGCTTGCACCGGGCCTTACGGCTTGTCTGGACCGCTGCTCCTGGCTGGACCCTGGTCAACCTGTGCCTGTTGATCGTGCAGGGCATCCTGCCGGTGCTCGCCCTGATCCTGCTCAAGCAGGTGGTCGACTCCCTGGCTATTGCGGTCAATAACCCTGGCACCGGCTTCGCCTCCGTCGCCCTCTGGATCGGATTGGCTGGCCTGGTGGCGATGCTAACGGCTCTCATCAACGCCTGGGGAGCATATGCAGCGGATGCACAGGGTATGGCTGTGACCGACCATGTTGCCGATGTCATCCACGCCCAGTCGATCGCCGTGGACCTTGGTTATTATGAAGACCCGGCGTTTCATGACACGCTGCACCAGGCGCAGCTGGAATCGCTGCATCGGCCGGTCAGGATCGTCAACGGCTTAAAACAGACCCTGCAAAGTGGTCTGATGTTGGTCGGTATCGTCGGCCTGCTGATCGTGTCCCACTGGGCTGTCGGTCTGGTTCTGCTGCTGGCGGCGCTGCCGGCCGGTCTGATGCGCATGATCCATGCCCGTCTGCGTTTCAGATATGAAGTCGATCATGCTGAGGTGGATCGAAAGTCCCAGTATTACCACTGGTTGATTACGGGGGCGGCAAACGCTCGAGATGTCCGTTTGCTTGGTATCGGGCAGATGTTTGCTTCGCGCTTCAGCCGCTTGCGGCAGCAGCTGCGCCAGGGACGCCTCACGCTTGGAGTGATGCGTACGCGCGGTGAGATGATCACCCAGGCCGGGGTCACCGTTGTCCTTTACGGGACGCTCGCCGTCATGGCGTTCCACGCCATCCAGGGGAGTATGACACTCGGCGTGATCGTCATGTACTTCCAGGGATACCAGCGAGCCCTGACCGCCCTGCAAAGTATTCTCCAGGGTCTGGCCTGGCTTTATGAAGACAACCTGTTTCTCAAACACTTCTACGACTTTCTCGACTTGCCATCCACGGTGGAAAAAGCTGACGGGCAGAACCTGGCTTCCGTACACGCAGAGCTGGGGCTGGTCTGCCGCAACCTGCATTTCACCTATCCGAGTCGCAATGAACCGTCCTTGCGCGGTATCGATCTGGAGATCCGGCCCGGTGAGGTGGTTGCCCTGGTCGGGGTCAACGGCGCAGGCAAGACGACCCTGGCGAAACTGATCTGTCGTCTCTACGACCCGCAAACGGGTAGCCTCAGCTGGGAAGGCAATGATCTTCGCACTTTCCAGGTGCAGGCGTGGCGGCGGCAGGTGAGCGTGGTCTGCCAGGATTTTGCCCGCTTCGATATGACCTTTGGCGAGAATATCTGGCTGGGTGATATTGAACAGCAAGCGGAGCCTGAAAACCTCCTCAATGCGGCGCGGAGATCCGGTGCTGACCAGGTCATCAGCCAGTTCGGTGACGGACTGAACACGCAGTTGGGCACCCACTTTCAGTCCGGTCAGGAATTGAGCATCGGCGAGTGGCAGCGCTTGGCGCTGGCCCGCGCCTGGTTCCGGCAGGCACAATTGCTGATCCTCGACGAACCGAGCAGCTCTCTTGATCCGTTGGCGGAAGCAGCAATGATCAAGTCGTTCCGCCAGGTCATTGGTCAGCGCAGCGCCCTGATCATCAGCCATCGGCTATCAACTGTTCAGTTGGCCGACCGCATCTATGTCCTTGACAACGGCAGGATCCTCGACCAGGGCACACATGCTGAATTGATGAGCCGTGACGGACAGTACCGTCATTTCTACCAGACACAGTCGGAACATTACCAGCTGTGAAGACCGATAATCTCGGCGAACATCCGGCCAGAGACCTTCTGGTCCTGCTCATGTGTCAGGAGCCGCTCGTCAGCGCAGTGCGGGAGCGATTGTCTGCCGGCATCGACTGGGCCGAACTCCATCGTCTGACTCTCCACCACCAGGTCCTGCCCCAGCTTTACCAGGGGTTAAAACCGTACCGAGAGCTGGTGCCGAACGATGATTATGCATGCTACCAGGGGATGCATGCTGCCAATACGCTGCGTAACCTGAGCCTGCAGCGGGAGCTCGACCGCCTGCTTGTCCTGTTGAAAGAGAATGCTGTCTGTTGCACTCCCTTGCGCGGGCCATCGCTGGCCGTTCAGGCTTATGCTGATGTCGCGCTGCGGGTCTTCTCGGATCTCGACCTTTATCTGCGCGCGGACGATGTCCTGCCGGCGATCAGGTGCCTGGAAAAGGCCGGCTACAGGCTCGATTTTGCGCTGAAACAGGAGCGCTGGCAGAGCCTCGCAAAAATCGAGAATCAGCTCTCCCTGGTCCACCTGGAGCGAGACTGGCTGGTGGAGCTGCACTGGCGCATGTTCAACCCGTTGTACGCTCTGCAGCTGGACCGCCACCTGGCGGATTCTCCTGCTGGGTGGTTTGAAATCGAGGAACAGCTTGTGATGCTGTCGGCGCATGGTGGCAAGCATATCTGGGAGAAGCTGAAGTGGGTCGTTGATATTGACCGCCTGCTCAGCTCCGCGGACAGAATTGACTGGCAGAAGGTGATGACGCTGGCAGAGTCCTGCGGTTGCCTGCGCATGGTCTGCCTCGGTTTGCTGCTGGTTGAGAAGCTTGGCCGATTTAAAATTCCTGTTCTGTTCAGGCAGAAAATTGACGGGAATCGGCAACTCCATGTCCTGGCTGCCCTGGTCTGGCAGCGCAGCCTCGCGTCAGGTTCTGGCAAGAGACATTTTCTGGAAGAGTTTCGTTACCATCTGATGGTTCGGGAACGCTGGCGAGATCGATTGCGGTTGAGCTGGCGCTGGCTGCTCTGGCCGCGGCTGGATGACTGGCGGGCCTGGTCATGGGGTGACCGGTGTTTTGTGGTTTACCTGGTGGGGCGGCCCTTGAGGATGGTTTGGAAATGGGTCATTCGGCCATTAGTGGCCGGGAATCGCGGCACGCGGGACCCGGGGAATGGTTAGAATCTTTTCTCGTACCTCGTAATGCGCTCCGCGCAGCAAAAAGCCCCGCATCACTGCGGGGCTTTTTGCTGCCTTTGATTTCAAAGACCGAGTTGCTTGAAGAAGTCGTTGCCCTTGTCGTCGACCAGGATGAAGGCCGGGAAGTTCACGACTTCGATCTTCCAGACCGCTTCCATGCCGAGTTCGGGGAAGTCGATGCACTCGACCTTCTTGATGTTCTCGTCGGCGAGCAGGGCCGCCGGGCCGCCGATCGAGCCAAGGTAGAAACCGCCGAACTTCTTGCAGGCGTCGGTGACCTGCTGCGAGCGGTTGCCCTTGGCGATCATGACCATCGAGCCGCCGTTTTCCTGCAGCAGGCCGACATAGGAGTCCATGCGGCCGGCTGTGGTCGGACCGAAGGAACCGGAGGGGCGACCGGCAGGGGTCTTGGCCGGACCAGCGTAGTAGATCGGGTGCTTCTTCAGGTAATCGGGCAGCGGCTTGCCGGAATCGAGAATGTCCTTGAACTTGGCGTGGGCGATGTCGCGGCCGACCACGATGGTGCCGTTGAGCAGCAGGGCGTCGCCGACCTTGAGCTTGGTCAGCTCGGCGAGGATGGCTTCCATCGGCTGATCGAGATTGATCTTGTGGCCGTGCTCATGCTTGGCCATGCGATACTGTTCCGGCAGCAGGCGGCCCGGGTCACGGTCCATCTCTTCGACGAACAGGCCGTCGCGGGTGATCTTGGCCTTGATGTTGCGATCGGCAGAACAGGAGACCGCCATCCCGAGGGGGCAGGACGCGCCGTGGCGGGGCAGACGGATGACCCGCACGTCGTGGGTGAAGTACTTGCCGCCGAACTGGGCGCCGATGCCGAGCTCCTGAGCGGCCTTCTGCAGTTTCTCTTCCATCTCGATGTCGCGGAACGCCTGGCCATGATCGTTGCCTTTGGTCGGCAGGCCGTCGAGTTCCTTGGCGGTGGCCAGCTTGACGGTCTTCATGACGGCGTCGGCCGAGGTGCCGCCGATGACGAAGGCGAGGTGGTAGGGCGGGCAGGCTGCGGTGCCGAGGGTTTTCATCTTGGCAACCAGGTAATCGAACAGCTTCTCGGGGGTGAGCAGCGCCTTGGTCTCCTGGTAGAGCATCGACTTGTTGGCGGAACCGCCGCCCTTGGCCACGAACAGGAACTTGTAGGCGTCTCCCTCGGTGGCATAGAGATCGATCTGGGCCGGCAGATTGGTGCCGGTATTATTTTCTGTATACATATCGAGGGCCACGGTCTGGCTGTAGCGCAGGTTCTCTTCGGTGTAGGTCTTGTAAGATGCCCTTGGAAATGTATTCGGCATCGTTGACGCCGGTCCAGACCTGCTGGCCCTTCTTGGCGATCACGGTGGCGGTGCCGGTGTCCTGGCAGGTCGGCAGCTCGAACTGGGCGGCGACCATGGCGTTGCGCAGAAAGGCCATGGCAACACCCTTGTCATTGCGGGAGGCTTCCGGGTCGGTGAGGATCTTGGCAACCTGCTCGTTGTGTTCCTTGCGCAGCAGGAATGAGACATCCTTCATGGCGGTGTTGGTCAGGATGGTTATGGCTTCGGGACAGACCCGCAGCACGTCCTTGCCGGCGAAGTTGTCGACGCTGACATACTTTTCGGAGCCTTCGATCTTGTAGTACTTGGTCTCGTCTTTGCCTACGGGATAAGGGTTCTGGTAAGTGAATTCCGGCATGATTTCTCTCCTTTAGAACGACATGAAATATCTTCTCCGGGAAGGAATAACCCCGATAGAAACTGATTTTGCAGTATAGCTAAACTGTATACAGTTGTCGATAATTAACTGTAGGTAATGTTTGTTCTGGCCGAAATGTGCTTGATGAAGTGTGACAGGAAGTGAAAGATCATCCTTTTTCTTGAAATCATCAGTCGTTACGCTTATTCTCAGTCGTCAAACTGAATCCGTAACGCTTTCGTCAGCCTCATGAATTGAATCACAATGCAAAAACTTCTCAAACAGATCCTCACCTCCAAGGTTTACGAAGCAGCCATCGAGACCCCGCTCGAAGAGTCGGCCTTTCTCTCGAAGTTGCTGAATAATCGCGTGCTGCTCAAACGCGAAGATCTACAGCCGGTTTTTTCTTTCAAAATTCGTGGTGCCTACAACCGGATTGCCAACCTGACAGAAGAACAGAGGGCTTGCGGGGTGATCACCGCCTCGGCCGGGAACCATGCCCAGGGCGTGGCTTTTTCCGGACATAAGCTGGAAATTCGAACCACCATCGTCATGCCGGTGACGACCCCCGATATCAAGGTGGCCGCGGTCAAGGCCTTTGGCGCCAATGTCGTCCTGTTCGGTGACAACTATTCCGAGGCCGCTGAGCATTGCGCTGTCCTGGTCGCCCAGTCCGGCATGATCTTTATTCCTCCGTTCGATGACGAACTGGTGATTGCCGGGCAGGGCACGGTCGCCAATGAACTGCTGCGGCAGAGTGCCGGCAGAATGGACGCAGTGTTCATCCCGGTCGGTGGTGGTGGTTTGCTGGCCGGAATGGCGGTTTTTCTGAAATCACTCTGCCCGGAAGTCAGGGTGATCGGCGTTGAACCGGTCGACAGCGATGCGATGACCCAGTCGCTGGCTGCCGGTCGCCGGGTCAAACTCGATTCGGTCGGTATCTTTGCCGATGGAGTTGCGGTCCGCGAAGTCGGCAAGCTTACCTTTGATCTCTGTCGTCAGAATGTCGATGAAATCATCCGGGTGGATATCGATGAGATCTGCAGTGCCATAAAAAGCGTCTACCAGGCCACACGCTCCATCGTTGAACCTGCCGGTGCCCTTGCCCTGGCCGGGCTCAAGAAGTATGTTCGTGAGCGCAAGGTCACAGGTCAATCCCTGGTCGCGATCAACTCCGGCGCCAATATGAACTTTGATCGCCTGCGCTATGTCGCCGAACGCACCCTGAGTGGTGAAAAGCAGGAAGCCCTTTTTGCCGTCACGATCCCCGAGAAGCCTGGCTCCCTGTTTCGCTTTTGTCGTGAAGTGGTGGGCGACAGAAATATTACCGAATTCAACTACCGGTTGTCCGGTCGTGAATCCGCTTATATCTTTGTCGGTATCAGCATTAATGGCGATGAACATCGACACGCTTTTCAGAAGCAGCTGTCCACGCAAGGCTTTGAAAATGTCGACTTGACCGACAACGATCTGGCAAAAACCCATGTGCGCTACATGGTCGGCGGTCGTTCCAGCACTGCGCATGGAGAACGTCTGTTTCGTTTCTGGTTTCCGGAGCGTCCCGGCGCTACGGCCCGATTCCTTACCGCCATGGGTGCCGACTGGAATATCTCGCTTTTCCACTATCGTACCCAGGGTGGCGACTTTGGCAGGGTGCTGGTCGGTCTGGAAATCCCACCGGGACAGGAAACACAATTACAAGCTTTTCTGGACAACCTCGGTTACCGCTATGTTGAAGAGTCAGACAATCAAGCCTACCAGCTATTCCTCTGATTTCCCTTGAAAAGTAATTGACAGTTTTAGCTCAGGTATGCTATCCGTTTAGTAGAGGCTCGAGAGCCGGCAGCTGTTGTGCCGGTATTTTCTACAGAGAAACGGGACTTGGAGGGTATACCAAAGTGTTTGAAACCATTCGCGAAGACATCTATTCAGTATTCGATCGGGACCCTGCCGCGCGCGGCGTTCTGGAGATTATCTTCTGCTATCCGGGGCTGCACGCCGTCTGGTTTTATCGGATAGCACACTGGTTGTGGACACACGATCTCTACTTCCTCGGGCGCTTTACCTCTCATCTCGGTCGTTTTCTGACCGGCATCGAAATTCATCCCGGGGCGAAGATCGGTAAAAAATTCTTTATCGATCACGGCATGGGCGTGGTCATCGGCGAGACGGCTGAAATCGGTGACAATGTCACCATCTATCATGGCGTCACCCTCGGTGGAGTCACCTGGGACAAGGTCAAGCGCCATCCGACCATCGAGCGATAACGTCGTGATCGGTTCCGGCGCCAAGGTACTCGGCCCATTTACTGTTGGCAAGGGCTGCAAAGATCGGCTCCAACTCGGTCGTTGTCAAAGAAGTCCCGCCGAATTCTTCCGTCGTCGGCATCCCCGGACGCGTCGTCATGCAGCAGGAGCCGAAGGTTGAAGAAGAGCGGCCTGACCTCGAGCACGGCAAAATGCCCGATCCGGAAGCCAAGGCGATCAGTTGCCTCTTTGACCAGATTCGTGCCCTGGAAAAGAAAGTCGATGACCTGACGGCAAGACTTGACAAAGTCCGGCGACGCAGCTGCACCAAAAGCGCTCGTTAAAGGCAACAGGTGAAGACCGGTTGCCCCCAAGCCAAAAAGCAAGACGACTGCCGTTGTCCGTACCCGCAAAACGGAGAAGAACGAGGCCTAAGTCATGCGGATGTCCACCAAAGCACAGTATGCAGTGCGTGCCATGGTAAATCTGAACCTGCACTCTAAGGGTGCACCCGTCAACTTGCGTGATATTTCCCTGCGTGAAAGCATTTCCCTGACATATCTTGAGCAGCTGTTCGTCAAACTGCGCCGTGGCAAAATTGTCAAGAGTGTGCGTGGCCCGGGGGGTGGTTACCTGCTGGCCCGTCCGGCCAGGGAAATCCAGGTTGACGAAATCATCGACAGCGTCGAGGAGTCTCTGGTGCCGGTCTCCTGCATGGATCAGAAAAATGGCTGTGTTTGTGACGAGCAATGTGTGACGCACAATGTCTGGCACGGTCTGGGTGAGCGAATCCGGCAGTTCCTGGCATCGATCACCCTTGCCGACCTCACGGAAGAAGCCCAACGCAAGCTGACACAAATAAAATTCTTAATTCAAAATTGATTTTATTGGAGGTTGAAGGTGAAACAGATTTACCTGGATTATAACGCCACCTCGCCGGTGCAGACCCGAAGTACTGGAGGTCATGCTGCCATTTTATAAGGAGCAATTCGGCAACCCCTCGAGTGTGCACTGGGCCGGTCGGCAGGTCTCCGGGGCGCTTGAAAATGCCCGGCAGCAGGTTGCTGCCCTTGATTAATGCCTCTCCGGCCGAGATCGTCTTTATCTCCTGTGGCAGCGAGGGCGACAATATGGCGATCAAGGGCACTCTGTCCGCTCTCAAGGAAAAAGGCAACCATATCATCACCACTGCTGTGGAGCATCCGGCGGTGCTGGAGACCTGTCAGGCTCTGCAAAAGGACGGTTATGATGTCACTTTTCTGCCGGTGGACAAGGACGGCCAGCTTGATACTGGCTGACCTTGAAAAGGCGATCACTGACAAGACCGTTCTGATCTCGGTGATGTGGGCCAACAACGAAACCGGTAATATTTACCCGATCGAGGAGATCGGCAAGATTGCCAAAAAATACAATATCCGCTTTCATACCGATGCAGTTCAAGCCGTCGGCAAGATACCGGTTGATGTCCAGAAAGCTAATGTTGATCTTGCTGGTCATCTCGGGACACAAAATCGGCGCTCCCAAGGGTGTCGGGGCAATTTATATTCGTCGTGGCACCCGTATGACCACTTTTATGCATGGTGGTCATCAGGAACGTAACCGACGGGCCGGAACCCAGAACGTTGCCGGGATTGTCGGCCTTGGCAAGGCCTGTGAGATGGCCGCTGTCGAGCAGAAGGACTACTACAGCCGGGTCCGCGCCCTGCGTGACCGTCTGGAAGATGGTATCGTCAGCCAGGTCCCAGATATCAAGCTGAATGGCACTCCTGACCGGGAGCAACGTCTGCCGAATACCCTGAACGTCAGTTTTGCCTATATCGAAGGGGAGTCACTGCTGCTCAATCTCGACATGTTCGGGATTGCCGCTTCCTCCGGTTCTGCCTGCACTTCCGGTTCACTGGAGCCCTCTCACGTTATGGGCGCGATGTGTGTTGAGGTGACCCTGGCGCATTCGAGTACGCGTTTCAGTCTCGGGCCGGAAACCAAAGTTGAGGAAGTGGATAAAGTTCTGGAAGTGCTGCCGGCGACAGTGCAGCGCCTTCGCGATATGAGTCCATTGTATAACTGCGGCAGAACTGCCGAAGGATGTCGAAACCTGTGAAACAGTACGAAGAATCTAGGAGCGCGGGACGCGTTGCGCGTGGCGCGAAAATCAATTAATCTTAAAGCACGCTTATTAGTGACACTGTTCAAGTCGAGGAGATAATGTATGTATACCGATAAAGTTATGGATCACTTTACCAACCCGCGCAACGTGGGGGAAATCGAGGATGCCAATGGTGTCGGCGAGGTCGGAAACGCTTCCTGCGGCGATATTATGAAGATATTTCTCAAGGTTGAGGACAACATCATCAAGGATGTCAAGTTCAAGACCTTCGGTTGTGGCGCGGCCATTGCGACCTCTTCGATGGTGACTGAAATGGCGATTGGCAAGACGATTGAAGAAGCGCTTGAGTTAAGCAACCAGGCGGTTGCCGAAGCTCTCGATGGCTTGCCGGCGCAGAAGATGCACTGCTCGAACCTGGCTGCAGACGCCTTGCACGAGGCGATAAAAAACTACAGGAAAATGAATAGTTAAGCCATAATTCTGCAAGTATCACTTTATTCTTGGAGAGCGGCTCTATATGGGTCGCTCTCTGTGTATTGGAACGGAAAATATATGCTGTAAGCTGTCAGTCCTTGAACTAATGGCTTACAGCTTACAGATCTATATATGATAAGTATTCTTTATGGTTGAACCAGGTAAAAGAGTCGTCGTCGCCATGAGCGGCGGGGTTGATTCGTCGGTCGCTGCCGCTCTGCTCAAGGAGCAGGGTTGCGAGGTGATCGGCATGACCATGCAGATCTGGGACTACTCAAGTTTTACCGCAGAACATGGCGAAGGCTTTGGCTCCTGCTGTTCCCTCGATGATGTGTACGATGCCCGCCGGGTCGCCGAATCGCTCGATATCCCATTCTACGTGGTCAACTTTGAAAAACAGTTCGCAGAAGGACGTGATCGAGTACTTTTGTGACGATTACTTCAAAGGTCGTACCCCGAATCCCTGTGTCATCTGCAACCAGATCCTCAAATTCGAAACTCTTTTGCGCCGAGCCCGCGAACTTGAGGCTGACTACCTGGTCGACCGGACATTACGCGCGGCTCGATCATGATGGCGGACTCTTTCGTTCTGAAAAAAGGCCACGACCGCAACAAGGACCAGAGCTACTTCCTCTTTACCCTGACCCAGGAACAGATGCGGTATGTGCGTTTCCCCCTGGGCGGCATGACCAAGGAGGAGGTGCGTGGACATGCTGCCCGCCTGGGCCTGAAGGTTGCGGAAAAAGCCGAAAGTCAGGATATCTGTTTTGTTCCCGATGGTGATTATGTGCGTTTCCTCGAGGAACAGCGTGGGACCGGTGCCATGAACGGCGAGATTGTACATGTCGATGGCCAGATGCTTGGCAGGCATCTTGGGCACCTACCGATATACGATCGGTCAACGTCGTGGCTTGGGCATCTCCTGGCCGCAACCGCTTTATGTGGTCGGCATCGATGCGGCTGAGTCACAGAGTCATTGTCGGCGAGAAAAGGCGTCTCGCCGCAACTCATTGTACTGTCGGCGATATCAACTGGATGATTGCCTTTCCCGGGAGGTCATCTCGAGGCGGCGTGCCGTATTCGCTACCGTCACCATGAAGTGCCGTCGTTGATTACAATGCTCGATGACGGTTCTGTAAAAGTCACCTTTCATGAACCGCAAAGTGGCGTGACACCGGGCCAGGCCGCTGTCTTTTACGATGGCGAGCGTGTGCTGGGCGGGGGTTGGATAAGGGATTCCGGGCTGAGGTGACGTTGAACCGAGTGAATAGAATTAAACAGGAAATTGGTGTTCGACGTCCCGCGTTCCGCGTCCCGCGTCCCGGCTCTGCAAACGGTCTCATTCGCGACCCTCGGCTGCAAGACCAACCAGTTTGAGTCTGCATGCGATGCAGGAGTCTCTGCGGCAAGCCGGATTACCAGGTGGTCCCGTTCGAGGACGGAGCAGAGCTGGTCATCGTCAATACCTGTACAGTCACCCGCGCCACCGATGCCCAGTCGCGCAACCTGGTTCGACGGGCGCGCCGGCTTAATCCGACCTGTCGGGTGGTCGTGACCGGTTGTTATGCCCAGGTCGATCCGGACGCGTTGCATGACCTGCCCGGTGTGAGCCTGGTGATCGGCAACGAAGAGAAGCAGAGGTTGCTTGATTATCTCAAGTCAGATCAGGAAGTAACCCATGTTGAAGTCTCGGATATTCGCCAGGCGGACAGTGTCTGTCTGCCACCCTTGACTTCATTTGCCGGCCGTAGCAGGGCCTTTGTGCAGATCCAGAACGGTTGCGACGCCTTCTGCAGCTACTGCATCATTCCCTATGCACGCGGAGCCAGTCGTTCCGCCCAGCCCGACGAAATTCTGCAGCAGGTCTACCGGACTGGTCGAATCCGGTTTCCAGGAAATAGTTCTGACCGGTATTCATATCGGCGGTTACGGTGCAGATCTTCACTCACCATTGACCCTGCGTGACCTTGTGCAACGAATCGATCTGAGAGCAGCGTTCATCGTTTGCGGCTTGGTTCAATCGAACCGACCGAATTGACGGACGAACTGCTCGAATTGGTCGCCTCTTCACAGGTGATCTGTCCGCATTTTCACATTCCGCTGCAGGCGGGTGATGACGATATCCTGCAGCGCATGGGCCGAACTTACGACAGCCAGTTCTTCTCTCGCCTGGTTGGCAAGATCCGGGCAACCCTGCCGTCAGCAGCCATCTGCCTTGATGTAATAACCGGTTTCCCCGGTGAAACCGGGCAGATGTTTGAAAATTCTTTCAACTTTATTGCCCAGCTGCCAATAACCGACTTGCATGTTTTTCCGTTCAGCAGGCGTCCGGGAACCCCTGCAGCGACTCTGCCGGATCAAATTCCCGGCAAGACAAGCCGCGGGAGGGCAGAGAAATTGCGCAATCTTGCAGCAGAAAAGCATCGTCTTTTTGCAGAAAGCTTCCTTGGCCAGAAGCTTGAGGTTGTTGTTGAGACAGCAACCAAAGCCGGTTTTTTGAAGGGCACATCAAGAAACTACCTCGATATCCGTTTTCCTGGTGAAGCTGTGCTTGCCGGGCAATGTGTCACGGTCAAGCCCGTTGCCTGGCAGGGCAATTTTCTGCACGGCGAACTTGAGTCATGAGCCTCTGATTTTCTTATGAAGAGGAAAAAGATTGAGTATGCTTTGTCTCGACAAAGACCGGAGGACCTTCCATGCCAGCTGCTCTGCCAAACCTGCCAACAGGCTGATTCCTGGCAATGGCGAGTCGCCAAACAATGCTAAATTTGGAACCTTCCTGGCGCAATTGATTCAGAAGATCCGTATCAAGGTAGACGTGGAAGTGACGATCAGGGAAGAAAATTTAGTATCGCCGAGATCATGCATCGCGAGAGTGCCGGGGCCGATGTCTTCCTGCTGGGACTGGTGACGCCTGACGATGGCGAAAAGGATGTTTATGCCGATCGGCGGGCCGAGTTGGCCTCGGGATTGAAGACTTGCTTTTTCGTGCATAACGGCAGCCTGTTTCTCGGTGACCTGGTGACGCCCGAGAATGTGGGGTTACCGCCTGATGAAAAGGGACAGCAGGCAGAGGAAGAGGGCAGGAGTTGATCGAAAGTTTCGGGCATACCATCTTCAATTCGCCGAAAGTTAATAATTGGCGGTAATTACAGAAGCAATGGAAAAATGAGTCAAACAGATCTGCCAATCGTTGCAGTGACACCAACTCTCAAGCTGCTTTACACCTCAATCGTAAACACAGCTGCGCCATTAACGCTCGGTAAAACCCCACACGGCGAGAGGCGCATCATCAATATCACGGGAGGATCGTTTGCCGGGCCCCTGTTGTCGGGCCGGGTCTTGCCTGGTGGTGCCGACTGGTAAATCCTGCGTAGTGACGCAGTGACGCAGTGATGGAAGTGGAAGCACGCTATACCCTGGAAACAGATAACGGTGCCCTGATTTACATCACCAACTGGGGTTACCGGCACGGGCCAGCCGAAGTGATGGGTTGCCTTGCCCTTGGTGACAGCGTTGATCCTTGTGAGTATTATTTCCGGACCATCCCCAAATTTGAGACTGCTTCTGCAAAATATGCCTTGCTCAATGGCATGGTCGCCGTTGCGGCAGGGGAAAGACGTGCCGATGAGGTCATCATCACCGTCTATGAAGTCAACTGAGCTAAAAAGGAGCGAACATGTCTGACAACCTAACTGGTTCCTGTCTTTGTCGCGCGGTCAAATACGTTATTACTGGCCCGATCAAGGCCGTCGCAAACTGCCATTGCGATACCTGCAAAAAAATAACCGGCGCTGTCTTCGAAACGGTTGCGATCGTTGGAGAGAAAGATCTGGAAATCACCGAGGGACGGGACTCCCTGATGGCTTACCGGATCAGCGAAAATGCAATCAAGCATTTCTGTCCTGTGTGTGGAACGCCGATCTTCAATTTGATCAAAAAATACCCGGGTAACTGCATGATGCAGGTTGGTTCGCTTGATGATCCTGCGCTTGTTACTCCTGCGATTAACATTTTTTGTGAGAGTATGCTGCCGTGGGTGAAGTCGATTGGTGATTTGAAGTGTTTTGAGAGGGAGCCGACGAGATAAGGTTTTATTTGTTCTGATTCAACAGTTAAATCAAAATCGCGGGTCGCGTTCCGCGGTTTTGTTTCTTGTCCTGCAATTGGCAGTAAAGCGAACCCGACAAGACTAGGTAGGATGATTTGCCTGCGCCTGCTCCCTCCCTTTCTCCACATCCACCCCCCAAAGCAACAAAATCCCCACGACAAAAAACACCGCCAGGGACAGAATGGCGATGCGGTTGGAGCCGGTCATTTCGATGAGAAGGGCGAAGGTGAGCGGCCCGAAAATCGAGGCGAACTTCGAGCTGATCGCATAAAAGCCAAAGAATTCGGCACTGCGTTGTTTCGGGACCATGCTGGAAAATAATGAACGGCTGAGAGCTTGACTGCCTCCGAGAACGATAGCGACCGCGAAACCGAGTATCCAGAATTCGAGCGCGCTTTTCATGATTGATGCATACACCGTGATCGCGGTGAAGAGCAACAAGCTGACCAGTACCGCGCGCCTGGTATCAAAACGTCCGGCCAGTCGTGAGAAGATCAGGGCTCCGGGCATGGCCACGAACTGGATCATCAGGAAACAGCCGAGAATGGTGCCGGTTCCCAGGCCGAGTTCCTCGCGGGCGAAGATTGCCGAGACGGCGATAATGGTTTGAATGCCGTCATTATAGAGCAGAAAGGCGACCAGGAAACGGCTCAGGTCGCGATAACGGCGCAGGTCGGCAAAGGTTTGCAGATATTCACGCGGTGTCCGCAGAGGGCGAGAGGAGCCGGTTGTGACGGGGACATGTTTGAGCCAGGCAAAGGCGGGCAGGGCAAAACCGAACCACCAGGCTCCGGTCAGCAGGAAACCAAGCCGGGTTGCAGCGCCCTTGTCAGGGAGCCCTAACAGGGTGTGTTGTTGGATAAGCAGAAAAACCACCAGCAGCATCAGGCCGCCGCCGATATAGCCGAGGGCGAAGCCGCGTGCCGAAAGGCGATCCGCTTCGTGACCGGAGGCCAGGTCGGGTAGATAGGCATTATAGAAGATGTTGCCGGCCGCAAAGCCGATGTTGCCGAGAATGAAAAGAGCACCAGCCAGCAGATACTGGCCGGGACCGGCAAAGAAAAGGCCACAGGTGGCAAGAGAACCGAGCAGGCAGAACATGATCAGCAGGCGTCGCCGCCAGCCGCGTCGGTCAGCCAGGTTGCCAAGCCCGGGAGCGACTATGGCGACCAGGGCCATGGAGAGAGAGATGATGTAACCCCACAGGGCCGTTGCTGGAACCGGTTGCGAGCTCCAGAACAGAGCAGCACCTTGAGCCGGCACCAGGCTTGCGAAGTAAACCGGCAGGACTGCCGCCAGCACCACCGTGGCAAAGGCCGAATTGGCCCAGTCGTAGAGACACCAGCCGAAGTTTGCTTTGTTTGTGATAAATCTGTGCATTGAGGGCAATTTTGAATTTTGAATTCTTAATTTTGAATGGAATGACAACCCTATTCGCTAAGAATAACCGATTTTGACATTGTGTTTCTAAATGTTTTAAATAATTAAAAATTAAGAATTTTCCCTAGTCGCGCGGTACGCACACCCCTCCGGCAGCCAGTCGACGCTGGCGACAATCTCGGGGGTCAGCTTGACGCATCCTTCTCCGACATCCAGGCGCTTGTCGTAAACCCGGCACTCCCGGTTGACGATGTTCATATGACGACAGGGAATCCTGGTGGTGACGAAGCGGCCCTTCAGATCGACAGACTTCTCAAAACAGCAGAGCCCGCAGCGCTTGCAGATGTCCTCCCAGTGCGTCACTTTTGCGGCAGTACGACCAGGATGTGATCCTGGTAGCTCGAGACCTGAACCGGTCCAACGCTGGCCGGAATGACAGCCAGTAGGGGCAAGAGACCCGTGATGAGGACCCGGGCCTGGTATGGCTTAAACCGTGTGATAAGCATGGGGACTCCCTGGAAGGAAAATATTGAAAACAGAATTGTTGGCTGAAACATTCTTATATCAGCATTTTGTAATCTATGAAAGAGATTTCCAGAGGGCAGAGACAGGAAGGGCAGGCTACAAATCAGCCTGCCCTTCCTGTCTGTTAATGAAAGATTTTTCTTACGCGCACTCCGAATAACCACAGACCCGGCAGACGCAGCAGCCGCCTTCATGCTCGACAGGTCCACCGCAATCGGGGCAGGCTCCGCCGTTGTTGGCGTGCACCATGTCACCCTCGCCATGAGCGGCCATGTGCATCTGGATCGCTTTGGCAACCGCGTCGGCACAGGAAGTGACGCGGTTGTCACCGAACCCGGAAGGCTTGTGGCAGGTGATGCCGATCAGCTGTTTGACGGCCTGACGGGCCTGCACGCCGGAGCGCCAGGCCAGGGAAACCAGGCGACCGATTGCTTCGCATTGCGACGATGCGCAGCCGCCCGCCTTGCCCATGGTGGTAAAGAGCTCGAAAACGCCGGCATCATCTTCGTTGACAGTCACATAGAGCGGACCGCAGCCGGTCTGCATCTGGTAGGTGCTGCCTCTCAGTGCACGTGGACGGTCGCGTTTGAAGCGGGTTTTTGCAGATTCATGAGGCACAGTGTCCTCAGGCTTGGCGTCTTCTTTCTTGACCGAGAGCACCTGCATGTCGCGCGAGCCGTCGCGATAGATGGTGACGCCTTTGCAACGGCTTTGATAGGCAAGACGATAGACGGTGGCGACATCCTCACGGGTGGCATCGCTGCAGAAGTTGACGGTTTTCGAAACGGCATTATCCGTATGGTTTTGGAAGGCTGCTTGCATGCGAATATGATCTTCCGGGGTGATGTCGTGTGAAGTGACGAAAATATCGCGGACATCCTCCGGAATCTCGTCAAGGTCCTGAATGGTGCCGTGTTCGGCGATGGTTTTCATCAGCTCACTGGAGTAGAAGCCGCGTTCCCGGGCAATCTTTTCAAAGATCGGGTGGACTTCCACCAGGATGTCATTATCAAGCACCTGGCGCACATAGGAGACCGCGAACAGGGGTTCGATACCGCTTGAAGTATTGCTGATGATTGAAATAGTCCCGGTCGGGGCAATCGTCGTGCAGGTGGCGTTGCGGATCGGTTCGCCATTCTCATCGAAGATACTCCCTTTGAAGTTTGGGAAGGCTCCGCGCTCCCTGGCCAGGACCCGCGATGCCTGGTGTGCCTGATCATTGATAAATTTCATGATGCGGTCACCCAGTTCGATAGCGGCTTCGCTATTGTAGGGGATGCCGAGCAGAATCAGCATGTCGGCCCAGCCCATGACGCCAAGGCCGATTTTGCGATTGGCCCTGGTCATTTCCTTGATTTGTTCAATCGGGTATTTATTGACCTGGATGACGTTGTCGAGGAAGCGGGTGCCGAGCCTGACAACCTCGGCCAGCCTGTCCCAGTTCACTTTGCCGTCACTGGTGACCATCCGTGCAAGGTTGATGGAGCCGAGGTTGCATGATTCATAAGGCAGCAGGGGTTGTTCGCCGCAGGGGTTGGTGGCTTCGAATTCACCTATGTGCGGGGTGGGGTTGTCGCGGTTAAGACGGTCGAGGAAGATAATGCCCGGTTCGCCGTTGGTCCAGGCCAGGTCGATGATGCGATCAAAGACCTTGCGGGCCGAGCGCTGGCCGACGACCTCGCCATTGCGTGGGCTGATGATGTCGTAATCAGCATCTTTTTCAACCGCGTCCATAAAAGCTTCGGTGATACCGACCGAAATGTTGAAGTTGGTGAGTACCGTCTGATCCCTCTTGCACATGATGAAATCCATGATATCGGGATGGTCGATACGCAGGATTCCCATATTGGCGCCACGCCGGGTGCCGCCCTGTTTGATGGTTTCGGTCGCCGCGTCGAAGACTTTCATAAACGAGATCGGACCCGAGGAGATGCCCTTGGTCGAGAGCACCACATCGTTGGCCGGGCGAATACGACTGAAGGAGAAACCCGTGCCGCCGCCACTTTTGTGAATCAGCGCCGTTTGCTTGATTGCTTCAAAAATCTCCTCCATCGAATCACCGACAGGCAACACGAAGCATGCGGAGAGTTGTCCAAGTTCGCGGCCGGCATTCATCAGGGTCGGCGAGTTTGGCATGAATTCCAGGCCGGTCATCATTTGCAGGAATTCTTTTTCCAGCTCGGCGGGGACACGACCGGTCTTGAATTCCTTCTCGGCCGCGGCGATTGTTTTGGCGACCCGTTCGAACATGTCCAGCGGGGTTTCCAGAACATTGCCTTCCTGGTCGCGTCGCAGGTAACGGCGCTTGAGCACGGTGAGAGCGTTCTGGGACAGTTCAGAAGTTGTTACGACGGCCTTCTTCGACATGGAGCGTCCTTCCTGCAACGGCGGAGGAAATATTTTAGAATCTTGCTACTGTGTATTATGTTGTATAGCGTCAAATTTAAACCACAAGATGTGGTGTCTGTCAACCCTGCTCTTGAATTATAATCTTAAAAATTTCAGCCCAACCTGTGGCCGCGCAGATGTAGTTTTGTTGGACGCCGAAGGGGACTTGTTTATATTTTCCGAGGTAAGTAATATGAAATCGTACGGATGATAACACACGGACGATAACACACTGTTATCATCCTGAGTGGAGAGCACCCTCGCCAGATGATGCAAAATGACAAAAAGCTGACTGAGCAGGTCCAGGGACTCAAAGGCATCCTGACGGTTGCCCAGGTCGTGGTTTCTTCACTCGATCTTGATGAAGTGTTGGAAAACATCCTGCACAGCGCAATGGCTGTCATGGATATGCCGGCAGGGACGATCGCTCTTTACGATTCGAAAACCAGCCAGCTTGAACTTCATGCCCATGCCGGTCTCAGTAAGAAATTCGCCACACTTGATCGCTGGCAGGTCAAGCCGGGCGGGCTTACCTTTGAGATCCTCGATCGCGGTGAACTTTTCATTGTCAATGATACTGAGAAAACTGATTTTTTTGACAGTGCGCTGGTCTTTCAGGAAGGGATTCGGGCCCTGATTGCCGTTCCTCTGAAGATTCATAAGCGGACCATTGGCGTCCTCTACCTGGATGATTTCAAGCCCCGCGAGCTGGTTAAAGAAAAACTGGAGCTCTTGTCGGTCCTGACTTCTTTTGCAGCCATGAGCATCGATCATGCCCGGTTGTATGAGAGGACGTTACAGCTGGCTTGTTGCGACGGACTGACCGGGCTCTACAACCACCGCCATTTCAAAAAAGTTTTTGCCGATGAAGTC
This sequence comes from uncultured delta proteobacterium, assembly GCA_963847735.1. Taxonomy (GTDB): domain Bacteria; phylum Desulfobacterota; class Desulfuromonadia; order Desulfuromonadales; family BM103; genus CAWKAV01. The sequence continues at coordinate 104,464 of CAWKAV010000022.1, read as the reverse complement.
GTGCGCGCCATCCGCTACGACAAGACGCTGGCGATCATCATCCTGGATGTCGATGATTTCAAGAAATTCAACGATACTTATGGCCACCCTAATGGTGACATCGTTCTCCAGCAGATGGCGACCCTTCTGCGCGAACTGCTGCGTGATTGTGATAATCTCTTTCGCTATGGCGGGGAGGAGTTCATCGCCCTTCTGCCGGAGACGGATTTGACGGAAGCAATCAAGGTGGCGGAACGTATCCGGACTTTTGTCGAATCAGAATCGCCCGCCTTTCTGACCAATATCAGCAATGCTCGCGGCATCACGGTCAGCATTGGTGTGGCCGCCCTGCCGGATGATGGTCTGGACGCCGCAAGGCTTTTGAAGTCGGTTGATGATATGATGTATCAGGCTAAACGGGGAGGCAAGAACAGGGTCTTTTTCGCCCGCAACCAGCAGGCAGTCAACGACGAATAGCGCATGGTGCCCGGCTCCACGAGCCACCCATCAGGTGCTTCCGACCCCGCACACAGAAACCCTAGCGACAAGGTAACCGGTCTCTCCATATCCCGGTTTGATGCGATTGATACCAATCTATCTCGACAATGCCGCCACCTCGTTTCCGAAACCTAGCGGGGTTATCGAAGCGGTCGAAAAGACTTTGCGGCTGAATGCCGCCAACCCGGGTCGTGGTGGTCATCAGCTTTCCCTGCAGGCCGGTCGGCTGGTCATGGAATGCCGCGAAACAGTGGCCCGTTTTTTCGGCGCCGACGATGCCTCCCGCATAGCGTTCACCGCCAACGCAACCGAGGCTATCAACCTCGGCCTGTTCGGCGTTCTGCGTCCGGGCGACAGGGTTGTCACCACGTCGATGGAACATAATGCCGTGGTCCGTCCGCTGCGGGCGCTGAGCGACCAGGGGGTCGAGGTTGTCCGGGTGATGGCGGATTCCCTCGGCATTGTCGATCCGGCGGCGATCCGGCAGGCGTGTCAGCCCGGTACGCGCCTGTTGATCATGAACCACTGCTCCAATGTGACCGGCACCCTTCAGGAGATAGGCGAGATCGGGCCATGGTGCCGTCAGCACGGCATCCTGTTTATGGTCGATGCCGCGCAGAGTGCCGGCATTATTCCGATCAATGTCAAAGAACAGGCGATCGACTTGCTGGCCGTCCCCGGCCATAAGTCGCTGTTCGGCCCGACCGGGACAGGCTTTCTCTATGTTCGCAAAGGCCTGGAGTTGCGGCCCCTGCTCTATGGCGGGACCGGAAACTTCTCCAAGTCCGAACAGCAACCGGTTGAGATGCCCGAACGCCTGGAGAGTGGAACCCTGAACACGGCCGGTCTGGCCGGCCTCAAGGCAGGCCTGGATTTTCTTGAAACCGTCAAACTGGATCATGTGCGCCATCATGAACACCGGCTTCTCACCCGGTTGCTCGATGGTTTGACCAGTCTGGCCGGCGTGACTCTCTATGGGCCTGTCGGTTCTGATCGGCATATCGGCGCCCTGTCATTCAATGTGAAAAATCTCGATCCGGCGATGCTTGGGTTCCGTCTGGACCGCGAATATGGTATCTGTTGCCGTATCGGCCTGCACTGTGCTCCTCAAGCGCATGGCAGCATAGGGACCCTCCCGGAGGGGACGGTGCGCCTCAGCCCTGGATATTTCAACAGCGCTGATGATGTCGAACAGACACTGACGGCAATACGCGAAATTGTCGCGGCAGAAAGTTAGATTCATTACAGAAAATTGGATTCATTATTCAGTGTGCTGCACTGCGGAGTGTGCTTTTTATGAAAAAAACCTTCGTTCTCGATACCAATGTCATCCTGCACGATCCCCAAGCCCTTTTCAGTTTTGAAGACAATGACCTGATCATTCCGATGACGGTGATCGAGGAAATCGATCGTTTTAAAAAGGAACTCAGTGAAACCGGCCGCAACGCACGGCAATTCTCCCGTATCATGGACGGATTGCGTATCAGGGCGAAGCTGATTGACGGTGTCAAACTGGAGACCGGCGGTCATCTGCGGGTCGAGCTCTACACCGAAGAACAGATGAATATCCTGCCCCCCGAACTGCGCACTGATCAGGGCGACAACCGGATCCTGGCCGTAGCCCTTAACCTCAAAAGCCACTCCGATACCCCGGTGGTCTTTGTTACCAAGGACATCAACCTGCGCATCAAGGCTGACGTCGTCGGCCTGACGGCAGAAGATTACGAGACGGACAAGGTCTCGCTGGATGAGCTTTATTCCGGAACCGCCGAAGTTCTCCTGTCGCGCGAGAAAATAGACCTTTTCTACAGCCAGGGCTTCCTGTCGATCGAAGAGGAGTTTCTTGCCAACCAGTGTCTGACCCTGATGGATGTATCCAATCCTTCGCACACCGCGCTGGCGCGTTACAATCGGGCCATGCGCCAGGCTGTGCCCCTGCTGCGTCCGCCGAAAGAAGGCCTGTGGGGGATTCATTCCCGAAATCGCGAGCAGCAGTTTGCCTTCGACATGCTGTTGAACGTGGATATCCAGCTGGTGACCCTGGTCGGCAAGGCCGGAACCGGCAAGACCCTGCTGGCTATTGCCGCCGGTTTACATGCGTCTGCCGACGAAGGCCAGTACAGCCGCCTGCTGGTTTCACGGCCTATCTTCCCCCTCGGCCGCGATCTGGGATTCTTGCCCGGTGATATTGATGAAAAGCTCTCGCCATGGATGCAGCCGATTTTTGACAATGTCGAACTGCTGCTCGGCGCCGTCGAAGAGGGCAGCAAGCGCAAACGTGGCTACAAGGAGCTGGTCGACCTCGGCCTGCTCGAAATCGAGCCCCTGACCTATATCCGTGGCCGCTCCATTCCCAAGCAGTATATGATTGTCGATGAAGCGCAGAACTTGACGCCGCACGAAATCAAGACCATCGTGACCCGCGCCGGAGAAGGCACCAAGATTGTTCTGACCGGGGATCCTTACCAGATCGACAACCCCTACATCGATTCTGCCAGCAACGGGTTGACCTACGTGGTTGAAAAGTTCAAGAATGAAGAAATTGCCGGTCATGTCACCCTGGATAAAGGTGAGCGCTCCTGCCTGGCTGAACTGGCGGCAAATCTCTTATAAGGGTAACGAGGGACGAGGCACGAGGAACGCGTAAAAGCTTTTCCCCGTACCGCGTACCGCGCTTCGCGTACCGATTATGCTTGCACTCTGTATCGAAACTTCCTGTGATGAGACTGCTGCGGCTGTTATTCGTGACGGTCGTGTCATGCTCTCGAATGTGATTGCTTCACAGATCGACGTTCATGCCCGCTACGGGGGCGTTGTCCCCGAGCTGGCATCACGTAAGCATGTCGAGGCGATTTCTGTGGTCATCAATTCTGCGCTGCAGGAAGCGGGTGTGAAGCTTGGCCAGATCGAGGGGATTGGTGTCACCCGTGGGCCGGGTCTGATCGGTGCCCTGCTGGTGGGGCTTTCCACGGCCAAGGCGATGGCCTGGGCGCTCAATATTCCACTGGCGGCGGTCCATCATATGGAGGGACACATCCTGGCGCCATTTCTCGAGGAAGCTCCCGGGTTTCCTTTCCTGGCGCTGGCTGTTTCCGGTGGCCATACCCACCTCTATCGTGTTGACGGTATCGGTCGCTATCGAACCCTGGGCCAGACCCTGGACGATGCCGCCGGTGAGGCTTACGACAAAGTCGCCAAATTGCTCGGTCTCGGTTATCCCGGGGGTGCCGTGATTGATCGCCTGGCCAGGCAGGGCAATCCGCAAGCGATCGATTTCCCGCGGCCGATGCTGCACAAGCCGAATTTTGACTTTAGCTTCAGTGGCATTAAAACGGCGGTCTTGCAGTATGTCAATCAAAGCCGTCAGCCGCTCGACGATCAGCATATGGCTGATATTGCCGCCAGTTTTCAGGCCTCGGTCACCGAAGTGCTGACCCGCAAAACCTTGCGAGCCGCAACCGCAGAGAGCCTGGATCGCATCGTCGTCGCCGGAGGGGTTGCCTGCAACTCCGGGCTGCGGGCCAGGTTTGCCGAACTTTCCGGCAAGCATAATGTTAAAGTTTTTTTCCCGAGCCCGGTTCTGTGTGGAGATAATGCGGCAATGCTCGGGGTGCCGGCAAATTATTACCTGGAAAACGGTCACCATGTTGACAGTACAGTCAATGCCGTATCGAGCTGGACCCTTGATTCGATCAATATCGACTGAATCCAGGCAGGCAAATCGTCGGGTTTGATCGTCGTATTTTAATGTGGAGTGATTTGGTTCGATGTGGCGTGGTGTTGGATTCATCCGGCAAATAAAATTGATGATGGTGCGCTTTGCCCGTCTGCGCGGCCTACCGGAAGAGATCGCCAAGGGAGTAGCTCTCGGCATCTTCATCGGCATGACGCCCACCTTTGGTTTCCAGATGGCGATCGCCCTGTTCTTCGCCTACCTGCTGCGTGAAAATCGCCTTGCCGCGGTGCTCGGCGTGTGGATCACCAACCCTGTCACGGCACCGGTCATCTATACCATCGAGTACGAGATGGGCCGCATCCTGCTCGCTATGCCGCGGGCCAGCCTGCCGCAGGAATTCAGCTGGGAGGCTTATTCCCAGCTCGGCTGGGATATCCTGCTGCCGCTCTGGGTCGGCGGTGTCCTGGCCGGGATCATCCTCGGTGCGCTCTCGTATTTCCTGACCCTGCGCATGGTGCCGGCCGTCAAGGCTCGGCGCATTCCGCGCTGGCCGCGCCGTCATTGGGGGCGGAAATCCAAAGTCCGTGACGCGAGACGCGAGACGCGGGACGAGTTATGACAAAACACCTGATATTATTAGAGAGAACCTTGATCTCCGACAGGACAACAACATTGTCGGCCTTGATTTTAAAGGTCTTCGCGTCCCTCGTCCCCCGTCCCTCGTCCCTCGATGCTCGCCCCTCGATCCTATGATGGCCGTCCGCCCCAGAAAACGTTTCGGTCAGAATTTTCTGCACGATCAAAATGTACTGGACCGGATTGTCGCAGCTGCTGATTTTCAGAAGGGTGACCGGATCCTGGAGATCGGTCCGGGCCCCGGTGCCCTGACCGAGCGCCTGCTGGCCACCGGCCTGCCGCTTCTGGCCGTTGAGATCGATCGTGATCTCGGTGCTGCTTTGCAGGCCCGCAACGAGCCGAATCTTGACCTGAGAATAGGTGACGTGCTGCGTCTCGACTGGGTCGAGCTGCTGCAGAATCCGCCCTACAAGATGGTCGCCAACCTGCCTTACAACATCTCCAGCCAGATTCTGTTCAAAGCCCTGGATCATCGTCATACTTTTCGCCGGCTGGTGCTCATGTTTCAGAAGGAAGTCGGCAATCGCCTGCTGGCGGAAGAAGGATCGCGCGAGTATGGTATCCTGAGCGTCCTCATGCAGACCTGGTTTCAGATCGAAAAGGTCGTTAAGGTTGCCCCGGGCGCGTTCAAACCGCCGCCCAAGGTTGATTCGGTGGTCCTGTGCCTGCAACCGCTCGCGCAACCGCGCTTGACGCTGCATGATGAAAATTTGTTCCGGAGGCTGGTGCGGGGAGCATTTGCGCAGCGTCGCAAGACCCTGCGCAACAGTCTACTCGGTTCCGGCTGGGCGGCAGATCAGATCGATATGGCTTTTTCTGATACCGGCATCGATCCCGGCCGACGTGGCGAGACTTTGACGATTGAAGAATTTGGCGCCCTGGCCAATGTCTTGAGCAAATATGAAAAAGGAACATAGCATGGGACACCTGGTCGCAACCGTCAACGGTTCGCCCATTGACGGCAAGGCCCTCAACGCTGCAATGCAGAGCCTGGCACAGGAACATTTTCATGCCACCCTCGATGAAGTTCCAATGGCGTCACATGACGACCTGCAAGCCATGGCGCTTGAGAGGCTGATTGCCCGTGAACTGATTTTCCAGGCTGCGCTGGCGGAGGGTTTTGTGGCCGATGAAACCGACGTCGAGCAAGAGTCTGCAAGGATCCTGCGAATGATGGGCAATCCGAACGATTTCTGGAAACGTCTCGCTGATCGCGGTCTGGATCAAGCTTCTTTCTTGAGAATGGTCCGCAAGGATGTCACGGTAGACCAGATGTCACTGCGTAAACTTGAAAAAGTTGAAGAGCCGGATGATAAGGAGATCAGAAAATTTTTTTCCAACTACCCGGATAAATTACGCGAACACGAGCGGGTTCGGGCCAGTCATATCCTGATTCCCCTCGATCCGGATGACCCGGTTGCGACACTGGAACATGCCAGGGCTCTTAAAGGCAGGGCCGAGCAGGAGGGGTTTGCGGAAATCGCCAGGCGGCATTCGATCTGTGCCAGCGCGCCGGGTGGCGGCGAACTGGGATTTGTCCGGCGTCAAGATGTTGATCCGACTTTTGCCGATGCAGCCTTCAATCAAATCGTCGATGAAATCGGCGATCCTGTCAGAACTCCCTACGGTTATCACCTGATCAAGGTCACTGCTCACGATCTGCCGGCACCACCGACCCTTGATGAATCACGAAGCAGAATCGTCAGTTTTCTCAAACAGGCCAAAGGTTCCAAGCTCCTTGAAACCTGGGTTGCAGAGCTGCGCGCTGACGCCAGGATCGTGATCTTCGATCATTGATGGCAACGATCGGTTTAAGCGACTATTGGTTTATCTTTGACACGAGGTTGAAATATCCCCGCCATCTCATAGAATTTAATCGCACATCGCAAGCAACTCAAGAGAGGTGGCAATGGAACTAGTTATCGAACAACACGGCAAAAGTTTCGGCAAGGCACACCAGGCCAGGATTGCGGAAATCCGTCGGCAGCTAAAAAATGCAGCATCCCGACAGGAGGCAGAGTCCTTGCTGGCCCTGGCTGATGCCCTGCTGATCTACAGTCACTCTCACTCGCTGCTCAAACTCTCCGGCAGGGAATTACTGGAATGGTTGAGAGCCTTCCTGGATTTTCTCGACCAGCGTGACGGGGATGTCAAGGTTGCCTGCTTCCGGCCGGAGAACTCCGGATCGTCGTTTCTGCTGGTCAATACTCCGGACGTCCCCTACCTGGTCGATTCGATGAAAATCATTCTCCGCCGGCAATCGCTGCGGGCCATGATCATTTCTCACCCGATCCTGACTGTGCAGCGCAGCGCCGGTGCGCTGACCTCCCTGTCTGAAAATGACGATGATGAAAACCGGGAATCATTCATGCTGGTCCAGTTCGAGGGTGGCCACGACCTGGATACGACAGCGATTGAGGAGGATGTCCGCAGAGTTTTCCTGGTCGCCCAAGCCGCTGGCCGCCAACGAATTGCCCTGGCGGAAAAGCTCGGTAACCTTTCGAAGATCGCCGGGACCCCGCAGCAAAAAGATTTTACGACATGGCTGCTGGGTGGCAATTTTATCTGCTTTGGCTACGCGGTCGTCGAAACTTCGGTTTCCCGGGGTGCCTCGATCAAGGCCCGCCTGGCCGAAGCTCCGCTCGGCTGGCTGCCGCAATCGCTGATTCCGAAAGGCAAAAACCTCGATAAATCCCTGCCGCTGACTGCCGTGGCCAGGAGCCTGCTGGCCCGAAAAAAACCCCTGGTTGTCGAAGTCCTTGATGAAGTCAGTCCTGTCTATCAGCAGGACAACCTGATCTGCCTCGGTTTCCGGTCTGCCGACAGCAGCGCTCGAAACATCGAGCACCTCTTCATTGGCCTGTTTTCGCAGAACAGCGTCAACGAACTGGCCGGCAACATTCCGCCCCTGAGAGATAAACTTCTTGGCGCGCTGAAACGTCAGCATGTTCATGACGAGAGCTACGACTACCGCAAGGTTGTCGAAATATTCAATACTTTCCCGAAAGTGGAAATGTTCTTCCTCTCCGACGCCGGGCTTGACAGGCTGGTGCAGTCTTTCGTCAACCTGCAGCGCGAGCAGTCGGTCAAGCTGGTGGTGACCCGAAGCCTCAGTTTGCGGGGCATTACGCTCCTGGCGATCATGCCCCGTGACTACTACAGCCGTGACTCCGTGCGCCGCATCGAATCCTACCTCGGCCGGTTCCTGGCCGCCGAGCATATCTCTTCCCGGGTGATCCACTTCTACTCGGAGTATGTCAGCCTGCATTTTCGAGTGGTGCTACAGGGCGACCAGGTCAGGATCGACGTCGATGCTTTGCAGAAGGTGCTGACCGACCTGGCGCGACCCTGGGAGGAAAAGTTGCGCCTGCTGCTGCAGCGGGGTGAGGACGGGCATCGGGGCATGCAGCTGTGGCGCAAGTATGCCAACGTGTTCCCGAATGACTACAAGGATCTGATCCATCCCCGCTTTGCCGTCAGGGAGGTCCGTGCCATCGAGCGGCTTCTCGCCAGCGGTGAGGAAGGTTTTGACCTGTGGGGCCCGTTTCAGGAGCGTCACGAGTTCTACCGTTTGCAGTTCTACAGCCTGCAGGAGAGCTACCTCAACGAGTTGATGCCGTTCCTGGAAAATCTGATGCTGGCAGTTATCGATGAAGTCGATTTCGTGATCGAGATCGAAGAACGCAGCGTCTACGTGAAAAGTTTCGCGATCCGCAATATCCACCCCCAGGCGAAACCGCTGACCAGTCAGCGCGACAACCTGCTGAAAATGCTGAATGGCCTGCGCAAGGGCACCATAGAAGACGATTACCTCAACCGTCTCATGGTTGTGACCGGGCTCGACTGGCAGCAGATCGATGTTTTCAGGGCTTACCGCAATTATTATTTTCAGCTCGGCAACCCCTTCACCAAGCGCCGTGTCGCCTTTGCGCTGTTGAATAATCTGCAGGCCGCGCTGTTGCTGTTTCGCTACTTCGAGGCGCGCTTCCAGCCAAACCCGGCCTGGCAGGATCCCTTGCAGCGTGAAGAAGAAGCGCTCATGCCGATCCGCATGCAGTTGTTGCAGGCTCTCGATCAGGTTCTCGATATCAACGAAGACCGCATCCTGCGCAGCCTCTTCAACCTGATCGATTCGACCATCCGGACCAATTTCTTCCTGCGCCGTGAAGACCCTGACTACTTCCTGGCCTTCAAGGTCAGCTCGATCGGCATCATTGACATGCCCCTGCCGCGGCCGATGTACGAGACTTATGTGCATTCTGCAAGCATGGAAGGGCTTCACCTGCGTGGTGGCAAAGTGGCCCGTGGCGGCATCCGCTGGTCGGATCGCCCCGATGATTTCCGTACCGAGGTGCTCGGCCTGATGAAGACGCAGATGACCAAGAACGCCCTGATTGTGCCGGTCGGCTCAAAGGGTGGCTTCGTGGTCAAGACGCCTTTTGCCACCCGTGAGCAAGGCGCGGAGCTTTCCCGCCAGGCCTATATCACCCTGATGCGCGGCTTGCTCGACCTGGTCGATAACCGGCTTGCCGGACAGGTTGTATCGCCGCAGGGCGTCGTGGTCTACGATGATGCCGATCCCTACCTGGTGGTTGCCGCCGACAAGGGCACCGCGAATCTTTCGGACACGGCGAACGGTGTCAGCCTCGATTACCGGTTCTGGCTGGGGGATGCTTTTGCCAGCGGCGGTTCGGTCGGCTACGACCACAAGAAGCTCGGCATCACGGCCCGGGGCGCCTGGGAATGCGTCAAGCGGCATTTCCGTGAGCTGGGCAAGGATATTCAGAACGAAGATTTCACGGTGGTCGGAATCGGCGATATGAGCGGTGACGTGTTCGGCAACGGTATGCTGCTGTCAAAACATATTCGCCTGCTGGCCGCCTTCAATCATCTGCATATCTTTCTTGACCCCGATCCGGATCCGAAGCGGTCCTGGCAGGAGCGCAAGAGGCTGTACGATAAAGCCCGTTCGAACTGGAGCGACTACAATGCCGACCTTATCTCTGCCGGCGGCGGTGTCTGGGAAAGGGCCTCCAAGAATATCCCCCTGTCACCGGCGGTCAGAAAGTGGCTCGGCGTCCGTCACACCAGCATGGAGGGTGATGAACTGATCCGCCGTCTGCTGATGGCTGAGGTCGAGCTGCTTTGGAATGGCGGCATCGGCACCTATATCAAGGCGACAAACGAAAAAAATACCGACGTCGGCGATCGGGCCAACGACAACGTGCGCGTCAGTTCCTCGCAGGTCAGAACCAAAGTTATCGGCGAGGGCGGCAACCTCGGCCTGACCCAACCGGCCCGCATCGAATACGCCATGGCCGGCGGATCGATCAATACGGACGCCATCGACAACTCTGCCGGCGTCGATACCTCGGACCATGAAGTCAACCTGAAAATATTCTTCCAGATCCTGCGTGAATCGGGGCGGATCAAGACCATCCAGACTCGCGACCGGCAGCTGCACGAAGTTGAAGATGACGTCTGCGACATGGTCCTTGCCAACAATTACACGCAGAGCCTCTGCCTTTCCCTCGATTTGATGCGCTGTGAGGATGACAGCGAGCCTTTCATCGATCTGGCCGAACGCTTGGTGAATGCCGGGCTGCTCGACCGCCAGGGGGAGTCGCTGCCGTCTCGCAAGGAGCTTGCTGCCAGGGGGCAGGGTTATCTGCGCCCCGAACTGTCGATTCTGCTGGCCTACAGCAAGATGCATCTTTATCAAACCCTGCTTGAAAGTGATCTGCCGGACCAGGAGTCGGTGCAGCAGTTTTTGAGGGAGTATTTCCCGGAAAAAATCCGCAAACGTCACGGCGCTCAGATCAGAAATCATCCTCTGCGGCGCGAGATCGTTGCCACCATGGTGACCAACCGGGTGGTGGATCAGGCCGGCTGTGCTTTCTTGAACACACTGGTCCGACAGGCCGGTGCGACCGCCATCCAGGCGGTTACCGCCTACCTGGTCTTTGACGAAGTCCTGCACGGAGCGGCCATTCGCCGCCAGGTTATGGCTGCTGACAACCGGATACCAACCGCCCGGCAATACAGTCTCCTGATTGGTCTGGAAAAGGCCCTGGCCGGACTTTGCCGCCAGGTCGTCGAACAAGACCTGCCCATGTGTCTTGACAGAAACAGCATCAAAAACTACCGGCAACGCCTGTCGACCTTCCGTACCCATCTGCAGGAGCTTCTGCCAGCTGTGGAATGGCAGACTTGCAAGGATGTTGCCGAGGCCTTGGTCGGCGAAGGCTTCGCCGATGAAATGGCCCTCGAGATGGCCAGTTTTCGCTTCCTGGTCGGTTTCCTGCCTGCTATCCATATTGCCGAAGCGACCGGGGCTGATTTGCTGGCGGTTACCACGGCCATGGGAGAGATGCGTTTGCAGCTCAAGATTTCCCAGGTTATGGAGAGTCTCAACGATTTTACGGCGCATGATCGATGGGACCGGATGGCCCTTTCCAGCCTGCGAAGCGCCTTCATCAAACAGGCGGTCAGGTTATCAGAAGTCGTGGTTGTGGAAGGCAAGTCGGCCGCAAGTTATCTGGCCGGCAAACGACAGGCGCTCGATTACTACCTGAGCCTGGTGGAGATGTTGCGCGTCACATCCCCGACCAGCACCAGCCCCTACGTGGTCCTGTTGCGGGCCCTTGAGGCGGTGGCGGATTAGGGTTGATAAGGGTAAAAGGTAAAAGATTAAAGGTTCTGAACTCTTATCCTTTATCCCTTGTTCCTTGTTCCTTGAATTTAAGGAGTTCAGATTGAAAAAAAGACAGCTCGGTCCGTGTGTGACCTTTTTCCCGCAGCCGGCGACCCTGGTCGCGACCCAGGATATGCAGGGCAGGGTGAACCTGATGATGGCTTCATGGGTGGGCATCGTCAGCAAAACGCCGCCAACCATGGCTGTCTCGCTGCATCGTGATCGGCAGACCTATGCCAATATATTGACCGGCAAAGCTTTTTCAGTGAACGTGGTCCCTGCTGGGATGGCTGCGGCGGCCGATGCCTGTGGTCTGGTTTCTGGCAGGAAGGCTGACAAGCCGCTGCTGACCGGTCTGCAGGTCACTTCGGGAGTGCTGGCCGGGGCGCCCCTGATTGTCGAGTCGCCGCTGAATGTCGAGTGCCGTTACCTGCGTGAAGTCGAGTTGGGGGACTATCGCCTGGTGCTCGGCGAGATTGTCGAAATTCATGCCTGCGAGAGTGCTTTCAATGAGCAGGGCCAGGCTGATGTCCGGGCTTTTGATCCCCTTGTTTACCTGGGTGGTCTGCGCGAATACTGGTCGCTGGGCGAGAAGGCGGCTGACGCTTATCGTGCCGGTCTCGGCTTGCTTGAAAAGGAGTAAACATCCTGTATTTACCTGCTTTTTTTTTAAATCATACTGGACTCTGATCATTGTCTGTGCTATTTAGTAAAACGCTTTTTTGAACCCGATGTTTTTAGGCCCGGAACCTGTGCCGGAGCTGAATTAAAAGCACGGGTAATCGACATACCGCCTGGATCCGTGAGACTGGGACGGCAGCAGCAAAGGAACACGACTGGTCTGGAACCGGTCTGCGACTGCCTTCCGTTTTGGCCGCGGAAGGCTTTTTCGTTTTTGCAGGTGATCATAGGGAGGATCCTGTCATTGAGTGATGCAGAGAAGAAACGCCGGACCATTCCGGATTTGCAGGCCATGAAGGCCAGTGGCGAGAAGATTGCTGTACTGACCGCCTACGATTACCCCTTCGCCCGCATCATGGATCAGGCCGGCATCGACGTGGTTCTGGTTGGTGATTCGGCCGGCCCGGTGGTCGCCGGTTACGACAACACCCTGCCGGTCACCATGGACGAGATGCTCTACCACACCCGTGCCGTGGTGCGCGGCGTTTCGCAGGCCCTGGTGGTCGCCGATATGCCTTTCCTGTCCTACCAGGTTGATCTTGCCGAGGCCCGCCGTAATGCTGGGCGGCTGATCAAGGAGGGTGGTGCACAGGCCGTAAAACTCGAAGGTGGTGTTCACGTTGCGGAGACGATCCGCGCGATTGTCAGGATGGATGTGCCGGTCGTCGCCCATATCGGTCTGACGCCACAGTCGGTACATCGCATGGGCGGTTACCGGGTGCAGGGTCGTGAAGAAGCCCGCGCCAACCAGCTGCTGGCCGACGCCAGGGCGGTTGCCGAGGCCGGCGCCTGTGCCCTGGTTCTGGAAGGCATCCCGGCAAAACTGGCCGGCGAGATCACCGCCGAACTGACGATTCCAACCATCGGCATCGGTGCCGGGGTCGGTTGCGACGGCCAGGTCCTGGTCATTCACGATATTCTTGGCCTGTGCGAGAAGTACTCGCCGAAATTCGTCAAACGCTACGCCGATGTCTCCGGTATGATCCGCCAGGGCATCGACGATTATATCCGCGAGGTCAAGGAGAGCCGCTTCCCGGGGCCGGAGCATTCTTTTTAACCCCCCAGAACGCGGGACGTGGTACGAGGAACGCGGAAGTCAAAGGATATAGTCGTCAACAATAGAAGCTCTGAATATGGTCGAGGTGTTCGCGTCCCGCGTCCCGAGAAATTATGGAAACAATTTCAGACATCAAAGAAATGCAAACCCGCTGCTTAAACGCCCGTGCAGCAGGTCAAACCGTTTCATTCGTGCCAACCATGGGTTTCCTGCACGAGGGCCATCTCTCGCTGTTGCGCGAGGGCCGCAGACGTGGCGACCTGCTGGTCCTGTCGATTTTTGTCAATCCGACCCAGTTTGGTCAGGGTGAAGATCTCGATCGTTACCCGCGTGACTTTGAGCGCGACGAGAGCATGGCCCTTGCCTGCGGTGTTGACCTGATCTTTTACCCATTGGCCGAGGCCATCTACCCGATTGGTTATGCGACCTATGTCACGGTTGAAGGGCCTTTAACGACGACTTTGGAAGGGGCCTGTCGGCCGACTCATTTTCGCGGTGTGACCACGGTTGTCGCCAAACTTTTCAGTATTGTCCAACCGCACGTGGCGCTGTTTGGCTGTAAGGATTTTCAGCAACTGGCCGTGATTCGGCGCATGACGGACGATCTGAACCTGCCGATCGAAATCGTTGGCATGCCGATCGTCCGCGAAGCCGATGGCCTGGCGATGAGCTCCCGTAATGTCTACCTCTCGGCTGAGGAGAGGGCGCAGTCGCTGACGCTGGTTGCGACGTTGCGCGAGTCGGCGGCCCTGGCGCATAATGGTGAACGGGACGCGGCAAAGGTTCTCGGTTCGGCCCGGCAGCGGTTGCTCGACCAGCCTGGCCTGAGGATCGATTATGTCAATATCTGCCATGCGCAGACCCTTGAAGAAGTTGATTGCATCAGCAACGAGTCGATCATGCTGTTGGCGGTGGTTGTCGGCCGGACCCGCTTGATTGACAATGGTTTCCTGCTCGCTCCAACCAGCTGACAGGCGAGGTTATGCAGAGAAAACACGATACCGCGCGCGCCACCCTTGAAAACCTCTACCGGATTTTTACTATTCCTGAGGCGCCGGACTCGACCCTCGGCGGCATCGACCAGGCGATCAGCAAGGATGTCTCCGGCTTCCTGCAGACCCATATCGTCGCCCTCGAGCGCAGCCTTGAGGAGATCGAGGCCGATTTCTCATCGTCGATCATTCCCGAACAGCCGAGCTTTGTTTCCGAATACACCGAGTTCGTCAAGGAGAAGCTGGTTGCCCAGTCGGTGCATACTGCCGCTCCTGGCTTTATCGGTCACATGACCTCGGCGCTGCCGTATTTCATGCTGCCGCTGTCACGGATCATGACGGCCCTGAACCAGAATTTGGTCAAGGTCGAGACCTCCAAGGCCTTCACGCCGCTGGAGCGCCAGGTGCTGGCCATGCTGCACCGTCTGGTCTACCGCGGCGATGAGGCTTTCTACCGGCAGTGGATTCACAACAGCCAGCACGCCCTCGGTGCCTTTTGCTCTGGCGGAACCATCGCCAACGTCACCGCGCTCTGGGTGGCCCGCAATCGTCTCTGCGCGCCGTCCGGCACGTTTCGCGGCCTTGCCCAGGAGGGGCTGGCCCGTTCCCTGAAGCACCTCGACTGCGAGGGCCTGGCGGTGCTGGTCTCGCAACGAGGCCATTACTCGCTCGGCAAGGCGGCCGACCTGCTCGGCCTCGGTCGCGACAACCTGGTGAAAGTCGATACCGATGCCGACAACCGTATCGACATGCGTCATCTCAAAGAAACCTGTAAGCGACTGCGCGACGAAAACATTCGCCCCCTGGCACTGGTCGGTATCGCCGGCACCACCGAGACCGGCAACGTCGACCCCTTGAACGAGCTGGCGGAACTTGCCATGGATCTGGGTTGCCACTTCCACGTTGACGCCGCCTGGGGTGGCCCGACCCTCTTCTCCGAGCGTAATCGCCACCTGCTGGATGGAATCGCGCGCGCCGATTCGGTGACCTTTGACGCCCACAAGCAGCTCTATGTGCCGATGGGTTCCGGCATGGTCGTCTTCAGGGATCCCACCGCCCTGTCGGCCATCGAACACCACGCAGCCTATATCCTGCGACATGGTTCCAAGGACCTCGGCAGCCACACCCTTGAGGGGTCGCGGCCCGGCAAGGCGCTGCTGGTACACGCCGGCCTGTCGATCATCGGCCGCAAAGGCTACGAGCTGCTGATAGACCTGGGCATCGAACGGGCCAGGACCTTTGCCGACATGATCCGCCAGCATCCGGATTTTGAACTGACCAGCGTTCCCCAGCTGAACATTCTGACCTATCGCTACTGTCCGGAAGCTGTGCAGCACTGGTTGAACAGGGCCCCGCAAGAACAGCGCGCACAGGTCAACCTGGTGCTCGATCAGGTCAACCAGTTGCTACAGAAGGATCAGCGTGAGGCCGGCAAGACTTTTGTTTCCAGGACCCGGCTGCAGGTCTCTCCCTACAGGCAGGAACTGACCGTGCTGAGGGTGGTCCTGGCCAATCCGCTGACCACTGACGAGATCCTTGCCGCGGTCCTGGCCGAGCAGTGCACGATCGTCCTGCAGCAGGACATCCAGGCCCTGCTGCAGCAAGTGCAGGGCCTGTGTACGGACATCGACGGTACTCCGGCGTCAGCCTGCGCCTAGGAATCGAATCTTGGCAGAACCTACGGCGCAACCCATTCTTTATCGCTGCCGCTTCGTGCTGCCGATCAGCTCCGCGCCAATCGAGGACGGGGCCGTGCTGGTCGCTGACAGTCGCATCGTGGCCGTCGGCAGCATGCGCGAATTGACCGTCGCTTACCCGCAAGCGGCGGTCATTGATTTTTGCGACGCGGTGCTGTTGCCGCCGCTGGTCAACGCGCACACCCATCTGGAGCTGAGCAACTTTAAAAGCTGGGCTGCGGCCGCCGGCCGGCCGGACGCCCCGCAGGATTTTGTCGACTGGATCCTGTGGCTGGTACGGATCAGGCGGCATATTTCCGTCCAGCAATTCCACGATTCTGTCGTGGCCGGCCTGAAAGCTTCGCTGCTGGCTGGGACAGGGGCGATCGGCGACATCCTGACCACCCTGCCGGCTCTGCCCGCTTACCGGAATTCACCCTTGCGCGGCCGAATTTTTGCGGAAGTCCTGGGGCACGATCCGCAGGTTGTGCAAGCACGGCTTACCGCGATCGAGGCCGCCGTTCAGAACCCTCCGGCCTTATCTCTCGACTGGGGTCTCTCGCCGCATGCACCCTACACCCTGTCGGCGGCGGCAACCGACCAGGTGTTTGACTTTGCCGGTCGGCTGACTTTGCCGTGCGCTATGCATCTTGCGGAATCGGAGGATGAGACCCGCTTCCTGCAGGAAGGCAGCGGCGCCATTGCCGAAAGCCTGTATGCTGCGGCGAAATGGGATGTGAAGCTCAGTCCGCCCCCCGGCTGTAGTCCGGTTGGCGCCCTGTGCCGGCCAGGCAGGCTGAGACGGGGTGACCTGGCGGTGCACGGCGTTCAGGTCGATGGCGCTGATGTCGAGCTGCTGAAACGGACCGGCTGTTCGCTGGTGCTCTGCCCGCGTTCCAACGCGGCTCTCCATGTCGGCAAGGCGCCAGTCGCCGCTTATCTGGAGGCCGGGGTGCCGCTGGCGCTCGGCACCGATAGCCTGGCCAGCGCAACGAGCCTGTCAATCTGGGATGAAATGGCCTTTGCCAGGGATTGGTTCCAAGGCGCGCTGGCGCCCCGCGACTGGCTGGAAATGGCGACCATGGGTGGGGCCGGGGCACTCGGCCTGCAAGGTCGCAGCGGGCAACTCGCGGCCGGCTGTGAAGCCTCTTTCCAGGTCGTTGCGCTGGAAAGCATGCCTGGTCTGGAACAGCTTGAAGAAGCTCTCTGTTCTGCTGGGCAAGGCGTCAAAGTGACCCATCTTTTTCTGGCGGCACGCCATGTTTTGTCTCAAGGCGCCTTGTCTCAAGGAATTCTGTCGCAAGACGTCTTGCCGGAAAGCTGATCTCTACATATACTGCTTGTTCACAGCCTTTGCATTTTTTCGAGGACTTATGGGCCGAATTTCCGCATTCAATCGACTTTTCCGTCACAAACTGAATCACTATTTCTTCACCGGGCTGCTGGTCGTCGTGCCGATCGTGTTGACGGTGGTGGTGGTCGTCTGGCTGATCCGCTTCATGGATCGTTTCCTGATCGCCGTGCTGCCGGAGGCCCTGCGGCCGGAGCAGCTATATGGTGTGCCTGTGCCGGGCATCGGCATCGTGGCGACGCTGCTGCTGATCCTGCTGATCGGTGTGCTGGTCGCCAATATCTTCGGCCGCTCGCTGGTGACCTTTTCGGAACGGCTCGTGGATCGAATTCCTTTGGTCAAGAGCATTTACACGCTTTTCAAGCAGGTCTCCGATACGGTGTTGAACCGTGACCGTGGCGCCTTCCGCAAGGTGGTCCTGATCGAATATCCGCGGCTCGGGATCTGGGCGGTTGCTTTCGTCACCGGCGTCACCAAGGGCGAGGTGCAACAGGTTACAGCAAAAAATCTGGTCAATGTATTCGTGCCGACCACGCCGAACCCGACCTCGGGTTTTTATATCCTGGTGCCGGAAGACGAGATGATTGAGCTGACCATGAGCGTTGAAGAGGCTTTCAAGCTGATTATCAGTGGTGGTATGGTGACACCGCCGCTACGCGACCCGACTCGTATCGCCGCCCGGTCCACTGTGGTAGAATAGAGACACGCGGACGGCAATGATCATGAATAAAGACATTGGTTGCAAAACGCTATGATTGAAGAAGCCGGCACGGTTGTTGAGTTGAAGGGCAAGCGCACCGCAGTGGTGATGTGCCAGAAGAGCAGCCTCTGCGAGCATTGTGCAACCAAAGATGTCTGCGTCCTCGGCGAAGACAGCAAGACCCGTTTTATCGAGGTGCAGAATCATCTCGGAGCCACGGTCGGCGAACGGGTTCTGATCGCAACCACAACGAAGTCTTTCCTGCAGTCCTCTTTTCTGCTATATATCGTGCCCCTGATCGCGCTGGTGATCGGCGCTGTTGTCGGCAAGCAGGTGGGGGAACACCTGGACACCGGCCTCGAGCCGAACCTGCTGTCAGCCATTTTCGGGGTCTTTTTCATGAGCGGCAGCTTCGTCCTGCTGCGTGTCGGCAGCCAGGCCCTGGATCAGGATCGTTTCATGCCGAAGATCGTTGCCATCCTTCAGGATGAAGAATAGCAATCGGTACGCGGTATGCGGTACGAGGAACTCGGAAGTCAGACGGCAGGGCAGGTCGCACACAATTGATTGATAAGGATTGGTTCGAGGTTTTCGCGTCCCGCGTGCCTCGTCCCGCGTCACGGATTCCATGGGCATCAAAATTATCGCCAACAACAAAAAGGCTTATCACGAGTATTTCGTCGATGAGGTCTTTGAGGCCGGCCTGGCACTGCAGGGCACCGAGGTGAAATCGGTGCGCATGGGGCAGGTCAGCATCAAGGAGGCCTACTGTCGGATCCGCAACGGCGAGGTGTTCGTCGACAACATGAACATCAGCCCCTACGAGCAGGGCAACCGGGAGAATCACGATCCGCTGCGAGCGCGCAAGCTGTTGCTGCATCGCGATGAGATCGACAAGCTGACCAAGAAGGTCGACGAGAAGGGACTGGCCCTGGTACCGACCAAGATCTACTTCAAGGACAGCCGCGCCAAGCTTGAAATCGGTGTTTGCCGCGGCAAGAAACTCTATGACAAGCGCGAGTCCCTGAAAAGCAAACAGGCTGATCGTGAGGCTTCCCGCGCCATCAGGGATCACTCGAAATAGATTTCTCAACCTATTGATATTTCGATGTAAATGTGAGAATATGTAAACGCGGTGTGCGCAGTGCGAATAATTCTTTTCGCGCTACTCGCTTCGCGTCACTCGATTCAGATTTTATGGGGGTGCCAAGGTTTCGACGGGGATTGGAAGCGCTGGTTGCATGCCGGAGTGGGCTGGCTCCGTAACAAAGCCCAACACATACAAACGCCGATACTGACGTTCGTTACGCACTGGCAGCTTAATTGCTGTCACGTCTCCTGATTCATCGCCCATGTGGGCCAGAAGACGCTAATTTAGTGGGCTAGTCCTGGCGAGTGTCCGTGACGCCGGGGCGAAATCAAAGCGGACTCGCCCGTAACATATCCTGTTCGTGGGAGATTTTACGGGTTAAGCAAAACACGAACTAAGCATGTAGACGCCTGACGTGAAAGATTTTCGGACGCGGGTTCGATTCCCGCCACCTCCACCATTTGATAGTCCGGCAATGTCCGGAAAAGACCAGAAAGCTCTGATTCTTCAGGGCTTTTTGCTTTTATGTCGTCCGGCGTTGGTCAGCTTAGGGTCTTGACATCCGGGGGTATTGGCGGCATTACTTTTTACATTAATACCCCCAATGCGGTTTCGATACCCCATGTAAGGTGAAAGTCATAGCTCTTAGTGATGTGAAGGTCCGTAATGCAAAAGCAGGAGATAAGCAAGTCAAGATAACAGATGGAGAAGGAATGTACTTGCTTGTGACTCCTAATGGCGGGAAGCGTTGGCGTCTGAAATATCGCTTTGGTGGAAAAGAAAAAACTTAGCCCTTGGGACATACCCTGCAATTACTCTTTCCGAGGCAAGGCTTCGCAGAGCAGATACAAAGAAGCTGCTTGCTAATTGATAAATAAGACCCTTCACCTTTGACGTCGCCTCTTTACCAGATATAATCAAGAATGGATTTTAAAAATTAGGAAAAGGAGACCTTCGATGAAATCAATACTAAAGACTCTAATAATCGGACTATTAATGGCCCTGTTTTGCTCGAGTGCATATGCTGATGAATATGCAGACACAGAGAAGATGTTCGCGGATGCTGGTATTTCAAATATGTTTAACAGTGCTTATGGTTATGCTCTGTTTCCAACAATCGGCAAGGCTGGGTTTCTAGTTGGTGGAGCTTACGGTAAAGGTCGTGTTTATGAGCAAGGTAAACACATCGGCGACACGACAATGATGCAGGCGACCGTCGGTTTTCAACTTGGTGGTGCAGGTTTCAGTCAGGTCGTATTTTTCCAGGACAAACGAGCTCTCAGTGAGTTCACCAATGGTAACTTCGAGTTCGGTGCAGAAGCACAGGCCACCGCCATAACAGCAGCAGCAGGCGCCTCTGCTAACACTTCGGGTAGTTCCGTGTCAGCCAGTGGGGGAAAAAATAATGCTTCAATAGCTGGCGGAGGCTACTATAAAGGCATGTCTACATTCACTATCACAAAGGGTGGTTTAATGTATGAAGCCACTGTTGGCGGACAAAAGTTCAGCTTCACCAAACTTTAAAGAGTGCGAAAACATCAACAATATTTGGTCCAGCCTCTTTCCTTTTATAACCTCGTCCGAGGGGAAAAACCAAGACTTCTGAAACTAGAACCGGTTTCTTATTGACAGAAATGTTTAGGAAGCTTTTTAACGCACGAAATTACGGCCACTTGGTAACGGGTGGCCATTCTTAAGTTGATGTAACTATGAAGGAGAAAATGGTGAGAGCAATCATTTTAAAAACATTGGTTTTGATTTTTATGACCACTTTATGCCTGGCTGAAGAGGTGAGAGAACAGGGGAGTGAACAACTTTTTCTAGCGCACAACATATGGAAAACTCCTTTAGCAAGACACATGAGGTGCATTAATTACAAAATTGGCAAGATAATGCCATTTGGGACAGAAGTTATCAACGCGAAGGTTTTTAGAACCATTGAATCCAGTGGCAATGCCCGCGAACCTATCCTTTCCGAGGGAGACCCCAAAATAAGGTTTACATTGAAAGAGACAAATGAAAGCGTGGAAATATCCTTTGTAAATAAATGGCATCCTGGGAAGACGATCTACGACTATTATGATCAAATGTTTACTAATAAATCATTTTCAGAACTCTCTTATGGTATGGATGAAAAGAAGTTGGAGAAAATAAGCCGAGGAGAGATTTTGGTCGGGATGACAAAGCAGGAAGTAATCCTTGCATATGGTTACCCACCAGAACATAAAACAAGATCTCTTGACAACAATTCTTGGCGTTACTGGATAGACACTCTTAAAACCAAAGAAATTTGCTTTGACGGTGAGAACAAAACTATCGTTTGCGGGAGCTTGGGACTATAGAATTTTATCCTTACACAGGTAAAGCTAAGGATATATAGAGATATTTAGTTCTTGAAACATGAATCTGAAACGGTTATTGGTAAACAATCTGTGTTTTTACAATAGGCCCTGCTGACACGGCCTCTGGGGATTCTTTTTGCTGCTTTTGGATGTGTTTATTCAGCCCGCCTTCCCTGACGATGAAATTTGCTAAACCAAGAACAATATCCATAATTGGACTGTTAGAGCAGGACAAAAGAGCGTTGCCGAGGGTAAGACGTATAAGGGATGAGTCGTGAGGGGGTGCTTGTTGCCTTCGGATATCCGGCTCCCCGCCGTACTCCATCACTGGATTCGACAACTTGGGTCTACTGTTCGATACGGTTGCTGTTGTGTTTGATTCTCAGGGCCTGGTCCCCGAGGCTCGTGATTAAAATTAACATTTCTCCTAAACGTTAACGATTTTAATCAAGGAAGCAAGTCATGCAGGAAGCCAAGATTGCTCTGGTGACCGGGGCCAGTAAAGGAATAGGCGCAGCGATTGCCCGCGAACTGGCTGCTGATGGTTTTCACGTCTGGTTGAATTACCGCAGCAACCATCAGGCGGCCCAGCAGGTCGCCGACGGGATAGATGCAGGCGGTGGCAAGTGCACCTTGCTGCCTTTTGATGTCGCCGATTCTGATGCTGTCAGCCAGACCCTGGAGCCTTTGCTCAAAGAACAGGTTCCCTTTGTTCTGGTCAACAACGCCGGTTTTGCCCGCGATGGCATCCTGGCGATGATGAGTCTGTCCGATTGGGAGAACGTCCTTGCTGTGCACTTGAACGGCTTTTTTAATGTGACTCGTCTGGTTGTCGCCAGGATGCTGAAAAAAAGGCAAGGGCGGATCATTAATATTGTCTCCACATCTGGAGAGTCGGGCGTTGCCGGACAAGTCAATTATTCGGCCGCCAAGGCCGGCCTGATCGGTGCGACTCGTTCTCTGGCGGCAGAGGTAGGCCGACGTAATATCCTCGTCAATGCCGTCTCGCCTGGCTTCATTGCCACCGACATGACAGAAGCGTTGCCCCTGGAGAAGATTCTGCCATTGATTCCTCTCGGTCGGGTAGGTGAACCAGAAGAAGTCTCCGGGCTGGTAGGCTTCCTCAGTTCAGATCGTGCCAGCTATATTACCGGGCAGATTTTCGCCGTCAATGGCGGGATTCACATCTAGCAAAGGACTTGGTTTGCACAGAGTTGCTATTACCGGAATTGGGATTGTCTCCTGTCTTGGACATGACCCGCTGACTGTAGGAGCTGCTCTGCGTGCTGGGGGGTCGGGTGTCGTTGTCGATGAGCAGCGCACAGAACTTGGTTTCCGCAGTCCGCTGACCGGACAAATCCGCAATTTTGAAACATCTATCTTGTCGCGCAAGCAGCAGAAGAGTATGCCTGAGTTTGCTGTATGGGCGTATTCCTCGGCACATGACGCTCTTGCTATGTCCGGTTTATCTCCAGATGATATCCAGAATGAGCAGACCGGTCTGATCTACGGGTGTGATTCAAGTTGTATCGCTGCCGTCGAGCAGGTCGATACATTGCGGAGCAAAGGTGAAACCAAGGCGATTGGCAGCGGGCAGGTTTTCCGTTCCATGACCTCGTCAATTACCATGAACATGAACACCTTGCTGCAGACCAGAGGTGCCTGCTGGTCACTCAGTTCAGCCTGTTCCAGTGGTGGTCACGCTCTTGGCCAGGCTGCTGACTTAATCCGCATGGGTCGTCAGGACCGGATAATCTGTGGTGGCGCTCAAGAGATCAACTGGCAGTCGATGTGCAGTTTTGATGGACTGGGAGCCTTTTCTCTCAGAGTCGATAATCCCGCCGCGGCAAGTCGCCCTTTTGATGCCGAGCGGGACGGTCTAGTTCCAAGTGGTGGTGCAGCAAGCGTTGTTCTGGAACGTTATGATCTGGCCCAACAGCGAGGCGCGACGATCCTTGGTGAATTGCTTGGTTACGGCTTCTCCTCAGATGGAAACCAGCTTTCAGTGCCGAGCGACGATGGCATGAGTAGGGCGATGTTGATGGCCCTGGAACAGAGTGGTCTGTCTACGGCGGAGATTGACTACCTTTGTGCCCATGCCACTTCAACTCGAGCCGGAGATGCTGCAGAGGCGGCGAACCTTCGCGCAGTCTTCGGTGCGAAAACCCCACCGACCTCGTCGTTGAAATCGATGACCGGACACGAACTCTGGATGTCCGGTGCCTCGCAAGTCGTCTACTCAACCATCATGGCACAACAGAAATTTATTGCTCCCAATATCAATTACCGCGAATCGGACGAAACAACTGCCGGGCTGAATATTATTCGCGAAGCCATTCCGCACGCGCCGACGAAAGTTTTGTGTAATTCTGCCGGTTTCGGCGGCACTAACTCTGCGCTCGTTCTTGATTTCTCCCGTACTTATGAAATATGACACCATTGTCATTGGCTCAGGTCTTTCCGGCCTGACTTGTGCCTTGTTGCTTGCTCGTAGCGGACGTCGGGTGGTGGTCCTTGAACAGCACTCTCAGCCGGCGCCAGTGGTTCGTGGTTTCTTCCGCGACGGTCTCTACTTTGACAGTGGCTTCCACTATGTTGGCGGACTGGGTGATGGCGGTGCACTCCGCCCGCTCTTTCGTCATCTGGGGCTGGAAGGTAAACTGGAACTTTTCCCTTTTGCTGAAGATGGATTTGATCGCTTACGTATTTCGGCTACGGGAGAGACCCTTTCTCTGCCGGTCGGGTTTGCAAATATCAAGACGGAGCTTGGGCAACGATTCCCGAAAGTACAGGCGAAGATCGCAAACTACTTCGACGAGATTGCCAGCAAATGGAGTCGTTTCCCCTATCTTGATCTGGATGCTGATATAGCCGATTTCGGCATGGAATCGGTGCACGGGAATTCGTTGTATGGACGTCTACAGGAGTTCTCTGCTTATCCAGAACTACAAAGCCTGCTCTCCATGCATAGCCTGCTTTACGGGATATCGCCAAAGGATGCGCCAGTAACTCTGAACATGCAGGTCGCTGGCTCTTATTACCATTCGGTGCATGGGATTAGCGGTGGCGGTCGGGCGTTGGTTGAGGCCCTGCTCGAATTGCTGGCGGTTGCTGGCTGCGAAATTCGTTGTCGTGCAGAGATCGTTACTCTGCGTACCTCCTCTGGCGCTGTCAGCGGTGTACAACTGGCCAATGGCGAAGACATTTCTGCCAAAGAGGTCGTGGCGACCATGAATCCAACGCTGCTGCCGCAACTGCTACCCAAGGGAGTTCTTCGTCCTGCATACCTGAAGCGATTGAAGCAGTTACGCCAAACCACATCTGCCTATATAGTTTTTGCGAAAAGCCATAGACCTCTCGACTTTCTTCGCCACAGGAATCTGTTTGTTCAGCCGCAGGCGGGTCTTTTTAACGTGGATAATGAAGGGCCTCTCAATGCAGAGGCCCTTCTACCTGACTGCCGCTGATCAGGGCCGGGAAGGGGGAAACAAAGGATTGATTGGTATCGTCCCGGCCAGCTATACTGAGGTTGCGGAATGGGGGGCTGATGAAATGAGATCTTCACCTGGCTATTGCTCGCAAAAACAATTAGTCTCAAAGCAATTATTGAAGTTGTTTCTAGAAAATTGCCCGGAACTTGATGAGCTTGAAATCCTTGAACTGGCAACGCCCTTGACCCTGCGTGATTATTCTCTAGCCCCTGAAGGCGCCATTTACGGAGTAGGTCGTTTCCTTGGTCAGTATAATCCACATCCGGTGACCCGGTTGACCGGTCTGTTCCTCTCCGGGCAAGCAATTGCTGCTCCAGGTTTGATGGGAACCGTTGTTGCCGCCTATCTGACCTGTGGATCAATCCTTGGTCATGAGACTCAGCGTAGAGAGATAAGATTATGCCGTTAGAATCTGTCGTTGTTACCGGAATCGGAATCATCTCACCGTTGGGGAACAATTTTGACCAATTGATGACTGCGTTGTCGGCTGGTGAATCCGGAGTGCGGGAATTCCCCGAGCTTAAAAAAATCGGTGGTCTGCGTTCGCGTCTTGCGGCAACGGTCGAGGGAGTTGATCCCAAGCAAATTCCCCGGAAAATCCGTCGTTCAATGTCGAATATGTCGATCTATGCATATCTGGCCAGTCAACAGGCCCTGGAGATGGCTGGTTACCCAAGCGAACATCTCTCTGGCGGGCGGATCGGAGTGGTAATCGGTTCGACTCTTGGCAGTACCGAAACCAGCGAGAGTTTTTTTGCTGACTATTTCCAGGATTACAACCTTGAACGGATGAAATCGGGATTGTTCTTTAAGATCATGGGGCACTCTTGCGCGGCCAACGTCGCACAATCGCTTGGTATCACTGGCCGTGTGCTTGCGCCTTCGGCTGCCTGCGCTACCAGCTGTCAGGCGATTGGTTACGCTTACGAACAGATTCTTTTCGGTCGTCAGGATGCCATCCTTTGTGGTGGGGCAGATGAGTTCCACCCGTTGACTGTCGCGACTTTCGATATGATGAATGCCGCGTCGACTAATTTTAATCAGCAACCGAGTGAATCGCCGCGCCCCTTTGACAGCGCTCGTGACGGAGTTGTGTGCGGGGAGGGGAGTGGTATTTTGCTCCTTGAGAAGAAGAGTATTGCTGTGGCTCGTGGCGCGACCATCCTCTCTGAAATCATTGGTTTTGCTACGACCTCCGACACTTCCAGTATTGCCAACCCCGATGTCGGGGCCATGTACGAGTGTATGCGTCTGGCCCTTGAAGACGCCGGGATTGCTGCCAGCGAACTTGACTATATCAATGCTCACGCCACCGGCACCCTGCAGGGAGATGTAGCAGAAGCAGAGGCGATCCGTCGACTGGTATGCGACCAGGTCCCCGTCAGCAGCCTCAAAGGGCATCTGGGTCATACCATGGCGGCCAGCGGCTCCATTGAAGTATCTGCCAGTATTGGCATGATGTGCCGCGGCGAATTGATTGCAACCCGTAATCTGCAGCAGGTTGACGAACGCTGTGGTGGTGTTTTGCATCTCCAGAAGAATCAAAAGGCAGAGCCTAAGTTTATACTGAAGAATAATTTTGCGATGGGTGGAATTAATGTTTCTGTGATTTTAAGGAGCAGCACGAATGACTAAACAGGAAATAGTTGAACTGATTGATTCCAGCCTTGCCGAAGAGTTCGAGCTTGATCGGGCTGATATGACACCCGAAGCAAATATCTATGAAGATCTGGGACTCGACAGTCTGGACACTGTCGATATGGTGATAGTCCTGGAAGGAGCGTTTGACTTCAAAATTCGTGAAGAGGCAGCGATCAGGTCTATCCGGACTTTGGGTGACATCCATAATTATGTCATCGAAAAAGTTGCAGAAAACAGCTGAAAGAAGAGGATATGCCGGGCGTGCAGATTGCCGGAAAACAGCCGAGAGAGATAATAAGGCAGAGCCGATGCTGTTGCTGATGAATGTCTGGTGCTATAGCCTGCTGCTGCTCTGGACTGTGCTCGGGATTCTGGTGTTCCCCTTCGCCTTCGGTCTTTGCTGGTTGTTTTTACATTGGCCTGCTGATCGAGTGATGCGTTGGTTAGTCTGGCTGTATGGTCGGGGCTGGCTTCTGTTGATGAGCCCTTTTGTTCAGTTCCGCCGGGATCAGATGGAGCAGATCAAGTTCGGCAAACCCTGTCTGTTTGTCGTCAATCATCTTTCTTTTTTTGATACTTACTGTATGTCTCTGCTGCCTGTCTACGATATCACTTTTGCAGTACGTTCCTGGCCGTTCCAGATGTTCTGGTACAGTGGCTTCATGCGTTTGGCGCGTTACCTGGATGTAGAAGGATGCAGCTGGGATGAGACTCTGAGCCATTGCCAGCGTGCTTTTGATGCCGGTGGGACGGTCCTTTTCTTTCCCGAGGGGCACCGCAGCCGCGATGGCCAGCTACAGCGATTTCATTCCGGCGCATTCAAGGTGGCGATCAACAGCGGTGTGCCATTGATCCCGCTCTGTATCGACGGCACCGATCAGTTGTTGCCTCCAGGACGCAAACTGTTGCGTCCCTGCCGGATCCGTCTGCGTGCGCTCGAACCGATCGATTCTTGCGAATTTGGTGAGAAGGACGGCCATATACGGTTGCGTAAGCTGGTCAAGGGGAGAATGGCTGCCGCCCTCGATGATATGCGCAGTCTGGAGGCTGAAAATGAGTAATAAGCTGCCGATTGAAGCTGAAGACCTCATTCCTCACCGCTTGCCGATGCGCATGATTGATCGTTTGCTGGAAATCGACGGCAAGGATGGTGTCGTCGAAGCATTGATTGCTGCAGACTGCCCGCTGGTCTCTGCTGAAGGCTGGCTTGAGGACGCCGCCCTGATTGAGTTGCTGGCGCAAGCCTACGCTACAGTCAAAGGCTACTGCGATCTGCTTGAGGACAAACCGGTCAAACTAGGGTTTCTGGTCGGCATCAAAAAAGTTGACAGACTTCTCTCCGCGCAGAGGGGCGACCGATTGAAAATTAACATCAATACCCTGGTCGAACTGGGTGACTTTGCCGTAGCCGAAGGGGAGGTCTGGCGCGGCGGTGAGCTGCTTGCCAGGGGAGAAATCAAGGTCTGGGTCCAATGATGAGACGCTACAGTCGTTTCGGATGCTTGTTGCTGCTCCTGTTATTCTGCCTGCCGTTGCTATGTAGTGCTGTCCAGGAACAGGATGACGCCGGCCTCTCTCGGGTATTCGATCGTTTGCAACGTGTTGCCGCAGACACGCAAAGCTTGTCGAGTGACTTTGTCCAGGAAAAGAGGCTGGCGATTTTTGCTGAAACCCTGCTTTCTACGGGCCGTTTTTTCTACCTCCAACCGGATCATTTGCGTTGGGAATTGTTGACACCGGTCGTCTCCGGTTTCGTTCTACGCGGCCAGCAGGGCGAACGATGGAATGGCTTGAGTAAAGAGACCAGCTCTTTCAGAATCGATCAAGACCCAATTATGGGCATTGTTGCTCAACAGCTTCTGGCCTGGGCCAGGGTCGATATCGACTGGCTGAAAAGTCGCTACCGGATTCAACTTCTGACTGAGCAACCGGTCCGCCTGCAACTCTTTCCCCTCGACCCGGGAGAAGCCGGCTTTATCGAACAACTGCAAATCCTGTTTGCGGCAGACAGCCGTCATGTTGAGCTGGTCGAGATGCACGAGGTTGGGGGAGATATGACCCTGCTTCACTTTAAGAATTCTCGGGTGAACCATCCGTTACCTGCTGAGGCATTTCAGGTGCCGGAGTTTCGATGAAGCTGTTTGGCGATTGTTACCGCAAGTTTGAAGGTCGGCGTGGCTGGTTGATTCTGGTGCTTCTATTGCTGACGGTTCTCTGTGGCTGGCAGCTGAGTTCTCTGCAGCCGGAAGAGAATATCTCGGCTCTGCTGCCCGATGGTGATTCACCTGTGGCTCAAGATTTTCAGCTGTTGCAGCAGGCTCCCTTTGCCCGCAAACTGGTAATCAATGTAAGAGCGTCCGAAGAGATCGAAACGGCTCAGTTGCTGGCCGCCACTGAGCTCTTGCGTGACGCGCTGAAGCCCACACTTTTCGATCATCCTATCAGCGGCCCCGGCGAACAGCTCGGTGTGGCTTTATTCAGTCAGCTGGGTCTCTATCTGCCACTCCTGGCAGATGCTGATGACCTCCAGCGAATTAGCGAGCGACTGACTCCGGAAGAGATTGATCGTCGGCTGCAGGTTGCCCTGGCGCAGCTTCTGCAGCCGCAGGGCATTGCTCTGAAAGCCAAGATACGACGTGACCCGCTCGATCTGGAATCTCTGGCGCTGCAAAAACTTCGTTATGTCAATCCGGTGCCTGACGTACGTCTGGAACGTGGACACTTTCTCAGTCGAGACGGCCGCAACACCTTGATCCTGGCTGACACATCAATTGCCATTACTGACAGCCAGGGCAGCAAACAACTGCTTGATGCTTTTGTAGAAGTCCGACAATTACTGCCTCCGGGCATCACGGCCGAACTGGTCAGTGGTCATGCTTACACATTGGCAAACGCAACGACGATTCAAAATGATATGAAACGGGTCCTTATTGCCTCAGGGATCGGCGTTCTGCTGCTGTTCTTCATTTTCCTGCGTTCATGGCGTGCTTTGTCTGTTTATCTGCTGCCACTCTTCAGCTTTGCCATGGCCCTCCTGGTTGTGGCCCTCTGCTTCGAGAAGGTGTCGGGGATAACCATTGGCTTCGGTGCCGTTTTGCTTGGCATTACTATCGATTATGGCTTGCATGTCTATTTCGCCTTGCAAAAAGATAATGCAACACGCGAGGAGCTGTTGAGCGCAGTATCAAGGCCTGTCCTTTTTGGCGCTTTGACCAGCCTGGGCGCCTTCTCGGTTCTTTTACGTTCGGAGCTGCCGGGACAACGTCAATTAGCTTTCTTTGCCATGGCTGGGATCGCCTCAGCCCTCTTGTTGGCGCTGCTCTTTCTTCCACATTTTCTTGGTAAGGAGCACGTAGGCAGCGTCATCTATCAGCGACCCCTGGTGAGACATGTTTATGCTCGCGTACCTTTGTTACGCAACGGAGTCCTGCTGGCCTGGTTCCTGATTTCAGCCTTTGCGGCAGTACAGATGCAGCACTTGTCGATCAACGGCGACTTGCGCAGGCTTAGTTATCAATCTGACCATTTGCAACAGAGCGAAGCGGAATTAACCAAGGCCTGGGGCAATATGCGCGGTCGCGCCATGGTTTTCGCCGGTGGCGACGATATTCAAGTCGCCTTGCAACGCAATGAGCAGGTTTGGCATCTTCTCGAGGCTGAAAAGATAGAAGGCATTGTCAGCCTTGCACCATTACTGCCTGCTCAAAAGACACAGCAGCAGCGCTTGAACCGCTGGCAGGACTTCTGGTTACAGCGGCGAGCACAAGTCGAGGATTTGTTGGTTACACGTGGCCAGACTTATGGTTTCTCTGCCGCGGCCTTTGAGCCTTTCTGGACCCGGATTGAACAGCCGCCGCAGTTCCTTGGAGTTGAGCAACTCCGGCAGCTTGGCTTGCAAGACTTGTTGGAGAACCTGTTGCTGTTTGATGAAAACGGTTACCAGATCATCAGTCTGTTGCCTGACGATCCGGAGCTGATCAAGGTGTTAGAAGAAAAGCTGGCTGCTGTTCCGGGAGTTGTTGTGGTTTCACAGGGGCGCTTCGGTAGACAGCTCAGTAGCGAAATTGCTGCTGATTTCAGCCGTTTTATTATTTCCGCCGGACTGGTTGTGTTGCTTCTGCTGGTGGTCCTATTCCGCCGACTCAGCAATATCCTTCTGGCCATCCTGCCCGTACTGACAGGGTTGCTCGTCATGTTTGGCGGCATGGCCTGGCTCGGTCTGGAGATGAATCTGTTCAACGTTGTTGCTTCCATTCTGATCATCGGCTTGGGCGTAGACTATGGAATTTTTATGGTTTGTCACGGCCAGCAGGAAGAGCGCCTGGCGTCATCACGCGCGGTTCTGGTCTCCGGGTTGACCACTCTGGTCGGTTTTGGCGCTCTGGTTCTCGCTGAGCACCCGGCATTGCATTCTATCGGCCTAACCGTCCTGTTAGGTATCAGCGCTGCCGTACCAACGGCCATTTTAGTGATCCCGGCCTTCCAGGCGAAGAGGTTTTGATGGTAAGGATTATTCTTTTTTGTCTGTTGCTTGCAATAACCGCCTGCACTCAGGCGACGCCACCATTGTTGCTGGAGAAAAACTGCCAGGCCGAATACAAATCGCAAGAGTTGATCGCCGAAAACTGGCTTTTACAACCGAAGATCTGGCGGATCAGGCAGTCGGCCTTGTTGGAAATCGGACTCAAGAAGATCCCCATGGAGGGTTTCTTGCGCCTCGACCTGCAACGGTCGGAGGCTCGTCTGCTGGCTATGAATGAAATGGGCATCGTTTTGTTTGATCTTCAGGTGAGCGTTGAGGATGAACAACTACATCGTGTTTTGCCACAATTGCAGCAGGTCAAAGGCCTGGCAGAAGGTGTGGCACAGAGCCTGCGGAAGATTTTCCTGCGTCCACAGCCAAAGGTTGATGATCGGTTGGAACCAGGTGGGAACAATCAACGCCTCTGGCGGTCTCTGCCTATCGGCACCCTTGGCTTTCTTTTCGACTGCCAGGGTGACCTGCGTGAGACCAGACAATCGGAAGGACCTGATGACTGGCGCGTTATTTATGAGAAATATCAATCATTCGGAGACTTCCGCATCCCGCAAGAAATAGTCATGAATGATTATCAGCATAAAGTCAAATTGTCTCTCTGGTTACGTGAAGTGAAGGAGGAACTATGAACAGGATGCGCGAGGAGATCAGTCAGGCGGCTCTTGCTCCGGCGCAGCTGACAGCTGAAAGTGGCGAACAGAGCTTTTGCTTTACTGACACATTTCTTGGTTTTGAGGGCCACTTCCCTGGTTACCCTATATTACCGGCAATTCTTCAGACTTTGCTGGCACAGATTCTGGCTGAACAGGTTGTCGGTGAATCGCTACAGCTTATCTCTTTGCAACAAGCTAAATTTACCCGAAGGTTACTCCCCGGCGATCAAATTGATGTCAACCTGAGCTGCCAGGAAAAGGATGGTCAGTTGCGTTGTTCTACGCAGCTACGGGTTGCCAACGAGTCTGCCTCCAGCTTTACTTTGGTGTTTGCTAAAGGAGCTTCGTCATGAGAAAACCCTATTTTCGGTTTCAGGAGGGAGCTCCCCAGCCTTTGCGTTGCACGACGCAGCGGGTGGTTCGTTTTGAGGAAGTTGATGCTCTCGGAATTACCTGGCACGGACGTTATCCGAGCTATTTCGAAGATGGTCGGGTGCTGCTCGGTGAACAGCATGGCATTGGTTATATGGATTTCTACCATCAGGGAATTATTGCGCCGATCAAGCAGATGCATGTCGATTATCAACTCCCCTTGCGCTTTGGCGAGTTGTTCACCATCGAAACCTTGCTGCACTGGTCTGATGCCGTCCGCTTGAACCATGAATTCATTCTGCGTAATACAGCCGGTGAGGTGACAACCACCGGTTACACGGTTCAACTGATGATGGATAAAGAGAACAATGTTTTGATGGTCTCACCACCTTTCTATGATGAGTTCCGTCAACGCTGGCGGGCAGGGGAAATGGTTTGAAAAAGGTTTTTATCAGCAAGGTAGCATGTGTGAGCGCTCTCGGCACCGGGCCGGACACGCTCTGGCAGGGTCTGCTCGATGGCCGTAGTGGAATTGCACCGCTGCACCGATTCGACTGTGAGAACTACCTTTCTTCGCTGGCTGCTTGTATCGCTGAGCTAAGAGCACCACAGGGAAGCTCGCTGCTTGACCCTCTCCTCGAACAACTGGTAGAGCAAATTGGCGGTGTGCCACGGCATGCTCGACTGCTCGTTGCATCAACCAAGGGTGAGATTGATCGTCTTGAAAATGCTTGTCGTATTGGTGCGCCCTTGCCGCAGGCCGTACTCTTCGGCGCTTTTCTTGAGAAAATTTCTCGCCGGTTTGCTTTGACCGATTCCGGTATGAATATCAACGCCGCTTGTGCTTCTTCCACTATCGCCTTGGCTCGTGGTGCGGCGATGATTGCTGCCGGCGAGGTTGAAAGTGTTCTGGTCTACGCCGCCGATCTTGTCAGCGAATTCGTTTTTTCCGGGTTTTCAGCTTTGCAGGCGCTGTCAGCGGAACCTTGTAAGCCCTTTGATCGAGAACGCAAGGGGTTGAACCTTGGTGAAGCAGGAGTGGCTTTACTCTTGACCAATGAAGAATGTACGTCTTGTCAGCAACAGTCTCCCCTAGCGATGATCGCTGGTTGGGGTGCTGCCAACGATGCGCACCATGTGACAGCCCCGGCACGTGACGGGAGCGGCCTGATCAGTGCCTGTCGATCGGCTTTTAAGTGCGCGGGGATAACTGCCGGCCAGGTCGCTGCGATCAATGCGCACGGTACAGGAACCACCTATAATGACGCCATGGAATTGACTGCATTCAACCAACTCTTTGCCGATGATTTGCCCCCTCTGCACGGAATTAAGGGGAGCCTTGGCCATTGCCTTGGTGCAGCAGGAGGCATCGAAGCGGTGGTCGCTGGCTACGCTCTACAGGCGCAGAAAATTCCCGGAACCGTTGGCTGTGAGAAGTCTGAGGAAGCAGCCCAGGGACGAGTCTCTGCGTTCTGTCAAGACATCAGCGGCGATTACATCCTCTGTACAAATTCCGGTTTCGGAGGCATTAATAGTGCTCTGCTTCTACAGGGGGTGCAGTGATGAAGGCTTTTATAAACGGCATTGGCTGGGTGACTCCCGCTGGTTACGGCCAGGGCCGGCAATGTAAACATCAACCCCTGCAATCCGGTGTCCTCGAGATCCCAACGCGTAAACAGGTCTTTGCTAAGATCGACCGGCGCTTTGGTCGCCTTGATGATTTCTCCCGGATTGGCCTGGCTGCACTGACGTTCTGTTTGCGCGATGGCAACGCCGAGGAATGGCAAGAAAAGCGCCCTTTGGGAATTGTTGCTACAAGTCGTTACGGCTGTCTGCAAACCGATCTGGCGTATCTCGAGACGATGCTGCCGCATCAGGGCAAACTGGCCAGTCCAAACCTGTTTGCCTACACGCTGCCAAATTGTTTCCTCGGTGAGGCAGCACTGCGCTTCGGTTTGACCGGCAACAGCATGATTATTAATCGACATGATCCGGGACGACTTGAGTCACTCAGAGTGGGGCTTACGGAGATGGCCTGGAGTGACCAGAGTGGGGTTCTGGCCGGAGTTGCTGATTTGGCGCCACCTTCTGAACTGGCGGTAAAGGATGACCTGCCCGGTAGTTTGTTTATGTTGCTGGAGAAAGAACAGAAGCTTGATTCTAACAGTTACGGTGAAATTGAAATGAAGGAAGGCCGGTTGTCTTTCAATGGTGAGGTTGTTGATAACCTTCTTGAACTGGTCGCCGCTTGCTTGAAGGATCAATATGCTGATTAATGCCACAAACTTTGAACTTCGTTTGAAAATGGAACTTATCTATCCTCGCTGGCCGAAGCTTGATCGGCAGACCGAATTTCACCTGCCGCCCCATGGCCCAGTGGTTTTTGCTGCCGCCATGCCGGAAGGAGTGGAAATTAATTTTACCGATGAGAATCTGCAGCAGATCGATTTTGACGCCAGTTGCGATCTGGTGGCGGTCTCAACCATGCTTACTTCACAGTTGCCACGCGCTTTCGAAATCGCTCGTGAGTTTCGTGAGCGTGGCAAAACAGTCATCTTTGGCGGCATAGCAACCATGCTGCATGCCGAAGAGGTGCAGATGCATTCTGATTCGGTTTTTCTTGGCGAGGTCGAAGGGCGGTTCGGCCAGGTCATTGAAGATTTCCAGCGAGGTGAACTGAAACCTGTATATGACTACATGCATAATCCACCTGACA
This sequence comes from uncultured delta proteobacterium, assembly GCA_963847735.1. Lineage (GTDB taxonomy): Bacteria > Desulfobacterota > Desulfuromonadia > Desulfuromonadales > BM103 > CAWKAV01. Next base: position 69,682 of record CAWKAV010000022.1, on the reverse strand, counting down.
TCAACCTGGTAGGCACTGCAAGACGCGACATCCTCGATCGAGAGTTGTACAACTACCGTGGTGTGCAGATGCTTGACCTGGTCCATGCCTCGCGCGGTTGCAAGTTCGACTGTTTTCCGTGCTGTACCGGTTTCCTGGGGGGCAAGAGCTTTCGTCCCCGTCCGATTGACAAGGTTATTGAGGAGATGGAGGCGATTCAGAACAATAGACTCTTTATTGTTGATAATTCCTTGGCCCAGGATCGTCAGTGGCTGATTGATCTCTTCAGGGCGATGGCCCCCTTGAAAAAGAAGTGGGTCTCTCATCCTCTCCTTGATGATGAAGAAGTCCTCAGGCTGGCAGCAGATGCCGGTGCCTGGTATGTCTATCAGGCGGTCTTTGACACCTCAGACACTATTCGCAACCGTGTCAGGCGACTTAAGGATCACGGCGTCGGTATCGAGGGAACGATCATCCTTGGCACTGATGATCAGAGTGAAGACGACATCAAGCGCCTGGTCGATTTCCTCATCGAGATTGAGATGGATGTTGCCGAGTTCACCATTATGACTCCTTTCCCTCATTCTCCGGTCCGACGGCAAATGGAACAGGAGGGGCGCATTCTCACCAATGACTGGCTCAAGTACACTGCCGACAAGGTCGTTTTTCAGCCGAAGCAGATGAGTCCGGAAAAGTTGCAGGAACTCTACTATTACGCCTGGGATACCTTCAACGCCGACAGCGGTCACCAACTGAAGATGGGCGAGCTGTTCAAACAGGTGATCCGTAAGGAGATGGACGACGGCACCTACCATCGTTACAACCCCCGCAAACGGCGACTTTTTAAAAAGGCGGATGCATGAGTCGGGTCTTTCTTATCTCCAGCAATACCACCGTCGATCCCTATCCAGTCTACCCCTTGGGTATGGCCGTTGTCGCCGGTGCTCTTGTCGATGCAGGGCATAAAATCCGGCAATACGATTGTCTGGTGCATGGTGATGATCCTGTACGCTTGCAGGAGGAGCTGCGCACTTTTTCTCCCGACCTGATTACGATTTCGCTGCGCAATATTGATAACGTCGACTCTTTCTCAGGTGAGGATGGCTGGTATCTGCAGCGGGTGAAGCGCCTGGTTGAGACTATCCGTGAGGTCGCTGTCGCACCCGTTGTGGTTGGTGGCCCTGCATTGACCCTCATGCCCGAGGCGATTGCCGGTTATCTGCGGGTTGATTACGCGCTCATCGGTGAAGGGGAGCGCTCACTTCCTGAACTGGTGCGAAAACTGGCGGCTGGAGAATCCGTCCCACAGGTCATTCTCCGGTGCAGCCCATTGGATGGAGATCAGTTCAGTGCACCCTTTTTTGATCAGGAACTGATTGATTATTATCTGCAGCATAGCGGCATGGTGAATCTGCAGACCAAGCGTGGTTGCCCATACCTCTGCAGTTACTGCTCTTACCCGCACCTGGAGGGGAACCGCTTTCGAGTCCGTGACCCGCGTCTGGTTGTCGATGAACTGGAGCGTCTGAAGCTGGAGAATGGAGTCGAACGGGTCTTTTTTACTGATTCGATTTTCAACGATCCGCAGGGAGAGTACCTGAAACTTGTTGAAGAAATATTGCGTCGAGATCTGGGTATGAAATGGTCTGCGTTCTTCCGTCCACAAGGCTTCGGCGTGGAGGAAATGGCTCTGATGAAACGCGCCGGTCTCTATGCTTTGGAGTTGGGAACCGATGCTGCCTCTGATCGAACTTTGGCGGGTATTTGCAAAAAGTTCCGTTTCGCCGAAGTTATAAAAGTTAACCAGGCGTGTCTGGAACAACGGCTTCCCGCAGCACACTTCATCATGTTCGGCGGTCCAGATGAGGATGAGACAACGCTTGCGGAAGGGTTGGATAATATAGATCAGCTCGGTGTTTCGGCAGTGTTTGCTTTCTCCGGCATCCGTATCCATCCCGAATCGCCTTTGCATCAACGAGCGGTCGACGATGGCGTGATTACAGCTGATACGGATCTGCTCAAGCCCGTCTACTACTTCTCACCTCTCCTCGATCGACAGAAAATGGAGAAGACGATAGAGACGCGTTTTTATGGCAGTGCAAATCGCATATTTCCGCCAAACGAGGGCTTGAAACGGATGGCCGTTATGCGCGAATTCGGTTACACCGGTTTGATGTGGGATCGACTGGTTCGCTTCCCGAAACAGCATGGGTGAAGTCATTCAAACATCTATGAATGCCATAAACTATCAACAGGTCCTGCTCATTACCCCCTCGGTTCGCGGGCTGATGCTGCGGCAAATGACATCTCGTGCAAGGTAGTTTTTGCATTTTTCTGTGAGTTATAAGTGTTCCGGAAACTCCTGAGAGAGCCATTGGGTCGTTATGAAATTCCTGTTGGTGCCAGAGAATAACTCTCTATCCCATATTGCCAAAGCCCTGGCAATTCGCACTGGTCTGCTTGAGCGCGGCCATGAAGTGCTGTTGGCGGTAAGCCAGCGCTCGGCGTCGTTTTTAGAGCAAACAGGCACGCCATATGCCATTCTTCCGGACATTCAAGAGCGAGATGGTTCGGGTTTCCCTAGCGTTAACTGGTTTCGTGATGATGCAACGATTAGGATGGTGATTGACGCAGAAAAGCGACTGCTGGAAAACTATCGTCCGGACCGGGTCCTGGGTGTCTTCCGTTTTACCCTGAAAACTTCTGCGCAACTTGTCGGGATTCCTTACGATTCGCTTATCTGCGGGTGTCTTCTGCCTGGAGCGTGCGATGCCTATGGTTACGCCCGTGGTGAAACAGGTGCGTCCCATCAGGCCGAGTTGATGTCCGGCTTTTTCCGTTATGCTGGTGCGAGACTCAGCCGTGTTCTGGCTGGTTATGGCTTGGCTGGCGTTGATGATGCCAGAGAAATGCTCCTTGGTGAACGGACCTTTCTTTGGGATTTTCCGGAGTTTTTGCCAGTTGACCTGCCAGTCGGAAGTAATTATGTGGGCGCGATCAACTGGTTGGATTGGCCGACTGAAGATTTGAGTTGGGAAAGTTTTGAACCTTATGAGGGCCGTCCTTTTGCAGTGCTTTCATTCGGTACTTGTATGGGGAACCTTGGTGTTTCTCGATATTTGTCACAATTTCTCGGTGATATGGGCTTTCATGTTTTACTGGCTACTGGCGGGCAACAGGAACTGCTCAATGAAGTGTCCAGAGAACCTTGGCTGAGTGTTTGTGGTTTTGCACCTTTGCACCAACTCTGGCCAAAGGTCAGTCTGCTGGTTTCGCATGGTGGACAGATGACTACTTTCGAGGCCCTGAAACATAGGGTTCCTGTCGCGGTTATGCCTTTTCAACCGGAACAAGCCCATAATGGCGTCTGCCTTGAAGCCCTTGGCTGCGGTCGGAGGCTAACGCCGGGAAGACCTTTTCTCGGTAATCCCAAGGTTTATGAAGAGGCGCTGTTTGATGGAGGGGAAAAAAGGTTGTCCAGCATTTTTACTGAATTATTAAATGATCAGACTGCGCGTTGCCTTGAACAGGCCAGTCAGCAGATGAGTCGCTATCAGGGTTTGTCTAACCTTCTGCCTCTTCTGGAAGCGTCGTTATGAACCGTTTATCCGTATTACTTGTCCATGGTTTCAGTGGTAGTGAACGTGACCTTCTCCCCCTGGCTGGCCGGATGAGGGAGGTGTTTGGACGAGACAGCGTGCAGTTGTTGCAACTGCCCGGTCACACCGGGGAAGGGGTCCTTGCCGGTTTTGATCTGGACTCCCTGCTGGAGGAGATCTCCACTCAGCTTAAGAGGTTACGCCGGAACGCAGATACACTAGTGGTCGTAGGGCATTCGACAGGTGGGAATCTTTTGCTCGCGGCGTTGGAAAAGACGTCAATCGTTCCCGATCTGCTGGTGCTGGCAGCGACCCCGTTTAGAGTCGACCTTGCTTACCTGGATCGCTGGCAGCAACACTCTAAGAGTAGGGCAGATCTGTCTCTGACGACTCTTTCCGGATTGATCAAATTAATCAACACCGTTGCTGATTGTGACTCGACACCTCCCTGTCCCACTCTGATTTTGCAGGGGGGAGAAGACTGCCTGGTCCCTCCGCAAGAGGCGCAATTCTGGCGGAACACCCTTGCCGGAGAAGTGCGGTTTCTCGATTTGCCGACAAGTGGACACCAAATCTTTGGCACTAATGGCTGGGAAGTGGCGGTAGAGGCTTTGTTGCTCGAAATTTCTGCAACATTGACTCATAATGAAGAATATTTACAGAAATTTGCTCAATGTTTGATCGATGCCGAACCGGAAGCGCATCAATTTGTCACCGAGAACCGAGCACAACTAAGGCATCTGGCGATGTCTCCCAGTGGACGGCGATTGCAGAGTGAAGTTGCGATGTTGCCTGAAAGAGTTCCCTGGGGCCCGGTCTTTGTCAATATTGAGATCACGACTTTTTGTAATTTAAATTGCCGATATTGTGCCAGAACTGACCTCAGGCCATCTGAAAAAATGATGTCCAAAGAAATGTTCGAGAATTTGCTGGATCGCCTGCCGAGCGCCTACCGGGTAACACTTGTCGGTCTTGGAGAGCCGCTTCTGCACCCGCAACTGAGTGAGCTTATTGCCTTGGCCAAAGCTCGTGGTCGCCGGGTTGGAATGGTGACGAATGCCCAACTTCTGAGCTCGCAATGTTCTGCTGAGATCCTTGCCGCCGGGCTTGACAGCATTGCTTTCAGCCTTGATACGGTTGACACTCATCTCTTGTCTGAGATACGGGCAGGTAGTGATCTGGCAATAATTGAAGCCAACATTTACGACTTTTGTGCTCAGGCAGATAAACTGACGAGACCTGTCTCCAAAGCGGTTTTTTCCGCAGTTTCCGCGGCCTCACTCGACGGGCTTGAAAATTTGATTGTCCGGGTTGCAAGTCTCGGGGTTCAGGTTTTGATGTTGAGTGACTTGAACTTTCTCAATAATCAGAAAGATAGTCTGAGCTCAAATGTCGATGCCGAGCAGGAACGGCAGATTCGTCGAATTATTGCCAGGGGTTTCTCTCAGGGGCTTCCAGTCCTTGGCGTGCGCGCTCTGGAGGATTTTGGCCTGGCGCAAGGTTATAAGGACGCCTTGTTGTTGCCTGTGCAACAGCTTTATCGGCGTTCCGAACAGCATCGCCACTGTTTCTCTCCCTGGCAGACGCTATCAATCAATGTCGACGGAGAAATATGCCTCTGTGATTGCCAGTCGGAACGAAGCCTTGGCAACTTACAGCAGCAAAGCTTGGCATCACTCTGGAATGGCTCAGCCATGCGCGAGCAACGTCGGCGCATGCTTGGTGAACAGCCATCTAATGAGTGTCTGATATGCCCAAGGTTTTAAGCCGCCGATGACGTTAAATATGATGCAAAATATGCGGGATAAAATCATAGTCGTCGTCCCGGTCTACAATCACTCAACAACTCTGCGTTCGGTTGTTGAAAGGGTCCTTGAGTTGCATCCATCGGTACTGGTGGTGGATGACGGCAGCAGAGAACCGGTGTCCACTTTGTTGGAGGGGTTACCGATCGCACTGATTTGTCATCCTCGCAACCAGGGCAAGGGAGCGGCTCTGTTGACCGCTGCACAATGGGGTTTGCAGCATGGGATGAGTCACATGATCACCCTTGATGCCGATGGCCAGCATGATCCAGCCGATCTGTTAACGTTTGTTGACGCGATTGCTGAGTCACCGCAAGCAATAATCGTTGGTCATCGTGATTTCGCACAAGAATCGATTCCCGGCTCTTCCCGGTTTGGGAGAAAATTCTCCAACTTCTGGCTGCGATTGCAGACCGGTAGTCAACTCAAAGATAGCCAGAGTGGTTTTCGCGCTTATCCATTGCTGATATTTCAGCACTTGAACTTCTGGACCCGTCACTACAATTTCGAGATCGAAGTTCTGGTTCGTTCGTCCTGGGCCGGCCTGGAGTTGCAGGATGTCGATATCTCGGTCTACTATCCGCCTGAGAACGAACGGGTTTCCCATTTCCGGGCTTTTGTTGATAACTGGCGGTTGACACTGCTCAACACCCACTTGACGCTGCGTTCGATTGTTCCCTGGCCGCACCGGAAGATTATCGAACGGCAGGCAACCGATAGCGACAAGCTGGAAGTTCTGTCGGTGTTCCGTCCGCTTCACTCGATACGGCAACTTCTAACGGAGAACAGCGGCCCACAGCGTCTGGCTATTGCTGCCGGAGTTGGTGTTTTTCTTGGCACCTTGCCGTTATTGTTTTGTCATACTATTGTGATTCTGTTTGTCTGCGGATTTTTCCGCCTGAACAAGGTTGCGGCGGTCAGCAGCAGTCAATTTTGCATGCCGCCGTTTGTCCCGGCACTATGCATTGAGCTTGGCTACTATGCCCGCCATGGCCACTGGCTGACCGAGTTTTCTCTGCAAACCCTCGGCTACCAGGCTTTGGAACGCTTTTACGAGTGGTTTTTGGGATCTTTATTGCTTGCCCCTTTGCTGGCATTGCTGGTTTGGCTGTTGACTTATCTGCTGGCACGGATGGTTCAGAGAGAAGATGTCGAAACAATCTGAAGAAAAACAAAGTTGGAGCAGTCGCAGTATCGGAAGTGACTGGCAGCACCAATTCTTTTATCTGACAATAAAGGTCGGCGGCCGCAAAGCCGCTTATTTCTTTCTTTATTTCGTTGTCGCTTATTATGTACTTTTCAGTTCATTAACCAGAGAGCGGGCCAGTCATTATTTGTCACGGCGCTTTGCGAAGTGTTCCAGCGGTCAACAACTCTGGCACTGCTATCTACTGATTCTCGAATTTGGCAAGGTGCTGATAGACCGGGCAGTGGTCGGTATCCTCGGTCCTGATACATTCAACATTACCCTTCATGGGCGTGAAGAGCTGATAAAACTGCGCGATGAGAATCGCGGCATGATCTTAATGACTGCTCATGTCGGCTGCTGGCAGGTTGCCATGTCGGCCCTTGGCTTCTTGCAGCGGCCGGTCCATATGTTGATGCGGCGCGAAGACGGTGATATTGATCGCCACTACTACGAGCATGCCGGTTTGCCTTGTCCTTACCAAATCATTGATCCGACCGGCTACCTGGGTGGTACTCTCGAAATGATTGGAGCTCTTAAACAAGGGCAAATTGTCTGTGTCATGGGAGACCGCTTGCTCGGTAGCGATAAGAGCAACACACGCGTCGATTTCATGGAAGGGCAAGCGACAGTCCCGTTCAGTGCCTACAAGTTAGCGTCAGCGACCGGAGCACCGGTCGTGGTCTTTTTTACCCGCAAGGATGGTCCGAAAAGTTACCAGGTGCAATTGGCCAGGGTGATTCGTGTCCCACAGATAAATGGGCGCAGTGCCGAGACCTTTGCCCCTTTTGCACAAGAATTTGCGGTGGCGCTGGAAGGGTTCAGTCGCAAGTATCCGTATCAGTTCTATAACTTTCACAACATGTGGTCGGAAGAGTAACCACAAACAAAATAAACCGATTAAGGAGTCATTGTGGATATTAAGAAGAAGTTGAAACAGGTTCTGATTGATGAATTGAACCTTGAGGATGTCACCCCGGAGGAAATCGCTGACGATGAAGCGTTATTTGGCGATGGCCTCGGTCTCGACTCTTTGGATGCCGTGGAATTGGTTGTTATTGTCCAGAAGCATTTTGGTGTTGAAATCAAGGATATGGAAGAGGGGCGTCCGGCATTGCAGTCGATAAACTCACTCGCTGCCTTTATCGAGGCCAAGCAACAGGCATGAGTCGAGCCGTTGCCATCACAGGGGCAGGGTGCCTCTGTGCCGCCGGAATGTGCCTTGAAGAGGCTTTTGACTCGATGCTTCGGTATGAGCGGAATCCACAGCCGCCAAGGTCTTTTCATTCTGATCACACCGAAGCTTATCCGGTTTTTGAGATTTACGATTCCTTGCCTGCTTTGGACGTTGACGATGAGTTGCTACGTACTACTCGCTTGGCCATCAGTGCAACCATGGAAGCTCTTGCCGATGCCGGCCTTAACGGCAAAGAGTTGGCACGGCTAAGGGTGGGGGTCTGTATCGGGACAACCGTTGGTAGCGCCATGAATAATGAGGAGTTCTACTCTGAGTTTCGTAATGGTGCTGATCCGGATATGGCGCCAATCGATCGCTACCTGCGCAGCAATCCGGCGGCGGCTATAGCAAGGCATTATCAACTTGATGGCCCCTGTCAGACGGTGGTCAATGCCTGCTCCTCAGGGACTGACGCCATCGGCATCGGTGCTGCGTGGATTCGCTCAGGCTGCTGTGATGTGGTGCTGGCTGGCGGGGCGGATGAACTCTGCCGGGTGACTTATAACGGCTTCGCCTCGTTGATGATTTACGATGCTCTGCCGGTCAAGCCGTTCGATGCACACAGAAAAGGCCTTAACCTGGGCGAGGGAGCCGGGATATTGATCCTGGAAAGTGCTGAACTTTTGGCCAATCGCAAGAAGACCCCGCGTGGTTATGTCCTCGGCTACGGCAGTGCGACCGATGCCTACCATCTGACCGCGCCTCACCCCGAGGGGATCGGCTTGCGGCGCGCTCTCTCTGAGGCGCTATACACGGCGGATGTAAGACCGGAGCAGATCGCCTTCATAAATGCCCATGGTACCGGAACTCCTGACAACGACAAAGTTGAAAGTCTTGTCATTTCTGAGCTCTTCCCGGGTGTTCCTTTCGCCTCGACCAAGGGTTACACCGGGCACACCCTGGGAGCGGCCGGTGCGATTGAGGCGGCTTTGACCTTGATGTGCCTGGAACGACAAAAGTTGCCAGCAAATATCGGTTTTCAGACAGCAGACCTCCAACTGCCAATCCGGCCTGTTTCCCAGGTGACGCCAATTAATGGGACAATTGCCCTGTCCGAATCATTGGCTTTTGGTGGTAACAACTCTGCGGTGGTTATTGCACTGGAGAATTCACCATGAACGCCATGCAGATCAATGGCCTGGGCCTGGTTGGCGGTTTCGGTTGCGGGCGTGAAGATCTACATCAGGCGTTGCTGCAAGGCAGAGCACCCCTTAGCCAGGTGGAACTGCGTGGTCATAGTTTTCCACTGTTGCAAGCAGACACGGCACCGCTTGAGACCTATCTCAACATAAGGGCTCTGCGTAGAATTGACCATTTCTCAAGGATGGCTCTGCTGGGTGCTTTTCAGGCTATGGCTGATGCCGATTTGGGCGATATTGATCCAAGCCGTATAGGGCTGGTAGTCGGCTCCGGTTACGGGGCCTTGACGACCACCTTCAAGTTCCTCGATTCGGTACTTGATGACGGTGATAGGTGTGCTTCTCCGACGGCCTTTTCCAACTCGGTGCATAACGCTGCCGCAGCTCATATCTCGATACAGCTCAAAATGACCGGGCCCAGTCTGACCTTGAGCCAATTTGACCAATCGTTGGTTTCCGGGCTGATCTCTGCCCAACAGTGGTTAGCAGAAAAACGGGTCGATGCGGTTTTGCTTGGCGTTGTTGATGAATATTGTTCCGTCATTGGTTATTGCTGGGAACGCTACTTCGGCAATCAGAATGCGGGGCTGATGACTCCTCTTGATTTTACCAAAACCAGCGCTGTAGCCGGGGAGGGGGCTGCATTTTTCCTTTTGCAACCAGACAGCATCACAAAGCCCAGGTATGGATGCATCACCAATGTTGAAATCGGGAATCTTTCCGGCAGCCAACCGACAACCGTTATCAGCCATCCGTTGATCCTCGGCTGCGAAGGCGCTCCTTTGAGTGGTTCTGTTTATCAACAACACATTGCAGACAACCAGCCGGTCGCCTGTTATACGCCTCTGTACGGTGCTTCACCTGCTATGCAAGGATTTGACCTTGCCGTTGCGGCACTTTCTTTACAGCGGCAGCAACTTTATCCGTCAACCGATAAAGGTGGGAATTATTATCCAGGGCGTGTTGTCAGAGAACCGCAAAAGTGCACGAAGCTGAGTTGTCTGAGGTTTGGTACGAATGGCGAATATGCCACTATCCATTTAGGAAGGGAGTAGCTCGTGCGTTTCGCAACGGTCCGAATGTTGTGCATCCTGTTGGTTGCTTGTGTCCTCTCCTTCCCTGAGGCCGCTAACGCTTTTTCTCTCAGGGATCCTGAGCAGACAGGAGGCGCCATTATTTTCGGTTCCAGTTACGATCCGCAACCGAAATTTGCTATTGTCCAACTGAGTCTGATGGCGCTCTACGACTACGAGAAAATCATGCCGCATCGCGCCCCCGAACCGCTTCGTTTCAAACTGGAAGGGAGCCTTGGCCTGGCAGATGTCTCCGGGCAACGCTTACTCGCCTCGGTTAATATCCTTGCCTTGTATTATCTAAGGAGCCTTGAAGGCGATCATTTCCGCCCTTATGTTGAAGCCGGTGTCGGGGTTGTCTATAGTGATTTCCAGGTTGAGGGTCAAGGCCTGCGCGTCAATTTCAATCCGCAGGCGGGGATTGGCACCGAGTGGCAGGTGCCGGGAGGGCAACGATGGTATGGAGCTTTACGCGCCTACCACATTTCCAACGGTCATCTTCACCGGGACAACCGAGGGATCAATGCTGTGACTTTACAATTAGGATTATATTTCTAGAAAATGTTGTCATTGTTTTTGTCGATTGTTGATCATGGGTGTTCATCCAAGGAGGATGAGACGATGAGTCACAGCGGAAAGTGATGAACGGTCTCAAGTGCTTCAGATAAATTTTCTGACCAGTCAATCGAGCCTAGAGGAGGCGCTGGCCCAAAGAACCAGCGCCTCTTCATCTGTCGCAAAGCTACATCAATTCTGCAGAGCGGCAATGATTCCTGGGTTGTTGAACAAACGTCCGAGTTTTGTTTCAAATGCGGCAGCGGCAGAATTTGAGTTCTGGCTTTCAAATCCTGCACCACTCAACTTTTCGTCACCCTTCAAGGTGTTAGACGCAAGAACATTGCCTTGTTTGTCGACAACTTGCAAGACCAGGTCGTAAATCAGTCTGAAGTTCATCATGACGTCGGTTTTCCAATCCTTAACCATCAAAATCACATTTTTCTCTTTACCTTCCTTTGCGACGACGTCGGCGATTACCGAAGAATCAGGTGAGGAAAAATACAGTTGGTTCACAGTATAGCCTGCACTATTCAAAGCTCTGGACAAGACGTCCGTCATGTCATCTTTTAAAGCTTTGCCGCTCGAAGTCTTCACATCAAAGGGGTTGCCGAAGCCTCCGCGTTGCAAACCTATGAAGTCCGGGGTTTTGTCTCCATTCAATACATAGCTGCGCATTTCAACAACGCCCGCACCCAATTCACCTGAACCAGTCAATGGAAGGGCCGCTTTGGCCTGCCGGTAATCGTATTTGTTGCCTACGGCACAGCCGGAGACCACTATGAGTAATGCAAAAACAAATACCAACTTGATCGTTCTCATTGGCCGCCTCCTTTCTTATCGCCTAGAATTTTAACGAGTACTTCATCCGCCATTTCTTCAGGTGACTTCCGTGCCAGTGACGTGCGATAAGAGCGTCCCGTTGCGAACTTGTAATTGGTTTTTGGATCTAGCATGTCAATGTTCAATTCCAACATGTACATGGTAATATCCCACATCCATTTGTCCCGGTATGTGACAATCGCATCGACCGGATGAGGGGGGGACTGTTCAGCCCCTGAAGTTGCCCGATAACCCATTGAGTTGAGTTTATTTGCAATCACAGTTTCAATCCCTCTTTTGTCGGGTTCAAACTTGACGACATAGAAGGATTCCAGGGTGGAAAGATTCGCAGCAGGATCAATATCCGAGATCAATTCCGTATTGACACACCCAGTAACAAAGAACATCACAAGAACAGTCTGCATCAACCAAATAGTTGCCCTCTTCATCATATTCCTCCTTCCTCATTGATAGAATATTCCGCCAACGAACTCGATAAAACTTAGCACAAGAACTTCAGCCCATATGTTCCGGAGTACCAGCGCAAGGGGTGACCATCCTAAGGGAGGGAGAAAGGTACGAATTATGAGTTTAAGAGAAGGAATTGACTCTGAGTATTAATGACAACAGTGCCCTTCAACCCCTCTCGCCGATCTATTGCCCCTCTAAATTCGTTAATTGTAAAATACAATTATTTTATGTCAATTCTGAAGCAATAAATCGAAATTGTTCAACCTCATATAATCACTTGATTTGCCACACCAAAGACTGTCTCTGTGTTAGTTTGGAGCCGTTCGGAATGTTCTTGGATTTTGACGGGATATAAAGAAGTGATGACTGTTGTGTCCAGGTTATATATGGGGGTATTAATGTCCGCAGTAGCTGACGAAGGGAAAGCGAGGTCGACCAGTGCAGGTGGGCTTTTAGCCAGATGCCTAGTCGGGCTGCGTATCGGTTATTAATTGCCTCTGCAGGGAGTCCCATGATTACCGCTTCTGTCGCGATCGCCTTCGGGCTGGCACTTCTGGTCTGGAGCGCCGACCGGTTTGTTGCCGGCTCGGCCGCCACTGCACGCTACTTTGGCATGCCGCCGCTCCTGATCGGTATGGTGGTGGTCGGCTTCGGGACCTCGGCCCCGGAGATGGTGGTTTCGGCGCTGGCGGCCTCCCAGGGCAACCCCGGCATCGCCCTCGGCAACGCCTACGGTTCGAACATCACCAACATCGCCCTCATCCTTGGCTTGACCGCCCTGATCAGCCCGATCACCGTCCATTCGCAGGTTTTGCGCAAGGAGCTGCCACTGCTCGCCGCCGTCACGGCCCTGGCCGCCTGGCAGATCCGAGACGGTGACATCACCCGCGGCGACGCCGTGGTCATGCTTTGCGTGTTCGGCGCGCTGATGGCCTGGACCATCTGGCAGGGCATGCAGAAAAAGACCGACACGCTGGCCGGGGAGATGGAGCAGGAGCTGGAGGTCCATGCCATGCCGCTGCGGCGTGCGGTGATCTGGCTGGGCGTAGGCCTGATCCTGTTGATCGCCAGCTCCCGTATCCTGGTCTGGGGGGCGGTGGAGATCGCCCGTGGTTTCGGGGTCAGTGACCTGATCATCGGTCTGACCATCATCGCCATCGGCACCTCGCTTCCGGAGTTGGCTTCCTCGATCATTGCCACCCGCAAGGGTGAGCACGACATCGCCCTCGGCAACGTGCTGGGCTCCAACCTGTTCAACACCCTGGCCGTGGTCGGCATCGCCGGTGCGATTCATCCTATGACTGTTGGTCCCGAAGTCTTTTCCCGCGACATCATGGTCATGGCCGCACTGACCGTTTCGCTGTTTGTGTTCGGGTATGGATTCCGCGGTCGTCCTGGCCGCATCAACCGTTATGAAGGCGGCGCTCTTTTGATCAGCTACTTCGGTTACACGGCTTATCTGGTGAGTACGGTTTTTGTTCGGGGATAAGGACGCGGGACGAGGGACGCGGATAAGGATAATGATTAACCCCTTGGAATCATGTGGGAAACGGCCTGAGTGGATGGTCTTTGTGCTTGACGAACCGGTGTTGATGAAGTAGTTTCGGGAAGCTAACTTTAATTGTACGGGATTGTCCCGTTATTTAATCATGAGAGGGGTATGGCGCTGTTGCAGCGCGGTGCTCCTCCCTTTTGTTTGTGGTAGAAATTGACTGTGGAGTTGGAAGTCAATCATATCCTGAACATTTTGAACCGTACTGTGCCGGTCTGTCCGGCTGCGCGGTTTTTTTATATCCAAAGGCAAATGAAGGACGGGATAAGGGTTGTGTTCGCGTCCCTCGTCCCGCGTCCCGAAAACGGAGTGAACATGTCGACAAATAATTCAATAACAACCAAAGCTCTTGGTCTGGCCCTGCTGGTGATTGCAGCCGGCCTGGCTTACTGGGGTTACCAGATCTCGGAGACTCTGACCTCGCAGCTGACAGCGAAGTTGTCCGGATCCATGCCCGACCCGGTGATGTTTCGTTATATTGGTGCGGCGGCTAGCGGGGTGGCGGGGTTGTTCCTGGTGGCAAAAGGATAGGGGATGAGTGATTTTCATGATTTTCGCTTGTCCCTGAACCCTGCATCCAGCATCTTGAACCCAGAACTGGAGTTTATGCTATGACCACTGCAAATATTGACAACTGCCCCTTCTGCCAGGCGGCCAAAGGCAAACAGGTGGTCATCGAATACGGTTCGGTGTTCGCGATACGTGATAAGTACCCGGTCACCAAGGGCCATCACCTGGTGATCAGCAAGCGGCATGTGCTCGATTATTTCGCCATGTCCTATAACGAAAAGCACGATGCCGAAGCACTGCTCTCGCTCCTGAAAAGGCAGATTCTCGAGGATGATCCCGGCGTAAAAGGTTTCAATGTCGGAATGAATTGCGGCGAGGTCGCCGGGCAGACAGTGATGCATGCGCATGTTCACCTGATTCCAAGGCGCGAAGGGGATGTTGAGGAGCCGCGGGGCGGGGTGCGGGGGTGTGTGCCGGGCAAGATGGGGTATTGATAAAGCTGTGGGCAATTAAGCAGGGTGTCCCCGGAACAGAATCGGCCGGAGCTGGTTTGTTGGTTTTGTTTGACCGCGTTTCTCGTCCCGCGTCCCTTCTTTTAGTCAAAAGACAGATTAAGGATCGAATGCTCAAAACTATCGCGACTACTGCACTCAAGGTGTTCGGCTGGCAGGTCTCTTTCTCTCTCCCCCCTCGGGACAAGTATGTACTGGTCGCAGCTCCGCATACCAGTAATTGGGATTTTCCTCTTGGTCTCATGGGTATGTGGGCAATCGGGTTGCGTTTCAGCTGGGTTGGTAAGCATACCCTGTTCAAGGGGCCGCTTGGACCGATCATGCGGGCGATTGGTGGCATTCCGGTTGATCGGCTGGGGAGTACCGGCTTTCTTAAAAAAGTGATCGATATTTTTGCGAGCCGCGAGCAATTTGTGCTGGCGATCGCCCCAGAGGGGACGCGCAGTCTGACAAAACAATGGAAAGAAGGCTTTTATCGGATTGCTTTGGCGGCCGAGGTGCCGATCGCTCTCGGTTATGTCGATTATTCACGCAAACGAATTGGCGTAGATCGCATGTTTGAACCGAGCGGAGATATTGAGGCTGATTTTGAGATTCTGCAGGATTATTACCGGGATAAGATCGGTAAACGTCCGGAGAAGCAAGGGCCGGTCAGGATCCGGGGCGTTTCAGATGGAAGGGGCTGACTAATTCCCCTTGTGGTTCGCTATCCTGTGAAAAGTCTCCGGCGTTTGACCGTTGTCAATCAATTTTCGTTTAGTTGTCCCTTTTGATGGCGACAATTATCAAGTATTCTCGGCATACCTACTGAACACAAAGATTTCACACAAAAGGAAAGTTATGATCTCTGAAAAATTACTCGAAATGCTCAAGAAGGATGGCGTCGTTGCGATTGCAACACTGGGTAAGGATGGGCCTCATATGGTCAATACCTGGAATACCTACATCCGTATCTCACCAGAAGGGCGTTTTCTGATTCCCGCAGGCTATATGAACCAGACAGAAGAAAACATCAAATATAACCCTGAAGTGTTAATCACAATCGCAAGCAGTAAGGTCAAAGGTTTGCACGGTGCTGGAGCGGGGTTCCTAATCAAGGGTAAAGCCGAATTTGTATCTTCTGGGCCTGATTATGACATCCTGAAAGAGAAGTTTAGTTGGCTAAGAGCGACGGTTGCCGTTACCATTGATTCTGCTACTCAGACTTGGTAACGTGTTTCTGCCTCAGGTTAAATCAGTTTTACAATCTCTCGTTTCTAAGGAGTATTACCGATGGATGTTAAGGAAAAAATCCTAGAAGTCATGCGTGCTGAAGGCCAACCCCTCAATGCTGGAAAGATTGCTGAACTTGGTGACCTCGACAGAAAAGCCGTTGATAAAGCAATGGCACAATTAAAGAAGGAAGAAAAGATTGTTTCTCCGAAGCGTTGTTATTGGACTCCGGCTTGAGCACAATCCCCTTCTTCACCAGATTGCAGTTAAATGTTAAAGGCGGCCTAACCATTATTGATTCGTTAAGTTAGGTCGTTCTGTATTTATAGCGGGAGCATGGCTGGTGTCCTGAATACACTGACTTATGATGAAATGGCCATCTGGATCTGTCCGGGTGCCGTCTTATTATTTATTTCTTACATGCCTTGGTCTGCGTTCCAATGGACACCTCCTTTTCAGCCTCATAGGCTAACAGATTGGTATCCACTTTTTCCAGCCTACCTCACAGGGTGTGTTTCTTGAGAATCTGGACAGCAGTTTGGCTGTATAAATGTCGCAGGGTGGCCATAACACCGGTTGGGTTTGATGAAGCTTTGTGCTAATCTGAGTTATCTCAAATCTATTCAAGGGCCTTTATCGTGACAGATAGAAAACTTCGCATTGTTATTTTTGAAGATGATCCGGGACTGGCGGGTTTGTTGAAGCAGGTGTTGGATCACAAAGGTCACGAAGTTCATGTGTTCCCCGATGCGTCGGCTTGCCCTGCCTATCGTGATCATCAAACCCAGTGTCCGAAGGACGAAGCCTGCGCCGACGTCATCATTACTGACCACATGATGCCCTACATAACCGGCACTGATTTGCTGCTGTTGCAAAGAATGCGTGGTTGCAAGGCTCTGGATGTGAACAAGGCCATCATCACCGGCTCTTTTATGAACCAGGATCTCAAGAATGCCGTTGACAGCCTGGGCTGCATGATGTTCAAAAAGCCATTCAAAATTGCTGAAATTCTCGCATGGGTTGATGAATGTGCTGACAGGGTTTAAAAGCCGCGCATTGCTGATCCCGCCCTCTCCCCCCGTTACACAGAGTTTAAAAACCATATTTCTGTTTCAGCTTATAGAGTTCCACGAGGGCGTCATCG
This sequence comes from uncultured delta proteobacterium, assembly GCA_963847735.1. Classification (GTDB taxonomy): domain Bacteria; phylum Desulfobacterota; class Desulfuromonadia; order Desulfuromonadales; family BM103; genus CAWKAV01. Next base: position 52,886 of record CAWKAV010000022.1, on the reverse strand, counting down.
CGCCGTTGCGCCAGCGTCTCCTGCTCCTGACCGGCCAGCTCTTTTTCCAGCCCGGCGACCAGCATGGTTTTGACTTCTTCGGTCAGGCTGGGATTGCCGTGCTCCCGCCAGCGTGCTTCCTGGGTTGGCCCGAGATGGTCAAGATAGGCACGGTAGCCGCCGGCGCCGCCACCGAGATGATAGGTAAGGTGCGGCCCGAGCAGCGCCCAGCGCATGCCCGGTCCGTAGGTGATCGCTTTGTCGATATCGGCAACCGAGGCAATACCTTGCGCTGCGAGGTGAACGGCTTCACGATAGAGCGCCGAGGTCAGCCGGTTGGCGAGGTGGCCGACCACTTCCTGCTGGACGCGAATGGGAACCCGCTGCATCTGCTGATAAAATCCCTCGGCGGTCTGCATGCACTCTGTCGATGTCTGTCTGCCGGCCACCAGCTCGACCATCGGCACCAGGTGGGGCGGGTTCATCGGATGACCGACCAGAATACGCCCGGGGTGTTGTGCTTCGGCTTGCAGGTCCGACGCCAGCAGCGACGAGGTGCTTGACGCGATCACCACCTCCGGGTCGATCACCTGTTCCAGTTGCCTGATCAGGCTGCGTTTCACCTCAATGCGGTCCGGACCGTTCTCCTGGACGAAGTCGACACCGTTCAGCCGACCGAAATCATCGCTGAAGTCGGCCTGACCGACGCTGTCGTCGATGGTCAGCCCCAGGGCCTGCAATTTTGGCCAGGCCTCTGCAACAAACCGGCGCAGCTCTGCCTCTGCCTGCGGTCGCGGCTCAACCACCACCACAGCCATGCCCCGGGCCAGGAACAGACTGGCCCAGCTCATACCGATCAGGCCGCCACCAATCACGCCCACTGTTTTGATCTGTTTCATCCTGTTTCCTTGTCATGCCAGCTCGAAAAACGCCGGGTTCTCTGGTTAGTGTGGAAATTCTGCCTCGAATTGCTGTTTGTTGATCTCTGCGGGCAATTTGCCCTGCACCGCTTCATCGAGTTCGAGTGGCCAGGTGTTGAGCATGGCACCGAGAATCACGTACATGCCCTGGATGGCGATCAGGTCCATGACTTGCTGGGCCGTGTAGTGCCGGGACAGCTCGGCCACGGTCTCTGCGGCGATGGCATGCCCGGTCAGCAATTCATCAACAGCCTTGAGCAGCACTGCTTCAGCCGACTGCCAGCCTGCGCCCTGCGCCCCCTGCTTGACCCGTTCAATTTCCTCCCGGGTCAGGCCGCAGGCCATGGCCCGTTTGACATGGGAGCCCCACTCGTACCAGGATTTCAGGTGCAGGGCCACGCGCAGAATAATCAATTCAGTGTTGCGACTGCCCAGCTCGCCGCCGCTAACCACATGGTTGCGGAAACTCCACCAGGCTTTCAGAAGATCCGGGTGATGCGCCATCAGGGCGTGCACGTTCAGCGGTTTGGCCTGCAGGTCGTCGCTGACCTGGGCGAGACAGTCATCCCAGTCCGCAACCGGCAGTGGGGACAGTTCCAGGTTGTTCATAAGGTGCTCCTTTCGCCGGCGCTGCGGCCGATCATGATGTCCGGTGGCATGGTCCGGACTCGCCGGGCAGGATTCCCGGTCGCAGAAATTTCAAATATAGCCAAAACCAGACGCAATGTCTGCAAGGAAGCGGATTGGTCTAGCGGTATGGATCTGACCTGACAGATGGCCCTGATAAAACATTGGCAGGGTTACATTAGTAAATTGACACTCCGGCATGGCGAGGCAATAATGACGCCTTGTTTCGATCGATGCCCGCTCTTGCCGACGGGAAGGAGCCGGTATGATGTTTTTTATCTTTTTGGAAGATTACTGATGCAAAGATTTATCCTGACGATGCTGCTCTTCATTTTCTGGCTGTCGCCATCACATGCGGTCGAACTACGCCTGATGACCGGTCCGCAGGCTGGGCCTTACTATCGGATTGGCCAGGAGATGTCGGCGGTCACCGATCGCTCCGGAGTGCATCTGCAGGTATTGCCTTCGCAAGGTTCATGGGAAAATATCGTCGCCCTGTTCAACAGCGATACTGAGTTTGCCATCTTCCAGATCGATGCTTTCGCGCGCGCGGCCAAGAACCTGTATCGCAACACCTCGCTTGATATCACCGAAGACATCCACGTAGTGTTGCCTCTCTACCAGGAGCAGGTCCATGTCATAAAGTCCAGACATAGGGACCTCGACTTTGCCGTGCAGAGGAGTTTCATAGTCGGCTGCGGCCCGGAAAACGGGGGCTCATGTCTGACCGCCGCAGTGATCGAAGAGAGCTATGACAAACAATTCAGATATATTTACGGCAGTCACGAGGAGGCTATGGCCGGCTTGAAGGCCGGCACCATTGATCTGGTGATCATGACCGCTGTTAAGCCCGATCCGTTGCTGGTCGAGCAGGGCGACATCGACCTGGTGTCGCTGCCGCGCTTCAGCGAAGCCACCGATTTTTATTCGTGGATCAGCCTGGGACCGAAAGATTACCCTTGGATGACGCGGGATATTGACACCTTTGCCGTGCGTTCGGTGCTGGCGACCATGATCCATGAGCAGGACGGACTGGCAAACGACCTGGTCAGCGCGGTGCATTTCTCCATGCAGATCAATGAAGACGGACTAAAAAAGACCGGATCCCCCGAATGGCACGATGTACAGTTCAATGGTTATCTCGGCAGCGTCAGCCATGCCGGGGCACTGCGGTCGCTCGGTGTCTGTAATGCGATCAGGGATTTCGGTTACCTCTGCAGTGACCTGGCCGCTGCCAGGTAAATAGTCCTCCCCCGTTCAGGACTCATGGGCCGAATCGGAATTTGAAGGGTGCCTATCCATGGAATTCGAAAGTCTTTTCTGGGTAGCTTTCCAAAGCAGCATTATTCTTGGCCTGGTCCACGGTGTAAACCCTTGCGGGCATAGCTGGCTGATCCTTGCGCCGCTCGTTGTCGGGCAGAAAAGCGGCGGCAAAGTCGCCTGGCTGACCTTCTCATTTCTCACCGGGACCGCAGCAGCCTGTCTGCTCCTGGGCCTGACCCTTGGCACAGTTTCGTCGGTTATCCCCGAGTCATTTCAGGTCTGGGTCGATGTCGGCACCTCTCTCATCCTTATCGTTTTGGGCGTGATTTTGATTGTCAGGCCCGGTCTCATTCATCAGCATCATGAAGCCGAACATGGCCACGACCATGCTCAAGATCTGGAGCATATTCATGACCATGAACACGATCACGACTCTGCGCAGCATCACGCCGGCCAGAAAGGGACCAAGCAAAAGCTGACCGGCCTGGCCCTGTTCGGTATCGGGTTTTTCAACATGATCATCCCGTGTCCGACGGTTGCGATCATGTATGGTTATGCGCTCGATTCGGCGAGCGCCGTCAAGGCAACAATCATTTTCGGTGTTTATGCAATCGGCACGGCCGTGGCTGTCGGTGGAGTGATCTTCGCCATCTACCATGTCGCCCGCCTGCTCGAGAAATTATCCCAGGACTGGGTAGAGACTGCGCTTATGCGTGGTGCGGGCTTGATAACGATTGTTTTTGCCGGATATTCGCTTTTTACCCGGGTTCATTAGGAGTCTGGCGTCCTGAATCAATATGGACCTACTTATTATCCACCACTCCCTTTAACCGCAGCGTCCAGTCTGATATTATCAAACTGTGGAAAATGAGTTTTTTCATGTCTCGACTCTTTAGCTCGCCAGGCACAGATCAACTTCATTTCGAACTTTCCTCAACACCCTGGATTATTGCCTGGCGCCGGGGACAGCCATCGGCCTGAACAGATAAAGGTCCGACAAACACGTAACCGAAAGCAATCGATGAAAAACCTGCTGCTGCGTTGGCTGAAAATCTATGAAGAGGAATCGAGTCTGTTCATCTGGTCCGCCCTGCTACTGTTTTTCATCAACGTCGCCATGATCCTGTTGAACAACTACGCTGAAACCGCCTTTCTGAAACGTTTCGGGGTCGAATATCTGCCGATCATCACTGCGGTTAACGCCATTGTCACCTTTGTTCTTCTGAGTGGCATCGGCGGGCATCTTGCACGCTTCCGTAGCGACAAGGTGGTGGCCGGGACGCTGGTTCTGAGCGCCGGGCTGATCGGACTGATGCGGTTTATTGTTCCGCTTGAGTTCAGTTTGATCTATCCGATCCTCTATATCCTCAAGACCCAGTTTTTGGTGCTGATGGCTTTCCTTTTCTGGAATCTGGCCAATGACCTTTTCAGTGCCCGCCAATCAAAACGCCTCTTTCCGCTGATCACCACCGGCGGTATCCTTGGCGGCATTCTCGGCAGCTTCGCCACCCCGATGCTGATCCACTTCACACGGGCAGACAACTTGCTGCTGATCTTCCCGCTGGTTGCCTTCGCCGGAGCCGCTTGTTCCTTACGACTGGGCAAGGCTGTTCCCGGGAACCTGCTGCAGGAAGAGCCAAAGCCGGGAGAGAAAAAACCGACCATGCTGGATGAGCTGCGCAAGGTTCGTCCGCTGATCAAAACCTCAACCCTGGCCCAGGTGCTTCTGGTTCTGTCGCTGCTGCCGAATCTGGTTATTCCGATCCTGAACTACCAGTTCAGTTTTGTAGTGGACCAGACCTTCGCCAGCGAGGCGGGGATGATCAGTTTCTACAGCTATTTTCGTGGAGCCCAGAACGTTATCGCCCTGATCTTAAGCCTGTTTGTTGGTCGCATCTACGGGCGGTTCGGTCTGCCGGTGGCTCTGATGTTCCACCCATTCAACTACTTGATTGCTTTTGCTGCTTATCTGTTCCAATTCAACATCTTTTCCGCTGTCTATGGTGGCATCTCGGTGAGTGTGATCCGTACGACGATTAACAACCCGGCGAGCTCCGCTCTTTACGGGCTGCTGTTGCCGAAAGACCGGGCGGTTTTGCGCCCCTTCCTGCGTGGCACAGCAGTACGGGTCGGCATCCTGTTAGGTTCCGGCCTGCTCTGGGTTGCCAACGAATTCATTCAGCCGCGCTATCTTTCTTTCTTCGCCATCGGTTTCTGTGCGGTCTGGCTTGGCAGCACCATTTTTCTAAAGCGGGAATACTCTGCCATTCTCATCTCCCTGGTGAAAAATTCGCTGCCCGAATTTCACAAGATGGGCCAGGAGTTCAAGGAGATTTTCAAGAAGGCGAGACTGGGGCAGACATTGCTGGAACGTTTTCAGAAAGCGTCCGGTGAAGAGGCGCGCTGGTGTGCCGAGATGCTGCAGGCTGCCGAGGATGCTGCATTTCTCGACAATGCTATTCTTGAAAAGTTGCAGACTGCCGATGACAGGACCCGACTCCTGCTGTTGCCCTATCTTTCCGACCAGACCGGCAGCAAGGCCCTGGATATCTTTTTGACTTTCAGGAATCCGGACAAACCGGAGCTGATGGTCGCTCTGGCACAAACTGCCAGGCGGGTCTTCGCCGACATGCCGGCTGAGCAGGAAAAGGAAATTTTCGAACTGGCCCAGATTACCGAGGTCAAGGCCTGCTTCCTCAACTGGATGAGCCGGACAGACCCTGAACAGTTCGACCGTCAGATCGAAACATGGCTCGCATCAGATGAGATCGGTGATCGAAGGGCCGGGATTCTGGCCATCGGTGAGGTCGGTTCGGAACGACATATTGACGCCCTGAGCAAGTTTCTCTCGACCGAAGCTGAGCCCAGTGTCCTGGCCCTGACGCTGCACGGTCTGCGACGCTTCCTGACGGACGACAGGGTTGGCGATCTCGTCAAACCCTTCCTGCGACATGCCGACGAGGCGGTGCAACTTGCGGCCATAGAATCCCTGCCGTTGGCAGAAGATGCCCAGATCAATACCCTGATCAAAACGCTCGGCGATCCCTCGGAGGCTATTCGCAACCGTGCCATCGAACGACTGGAAAAGTTGCCGGCCGAAAAACAGCATCTGCTGGTCGCCCAGATGGGGACCCATAGCCGCTGGGTTCGTGACGGCCTCTTTGAAATTGCCGCCAAACTCGACCTGAAAGATGTCGATATCTTCAACTTCTGCCGCAACCAGCTTCAGGTCGCCTACCAAGCGCTGCAACGCAGCCACTTCCTGAGCAAAAAACCGGAGAACGCGGCGACCCGGATGATGCAGTCGCACCTGGAAGAGATTCGCCAGCATCGGGTCAACAATGCCATCATGGGGGTCGCTGCCAGGGATCCGGAGGGGCGCATCAAGATTGCCCTGCGAGGATTAAGCTCCGGCCGGGAACGGGAACGCTCCGACAGCATCGAGGCCCTGGAAGCCCTGCTCGACAAACCGCTGGCCAACCTGCTGCTGCCGATGCTCGACAACCGTCCGGAGTACGAACGCCTGGCCGTGGGGCGTAAACATTATGGTCTTGCAGACCTTACCGAGCAAGAGTTTGTCGATGGGTGCCTGAATGACGCCAGTTGGGTCACCATCATCATGATCCTTGAATGCCTGGCCATCTGGGGCAACCTGGATCCCTACCGCAGCACCATTGAAAAAATCGCCCGTGAGGATTATGGCGGCCTTGCCCACACCGCCAGCCATGCCCTGAAATCCTCTTCCGGTTCCCATGAAGAACCCCTCAGCTGCCTGATCGAGAGAATCAACAATATCCGTAGGGTCGATCTTTTTCGCGACCTGACCATAGGTCAACTGGCCGCCGTAGCCTGGCAGTCCGAAGTTATCACCTTCGGGCCGGACGAGATCATTGCAAGTGCCGAACAGCCCAATCAAGGGTTACAGATGATCGTCCGTGGTGAAATTATCTTCCGCAAGGTTCTGGCCGACGGGACCTGTGGCCCGGAACTTCATCGCACTGGAGCCGGCGACTGGTTTGGAGCCGCGGCCATGTTCGGTATGCAACCCCCTGCGGCGTTGATCGCAAAATCAGTCGATGATGTTCTTCTGATTCGTCTGGATCGTTTGACCTTCCAGACCCTGATTCACCAGTACCCGGCACTGGGGCTGCAGGTGTGTAGTGGGCTGAGCAAAAGCGTCGGGGATGTTCTGCAGGACCTGAAACACAAGCCCGGCCCGATCGAACGCGACATTGCCGATGACGAGCGGGCCTTGAAAGGATCTTACTGCACGACGAAGGAAGAATGCAGCCTGGTCGACCGGATCTTCTTTCTCAGCCATCTTGATCTATTCAGCCAGCTTGAGACCGACACCCTGACAGCCATAGCCATGCTCGGCGAAGAAATTGTGTTACAAAAAGGCGACCGGCTTAAGGGGAGTGATGTCGGTTCTCAGGGACTCTTCCTGATTCTGGAAGGGGACGTCAAGTTCTACCGCGGCGAGGATCTCTTTGATCACAAGGGCCCCGGTCGCTACTTCGGTCTGGCCACCCTGTTCGGTATGAAAATCTATGACTTCACGGTCGAGGCTCAGGAATACACTACCTTGATGCGCATTCCGCCGGACGAATTCCGCGCCAGCGTCATGGAACATCCAATCATCGCTATCAGGGCCTGCGAAAGGCTGAGTCGAATTCAGGGGGATCTGCTTGACAAAATTCTCAACGATCCGGATGATGCCTCACCTGTCTACAATCACGCATAACCAGCAACCACTTGCTGCGGATAGCGTCAAGGTTTTATGAAACGACAATCTCAATTGAAAAAATTCAACGCAAAATTTGTTCTTGTCGAACCAATTTCTCTGGAATTATTGGTCGATCGCCCCTCCCTGGCATGTGCTGTTTTGATCGGAGCATGTATTTCTGAAGGGATTGAAACGGTTCTAATTCAAGGACAGACCAAGATATATGATTTCATTTTTTCAAAAGGTTTAATTGATCTTTGGGATTTAATGAAGGCAATGGATGAAAAATCCATTGATGAAATGGAATTGCCTGTGAGCATCTCCGGTCTTTTGGAAAAAGGTTTTCCTGCCTTTGCAGAAGAGATGGTTCAACTCTATCGATGCATGATTTTAGAAAAAAACAGTCGAGACTATTTCAGTGGTGATCGCCTGAACCAGTTTATCAATACGACCCTGACCATTGGAAAAATATATAATCACTTTTTGGAGAACCCTGAATTTAAATCATGCACATTGGTTGACCTGTATGTTGACGAAATTTTAAAAGAGCGACCAAGCTTGATCGGCTTTTCAATGCTTGCGAATTTCGACCCGTTTACCAGAGCCATTCGAAAAAAACTTAAAAGCAGATCAGATATTCCCATTATTATTGGCGGCGCATTATTGCCCCATTTGCGACCTGAGGATTTTATTCAAATTGCCCGGAGAGAGTGTACTGACTATTTGTTTGTTGGGATGGCTGAGGATCATTTGCCATTATTGATCCAGTCTTTAACAAAGAATGGACCTCCTCCAGATATCCCTGGTGTTTATAACGTTGAAAATGAAAGCCTGTCAGGTACTCCCCTGACAGGAGTCGCCCGGCATATACAGCCTTTTTTCCCGGACTTTTCTCAGTTTGAACTGGATAAGTATCCATCCACCATCAGAATTTTGCCAATGGTTACATCTTATGGGTGTACCTGGAGAAAATGCTCTTTTTGTAGTCACCATTTTGGATATTCAGCGAACTACAATGCAATTCAATTAGACCATGTCATCAAAACGATTATTCATTTGAAGGAAAAGTACCACTGTACACATTTTTCAATTTACGATGACGAAATGCCTCCGGGTCGTGCCCGGAAACTCAGCCAAGAACTGTTAAGTCTGAACGTTGATAATGTTCATTTTTTTGCTTATGGCCGGTTGAGTAAAGGTTACGATGACCAGGGCCTGTTTCTTCTGATGAAACGGGCCGGATTTGCAGCCATATGCTGGGGAATGGAATCCGGTAGCCAGAAAATCCTCGATTCGATGAATAAGGGCACCGATATCGCCACCATGAAAAGTATCCTGAATAAGAGTCATGCTGCGGGAATTGGCAACTTATGTTTCATTATGTTTGGATTCCCGGGAGAAGAACCGAAACATGCCGATGAAACAACAAGGTTTCTGGAGGAAAATTCGACTGTTATTGACTGTACCCTGGCCGGGACTTTCAGGCTTGACGAAACCTCCCCCATAGCTAGAAATCCTTCAAAGTGGGGATTGCAAAAGCAAGAGGATGGGACCTGGTTGATAAAAAATGGCATGTCCGAGAGTGAGAGCAAGGCATATTTCAAACGATTTACTGCAGAAAAGAACCTGCATTATCGTGATAACTCGGGGACACAGCTATTCCATTTGCCAAAATTACGCTTGATAAGAATGCTCCACTTTGTTAAGTCCGCAGCGAATATCCTTTCTCTGGACAAGATTCTGTCGCTGCTCAACGCCGGGCAATTCAATCAGATATATCCCCTCTTGTTAGGCACGCTTGAAAAGGAAACTCTTCAAACAGTCGATACGGCACTCTCTTTTAAAACCAATCATGTTGAACCGCTTGAACCGATAAAATTGACCCCGTTGGAAATTCAGGTGTTTCATCTTTCTGATGGGAAATTGTCAGTTGAGGAAATTTTAAAAGTATTGAGCCCGATGACAGAAAGTACAAAGCAACAACAGGAAGATATGGAAAATCTTTCAGTTAAATTTTTGATATCAATGTTTCACGGAAGACATGGCCTGGGTTTTTCGAGAACGTTCCCATAGGTGATGTTTTATTTGCATCTGACCGACGTGCAAAAAGCTTCTTAGTATCTTACGCCAGTCAAAACAGATATTACTCTGTTGCTACTCTTCCTCTCCTGGTCGTGTAGAGATTCAGTCCAAGCCTTCCCCTCAGGAACCGAGGTATTTTTTTATAACTCTGCAAAATAATATTACTTTAGATATATATTGGTTTAACTTTCTATCAATTGTGCCCAGTGCTTATTTAAGTAATAGTTTCTTTAATTAGTTTTTTCAAAGCTATTGGCGATATTTATTGTTGTCACTGACCCAATAGAACGCTCATGTATAAATAATCGTTCACATAGCCTGGGGTGGTGCCGTTTGATTTTGTAGTTTAATTTTTGATTAGCTGATTTAGAATTAGGAGTAATATCATTATTGAATGTAAGGCGATTTATATTTGATTAATTATATCAATATTAAATTATAATATTTGATTTAAATGGAGGAGCATCATGAGCAAAGATTCTTTTTCATTATTAACTAATGAATTTTATGAAAATAAATTCATCGAAGAACTATATGATAGAACCAGTTTGCTAAATTTTAAGGCAGAGAACAGTAATTATTTAGTTGTTGTTGATTTGAGAGATTGTAAAAAATCATTTATAAATAAAGCTGAATATTATTATAAGAACAATAAAAAATTTAAAATTCGTATAATAGGACCTGAATATTATCTTGAAGTATTAAATTGTGGCACTTATTTTGATGCTTACTACAATTAATTAGATAGATATTATGAAGTCAAGCAAACGTATAGATATTTGATCTATTACAAAAGCCAATGATCCTCTTGAGCCACTTCTCTGTGGCTCTGCAGTTTTACCCCGCGACCATCCCCTCCGGTGAGTGGGCCATTTCTTTTTCACGATTAACAGTAACGCCTGAAAGCCTTCCTTGCAGTATTCTCACATATATTGTTGAAACTCTTTCTTATGTCTTGGGATTTATAAGCCCCTGATATGATGTGCCGGAACAAAAAAACAGCGGTCTGCGTTGGTGCTGCAATAATGGCTGCGTAAGCTTACCCGTCAAGTACAAAACCAGGCCGCTATTGCCGGCATTAATTTGTCTCCTTGGAATCACCCTGGCTATTTGCATTCAGCCACCATGCCTGCTCATCCCCTGCATGACGGATAGACTGGCTGGGACATTTCTCGCGGCCCGGACATTCATGGCGACGACAGGGTTCGACATGAATGGTGACATCCGTGCCAAGAATCTGCGCGGCAATCTTCTTTTCGATATAGTCGGTGATGTCATGGGCCTCTGCGACCGAGAGGTGTTTGCAGACGGTCAGATGGAAGTCAATCAGCTTCTGGGAACCGGCGCGGCGGGTGCGCAGGTTGTGGTATCCGAACAGATCGTGTTTGTGATCGTTGATCAACGCCTCGATTTCAAGGCGGACTTTGTCCGGAAGCTGTTCGTCCAGGATGTCGCGCAGGCCGTTGCGCAACAGGCGCAACGACTCAAAAAGAATATAGATGGCAACCAGGATAGACATGACCGGGTCGAGCCAGGGCAGGTCGAAGCGGCTGAGCAGGATCAGGCCGATCAAGAGCGCCAGGTTGGTGTAGACATCCATTGAGAAATGCAGCGAGTCAGCTTCGAGAGCAGACGAATCAGTCGTTTTGGCAACCCGCCGCAGATGGCGACTGAGCATGAATGAGGCCACCGTGCTCACGGACATCACCGCGATGCCGATGCCGCTCTGCCGGACCGGACTGGCCTCGATCAGGCGCTGGATCGCTTCATAGACGATCCAACCCCCTGAAGAAGCAATGACAACAGATTGAAAGATGGTCGCAAGGGTTTCGAACTTGCCGTGGCCGTAGGGATGGGTCTCGTCAGCCGGTTGTTCGGCGTGGCGAATCGCCATCAGGTTGATGCCGGACATGAGGATGTCGAGTAGCGAGTCGATCGCTGAAGTGAGCACGGCCAGGCTGCCGGTGAAGAGGCCGGTCAGCAGTTTGATTGTCGCAAGGGCCAGCGCGGTGAAGATCGAGAGGGTGGCTGCAGCAACTTTTGGTGATTTGGTGTTTTGCTTCATGGCCAGTCCTGTACTGCCTCGAGCGGGCAGGCTTGCTGCCAGGCCGAATAGCCATCACCTTCAATGGCCCAGAAATCATCGATCCTGCTTTGATAATAATCGAACTCCTGGCACTGGTCGATAATCCCGTCGCAGATGGTTTCGATGATCAGCCCCTGCCTGACCAGGAAACGATAAAATTCAGCCGTCCCGGACAGGATGCTTTTAAGCTCCGCAAGGTTGGGCTCCGGGGAACGGATGATGTACCAGTGCCCGGCAAATTGACGAACGTGCGAGGCTTCGACGCTGAACAGGTTCAGGTGACGATCGGCAACGATGAATTCGCGCAGGAAGTAATCGGCGCCGTGACAGATGTTCGCCGGCCTGTTCGGAGGCCTTGCCGCTTTGCCTGGTCAACTCCTGGTTGAGACGACGCAACAGGTCGATGCACAGCTTGTCGACGCGGATTTCATCATCGAGGCTGTCGGATGTTGTAACCGGCCTTGTTGAGGCGCTGCAGCAGGGGCAGAGGCTCTGTCATAACGTGTCATGAAAGGATACATTCTCCTATAATAAGATGGCCCTAACCATAATGCACTTTATGGTGTGTTGGCAACCTTCAGAATTGATGCTGTAGCAGTCTTTGCTATTTACAGATATCTTGCTGATTTGTTAACATAATAACCTGAATCAATATGCGACCTGCATTATTCATGATACAGCCCTGCAAAGGGTTGTTTTTTTAGGACAATTGCGAAATGGCCAAAACAACACCCATGATGCAGCAGTATCTGGAGATCAAGGCCGATTATCCGGATGCGATCCTGTTTTTCCGCCTGGGTGATTTTTACGAAATGTTCATGGAGGATGCCGTGGTCGCGTCGCGGGTCCTCGATATTACGCTGACCTCGCGCAACAAGGGGGCTGCCGAAGAAATCCCACTCTGCGGCATTCCCTTTCACAGTTGCCAGCCTTATATCGCCAAGCTCGTCCAGCACGGTCACAATGTCGCAATCTGCGAACAGGTTGAAGATCCCAAGACTGCCAAGGGTATCGTCAAACGTGCCGTTGTCAGGGTCGTCACTCCCGGCCTGGTCGTCGATACCGACACACTCGATCCGCGCCGCAACAATTACCTGATGGCGCTGATGCCCTCCGGCGAATGCGTTACGGCGTTGCTTATGTCGATATTACAACCGGAGAATTCCGGGTCACCGAACTTCCAGATCCGGTCAGTACCGCCGGTGAAATCATCTCCAGGGATCCGGCCGAAGTCCTGGTTGCCGAGGGCGGAGCCGGAGATGGCCTGATCGACGCCCTGCAGACGGCCCTGCAGGGGCGGATTGTCAACCGTCTGCCGGATTGGACCGCGGCCGAAGACCGCGCCTGCCAGGTGCTGCTGGAGTTCTTCCCGGGCAGTTCCCTGGAAAGCTTTGGCTGCCATGATATGCCGGGTGCCATCCAGGCCGCCGGCATGGTCCTGTACTATCTGGAAGAAACCCAGAAGGGTGCCGCTTCCCACCTGCAGACGCTGCAGACCTACCATGTGCGCGATCACATGGTCCTCGACGATTTTACCCGTCGCAACCTGGAGCTGACTGAAACGCTGCACGATGGTGGCCGACGCGGTTCATTGCTCGGGGTCATGGATCGCACCGTAACGGCCATGGGTGCACGCAAGCTGCGTCACTGGATGACCCATCCCCTGGTCGATCTGGCGCGTATCAGAGAGCGTCACTGCGCGGTCGAGGAATTTGTCCGTCAAAGTCTCTGTCGTGACGATCTGCGCCAGGCATCTGGATGATGTTTATGACCTCGAGCGGCTCAATGGACGGATTGCCATGGCAACCGGCAATGCCAAGGATCTGGCCGCGCTGCGAATTTCGTTGCAGAAGCTGCCGCAGATGATCGCCCTGCTCGGGCAGCTGGAAAGCCCCCTGCTGGCTATGTTGCGCGATAACCTGGACCCCTTGCCGGATATGGTCGAGTTGATCGCGAAGGCCATTGTCGATGATCCCCCCTTCGTGATGCGCGAGGGTGGCTTGATCCGTGAGGGCTATCACGCCGAACTGGATGAACTGCGCAGCATCAGTCGCGAAGGCAAGGGCTGGATTGCCCGGCTGGAGCAGGAAGAAAAGGAGCGCACCGGAATTTCGTCGCTCAAGGTTCGCTACAACAGGGTGTTCGGTTATTACATTGAAGTGACCCGGTCGCACCTGGATCGTGTTCCGGAAGACTATCAGCGCAAACAGACGCTGGCCAACGCCGAACGCTACATTACCCCGACCCTGAAGGAGTACGAGGAAAAAGTTCTCGGTGCCGAGGATCGGGTGGTCGAGATCGAGTATGACCTGTTTCAGGACGTGCGGCGGCAGGTCGCCCGGCAGGGGCAGCGTATCCAGGCGACAGCCGACCGGGTGGCGGTTCTCGATGTCCTGCTGGGGCTGGCCGACCTGGCCCACGAACGCAACTACTGCCTGCCGGCGATGGACGAATCGACTGAGCTGCTGATCGAGGAAGGGCGTCATCCGGTCATCGAAACCATGACCCTTGGCGAACGTTTTGTCGCCAACGATGTCCACATGGATACGGTTGAGAGTCAGATTCTGATTATTACCGGCCCGAACATGGCGGGCAAGTCGACCTTTATGCGCCAGATCGCCCTGCTGGTGTTGATGGCGCAGATGGGCAGCATGGTGCCTGCAAAAAAGGCACACATCGGTGTTGTCGATCGAATTTTTACCAGGGTCGGGGCCAGTGACAACCTGGCCCGGGGCCAATCGACCTTCATGGTCGAGATGACGGAAGCCGCCAATATCCTTAATCATGCGACGCCCCGCAGCCTGATCGTGCTGGACGAGATCGGTCGCGGCACCTCAACCTTTGACGGCGTCAGCATCGCCTGGGCGGTGGCTGAATATTTGCATGATAATGCCAGGGTTGCAGCCAAGACTCTGTTTGCCACTCACTACCACGAACTGACCGACTTGGCCCAGACCCGGGAACGGGTGAAAAATTTCAATGTCGCGGTCAAGGAATGGAACGACCAGATTATTTTTCTGCGCCGTATCGTCAAGGGCGGCGCCAGTCATTCATACGGTATCCAGGTTGCACGCCTGGCCGGCCTGCCGGCTGCCGTCATAGAGCGGGCCAAGGGAGGTTCTGCGCAACCTGGAATCCGGAGAGTATGAAGCGGGCGCACCACGCCTGGCGCGCACCAGACATGCCGGCAAGGTCGCCAGCTCTCCGCAGCTTGGTCTGTTTGAACAGCCCGACCCAGTCAGGCAGCGCCTCGAGGAGATGGACGTTTCGGTTCTGACTCCGCTTGAGGCGCTCAACCTGCTCGACGAACTGAAGAAGATGCTTTGAATGCCATGAATCGAATTATTGTTAGTATAGGGGTTATGCTCTGCCTGCTGTTGCCATCCGTTGTTCTTGCAGATAGCGCAGATCAGGCTTACCAGAAAGCACGCGACAGCTATTCCCAACTGCAGAACTCATCGCGCAAGCAGATGTATCGTGATCAGTGGGAGCGCATTTTTAAACAATTCGAATCGGTGCATGAACGTTTCCCCAGGACAAAACGCGGTGCTGATGCCCTTTACATGTGCGGCAAGACGATATCGGGTCTCTATACCATCAGCCGGATCACGCCGGACGCAGAGCGTGCGGTCGAGCTTTTTGAACGGATGGCGGAGAGCTACCCGGACAGCACTCTCGCCGACGATGCCCTGATGCAGGCTGGACGTCTCCTCGAGGAAGTTCTCGATGACAAACAGCGTGCTTTCCTCGCATATCAGCGGCTGGTCAGCAACTTGCCAGACGGGGATATGGCCAGGCTTGCCAAGCCCAGGTTGAAGGCGCTTGCGGAGTACGCACCGCCCCCGGAAATGCCTGCCGTTAAAGAAATCGCCAAGAAAGCGGCGCAATCTTCGCAACCGCTCGCCGTCACTGTCCGTTGAACCTGCCGGTGGTGGTCACCTGACTGCGGTTCGCTATTGGTCCAATCCCGGCTATACCCGGATCGTGCTGGATGTGTCCACTGAAACCAGCTTCTCGACCCATTTTCTTGAACCCGATCCAGAAGAGGGCAACCATCCGCGCCTCTACGTCGATATTGAAAAGACCGGTCTGGATGATGGTTTGCGCGAGCCAACCATCGTTGGTGACGGGCTGCTGCGCCAGATTCGCACCGGTCTTCCGCAGTCTGATACGGTTCGCGTTGTTCTGGATCTCGACAGTATCGGTGATTACAAGGTCTTCCCCTTGAATGATCCCTGGCGCATTGTCATAGACATAGCCGGAGACAAAGACGCCTGAACTGAAACAACGGCAAACTGAAATTGCCACGCTGCCTGAGTCGGCTAACGACGCTATTGCCAAAGTTCTCAAGGATGCACCCAAGGATCAGCCGCCGCTGCACATTCCAAATGTCCCGGCGGCAACCACCTTGCGTCGCATCGTTGTCGATGCCGGCCACGGCGGCAAGGACCCGGGAGCTGTCGGTCCGATCTGGTGTCTACGAGAAAGACCGTGACTCTCAAACTGGCCAAGGAACTGGCCAAAGAGCTGACACGACAAATCGGTTGCGAGGTTATCCTGACTCGCAGCAAAGATGTTTACCTGCCGCTCGAAGAGCGCACCGCTATTGCCAACAAGGTCGGGGCCGACCTGTTTATTTCGCTGCATGCCAACGCCAACAAGAGCCGCGAGGCCTACGGTATAGAAACCTACTATCTTAACTTCTCCAAAAACGATAAAGCTGCCGCTGTTGCTGCCCGTGAGAATGGCACGTCGCTCAAGCAGGTTTCAGATCTCGAACTGATTCTGTTTGACCTGATGGCGAATGCCAAGATCAATGAATCGAGCCGCCTGGCGACCGAGATTCAGGAGAGCCTGGTGCAGCGAATCAGCAAGAAATACAGTGATGTCCGTGATCTTGGCGTCCGCCAGGGCCCTTTCTACGTGCTGCTCGGCGCCACAATGCCTTCGGTTCTGGTGGAAACCGCCTTTATCAGTCAACCCCCGTGAAGAGAAGCGCCTGACGAGCAGTGCTTTTCATAAATCCGCGGCCGAAGCGATTGCCATGGCAATCAAGAATTATGCAATCAACAACAAGCTTATAGCGGCCAATTAAATGATTAAAGACACCGGAGACTCATACCGATTTTTTTGCCACCGAACTGATGATGGCCGGGGATGTCCCTTTTGAAGAGAGGCGCTCCTTTCTGCTGGATGCGGCACGCCAATACCTCGATCATCATCGCTATCTTTGTCATGAAATGCATAAGGCCGGCGGTAGTGGCCGTGAAGTTGTCGACATGCATTACGGCCATGGCCGATGAACTCATTCGCAACCTTTATCAATGTGCGTCGGCAGATTTTCCCACCTCAGGCAAGGTGTGTTCTGCAGTCATTGCCCTCGGTGGTTATGGCCGTGCCGAACTGAATCCGCTTTCTGACATTGACGTGATGTTCTACTGCAGTGATCAGAACAAGGACCTGGCTGAAAAGATTGCTGAGCGGGTTCTCTACCTGCTGTGGGATCTCAACCTTGATGTCGGCTACAGTGTGCGAACTTCATCCGACTGCCTGACGCTGGCCCAACAGGACATTACGATTCGTACGGCGCTGCTGGATACACGCTTTCTGGCCGGTGATGAAGTGCTCTTTCATGAGTTTGAATCGGTTGGTTGCGCAGCCTCTGCTGAGTCGCAACAGTCAGCAGTTTCTGAAGGCACAAGTACGAAGAGCATAAACCACGGCTGGTCAAATATGGCTCATCGGTCTATATGCTCGAACCGAATATCAAGGAAGGCGAGGGTGGCCTGCGCGACCTGCATACAGCGATCTGGATGGCTCGTGTCAAATTCAAGGCCAACGGATTGCGCGATCTCCTGAAAAAAGGGGTCATCTACTGAGTCAGGAATTGCAGGATATTGAGGCGGCTTATGATTATCTCTGGCGGATCCGCAATGAACTGCATTTTCAGTCCAAGCGTAAAACCGACCAGATCCAGTACGAAAGCAGGTGCAGATTGCCGCTTTTCTTGGCTACAAGGACAGCAAAACAGCGCTCTCCGTAGAACAGTTCATGCAGGACTACTATGCCCAGGCCACCAGACCGAGCATCTGGCGTCAAGCCTGATCTTACGCGCGTTCAAGGACAAGGATCCATCCAAGGGATTGTTCGGTTATCTGGGCCGGCGCAGTCTGGGCGACGATTTCTTCAGCTACCGCGGCGAGTTGAAAGCCGCTCGTAAACAGCTCTTTGCCAATCGTCCCGAAGCGATGATGCAGGCCTTTCTGCTCGCCAAGCAGAACAACCTTGCCTTGAGCGCCGACGTCAAAGGCCAGATTCGTGATAACCTGACCCTGGTCAATGATGGTTTTCGCCGCAACCGTGAAATCTCCGAAATGTTTCTGGAAATCATGCGCGGTCCCACGGGCGTTGCTCAGAGCCTGCGCGACATGCATCACTTGGCTTTTTTGAACAGGTACATCCCCGAGTTCAAAAGGATTTACTGTAAAGTCCAGCATGATGCCTACCATGTTTACACGGTCGACATTCACTCGATCTTTGCCGTTGCAGAAATTGAAAAGCTCTGGTCAGGTGGCTACCGTGAGTCCAGGCCGCTGCTGAGCCAGGTTGCCGCCGACATCGGCAAGCCGGAACTGGTCGTCCTGGCGGTGCTCTTTCCACGACATAGGCAAAGGTGAAGGGCAAGGATCATTCCAACAAGGGCGCGGATATGATGCCCAAGATCGCCCGTCGCCTGAATCTGTCCAAGGAAGACAGCCAGCGTCTCGAGTTTCTGGTACGTCATCATCTCGACATGGCACACATCTCCCAGCGCCGCGACCTGAATGACATCCGTCTGATCCAGGATTTTGCCAACACCATGGGTATGCTCGAAACCCTGAAAATGCTTTATATGCTGACCTTCGCCGACCTTAAGGCCGTTGGCCCTGACGTCTGGTCCGAGTGGAAAGGGCATCTGCTCCAGGAGCTTTACGAGAAGACCTACGAAGTTCTCGAGCGCGGCAATTTTATGAGCGGGCTGCGTTCCGAACGGGTGCGTTAACCGCAAACGCAAGGTTCTTGAAGCCCTGAAGGGTGAATTCGAAGAGAGAACAAGTCAAGGATCGCCTGCGCTCAATGAGCCTGCGTTACCTGTTGACTCACCGTTCCTGGGAAATCAAGGATCATGTCGCGCTTGAGCTGTCGCGCGGTGATGAAACCGTTGCCATGCAGGTGATTCACGATGTCAATTCAGAATACACCAGCGTTACGATTTCAACCCTTGACGTGCCGGGTCTCTTCAGCATGATCACCGGAGTCATGGCCGGCAACGGAATCAATATCCTTGGCGCACAGATCTATACCCGCAGTAATGGTTTTGCCCTGGATATCCTGCATGTCAACAAATCGATAGGCGGCATCATCGATGATCCTGCCAAATGGCAGAAGGTCAAGACCGACCTGACTGCTGTTCTCGAAGGGCGGGTCAAGGTCGCCAGCCTGGTCAAGAAGCGGCAGAAAGGGAGCGGCCTGCCCGGTCAGAAAGTGCCGCGTTTCCCCAACCGTGTCGAATTTGACTGTGATGTGTCCAGGGAACATACCGTGATCGATCTGTTTGCGCACGACAAGGTCGGTTTGCTCTACAGGATCACCAGGACACTGTCAGAGCTGGGGCTCTACATCCATGTCGCAAAGATCTCCACCAAGGTCGACCAGGCCGCAGACACCTTTTATGTCAAGGATATCTTTGGTCAGAAAATTGGCGACGCGGCCAAACTTGAGGATATTCGTCAGGCGCTTCTGAGGTGCATGGAAGAATAATAGCTTCTATTACAGATTTTTATGAACCATTACCTTGACCATTACCTGAACTATCTGGCTGTCGAGCGCGGGCTGGCCCGCAACACGCTTGACGCTTACGGGCGGGACCTGGCGCGCTACCTTGAGTACCTTGAGAAGCAGCAGGTTGCGGATCTTGACAGTATCAGTCCGGCGGTCGTGCTTCGCTTTCTCAGTGATCTCAAGAAGTCGGGGTTGTCAGCCAGGAGCAGAGCGCGCAGCCTGGCCGCACTGAGGACCTTTCACAAGTTCCTGGTCAGGGAGAAGATTGCAGCCGATAACCCGACCGATCAGGTCGTCTCGCCGAAAAGCCTGACTGCCCTGCCGCATACATTGTCACCATTTGACGTCGACCATCTGCTGGCCAGTCCCAAGGGAGATACTCCATTAGCCAGGCGTGACCGAGCCATGCTGGAAATAATCTATGCAACCGGTTTGCGCGTTTCCGAACTGGTCTCGCTCAAGCTGGGGGACCTGCAGCTGGACGTCGGCTACCTATCAGCTTTCGGCAAGCGCAGCAAGCAGCGCATTGTGCCCCTGGGCGAGACTGCGATTGCTTCCCTGCGCGATTATCTGCATTCCGGCCGGCCCGGTCTCGATAAGGAGCAGGGATCGCAATACCTGTTTTTGAACCGGTCCGGTGAAGGCTTGACACGTCAGGGCTTCTGGAAGATTATTAAGCGCCGCGCCCGGCAGGCAGGCATCAGGCAGAACATTACACCGCACATCATGCGGCATTCTTTTGCCACGCACCTGCTTGAAAACGGTGCCGATTTACGATCTGTGCAGGCGATGCTCGGCCATGCCGATATTTCGACAACCCAGATTTATACTCATGTCACCCGTGAACGATTAAGGCAGTTGCATGCCGAGCATCATCCCAGGGGATAGAAACAGTGATCCGTAAACCGTTGTCAATAACCGATCATGGATGCGGATTACCATTAACTTTTTACAGGAAACCATGAAATACATTATCTTACTCGGCGATGGGATGGCCGACGAACCGATTGCAGAACTTGGCGGCAAGACGCCCCTGCAGGCGGCCAACACGCCTAACATGGACAGACTTGCCGGCCAGGGGACGATTGGACTGGCCGAGACGGTTCCCAAACAATTCCACCCAGGTTCCGATGTGGCCAACCTGTCTGTCTTCGGCTACGACCCTGCCAGCTGTTACACCGGACGCTCGCCTTTGGAAGCCGCCAGCATGGGTGTAGAGCTTGGCCCGGATGATGTGGCATTTCGTCTCAACCTGGTAACGCTTGGACTGGCCGGCGGCGACATGTATATGCAGGACTTCGCGGCCGGACACATTTCGACGTCGGAAGCCCGTGAACTGATCGAATGCCTGCAGGCAGAGTTGGGTGACGAGGAATTCCAATTTTATCCCGGCGTCTCTTACCGGCACCTGATGGTCTGGCGGGGAGGGCGGGATGATTTTAACGTGGCGCCACCGCACGATTTGACGGGCAAGAGCCTGCGGAACCACGTCCTGCGCACAGAGGCAACCATGCCGCTGATGCAGATTACCAATGCAGCACAACTGCTCTTTAAGCGCCATCCTGTCAATGTCCGGCGTGAGAATGCAGGCAAACATCCCGCCAACTCGATCTGGCTCTGGGGCCAGGGGCGTCGTCCGCACATGCCGACCCTGCGGGATAAATTCAACTTGAAAGGGTGCGTCATCTCTGCCGTCGATTTGATCAAGGGAATTGGCATCTATGCCGGCCTCGACGTCATCAATGTAGCGGGTGCAACCGGTTATCTGGATACCAACTACCTGGGAAAAGCCGAGGCCGCCCTGCAGGCGCTGCAGAGCAGGGATTTTGTTTACCTGCATGTCGAGGCCCCGGATGAAGCCGCCCACAGTGGCAGTCTGACTGACAAGATTGAGGCGATTGAGCGTTTTGACAAAGATGTGGTCGGCACGGTCATGAATGGTATCGGTGCACTGGGCGACTATCGCGTGCTGCTCCTGCCCGACCACCCGACGCCGGTTGCCAGGATGACGCATACCAAGGATCCGGTGCCTTTCGTGCTCGCCGGCTCAGGCAGCGAGTATACTTCGCAAAATCCCGCCGCAGAGTACTCCGAATCTGCCGCCAGGGCCTCGGGCATCGTTGTTGATCCGGGCCACCGATTGATGGAGATACTGGTCAAGGGCACGCTACCGTAGCTGGCGGCAAATATGTTTCTGCTTCTTGTGAGGAGGGTCGATGAGTCCTCCTCATTTTGTGCATTTATAGGTTCACGCTGGTTCTGACGGTACAGCAGGAGCATCAAGTTGACGCGCGTTGAGTTTATCAAGCTGAATCGACCGGAACGGGCAGCGATCCTCTGTGGGCTCGCCGAAGAGTTTTTTCTGGCCGGTCAACGTGTCCTGGTGATGGTTCAGGACGACAACCAGGGCGTGACTCTCGACCAGTTTATGTGGACGTGGAAGAAGAGTGCTTTTATACCGCATGCCTATGACAACGGCTCAGTGGAATGTCATGATGAGCCGGTGGTCATTGTGTGTGTGGAAGAAAATCCGAACGGCGCTGAAGTCCTGTTGCTCGGCCACCCGTGCAGCGTGGAATTCCTCAGACATTTCAAACATGTGATTGACTTCGTTGATTCATCAGATGAAACGCGCCTGGAAGAGTCGCGCGAACGTTTCAGGAGATATCGCGAAGATGGGCTCGCCCCTGTCCTGCGTCAATAATGGTGGTCCGGCCAGCCTGATCAGGTTGGGTCATGTGCCGAGACTTGAAGCTGAAACCGGTTTGTCGCCGGAGGCTCTGCTCGCTCTTTCTTCCTGGCAGGCCAGAGCCGGTGAAACGTTGACAGTCCTCGATCCGGAAGCGACGGCCTATCGGGCACGCATCACCTCTCTCGATCCCAAGTGCCCGGCATGTGTGCCGTTTCAACGTCTGATGGCACATGTCGAAAGCCCGTTGCGGATTGAAGTTTACCAGTCGTTGCCGAACAAGGAGCGTTTCGAGCTGGTCCTGCAGAAGTTGACTGAACTCGGCGTGACGCGTATCGTGCCGCTCGAATCCCGGCACTCTACGACTCTCGAGGAGCGGGACTCGCGGCAGAAAAAGTCGCATCGCTGGCCGGACGTGATCAACAGGGCGGCCCGCCAGTGTCGTCGCGCCATGTTGCCGGAACTCATGCCTGTGCATACTTTTTCTGAAGCTCTTGACCATGCTGGTTCGGCTGAGCTGAAATTGATGCTTTATGAAGGGGATGCAACCTGGACGATCAAGGAAGCCTTCGGCTCGTTCAAACCGCAAAGTGTCGCTTTACTGATCGGCCCTGAAGGGGGTTTTTCTGCAGAGGAGGTGATACAGGCCCAGGCAGAAGCTTTTCTCCCTGTCAGCCTCGGACCACGTATCCTGCGCACCGAAACAGCGTCCATCGTTGCCACTGCCCTGGTTCAGAGTTACCTAGGTGATTTGTCCTAGGGACTGACCCCGTAGAGGGCTGTCCCCTAATGGATATACTATGAATCTTGAAAATCTCAGCGTTGTTCTGGTGGAGTCGCGCGGCGAGCGGAACATTGGTTCCGTAGCACGTGCCATGGCGAACTTTGGTGTGACCAATCTGCGTCTGGTGACCCCTCAAGTTGATCACCTGCACGAGGAAGCCCGCAAAATGGCGGTCAAGGCCAGCGTTCTGCTGGAACAGGCGACTCTTTATCCTGACCTGCAGACGGCGCTCAACGATTGTCACTATGCCTATGCAACCACGCGACGTTTTGGCAAGTACCGGGTCGATTTCCATCACCCTGACCGCGCTGCAGCCGAACTGCTGCCCCTGCTCGATACAGGCCGGGTCGCCATGGTGTTCGGACGCGAAGACAAGGGCTTGAAGACTGAAGAACTGGACCTCTGCCAACGCCTGATTACGATCCCTACCGGCGGCAGTATTGCATCGATGAACTTGGCCCAATCTGTGGTTATCTGCCTGTACGAGGTCGCACGTCAGTATGGCGAAGCGTGCGGTAAAGGCCAGGGAGGGCGGCGCCTGGCGACGGTCTCGCAGCTGGAAATTCTGTTTGCTCACATGCGCGAAACCCTGCTCAGAATCCGTTACCTGAATCCCCAAAATCCCGAGCATATTATGCGTTCCTACCGCCAGATGCTCGGTCGGGCAGCCCTTGACGATCGTGAAATACGCATCCTGCGCGGCCTGCTCAGCGAAATCGATCGCGTCGAGGATGAACGTTGTCAGCTGGCCGGGAAAATCGACGACAATGATTAGACGGGAGCTTCTGGCCAACGGCCTCGAGATTGTCTTTACTGATGACAGCAACCGTTACTTTGGCGACTATCACCGTGTCTGCGTTGTGGCTAGCATCGTTTATCATCTGCGCGACCTACCCTCGGCATGCCCGCAGGATCAATCTTTTCGCGATCAGGCTGTTGCATTCCTTGGCGAGCATTTGACCGTCGTCAAACGTTTTGAGCGCATGGGGGTCGCCACGGCGGATGTTGAGCCGGTGCGCAGCGCGCTGATAGAGGACTTTATGCGCCATGCCGCTGATTACCTTGCCCGCCCTGATTATCCCCGTTTGCTGGTGACTGCAGAATTGAACAAACGGCGTCCCCACCGCGTGTATGTCTGAAATCATAAAGCAACTTGACATCACTTCACTTATTCATGGCGGACGTGGCATTGGCCGACATGATGGCAAGGCTGTCTTTGTCCCCATGACAGTCCCCGGCGACCGGGTCGCCTGCCGTATTGTCAGATCCAGACGTCGCTATGTCGAGGCTGAACTGCTTGAGATCATCACGCATTCTGCACAGAGACGTGAACCACCCTGTCCTTTCTTCGGTTCCTGCGGCGGCTGCCAGTGGCAGCATATCGATTATCGCGAGCAGGTTCGCTGCAAGGAACAGATCTTTGGCGACCTTTTGATACGCAGCAAACTTGTCTCCGCCGATCGCTTGAACCCCGTTGTCCCCGCACCTGATGAATGGAACTATCGCAACCGCGCCCAATTCAAGTGCCGTATGACCGCAGATGGTTTGGTGGTCGGTTTCTATCGTCAAAATTCCCATGATGTGGTCAATATCGATGTCTGCCGACTGGTTGATCCTCGGATACAAAAGACTCTGGACCTGTTTCGCAATGAATCACCAAGTGTGCCATGCCCCGATTCAGTTCTGGGGATTGATATAGCCTGTGGCGATGATGGCGGGATCAGAATCACTCTTCATGTCCTTCCTCAAGGGGAGCGACAAATACTCGACTGGTTGAAGAGCTTCGCCGGTCGTCATCAGATAAATGCCTGTATGAGATCGGAGCGCAAGGACAATATTGAGGTTGTTCACGGTGAGGTTGACCTGATTGTCAGAATTGACCGGCCTGAGATAACCTTACGCTACGGCCCTGGTGGCTTTGTTCAGGTCAACTCGGCACAGAATCGCAACATGGTCGCCGGCATCCTCGAGCTTCTGACATTGGACGGAACCGAAACCGTGCTTGACCTGTTTTGCGGAATGGGTAATTTCAGCCTGCCGCTTGCCCGCAGGGCAGGGCGTGTTGTCGGTGTTGAAGATCATGTCCCGTCTATAATCAGCGCGCGCATCAATGCGGCAGCCAACAATATCTGCAATGCCGAGTTTTACGCAGCCGATGCTTCCAGCATCAAAGATCTTTTCCACTCCGGAGACGACCTCGATCTGGTCATCATTGATCCTCCACGCACCGGCAATTACCAGGTCTCCCTTGAGCTTTTGAAGCTCCGCCCGACAAAGGTCCTCTATGTTTCCTGCGATCCTGCGACCTTGGTACGTGATCTGACACCTCTCGTTCAAGGTGGCTACGAGGTTGTCTCGAGCCAGCCTTTTGATCTTTTTCCACAAACCTGGCATATAGAAAGT
Organism: uncultured delta proteobacterium; assembly: GCA_963847735.1. GTDB lineage: Bacteria > Desulfobacterota > Desulfuromonadia > Desulfuromonadales > BM103 > CAWKAV01. Next base: position 27,506 of record CAWKAV010000022.1, on the reverse strand, counting down.
ATGACATTGTTAAGAAGAGCGGAGGCTGATAAACGGTCAGAATGACTTTTTCCTTGCATTCTGCGGGGAGCTTTGATAGAAAATACTCAATTAACTTTTCGTATGAAAAGTGAGCCTAGCGGCTCGCTTTTTTTGTTTTGGATATGCGATGCAAGAAAAAATCCTGACACAGATTGAAGCGCTGCTGCTGCCGATCCTTGATGATCTGGGCTTTGAATTGGTCGATCTTTTATTGCAGCAGGATGGTCGCCAACTGGCTTTGCGTATTTTTATCGACAAGCCCGCCGGCATCAACCTTGATGATTGTGCCACGGTGAGCCGTGAAGTCGGGGCTGTCCTCGAGATCGATGATCCGATCAGGTCATCCTATCGCCTCGAAATCTCATCGCCGGGACTGGATCGACCTCTGAAAAAGCCAGCTGATTTTGAGCGTTTTGCCGGAAGGAAAGTCAAGTTGAAGACGTTTCATCTGCTCGACCCGGATCAGCGAGGCCATACCCGCAAGACTTTTGTCGGTGTTTTGCTCGGTCTTGAGGATGGTCAGGTTCGTCTCAAGCAGAGTGACGAGAAGGGCGGATTGGCAGTTATCGCTTTGGACGAGATTAAACAAGCAAATCTTGAAGAAGAATTTTAATCAGTGTTTCACCAAATACAGACTTCGACAGCATTCGCCACCACGAGGTTGGGAGCATGCAGGGGGAAGGGATGAATATTAACCTGAATCACATTATCGACCAGGTGGTCAAAGACAAGAGCATTAAACGGGCAGTATTGGTCGAGGCTTTGGAGGCGGCCGTTCTGTCAGCGGCAAACAAAAAGTATCGCAACACCCGCGACCTAGAGGCCCACTATAACGACGAAGCCGGTGAGGTCGAGGTCTTTGAGTTCGTCACTGTGGTTGATGAAGTAGAGAATTCCTACCAGGAGATAGATCTCTCAGAGGCACGTGAAATTGACAAGGATGTCGAAATCGGTGACTCGCTTGGCATGAAGATGGACGCGAGCAGTTTCAGTCGCATCGCAGCCCAGACCGCTAAGCAGGTAATTATCCAGAAAGTTCGTGAAGCTGAACGTGAAGGGGTCTTCAACGAATTCAAGGATCGTGTCGGCGAACTGGTCAATGGTATCGTTCGTCGCTATGAGCGTGGTGACCTGATCGTCGATCTCGGCCGTACTGAAGCGTTGCTGCCACATCGTGAACAGGTCCCGCGCGAGAATTATCGTCAGGGTGACCGTGTGAGGGCTTACATCTCAGACGTTCGCATGGCAACCAAAGGACCGCAGATCATACTGTCACGGACCCATCCGGGTCTGCTGATAGAGCTTTTCCGCATGGAAGTACCGGAAGTTGCCGAAGGGATTGTCGAAATCAAAGCTGTCTCACGTGAACCGGGCAGCCGGGCCAAGATCGCAGTCTATTCCAATGATCCGGATGTCGATCCGATCGGAGCCTGTGTCGGGATGCGCGGTGCACGTGTCCAGAATGTGGTTTCCGAGTTGCGTGGCGAGAAAATTGACATTATCAACTGGACACATGACATCGCTCGTTTTGCCTGCTCGGCACTGTCTCCGGCTGAAGTCACCAGGGTTTATGTCGATAGCGACTCCGAATCACTGGAAGTTATTGTCCCTGATGACCAGCTTTCTCTGGCTATTGGCAAAAAGGGCCAGAATGTTCGCCTGGCAGCCAAGTTGACGGGATGGAAAATCGACATTATCAGCGAAACACGTGCTGCGGAAGCTGAGCTCGAGGAATTGACCGGGAGCGGCAACGATGAGGATTCGGCAGAGACGGAAGCCGCCGCCGTGCTCTTCAGTGAAATGTCCGCCAAAGATGCTGTTGCTGAGATCAACCTGGCCGAATCGGCCGATGATCTTATGATCAGAGCAGAAGGTGAGAAGCGTGTGACAGTGCTGCGGGCCCTGGAAGCCAGAAGTGCAGCATTGACAGGAACAGAGAGCCAGGAATAGAGGTGACACAGGTTCGCAGACCACCACAGCGTACCTGTCTTGGCTGCCGTCAGGTCATGGATCAGGACCAGTTGTTTCGTTTCGTCTGCTCACCGGCTGGTGAGATTCTGGCCGATCTGAAAGGTAGATTGCCTGGCCGCGGAGCCTATCTCTGCAACAGTCGGGAGTGCATTGAGACTGCCGTCAGAAAAAAGCAGTTTGACAGGGCATTTCACAGGGCTTGTCAACCGGTTACCGGAAAGGCGCTGGTCGAGGATGTCGCCCGGGTATTGCTTGCACATCTGGCCAGTTTGCTCGGTATGGCGCGCAAGTCAGCAAACTTTGTTGCTGGCAGTAATGCGGTGCTTGATGCCTTGTCTCGGAAGAAGCCCCTGGCAGTTGTCATTCTAGCCGGGGATATATCACTGCAGATCGGTGAAAAGATCAGACACAAAGCTCTAATGCAAAAGGTCATGACGACAGTATTGTTTGATAAGTTGGAACTTGGCCGTATTCTCGGGCGTGCGGAGAGAAGTGTTGTTGGTTTGCCCGATGGAAAGCTGGCGGAGGCATTTCTTGATGAACTGCTCCGTTATCAGGATATCTCAGGGGAAAGTTGATGGCTAAAATTCGTGTTTATGAGTTGGCGACCAAGTTGGGTTTGGACAACAAGGACCTTGTTGACCAACTGAACCAGTCCGGTATTGAGGTCAAGAACCATATGAGTGCTCTGGAAGAAGAAGTGGCCCACAAGTTCGAGACTGGACGAGCCAGGCAGGTTGATGACGCACCATCTTCAGGCAAGGGTGAAGTCGAGGTCAAAGAGGAACGCCTTGGCTCCGGTCTAATCCGGCGCCGCAAGACTGTTGCCAAGGAAGAGCCAGTGACTGAAGAATCAGCGCCGATTGCGTCTGAAGAAGTTGCCCCTGTCGCTGAGGATAAGCTTGAGCCGAAACCGTCTGCACCCATTATGGAAGCACCGGCCGCTGAAGAGCCCCTTGCCGCTATTGACGCAGCCCAGGCATCATCTGAGGTTTCTGGGTCAGTGGTGTCTGACGAAAAGACTGAAAAGGCCCCTGCTAAGAAAGAAAAAAAGGAGATGGTCACTCATGCCAAGATTCTTGGCCATGTCGAACTTCCAACTCCAGCAGATAAATCTCGCCGTCAGGTCACCCCTTTTGAAAGGGGGAACCGTCCGGTCGCACCAGGTCGCGATGGAGCACCGAGCCGTCCGGGAGCACCGAGCCGTCCAGGATCACCGAGCCGTCCAGGAGCACCAGGCCGCGAAGGAGCACCGAGCCGTCCGGGAGCACCTAGCCGTCCGGGAGCACCGGGTCGTCCGGGAGCACCGGGTCGTTCGGGGGCACCGAGCCGTCCAGGAGCACCAAGTCGTCCGGGAGCACCGGGTCGTCCGGGAGCATCGGGTCGTCCAGGAGCATCGGGCGGTCCAGATTTATCAATGATACAGCCAGATGTCCTCCAGGAAAAAGAGGGTCGCTCTGTCAAAAAGAAAAAGAAGGTGCGCGATGTCGTTGCCAGCGTTGAGGTTGACGGACAGAGGCGCAAGGCACGCAGGGAGGTTTACGAGCCTGACCGCAACGAGCGTTATCGTAAAGGCAAAAAATCGACTCGTCCTGGCAAAAAAACCGAAATCACCCAGTCGAAAGCGATCAAGCGTAAGATTCGGATCACAGACGTCATCACAATTGGCGAGTTGGCCAAGCGGATGGGCGTTAAAGCCAACGATCTCATTAAAGAGTTGATGAGCCAGGGACAGATGGTGACCATAAATCATCCTCTGGATTTTGAATCAGCTGCTATTCTGGCGGTCGAGTTTGGTTATGAAGTTGAAAACGTGGCCTTTGATGAGGATACCATCCTCTCCCATTCGAGTATCGACATCGAAGCGAACGATGACGGGAATCTGGTGCCGCGTCCACCCGTTATTACAATCATGGGACACGTCGACCATGGTAAGACAAGCCTGCTTGACGCGATTCGTGAAGCAAATGTCACCGAAGGAGAGGCTGGTGGCATAACCCAGCATATCGGTGCCTACGATGTCGAGCTTGATGGCCGTAAAATGACGTTCCTCGACACTCCCGGGCACGAAGCCTTTACGGCGATGCGTGCCCGTGGTGCAGAGGTCACCGATATTGTGGTTCTGGTCGTTGCCGCCGATGACGGTGTCATGCCGCAGACCAGGGAGGCGATCAATCACTCCAAGGCTGCCGGGGTTCCGATCATTGTCGCAGTCAATAAGATAGACAAGCCGGGGGCCAACCCAGACAAGGTCATGCAGGAACTGTCAGACCTGGAACTGCTGCCGGAAAGCTGGGGCGGCGATACCATTTTTGTTAATGTTTCTGCTAAAGAAAAAACCAATATTGACAAATTGCTGGAGATGATCCTGCTGCAGGCTGAAGTCCTCGAACTTCAGGCTGATCCGACCAAACGGGCCCAGGGAACAGTGGTCGAGGCACGGCTTGACAGGGGTCGCGGTCCTGTGGCGACAGTCCTGGTGCAAAAAGGGACCCTGAGAATTGGCGATCCGATCGTTGCGGGTCTTCATTACGGTCGTGTCAGATCGATGGCGAACGATCGCGGTCAGACGGTACTTGAAGCGGGGCCTTCCTTCCCGGTCGAGGTCACCGGTCTGTCCGGTGTTCCTGACGCCGGTGAATCGTTCCATGGTGTTGAGGATGAAAAGGTTGCCAAGGATGTTGCCCAGCATCGTCACCACAAGATGCGTGAAGCAGAACTGGCCAAGACCAGTAAAATCTCGCTGGAGGAACTCTACGCTCGCATCCAGAAAGGCGATGTTAAAGAACTTAAAGTTATTGTCAAGGCCGATGTACAGGGTTCTGCTGAAGCTGTCTCTGCCACTTTGAAGAAACTCTCAACGGAGGCCTGCCGCCTGATTGTGATCCATTCCGGAGTCGGTGGCATCACCGAAACAGATATCAGTCTGGCTTCCGCCTCCAATGCCATCGTGCTTGGTTTCAATGTGCGCCCGGCTCCCAAGGCAAGCGAACACGCTGAACTTGAAGGTGTCGATATCCGTCTCTACAACATCATCTATGATGCGGTTAATGATATCAAGGATGCCATGGAAGGTCTGCTGGCACCGACTCTCAAAGAGGAAGATCTTGGCCGGGCTGAAGTTCGCGATGTGTTCAACGTCACCAAGGTCGGCACCATCGCCGGTTGTTACGTCGTCTCCGGCAGAATTCTTCGTAATGCTCACGCCCGCCTGCTGCGTGATGATGTTGTCATCTGGACCGGCAAGTTGGGCTCGCTGCGACGCTTCAAGGATGATGTCAAAGAGGTTAATAATAATTACGAGTGCGGCATCGGCCTGGAAAATTACAATGACATCAAACCAGGTGATATTATCGAAGCTTACGAAATCAAGTCCTTCAAGACGGCACTTTAGAGGGGCCGTGTGATGAAATCTTATGGTTATAGGTGTGTTGAAGCTGGACTTGCGCCTGCATGGGCCGCAGAATCTTAAGCAGAAGCGCAGTGTGATCCAGAAAATACTGGCACGCTGCCGCAATCGCTTTCCGGTAAGCTGCGCAGAGGTGGGGCATCAGGATCTCTGGCAGAGAACGCAGCTTGGTTTTGCCGTTGTCAGCTCTTCAGAGCAGGTACTGGCTCCGATTCTTTCCAGAATAGAAGATGAAATCCTGGCGTCCGCAGAGCTTGATCTGGTCGATGCTTCACTTGAATTCATCCACTACTGAAATACAGAGATATCAAAGTGTCAACACAACGTGCTGAAAGGGTGGCCGAGGCCATCCGCAAAGAAATTTCGAGCCTTCTGATCAGGGGACTCAAGGACCCGCGTATCGGTTTTGTAACAATTACGTCGGTTGATGTGACTTCTGATCTAAGTCAGGCGCGGGTCTTTTACACCCTGATGGGAACACAGGACGCTCGTAGCGAGACTCAGGCTGGCCTCAATAGCAGCTCGTCCTACATCCGCCAGCAGCTCGGCCGCCAATTGCGTCTCCGTCACATTCCTGAAATTCGCTTTGAATATGACGCCTCTTTCGATTATGGCCAGAAGATCGAGAAACTTTTGAAAGATGTCAAACCAAACGAACAGCAAGATGATTGAATCGGTTCTGCAGCTGATTAAAAGCAGCCAGACATTTTTAATCAGTTCTCATGAGGGCCCTGATGGCGACGCGATTGGTTCGACTCTAGCGCTGGCGAACGCTTTGCGGGAAATGGGCAAGGATGTGGTTGCCTACAACCGCGACTCTGCTCCTTTGGAATATGAGTTCCTGCCCGGTTATGACACGGTCGTTCACGAGATTGATGAATCACAAACGTTTGATGCAGGTTTTGTCCTCGATGCCGGTGAATTAAAACGCGCGGGAAGCTGGATCAAAGAGCGTTGCCAATCTCTTGTCAATATAGACCACCATCCTTTTTCAGAAGACTTTGGCGATATCTATTATGTTGATACCGAGGCCTGCGCAACAGGTGTTCTGATTTACCGTCTGTTGCATGCAGCAGGACATTTGATTTCCAACCAAGTCGCCACCTGTATCTATACGGCGATTCTCTCCGACACCGGTTCCTTCCGTTATTCCAATGCAAATCCGGAGGCTTTTGAGGTGGCAGGTAAAATGGTTGGCCTTGGTGTTGATCCATGGTCCATTGCCTCCGGACTGTATGAAAGTCAGGATGAGGTGCGATTGCGCCTGTTGGCATTGTCTCTGCCGACCTTACGGATTTCAGCCTGTGGCTTGTATGCGTCAATCGCAGTCACGCTCGATATGTATGAGCGCGTAGGAGCCGATCAGGATGACACCGATCGTTTCATCAACTATCCGAGGTCGATACGTGGTGTCGAAGTGGCGATCTTTTTTCGCCAACTTTCAGAGCAGAATTTTAAGGTCGGCTTCCGTTCCAAGGGCAATATTGATGTCGGCGCTCTGGCAAGAGCCATGAATGGTGGTGGCCATCACAACGCAGCCGGGGCCGAAGTGCAAGGCTCTCTGCAGAGCGTTCAGGAATGGGTCTTCGCTCGAGTTGCGGAGCTGATTCGCAATCACTGATGAACGGCGTCCTTGTTATCGACAAACCTCAGGGTATGACTTCCTTCGACATAGTCCGGCAGGTACGACGCTGGTCCAATGTCCGCAGGGTCGGGCATGCCGGCACTCTCGACCCCCTGGCGACCGGGGTGTTGCCGGTCGCGGTCGGTTGGGCAACGCGTCTGGTCGAGTACATGATGGCGGGTGACAAGACCTACCAGGCGACCCTGAAGCTCGGGACGGTCACCGACACCCAGGATTCCGAAGGTCAAACCCTGAAAGAAAACGACTGGCAGCATGTTGATCGGGCTGCTCTTGATGGAGCGATTGAAGCGGTTTCATCGGTGATATCGACCAACTGCCACCCATGTATTCCGCGCTCAAGAAGGATGGCAAGCCACTCTACCAGTTGGCTCGTCAGGGGATTGATGTTGAACGTCAGCTTCGACACGATACGCATCGACAGCCTGGTAATCGACGACTGTTTCGCCTGCCCTATGTAACCTTCACGGTGCGTTGCAGCAAAGGGACTTATGTTCGGACCCTTTGTCATGATCTTGGCCAGAAGTTGAACTGCGGAGCGCATCATGACAGCTTTGCGGCGATTGGCCTGTGGTCAATTTGATGTAATCGGCAAGCCACACTCTGGAGGAACTGCAGGACGGTGGCAGAGCTGGGCCGTCCTCTGCCTCTTTTGTCGCCTGCCGAAGTCCTGGCCGACTGGCCGGGATTGAATGTTGACGGGACCGTCCTGGAGCGCTTGCAGGATGGTGTGGCTCCGGATATGGCGGCCCTTATGATGCTGAACTTGGCCGCCCAACTTGATACTGGCGACCAGATTCGCTTTCTGGCCGATGGCTGTCTTGGTTGCTATTGCCCGCTTTGCTCCGGGTGGTCATGGTAAAAGGCCGGGAGACTTCGAAATTGTAAAGGTCTTTCCCTGGCAGGAGCTGAGTATAAATGCTTTACTCTGACCTGAGTTTTGTGGTAGATAATGCTTCTTTATGGTAGCTAACTGCCGAAAATAACAATAACTCATAGACAAAGATCAAGGAGGTGGCTCCGTGCAGGCCACAGAACGCAAACAAGAAATTATCGAAAAATTCAAAACCCATGAGAATGACACGGGTTCCCCTGAAGTCCAGATTGCCCTCCTCTCGGAGCGCATCACCTATCTGACGGAACATTTCCGCACTCACAAGAAAGACCACCACTCCCGTCGTGGCCTTCTCAAGATTGTCGGTCAACGTCGTCGCCTGCTCGATTATCTCAAGAGCAAGAGCGTTGAACGTTACAGTACGGTGATTAAGGAACTGGGTATTCGTCGTTAAAACCAGGCAGCAAGCTCCTGTTATTTCAGAGCCTGCTGCCTTTTATTGTTAAGTGTCATGGCCGGGAGGTTGTCCGGAGAGAGGTCCTGAGCAGTCTTTCGCATCAGTACCTGTCTCAGGCCATCCTCCTCTGCCATTTTAGGAAGCAGTATTTTACAGGTGACCGGACGTCCGGTCAGAAAGAGGAAAAAACATGGCTTATCAAAAAGTCGAAATCGAGTTCAACGGACAACCGTTGACCATGGAAACGGGCAAGATGGCCCGTCAGGCTGACGGCGCTGTCGTCATTACTTATGGCGAGACCAAGGTCCTTTGTACCGTTGTCTCGGCAAGAAAAATGCGTGCAGGGCAGGATTTCTTCCCCCTGACCGTCAACTACCAGGAAAAATTCTATGCCGGCGGTAAAATCCCCGGTTCCTTCTTCCGTCGTGAGCGTGGCACCACAGAGCGTGAGACGCTGATCTGTCGTTTGATTGACCGTCCGATGCGTCCGCTCTTCCCCAAAGGCTACATGTTCGAAACCCAGATCATGCCGACCGTTATCTCGGCGGACATGGTCAACGATCCTGATACCATCGCCATGGTGGCTGCTTCAGCTGCTGTTGCTATCTCCGATATCCCTTTCAACGGTCCGATCGCGGCAGTTCGTGTCGGCCGGGTCGATGGCAAGCTGATTGCCAACCCGACTCTCGAGCAGATGGCACAGAGTGATGTCGAAATCGTTGTCTCCGGTTCGAAAGACGCCGTCATGATGGTTGAGGGTGAGTCAGACTTCCTTTCCGAAGTCAGAGATGCTCGACGCTATCTTCTTCGGTCATGAGTCGCTGCAGCCCCTGATCGCCGCGCAGACCGAACTGGCCAAGCTGGTCGGTCTCGAAAAGCGTGAGTTCATCGTTGCCGAGACTGATGCCGCCTTGGCCGCCAAGGTGACCGAGCTGGCCGAAGCCGGGGTCGTTGCAGCGGTCAAGATCCGGACCAAGCAGGAGCGCTATGCTGCTCTGGGCGACAATCGCACTGCGGTCAAGGAGCACTGGCCGAAGAGTTCGAAGGTCGCGAAGAAGAGATCAGCGCTATCCTCGGTTCGATCGAGAAACGCGTCGTGCGTCAGATGGTGACCAAAGATCGCATCCGCATCGACGGCCGCGATATGAGCACCATCCGCCCGATCACCTGTGAGACCGGCATCCTGCCGCGTGCCCACGGCAGCGCCTTGTTCACCCGCGGTGAGACCCAGGCCCTGGTCGCAGCAACCCTCGGCACCAAGGTTGATGAGCAGCGCATGGACAATGTGCAGGGCATGGAGTTCAAGAAGTTCATGCTGCACTACAACTTCCCTCCGTTCTGTGTTGGCGAGACCAGCATGCGCCTCTTCCCCGGTCGTCGTGAGATCGGTCACGGCATGCTTGCCGAGCGCAGTGCTTCGAAGATTCTGCCCAAGCATGAGGATTTCCCCTACACGATCCGCATCGTCTCCGACGTCCTCGAATCGAACGGTTCGTCTTCGATGGCTTCTGTCTGCGGCGCTTCACTGTCGCTGATGGACGCCGGTGTGCCGGTCAAGGAACCGATTGCCGGTATCGCCATGGGTCTGATCAAGGAAGGCGACGATGTCGCCATCCTCTCCGACATCCTCGGCGACGAAGACCACCTTGGCGACATGGACTTCAAGGTCACCGGTTCTGCCAACGGCATCACCGCCCTGCAGATGGACATCAAGATCTCCGGTGTCACCAAAGAGATCATGACGCAGGCGCTGGAGCAGGCCAAGGAAGGTCGTATCCATATCCTCGGTGAGATGGCCAAGGCGATTGACAAGCCGCGTGCAGATCTGTCCAAGTATGCACCGCGCATCACCAGCATCAAGGTCAAGTCCGACCAGGTGCGCACCGTTATCGGTTCGGGCGGCAAGAACGTCCGCGGCGTTATCGAAGCAACCGGTTGTGCCATCGATATCCAGGACGACGGCACCATCCATATCGCGTCCTCTGATGGTGAAGCCGCCAAGCTGGCGATCAAGATGATCCGCGACCTGATCCAGGAAGCCGAAGTCGGCAAACTCTACGAAGGGACTGTCCGCAAGATCATGGAATTCGGTGCCTTTGTCGAAATCTTCCCCGGCACCGACGGTCTCGTACATATTTCCGAACTGGACAAAGAGCGTGTGCGTGCAGTCACCGATGTCCTGAACGAAGGTGACAAGGTTCTGGTCAAATGCATCGGCATCGACAAGCAGGGCAAGATCAAGCTGTCCCGCAAAGAAGCCCTCGGCGCGACATCTGCCTGAGGGCGTGTAAGCTCTGCCTTTCATGATTCAACGTACGACGCTGGATAATGGCATCCGGGTGCTTTCTGAGAAAGTGCCCGGGTGCCATTCTGTTTCACTCGGTGTCTGGGTGAACAACGGCTCGCGCCATGAGCCCGCTGAACTTAACGGCATCTCCCATTTTATCGAACATATGCTCTTTAAAGGGCACCGACCGGCGCAGTGCACAGGACGTCGCTCGCGAAGTCGATTCGGTCGGCGGCCTGCTCAATGGCTTCACCAGCCGTGAATACAGTTGTTATTTTGTTAAAATCCTCGCCGAAAAATTGCCAATGGCCGTTGATCTGCTCGGTGACCTGATCTGTAACTCCAGGTTTAATCTCTGATGACATTGAAAAAGAACGTCGGGTTATCCTTCAGGAGATCGCCATGATCGAGGATAATCCGGAGGAATCGATTCACGACCAGTTCTGTCAGACTTTCTGGCCTGGGCATCCCCTCGGTCTGCCGGTAATCGGCACGTACTCGACAGTCTCCGGACTCAATCGCTCACAGATGCTTGACTTTATGAATGATCGGTATGTCGGTAAAAACCTCTGTGTGGTCGCTGCTGGCAGTCTTGATCATGAGGAACTCGTCACGCTGGTTGAGCAATCAATGGGCGGTATAGTCAAGTTCGGTGTCGATCATGACGATGCCGTGCCAGTTGTTGTGCGACGTGTTGAGATGGTCCATCGCGACCTGGAACAGACCCACATTTGCCTCGGGGTAGAAGGCCTGCCGCAGAATCATCCTGATCGCTACGGGACCTACCTGCTGAATACCATCCTGGGCGGCAATATGAGCTCACGTCTTTTTCAAAAAGTTCGTGAACAGCTTGGTCTGGCTTATTCTGTTTACAGCTATCATCATAATCACTCGATAGCGGTGCATTTATCATTTATGCAGGAATAGCTGCCGCCGACGCTCCCCTGGTAACACGAACGATCCTTGCAGAATTAACCTGCCTGCGTTACGAAGCGGTCAGCTCTGATGAACTGCAAAGTGCCAAGGATTATCTTAAGGGCGGCATGCTGCTCTCTATGGAAAGCATGGATAGTCGCATGACGCGCCTGGCCAAAAATGAGCTTTTTCTGCGGGATGTCGGTATCAGCGTCGAGGAAAGCCGAACCATGATCGATGCCGTCACGACTGAACTGGTGCAGCACATGGCGGAAAGCCTGTTTGTCAATGAGACGCTTAATCTGCTAGCTGTCGGGCGAGTCACAGCGTCGGATTTCCCTGAAGATGATTTGCAGATAGGTTAGGGGGCCGACTTCGCGGGGACCTGTCCCAAAAGTCACAGCTTACAGCTTTTTTAAGGGGCGTATATGATTGAAATTAAAGTCAAAAAAATACATCCGAAGGCAGTTGTCCCGGCTTACATGACCGAACACGCCGCAGGCATGGATCTGTGTACAGTGATTGATTCCCCTGTCGTGCTTGCTCCCGGTGAAAGGATTCTGCTGCCGACCGGTCTGGCGATGGAAATTCCTCCCGGTTATGAAGGGCAGGTGCGGCCCCGTTCCGGCCTTGCCTTGAAAAAGGGCATTTCCCTGGTTAATTCCCCGGGAACCATCGATGCCGATTATCGAGGTGAGATCGGCATCATTATTATTAATCACGGCTCCGAACCTGTTGAGTTTCTGCCCGGCGACCGCATCGCCCAGTTGATTATTGCTCCGGTGACCAGGGCGATCCTTGTCGAGGCCCATGACTTGAATGATTCGATGCGCAGTTCTGGTGGCTTTGGTCATACCGGAGTCAATGGCAAATCATGACAAGCCAGGAGCACAATCGAGGCAGTCTGCTCCGCCGTGCGCAAAATTGACGATCTGAAATATCTGCTTTGAAAATGTTTTAAGACGCAGGAATTAAGTTGTAATATAGTCATCACATACTGTTGAACAGGAGAGGGTCATGCTGCTGCAGATCAACCAGGAAAATCCACAGGGACGTCTTATCAGTCGAGTTGTGGAAACATTGAAACAGGGTGGCTTGATCGCTTATCCGACTGATACGACCTATGGTCTTGGTTGTGATATTTTCAATCGTCGCGGCGTCAAGAATATTTACCAGATCAAACAGCGTGATGCCCGCAAGCCTTTTTCGTTTATCTGTGCCGATCTTTCCGATGCTGCCAATTACGCACAGGTCAGCAACTTTGCCTTCAAGATCATGAAGCGCCACCTTCCCGGACCTTATACCTTTGTCCTTGATGCCACCCGCATGGTTCCGGACAGCCTGACCACCCGCCAGAAAACAGTTGGCATCCGTATTCCCGCTGACGAAATTGCCATGGCAATCGTGCGTGAACTGGGACACCCGCTGGTGACGACCAGTGCCAATCTGACCGGTGAAGCCCCTTTGCATGATCCCTTGGAAATCGAGGCGGCCATGGGACGCATGCTCGACCTGGTTGTCGATGGCGGCATCCGTTTCGGTGACCCTTCTACAATTATCAGTCTGATCGACGATAAAGTCGAAGTTTTACGTGAAGGCTGTGGTGATATTTCCTGGATTGATCAGTTGTGACGGCGTTTGCAGAAGAGACCTCCCCCGGTGGTGTCGGCCTGCAGGTTGTACCGACCATCAATGATGATCTGGCGATGTTAAACGTCCTCGATGATGCTCCTGCTGCAGAGACGGTTTTTTCCAGGGGATCTGATCTTTCAGGTTGATGATTTTGTCTTGCAGGGCAGTGAATTTGGTAAAGTCGTTTCAGAGCATCTTTGGGGGCCGGTCAGCATTACGGTTGCAATCCTCAGACAGGGTCAGGGGTGATTGAGAATGCAGAAAGAAATTACTGTCGTTCTGTATGGCTACCGGATTACGAACCACGAATGGTCTTCAGAGGTTAACGAGGAAGCTCTTTTTGACCTACTTTCCAACCTTCACGATAAACTTATTTCACTTGGTGTTACGGTCTCTTACCTGAAAGAACCTGATAATGTTCTTGAAGTAAATGGCTATGGTGACCTGCTCAACACGGTCCGCCTGCGTTCACAAAAAGATCACATCAGCAACCTCTGCCTCGGCCATATTATTGGTCAGAGTCCCAACTGTGATTTGCTTGAAGATATCCGTCGTGGCGTCTACCGTGTTGCCTTCGCCCCGGAAATGATTGAGCCGGAAGGGAGCAATAGAGTGGTCTGTCATAATTGTGGTTGCGGGTGTTAAAGCACGCCGCACTCAGTCGGTCTTTTTCTGAAAGACTCTCACATATCCGACCAGAGCATTCATCTCCTGGGATTCCAGAGAAATCATGTCTGCTCCGATGGCATCGCGCAGGCAGGCATTGATGATATCCTTGAGTTCTGTGTCGTTGAAATCACCAACCATACCCAGACCTTTTCCATGAGGGTGGCAGAAACTGCAACTCTGTCCCCGGTTGCCGAGTTCGGTGGTTTCGAACAGAGTCTTGCCAAGGCTTAAGGAAGGGGCTTCGTTGGCGTGGGCATATCCTGCCGTCAGGAGCAGTATGCCGAGAGCAATGATCAATTTCTTCATGGCGAACTCCAGTAAACTGTGTAAAATGACCGAGTTGAAAATTCATAGATTAGATTATCGTTGAATATCCTTAATGACAAGCTTGTTGTTCTTACGACCTTGGGAGCTTAACCGATGAAAACAAAACTCGGCATCAGTCTCGTTCTGGCTTTTCTCGCTTTTATTCTCATTTCCCAGAATACTGAAACCGTCAGTGTTCAATTCCTGGCATGGTCAGCCGAAATGTCGCTTGTGGTTCTGGTCCTCATTGTTCTTGGAACCGGCGTTCTTATCGGCTGGCTCCTGAACAGTTATCTGCGCTTTGTATGTACCCGTAAACAGGTTAAAGTGCAGCAGACTCCACTAAAAAAAGAAGTTGCAAAACATGGAGAAAAAGAAACAGATGAGTGACAGAACCAATCCGATACAGCAGGCCGTTATGGACGCTGTCGACAAAGGCACCGCTCTCGAAGCAAGGGACATTATCGCACTGCGTGCGCAGAGCAAGAAGTCAATTGTGGTGTTAAACGGCATCTTCTGGGTTGGTGCTGCCATCTTTAACGTTATCCTCTGGGTGCCTCTGCCGATTGAGATCAACCAGGCGGTTCTCTATGTTGTTGCATTTGCGGTCCTGGTCATCGCCCTAGTCGTGCCGATTTTAGGTCTTAAGAAACACAAGGTGAACCTGGAGTTGCTCAGACTTAACAAGCAAATGCCGAACAGAAAAACCGCCAGTGAGGCGGGCAGGGCGTATATCGACCAGGTGAAGAAGCAGGACCGGCCATTTATAAATGCTGAATTTGAGATTCTGGAGAGCATAAACGGGCAGAAAAGACTTGGTGATTAAAGAAAGAAAATCCCCATATGAGTAGAAAAAATCCTGTGGCCAAAAGCGGGTTCACAACGATCGAGCTGCTGATCGTTGTCGCAATTATCGGCATCCTCGCGGCCATCATTATCCCGCAGATGAGTTCCTACAAAACCAGGGCATATAATGCAGCGGCTTTGAGCGATATACGCAGCTTTAAGCATTTAATGGAAGCATATTATGCGGACAATAAAGCCTATCCGGCGATCTGAACGTAGTCTTTAATCCTGTTATTCATTGACATCCCTGTTGCCAACTGGCAGATAGTACCTGCCAATAGCCCTTCATAAGTTCGAAAGAATACCCTCTCGATTTTGCCCTTGACAATTGTCTCATCTGAATACTAATGTCCCAAGATGTCCAAAGCGAAAAAGTTATAACATCGATGGGGACCTGATGAATCTTTCGGTAAAAGATGCAGCGAAGTTGCTTTTGGTCTCGGAAAAAACCATTTACCGGTGGATCAAGCAGAACATCGTGCCAGCCTACAAAGTGCACGAAATCTACCGTTTTAATCGGGCTGAACTGCTCGAATGGGCGACCTCAAGACGCATGGGAGTCGCTGCCGATGCTTTCAGTGAGCCGGAGTCGGTGGCAGGAACACTGCCGAAGCTGCATGACGCACTCGAAGCAGGCGGCGTTTTCTATCGTATTGAGGGCAACACCCGCGAGGAGGTTCTGACCAATGTGGTCAGCCACATTCGCCTGCCTGAAGAAGTCGACCGTGATTACCTGGCGCAGGTGCTGATCAGCCGCGAGCAGCTCGCCTCGACAGCTATCGGCGATGGTATCGCCATTCCGCATCCGCGCAGTCCCGGGCTGTTAAATATTGCAGGGTCGAAGATGTCCCTCTGCTTTCTGGAAAAACCTGTCGATTATTTTGCCATGGATGGCCGCCCGGTTAATGTTCTGCTGCTGATTATCGCTCAGAATCTGCGCGCTCATCTGCATCTGTTGTCCCGTCTGGGTTTTGTGCTGCGGGATCGCAAATTCCGAAAAACACTAGAAGAGGCTGAAGGTCGGGAAAAGATTTTTGCTGCGTTGGCTGCTGCTGAAGGGAAAATTATAGGTTGATATGAACCGAGATTATTACCCTTTCCCATGCAAGATTTTGAGTTGAGTCAATGAACTTATTCCTGTCGGCATTGACAATCTTGTTCGGGGGTGGTCTGGTTGCGCTGCTGAGTCGCAGCTCAACTCTGGCAACACTGGTGGGAATGCTGTCTGTGCTGGTTGCTGCGCCCTTGGCTGGTTACGAAGCGCTGAAGGTTTTGCTCAGCGATCAAACCCTCTCTTTCCATGCAACCTGGTCAATTCCAGGTGGCGATTTCGCCCTGTTACTGGATCCCCTGGCGGCATTTTTTGTGCTGCCGATTTCTTTGCTCTCGTTCTTCTGCGCCCTCTACGCCTGGCCCTATATGATGTACGATAAGACCTCCCGCTCCTTGGGCCCGCACTGGATTTATTTTAATACCATGGTGGCAGCCATGCTACTGGTTGTGGTTGCTGCTAATGCATTACTTTTCCTGGCGGCCTGGGAAATCATGACTCTTACTTCTTTCTTCCTGGTGGCATGGGATCACCACCACGAAGACGTGCGCAAGGCCGCTTGGCTCTACCTATTTGCAGCCCACCTGGGCATGACATTGCTTCTGCTCATGTTTGTCCTTGCCGGAAGATATTGTGGCAGCCTCAATTTCAGCAACTTCGGTCCGCTGGCCCAACTACCGCTCGGTAGCGCCTCGCTTGTTTTTTTGCTGGCTCTGTTCGGCTTCGGCGTCAAGGCCGGCCTTTTCCCGGTTCACGTCTGGCTGCCGGACGCTCACCCGGCTGCCCCCAGTCATGTCTCAGCCCTGATGTCGGGGATCCTGATCAAAACCGGGATTTATGGCATTCTGCGTATCCTGAGTCTGCTGCCACCGGCCCCGGTATGGTGGGGCTGGCTGATGGTCATCCTCGGCGCAGGCGGCGCCCTCTACGGAATTTCTCTGGCAACGCAGCAGCGCGATATTAAACGCTGTCTGGCCTACTCAACGATAGAGAATATCGGCATTATCCTGATTGGTCTCGGTTTTGGGATGGTCGCGTCAGCCCAGGGATACCCGAAAATCGCTCTACTCGCCTTCGCCGGCGGACTGTTGCATCTTTGGAACCACGCTTTGTTCAAGACAGTCATGTTTCTCGGTGCCGGTGCTCTGGTGCATGCCACCGGCACCCGCAACATGAACCGAATGGGCGGTCTGCTACGCCGAATGCCCCTTGTCGGCCTGCTGTGGATTGGCGGCAGTATGGCTATCAGTGCTTTGCCACCACTTAACGGGCTGGTCAGTGAATGGTTGATCTACCTCAGCCTGGCACATGCCGGCAATATCTCGGGCGGTTTTGCCGCGTTGCCGCCGCTGTTACTGTTCGGTCTTCTCGCAATGGTCGGAGCTTTGGCACTTGTCACCTTCTCCAGGCTAATCGGCATCTGCCTGCTTGGAGAACCTCGCGATCCGAGTTCTGTCAACAGTTGTAAAACGGCACCGCTAATGCTGGTCAGTATGGGTTCTTTACTCGCTGGCTGCCTGTTGATCGGAGTTTTCCCCCGTCAGGCAATCTTTGTGCTGTCAACAACGCTCTCTCAGGTGGCACGCGTGCCGGTTGCTGCAGAACTCGGACAGGTCGTGGCTCCTCTTGGTCATGGTGCTGTGCTGCTTATGGTATTACTTCTTCTGCTTGGTTGCTTTCTCGTCTGGCTGCGCCGTCTGCGACCACGGGCTCAGGCCGCTACCTGGGGTTGCGGTTATCTTTTGCCAACAGCTCGCATGTCTTATACCGGCGCCGGCTATGCGGAACTCGTCTCGCGACACCTGATGCCGGTACACATGCGTTCCAAGATAAGTGGTGACAGAATCAGTGGTATTTTCCCGGTTGCCACCACTCTTGAGCACTCTTCAACCGATCTTGTCTTGATGCGAATATTACAACCACTGTTCATTTCTCTCGCCGAACGATGTCAGCGGCTGCGCTGGTTGCAGCAGGGGCAGTTATCGATTTACCTGGTTTATATCTTTATCACCAGCGCGGTGCTGATGGCCTGGAGTCTCTGGGCTGGCGGACACGGAGGAAGGTGAGATGACCTGGTTTTTCCTGGGGATCGTGTTGACCTTTTTTGCCGGTGTTCCCGGGCTTTTCTTCCGGCGTGAAAGTCCCTGCGGAGAGCGTCTTGCCTGCCTCTTGACGTTGTCAGGTTCGGTTTGCGGCCTGATCGCCGTGACCCTGATCATGATCTCAGGCGGCGAAATGCGTCTCGACCTTGCCTGGTCTCTTCCTGGCGGCGCCCTGGCCCTGCGCCTCGATCCGCTGACAGCGGTTTTTCTGTTGCCGCTTTATTTGGTGGTGGCGACCGGATCCGTGTTTGGCCTCCGGTACTGGCCGCAATGCGAAAACCAGAGTAACGGCCGAAAATTACGCCTGTTTTACGGTCTGATCAGCGGGGCAATGATGCTGGTCCTCTCGGCCCGCAACGGCATGTTGTTCCTGATGGCTTGGGAAGTGATGGCGCTCGGGGGCTTTTTCCTGATCACCACCGAGGAACATAAAGAAGAAGTTCGTCGGGCTGGCTACATCTACCTGATTGCCACTCATACAGGCACCCTGGCCTTAATCGCTCTATTTATCCTGCTCGGTCAAACGTCTGGATCTTTCATATTTCCTGGCGCAGAAACCCTGCCGGTGGCTGGAAGCGGCCTGATGTTTCTGCTTGGTCTGATCGGTTTCGGTCTGAAGGCCGGGTTGATGCCGCTGCATATCTGGCTGCCCGGCGCCCATGCTGCCGCCCCAAGCCATGCCTCGGCGCTATTGTCAGGAGTCATGATCAAGACCGGTATTTATGGACTGGTGCGTTTGACTTCTTTTTTCGCTGAAATTCCACCTTGGTGGGGATGGACCCTCCTGATTCTGGGTGCCGTTTCAGGGGTTCTTGGCGTGGCATTAGCGATCGCCCAGCACGATATCAAGCGGCTGCTGGCCTACCACAGTGTCGAGAACATAGGAATCATCACGCTGGGTTTAGGCTTGGCCCTGCTCGGCAGAAGCTATGGCCAACCGGCCCTGGTGATACTTGGTCTGTCCGGTTGCCTGTTGCATGTCGTCAACCACGGCCTGTTCAAGTCGCTGCTGTTTTTGAGTGCAGGCTCTGTCATCCATGCTGTCGGCAGCCGTGAGATTGACCAGTTGGGGGGTCTTCTCAAGCGTCAACCCTGGACCGGGGCCCTGTTTCTGGGTGCCGCGGTGGCAATCAGCGGTTTACCCCCCTTGAATGGATTTATCAGTGAATGGCTGATTTACCTCGGAGCGCTCCAGCCCCTGAAACACCAGAGCTCAATCCTCGTCATGGCGGTACTGACAGCTCCGGCCCTGGCCTTGATCGGCGGACTGGCGCTGGCCTGTTTCGTTAAGGTTTTCGGGGTCGTCTTTCTGGGTGAACCGCGCAGCAAAGCTGCTGAACGCGCCCATGAAGCCCCCACGGCCATGCTCGCACCAATGACGGTGCTGTTTGTCGCTTGTGTCTGGATAGGCCTGTTGCCGACAACCATGACACCACTGCTGCGCGGGGCTGCTGCCAATTGGACATCGATTAACGGCAGTCCAATGTTGGGAGATACCTTTGCTCCCCTGGGTTGGGTCAGTTTGATTGGCTGGGTCTTGCTGGCGTTGCTTGCCGTTGGCGGTCTCTGGCTGAGACGTTACAGCCGCAACACTCCACGCCAGACCGGCACCTGGGGTTGCGGCTTCCAGTTTCCCGCTCCGCGCATGCAGTACACGGCCAGCTCCTTTGCCGACTTCCTGGTGCGACTTTTTCATTTTGGACTGTGGAGTGAACGTCATGGCGGTAAAGTGACAGGCCTGTTCCCGGGCACAACGCAATTTTCCAGCCATACTCCCGACGTGATCCTCGACCGGATTCTGTTGCCGGTTTTTCTTGGCGTGGCCTGGTTCTGTCGTCAATTGCGTGCTGGCATTCATAACGGGGTGATCGCTTTCTACCTGCTCTACATCGCCTTGACCGTTATTGTCCTGCTGTTGATGTTTATCCTTTGAAAGGGGATCATATCATGATGAGCAGACTGGTTCTGCATCTGGCCCTTTTATTCCTGTTTGCTCCGATGATGCAAGGCGTCATCATCAAGACCAAGGCGCTTTTCGCCGGCAGGGACGGTGCGCCGCTTCTGCAGCCCTACTACGATCTGGCACGTCTTTGGCGTAAAGGATTCGTCTTCAGCCGCACCACGACCTGGGTCTTTCTTGCCGGTCCGGTCGTTGGCCTGGTGGTCCCCCTGATGGCTTCCTTGCTGATTCCATTCGGGGCGCTGCCGGCCCCGCTATCATTCGAAGGGGACATGATCCTGTTCGTGTACCTGTTTGGCTTGTCACGGTTCTTCACCGTGGCGTCGGCGTTAGATACCGGTTCGAGTTTTGAAGGCATGGGGGCGGCACGCGAAGTCACCTTCTCCTGCCTGGCTGAACCGACCATGTTTTTTGCACTGTTGGTACTTGCTCGCCTCTCCGAGGGCCTCTCCCTGGACACGCTGCTCGGTTCACACCTGCTGACCGCCTGGCACAGCGATGCCGGCGCCTCGCTCGGTCTGATCCTGGTCTGCCTGTTCCTGGTGCTGTTAGTGGAAAACTCACGCATCCCATTTGATGATCCCAACACCCATCTGGAGTTAACCATGATTCATGAAGTCATGGTTCTTGATCACAGCGGGCCTGCTCTCGGCATGATTCTCTACGGGGCATCGCTGAAAATGATGGTGATGGGCGCCCTGCTGGTGCGTTTGGCCCTGCCTTGGCAGACAGGCTGGTGGCTGAGCGATGTGCTGCTGTTTGTGGCGGGCTTGTCAGGTCTCGCGGTGCTTGTCGGTACGGTCGAGTCGGTCATGGCGAGGTTGCGCCTGCCGCGTGTTCCGCAGGTCCTGGTTGGCACCTTGCTGTTGTCTGTCTTCGCCCTGGTGCTGGTGTTGCGATAATCAGTGGTTCATAAACGCAGAGGAACTCTGATGTTAATGCTTGTGGAGAAAAAACCATGATGGAATTATCCAATCCTTTGCTACTCACGGTGATTCTGATCAATTTTTACACCCTCGGCAGCGCCAGACTTGTCGCCTGCATCCGCGTTGTTGCCTTGCAGGGCGCGTTGTTGGCCCTATTGCCGTTGATCAGTCACGGTTTCAACTTTCACTCCATGGTGCTGGCGATCGAGGCCTTCTGCTTCAAAGGAGTTTTTATCCCCTGGCTATTGCTGAAGGCGATTCACAAGGTGCGTATCCGGCGCGAGGTGGAGCCGATCATCGGCTTTGTGCCAACCCTCATCCTCGGCGTGCTGACAACAGTAGGCGCTTTCCTGTTTGCAGATTTGCTGCCATTAGCCCCTGAACATCTCGATGGTCTGTTTGTTCCGACTGCCCTGGCGACAATGTTCAGCGGTTTTTTGTTGCTGATCACCCGGCGCAAGGCGATCACCCAGGTCCTCGGTTACCTGATGCTGGAAAATGGCATCTTCATCTTCGCCGTGTTGCTCTCTGCCGCTATGCCGTTCATGGTTGAAGCCGGGATACTCCTCGACTTGCTGGTTGGCGTCTTTGTCATGGGCATCGTCATCAACCAGATCAGCCGTGAATTTTTAAGCCTTAACACCGAGCGCCTGACAGCTCTGAAGGAATAGACCATGTTGTTGCTGCTGATTTTGTTTCCTCTGGCTGTAGCCCTTCTGGTTTTGCTGCTGCCCTGGTATCAGTGCCGTTCCTGGTTGCTGCCGATCAGCGGCGGATTGCATTTGCTCCTGGCCGGAATCGCCGTTGCCGGTCCAGGTGCTGCGACCGGCCCCTGGCTCGGACTCGACGCTCTCTCAAGGCTGGTTTTGATCGTTACCAGCATGC
This sequence comes from uncultured delta proteobacterium, assembly GCA_963847735.1. Lineage (GTDB taxonomy): Bacteria > Desulfobacterota > Desulfuromonadia > Desulfuromonadales > BM103 > CAWKAV01. The sequence goes on along the minus strand of CAWKAV010000022.1, from coordinate 5,592 downwards.
TCTATCTGGGCTGTGCCGTTTACGCTGTCGGTTACCTGGACCTGCGCCGCGATCGCGGCAACAGGACCATCGTTCCCTGCCTGCTGGTTTTCCTTTCGGCGATGACCCTGGCAATCTCGGCCCGTCACCTCGGCCTGTTGTGGATGGCCGTCGAGACGACTACCCTTGCCAGCGCCCCGCTGATCTATTACAACCGCAATCGATTGTCGATCGAGGCGACCTGGAAATATCTGCTGCTGTGCTCGGTCGGCATCGCCCTGGCTTTGCTGGGCATCCTCTTTATCGCCTATGCCGCCCTGGTCGGAGGAGACATGCCGGTCACTCTGCAGTTCGATATCCTGCTCGCTGACGCGACCCATCTTTCACGTCCCTGGCTGCATGCCGGTTTCGTCTTCCTGCTGGTCGGTTTTGGCACCAAAATGGGGTTGGCGCCACTGCACTCCTGGAAACCTGATGCTTATGGCGAGGCCCCTGGGATGGTCGGGGCACTCCTCGCCGGTGGCCTTACCAGCGTCGCTTTCCTCGCCATCCTGCGTGCTGTGCAGTTGATGAGTCGCCGCCGGCGATGGCGCAATGGCTCGCCAGGCGCTGCTCGGTATGGGGCTGTTGTCATTACTGATTGCGGCCATTTTCATGGTGCGCCAGCCCGACATCAAGCGGCTGCTGGCTTATTCTTCGGTCGAGCATATGGGGATCCTTGCTATCGGTGTCGGCATCGGCGGGCTGGCAACCTTCGGTGCCATGCTGCACCTGGTCAACAACGCACTGACCAAAGGCTGCCTGTTCCTCTCTGCCGGCAACATTCAGCGGGCCTATGACAGCAAGCGGCTTTCCAAGGTGCATGGGGCGATCGCCACCCTGCCGATTTCCGGAAGCATCTTTATGGCCGGTTTTCTTGCAATTACCGGTTCCCCTCCTTTTGGACTCTTTATCAGTGAGTTTACTATCCTGCGTGGTATTTTCGGCAACGGCCAGTTATGGATTGGACTGTTGATGATCCTGCTGCTGGCGATGGTCTTTATCGGCATGGGAGCGACGGTGCTGACCGCAACCCAGGGTGAAGCGGTTAAAATCGAGCCCGCATTCAAGGACAAATTGCTGCTGGTTATCTCACCATTGATCTTCCTGATGCTGGTACTGGTGCTCGGGTGTCTATCTTCCCGAGCCATTGCAGGCCGCCTTGCGTGGGGCCGCTGCCCTGCTGGAGATACAGCCATGACCCCGTCGAGATTGCTCCGCTTCCGCAACGGTTTTTCCGTATCGTTGACAGAAATACCGCTGCTCGATTACACACGCTTCAGCGCGTCCTTGCTGGAGGAAGTGGCGGCCGATGCCCGTGTCGCCAGCTATTTTGGTCGGCCATTGGCTAACGGACTGGAGATTTTCGCTGTCCTTGCCCATGACTGGAATGGCCAACTGGGCTTGCTGCGCACCCGGGTGAACGGTTCCTTTGCGTCCCTGACGCCGCTCTGTCCGCAACTGCACCTGTTTGAGCGCGAGCTGGCTGAACAGTTTGGAGTGCGCCCTGAGAATCACCCCTGGTTGAAGCCGGTGCGTTTCCATCACACCTGGATCGACGCCGCCGACATCTGGGGACGCCCGCAGGGCAAGCCACCGGTTGTCGGTGATATGGAGTTCTACCAGGTCGAAGGTGATGAGGTTCACGAAGTTGCGGTCGGGCCGGTTCATGCCGGTGTCATTGAACCGGGACACTTTCGTTTTCAATGCCACGGTGAGGAGGTTTTGCATCTGGAAATATCCCTCGGTTACCAGCATCGTGGCATTGAGCAGATGTTGATCGGCGGTCCCCATCCGGTGACGATCCATCAACTTGAAACGGCTGCCGGGGATACCACGATTGGTCATGCAACGGCTTATTGCCAGATATTGGAGAGCTCTTGCCGGGAGTGATTCCCTGCCGCGCGCCCAGGCTATCCGGGCCCTTGCCCTGGAGCTGGAGCGGCTGGCCAATCATGTCGGTGATATCGGTGCGTTGGCTGGTGACGTTGGTTTTTTGCCGGCTGCGGCCTTCTGCGGTCGCTTGCGAGGCGACTATCTGAACCTGACCGCCGAACTCTGTGGCAGCCGGTTCGGCCGTGGCCTGGTGCGCCCGGGTGGTGTCGGCTTTGATCTGGATGGAACTTTACCGCAAACCTTTATCGAGCGTCTCAAGCCTCTTGAACGTGATACGCGTGGCGCCATTGACCTTTGTTTCGATGCCCCTTCGGTGCTGGCCCGTTTCGAGGGAACGGGACCGGTACAAACCGATGATGCCGAGGCGCTGGGGCTGGTCGGAGTGGCGGCAAGAGGCTGTGGTCTGGTGCGTGACGCCCGCCTCCATCACCCTTTCGGGAGCTGCGAAGAGGGCTTCGACACCCCGGTCATCGAATTCGATGGTGATGTCTTCGCCCGCGGCAACGTGCGCAGGCGTGAGATTATCGCTTCTCTGGAGATGATCGGTCAACTCCTCAGACAGTTGCCGCAGGGCCCTGTTTCCCGCCCCATCGGTCCGCTTGCCGCTGACAGCCTGGCGGTCTTCCTCTGCGAAGGCTGGCGCGGCGAAGTGGTGCATACCGCGATTACAGATCAGGCCGGCCGGATCGATCGCTACAAGATTGTTGACCCCTCGTTCCACAACTGGAGCGCCCTGGCAATGGCCATGCGTGGTCAACAGATTTCAGATTTTCCGCTCTGCAACAAAAGTTTCAATCTTTCATATTGTGGCTTTGACCTATAGGGAGATCTTATGTTGACGATAATCCGTGAACGCATGCGCCAGGGACACCGCACCGGCAAATTTCCGAAAGTCGAACCGAAGCTGCCGGAACGCTTCCGCGGCCTGCCACAGCTTGCGCAGAACCTTACCGCACAGGCCTGTACTGACGCTGTGGCCAGTTGTCCTTTTTCCGCCCTGAGCTGCAGCGGTGATAGGCTGCGGCTCGATCTTGGCCGCTGCCTGTTCTGTGCTGATTGCCCCGCCGCGGCTGAACATGGCGTCCTGACTTTCAGAAATGACTACCGGCTGGCGGCCAGCCGGCGGGAAGAGCTGTTGCTGGATGATGAGATTTACCGTCTGGCCGACAGGCTCAACGAACGGATGCTCAAGTTGTTCGGCCGTTCGCTGAAGTTGCGGCAGGTCTCTGCCGGCGGCTGCAACGCCTGCGAAGCAGACCTCAATGTGCTCGGCACCCTGGTCTTTGATCTGGCCCGTTTCGGTATCCAGTTCGTCGCCTCTCCGCGCCACGCCGACGGCATCGTGGTCACCGGGCCGGTCACCGAGAACATGAAAAGTGCCCTGCTCGACACCTATGCCGCCATCCCCGAACCAAAGCTGGTTATTGCGTCCGGTGCTTGTGCCATCGCCGGCGGACCTTTCTGTAACAGCCCGGAAACCCTTCAGGGGATCGGTGATCTGCTGCCGGTCGACCTCTTTATCCCGGGCTGTCCGCCACATCCCTACACGGTGCTGGACGGGTTGCTGCGCCTGTTGGGAAAAATTGAAGGCAGGGATTCGTAGACGGGCAGGGTGGAATCGGTCTACCCGGTGGCCGTGGAGATCAAAGGCCGGAGGTCAGGCAGAAAACTCCCGGACCAGTTTGCTGACCGTCGCCTTGGCATCACCGAATATCATGCGGCTGTTATCCTTGTAGAAAAGCGGGTTGTCCAGTCCGGCAAAACCGGACGCCATCGATCGTTTCAGGACGAACACGGTACGGGCGTAGTCAGCATTGATGATCGGCATGCCGTAGATGGGGCTGTTTTCCATATCGCGGGCTGCAGGATTGACTACATCGTTGGCGCCGATGACGATCGCGACATCGAAGGTGTCCATGCGTGGATTGATTTCATCCATCTCCAGTAACAGGTCGTAGGAGACATCCGCCTCCGCCAGCAGTACATTCATATGCCCGGGCATCCGCCCGGCTACCGGATGGATGGCATAAACGACCTCACAACTGTTCTTTTCCAGCAAGACCTGCAGTTCTTTGACCACGTGCTGGGCCTGGGCGACAGCCATGCCGTAACCAGGGATAATCACCACGCTCTGAGCGGCCTCAAGGATATAGTAAGCATCCTCGACAGAGAGAGGTTTTACTTCCCCGGCAATCTTGTCGACAGCGCCTGAAGTCGCGCCAAACCCCGAAAAGAGCACATTGCCAAGTGACCGGTTCATCGCTTTGCACATGATTCTGGTCAGAATGATACCACTTGCTCCGACCAGTGAACCCGCCACGATCAGGATATTGTTGTTGATGGCAAAACCGGCCGCACAGGCGGCAAGTCCCGAATAGCTGTTGAGCAACGAGATCACCACCGGCATATCAGCCCCGCCGATCGGCAGGAGCGTCATGACTCCGAGGAGTGCTGACAACACGATTGCAAGGGTGAGCCAGAGAGACTGCCCCGGATGGAGCACGAACATCACGCCGCAGGCGAAGTTGGCCAGCAGGATCAGGATATTCACCACGCGCTGGCCGCGGAACTGCACCGGTCGCCCGGTAATCCTCTCGCTCAGCTTGCCCCAGGCGACCATGCTGCCGGTAAAGGTCACCCCGCCGATCAGGATCGACAGGAAAATAGTCAGCAGGATGAAGCTGTTAAGCTGTGGCTGTGCCAGGGCCACCCATCCTACCAACAGGCTGGAAATGCCGCCGAAACCGTTGAGCAGGGCGACCATTTCGGGCATGGCGGTCATCACTACCAATCGCGCAGTCAATGTGCCGATCACGGTTCCGGTCGCCATCCCCAGCAGTATCCAGCGATAGTCGATGATCGATTGGTCCAACAGGGTGACGACAACCGCCAACAGCATGCCAAGTGCAGAGATGCCGTTACCACGTCGGGCCGTTGACGGATGGCCGAGCAGTTTCAGCCCGAGGATAAAGAGGACCGCCGCTGCGGTGTAAGAGAGGTTGATCAGTATGACCGCCTGCATTACTTGCCAGGCCTCTTCCTTTTGAACATCGCCAGCATCCGATCGGTCACCAGGTAGCCGCCGACGACGTTGATGGTGGCAAAAACCACGGCTGCGGTGCCGAGTATGATCGACAAGGTTGAGCTTCCGCTGCCAGCTCCTGCAAGGGCACCGACCAAAGTGATGCCGGAGATGGCGTTGGCACCCGACATCAATGGTGTGTGCAGGGTCGCCGGAACTTTCTGAATCAGCTCAAAACCGAGGAAGATGGACAAGATCAGGATAAAAGCCAGGTAAACCAGGTCCATATACGCTCCCTATCTCCTTCCGCCGTTTACTTTGTATAATGCTTGCGGATGGTCTCATTGACCAGTTCTCCGGCGTGGGTGATCACACAGCCAGCCAGGATCTCGTCGTTCAGGTTGACTTCGAATCTTTTCTGATCCGCGCTCCAGTACTCATTGACCAGGTTGCACAGGTTGTTGGCGTACATGTTGCTGGCGTCGCGGCACACCTGGCCAGACCAGTTACCGCTGCCGATAATGGTCACACCGTCGACTTCGACAACCTCACCAGCCACCGAGCCTTCGACGTTGCCGCCGCTCTCTGCGGCCATGTCAACAATGACACTTCCGTAGCAATACTAATAACTGAACCAGCAACAGGCACATAAACAT